>JAFKFV010000017.1 GCA_017307955.1 Allobosea sp. | reverse complement strand
AACGGCTTCACCGGCTTCCTGCTCGACGACCATGTCCCGCAGATGGACGGCGACACGCCCTGGAACCATCGCGGCCGCGCCCATGCGATCGGCTACATGCAGGGGCTCCTCAGCATGGCCGAACGCGCAGCGTGACCGGAGCGCGGCCTGTCACAGCGCTTGGCCGCCAGGGCTGCAGCAAGCAGAATCGCCGGTTGGATCGCAGCTTGCGATGCAGCCCGAAACACTACCCAATGCGCTGCGCATCACAAAGCCAATCCATTGAGTATATTGGTCAATTTTACATTTGATGTGTGAGGCGGCGGGCTGCGTCCACCGCCGTTCCGCCGATCGGACTCCTCGTCGCGCTGCAACGATATTGTCTCGGCCGCCAAGCCGCGTTCTCGGCCGCTTGCAGGCGGTGACCGGGCGGTGACCGGGCGGCGGGCTGTTCGGAAATCCCGCTCCATGTCCCGCTGAAGGGAACCTTCGCCTTCCGGCTGACTGGGGGACTAAAGCCCGGTTGCGGCGCCCGCGGTGCGCGTGTCGTGTGCCCTCCGCGACGCGCAGCCGGCGCGATCGACGAGTGGGCCGGCAGAGGAGACGAGATGGACTGGAGTTCGATGTTCTTTCAGAACTGGCAGGGCATCGTCCGGACGGTGATCGTCGGGCTGCTCGCCTATGCGACGCTGGTCGCCTTTCTGCGGATTTCCGGCAAGCGGACGCTGGCGAAGCTGAACGCTTTCGACCTCGTGGTCACGGTCGCACTCGGCTCGACGCTGTCCGCCATCCTGCTCCAGGAATCGGTGGCGCTCGCGGAGGGCGCCACGGCGCTCGCTCTGCTCATTCTCGCCCAGTTCGCCGTCACCTTCCTCTCGGTACGATCGCCGGCCTTCGCCGGCGCGGTCCGCTCCGAGCCCGCCCTTCTGGCGCGGGACGGCGCGTTCTGCGAGGCGGCCATGCGCCGCGAACGCATCACAAAGCCCGAAGCCCTCAGCGCCGTCCGCTCCAGCGGCGGGCGCGGCATCGAAAATGTCGAGAGCCTGATCCTCGAAAGCGACGGCAGCATCAGCGTCCCGCTCAAGTCCTGAGCGGCGCGCATGGCGCGGGTGCCGTCGGCGGCGAAGCGCGGCGCTAGCGCGCCGCCCCTTCCGCTTCCGGCCCGGGGTCGGCTGCATCCTTGCAGTAGTGGCGGATGACGCGCTTCAGCGTCAGCCCCTGCACGGCGATGGTGAAGATGACGGCGCAGTAGGTGGCCGTGAGCAGCATCGGCTTCGCGGCCGTTTCGGGCAGCGACAGCGCGAGCGCGATCGAGATGCCGCCCCGCAGGCCGCCCCAGGTCAGGATGGCGATGCTGCCGGGCGCGAAGGATTGCCAGCGCCGCAGCGCGATCACCGGCAGCGAGGTCGCGGCGAAGCGCGCGGCGACGACGAGCGGGATGATGCAGAGCGCCAGCAGCGCATGCGAGGCGTTGAAGCGCAGGACCAGCACTTCGAGGCCGATCAGAAGGAACAGGATCGAGTTGAGGATTTCGTCGACCAGCGTCCAGTAGCCGAAGAGGTAGCGCTGCGTCTGGTCGCTCAGCGCATCCTTGGGCCCGCGGTTCCCGAGATAGAGACCCGCGACCACCACCGCGATCGGCCCGCTGGCATGGAGCCGGGAGGCGAGGGCGAAGGCCGCCATGGCCAGCGCGATCGAGATCATCACCTCGATGACATAGTCGTCGATGCGGCGCGAGGCGCGATAGGCGAGATAGCCGGCGGCAAGGCCGATGAGGACGCCGCCGACCGTCTCGACGACGAGCATCTCGGCGATGGCGAGCGGCGCGAGGTCGCCGGTCCCGGTCGCGACGGCGAGCAGGACGGAGAACAGCACCACCGCGACGCCGTCATTGAAGAGGCTCTCGCCCGACATGTCGATCTCCAGCGAGGGCGGGACCGTCACCGTCTTCAGGATCGCGAGAACCGCCACCGGATCGGTCGGGCTGATCAGGACGCCGAAGACGAGCGCCCAGACGAAGGGGATCGTGACGCCGAGCAGCGGCGCCAGCAGCCAGAGCCCGGTGCCGACCAGCGCCGTCGAGACCACGACCCCCATGGTGGCCATGGTGCCGACCGACCATGCGCGGCGCCTCAGGCGCGAGAAATCGACATGCAGCGCGCCCGCGAAGAGCAGGAAGGCGAGCATCCCGTCGAGGACGATGCGCTGGAAATCGATATGGCGGATGATGCTCGCGAGCTCGTCGGAAAGGGCGACATCGGGAACGAGCAGCTCGGCGGCGATCAGGAGCAGCGACGAAACGAGGCCCATGAGCATCAGCCCGATCGTGTGCGGCAGGCCGATATAGACATGGTTGACCCAGGCGAAGCCGGCCGTCGCCGTCAGCAGCAGGGCGAGCAGGTCGAAGATCGAGGGCAAGCCTAGAAGCCTCCCGGAGCCATCTGGTGCGCGGGCATCATGGCATGATCGAGATGCGACATGATCCAGATCGAGCCCAGCACCAGGAGGACCACGACGAAGACGCCGAAGGCGAGCGCGAGGGCGTTGTTGGTGTTGTCCGGCCCGGTCGTCAGATGCAGGAAGAAGACGAGATGGACGCCCATCTGCGCGATGGCCAGCACGACGAGCGCCGAGATGACGGCCGGGGCATAGACGAGATCGGTCATGACCACGGCGAAGGAGGCGGCCGTGAGCAGCAGGGCGAGGCCGAAGCCGATGATGTAGCCCGTGAGCCCGCCGATCGGCTCGCGATCGTTGACGACCTCCTGGCCGGGCGCGGCATCGTCCATGTCGGGGACATGATCCTCGTGGCTGTCGCGCGTGCTCATGAACTCGCTCCCAGGAGGTAGACGAGGCTGAAGATCGCGATCCAGACGATATCCAGCGCGTGCCAGAACAGGTTGAAGCAGTGCAGCCGGCGGAGGATGTCGTCGCGGAAACCCTTGACCGCGAGCTGCGCCATCATGGTGGCGAGGAAGAGGAGGCCGAGCCCGACATGCAGCCCGTGACAGCCGACAAGGGCGAAGAAGGACGACAGGAACGCGCTCCGCGACGGCCCGGCGCCGTCGGAGATCATCGTCGCGAACTCCTGGAGCTCCAGGAGGAGAAAGCCGGCCCCGAGCAGGCCGCTGACCGCCAGCCAGACCTGCGTGAAGAGCTGGTCGCGCCGGTGGCTGGCGAGGCTCGCAAGGCCGCAGGTGAAGCTCGAGGTCAGCAGCAGCCCCGTCTGGATGGCGACACGCGGCAGATCGAACAATTCGCGTCCGGTCGGCCCGCCTTCCGTCGCCCCCGACAGCACGGCATAGCCGGCGAAGAACGCCGAGAACATGATGATGTCGGAGAGGAGGAAGATCCAGAAGCCGTAGCTGACGGTGACATAGCGCGAGGCCGGGCCGCCTTCGCCGACCCCCGCGCCGCCGTCATGGCGGCCGAGGCGATAGGGGTCGTGCGCGCCGCTGCGGCTGGAGATGTCGCTGGGCAGGCCGCCCGTGGCCGTGGTTGCGCTCATGCCGCTTCCTCCCTGCGCCGGTACCATGCCTCGCGCACCCGCAGCCTCTCGCGGTCGATGCGCGCGACCTCTTCGGCGGGGATCTCCACTTCCGCCTCGTCGCGCCAGGCGAAGACGACGAAGGTGGCATAGGCGCCGATGAAGCCGAGGATGGCGAGCCACCAGATGTGCCAGATCAGCGCGAAGCCGATCGCGGTCGCGAAGAAGGCGGTCAGGAAGCCCGTCGCGCTCCGCTTCGGCATCTCGATCGGCTCGTAGCTGTCCGGCGCCTCGAGGGGCTGGCCCTCGATGGAGCGCTGCTTGACGCTCCAATAGGGCTCCTCGTTCTCGACATGCGGCAACCGCGCGAAGTTGAACGCCGGCGGCGGCGAGGAGGTCGACCATTCGAGAGACCGTCCGTCCCATGGATCGCCCGTCTCGTCGCGGAGGCTCTCGCGCCGGCGGATGGAGACGACGAGCTGGATGATCTGGCAGGCGGCGCCGGCCATCATCACGGCGACGCCGAGAAGCGCCACCAGCAGCGGCGGCCCCCAGCCCTCGACGGGAACGCGCTGCAGGCGCCGCGTCATGCCCTCGAGCCCGACGAGATAGAGCGGCGCGAAGACGAGGATGAAGCCGGCCAGCGTCAGCCAGAACGCCGCCTTGCCCCAGCCTTCATGCAACCGGAACCCGAAGGCCTTGGGGAACCAGAACGTATAGCCGGCGAAGGAGCCGAACAGCACGCCGGAGATGATGACATTGTGGAAATGCGCCACCAGGAACAGCGAGTTGTGCAGCACGAAATCCGCGGCCGGCACGGCGAGCAGCACGCCGGTCATGCCGCCGACCGTGAAGGTGGTGATGAAGCCGAGCGCCCACAGCATCGGCGTGTCGAAGCGGATGCGCCCGCCATACATCGTGAAGATCCAGTTGTAGATCTTCACGCCCGTGCCGACGGCGATGATCGAGGTGGCGATGCCGAACGCGGCGTTGACATTGGCGCCGGCGCCCATCGTGAAGAAATGATGCAGCCAGACCGTGAAGGAGACGACGCAGATGAACAGCGTCGCCGCCACCATGGAGCGGTAGCCGAACAGCGGCTTCGAGGAGAAGGTGGAGAAGATCTCGGAGAAGACGCCGAAGGCCGGCAGCACGAGGATATAGACCTCCGGATGGCCCCAGGCCCAGATGAGGTTCACGAACATCATCGGGTTGCCGCCGCCGGCATTGGTGAAGAAATGGAAGCCGAGATAGCGGTCGAGCGTCAGCATCGCCAGCGTCGCGGTGAGGATCGGGAAGGCGGCGACGATCAGCATCGCGGAGGCGAGCGAGGTCCAGCAGAAGATCGGCATGCGCAGATAGCCGAGGCCCGGCGCGCGCATCTTCAGGATGGTGGTGACGAGATTGACGCCGGTGAAGAGCGTGCCGACGCCGGAGATCTGGATCGCCCAGAGATAATAGTCGACGCCGACGCCCGGCGAATAATCGAGCTCGGAGAGCGGCGCATAGGGCAGCCAGCCGGTGCGCGCGAACTCGCCGATCACCAGCGAGAGATTGACGAGCAGCGCGCCGGAGGCCGTCAGCCAGAAGCCGACCGAATTCAGCGTCGGAAAGGCCATGTCGCGGACGCCGAGCTGCAGCGGCACGACGAAATTCATCAGGCCGATGATAAAGGGCATCGACGCGAAGAAGATCATGATCGTGCCATGGGCGGAGAAGATCTGGTCGTAATGGTCCGGCGGCAGATAGCCGGGGCCGAACAGGGTCGCCGCCTGATGCGTGCGCATCATGATCGCGTCGACGAAGCCGCGCAGCAGCATCAAGGCGGCGAGCACGATATACATGACGCCGATCCGCTTGTGGTCGACGGAGGTGATCCACTCGCGCCAGAGATAGGGCCACCAGCCGCGGATCGTGACCCAGCCGAGCACGCCGACCGCTGCGAGGAACACGACCAGCGCCGCGACGAGCGGGATCGGCTCGTCGAGCGGGATGGCGGAAAGGTCCAGTTTGCCGAGCATGGTTCAGCCCCCTCGCTTGGCCCCGAGAGCCGTCGTCCGGATCGTCCCGGCAGGCGCGGTGCAGAGATTGGCGCCGGGAACGTCCGCAGCGCTTTCGGCGGCGCTTCCGGAGAGGCTCTCCGCGCGGGCTTCCGGGTGCACGTCGGGCGCGCCGCCGCGGCCGCCGCTCGGCCCCGGCGCGGGCGGGATCTCCTGGCGGACGATCGCGTCGAAGAGCCCGTCCTGCACCTCGCCATAGGCGGAAGGCGGCACGTCTTTGCTCTGGAGCGCGAGGGCGCGATAGCTCTTGGCGTCGAGAACGCCCGGCCCGTCGGCGACCGCCGCCGCCCAGCCGGAGAACGCCTCCGCCGGCACGACATGGACCGTGAAATTCATGCCCGGAAAGCCGGAGCCGCTGTAATGCGCGCCCTGGCCATAGAGCTCGCCCGGCCGGTCGGCCTGGAGGTTGAGCTCGCTCTCCATGCCGTTCATCGCATAGATCATCGAGCCGAGCTGCGGCACGAAGAAGACGTTCATCACGCTCGCCGAGGTCAGGCGGAAGCGGACCGGCGTGCCGGCGGGGATCGTCAGTTCGTTGACCGTCGCGATCCGCTGCGCGGGATAGATGAAGAGCCATTTCCAGTCGAGCGCGACGGCCTCGATCTCCAGCGTCTTGTCGGCCGGGCCGAGCGGACGGCGCGGGTCGAGCGCATGCGAGCCGTAATAGATGAGCCCGCCGAGAAAGAGGATCGTCAGCGTCGGGATCGACCAGACGATGAGCTCGATGCGGCCCGAATAGGTGAAGCCCGGCCGGTAGCGCGCCTTGCTGTTGGAGGCGCGGAACCACCAGGCGAAGACGAGCGCGCCGATGATTGTCGGCACGACGATGACAAGCATCACGGCGAGCGAATTCAGGAGAATCTGCCGGTTGCCGTCGCCGACCGGACCTTGCGGATCAAGAACCCCGCCGCCGCAGCCCGCGAGCAGGAGCCCGCCCGCCACGAGCGGAAGAGTGCGCAGCATCGTCCTCACATCCTAGGGCCCCGGCTCCATTGCAGAAGGCGCCCGACGAAAGGCGCCTTGGCCGGAACTAGGGTGAGGCCGGAATGTTCCGTGGGGGCGGTGCTAGGGCGCTTTGAGTGGTGTGCTAACTCGACCGCCACCTATTGATTGGCTAGCGCCGACGGTGACGGCCTCCTCAAACCCGCGCGCTGCAGGCCGCCGCAGCAGAGACACTGTTGCCCAGAAGCAACCGAAATCAGGCGGCTACTTTCCGAGGCTCTCAATCAGCGGGGGCGCACTGGGCGTGGGGTCAACAATGGGTCGATGACGATCTTCATTCCAGCTGGCCGATAGCCGTCATGACGCATCTTGTCGACCGTGGCATGACGGACATATTCGTACTTTGCGCCGCTACCGAAGCGCTCGACAAAACGCTTCAAAACGAGACGCCCGCGGAACGTCTTGCGCCAAGTCCCGTTCCGCAATTCTTCCCTACGATCCTGAAGTATCTTTTCGCAAAGACTATTTAAGGAGACCTCCGAAAGAGCGCCAACAGCCAACTCATCAATCCGTTCACGAGCTATCTTAATGGAATTATGATAATCTTGCCCTATTGTTCTCGACAGCGGACTCACTCGTATCTCTGCTGCTCCCACAACGAGATCATTAACGTGGCTCTGGATCGAATGGAGAACTAGTTTATTGATTGTATCTGCAGCGCAGGAGGTTAGCTCAGATTCTACGTCCTCTTCCTTAAGAGTAAGGCTGGGACCCACGATCGAGCGGATGGCTGCGAACAAATACTTCGGTTCAAGCAAGAAGTTTTCGATATGATAGGCGTCCCACCTAGCTTGCCTTACGCCGCTTGTCGTCAGGCCTCTTTCGTCGTCTTGGTCGACTATCGAGTATATCTCCATCCCCGGTAGTCGGCCGGCCTTTACGAGTGATTCGAGAAGACCGTGAAGACCGCGAACGCGTACTTTATTGGTGCCGGATATAAGGTTGGCTGTTTCAGCGAGTTCTGGGAATAACTCACTGGTCATCCATAAATCAAATTCGGCGTGCTCACCTTCAAATATTACTACGCGACCGCCTGGCGTGTAGGAGGCAAGATCACCAACCAGATCAATTATAGCCTTTTCAAGCTCCATATCAACGCTGATAGATTGAGCCTGGTTTCTAGCGTCTGCGGCATACGCGATTGGCGTAACGTGAAAGACGCTGAAGCCCTTTCTGCCAACGCTATCGCGAAGAATGGCATCGGAATGTGTTATCAGCCAGATCTGATCGCCAAGTGCCGTGGCAAGATGTCTATGATAAAATGTAGCTAGCTTACGAGTAAGCTTTGGATTGAGATGAAGCTCTGGCTCATCAAGTAATATTACAGAATTTCTTGGAGCGGAGCTTCGAAGGCGAAGGTATCCATATAATATTTCTTTCTCACCGGAACTGAGTTCGTCGAGGTCATGAACTTCGCTTCCCTCAACACGAACAGGAAATCTGAGAGATCCTTCCCCGTCGGCCTGTGGGCCAAGAAATTCCTTGTGAGGAAAGAAATCTGAAAATAGTTCCTTAAGCGTGTTAGTGAGATCAGCAGTGGAGGCAATTGGATAGCCGGCCTTGGCGGCCAGAGCCTCTTTGACATAAGCCGCTGCCATTTCACTTTTAACGTTTCCGTATTTTGAGTTGTAATTGTAAAGGGCACTTTGGCGGCGTTGCTCATCACTTGATTCGATGCTTACATTGATATTTTGGAGCGTCTCGCGACCATATAACCTGTGAGGTCCGTGGTAATCGACAACGCCAATGTGATGAGGGTCGAAGGTGCTAAATACGAGCTCAAGTACTTTCGATGGATTAAACTGGGGAATCGAGCCTGGATCGACGTACACACGCGCAGTGATCGATTCAAGGTCGATTTCTTTGTCAAAAATCTGCTTATCCTCAGCGGCCTTCTGTAAGACCTCCGGCTGGCGGGATCTGAACTGTGATGTGAATGGAGCAGCGTTCAGAGTTCTCCAAGGGTAGATTTCGGGCACTACAGCTCGCCACGCCTGGTCTAATATTAGCCTTTCGGAACGTTCCTTAAGGAATTCGCGCTCTGCCTCATGAATCGAGACGTCAATCTCTATCGTAAGAGGCAGGGCGGGATTGTTGAAGAGCTTTAGGAAGGCCCTAGGATCGTTTGCAAAATTGATCTGGAACTCGTTGAACCATTGATGAAACTCGTTTTGCTGATACCCGCCGTAGACTGATTTCACCAACCTGATGGCATCGAGAACGCATGACTTTCCGGACCCATTTTGGCCAGCGAGCACCACGATCTCTTGCAGCCCGTTCAATTCAATAGAGCGTAGCCCTCTAAAGTTCTCAACAAGCACTCGGGTGATACGCATGAGACAGTCCTCGGTGTCGCACGTAGACAGTTGCCAGTTCGCAGCCTGATTATTCTATTTCTTCGCGGGGCAAAAATCGAGGTTGAGGCTGAGTGCGCGAGCCGACGGCAGCCTAAATGGACCAAATTTATCCAATTCTCCAAAGAAAGGCGTCTGCTAGAGAGTTGTCGTTGAGCTCGATTTCGCTTCGTCTTCGAGAGGCCCGGCGCGATTCGAGTCTGGTTTCGACTGATCGGATAACGGCGCCAAATCGAAATCCGGACATCACCCATGCCCCGAACATGTGCGTTTTCGGGGCTCGATCGGCGGAGGCGGTGTCCACTCATTGCAGCCTCAGCGGGGCCGAAGCCGCTGCGCCTGCGTCGTTCAAGCTGCCTTCGGCGGTTCTGATGACCTCTCGACAACATCGCCTATGCCCGCGCCCTAGAACCGCGCAAACCGTTGCTCGACCTTTTTCGCGAAGTGTTCGCGCGCCTCCGGCGAGATCTCGTAGATGGAGTGCTGCGCGAGATAGAGGTGCTTGACGCCGCGGCCGGCGCAGGTGGTTTTCAAGCCGCGCAGCAGCACTTTTCGCGCCGGGTCCTGCATCAGGAGCTTGTTGTAGAACCAGGGCGAGCCGCAGGTGGTGACCACGCCCATCCGCGTGAGGTTCGAGAGGGCCGGCTTGATCAGGCCTCCGCCCGGCGGCTGTTCAAAGGCGATGCCGGGGCGCCAGACCCGATCGAAATAGCCCTTGAGGATGGCCGGCATGCCCGACCACCAGGTGGGGAAGCAGAAGACGCAGGCCTCGGCCCATTGCAGCGCCTCGATATAGACCGCGAGGTCCTGCGGCGGCGGCGCTGGCGGTTCCCCGTGCCCGTGCCATTCCTCCGCCCCGAGCATCGGGTCGAACTTCATCGCATAAAGGTCGAAATCGATGACCTCGTCGCCCCTGGCCTCGAGCGCCCTGAGGATGCGCTGGTGCAGCGAGGCGTGGTAGCTGTCGGCCGCCGGATGCGCATAGACGACATTGACCTTCATGGCATGCGCCCCCTGCGCCCCGTCGGATCAGTCCGCGGGGCGCATCGCCGGATTCCACACGACTTGCCGCAACTGTCCATCGCGGATCGCGAAAATATCCGGCGTACCCGCCGTAGGATGTTCCGAGCCGGCGGCGGCCGGGGCAGGCGGTGATCCCGCCCCCGCCTTGGTGCGCTGTCTCCGCTCAGGCCTTCTTGGCGAAGGCCTGCAGCTTGGCGATGAAGTCCTGCATGATCGGGTTGCGCTCGACATAGGTGACGTAGCGCATCAGATGCCGGCTGCGGTCGGTGCTGTAGGTGAGGTTGTCGGTCATGATCGGCGTCGGGACGAGCACGCTCGGCGTCCAGCTGTCGTCGATGAGCCAGGCGACGGCCGCCATGTCCCAGATCTCCTTGGCCCAGCCGGTGTGATCGTCGGCATATTCCTTGAACCGCATCGCCAGGAACTTGCCGATCTCGCCATAGGGCTCGACATAGCGCTCGATCTCCGGAACCGTCGAATGCAGATGCGAGACCACGCCCCAGCAGGGCAGGATGACGAGCGGGACGCCGGAATCGAACAGGACCTGCGTGCCGCCGATATCCTGCTTGAGGTTGAACTCCTTCTGGTTCGGCCATTCGAGCGAATTGCCGCCGAGCCAGACCACCACAGTGCGGTCGATGATGTCCGGCGCCTTCAGGAGCGCCGAGGCGATGTTGCTGATCGCGCCGATGGCGATCACATAGAGCGGGTCGTCGATCGAGGCGCTGCGCGCCCGCGCGATGAGATCGTCGACCGCCGGCGCTTCGAGCGGCTTCTTGTCGAAGCCGACATAATCGGTGACGCCGCGATAGACGAAGCCCTCCGACTTGACGTCGAGCCGCTCGAGCAGGGCGAGGATCTCGCCATAGCTGAGCTCCATGCCATCGCCCGGTCCGGTCGAGCGGCTGTTGAAGAACGGGCAGGCATAGATCGCCTCGAGCTGGATGCGCTCCGGCGAGAGGATCGCCTGCACCAGCGCGAACTGGTCGTCGATCTCGTTATAGGTGTCGGTGTCGAGAACGGCGCGCAGCTTGCCCTTGCGCGGAGCGAGCAGCTTGAGGCGGTCGGCGTCTGTGAGGGCCAATTGTTGTCTCCCGTTGAATAATGTTGAATTCTGTTGAACGAGCCTATTCCTTCCCGCCCGTCGAGGCGACAGAACTCGTGAAATATTGCTGGAACACGACGAGGATGATCATCGGGATGAGCGAGACGAACATCGCGCCAGCGAAGATGACGCCGAAACTGACATCGTAAGCGCTGGAAAACTGCGCGATGGCGACCGCCGCGACCTTGAGATCTGTTCGTGGCGCGATCAGAAGCGGCCAGAGATAGGCCTGCCATTGGAAGATGAACATGATGAGGCCGGCGCTGATCAGTGCCGGGACGCTGAGCGGCAGGTAGATGCGCCAGAAGATCTGGAAATAACCCATGCCGTCGACAAGCCCCGCCTCACGCAAGTCCTTCGGCAAACCGAGGAAGAATTGCCGCAGCAGGAACACGGTCAGCCCGTTGCCGATGCCGGGAAGGATGAGGCCGAGATAGGTATTCTGCAGTCCGAACCCGCGCATGACATTGTAGAGCGGCACCGCGATCGCGTCGAAGGGGATCAGGAAACTGACGATCATGACCGTGAAGACCAGAGACCGCCCAGGAAATTCGATCACGGCCAGCGCGAAAGCGGCCATCGCGCAGACGACGAGGCCGCCGGCCACGGTCGCGACGGCGACGAAGATCGAATTGAAGATCGCCCGCGCGAACGGGCTCATCCACAGCGTAACGATGTTGTCGAATGTAACGCGGTTCGGAAGGAAGGTCCAGATACGCAGCGGCGAAAGATAACGGAAGATATCGTCTTCCGGCCGGAAAGCGCTGATGCACACCCAATACAGTGGAAATACGAAAAGGAGCCCGAACGTGACGATAAGCACCATCTGGAAGCTTCGGCGCGCGCTCATATTCATCGCGACTGCTCCCCGCTGTCATTCATGAGGCGGAACTGGACCAGGACAACAATCAGAACGAGCAGCACCAATACAACGGTCGCCGCCGAAGCGCTGCCTCTGTCGCCCTGCAGAAAAGCACGAGTATAGACCTCGTTCATGATGAGATTCGTCGATCCCTGCGGCCCGCCTTTAGTCAGGATCTGCACCGGCGCGAAGACGAGGAAGTTCGCGACGGTATCGGCGACCAGCACGAAAGTCAGCGGTCTTCTTAGTTGCGGCAGCGTCACATAGCGGAAGCGTTGCCAGCGATTGGCGCCGTCGATCGTCACTGCCTCATAGAGCGATTTCGGGATATCCTGCAGGCCGGCAATGAGAAATGTCATCCAGTACCCGACGCCAACCCAGCTCACCATCAGGATAATGCAGGCGAGCGCCTGGTCGGGCGATGTCAGGAAAGGCTGCGGGCCGATGCCGAACGGCGCCAGCACCGCGTTGATGAGACCATCCGGTCGGAAGGCCACCGCCCAGATAACGGCCGAGACGCTCTGCGGGATTGCGACCGGCAACAGGATGAGCGTGCGCCAGAAGCCGGTGGTCGGCAGGCGGTTGTTCATCAATAGCGCGAGCCCCAGCGCCGCCGCGATCTGCAAGGGATTGACGATGATCGAATAGATCAGCGTGATCCAGAGCGAGTTGCGGAAGACGGGGTCGCCGAAGATGTAGGTATAGTTTTCGAAGCTGTAGCTGGTTGCGCGCGGCGCCAGCAACGAATAGTGCACCGCAACCAGCGCCGGCCACAGGCGCAGCACGATTACCGAGATGATCGCCGGCGCCAGGAAGAACAGCGCGGCATAGAGGTTCCTGCGACGGTTCATCTGCCCGCTCCCCTCGGCTTCGATGATGAGGGCGCACCGGAGAACCGGCGCGCCATCTGGTGAGGCCTTACTGGATACGGGCCAGCGTGGAGTTGAGCTGGTCCTGCGCCTGCTGCAGCGTGGTCGTGACATCGGCGCCGTTGCGGATGTCGCTGAACGCCCGGTTCATGATCTCCTCGAAAGCCACATAGCCGATCGAGCGCGGACGGCTGACAGAATTCTTGGCCAGCTCGTAGGTCATGATCTCCTTGGCGGCCGGCCCGACATCCGGATTGAGGGCAGCAATGCCGTCGATATAGGTCTTGTAGGCTTCCTCGTTGGTCGGCGGGATCGGGTTGTTGGCGACCGAAAGCAATGCGCCTTCCGGGTTGATCGACATATACTCGACGAACTTCTTCGCCTCGTCCGGATGAGCGGCGTAGGGGCTGATGCCCACTGCCCAGCTGTCGGTGGGCACGACCGGCTTGCCGCCCTTGAAATAGGGGACGGGAGCGACGCCGTATTTCAGGCCCTCTGCCGCGTTGAAGGGACGGAATTGCCAGGGTCCGCCAATGTAGAACGCGACATCACCGCTTGTGAAGACGGAACTCATCTGGTCGTTCGGGACGCCGCGAGGCGCGATACCGTCCTTGAACAGCGATGAATAGAACTCCGCCGCCTCGATCCATTTCGGATTGGTGATATCGGGCGTCAGGTTGTCCGGTCCGGTCAGGCCGGAGCCGCCACCGATCGATTCGAAAAGCGGTTGGAGCTGGTAATAACGATCGATCTGCTCGGGCAGGAAGCCGAACTTCGCGCCGGCGGCCTGCGCCTTCTTCGCGAGATCGACGACCTGGTCATAGGTGAGCCGATCCTCTTCCTTGGCGCCCGGATAGGGGATGCCGGCTTTGTCGAGGAGATCCTTGTTATAATACATGAGCTGGGTCGAGGTCCAAAGCGGCAGGGCGTACATGTCGCCCTTCCAGCTCACGACGCCCATGGCGACGTCGTTCGAGACCTTGTCGGCCGCGTCACGGAACTCGTTCAGATTCATGAGATAGCCGCGATTGGCCATCGCGGGGACGCGCGGGCTGTCGACGAGAAAGACGTCGATGCTCGAATCCTGGCCGCCGACCCGGGCCTCGATGGTCGCGTTCATGCTGTCGAACGGCACCGTCGTGTGCACGACCTTGATGTCGGGATGGAGCTTCTCGAAGCCCGCGATGACCGGCGCGACGGTCTCGTCCTTCTCTGCGGTCAGAAAGTTGAGCGTCACCTGCTCGGCGAAGGCGGCGCCGGATGCTGCGATCATGCTCGTGGCCAGCAAAAGCAGGCCGACGCGCGTCCTCAAACTGCGCATGGTTCTTCCTCCCAGAAGCGTCGCGGCATGTCTCTGCACGCGTGTGCACACGCTAAGGCAGGCAAACGACGGCTGTCAATCCGGTCGACGCCGGGTCGTCGCACGCTGGACGAGTGTCGCGGGAACGATGCGATGCTCGATGCCATCGTGGCCTGTGCGCAGCCTGTCGACCAGCAGTTCGACCGCCTCGCGCGCCATCGCACCGAGATGCTGGTCGACCGTGGTCAGCTGATGCAGCGGCCAGCCGGCCTGCTCCGAATTGTCGTAGCCGACGATGGCGAGATCCTCAGGCACGCGCAGGCCGAACTCGACCTTGGCCACCTCAAGCGCGCCCATCGCCATCACGTCGTTGGCGCAGAAGATGGCGTCGGGTCGGGGATAGCGCGACAGCAGCTGGCGCGCCGCGATGGCGCCCTGATGATGGTTGAACTGGCCGGTCTCGCGGGCGCAGATTGCAATGCCATGGCGGGCCAGACCCTCTGCGAGGCCCTGCTGCCGATCGCGGCTCGATGACGTGTCGTCCTGCCCGGCGATGAAGGCGATGCGGCGATGCCCCGTCGCGACGAGCAGCTCCGCTACCGCTCGGCCGCCGCCGACATTATCACCCGAGACCGAGCTGACGACTTCGTCGCGCAGATAGCGGTTGACCAGGACGACCGGCCGGCCGGAACGCTGCAGGATCACCGCCATTTGCGAGGAAAGCGTCGCAGCCGGCAGGATCACGCCGTCGACCTGATAGGACAAGAGCTTAGGAATCAGCGTGTCGAGCTTCGGCGAGTCGGCAACCAGGAGCAGGATGCCGTAGTCATGGCGCTGCAGCTGGCTGCTGAGTTCGGCCAGCATCGCGGCATAGAAGGGATTGTCGAGATTGGAGGCGATGATCCCGACCAGCCCGCTGCTCTTCTTGCTCAGGCTGCGCGCTATGGCGTTTGGGCTGTAGTGCAGCATCTCCGCCGCCTCCAGCACACGCCGTCGCGTTTCCTCCGACACGTAGGCGCCGGGCGTGAAGGTCCGCGACACTGCTGAGCGGGAGACTCCTGCGAGGCGCGCAACTTCCGCGGAACTCACCGTCTTCTTGGGTCCCTTCAATTCATGCGCACTCCTCAAGGACCCTTGACCGCGAAGAAACGAGGCCAATAGTGTGCACACGCGTGCACACGGTGCTTGATAGCGCGGCCAAGGCGGCGCGTTCAAGCCGGCGGTGGTCCGGCGTGGCGCGCGGAGGATGGGACGGGACGAGGAACGCGCTGCGTCGCGAAAGGCGCGGGATCGGCGCAATGCCGAGCGCCGGGCCGACAATGGGAGGACGAATGAGCACGGTGGAACTCTCTGGTCTGCGGAAATCCTATGGCTCCGCGGACATTCTCCATGGCATCGACCTCCGCATCGCCGACGGCGAATTTATCGCGCTGGTGGGCCCGTCCGGATGCGGCAAATCCACCATGCTGCGCATGATCGCGGGGCTCGAGGACATCACCGGGGGCGAGGTGCGCGTCGACGGACGCCGCGTCAACGACGAGACCCCGAAGCAGCGCAATGTCGCGATGGTCTTCCAGAACTACGCGCTCTACCCGCATATGTCGGTCGAGCAGAATATCGGCCTCAATCTGAAGATCGCCGGGCTCGCAGCCGGCGAAGTCAGGAAGCGCGTCGCCGATGTGGCGCGGCTGCTCGACATCGAGGACCTGCTCGCCCGTCGCCCATCGCAGCTCTCCGGGGGTCAGCGCCAGCGTGTCGCCATGGGCCGCGCCATCGTTCGCGATCCGGCGGTGTTCCTCTTCGACGAGCCGCTGTCCAATCTCGATGCCAAACTGCGCGTGCAGATGCGCACCGAGATCAAGGCACTGCATGCCAAGGTGCGGAAGACGTCGATCTATGTGACGCATGACCAGATCGAGGCGATGACGCTGGCAGATCGCGTCGTCGTCATGAACAAGGGCCGGATCGAGCAGATGGGCGAGCCCATCGAACTCTATGAGCGCCCGGCCAACCGCTTCGTCGCCGGATTCATCGGCTCGCCGACCATGAACTTTCTCGACGGGACGCTCGGCAGCGAGGGCGGGCCCCATGCGGTGTTGGCCGATGGCACGCCGATAGCCCTGGGCCGTTTGCCCGAAGGCAGCGGCCCCGGACGCCGTGTGACGGTCGGGATCCGGCCGGAGCATGTGATGGTTGGCGCCGCGCCGGCGACCTTCAGCGCGGCCCGACTCGCACTCATCGAGCCGACCGGCGCGCAGACCCATCTCGTCTTTGACCTCGTGGGCGCTTCGCTGACGGCGGTGATGCCCGGAGCCGGTCGCTTCCGGCCCGGCGAGACGATCGATCTTCGTATCGAGCCGGCCGATGTCCACCTGTTCGACCCGGAGACGGGGGAAGCCCTTCCGCGATAGGAGAGCGACGGGGAGCGGCCACTCAGCCTGGTTCCAGCTGGTCGGCGCCGCCGTCCGCCACGATCTTGGGCGACTGAGTTTCGAGCCGTCGTCAGGCGGCTCGAACGCCGTCTTGTCGTCGTCAGCCCCGCCGTAGGGGCGCGCAGCTCTCGCCGAGGACGAGGGCCGGCTGGAAGACGACGTTGCGCGGCGGCTTGTCCTTGCCGCGCTGGATGCGGTCGACCAGGAGACGCAGCGCCTCGTTGGTCATCTCGATGATGGGATGTTCGGTTCGCGTCAGTCGCGGCCTGAGGCCGCCGATGCCGGAGATCGTGTCGGTCGAGGCGATCGAGATGTCGTTGGGGCAGTGGATCGAGAGATCGGCCAGGGCCCGCATCACGCCGAGCGCCATCACGCCATTGGCGACGTAGAGGGCCGTCGGCCGGTCGGGCCGATCGAGCATTTCCCGCGCCACGGAATAGGCGACATCCTCGCGGAATTCGCCCGAGCGGACATGGCCCGGCTCGGGCGCGACGCCGCGGCGCGCCATCGCCTCCAGCATGCCGTCCAGCCGCCCGCGACCGGTCGTCAGATGCAGCGGGCCGGTGATCGAGCCGATCCGCGTATGGCCGAGATCGAGCAGATAGTTGGTCACCTGGCTCGCCGCGGCGACATTGTCGATGGTGACCGTATCGGACTGCCGATCGTCGACGACGCGTCCGAACAGCACCGTCGGGAAGCTGCGCCCCTCGGCGTCGCGCTGGGCATAATGAGCCGGCAGGCCGACGGGAACGATGAGGGCGCCATCGCAGGAGAGCGCCCGGATGCGCGCCAGCGCCTTCCGCTCGTTCTCGGGCTTCTCGTCGCTGTTGAAGACGACCAGCGAATAGCCCCAGGCCGCCACGGCGGCCTCCGCCGCCCAGACCATGCGCGCGAAGAACGGATTGGCGAGGTCGGCGACGATCAGCGCGATCAGCTCGCTACGGCCCTTCTTGAGGTTCCGCGCCATCTGGGACGGCTCATATTTCAGCTCGTGGATCGCCGCCTGGACGCGGGCCCTCAAGGGAGGGCTGACATAGGCGGAATCGTTGATCACAGCCGAGACGGTCGCCGTGGAGACTGCCGCGGCCTTCGCCACATCCTTGATGGTTGCCATTCGACACCGAGCTAATCGTTTCGCCATATTCTAGCCGCGCAAACTGGCTTGTCTAGGCGACTAATCTGGAACTCCCTCTTGCCAGAGGGCCGGATTTGATTGCACATAGCAAAACGGTTAGCACACGTTCGCCCGCGGGCGATGCGTGTTGACGCGGTTCTCTGGGGAGGAAAACAAATGACCAGAATGACGCTCGGCATCTCGCTGCTGACGGCTCTCGCCCTGTCGACAGGCGTCGCGGCGGCGCAGGAAAAGCCGTTGCTCGGCATCGTCTCGATCGCCGCGACCGAGGCGAACAATGTCCGCTACATCACCGGCGCGAAGGCCGCCGGCGAGGAGCTCGGCTGGGAGGTGTCGGTCATCGACGCCGCCGGCAGCGCGGACCAGGCCAATGCCGCGATCCAGAATTTCGCCCAGCGCGGCGCGGTCGCCGTCATCGACATGGTGTTCCCCTATTCCTCGATCGGCGCCGGCCTCGAAGCCGCGAAGGGCGCCGGCATCCCGGTCGTCACCTGGGGCGGCGGCATCGGCAGCTCGGTGGCTGCGACCAACGGATCCGGCGCGCCGATCGCGCTGCCGGTGATCGAGAAGATGGTCGCCGATCTCGGCGAGACGGCGGGCCTGCTCGCCTTGACCTACCGCACCGGCGAGGTCTGCCGCAATCGCGAGGCCCTGCTCGACGAGGTTCTCGCCAAGCATCCGGGTATCAAGGTCACCAAGAACGAAGTCCGCATCCCCGGCTATTTCGAGGACGGCGCGCAATATGCCAATGCCTGGCTCGCCTCGAACCCGGCTGGCGACGGCAACCTCGCCATCTGGGGCTGCTGGGACGATCCGGCCATCGGCGCGATCAGTTCGCTGCGCCAGCAGGGCCGGACCGACGTCAAGGTCTACGGCGTCAATGGCAATGCGCAGGCGATCGAGAACATCAAGAACGGCCACATGACCGCGACGGCGTGGGAAGACAGCCGCAAGGAAGGCTATGACATGGTCAAGCTGCTTCCCGAGATCATCAAGGCCAAGGCCGAGTGGCAGCCCAAGGCGGTCGAGGTTCCGGCGGTCCTGATCACGGCCGATAACGTCAAGGCCTTCATCGCCGAGCATCCCGAAGCCGTCGGCAACTGAGCGCCGAGTCCTCGCCCGATGCTCTCATCCGACATGATCGCCTCGGCCGGGACGAAGCCTTTCGTCCTGGCCGAGAATATCGCCAAGTCCTATGGCGGCGTGCACGCGCTGGCGGGCGTATCGCTGGCGATCGCGCCGGGTGAAGTGCATGGCCTCGTCGGCGCCAATGGCGCCGGCAAATCGACCTTGATCAAGGTTCTGGCCGGTCTCGTCCAGCCGGATGCGGGCCGGGTCCTCGTCGACGGCGTGCCGGTCTCGCTGCCGACGCCGCATCACGCGACCGATCTCGGCATGAGCTTCATCCATCAGGAGCTCGCCTTCATTCCCGGCATGACCGTCTTGCAGAACATCCTGCTCGGCGTTCCGAAGAAGACTCGGTTCGGCATGGTCGACTGGCAGGCGGCGGCGCGGGACGTCGCGCCGATCGCCGAGCGCGTCGGCATCAAGGCGCCGCTCTTTGCCAGCGTGAAGGGCCTTTCCACCGCCGAGAACTGGCTGATCAATATCTGCCGTGCGCTGGTCCGCAAGGCGCGGCTGATCGTCATGGACGAGCCGACGGCCTCGCTTTCGGCCGCCGAAGCCGAGAAACTGTTCGCGATCGTCGAAGACCTCTCCGCCTCCGGCGTCGCGGTTCTCTATGTGTCACATCGCCTCGACGAGATCATGCGGCTCTGCAGCCGCGTCAGCATCTTCCGCGATGGCCGGTCCGTCGGCTGCCTCGAGGGCGCCGCCATCACCCGCCCGGCCCTGATCGAAGCGATCGTCGGCGGCAAGGCCGAGCTGGCGGCGGCCCCTGAGCGCCGCGCGGCCGTCAAGGGCGACGTCGCGCTGACCGTGAAGGGGATCACCCGCGCGCCAAAGGTGAATGACGTCAGCTTCGAGCTGCGCCGCGGCGAGGTGCTCGGCATCGGCGGGCTCGTCGGGGCCGGGCGGACCGAGCTGGTGCGCCTCGTCTACGGCGCCGACCGCGCCGATCGCGGCGCGATGACGCTCGATGGCGCGCCCTTCGCGCCTCGGAGCGCGACAGAGGCCGTCAAGGCGGGGCTCGGCCTCGTGCCGGAGGAGCGTCGCGCCGAAGGCCTGCTGCTTACGAAGAGCGTCGCGTTCAATCTGCAGATCGCCAACCTCGCCAATATCGTCCGCAGCCCGGTCTGGCCGCTGATCCATCGTCGCAAGCGCGAGGCGCTCTCGCTGCAGATCGTCCGCGATCTCGCGGTGAAGACGCCCGGCATCGACACGCCGGTCGGGCGGCTCTCGGGCGGCAACCAGCAGAAGGTGGTGATCGGGCGCTGGCTGCTGAGGGCACCGAAGGTTTTGATCCTCGACGAACCGACCCGCGGCGTCGATATCGGCGCGCGGGGCGAGATCCATCGCCTGGTGCGGGAACTGGCGGCGCGCGGCATGGCGGTCATCGTCATCTCGTCCGAGCCCGACGAGCTTCCCGATCTTTGCGACCGCGTCCTGATCATGGTCGAGGGCCGGATCGTCAGCACGCTCGAGGGCAGTGCGATCACCCGCAACGCCATCGTCGAAGCGAGCTATTTTGTCGGCCGCGAGCCGGTCCAGGAGGATACGATATGAGCATGGTGATGAGCGGTGGACGACGCCTTTCGCCGGCATCGAAGGCAGCGCTCGGCTTCTTCGCCCGCTACGCGACCATCATCGGCCTCCTGGCGATGATCGCGGTCTTCGCCTTCCTGTCGCCGCGCGCGTTCCCGACGGTGAACAACTTCACCAATGTCCTGAACCAGGCCTCGCTCGCGATGATCATCGCCGGCGGATTGACGCTCGCAGTCATCGTCGGCGAGCTCGATCTGTCGATCGGCTTCGCGGCGAGCCTGCACGGGGTGCTGGTCACCGGCCTCATCGTCGCCAACAAGCTGCCGATCCCGCTGGCGATTCTGATCGTGATCGCGCTCGGCGCGCTGATCGGCTTCGTCAACGGCATCATCGTGACCAAGGCGAAGGTGAATTCTGTGATCGCGACGCTCGGCGTCGGCACGATCCTGACCGGCCTCGCCTTCGCCTATTCGGCCGGCGTCCCGATCGTCGCCGGCGTGCCGGAAGCCTTCCTGCAGCTGTCGCTCGGCCGCTGGCTCTTCGGCATCCCGAACAACATCGTCATCATGGCTGCCGTGCTCGGCGGTCTCTGGATCCTTGTCGAGCGCACCGCCCTCGGGCAGGAAATTCAGGCCGTCGGCGGCAATCCCGCGGCGGCGCGTCTCGCCGGCATCAATGTCGACCGCATCAAGATCCTCGGCTTCATGGTCTCCGGCATGTGCGCGGCGCTGACCGGCATCCTGCTCGCCTCGCGCCTCGGCAGCGGCACGACCAGCGCGGCCGACAGCTATCTGCTCACCGCCTTCGCCGCCGTCTTCCTCGGCTCGGCGACGATGCGCGACGGCGAGTTCCATGTGCTCGGCACCTTTGTCGGCGTGCTGATCATCGCCTTCGGCTTCAACGGCCTCAATATCTTCGGCGCGCCGACCTTCTCGCAGTACATTTTCCAGGGCGCGATCCTGATCGTCGCCGTCGGCCTCGCCAGTCTTGGCCGCATGATTTCCGAGAGCTGAGGAGACGACGATGACCGATGGTGAGGCGCTCTGGGAGGTCCATGTCCTCGAATTCGCACGCTCGAAGGACCAGTTGGTCGCCGGCCTGATCCTTGGCGCGCATGATGCCGGTGTGGTCGATCTGCCCTTCTCCTTCGTGCTCGCGCGGCGGGACGACCGGGTCGTCCTGATCGATACCGGCTTCATGCGCGAGGGCAGCGGCGCCGCGTTCAGCGAGAAGTTCGGCATCCCCGACTGGATCTCGCCGCTCACCATGCTAGAGGCGCTGGGCGTCGAGGCGGGAGACGTCACAGACATCGTCCTCAGCCATGCGCATTTCGACCATATGGGCTCGATCGGCAAGTTCCCGAATGCGATGATCCATGTGCAGAAGCACGAGATCCTGAGCTGGGTCGAGCTCCTGGCCCTGCCGCCGCGCTTCGGTGCCCTGACGGCGATCATCAATCCGGACGACATGCGCCGGGCCTTCGATGCCTCGATCGAGCACCGGCTCGACCTCGTGGATGGTGACCGCGACAATCTTCTGCCGGGCCTGCATGTGCGGACCGGCCCGGGCCATACCATCGGCCAGCAATTCATCATCCTGGAGACGGCGCGCGGCCGCATCGTCGTGGCCGGCGACTGCATCTACACCGCCGCCAATATCTGCGGTCACAATCACGACGGCGTCTATGTGCCGCTCGCCAATGCCGTCGGCAGCACCTGGGACCAGCTCAAGACGATCGATCGGATCAACACCGAGATCGGCGGCGATCTCGGCCGCCTCATCATCCTGCACGATACGAAGCGCTGGGCCGGCCTGCCGATCGTCGCGGAGATCGAGGGCTTCCGGATCGTCAAGGCGGCGTGACGGACCTCGCCGGCGCCGCCCGGCGGCCAGGCTGGAGCGGGGCGGCGGGCGCTGCAACGGGTTGAACTTGTCCAACCGGACGACAAGAATGGCGTCTCGGGGGTCGTTCGAGTCGTGCTGGATGTTGCGATGTTCGCCCCCATCAAGTCATGGCCCCCGCACTTTCGTCAGGGACGTCCGAGCGTTCCGCCGGAGCGGAGGAACGCCCGGCGACGCTCCGGCGTGCCGCTCGTGGTCGCGAGCGCCGTCGCCGCCCTCATGGTGCTGGCGGCGATCGGGGTTTCGCTCTGGCAGTATCGGCAGGAGGTCGAGGCCCGCGCGCTGCTGATCGGCCGCGCGTCGGTCGCCAGCATCGAGAGTCTCTTGCGCGCCCGGTTCGAAAGCTATGACGCCACGCTCCGGCTGGTCATCGCGATTTTCGCCGATCCGACATTGCGCATGCTGGACGACGATGTCTGGCGTCTTCTCCTGAGCAACATCCGGGCAAGCGACCCCGGCATCGGCTCCATCACCATTCTCGGCCCCGGCGGCCGGGTGCTGGCCGGGCAGGGCATGGCGCCGGATATCGATCATGCCGAGCTGCCGTTCTTCAAGGCGCATCGGGCGGGCGCCGGCCTCGGGCTGCTCATCAGCGATCCCCTCGTCGGCAGCGAGGGTCACCAGACCATCGTCCTGAGCCGCCGCATGACCCGCAGCGACGGCAAGTTCGGGGGCGTCGCGGCGGCCGTGGTCGATCTCGGCACGGTTCGCGGCCTGCTTGCCCCGATCCCGATCGGTCCATCCGATTCGATCATCGTCGTCTCCGGGAGCGGCAAGATCATCGCGCGGAAGCCGGCTCTGCCTGACGCCGCCTCCGCGATTGGCGACCTGTCGCGCAACGCCAATTTCCAGCGCATGCAGCTGATGGGCTCGGGGAGCTTCGTCTCGCGATCGTCGATCGATGGCGTCGAAAGGCTGTTCGCCTTCGACAGGGTGGAGGGCACCAAGCTGGTGGTATCGGCGGGCCTCGCCACCGAGCCGCTCTATGCGAACTGGCGGCGGCAGTCCGTTCTCATCGGTGGCCTTGCTTTCGTCATCAGCGCGGCGCTCGTCATCGCGGCGCTGCTGCTCGCCCGCGAATCCCGCCTTCGCGCCGCCGCGCAGGAGGAGCTCGAACGACAGGCGAGGACGGACTTCCTGACCGGCCTCGCCAATCGGCGGCAGTTCGACGAGAGCCTCGAGCGCGAGTGGCGGCGCGCGGCCCGGACCGGCGCAGACTTCGCTGTCGTTCTGTTCGATGCCGATCACTTCAAACAGTTGAACGACCGGCACGGCCATGGCGTCGGTGACGAGGTGCTGAAGCTGATCGCCGGCGCCTTCGACCGCTGCGCGCGACGGCCGGGCGACCTGCCTGCCCGCATCGGCGGGGAGGAGTTCGCGATGCTGCTAGCCGATACCGACGCTACTGGCGCGCGATGCGTCGCCGAGCGCGTGCGCGCGGCACTGCGGGAGGCGCCGGCCTCGGTGCGCGAGGGGCTGCCCGCAGTCACCCTCAGCGCCGGAATCGCTGCGACGCGGGGTCGGTCGGCAGGCTCGGCCGCCGCCTTGCTCGCGGCCGCCGACGCAGCGCTTTATCGGGCGAAGGAAGAAGGTCGCGACCGGGCAATCCTGCACGACGCCGATCGTCTCACCGGAGCCGAAGGGCGTCGATGACGATGGTCATCGCCGGCGAGAGCTGTCGCCGGCTCGGATAATAGAGGAAATAGCCCGGGAAGAAGGGCGACCAGTCGTCGAGCACCTGGACCAGCCGGCCCGCCGCGACATGGTCGGCGACGAGGTCCTCGGGGACATAGGCGATACCAGCGCCGGCGAGGGCTGCATCGACCATCGGCAGCGAGGAGCTGAGGATCAGCTGGCCCTCTACCCTGACCCGCAATTCGCGCCCGTCCCTTTCGAACTCCCAGGCATAGAGACCGCCGGTCCGGCCATGGCGATGGTTGATGCAGTTGTGCCGGACGAGGTCCTGCGGCACCAGCGGCTGCGAGCGGGTCGCGAAATAAGCCGGCGCCGCGACGGCGACGAGCCGCCAGTCCGGCGAGACGCGGACCGCGATCATGTCCTTGTCGAGACTTTCGCCGAGCCGGACGCCGGCGTCGAAACGCTCCTCGACGATGTTGCGCAGCACATTGTCGATGCTGAATTCGAGATGGATGTCCGGATAGCCTTCGAGAACCGGCCGCAGCCGCGGCCACAGCACCGTCGCGAAAGCATGATCGGAGACGCTGATCCGGACCGTGCCGGACGGCCGCTCGCGCAGCGTCATCAGGCTGGCGAGGCCATCCTCGATGCCTGCGACATGCGGCGCGAGGCTCGCCAGGAGCCGCTCGCCGGCTTCGGTCGGGGCGACGCTGCGCGTGGTCCGCGTCAGCAGGCGGAGGCCGAGCCGCGCCTCGAGCTGCCTGATCGCGTGGCTGAGAGTCGATTGCGACGTGCCGAGCCGGGCCGCCGCCCGCGTGAAGCTCCGCTCCTCGGCCACGGCAAGAAACCAGATGAGGTCGCCCAGGTCCTCGCGCCGCATCGGCTCGTTCCCGCCATTCATATCCGCAGCCGATAGGCGCATGCGCAATTGCATGGCTAATCGGGATAATGGTCTGGGACTATATCCGAGCGCAACAGCGGCGCATCTCCGCCGCCGAAGCCGAGGAGCGGGCGTTGCGATCGCGACGACCAAAGGATGTTTCGCGATGAGCCCGATCGATCCAACGCGCCGCAGACTGTTGCTGGCCGCCGTCGCCGCGGCCGCGCTCCCGAAGATCGCGGTCGGTGAAGAGCGAACCGATGGCGCCGCGGGGGAGCTGACTGCGATGAAGATCCGCCTTTTCCTGGCCGGCGAAACGATGGCGGCGACGCTCGAGGACAATCCGTCGGCTCGGGAGTTCCTCGCCATGCTGCCGCTCGACCTCGAGGCGAGCGATTTCGGCAGCAACGAGAAGATCGCCTATCTCCCCCGCAAGCTGCGCGCGCTGACGCGTGGGCCTGTTCCCGACGCGCGGGCGGGCGACCTCTGCTACTTTGTCCCCTGGGGCAATCTCGCACTGTTCCATGGAAGCTACGAGAGCACGCGCGATCTCGTGCGGCTCGGCCGCTTCGACGGCGATCTCGCACCGCTGCTCATCAAGGGCGAGTTCAGGCTGCGCATCGAGCGCATCGACTAGAAGGAGATTGCGCATGGACATCATCCGCGCCGGATCGCGTCCGTCCGGCAAAGGTCCCGCCGACTGGTTCACCGGCACCGTCCGCATCGATCCGTTGTTCAACAGTTTCGACCCGGCGCGCGTGCAGGGCGCGCTCGTGACCTTCGAGCCCGGCGCCCGCACCGCCTGGCACACGCATCCGCTCGGCCAGACATTGGTGGTGACCGCCGGTCTCGGCCGGGTGCAGCGCGAGGGCGGGCCGATCGAGGAGATCCGTCCGGGCGACACCGTCTGGTTCGCGCCCGGCGAACGTCACTGGCACGGCGCCGCGCAGGCGACCGCCATGACGCATATCGCCATCCAGGAGGTCCAGGACGGCAGGGCGGTCGACTGGGCCGAACACGTCACCGACGCCGACTACGGCGCCTGAAACCCGCGTCAGAGGATCAGACCCATGCTTGCCACCATTCTCCATGCTCCCGGCGATGTCCGCTACGAGGAGGTCCCCGAGCCCACCATCCGGAAGCCGACCGATGCGATCATCCGCCTGTCCGCGACCTGCATCTGCGGGTCCGACCTCTGGCCCTATCGCGGGCTGCAGCCGCTCTCCGGTCCGGCCGCGATGGGCCATGAATATTGCGGCGTCGTCGTCGAAGTCGGCAGCGCCGTCACCTCGGTGAAGCCCGGCCAGTTCGTCGTCGGCTCCTTCGCCACCTCGGACAATACCTGCCCGCATTGCCGCTTCGGCTTCCCGTCATCCTGCATCGAGCGCGAATTCATGACGGGCGCGCAGGCGCCTTACGCTCGCGTTCCGCTCGCCGATGGCACGCTGGTCGCGACCGACGAGATGCCGGCGGACGACCTGATCCCCAGCCTCCTGGCGACCTCCGACGTTCTCGGCACCGGCTGGTATGCGGCGGAGGCGGCCGCGGTGAAGGAGGGCGGCACGGCCGTCGTGGTCGGCGATGGCGCGGTAGGGCTCATGGGCGTGCTTGCGGCGAAGGAGATGGGCGCGGTGCGGATCATCGCGATGAGCCGGCACAAGGCGCGCCAGGAACTGGCGCTCGAATACGGCGCCACCGACATCATCGCCGAGCGCGGCGAGGACGGAATCAGGCGGATCAGGGAACTGACCGACGGTATCGGCGCCGACTCGGTGCTCGAATGCGTCGGGACGCAGGAATCCATGGAGCAGGCCATCAGCGTCTGCCGGCCCGGCGGCCATATCGGCTATGTCGGCGTGCCGCATGGCGTCACATTCGATGGCCAGCGGCTGTTCTTCGCGCAGTCGAGCCTGCTCGGCGGTCCGGCTCCCGTGCGCCGATTCCTGCCGCATCTCATGGACCTGGTGCTGAGCCGCAAGATCAACCCGGGCAAGGTGTTCGACCTCGAACTGCCGATCGCCGACGTGGCCGAGGGCTACAAGGCGATGGACGAGCGGCGCGCCATCAAGACGCTGCTGCGTGTCTAGCCGCGGCGGCCGCGCCTCGCCGGGCATCCATCTTGCCCGGCGAGCGGCACATCACCATATTGGCGCTTATCCGAGGGGCCGCTCGCGAACCGGGCGGCCTGCGGTATTGTCGCGCTATCGATCATCCTTCGGCGTCGGGCCGGCCGCTTGGCCGGCGCGGCGGTTCGGGTCATGATCGGCGGCTTCCGACGCGAGCATCCGCCATGGTCCGCTTCCTCGTCCGTCTCGCAGGCCTTTTCGCGCTCGCCGGCGCGGTGATCGCGATCGTCATCGACGGCACGCGGTCGATCGCCGCCTCCGCGCTGGTGACGACCCCGCTCGCTGAAGCCTGGCGCGGCGCCGACGCCGCCAGCCTTGCCGCCGCCGAAACCGCGCTCGGGGGCTCGATGCTGACATCGCCCTTCCTCGCCGTGCTGGCGCTGCCGGCCTGGCTCGTCTTCGGCGCGCTCGGCGCGCTGCTCATTCTCGCCGCCCGGCCTGCGCGCCTCCGCGCCGTGGCTTGACGGTTCACTCCGCCTCCAGCAAGGGAGACTGCCATGAATCTCCTCGACCTCTTTGCCCGCAAGGCCTCGATGCCGGCCCCCGGAACGGCGCTTCCCGGCCGCGAGACGCCGATCACCACGCCCGGCCGCCACTTCGTCAATGGCAAGCCGATCGCCGGCCCCTATCCGGACGGCATCCGCACCGCCGTGTTCGGCCTCGGCTGCTTCTGGGGCGCCGAGCGCGCGTTCTGGAAGGCGCCCGGCGTCTATGCGACGGCCGTCGGCTATGCGGCCGGCGAGACGCCGAATCCGACCTATGAGGAAGTCTGCAGCGGCCGCACCGGCCATAATGAAGTGGTGCTCGTCGCCTATGACCCCGCGGTGACCTCCTATGAGGCGCTGGTGAAGCTCTTCTTCGAGAGCCACGACCCAACACAGGGCATGCGCCAGGGCAATGATGTCGGCACGCAGTATCGCTCCGGCATCTATGTCGCGGACGAGGCCGAGCGCGCGGCGGCGGAGCGGGTGCGCGACGCCTATGCGCCCGAGCTCGCCAAGAGGGGCTTTGGCGCCATCACCACGGAAATCGCCCCGCGCGGGCCCTTCTATTTCGCCGAGGACTACCACCAGCAATATCTCGCCAAGAATCCGGGCGGCTATTGCGGTCTCGGCGGTACGGGCGTCGCCTGCCCGGTCGGCACCGGCGTGGCTGCCGCTTGAGCGCGGCCTCGGCTCCCGGCGACACGGAGGAGGCCGAAGCCGGCCCGTCTCTCCAGGCCCTCGTCGAGCGCCTTGCCGACGAGGGCTTCGCCATTGCCGACGGCATCGTTCCGGCGGATCTCGCTTCCGCTCTTTCTGAAGAATTACGCGGCCATATCGCGGCCGGACGACTGGCGGTCGCCGGCGTCGGCCGCGACGATGCCTTCCGGCGCGACGGTGAAATCCGCCGCGCTGCCATCCTTTGGCTCGACGCCGGAACCGAGGCCGAGCGGCGGCTACTGGCGATGACCGAGGAACTGCGGCTCCTCATCAACCGCCGCCTCTTTCTCGGCCTGTTCGATTTCGAGTGCAATTTCATCGCCTATCCGGTCGGCGGTTTCTATGGCCGTCATCTCGACCGACTGCAGGGCGCGAAGAACCGCGTCGTGTCCTTCGTCACCTATCTCGACGCGGACTGGGGCGAGGGGGATGGCGGGGCGCTGCGGCTCTGGCGCTCGCCCGACGATCATGCTGAACCGGCCGCGACCGTCCTGCCGAAGGCGGGGCGGGTCGTGCTGATGCTCTCGGAGGAGATCCCGCACGAGGTGCTGCCGGCGCACCGGCCGCGCCACGCCATCGCCGGCTGGTGGCGCATCAACGGGGCGTGATCGAAGGCCGCGGGTCGCGGGGCTTCCGCAAGGCGCCGGCGCTGCCTATCTCCCCGCCACCGGCCGATCCTTCCTCCTTCCCTCCGAAAGGTCTCTCATGGCGCCCGCGCTGTTCACCCCCCTTGCGCTCGGATCCCATACGCTCGCCAACCGCATCGCCATCGCCCCGATGTGCATGTATTCGGCCGATGACGGCTCGGCGACGGACTGGCATCTCCACCACTGGATCTCGCTCGGCATCTCCGGCGCCGCGATGGTCACGATCGAGGCCACCGGCGTCGAGCGGCGCGGCCGCATCACGCATGGCTGCCTCGGCCTCTATTCAGACGCCAACGAGGCGGCGGCCGAGCGCGCGCTGACCGCGGCGCGCCGCTTCGCGCCGGCGACGACGGTCTTCGGCATCCAGCTCGGCCATGCCGGCCGCAAGGCCTCGACCGAACGCCCCTTCGAGGGTGGCGGCCCGCTCAAGCCGGCCGATGATCCCTGGCAGGTCGTCGGACCCTCGGCGATCGCCTTCGCCGACGGCTATCCGGTGCCCGAGGCGCTGGACGAGGCCGGCATCGAGCGGACCATCGAGGCCTTCGTCCAGGCGGCGAAGCGCGCCGCACGGGCCGGCTTCGACTTTGTCGAACTGCATGGCGCGCATGGCTATCTGCTGCACCAGTTCCTGTCGCCGATCTCCAACAAGCGCACCGACCGCTGGGGCGGCTCGCTCGAGAACCGCATGCGGCTGATCGTGACCATTGCCAAGGCGGTGCGCGCGGCGCTGCCCGATCATGTCTTCGTCGGGGCGCGGCTCTCGGCGACCGAATGGGTCGAGGGCGGCTTCGGCATCGACGAGGCGGTCGAGGTGGCGCGGGCGCTGAAGGAGGCGGGCGTCGTCTATATCTGCGCCTCGTCCGGCGGCAATGTGCACAACGCCCGCATCCCGGCCGGGCCGCTTTATCAGACGCATCTCGCCGAGGCGATCCAGCACGGCTCCGGTATTCCGACCCGCGCCGTCGGCCTCATCACCACGCCGGCCGAGGCCGAGGCGATCGTCGCCGAGGGCAGGGCCGACATGGTGGCGCTCGCCCGGGCGATCCTCGCCGATCCGCGCTGGCCCTGGCGCGCCGCGGCCGAGCTCGGCGCCAGCCTGAAGCTGGTGCCGCAATATGACCGAAGCCTGCCAACCATGCGGCATTGGGTGGCGCCCAAGGCAGATCCGGCCAAGGCCGCGGATCCGGCCAAGAGCGCGGCCTGAGCTATTGCAGCAGGCCGGTCGGCGTCTGGTCCGACGGGTTCTCGATCTCGTCCGGAGCGCCGACCGCCGCCTGCGGCACCGGCACGCTGGCCGGCCGGCTCGCCGCCAGCACGGCGTCTGGCCGCTCGCCGGGCGGGGCGCCGATGAGCACCTCGCGGCAGGCCGCCGGCAGGTCGGACAGCATGATCGGCTTAGGCGGCGGCGCCGGCTTCACCGGCTTCGTCGGCTTGACGGGCTTCGGCGGCTGCAGCCAGGCATCGAGCTCGGCACCGCAGCCATCGCCGGGCGGCGGCGCCTTCTGCGGCACGCAGCTCGCCATGTCGGCCGGACAGTCTAGGCGGACATGGAAATGGAAGGTGTGGCCCCACCAGGGCCGCACCTTGCCGAGCCAGCCGCGATCCGCGCCGGCGCTGACGCAGAGCTGCTTCTTGATCGCGGCATTGACGAAGATGCGCGCCACCGAGGGATCGAGCGCGGCGCGGCGGATGAGCTTGAACTGGCCGCTCGTCCAGTTGGAGGCGTTGATGACGCGCGCCTTCTGGTTGACCATCTCCTTGGGGACCATGGTCTCGCGCTCGTCATAGCTGAGCGTCTTCTTCGGCATCGGCGTGAGCCAGATATCGACATCGAGGCCGATCTGGTGGCTGGCATGGCCGGTCAGCGCCGGACCGCCGCGCGGCTGGCCCATGTCGCCAACGAGCAGTCCCGGCCAGCCATCCAGCCGCTTGGCGTCGCTGGCGAGCCGCTCGGTGAAGCTCACCAGCTCTGGCGTGCCCCAGTTGCGGTTGCGCGAGAGGCGCATCGCCTGCCAGTCGGGACCGTTCACCGGCAGCGCCACCGCGCCGGCGAGGCAGCCCTTGGCATAGGAACCGATCGAACGGGCCTCCATCGGGATCGGCGTGTTGACCTTGCTGAACAGCACCTTGGCCGGCGTCGTGTCGAGACCATCGGCGCCGAAGGCGAGTCCGGCCGAGAGCGGCAGCAGCGCCGCGGAGAGAAGCGTTGCGGCAAGCCGGCCGAAGCGTCCCCGCGGAGCGGGCGCGACGCGCGGCGAAGCGGGCGATCCGGCAGCCATGCTGGCGCCTCCTCGTTTATCCAGTTGCGGGCATTCTGGCCGGCTTTCGTTAAGGATCTGTCAGCCAATTGCGGCCAAGCGCGGGCAGGGCGCCGGCAGGACCTTGCCGAGGAAAGTTCGAGGGCGCGTTCTGGACGATTATTCCAGCGGCGGCGGTGATCCGATTCTGCCACGGCGGATTCATGCTCGTGATCGCGCGATCAGGGGTAAATCATGCTCGGACCGGCCGATAAACCGCGATTGACCGGGCCGATACCGGCGCGATAATCGGCGCCAAGGATCGTCCGACGGCCGCTCGCGCCGCGGGACAGGCAAGGAGCAACGGAAAATGGCACTCAATCTCGGCGACGTGGTTCCGGATTTCGAGGCGGACACCACCGAAGGCCGCATCTCGTTCCACAAGTGGCTCGGCGACAGCTGGGGCGTGCTGTTCTCGCATCCGAAGAACTTCACCCCGGTCTGCACCACCGAACTCGGCGCCGCGGCCAAGCTGAAGCCGGAATTCGACAAGCGCAACGTCAAGCTGCTCGGCCTCTCGGTCGATGCGCTCGCCAACCACGACAAGTGGGTCGGCGACATCAAGGACGCGACCGGCGCGACGCTCAACTTCCCGCTGATCGCCGATCACGACAAGGTTGTCGCCAATCTCTACGGCATGATCCATCCGAACGCCTCCGACACAACGACGGTGCGCTCGGTGTTCGTGATCGGGCCGGACAAGAAGCTGAAGCTCTCGCTGACCTATCCAGCCTCGACCGGCCGCAACTTCGACGAGATCCTGCGCGTCATCGACAGCCTGCAGCTCACCGCCAAGTTCTCGGTCGCGACCCCCGCCGACTGGAAGAACGGCGACGAGGTGATCATCGTCCCGTCCGTTTCCGACGAAGCGGCGAAGGAGAAGTTCCCCGCCGGCTGGAACGCGGTGAAGCCCTATCTCCGCTACGTCGCGCAGCCGACCGCCGGCAAGCCGAGCTGACGGCAGAACGCTCGAACGGATTGAAACGGCCGCGCGAAATGCGCGGCCGTTTTCGTTTGCGTAGACGCGCATAGGTCGCGGCGACGGAAACCTCCGGCCCATGTCGGCTTGAGGCTGCGCTGGTTCGTCCTTGGCCAGATGGGGAGAAGGTCATCTCCCCGGCGATGGGAGGAGAGAGCCATCATGCTGACACTACCGAAGATCGTCGATCGGCCGGAAATCCCCTATCTGGCCGTGCGGGCCGAGGTGACGCTGCCCTTCGATGACGAGATTCCCGCACTTCTCGGGCGCCTCTTCGGCGCAATGGCGGAGCGCGGCATCGCACCGGCCGGGCCGCTGATTTTCAAGCACAACGTCATCGACATGCCCTGGATCGAGATGGATTTCGCGGTCCCGGTCTCGAAGCCGGAGTCCGGCGGCGGACCGCTCGTCGCCGGCGTCCTGCCGGCCGGCCGCTATGCCGAGATCACCTGGTTCGGACCCTATGACGACCTGATCGATGTCAATGCCGTGTTGATCGGATGGGCCAGGCACTGCGGCCTCGACTTCGACATGCAGAAAGAGCCGGCCGGCGATCGCTTCGCCGGCCGCGTGGAGATCTACCACAACGATCCGGATACCCAGCCGGACCCGGCGAAGCTGGAGACGACCGTCGCCATCAGGCTCCGCGACTGAAGAGGCGCCGTGCAAGGCGGCGGCGCCTTGCCGATCAGGGTGATGGCAGCAAGGCGATGAAGGCGTCCAGCTTTGCCGAGGACGCAGCGATGATCTTTTCAGCCTCAAGGCGGAGTTTGGGGAGATTTTTCGTCGACGCACTGTCGAGTTCGTCGGACGCATTCTTCAGTTCGCAGTCGAGCCTGAGATAGCGGGCCCCGTAGAGCCGCTGCATCTGGTAGGATGTCGTGCTCGACTGGCCCTGCATCAGGATCGAGATGATCGGCGCGCCGCGTGCCGGGTCGATCCAACCGAACGCGCCCCAGTTGCACGCGTCGGAATAGGCGTATGCCCTGTTGTTGCTGCCCGTCCCCAGCGACAGGATGTGCAGGTCCTCGTCATGGTATCCGAGCTTCTTCGCTTCGAGCACGGCGCAGAGCGCCGGATCGTTGGCGAAGACGCCGCCATCGACGAGGGTCTCGTTGCATTCCAGGGTGAAGTTCTGCACCAGCGCCGGCTCGAAATAGGTCGGCGCGGCAGAGGTGGCACGCGCGACCTCGTGGAAGAGATAGTCGTCCGAAGCTTTGCCGTCGCTCGAGCGGCCGTTGGTGAGGAACTTCGCCTTGCGCTCGGTGATGTCATAGGCGGTGATCACCACTTTTGTCAGCGCCTCCGAAAGCATCCGCTCGCCGAGCCGGGCTTTCAGCTTCTTCTCAAGCGGATCGGCGCTGTATCGTTCATCGAAGATCGATCCTGGATTGAGCAGGGTCCGGCGAAGCCGCGCGAAGACGTCGGTCTGGAAGATCTCATGCCCTTCCTGTTCATAAAGGGCGACGAGATCGGACGCCGTGCAGGCCGGCCTGCCGCTTCCGTCCGGATTGGGGCAGGTCAGGCCCGCAGCGATGATGCCGCCGGCCGAGGTTCCCGCGATCACGTCGAAATAATGTGCGATCGGCTTGCTGCGCCCGCTCGCCGCGAGGCGGCGCTCGAGCTCGACGAGGATGACGGCGGGGATCAGGCCCCGGATTCCGCCGCCATCGATGGAAAGGATGAACTTCGCCATGACACGTCCCCCGAAGAGTGTCGCTACCGCAGAGTGCGTTCCCGCAGTAAAACAACTTAAGAGGGATAACAGAGAGCGCTACACCCGGCCCTGCCTCTCGTTGAGCGCGGCATAGACGCCGCCTTTCGCCAGCAGCGCGTCATGCGTGCCCTCTTCGGCGATGCCGTCTTCCGTCAGCACGACGATGCGGTCGGCATGGCGGATGGTGGAGAGGCGGTGGGCGATGACGAGCGTCGTGCGGCCTCGCGAGAGCGCGAACATCGCCTGCTGCACGGCCCGCTCGCTTTCCGTGTCGAGCGCGCTCGTCGCCTCGTCGAAGATCAGGATCGGCGGGTCCTTGAGGAAGGCGCGGGCGATGGTGAGCCGCTGCTTCTGCCCACCCGAGAGGCGCACCCCGCGCTGGCCGATTAGGCTGTCATAGCCCCTGGGCAATGCCATGATGAAGTCATGCGCTTGCGCCGCCTTCGCCGCCGCGACGAGTTCGGCGTCGCTCGCCTCCGGCCGCCCATAGCGGAGATTGTCCGCCACCGTGCCGCCGAAGAGATAGACATCCTGCTGCACGATGCCGATCGCCGCCCGCAGCGAGGCGAGCGTCACCGCGGCGATGTCGGTGCCGTCAATGAGGATGCGACCCGCTTGCGGCTCGTAGAAGCGGGGAATGAGCGCCGCGATCGTACTCTTGCCGACGCCGGAGGGGCCGACCAGCGCGACGAATTCGCCGGGCGTGATGGCGAGCGAGAAATCGCGGAGCACCGGCTTCGCCGCCTCGCCATAGCCGAAGGTGACGCGCTCGAAGCGGATAGAGCCTTGCGGACGGGGCAGGGCGGCGGCGTGCGGCGCATCGGTGATCGCCGGCGCGATGTCGAGCAGCGCCGCGGCGCGGCGGAAACCCGTATAACCCTCCTGCCAGAGGCGGACGAAATTCGCCAGCCGGTCGATCGGATCGACCAGCACGGCGATGACCAGCAGGAAGGTGAGCAGCCCGGCGACGTCCAGCGCACCCGCCGCCACCCGCGCCGCGCCAAGCACGATGACGAGGACCGTGACGAGCTGCGCGAAGGTCGCGGTGCCGACCGAGAACCAGGCCTCGGCGCGGTAGCCCTCGCTGCGGCTCCTGAGGAAACGGGCATTCTCGGCGGCGAAGCGGCGCGATTCCGCTGCCTCCGCGCCGAAGGACTGCACGACGCGGATGCCGGACAGGGCATCCTCCGCCGCCTCGTTGACGCCGGCGATGTGCTCCTTGCTCGCCTCCAGCGCCCGCGCCATGCGGGCGTTGAAGTGGAGCGCATAGAGGATCGCGAAGGGCGTCAGCGCAAAGACGACCAGCGAGAGAACCGGATCCAGCCAGGCGATGATGGCGAGCGCGCCGCAGAACTTCATCAGCCCGATCGCCGAGTCCTCGGGGCCGTGATGGAAGAGCTCGCCGAGCCAGAGCGAGTCGTTGGTGATCCGGCTCATCAGTTCGCCGGTGCGCGTGCGGTCATGAAAGGAGAAGGAGAGTTTCTGGCAGTGATCGAACAGCTGCTGGCGCACCCGGCACTCGATCCTGGCGCCCATGACATGGCCGAAATAGTCGACGAAGAAGATGGCACCGACCTGCACCGCGAGGAGGGCGAGCATGATCGCCCCGGCGCGCAGGATATCGGGGAGGATATCGCCGCTCGCGCCGGTCTCGGCGAGGCGCGATGTGACGTGATGGGCGAGCAGCGGCAGCGCCAGCGCCGTGCCGGCGACCAGCATGGCCGCAGCGAGGTCTGCGAGGAGCAGCGGCCAGTGCGGCCGGTAATAGGCTATCAGCCGCCCGAGCAGCCGGAAGCGACCGCCATCAGGCCGGCGGAGCGGATCGAGGACGGAACGGAGACGGGCGGAAAGGTCAGGTCGTGCGGCGCGGCGTTCGTTGGCCGTGCGTTTGGCGGAAGGCATGAGGCGTCAGGTCCTGCTGAGGGAGGGCTCCTTTCGTGCGGGACTGAGACGCTTTCATCATTTCCTCCAAAGATCGGCCGGACAGGCTGATGCGTGTCGCGGCAGTGGTCAGGATGGGCGCGCGAGCGGCCGGCCGCAAGCCGCCGGAAGGCGGCGGCCTGCGGTCTCAGCACGGCTGTTGCCGATCGGCCACCTCTCTCAGGCGGAGAAATAGACCGCGCTGTCGAGTTCCTCGAGCAGACCGGCATGCCTCGGCTGCCAGCCGAGCGCGGCGCGGGTCGCCGTGCTCGAGGTCGGGTTGTCGATCGCCGCGAAATGCGAGAACCAGCCGAAATAGGCCGTCGCCGCCTCGCCCGACACGCTCTCGACCGGCAGGCCGAGGCGGCGGCCGATGATAGTCGCGATCTCCCTCATGGGAACGCCCGTCTCGTCGGAGGCGTGATAGCGGCCGGGAAGCCCCTTCTCGATGGCACGGCGATAGAGGTCCGCCGCGTCGAGCCGGTGGACGCCTGGCCAGACATTGGCGCCCGCGCCGATATAGGCCATGCGGCCGTTCCTGCGGGCCCTGTCGATCAGCATCGGCACGAAGCCGTGATCGCCAGCGCCATGAACCGAGGGCGAGAGCCGCACGATCGCGACATTCGTTCCGGCCGCCGCGGCCTCTTCGGCGGCGCGTTCGGTCATCGCTCGCGGCACGACATCCGGCGACGTCCTCACGGTCATCTCCTCCGTGGCGACGCCCGCGCCCGAAACGAGCGCCGTTCCGGACGTGACGATCAGAAGCTTCCCGCTCCCGGCCATGGCCGCGCCCAGCGCGCCGATGACGCGCCTGTCCTGCTCGCAATTCTCGCGGAAGCGGGTGAAGTCATGCGTGAAGCCGCAATGGATGACGCCGTCCGCTGCCGCGGCGGCAGCGGCGAAGCCGTCCGGTTCGGCGAGGTCGCCGCGATGGACGCCGGCACCCATGTCGGCCAGCGCGGCGGCGCCGGCATCGGAGCGGGCAAGACCGGTCACGCCATGGCCGGCGTCGATGAGATTGCGCACAACGGCCGAGCCGACGAAGCCGGTGGCGCCGGTGACGAAGACATGCATGGAGAAGTTCTCTCGGATCAGCGCCGCGATCAGCGCGGCTGCGGTTGGCCCTACCGAGGAAAGCCTAGTCCGCCCGTCGCGGACGCTCTATGCTCGGCTATCCGCCATTTCTTCGAGATCGTCCGGACAATGAGCAGCGATCCGCTCTCAGATGTGCTGCAGCTGCTGAAGCCCGTCAGCTACCTCTCCGCCGGCTTCGATGCCGGCGGCGACTGGTCGGTGGATTTTCCCGATCAGGAGGGGAAGATCAAATGCGGCGCGCTGGTGCGCGGCCGCTGCCATCTGGCTGTCGTGGGTGCCGGGCCGCCGGTCGTGCTCGAGGCGGGCGACTGCTTCGTGCTGCCGACAGGCCGCGCCTTCGCGATGGCGAGCGACCCCGATCTTCCGCCCGTCCCCGCCGCAGCGCTGTTCCCCCCGGCCCGCAATGGCGGCGTCGTGACGGTGAATGGCGGCGGCGACGTCTTCATGGCGTCGAGCCGCTTCGCCCTTGCGGGCGGCCACGCCGCGCTCATCGCCAGCCTGATGCCGCCGCTCATCCATGTCGCAAGCGGGTCGGGGCAGGATATGCTGCGCTTTTCGATCGAGCGCATGGTTGCCGAGTTCGCCGACCAGCGGCCGGGCAGCCTGCTGGTGATCCGCCATCTCGCCCATCTCGTCCTGGTCGAGGCGCTGCGCTCCCATCTGGCAGCGCATCCGCCGGGCGGCACCGGCTGGATGGCCGCGCTCGGCGATCGCCAGATCGGCGCAGCCCTCCGCGCACTTCATGCCGATCCGGGCCGGCGCTGGAGCCTCACGGCGCTCGCCACCGAAGCGGGCATGTCGCGGTCCTCCTTCGCCGAACGCTTCCGCGCGATCGTCGGCCTCGCACCGATGAACTATCTCGCCCGCTGGCGCATGGCGCTCGCCGCCGACCGTCTTGCCGAGGGGCGGGAGAGCGTCGGCGCCATCGCGCTCTCTCTCGGCTACGAATCCGAAAGCGCGTTCTCGACCGCCTTCCGCCGCGTCATGGGCGCCGCCCCGCGCCGCTATGGACGGGCCAAGGATGGCCAGAGCAAGGATACTCCGGCGCCGCGGCTGGCAGCGGAGTGAGCGTGAGGCGGGGTCAGGCGACTGGCGACCGCTCCTTGCGGTAGAGACCCGGCGGCGTGCCATAGGCGCGGCGAAAGGCCTTGGCGAAGGCGCTGACATCGGCATAGCCGAGCTTCTCCGCGATACCCTTCAGCGGCAGATGGCCGTCCTCGACGAATTCCCGCGCGCGGGCGATGCGCACCTGGCGGCAATAGTCGATCGGCGTCTGGCCGGTGGCACTCTGAAACCGCCGCAGGAAGGTGCGCCGTTCCAGCCCGGCCGCGGCCGCCATCGCCGCCAGGGTCACGTCGCGGCCGTCGCGGAGGTGAACATGCTCCTGCGCCTTGCGGATCGCCGGATCGGCATGCGCGCGCAGCGGACTCAAATCTGTGCGCAGCGGCGCGGCATCGGGCAGGGGCTCTTGGGCGCGGCCGGGCAGAGCGAAGCGGGCCGTCTCCGCCTCGATCGCCTCGCCGAGCAACCGTCCGATCAGCAGAAGGCCGACATCGACCCAGGCCATGAAGCCGCCGGCGGTGAGGATGCCGGGATGGGCGATCATGCGCGCCTCGGTATCGACCGAAATCGTCGGGAAGCTCTCGGCAAGCGCCCGCGCGCAGCCCGGATGCGTCGACACGACCCGTCCTTCCAGAAGGCCGGTGGCAGCGACCAGGAACACCCCGGAGCACACCGAGACCAGTTCGACGCCGCGGCGATGCTCGGCCCGCAGGAAACGGCCGATCGCCTCGATCGTCTCCGGTTCCGGAAGATCGGAGAGCGTCGGCGGCACGACGAGCGCGATGGGCTCCGAGCGATCGTCGCGGCCGTGACCGGGATCGACGCCGTCCGGACCCGCCGACCAATGGGTGATGCCCAGCCGGCGGCCCGTGCCGGCGGCTGCGTCGAGATTGGCGGCGATGGTGAGGAGGTCGGTGAGACCGTGGACAGCCGCCAGCTGCACGCCGGGATAGACGAGGATGCCGATCTCGGGATGTCGCGCCGAAGCCGCCATTTTGTCCCTTCCGGACAAGACTTTGACCCTTCCGGTCATACCAGAGGGTGCAGCCGGCGGCCACACTCCTCTCCGTCCGTCGCCCGGGGCGGCGGAACCGGCAACAGGGGAAGTGCGATCATGCTCGAAGAGGATTTCAGCAATGGCGGCGTCAGGATCCATCTGCGCTCATGGATGCCTGAGGCCGCGCCACGCGCCGTCGTCGTGATCTGCCACGGCGTCAATTCCCATGGCGGCCAGCATGGCTGGACGGCCGCCCAGTTCGTCGCCGCCGGCTTCGCGGTGTTCGCGCTCGACCTGCGCGGCCGGGGCCTCTCCGAAGGCGAACGCTACCTCGTCCATGACATCGCCGACTATGTCTCCGATCTCGCGGCGACGATCGCCATCGCCAAGACGCGCCTGCCCGGCCTGCCGGTCTATCTGCTCGGCCACAGCGCCGGCGGCGTCGTCTCCTGCACCTATGCGCTCGACCATCAGGACGAGATCGACGGCCTCGTCTGCGAGAGCTTCGCCTTCCAGGTGCCGGCCCCGGGCTTCGTGCTCTCGGCGATCAAGGGGCTCAGCCATCTCGCGCCGCGGCTCGGCGTGCTGACGCTGCCGATGAAGGACTTCACCCGCGATCCGGCCGCGCTTGCGGCGCTGGAGGCCGACCCGCTGACCAAGGGCGAATCGCAGCCGGCGGCGACGGTGGCGGCGCTGGTGCGCGCCGACGAGCGGCTGCACGACTCGTTCGAGACGATCACGCTGCCCGTGCTGATCATGCATGGCACCGCGGATCGCGCCACGGTCTGTCGCGGCAGCGAGTATTTCCACGCCCATGCCGGCTCAGCCGACAAGACACTCAAGCTCTATGAGGGGCACTATCACGACCTCCTGAACGATCTCGGCAAGGAGGAGGTCATCGCCGACATCCTCGCCTGGATCGAGGCGCGGATGCCGCAGCCGGCGGCGCAACCGCAGGCGGCGACCGGCATCACGGCCTAGAGGCAGGCGGCCCGCTCCTGTGGGCCGCCGTTCACTCTCGGCCGATGTGCCGGCAAAGCGTCAGCCGCGACGCGCGGCCTCGATCGCGGCGATGTCGATCTTCGACATCTCCATCATCGCCTCGAAGGCGCGCTTCGCCTCGGCACCGCCGGCGGCGAGCGCGTCAGTGAGGGCGCGCGGCGTGATCTGCCAGTTGATGCCCCAGCGGTCCTTGCACCAGCCGCAGGCGCTCTCCTTGCCGCCATTCCCGACGATCGCGTTCCAATAGCGGTCGGTCTCCTCCTGGTCGTCGGTGGCGATCTGGAAGGAAAAGGCCTCGCTATGGGTGAAGGCCGGCCCGCCATTGAGGCCGATGCAGGGGATGCCGGCGACCGTGAAGGAGACCACGAGCACGTCTCCCTCCTTGCCCATCGGGTAGTCGCCGGGCGCGCGGTCGACGCCGGTCACGGCGCTGTCCGGAAAGACGCTCGCATAGAAGTTCGCCGCTGCCTCGGCATCCTTGTCGTACCAGATGCAGACCGTGTTCTTTGCCGTCGCCATATCTGCTTTCCTCCTCTGATGCGTCGCACCGGTCAGACCTGCCGGGCTCTCTGACCGAGGACGAACGACGCAAGCCAATGCCGACATCCGGGCGACCGGGAACGCGCCCTCGTGTCGCCGAAACAACGTCGGTCGCCTTATGTTCGATCCTGCTGCCGGGACGCTATCAATCGCCGCGCGGCTGTGTCTATATGCGCAAAGAAGAGAGCGTCGTACACCGTCGGTGACCGATCGGTTTTAACGAACTCTTCATATTCCGGGGTCGCTTATCGAGGATCATTGACGATGCAGGCCCGGAATTCTACTCACGCGACGTCGATCATGACCAAGATCACCTTGATCGAGGGGCGTGAATCGGCCTTCGCGACCTGGCAGGCGGCATTTACGCGCACGGCGGCGATGGCGCCGGGCTTCGCCAGCATCGAGATCCTGCCCGAATTCGCCGGTTCGGCCGAATGGCGCATCATCCAGCGCTTCCGCGACGCCGCTTCTCTCGACGCCTGGCAGCGCTCGCCGGCGCGCGCCGCGCACATCGTCGAGCTCGATGCGCTCCGCGTGCATGGCGAGGCCGGCGACGGCGACGAACTGGCGCCCGATTTCCATTCGCTCTCCTGCGTCACCGAAGTGATCGCCAGCGAGGTCAAGCCGAGCCACGAGGCCGATTTCCAGGCCTGGGCGGCTGATGTGCAGGCGAAGCAGGCGCTCTTCCCGGGCTATATGGGCACGCTTGTCCAGGCGCCGGTATCTGAGGCGCTCCCCTATTGGACGACGCTGGTCCGCTATTCCTCGCAGGAGGAGCTCGAGCGCTGGCTCGCCTCTTCCGAGCGCAGGGCGCTGCTCGATCGATCCGACCCCGAAGTCTCCACATGGAAGAGCCGGCGCTTGAGCCCGTTCTCCGGCTGGTTCCCGACCGAGCCGGACAGGCCGGCTCCCGCGGCCTGGAAGCAGACCATGCTGGTGCTCCTGGTGCTCTTCCCGGTCGTCATGCTGGAGATCCGCTTCCTGAGCCCGCTCCTGGTCGGCCTGCCGGGGCCGGTCGCGACCTTCATCGGCAATGCGATCAGCGTCGCGCTCGTCTCCTGGCCTCTGGTGCGGATAGCGATCGCCGGGCTCGGCTGGTGGCTGACGCCGCCGCCCGAACATCGTGGACGCAACGAGGCGCTCGGCCTCGCCACCGTCCTTCTCCTCTATGCGATCGAGATCGCGATCTTCATGCTGCTCCCCTGAGCGTGGGACAGCGCGACCCCCATAAACGCTCCAAAGACGAGGGAACACAATGAGCGCCACGGACGACAACAAATACATGGCGAGGGCGATCGAGCTCTCGCGCAAGACCTCGCTCGAAGACAGCGCCGGCGGCGCCTTCGGCTGCGTCATCGTCAAGGACGGCAAGATCATCGGCGAGGGCGCCAACCGCGTCGTGGCCGAGAACGATCCGACCTGGCATGGCGAGATCGAGGCGATCCGCAAGGCGTGCAAGGCCGAGGGCAGCTTCAAGCTCGAAGGCGCGACGCTCTATACCAGCGCCGAACCCTGCCCGATGTGCATGGCCGCCACCTATTGGGCCGGCATCAAGCGCGTCTTCTATGCCGCGCAGATCGAGGACGCCCTGGAATACGGCAATTTCGACGACAGCTTCATCTATTCCGAGCTGCGCAAGCCGGTGGAAGACCGTTCGATCGAGATCAAGCAGATCATGCGCCCCGAGGCCGTCGAAGTCTGGAAGCTCTACCAGAAGAAGGCCGACAAGGTTCAGTACTGAGCGGCTCGGCGGGGCTGCGCTAGCAGCCCCGTCCGACTGCCCTCACTCATCCATCTTGAGCGCGGCGATGAAGGCTTCCTGGGGAATGTCGACCTTGCCGAACTGGCGCATCTTCCGCTTGCCCTCCTTCTGCTTGTCGAGGAGCTTGCGCTTGCGGGTGATGTCGCCGCCATAGCACTTGGCCGTCACGTCCTTCCTGAGCGCGCGCACGGTCTCGCGGGCGATGATCTTGCCGCCGATCGCCGCCTGGATCGGGATGACGAAGAGATGCTGCGGGATGAGGTCCTTCAGCTTCTCGCACATCGCGCGTCCGCGCCGCTCGGATTGCGAGCGGTGGACGAGCATGGACAGTGCGTCGACCGGCTCGGCATTGACGAGGATCTGCAGCTTGACGAGGTCGCCTTCCTTGTAGTCCGTCAGCTGGTAGTCGAAGGAGGCATAGCCCTTCGAGACCGACTTCAGGCGGTCATAGAAGTCGAACACCACCTCGTTGAGCGGCAGGTCGTAGGTCGCCATCGCGCGGGTGCCGACATAGGAGAGGTCGACCTGCACGCCGCGCCGCTCCTGGCAGAGCTTCAGGATCGCGCCGAGATATTCGTCGGGCGTCAGGATCGTGGCGCGGATCCACGGCTCGGCGATCGTGTCGATCTTCACGACATCCGGCATGTCGGCCGGATTGTGCAGCTCCATCTCGGAGCCGTCGGTGAGCGTGATCTTGTAGACCACCGAGGGGGCCGTCGCGATGAGGTCGAGATTGAACTCGCGCTCCAGCCGCTCCTGGATGATCTCGAGATGCAGGAGGCCGAGGAAGCCGCAGCGGAAGCCGAAGCCGAGCGCGGCCGAGGTCTCCATTTCAAACGAGAACGACGCGTCGTTGAGGCGCAATTTGCCCATAGCGGCACGCAGCTCCTCGAAATCGGCGGCGTCGGTCGGGAAGAGGCCGCAGAAGACGACCGGCTGCGCCGGACGGAAGCCCGGCAGCGCCTCCGCGGTCGGCTTCTTGTCGTCGGTGATCGTGTCGCCGACGCGGGTGTCGGCCACTTCCTTGATCGATCCGGTGAAGAAGCCGATCTCGCCGGGTCCGAGGCTGTCGACCATGACCATCTTCGGCGTGAAGAAGCCGACGCGCTCGATGTCATAGGCGGCGCCGGCGCGCATCATGCGGATGCGCTGGCCCTTGGAGAGGCGGCCGTCGATGACGCGCACCAGCACGACGACGCCGAGATAGGTGTCGTACCAGCTATCGACCAGGAGCGCCTTCAGCGGCGCGCCGGCATCGCCCTTCGGCGCCGGCAGGTCGGTGACGATGGCTTCGAGCACATTCTCGACGCCGAGGCCGGTCTTCGCCGAGATGAGCACGGCGCGCGAGGCGTCGATGCCGATCACCTCCTCGACCTGGGCGCGGATGCGCTCCGGCTCGGCGGCGGGCAGGTCGACCTTGTTGAGGACGGTGACGATCTCGAGATTGTTGTCGATCGCCTGGTAGACATTGGCGAGCGTCTGCGCCTCGACGCCCTGCGAGGCGTCGACGACGAGCAGCGCCCCCTCGCAGGCCGCCAGCGAGCGCGAGACCTCATAGGCGAAGTCTACATGGCCGGGCGTGTCCATGAGGTTCAGGATATAGGACGTGCCGTCCTTCGCCTTGTAGTCGAGCCGGACGGTCTGCGCCTTGATCGTGATGCCGCGCTCGCGCTCGATTTCCATGGAATCGAGCACCTGATTGGTCATCTCGCGGTCGCTGAGGGCGCCGGTGAGCTGGATCAGGCGGTCGGCGAGCGTCGACTTGCCATGGTCGATATGCGCGACGATCGAGAAATTGCGGATATTGGCGAAGGGCTCGGTGCTCATGGCGCGCTGCATAGCATCATCGCCAGAAGCGGCAAAGCGGCGAAAGCGCAGCTTTTCGAGGCCATGGGCGCGCCGGGCTCAGGCGCTGGCGTCCTCGCCGGCGCCATCCTCATCCGCCTCGCGCGCGTCCTCGCGGGCCGTGTCGAGAATGCCGAGCGTCCGCGCGCGGGCGACGAGGCGGGCGGCGAGATCGGCAGCGAGCGGGCGCGGCGGCTCGCCGGGTCGTCCCGCGACCAGCGCCGAGCGGCGATCGATCGGCGGCGCATCGACGGGATCGACGACGACGAGGCGGCCGAATTCGCGATCGGCGGCGATCTGCGGCGCCAGCAGATGGCCGATGGCGAGTCCGCGCTCGATCAGTGCCCGGCTCGGCTCCAGCGTCATCAGCGAGGTGCCGCGCGCCATCTTCTGCATCGCGAGGATCGGCTCCGGCGTCACCTGCCACCACAGATGCGTGACGAAGCGCGGCGCGACCTCGAAGATGCGTTCAAGCGTCGGCGACGGGCCGATGGCGCGGGCAAGCTCGGGCGCCGCGACGAGATGGGCGCGCTCGCGGAAGGTCGCGATCGGCTCCAGCGGATCGAGCAGCGGATCGAGATTGGGCCAGGCGATGACGCCGAGATCGATGCGCCGGTCATGCAGCCATTCCGCGATCTCGCGGTGGCGACCCTCCTCGATGTCGAGCTCGACATGCGGATGCTCCGCGAGGAATTCGGCGACCGGCGTCGTGACGAGCGGGGCGACCAGGCTGCGCAGCGTGCCGATCGCGACGCGGCCGCGGTCCATCACCCGCATCGCCTCCTCGCTCTCGACCAGCGTCGAAAGCACGCGACGGGCATAGGGCAGGAAGGCGGTGCCGCGCTCGGTCAGCTCCACCTTGCGGCCGCGCAGGAACAGCGGGCCGCCGACATGCTGCTCCAGCGTGCGCATGCGCATCGAGATCGTCGCCTGCGTCACGTTGAGCCGGGCGGCGGCCTTGGTGAAGGAGCCGTCGCGCACGATGCGGTCGAAACTGCGCAGCTGATCGATATCCATAGAGAAACCTTATGCGGCTCGTGAGGATTCCTGATGGATCGGCGCGTCGGATTGACAGGAGCAATTGAAGAGCGCGATAGCTCGTCTCATCCGCCGCTGCAAGCGGCACCGCCGAGCCGAGCCGAAACGCCATGACCGAGACCCGCCCGGACGCGACCTTGCGCAGCCTTTCCCATGCCGAGGCCGAGGCTGCGCTGGCTGGGCTCGCCGAAGTACTGGTCGATGCCGTGGAGCATGGCGCCTCGGTGAATTTCCTCGCCGGTTTCCGTCATGACGAGGCGATCGCCTTCTGGCGCGGCCAGCTTCCGGCGATCGCCGAGGGCAAGCGGGCGCTCATCGTCGCCGAGGCGGGCGGGAAGGTGGTCGGCACCGTGGTGGTGACCCATGCGCATCAGCCGAACCAGCCGCACCGGGCCGATGTCGGCAAGATGCTGGTCCATTCCTCCATGCGTCGCCGCGGGCTGGGGCGGCGCCTGCTGGCGGCGGCCGAAGCGGAGGCGCTGGCGAGCGGGCGCACGCTGCTGGTGCTCGATACCGAGACCGAAAGTGCCGGCCACCGGCTCTATGCCGCCTGCGGCTGGATCGAGGTCGGCACCATTCCGGGCTTCGCCCTTTCGACGACCGGAGAGCCGAGCGGGGCGACGATCTTCTACAAGCGCATCGGGAGCGACTGAGCCATGCTGATCCGGCCGGCGGGTGAGGGCGATCTCGCCGAGATCCTCGCCATCTATAACGACGCCGTCGTCAACACGACCGCGATCTGGAACGACGATGTCGTCGATCTCGACAATCGCCGCGCCTGGTTCGCGGCCCGCACGGCGCAGGGCTATCCGGTCCTGGTCGCTGAAGAAGCCGGGCGCGTGCTCGGCTATGGCTCCTATGGCGATTTCCGGCCCTTCCAGGGCTACCGCTTCACCGTCGAGAACTCGGTCTATGTCGCGGCCGAGGCGCGCGGCAAGGGCGCGGGCGCAGCGCTGCTGGAAGGCCTCGTCGATCACGCGAGCGCCGCCGGCAAGCATGTCATGATCGCCGCCATCACCGCCGGCAACGAGGCCTCGGTGCGGCTGCATGCACGCGCGGGCTTCGTCGAGACCGGGCGGCTCGGCGAGGTCGGCTTCAAGTTCGGCCGCTTCCTCGATCTCGTGCTGATGGAGCGGCGGCTCACCGCAACGTCATCGCCCGCCGCTTGACGCCCGGCCGGCGCGGGGCCAGCCTCGGCGCCATGAGGCTTTCCCGCATCCTCGAACGGCTCGCCGCCTTCGCGCTGATCCTGGCGCTCGCCGCCGGCTTCACGGCCTCGGCGGCCATGCCCGCGCGCATCACGCTGGCCTCGGGAATGGTGGAGGCGATGGCGGATTGCCCGCATCCGATGATGGCGCAGCACCACGGCCACAGGAGTGAGACGACCGGTCCGACATCGCAGGGCAAGGCGCAGGCACCGATGCTCTGCTGCGCCGGGGCCGGCTCCTGCCTCGCCGCCGAACTCGCCACCCCGCATCTGCCGCGTCTTGCAGCCGCCCGATCGCTGCCGGCGTCCGATGCCTTGCCGCGCGCCGCCGTGCCGGGACCCGAGCTGCCGCCGCCCCGCGCCTGATCGAAGCCGGCCCGGCCGCGCCGTCCGCCCGGACGGCGCTTTCTTTGCTGACCAACGATCAGGAGATCACCATGCTGAAAGCAGCCACGCTCGCTCTCGCCGCCGTCCTTGCCCTGCCATTCGCCGCCAGGGCCGAGGAGATGTCGCACGATATGCACGACATGGGCGCCATGCACGACATGAAGGGGATGTCGGACACTGCCAAGCCCGACGACTCGGCCTCGACCAAGGCCTTCAAGGAGGCCGACGACGTGATGATGAAGGCGATGACCATCGACTATTCCGGCAATGCCGATGTCGATTTCGTCCGCGCCATGATCCCGCATCACGAGGGCGCCGTCGCCATGGCCCGGGTCGAACTGCAATATGGCAAGGACCCGGAGCTGCGGAAGCTCGCCGCCGACATCATCGCCGCGCAGGAGACCGAGATCGCCTTCATGAAGGCGTGGCTCGAAAAGAACGGCGCCACGAGCGCGGCGTCGAACAAGTAAGGAAAGCGCGGCGCTCTGCACCTTCCGCGTGCGGGGCGTCGCGGTCTATGCTCGGGCTTCCGCTTCCGGAGGGGCCCTCGATGCCGCGCCTGTTCCATAACGAGCTGCATGACGAGTTCGGCAGCTGGCTCTATGGCTATATCGCCACCGGCGGGCCCGAATTCGGCGAGATCGCGGCGCTGGCCGAAGCGGTGGGCGAGGGCGACGACGCTGCCTATCACGCGGCCTTCGTCGCGGCCGGCGAACGGGCCTTCGCCGAGGCCGAGGCGGCCGAGCGCGCCGGTCACGATCAGTCGGCGCGCGAGAACTATCTCCGCGCCAGCGCGATCTTCGACACCTCCTATCATCCTCTCTATGGCGCGCCGACCGATCCGCGCCTGGTCGCCGCCTTCCGGCGACAGATGACGGCGATGCAGCGCGCCTTCGCGCTCATGGACCCGCGACCGATCCCCCTTGCCATCCCCTTCGAGGGCGCGACCATCCACGGCTGGTATCTGCCGGCGCCGAAGGAGGCGGGTGGCACAGCGCCGCTCGTCGTCTTCACCAATGGCTATGACGGCACCGTCACCGACATGTATTTCGCCTCGGCCGCCGCCGCGCACCGGCGCGGTTATGCCAGCCTCATCTTCGACGGACCGGGTCAGGGCGGCATGCTTTACGAGCAGAGCGTCGCGATGCGGCCGGACTGGGAAACCGTCGTCTCGGCGGTGCTCGATGTCGCGGTGACGCTGCCGGACGTCGATCCGGCGCGCATCGCGCTGTCGGGCTGGAGCTTCGGCGGCTATCTCGCGCCGCGCGCCGCTGCGTCCGAGCCGCGCATCGCCGCGCTGATCGCCGATCCGCTGCTGCCGGGCCTCGCCGACGGCATCCGCGCCATGGCGATGAAATTCGGCGCCACGCCCGAACAAGCAGCCGATCTCCGCACCCTCGCCCCCGATTTTATCGCGGCGATGGACGCCGTCGTCCGCGGCAATCCCTCGCTGGACTGGAAGATCGTCAAGCGCGGCTTCTGGGTGCATGGCGTCGACAGCCTCGCCGCCTATCTGGCGGAGGCCGAGGCCTATACGCTCTGGGACCGCCTCGAGGCCATCCGCTGCCCGACCCTCGTCACGGTCGGCGAAGAGGACAGCCTCGCTGCCGGCGCGCCGGCCGCCTTCGAGAAGCTGAGCTGCCCGAAACGCATGATCCGCTTCGCCGCCGCCGAGGGCGCCGGCGGCCATTGCGAGATGTCGAACCGCGCCCTCCTCAACCGCCGCACCTTCGACTGGCTCGACGAGGTCTTCGCGGGGCGTTTCGTCTAGGTCATTTCCCTCCGGCCCGGAAAGGCTCTAAAGGAGGCGCGACCTCACTTGACGCGCGAGTGCCAGCCGTGACCGAAGCCCTTCCCGCCGCCGATCATCTTCTCACCGTGCGCGATTTCCTGCGCCATGCCGTCAGCCGCTTCCGCTCGGCCGGTCTCGCCTTCGGCCATGGCGCGAGCGATGCCTTCGACGAGGCGGCGTTCATGGTGCTGGAAGGGCTGAAGCTGCCGATCGATATGCTCGAGCCCTTTCTCGACGCCCGCCTGCTGCCGGAGGAGCGCGCGCGGCTCGCCGAGCTGATCGAGGCGCGGGTGACCACACGCAAGCCCGCCGCCTATCTCCTGAAGCGCGCCTATGTGCAGGGTATTCCGCTCTATGTCGACGAGCGGGTGATCGTGCCGCGCTCGTTCATCTGCGAGTTGCTGGTCTCCGATATCATCGGCGGCGACGATTTCACCATCATCGAGGACACCGGCTCGGTCGAGACGGTGCTCGACCTCTGCACCGGCTCCGGCGCCATCGCGATCCTCGCCGCCGAAGTGTTCGAGAATGCCGATATCGACGCGGTCGATCTCTCGCCGGACGCGCTCGAAGTGGCGAAGATCAATGTCGCGGAGCATGGGCTCGAAGGCCGCCTGTCGCTGATCGAGGGCGATCTCTTCGCGCCGCTCGAAGGGCGGAGCTACGATCTCATCCTCACCAACCCGCCTTATGTCGACGAGGTGGCGATGGAGGAGCTTCCCGAGGAATACCGCCACGAGCCGGCCATGGCGCTCGGCTCGGGTCTCGACGGCCTCGACATCGTGCGGCGGATCCTCGCCGAGGCCGGCGCGCATCTGAACCCCGGCGGCGGCCTCCTCTGCGAGATCGGCGCCGGCCGCGAGATCATCGAGGCCGAATATCCGGACCTGCCCTTTCTCTGGCTCGATACCGAGGAGAGCGAGGGCGAGGTGTTCTGGCTGGCCGCCGAGGCGCTCGGCGCCACCGCGTCGAGCAGCATCGGCGCCGTCGAGCCCGAGTAGGGCGCTTCCGGCAGGACGGGAATTGCCCTACGGCGCCAGCGCCTCGGCGCCGATCGCCCCCTTCGGATAGGGCAGGGCGGTGACCAGCTTCGACATCGGCTTGTCGCTCGCGAAGAGCGGCGCGAGGTCGATGGTGAGATAGCTGGTGCGGTGGTCGTAGTCGGCGAGGGTCAGGCGGTTCTGCGTCAGGTCCTTGATCGACACCCACTGCGTATAGTCCGAGACGACGGTATCGCCATCCTTCGACTGCGCGACGCCGATCGGGATGTCGACGGTGTTGAGGATATGCGTGATGGTTTGCGTCGCTTCGCTGGCATCCTTCGGCTGCGGCACGAAATGGCGCATGAAGGCGGCGCGCACGAAGCGCGAGGGCGGCGTGTAGTCGCCCGGAAGCCCGATGGTGCCGCCGCCCTGGCCGAGCGCCGTCACGTCGACATCGCCATACTCCCGGCTGCTGGTGCCCACCGACGTGAGGTTCACGTAGTTCCGGAGATTGGTGAGGTGCCAGTCATAGGTCGGCGCATTGGTCAGCACATGCGCCGCGTCGTCGTAGATCTTCAGTTCGCCGCCGACATATTCGACGATGATGCTGCCGCCCGAGCGGTCGTCGAGCTTGAAATGCATGGCCGGCACCGTCGGGCCGGTCGGCAGCGCCGGATCGGTCCAGACCCTCGCGGTCGGCAGCGCCGCCTTCGCGTCGGCGACATCCTTGAAGCTGCCGAGCAGCCACTTCGCGAAGGAGAGGATCTCGACGGCATTGGCGGCGTCGGCCGCGTCCACGCTCTGATATTGCGTGAAGCCCGGCAGGAAATTCGCGCTGAGCGAAAGGCCCGCCTCGTTCTGCCCCTCGACGAGCGGCATGCCGGGGATGATCCCGGCGCCGATCCCGACAACGGCATAGCTCGTTGTGACGGTGCGGGGACTGGCGCCCTTCGGAGCCGGCAGCGTCAGGCTGGTGCCCTTCGGCATGCTGAGAAGCGTCCACTGCATGTCGAACGCCCATTCCATGGTCCGTCCGGCGATGACCGACTTGTCGGCCGCGACAATATCGACGGCGGTGCAGGCGAGCGCGGCATGGCTCATGGCGGTGAGCGAAAGCGCGGCGGCAAGCAGACGAAGCATGGTCGTTCCTCCCTGATCGAGGGCTCGGGCCCCCGTTGCACCATGCCGCCCCGGCGTTAAGGTCCATTGAAGAGCGCGACCGAAAGGCGGCATGATTTTCGCCGCATCCTGTGCTATGAGCCGGCCAACGCGAATGACGTCGATCAAATGAGGCCGCCCGAGGCGCCCGGATCGGCCAAGAACGGAATCCTCGCATGACCGCTCCCCTTGCCGCCGCTCCGGCGGCCGAAGCCGTTAAGAAGCCGCCCCGGATGCCCGGCGAGAAGCCCTCGCTGGTCGGCCTCTCGCGCGCCGGCATCGGCGCCGAACTCGCCGCCATCGGTGTCGAGCCGAAGCAGATCCGCATGCGCACGGCGCAGATCTGGAACTGGATCTATGCCCGCGGCGTCACCGATTTCGGCGATATGCTGAACGTCTCCAAGGATATGCGCGCAACGCTCGACGGCGCGTTCACGCTGGCGCGGCCCGAGATCGTTGCCGAGCAGGTATCCGAGGACGGCACGCGCAAATGGCTGATGCGCTTTCCCCCGCGCGGCGCCGGTCGGCCGGTCGAGATCGAGACGGTCTATATCCCCGAGATCGGCCGCGGCACGCTCTGCGTCTCCAGCCAGGTCGGCTGCACGCTCACCTGCTCCTTCTGCCATACCGGCACGCAGAAGCTGGTGCGCAACCTGACCGCCGAGGAGATCGTCGGGCAGATTCTCGTCGCGCGCGACCGCCTCGGCGATTTTCCGGACAAGTCGACGCCGGTCGGCGCGGCGGTGCCCTCCGAAGGCCGGCTCGTCTCGAACATCGTCATGATGGGCATGGGCGAGCCGCTCTATAATTTCGACAATGTGAAGGAGGCGCTCCTCATCGCCTCGGACGGCGAGGGCCTGTCGCTCTCCAAGCGGCGCATCACGCTCTCGACCTCGGGCGTCGTGCCGATGATCCCGCGCGCCGGCGAGGAGATCGGCTCGATGCTGGCGATCTCGCTGCATGCGGTGCGCGACGATCTCCGCGACATCCTCGTGCCGCTCAACAAGAAATACCCGATCGCCGAGCTGCTCGACGCCTGCCGCGCCTATCCCGGCCTCTCCAATGCCCGCCGCATCACCTTCGAATATGTGATGCTGAAGGATATCAACGACAGCGCCGCCGATGCGCGCGAGCTTGTCCGCCTGTTGCGCGGCATCCCGGCCAAGATCAACCTGATCCCGTTCAATCCCTGGCCGGGGGTCAACTACCAGTGCTCGGACTGGGAGACAATCGAGGCCTTCTCCGACATCGTCAACCGCGCCGGCTATGCCTCGCCGATCCGCACCCCGCGCGGTCGCGATATCCTCGCCGCCTGCGGCCAGCTGAAGAGCGAGAGCGAGCGCATGCGCGCCCGCGAACGCCTCGCGCTCGAGGCGATGATGGCCGATAGCGAAGACTGATTGAGGCCGAGTGCCGGTCAGGCGGCCTGGCGGCGGAGCCGCGCGCCGTCACGGGCCGGCGGCAGGCCGAACATACGCACATAGTCGCGGCTGAACTGCGAGGCGCTTTCGTAGCCCACCGCATAAGCCGCTGATTCTGCGCGCGTGGCCGTGCCCATGATGAGCCGCCGCGCCTCGATGAGCCGCAGCCGCTTCTGATATTGCAGCGGCGTCATGCCGGTCAGCGCCTTGAACTGGCGGTGGAAGGCCGACGCGCTGAGCTGCGCGACCTCGGCCAGATCGGCGATCCGCACCGTCTCTCGAAAGCGTTCGCGCAGCATGTGCAGCGCCGCGATGAGGCGCCCCGGACGGCTGCCGGCGACGGCGAGGCGGGCGACGGCGCCGCCCTGCGGCCCGGCGAGCAGCCAGTAGCAGATCTCGCGCATCAGCGGCGGCAGGAGCAGCGCGGCGGCCTCCGGCGTCGCCGCGAGGCGCAGGGCGCGCAGCATGCAGTCCGACAGCCGCTCGTCGATCTCGATCACGGCAAGGCCGAGGCTCGCTTCGGCGACGCTGGGCGGCGTCGCCATCTGCTCGATCACGTCGCGCAGGATGGCAAGGTCGAGTTCGAGCACCACGCCGAGGAAAGGCTTCGCAGGGCTCGCTTCGACCACGCAGCCGGTCGCCGGAATATCGAGGCTGACGAGCAGCGCCTGACCGGCGCCGTAATGCAGCCGGACATCGCCGGCCTCGCTCCATTTCGCGCCCTGCACGACGACGCAGAGCGCCGGGCGATGGATGACATGCGAGGGCGGCTTCTCGTGGTCGTTGCGAAGTACGAACAGACCGTCGATGCCGGTGAGGAACGGTCCATCACCCGGTCGCTCCCCGGCAAAACGGGTCACCGCCTCGATCAGCGCGCTCGACACCACGATCCGCCTCGCTTCCGTTGAGCGCCAGACATAGGAGGGCCGGCGGGATCGGGCAAGAACGGCGCGCGGCCGAAGAAGCAGGATCGGGCAAGAACGAGGGGAGTTCCGGCATTAAGGAGGCGCGGCGCGGCGCCTAGGGTCTGGCATCTCCTCCAGCCCGAAAGGCAGCCACCATGACTGAGCAATCGACCAACCACGCCCCCATGATCGCCATCGTTACCGGCGGCAGCCGGGGCCTTGGCCGCAGCACCGTTCTCGCGCTTGCCGAGCGCGGCGTCTCCTCGATCTTCACCTATCGCGCCGCGCGCGACGAGGCCGAGGCCACCGTCGCGGCGGTGGAAGCGAAGGGTGCCCGCGCCGTCGCTCTTCCGCTCGACACCGGCGACACGAGTTCCTTCCCGGCCTTCGTTGCAAGGGTGCGCGAAGCGCTGGCCAGCCTCGGCAGCGACCGCTTCGACATTCTCGTCAACAATGCCGGCACCGCGCATCACCGGCCGATCGCCGAGACGACCGAGGCCGAGTTCGACGCGCTCTACGGAGTGCATCTCAAGGGCGTCTTCTTCCTGACGCAGGCGCTATTGCCGCTGCTCCGCGACGGCGGGCGGATCATCAACATCTCGTCCGGCCTGACCCGCTTCTCCTATGCCGGCAGCGCGTCCTATGCCGCCATGAAGGGCGCGATCGAAGTCCTGACCCGCTATCTCGCCGTGGAGCTCGGGGCGCGCGGCATCACCGCCAATACGGTGGCGCCCGGCGCCATCGAAACGGACTTCAGCGGCGGCATGGTGCGCGACAATCCCGAGGTGAACCGCATGGTGGCAAGCGCCACTGCGCTCGGACGAGTCGGGCTTCCCGAGGATATCGGTCCTATGATCGCCGTGCTCACCTCCGATGCCAACCGCTGGGTGAACGGCCAGCGCATCGAAGTCTCGGGCGGCATGCAGCTTTGAGGCCGGGCGCCCCGCTCAGCGCGGGGCGCGCTTCGCCAGGATGCGCTGCAGGGTGCGGCGGTGCATGTTGAGGCGGCGGGCGGTTTCCGAGACGTTGCGCTCGCACAGCTCGTAGACGCGCTGGATATGTTCCCAGCGCACCCGGTCGGCCGACATCGGATTGTCGGGCGGCACCGCCTTCTCGGTCGGGTCGCGGGTCAGCGCCTGGAACACCTCGTCGGCATCGGCGGGCTTGGCGAGGTAATCGACCGCGCCGAGCTTCACCGCCGTGACGGCGGTCGCGATATTGCCGTAGCCGGTCAGCACCACCATGCGCGATTCCGGTCGCCGCTTGCGGATCAGCTCGATGACATCGAGCCCGTTGCCGTCCTCGAGACGCATGTCGACGACCGCATAGGCCGGCGGCTTCTGGTCGACCTTGCGCATGCCTTCGGCGACGCTGTCGGCGGTCTCGACGAGGAAGCCGCGCGTCTCCATCGCCCGCGCCAGTCGCTGCAGGAACGCCTTGTCGTCGTCGACGATGATGAGAGTGGTGTCTGTGCCGGCCAGCCCGGCGCTGTCGATGTCCGTCATCGGATCCTGCCTCGGCCCCCCAGTCTTTCGTTGTTCCTCTTGACGCCGGTTATAGGAAGCGCCGGGCGATCCGCCAAGGGCAGCGCGGTTTTCGTACCATAGACGGCGAATGTCACTCCGCCGCCACGGCGCGTCCGCCGCGCCCTCCCAGCGCCTTCGCGGCCTCGTCGCGGCGCGGCTCGCGGTCCATGGCGTCGCGTGGCCAGTCGATGCGCACGATCGCGCCATGCGCCGGCGACATCCGGTTGGAAAGCTCGACCCGCGCCTGCGAGCGTTCGAGCAGCGTCTTGGCGATGAAGAAGCCGAGCCCGAGCCCGCCGGCGCTTTCGTCCGCAGCGCCGTCGGCCGGGGCGCGCGTCGTCACATAGGGCTCGCCGATATGGTCGATGACGTCGGCGGCGAAGCCCGGCCCGTCATCGGCGATGACCAGCGAAACGCTGTCCTCGGTCCAGACCGCGGTGATCTCGACCTTCGATTCGGCGAAGTCGACGGCGTTTTCGAGGAGATTGCCGACGCCATACATGATGGCCGGATTGCGCCGTCCGACCGGCTCCGGACCGCCGCGCGCATTGAGCTTCACGTCGATCTCGACGCCGGTGCCCTGATGCGGCTCGACGACCTCGGCGATGAGATGGCTGATCGGCAGGCGGTCGAGATGCTGGTCGGTCTGGGTTGAGAGCGAGGTGAGCTTGCCCAGGATATCGCGGCAGCGCTCGGCCTGGCTGCGCAGCAGCGCCACGTCTTCGGCATAGGGGCTGCCGGCAGGCAATTCGCGCTGCAACTCCTTCGTCACCAGCGTGATGGTGGCGAGCGGCGTGCCGAGTTCATGCGCGGCGGCGGCGGCGAGGCCGTCGAGCGCCGAGAGATGCTGCTCGCGGGCGAGCACCAGTTCGGTCGCGGTCAGCGCCTCGGCCAGCTGGCGCGATTCGAGCGCGACACGGAAGGCATAGTTGCCCATGAAGAAGACGCCGGAGACCAGCGCCACCCAGACGCCGGCGACATAAGTCAGCGGCAAACTGATCGGCTCGCCCGCCCAGGGGAGCGGCAGGTGGAAGATGGCGAGCCCGCTGACGGCGACGAGCACCAGTGCGCCAAGCGCCGTGGTGAGGCGCGGATCGAGCGTCGTCGCCGACACCATGACCGGCACGATGAGCAGGATCGAGAACGGGTTCTGCAGCCCGCCGGTCAGATAGAGCAGTGCCGAGAGCTGCAGCACGTCATAGCCGAGCAGGAGCGCCGCCGTGCTACCGCGAAGGCGCAGGCTGGACGGGTAGCGGATCTTCAGGAAGAGGTTGAGCCAGGCCGAAAGCGCGATCGCGCCGAGGCAAAGGCCGAGCGGCATCGGGAAGCCGAGCCAGTAATGCACGACCACGACGGTGGCCGTCTGCCCCGCCACGGCCAGCCAGCGCAGGCGCACCAGCGTATCGAGCTTCAGCCGCGGTCGGTTGGCGTTTCGCGACGGCCGGCTCTCTTCCGCCATGATGACTCCTTCGGCGTTTTCCTCCCGATCCGGGGGCGATCATAGCATGGCGCTTCCCGCGGCGGCTTGCGCGGCGAACAAATTCGTCCTTACATATTGCGGTGCAAACAGCCGGCCCCGCCCTCTGCCCGACGGTTCCCATGGCCGACTTCCAGCTTCCGCAGCTGGGCAGACGGACGGCCGTATGACGCCTTTCTCCTATTACCAGCTCTACGAGCTCCACCATGCCGCGGTGGCGCCGCTGCGCGCGGCGGCCGACGCCATGAAGCTGGCGCTCGCGAGCCCGCTCAACCCCTTCGGCCAGACGCCGCTCGGCAAGAACTGGTCGGCCGGGCTGGAACTCTTCGAGCGCGTGACGCGCCGCTACGGCAAGCCGGCCTTCGGCCTGCCGACGACGCTCGTCGGCGGTACGCGCGTCCCGGTCACCGAGCGCATCGTGTGGCAGCGGCCCTTCTGCAATCTCATCCATTTCGAGCGGGCGCTCGACCGGCCGCGCAATGACCCGAAGCTCCTCATCGTCGCGCCGATGTCGGGCCATTATGCGACGCTGCTGCGCGGCACGGTCGAGGCCATGCTGCCGAAGCACGAGGTCTACATCACCGACTGGATCGACGCCCGCGCGGTGCCGCTCTCGGAAGGCCGCTTCGACCTCGACGACTACATCGATTACGTCATCTCGATGCTGCACGCGCTCGGTGGCGATACGCATGTGGTCGCGGTCTGCCAGCCGGCGGTGCCGGTGCTCGCGGCGGTCTCGGTCATGGAGGCGAAGGGCGATCCCTATGCGCCGCGCACCATGACGCTGATGGGCGGCCCGATCGATACCCGGATGAACCCGACGGCCGTCAACAAGCTGGCCGAGGGCAAGGACATCGACTGGTTCCGCGACAATGTCGTGATGAAGGTGCCCTTCCCGCATCCCGGCTTCATGCGCGACGTCTATCCGGGCTTCCTGCAGCTCTCCGGCTTCATGTCGATGAATCTCGATCGCCATGTGACGGCGCATAAGGAGTTCTTCGGCCATCTCGTTGCCGGGGATGGCGACAGCCAGACCAAGCACCGCGACTTCTATGACGAGTATCTCGCCGTCATGGACCTGACGGCCGAGTTCTATCTCCAGACCGTCGACACGGTGTTCATCCGCCACGCGCTGCCGAACGGCACGATGATGCATCGCGACGTTCCGGTCGATCCGTCCGCCATCCGCAATGTCGCGCTGCTCACCGTCGAGGGCGAGAACGACGACATCTCCGGCGTCGGCCAGACCGAGGCGGCGCAGCGGCTTTGCGTGAACATCCCCGACGACATGCGCGCGCATTATGTGCAGCCGAAGGTCGGCCATTACGGCGTCTTCAACGGCTCGCGCTTCCGCGCCGAGATCGCGCCGCGCATCGGCGATTTCATCCTGACCCACAATCGCCCCCGTCCTGCGGCTCCGGAAAAGGCCAGGGTGACGGCAGAGGCGAAGCCGAAACCGGCCAAGCCGGCCGCAGCGCGCGCCGCCGATACGCTCGAGGCGATCGTCCTTTCGGCGCCGAAAGGCGCGGCCGATGATCTGAAGGCGATCACAGGCGTCGGCCCGAAGCTCGAGCAGACGCTGAACGCGATCGGCATCTTCCATTTCTGGCAGCTGGCTGGCCTGACGGCGGCGCAGGTCGAGGAACTCGACGGGCGCCTCGCCTTCAAGGGCCGCATCGCGCGCGACCGCTGGGTCGAGCAGGCCGTGGAACTCGCGAAGGAGAGTGCCGCGTCCTGACGCGCGGTCTCAGGCCTGCGTCGAGGTGATGGCGTCCCAGCCGAGCATGGCGCTCCGCGCGACGCCGGCGAGTGTCTCCATGTCGGCGCCGTCGCGCGCCTCGATCGACATGCCCTTGATGACGGTCGCGAAATAGGCGGTGACGCGGTCGAGATCGAGGCCGGGCGGCAGTTCGCCATCGGCGATGCCGCGCGCGAGGCGCGCCCGGATACGGGCGGCCATGTCGCGGCGACGGTCGCAGAGATAGGCCTGCGCCGCGTCCGTCTCGGGGCCGCCATTGGTGGCGCCAAGCATCAGGAAGCAGCCGGAGGGCTTGTCGGGCCGCATGCAGGAGCGGGCGCTCGCCATCAGCATCGCCGCGATCGAGTCGCGGGTCGAGAGATTCCCCTCCAGCATGGTGAGCGTGCAGCCGTCATCGGTGGCGGCGTAGAGGCCGACGGCTTCCTTGAACAGCTCTTCCTTGGAGCCGAAGGCGGCATAGAGGCTCGGCGGATTGATGCCCATCGCCTCGGTCAGCTCCGCCATCGACGCCCCGGCATAGCCGCGCGCCCAGAACACCTCCATCGCTTTTTCCAGCGCCGCTGCGCGGTCGAAACCGCGCGGCCTGCCGCGCGCACCCATGGCTACCATCCTTGAGACCGGTCCCGGCGGGGCTGGCCCATGTTTCTGTATCGATCGCTAAATTAAACGCTTGACGGGCGGAATCAAGGACCTATTATTTCTGTAGCGATCCCTACAAAACGGGATCGGCGGTGGCGGCCGGCCGCCGTCGAAGCGTGCGGCGCCCTCTCCCGCCGCACGCTTCGCGCCCTTGATCGCCCCCGCGCCGAGCGGCGGGCTCCGACAGTTCGGAAAGACATGCCATGACCGACGCATCCCCCGATGCGGCGCGGAAGAAGTCGCTCGTCCTCGCGGCCATCTTCCTCGTCGCCGTCACCATTCCCATCTCCTTTACCGGCCCGGCGGTCGCCATTCCCGCCATCGGCGCCGATCTCGGCGGCAGCGTCGCCGCGCTGACCTGGATCGTCTCGGGCTTCATGCTCGCCGTGGGCTCCAGCGTCATGCTGGGCGGGGCGCTCGCCGACCAGTATGGCCGCAAGCGCATGTTCAAGATCGGCATGACCGGCTTCACGCTCGCCTCACTCGCCATCGGCTTCGCGCCGAGCGTGCTCGTGCTCGATCTTCTGCGCGGCGTGCAGGGCATTTCGGGGGCCATCGCGCTTTCGGCCGGCTTCGCCGCGCTGGCGCAGGAGTTCGAAGGGCCGGCGCGAACGCGGGCGCTGGGGCTGATCGGCTCGGGCTTCGGCATCGGCATCGCCTTCGGGCCGATCATCGCCGGCGGACTTATCGCGACGCTCGGCTGGCGCGCCATCTTCTTCGCCACCGCGGCGGCCGGCGTGCTCATCCTCGCGGTCGGGGCGCCGCGGCTTTCCGAAACGCGCGATCCGGACGCGACGCGGATCGACGCCCTCGGCGCCGCGAGCTTCACCGCCATGCTGGTCTCGCTGATCTTCGCCATCAGCGAAGGGCCGTCCTTCGGCTGGGATCATCCGCTGGTGATCGCCCTCTTCGCAGCGGCCGCCGTGCTCTTCGTCGCCTTCGTCACCATCGAGCGCCTCGTCGCCCGGCCGATGCTCGACCTCTCGCTCTTCACCTATGCGCGCTTCGTCGGCATCCAGGCGCTGCCGGTCGCGGTCGCCTATTCCTTCGTCGTGCCGCTCTTCCTGCTGCCGATCCGTTTCGTGCGGGTCGAGGGCATGAGCGAGTTGCAGGCCGGGCTGATGCTGCTGCCGCTCTCGGCGCCGATCGCGATCGTGCCCTTCCTCGCCGCTCATCTCGCCCGCCGCATCCCGGCCGGCCTCCTCGCCTCGGGCGGGCTGCTCGTCTCGGCGGCTGGCATCGTCTGGCTGGCGGCGATCCCGCCCGGCGCCTCGCCGCTCGCCTTCATGGCGCCGCTGGCTCTTGCCGGCATCGGCGCCGGCATCCCCTGGGGCCTGATGGACGATCTCGCGATCTCCGTCGTTCCCAAGGAGCGCGCCGGCATGGCGACCGGCATCTTCGGCACCATGCGCGTCGCCGGCGAGACGGTGGCGATCGCCGTGGTCGGGGCCGTGCTCGCGGCCTTTGTCGCCGACGCGCTGCCGGGTGGGGCCGGAGCTGCGATGGACCAGCTCGCGCTCGCGGTGGCCAGCGGCTCCTTCGACGAGGCAGCCCGCATGGCGCCGAGCCTCCCGGCAGGCGCCTTCGCCGCCGCCTATGGCACCGCGTTCCGCCTCACCATGCTGATCGCCGGCGGCATCACCTTCGCGGCGGCGGTGGTGACCTTCGTCGCCCTCGTGCCGCGGCCTGCCCGCCGCCGGCGCCGCGGACAGCGGATGCTGGAGATCGAGGCGTAGGCGGAGCCGCGCAGAACGCCGCAAAAGGGAATCGGACGGCCGCGCCGCGGCGGCTGTCCGATTTTGCTTGAACGGGGGGCATCGCCTTCCCACTTCCGTTTTCGTTGGGGATTACGGAAGGAAGGATCCATGACCAACACACAGGCCCTGCGTCCGGGCTGGACGCCGCTCACCATCGCGCTGATGGTCCTCGGCTTCGTCGTGTTCTGGCCGCTCGGTCTCGCCATGCTCGCCTACATCATCTGGGGCGACCGGATTCCCGAGTTCCGCCGCAGCGCGGCGGGCGTACGCGACGACTTCCGCCGCTCGTTCGGCGGCTGCGGGTCGCGCCGCTACGAACAGCGCAGCTGGCAGAGTGGCAACTCGGCCTTCGACGCCTATCGTGACGCCGAGCTGAAGCGTCTCGAGGAAGAGCGCCGGCGCCTCGACGAGGAGCGCGCGGAGTTCGAGACCTTCGTGCAGAACCTGCGTCGCGCCCGCGACCAGGAGGAGTTCGATCGCTTCAAGTCCGATCGCGACCGCGCCCGCAAGCCGCAGACCGGCCAGGGTGGCGGAAACGACGGCCCGGTGATCGATCTCTGATCCGGTACGGACGGCAGTGATGTGGGCCGGGCAGCGATGCCCGGCCTTTTTCATGCAAGGATGACGGCCAGCGAATCGGCCCGAAACGCAGGAGCAGCATGGGATTCTTCTCGCGCCAGCCGCCGCGGCCGAAAGCCGTTGTCGCGCGTCCCGACCATGTCATGCTGGCGATCGACGGCGAGCCCGTGCGCGTCGCGCTCAACTGGAGCCCGCGAGCAAGCCGCTACACGCTGCGTCTCGCCGGCTCGGTGCGCGAGCCGGTGATGACCATTCCCCCGCGCGGCAGCCTCGCCGAGGCGCAGCGCTTCCTGGAGCGGCATCGCGGCTGGCTGAAGGCGCGGCTCGACGCGTTGCCGGTGGCGCAGCCGCTCGCCGATGGCGGCCAGGTCCCCCTGCGCGGCGTGCCCCTCGCGATCCGCCATGTCGGCGGTCGCGGCCTCGTCCATGTCGAGGGAGAGGGTGCCGAGGCGGCGCTTATCGTTCCCGGCGATGCCAGCCATCTCCAGCGCCGCGTGATCGATTTCCTGAAGCGCGAGGCGCGGGCCGATTTCGAGGCGGCGACGGCGCGCCATGCCGCGGCGCTCGGCGTTCGCGTCAAGGCGGTCCGGCTCGGCGACCCGGCGAGCCGCTGGGGCTCGTGCTCGACGACGGGTACAATCTCCTATTCCTGGCGGGTCGTCATGGCGCCGCCTTCGGTGCTCGATTATCTCGTCGCGCATGAGGTCGCGCATCTGCGCGAGATGAACCACTCGCCACGCTTCTGGAAGCTCGTGCGCACCCTCTGCCCGGGCATGGACGCCGCCAAGGTCTGGCTCACCCGCAACGGCGCCAGCCTGCACGCGATCGGCGCGGAAGAGGCTTAGGCCGGGAAGATCCGCCAGCGCTGCGGCCGGAAGCCGACCAGCGTGCCGAGCGGCTGCTCGTCGCCGACCTCGACATCGATCTCTGCGCGGAGATGGTCGGGGCCGACCTGAAGCTCGAGCCGCCGCCGTCCGCCATGGCGCCGCGTCGCGACGATGCGGCCGCGGATCGCCGGGGCGTCGTCCTCGACCAAAGTCACGTCATGCGGCCGGAAGCCGAGCACCGCCTCTCGGCGCTCCGTTTTATTCACGTCGAGCCCGGTCGGATCGCCGCCGAAAGTCACCGCGCCGCCCTCGATGACCACCGGCAGCAGCGTCGATTCGCCGATGAACGAGAAGACAAAGGGGCTGGCCGGCCGGTCATAGATGTCGTCGGCCGAGCCGACCTGCTCGATCCTGCCCTTCGACATGACGACGACGCGGTCGGCGAGTTCCAGCGCCTCTTCCTGGTCATGGGTGACGAAGAAGGTCGTGTGGCCGGTCCGGTCGTGGATCTCGCGCAGCCAGCGGCGGAGATCCTTGCGCACCTGCGCGTCGAGCGCGCCGAACGGCTCGTCGAGAAGGAGCAGCCGCGGCTCGATCGCCAGCGCGCGGGCGAGCGCCACCCGCTGCCGCTGGCCGCCGGAAAGCTGTGTCGGATAGCGCTTCTCCAGCCCCGTGAGCTGCACGAGATTGAGGAGATGAAGGACGCGGCGGCGGATCTCTGCCTTCGCCGGCCGTGACGCGCGCGGCCGCACGGTGAGGCCGAAGGCGATGTTGTCGAACACCGTCATATGGCGGAAGAGCGCGTAATGCTGGAAGACGAAGCCGATATTGCGGTCCTGAACGGGGAGCCCGAGCGCGTCCTCGCCGCCGAAGAGCACGCGGCCGGCCGAGGGGGCTTCCAGCCCGGCGAGGATGCGCAACAGCGTCGTCTTGCCCGAGCCGGACGGCCCGAGCAGCGCCACCAGTTCCCCGGCGCGCACGTCGAGCGAGACACCGAACAGCGCCGGCGAATCGCCGAAATCCTTGGCGACGGCGTCGATGGTGACATCCACCGGCGCGCCGAGGGCGATCGACGTCTCCGCTTCGAGCGGGGTGAGCGCGTTCATGGATGTCACCTCAGTGGCGGCGGGTGGCGGCGATCTCGTCGGCATAGCGCCATTCCAGGATCGACTTGACGATAAGGGTCACGAGCGCGAGCAGCGCCAGCAGCGAGGCGACCGCGAAGGCCGCGCGGTACATGTATTCGTTGTACAGGATCTCGACCTGCAGCGGCATGGTGTTGGTCTTGCCGCGGATATGGCCGGAGACGACCGACACCGCGCCGAACTCACCCATCGCGCGGGCGTTGCAGAGCAAGACGCCATAGAGCAGCGCCCATTTGACGTTGGGCAGCGTCACGCGGAAGAAGGTCTGCCAGCCGCTGGCGCCAAGCGAGAGCGCCGCCTCCTCGTCCTGCGTTCCCTGCGCCTGCATGATCGGGATCAGTTCGCGGGCGATGAAGGGGAAGGTGACGAAGATCGTGGCCAGCACGATGCCCGGTACCGCGAAGATGACCTTTATGCCGTGCTCGGCGAGCAGCGGGCCGAGATAGCCCTGCGCGCCGAACATCAGCACATAGATGAGGCCGGCTGTGACGGGCGAGACCGAGAAGGGCAGGTCGATCAGCGTGATCAACAGGCTCTTGCCGCGGAATTCGAACTTCGCGATCGCCCAGGAGGCGGTGAGGCCGAAGACGAGATTGGCCGGCACCGAGATCGCCGCGACGAGCAGCGTCAGCTCTATGGCGCTCGCCGTTTCGCGGCCGCCGAGCGCCTTGACGAACGCGCCGAAGCCGGCGCTCAGCGCCTCGTAGAAGACGCTGACCAGCGGCAGCACCAGGAAGAGACCGAGAAAGGCGAGCGCGACGACCGTCAGCAGCACGCGCACGGCGGGCCGTTCGGTCGCCGCCGGCTGGAAGCGCGCGGCATGGTGGGGCGCGGGGGCGGCGATGTCGGTCATCCGAGCCTCCGGCGGCTCCAGGCCTGGATCAGGTTGATGGCGAAGAGCAGGATGAAGGAGATGATCAGCATGATCGTCGCGACACCGGTCGCCGCCGCATAGTTGAACTCGGTGAGGCGGATGACGATCAGCAACGGCGCGATCTCCGAGACATAGGGGATGTTGCCGGCGATGAAGATCACCGAACCGTATTCGCCGACCGCGCGGGCGAAGGCGAGCGCGAAGCCGGTGAGGAGCGCCGGGACCAGCGTCGGCAGCACGACGCGGCGCACCGCCGTCCAGCGCCGGGCGCCCAGCGTCGCCGCCATCTCCTCGATCTCGCGGTCGAGATCGGCGAGCACCGGCTCCACCGTACGGACGATGAACGGGATGCCGATGAAGACCAGCGCGATGAAGATGCCGATCGGCGTATAGGCGATCTTGAAGCCGAGCATCGTCGCATATTGACCGACCCAGCCATTCGGCGCGTAGAGCGCGGTCAGCGCGATGCCGGCAACGGCGGTCGGCAGCGCGAAGGGCAGGTCGACCACGGCGTCGATGATGCGCTTGCCGGGAAAATCATAGCGCACGAGCACCCAGGCGACGACGAGCCCGAACACGGCATTGACCAGCGCCGCGATCGCCGAGACGCCGAAGGAGAGCCGGAGCGCGGCGAGCGTGCGCGGGTCGAGCGCGATCGCCATGAAGTCGGCCCAGCCGAGGCTGGCGGCGCGCACCACGAGCCCGGCGAGCGGGATCAGCACTATCAGCGACAGATAGGCGAGCGTGAAGCCGAGCGTCAGTCCGAAGCCCGGAATGACGCCCGGCCGGCGGCCGAGGGCGAGCGGGGTTGCCATCGCGGCCTTATTGGCCCGGCTTGTAGATCTGGTCGAAGATGGCGCCGTCGGCGAAATGCGCCGGCTGCACCTTGGCCCAGCCACCGAACTGCGGATCGTCGACGGTGACGAGCTTCAGCGCGGCGAAGCGCTTCAGATCCTCCGGATCGGCCGCTTCCGGCTTCACGGGCCGGTAGTAGTTGTGAGCGATGATCTTCTGCGCCGCATCGCTGTAGAGATAGTCGAGATAGGCCTGCGCCACCGCCGTCGTGCCCTTGGCGTCGGCATTGCCCTTGATCAGCGCCACCGGAGGCTCGGCCTTCACCGAGATCGACGGCGTCACGATCTCGAACTGGTCGGGACCAAGTTCGTTCTGGGCGAGGTAAGCCTCGTTCTCCCAGGCGAGCAGCACGTCGCCGATGCCGCGCTGGGCAAAGGTCGTCGTCGAGCCACGGGCGCCGGAATCGAGCACCGGCACGTTCCGGTAGAGTTTGCCGACGAAGTCGCGGATCTTCGCCTCGTCGCCGCCGAAGGTCTCGTTGGCATAGGCCCAGGCAGCGAGATAGTTCCAGCGCGCCCCGCCCGAGGTCTTCGGATTGGGCGTGATGACCTGAACGCCATCCTTCACGAGATCGCCCCAGTCCTTGATGCCCTTCGGATTGCCCTTGCGCACCAGGAAGACGATCGTCGACGTGTAGGGCGTCGAATTGTCGGGGAGGAGGGTCGCCCAATCCTTCGGGAGCTTGTCCGTCCTGGCGGCGATGGCGTCGATGTCGGCGGCCAGCGCCAGCGTCACGACATCGGCGTCGAGGCCGTCGATCACCGCGCGGGCCTGCGCGCCCGAGCCGCCATGCGACTGCTCGACGGTGACGGTCTCGCCGGTCTTCTCCTTCCAGTAGGTGGAGAAGGCCTCGTCATAGGCCTTGTAGAGCTCGCGGGTCGGATCGTAGCTGACATTGAGCAGCGTCGTATCCGCGATGGCCGGAACGGCGACGAGCGGCATGGACGCCATCGCGGCGAAAAGGGCGCCGGCCACGAGGCGGCCGATCGGGCGGGACCGGAAGGTCGTCAGAGGCACCATGCGAAGCTCCCATCGAGCGATGATGGCCTATCTCGACATAGGAACTCGACAAATTCAAACCAACGGAGCCGTCTCGCGGGCCGGTGGAATGGAAAATCGTTCCTAGAATGCCGCCTCGGCCGAAACCCCGTCTGGTTCGTCGATGAGGGGCGACTCTTCGCTGAGGGCATCGGCAAGTGTCGTCGCGTCGAAGAGAAGCAGCTGCGCCGCATAGGCCCCGGCGAACAACCGGCGGACGCCGCAGGTCGCCTCGTCCGCGCAGTCGGCGCAGCGCTGATAGGCGGTGCGCGAGATGCAGCCGAGCGGCGCGATGGGCCCGTCGATCGCCCGGAGCACCTGGCCGATGGTGATCTCCGCCGGCTCCTTGATCAGCACATAGCCGCCCGCCCGGCCCCGCCGGCTGGCGATCATGCCGCGATGCTTGAGATCGAGCAGGATATGCTCGAGGAACTTGCGCGGCACGCCGGCATGGCGGGCGATGTCGTCGATCTGGATCGTCTCGCCCTTCTCCTGGCGTGCCAGATGCAGCAGCGCCTTGAACGCATATTTGGCCTTCTGGGAGATCATGCGGTCTTCCGCCTGGGCTCGGGAAAGAAACGTCTTAGCGGAAGGCGAGGGCGATTCAAACGGCGCGCCGCTTGTTGACGCGATGCCCGGCCCCGCCGATCATCCGCGCCTCGCAACGAAGGGCCGGGCAATCAACGCACCGGCCGACAGGAGGAACGACCCACATGCTGCGCGGCATCGATCCGATCATCGGACCCGAACTCATCCATGCGCTCCGCGCCATGGGCCATGGCGACGAGATCACCATCGTCGACGCCAATTTCCCCGCCGTCGCCATGGCGAAGCGGCTGATCCGCATGGATGGCCACGACGCGGTGCGCGTCGCCGACGCCGTGCTCTCGCTGATGCCGCTCGACCGCTTCGCGCCCGACGAAACGGCGATCCGCATGGAGGTCGTCGGCGATCCGGACGCGGTGCCGCCGGTCTGCGCCCTCTTCCAGGACGTCATCGACCGCCGCGATCCCGGCTACAAGCTGCAGAAGCTGGAGCGCTTCGCCTTTTACGAGCGCGCCAAGCAGTCCTTCGCCATCATCGCCACCGGCGAACGCCGCCTCTACGGCAACGTCATCCTCAAGATGGGCGTGATCGATCCGTAAGGGAGGACGAGGGCGCCTCCTGCCGTCCCCTCTCCCGCCAGCGCGAGAGGGTCGAGCGGGAGAGGGTCAGGGTGAGGGACTTCCTTCCCGTGGAGTGGCCGCGCCGCCATCCGCGGGCTGGCTCGTCTCTGGCGCCGGCGTCGGCAGCGTGATCGCCGTGCAGGTCATCGCCATGCCGCGTACGCGGTCCATGTCCGCCGGCGTCAGCGCGTTGTCGAGCATCGGCTTCATCAGCCCGGCTTTGTCCATGTCCTCGAACATGCAGCGGCAATAAGCGTGGCAGCCGACCTCGTCCGCCCGCGCGGCGATACAGCGATCGACGCAGTCCGCCCGCGCGCCGTCGACCGCCGCATTGGGCACGACGAGCTGCGCGACGAGGAACAGTGCGCCGAAGATGATCGGCTGGTGGACGAGATAGACGGCGAGGCTGTGGCGGCCGGCAAAAGCCATCAGACGGCCGGGCCATGCTGTCGGCTGCCAGAGTGTAGCGAGGCGGCGGTCGAGCCCGCTCGCGACCATGAACCGTCCGGCGGCGACGCCGGCAAGCACCGCCGCCGTCCACGGAAAGACCGGCACATAATCGAAGGAATTGTGCGGAAACGGCGCGAGTCCGGTCCACCAGAGCGCCGGCGTATCGAAGAGGTCCGAGCGGAAGACCTGCGGCAAAGCGACGACGAGGCCCGCGACGACCAGCGTCAGGAGAGGTGGCAGCCGCAGGAAGGGCAGGGCAATGACGCTCGCCAGCGCGATCTGGTGCAGGATGCCGAAATAGACCCAGCCCTGCGGCATGGCGAAATAGGTGGCGACCGAGACCAGCGCCGCGCCGGCGACGATCATGCCGAGCCGCTTCAGATAGGGCTTCAGGCGGAAGCCGCTGCGCGTCGCCAGGACGAGGCTGACGCCGGCGAGGAAGAGGAACGTGCCGGCGATGAGGTGGGCGTAGATCCGCCAGGGCATGGACCCCGACGGGTCGATGCGCGCGAGATGCAGGAATGCGAGGTCCCAGGCGCCGTGATAGGTCATCATCGCGACAAGCGCGATGCCGCGCCAGGCGTCGATCAGCGCGATGCGCCGCGGCAACGCTGCCTCATTCATGTGCATGCACCTCAGAATGGCAGTTCCCAAGCCGTGCCGACGCCCATAATCTTGTCCCGACGATCAAGATCAAGTCGGGGCCCGTCATGACGTCCATTCCTCTCATCGACCTTGCCGATCCGCGCGGCAGCGAAGCCGTCGCGGAAGCGATCGGCCGGACCTGCGAGGAGACCGGATTCTTCCTGATCACCGGACACGGCGTCGACCCTGTCGCGCTGGAGCGGGGCTGGACCGCGGCGCGCGCCTATTTCGACCGTCCGCTCGCCGAGAAGATGACCGCGGCGATGCCCTATCCCGGCTATCCCTATGGCTACAGCCCCGTCAAGGGCGAGACGCTGGCCGCCTCGCTTGGCGATGCCCGCCCGGCCGATCTGAAGGAGACCTTCTCATTCGGCCCGTCCGCCTTCCGCCGTCTCGACCACAAGCCAGCCGACGACGCGGAAGCCTTCGTGTTCTCCGCCAATCCCTGGCCGCTCGGCGGCGATGGTTTCCGTGTCGCCGTCATGGCCTATTATGCCGAGATGTCGGCGCTGGCTGGCCGGTTGATGCGGCTCTTCGCGCGGGCCCTGTCGCTGGAAGAGAGCTATTTCGACCGCTTCATCGACCGCGAGGCGAGCGCGCTGCGGCTTCTCAACTATCCCGAGGTCGACACGCCGCCCGAACCCGGCCAGCTGCGTGCGGGTGCCCATTCCGACTATGGCTCGCTGACGATCCTGAGACAGGAGGATTCGCCCGGCGGTCTCGAAGTGCTTGGTCTCGACGGCAACTGGGTCAAGGTGCCGGCGCTTCCCGACAGCTTTGTCATCAATATCGGTGATCTGATGCAGCGCTGGACCAACGATCGCTGGAAGTCGACGCTGCACCGCGTCGCCGTGCCTCCGCCGCAGCCGGGCCGCCCGACGCGCCGCCAGTCGATCGCCTTCTTCCACCAGCCGAACTGGGACGCCGCGATCGACTGCATCCCGACCTGCCTTGCGCCCGGCGAAACGGCGAAATATCCCACCGTCGGCTCCGGCGAATATCTCGCCTCGAAATTCCGTTCCACGGTGGCGAAGGGATGAGCCTTCCGGCCCATTCTCGCTTACGGCGCGGCGCCGAATGCGCCGCACCCTCTCTGGCGCGTTTGTTGCGTCCCTGCTTTAGGCACCACCGCCCCATGCCTGCTCCAACCTGGTCCCCCTGATCCGATGTCGATCCTCGCAGCGCTCCGCCACGTCACCCGCTACAGCTACGACAAGCCGGTCACGCTCGGGCCCCAGGTCGTCCGCCTGCGCCCGGCGCCGCATTGCCGCACCAAGGTTCCGAGCTATTCGCTCTCGGTGAAGCCGGCCGGCCATTTCATCAACTGGCAGCAGGATCCGCACGGCAACTGGCAGGCGCGGCTGGTCTTTCCGGAAAAGACGACCGAATTCGAGATCGCCGTCGATCTCGTCGCCGAGCTCGAGGTCTACAACCCGTTCGATTTCTTCGTCGAACCTTATGCCGAGACATTTCCCTTCGCCTACGAGCCGGCGCTGGCCGAGGAGCTCGCCGCCTATCTCGTCCCGGAGCCGGCGGGGCCGCTGCTCACCGGCTTTCTCGCGACGATCTCGCGCGAGCCGACGCAGATCGTCGACTTCCTCGTCGAGATCAACCGCCGCCTGCAGCAGGACATCCGCTACCTGATCCGCATGGAGCCAGGCGTCCAGACGCCGGAGGAGACGCTGCGCAATGCCTCCGGCTCCTGCCGCGATTCCGGCTGGCTGCTGGTGCAGGCGCTCCGCCATCTCGGCCTCGCGGCGCGCTTCGTCTCCGGCTATCTGATCCAGTTGAAGCCGGATGTCCCGGCGCTGGACGGGCCCTCCGGCACGGAAGTCGACTTCACCGACCTCCATGCCTGGGCCGAGGTCTATGTGCCCGGCGCCGGCTGGATCGGTCTCGATCCGACCTCCGGCCTCTTCACCGGCGAAGGCCACCTGCCGCTCTGCGCGACGCCGCATTACCGCTCGGCGGCGCCGATCACCGGCGGCTTCTCGGCCGAGCCGGGGACAGAGACGAGCTTCGACTTCGAGATGCGAGTCGACCGCATCGCCGAGCAGCCGCGCGTCACGCTGCCCTTCTCCGACGAGAGCTGGGCGGCGCTCGATGCGCTCGGCCATCAGGTCGATGCCGAGCTCAAGGCCCATGATGTCCGCCTCACCATGGGCGGCGAGCCGACCTTCGTCTCGATCGACGACTACCAGGCGGCGGAGTGGAACACCGCCGCGGTCGGCCCGACCAAGCGCCAGCGCGCCGACGACCTCATCCGGAGGCTCAGGAAGCGCTTCGCGCCGGGCGGTTTCCTGCATTACGGCCAGGGCAAGTGGTATCCGGGCGAGAGCCTGCCGCGCTGGACCTTCGCGCTCTACTGGCGCAAGGACGGCAAGCCGATCTGGCAGAATCCCGCGCTGATCGCCGGCGAGGCGCCGCAGGAGAGCGCCACGCCCGAGCATGCCCGCGAACTCCTGGAAGACCTCTCCGAGCGGCTCGGTATTCCGAGCGCCTTCGTCATTCCCGCCTATGAGGATCCGGCGCACTGGATCCTCAAGGAAGCGGAGCTGCCGGAGAATGTGACGACGGCCGATTCGAAGCTCGAGGATGCCGAGGCTCGCGCCCGCATCGCCCGCGTCTTCGAGCGCGGCCTCTCCAACCCCTCAGGCTATGTACTGCCCGTGCAGCGCTGGCAGTCCAAGGCGCGGGCGCGGCGGCGCTGGGCCTCGGAGCGCTGGCCGCTGCGACGCGGCCGCATCTTCCTCGTCCCCGGCGACAGCCCGGTCGGCTTCCGCCTGCCGCTCTCCTCGCTGCCCTATGTGCCGGCCTCGTCCTATCCCTTTATCATCCAGGCCGATCCCGGCTCGATCAATGTGCCTCTGCCCGATCCGGACGAGATCGCGGCGCAGCTCGCCCAGCCCCGTACGCCGCGGGAGCGGGAGCGGCCGGAGCAGGTCGACCAGTATTTCACCGGCACCGGCGCGGTGCGCACGGCGCTGTCGATCGAGCCGCGCGACGGCCGGCTCTGCGTGTTCATGCCGCCGACCGAGCGGCTGGAGGACTATCTGGAGCTCCTCGCCTCGGTCGAGGCCTCGGCCTCCGCGCTCGGCCTCAAGGTGCATGTCGAAGGCTATCCGCCGCCGATCGATCCGCGCCTCGACGTCATCAAGGTCACGCCCGATCCGGGCGTCATCGAAGTCAATATCCATCCCTCGGCCGGCTGGACGCAATGCGTCGCCACCACGCGCGATCTCTATGACGACGCCCGCCAGGCGCGGCTCGGCACTGAGAAGTTCATGACCGACGGCCGCCACACCGGCACCGGCGGCGGCAATCATGTCGTGGTCGGCGGCGCCCATCCGGCCGACAGTCCCTTCCTTCGCCGGCCGGACCTCCTGAAGAGCCTCGTCCTCTACTGGCAGCGCCACCCCTCGCTCAGCTACCTGTTCTCGGGCCTCTTCATCGGGCCGACCAGCCAGGCGCCGCGGATCGACGAGGCCCGGCACGATCAGCTCTACGAGCTCGAGATCGCGATGGCCAAGGTGTCGCCGCCCGGCTGGGGCGCGCCGCCTCCGCCCTGGCTGGTCGATCGCCTGTTCCGCAACCTGCTCGTCGACGTGACCGGCAACACCCACCGCGCCGAGATCTGCATCGACAAGCTCTATTCGCCGGACGGCCCGACCGGCCGGCTCGGCCTCGTCGAGTTCCGCTCCTTCGAGATGCCGCCGGACTACCGGATGAGCCTCGCGCAGCAATTGCTCCTCCGTGCGCTCATCTCGTGGTTCTGGCGCCAGCCGCAGCAGGGCTCGCTGGTCCGCTGGGGCACGCAGCTGCATGATAGGTTCATGCTGCCGCATTTCGTGTGGGCCGATTTCCTCGATGTCCTCTCGGACCTCCGCAATGCCGGCTACCCCTTCGATCCGGTCTGGTTCGAGGCGCAGCGCGAGTTCCGCTTCCCGTTCTGCGGCGTCGTCGAGCGCCAGGGCGTGCGGCTGGAACTGCGGCAGGCGCTGGAGCCTTGGCATGTGCTGGGCGAGGAGGGCGCGATCGGCGGCACCGTCCGCTATGTCGATTCCTCGGTCGAGCGACTGCAGGTGAAGGTCGACGGTTTCGACCCGCGCCGCTACGCCGTCGCCTGCAATGGCAGGCGGATGCCGATGACGAGCGCCGGAGTCTCGGGGAGCTTCGTCGCCGGCGTGCGCTACAAGGCCTGGCAGCCGGCCTCGGGCCTGCATCCGACCATCCCGGTCCATGCGCCGCTCGTCTTCGATCTTGTCGACACCTGGTCGGGCCGCTCGCTCGGCGGCTGCATCTATCATGTCGCCCATCCGGGTGGCCGCAACTACGATACCTTCCCGGTCAACTCCTACGAGGCGGAGGCGCGCCGCCTTGCGCGGTTCGAATCGATCGGCATGACCGGCGGCGCGCTGCTGCCGCCCGCCGAGGCGCCGTCGCCGGAGTTCCCGCTGACGCTGGATCTCCGCCGGCCGGCAGGGATCTAGGGCCGCCGTGCCGCCGCGCGAGAATCTCCGCCGTTCCAGGGCCGTCGCCGAGCGGGCGGCGCGGCTCGTCGGCAATTACCGGCCGCTGCCGGGCGTGTCCGACGAGCTGATCGGCCGCGACGGCCGCATCCGTCCGCATTGGCAGCGTTTCGTGCAGACCATGGCGGAGCTCGGCGGACGCGAATTGCAGCACCGTTTCTCGCTCGCCGACCGTCATCTCGCCGAATCGGGCGTCGTGCTCCGCGTCTATGGCGCCGAGAATGGCGACGAACGTCCCTGGCCGCTCGCCCATGTGCCCTTCCTGATCGCGCCGGAGGAATGGCGCCAGCTGGAGGCGGGGCTCATCCAGCGCGCCCGGCTGCTCGACGCGGTCCTCGGCGATGCCTATGGCGAGGGCCGCCTCGCCGCCGACGGCGCGCTGCCGGCCTCGATCATCGCCGGCAGCCCGGAATTCCTGCGGCCGCTGGTCGGGTCGGAGCCGGTCGGCGGGCATCATCTGCGCATCTATGCCGTCGATGTCGGCCGCGGCCCCGATGGCGACTGGTGGGTGGTCTCCGACCGGACGCAGGCGCCGTCCGGCGCCGGCTACGCGCTGGAAAACCGCATCGCGCTGGCGCAGGCGCTGCCCGACATCTACCGCGCCTTCAATGTCGAACGGCTGGCGGGCTTCTTCCAGGCCTTCCGCGCCGGCCTCAACGCCCTCAACCGCCACGAGGAGACGCGCGTCGCGCTGCTGACGCCCGGCCCTCTCAACGAGACCTATTTCGAGCACGCCTATCTCGCCCGCTATCTCGGCTTCGTGCTGGTCGAGGGCGAGGACCTGACGGTGCGCGACGACACGGTCTACATGCGCACCATCACCGGGCTGAAGCGCACCGACGTGCTGCTGCGCCGCCTCGACGCCGATTTCGCCGATCCCCTGGAGCTGAACCCCGCCTCGCGGCTCGGCGTGCCGGGCCTCGCCGGCGCGGTGCGGCGGCGCAATGTCGTGATCGCCAATGCGCTCGGCTCCGGCGTCGTCGAGGCGCGGGCTATGATGGGCTTCCTGCCCGGCCTCGCCGAGCGCATCCTCGGCGAGAAACTGATCCTGCCGAATGTCGCCACCTGGTGGTGCGGCCAGACGCTGGAGCGCGACCATGTCGTGGCTGAGTTCGACCGCATGGTGATCGCGCCGGCTCTCGCCCCGACGCTGCCCGGCATCCTGTCGCGCGGGCCGGTGCTCGGCGCCAATCTCTCGCCCGAGGACAAGGCGAAGCTGATCGACGCCATCTCGCGGCGCGGCCAGGACTATGTCGGCCAGGAAGCGGTGACGCTCTCGACGACGCCGGTCTGGCGCGGGGAGGGCGAGGACGCCCGGCTGGAGCCGCGGCCTTCGATCCTGAGGCTCTATGTGGCGCAGACGGCGGATGGCTGGAAGGTCATGCCGGGCGGCTTCTGCCGCATCTCGGACCGGGCCGACGCGCGCGCCGTCACGCTGCAGCAGGGCGGCACCTCCGCCGATGTCTGGGTGCTCTCCGACGGCCCGGTCGCCGAGACGACGCTGCTCGCCTCGCCCGACAAGGTAGCGCTGCGCCGGGCGACCTCGACCCTGCCGAGCCGCGCGGCGGAGAACCTCTTCTGGCTCGGCCGCTATGTCGAGCGTACCGAGCAGGCGCTGCGCGTCGTGCGCGCCATCGCCCGCCGTCTGGTCGATGTGGAGGCCGGCAGCGGCGCAGTGTCGCGGCTCGTCACGATCCTGACCTCGTCCGGCGCGGCCGATTTCGAGAAGGGGCCTGCCCAGCCGGCGCGCCTCGCACTCGCCGCCCTCACCGACCGCGAGAATTTCAACACGGCCCCGCGCCTCGCCGAGGCCTCGCGCCGCGCGGCCTCGGTCATCCGCGACCGCCTGTCGCCCGATGCCTGGCGCGCGGTTGCCGATCTCGAAATCCTGCTCAACCGTCCGCTCGCCGCCCATACCGGCAGCGACATGCATGAGCGGGCCAGCGAAGCGCTCAGGATCGTCGCCGCCTTCTCCGGCCTCGCACAAGAGAACATGGTCCGCCACAATGGCTGGCGGTTCCTGGAGATGGGCCGCCGCATCGATCGCGGCCTCGCGGTCGCCCGCGCCGCGCGGCTCTGCGGCCTCGGCACAGGCGGCGCCGAACTCGACGCATTGCTCGAGATCGCCGACAGCCAGATCACCTATCGAATCCGCTATGTGATGCAGGCGGCGCGGGTGCCGGCGCTCGATCTCGTCCTGCTCGATGCCGGCAATCCGCGCGCGCTCGCCTTCCAGGCCGAGCGGGTGCGCCATTCGCTGTCGAGCCTCCCCGGCCATGCCCCGGCCGGCATCCTCGCCCCGGCCGACCGGCTCGCCTCGCGCCTCGCCTCCGAACTCGAGACCGCCGACGCGGCCGTCCTCGATGCCGACACGATCATCGGCTACGAGCAGACGCTGATGCGCATCTCCGACGAGATTGCGCTCGCCTATTTCACCCATCGCCGGCCTGCGCCGCCGGTCGAGGGCGGGGACTAGCCACTCGTGCTTTACGACATCCGTCAGGTGACCGAATACAGCTACGCCTCGCCGGTGCCGTTCGCGCGCCAGGTGCTGCGCCTGCTTCCCGTCGATCGCCCCGGGCAGCGCGTCGTCGCCTGCGAACTCTCGATCCGCCCGCAGCCGACCGAGCGTCACGATACGCGCGACTTCTTCGGCAACTGGCTGACGACCGTCGCCTTCTCCTTCCCGCACAGCGAGTTGCGGCTCGAGACGCGCGCCCGCGTGCTGGTCGAGGCCACCGAGGCGCCGCTGCCGATGCTCTCGCCGCCCTTCGAACTGATCCGCCGCAACGCGGTCGCCGAATCGGATCTCGGCCCGCTATCGCCGGTGCATTTCCTGTTTCCGAGCCGTCTCGTGGCGCTGGACGAGGAGATCGCCGCCTATGTGCGCAAGAGCTTCCCGCCCGGCCGGCCGATCCTCGACGGCGCCTTCGATCTGACCAAGCGGATCAAGGCCGATTTCAAATACGACCCGTCCGCGACCGACGTGACGACGCTGCCCGCCGTCGCCTTCGCGCAGAAGGCCGGCGTCTGCCAGGATTTCGCGCACGTGATGATCGCGGGGCTGCGCACGATCGGCCTTCCCGCTGCCTATGTCTCCGGCTTCCTGCGCACCGAGCCGCCGCCGGGGCGGCCGCGTCTCGAAGGCGCCGACGCAACGCATGCCTGGGTCGCGGTCTGGTGTGGCCGCGAGACCGGCTGGGTCGGTCTCGACCCGACCAACGGCGTCTTCGCCGCCGAAGATCATGTCGTCCTGGCCGTCGGCCGCGACTATTCCGATGCCGCGCCGGCCGATGGCGTGATCGTCACCTCGGGCGACCATACGCTCGATGTCGCCGTCGATGTCGTGCCGGTGGGCGCATGAGCGCGGGGCAAGGGGTGCGGCGACCCGACAGGCTGGTATTTCGCGACAGTCCACGGTATCAGGACGGCAGCCATTGCTTCGCTATCCGGCCCTCCGGACTGGCCGGGCGGCAGCGCTTGCGGCTCGTGCCGCCTCGATGCGGCCGGTCTGACCATCCTGAGGCCGCGAGAACATAGGACCACGGACCGCCATGTCATCCACGTTCGACATCGTTGCCGATGTGATCTCCGAGACGAGCGAGATCCCGCGCGAGAAGATCACGCCCGAGATGCACGCCATCGACGATCTCGGCATCGACAGCCTCGACTTCCTCGACATCGTGTTCGCGCTGGACAAGAAGTTCGGCATCAAGATCCCGCTCGAGCAGTGGACGCAGGAAGTGAACGCGGGCAAGGCTTCGGTCGAGGAATATTTCGTCCTCAAGAACCTCTGCGCGCATATCGACGAGCTGATCGCCAAGAAGAACGCCTGACGGCGCGATGCGTCTCGAATATTTCCAGATGATCGACAGCGTCGTCGCCTTCGACGCCGCTGCCGGAACGATCCACGCCAAGGCGAATGTCCCGGAGGCGAGCCCCGTCTTCGAAGGACACTTTCCGGGCTATCCGATCATGCCGGGTGTGCTGCTCATCGAGACCATGGCCCAGGCTTCCGGCTTCCTGATCCTCGGGATGAACGGGCTCACGCGCATGCCCTTCTTCATGGGCGTGCAGAAGGCCAAGTTCCGCAAGTTCGTCGGGCCGGGAACCGTCCTCGACGTGCATGCGCGCATCGAGCATGATGGCTCCGGCTTCACCGTCACCAAGGCGCGCATCGAGCATGACGGCCCGGTCTGCGATGCCGAGCTGACGCTGCGCATCATGGATTTCCCGGCCGAGGAACTACGCACCTCCCTCCTGGAGCGCGCCGCGACCATGGGGCTCTCGCAGGCCATCGCGACCAGTGCCGGAGAGGCGACATGAGCGGCGCGGCGAACGACGTCCTCGTCACCGGCATCGGCCTCATCTCCTCGCTCGGCGAGGGACTGGACGCGCATTGGCAGGCGCTCGCGGTCGACGGCGCCAGCCCCACGGCGCCGGAAACGGAGAAGTTCAAGCCGTTCCCCGTCTTCCCGATGGTGCCGCTCGAGCTCGACCGCCAGATCCCGCGCCGTGCCGACCAGCGGCAGATGGAGACCTGGCAGCGGCTCGGGACCTATACGGCGGGCCTCGCGCTCGCCGATGCCGGCCTTGCCGGCGATCTCGATCGCCTCGCGCGCATGGACATGGTGGTGGCGGCCGGCGGCGGCGAGCGTGATCTCGCAGTCGACGGCCAGATCCTCGAAGGCCTGGAGACGGCGGCCGATCCGGCCTCCTTCCTCAACGAGCATCTCGCCAACGACCTTCGCCCGACGCTCTTCCTCGCGCAGCTCTCGAACCTTCTCGCCGGCAATATCTCGATCGTCCACAAGGTGACCGGGTCCTCGCGTACCTTCATGGGCGAGGAGATCGCGGGCGTCTCCGCTGTCGAGGTCGCGGCCCGCCGCATCGCCGCCGGGCAGGGCGACCTCTTCCTCGTCGGCGCCGCCTACAATGCCGAGCGCAAGGACATGCTGCTCTCGCTCGCCATGGGCCGCACGCTCTGGCAGGGCGCGCCGAAGACCGTTTGGCAGCGTGGCTCCGCCGGCGAAGGCGGCATGATCACCGGTTCGGCCGGCGCCTTCCTGGTGCTCGAATCGCGTGCCCATGCCGAGGCGCGCGGCCGCGCGGCCTATGCGAAGCTGACGGGCGTGCTCTCCGGCCGCAGCCGCCGCGGTCCGGGCGAGGCGGCCGCCGTCGCGAGCCGGCAGTTCGACGAATTGTCGCGCCATTTCGGCGGCTTCACCCCCGCTGTCCTCTCCGGCGCCAACGGCATCGCGGCGACGACAGCCGAGGAACGGGCGCTCTGGGAGGATCTCGCCGCCGATGAGCGCGTCGCCGGCATCCGCGCGACGCAGACGCTGATCGGCAATGCGATCGAGGCGGATTTCCCGATCCGCGTCGCTTTGGCCGCACTGGCGATCGGCCGCCGCGGTTTCTATCTTCCGACCGACGATACCGGCATCGAGCGCCCCGCCGAGACGCCGTCGAAGATCCTGGCGACGAGCTGGGGCTTCTGGCGCGGCGAGGGCATGGCGCTGGTCGAGGCGGCGGGCTGAGGCCCCATCGCCGCCCGAGTGAGGCGGCTGCGGGCCATATCTGACGTGGAAGGGCGAGCGATGGGCAAGACACGCGATCATCTCGGGCGGCCGGTCGTGGCGGTGACGGGCATGGGCGTCGTGTCCTCGCTCGGCCAGGGCGTCGACGACAACTGGGCGGCGCTGACGGCCGGCAAGTCGGGCATCCACCGCATCACCCGCTTCCCGACCGACCATATGCGCACCACGATCGCCGGCACGGTCGATTTCCTCTTTCCCGACGAGGTGCGCTCGCCGGTCCTCTCCGAGCGGCTCGCCCGCCTCGCCGCCGAGGAGGCGGTCTCGGAATCGGGCATCGGCGCCCCCGGCGATTTCCCCGGCATGCTGTTCATGGCGGTGCCGCCGGTCGAGATCGAGTGGCCGGCGCGGCGCGACTTCTTCGCCGGCACGGATGGCGCGACGGGCGACGCCTATGACCGCATGATCCAGAGCGTGCTGCAGCTCAACGATCCCGACACCTACGAATTCGCGCTCTATGGCTGCGTCGCCGACCGCATCGCCGATCATTTCGGCACGCGCGGCGCGCCGATCGGGCTATCGACAGCCTGCGCCTCCGGCGCCTCGGCGATCCAGCTCGGCGTCGAGGCGATCCGCCGCGGCGATACCGATGCGGCGCTGGTGATCGGCACCGACGGCTCGGTGCGCATCGAGGGCCTCGTCCGTTTCTCGCTGCTTTCGGCGCTCTCGACCAGCAACGATGATCCTGAAAAGGCCTCGCGGCCGTTCTCGAAGGATCGCGACGGCTTCGTGATGGCCGAAGGCGCCGGCGCGCTGGTTCTCGAGGACTATGACGCGGCCAGGGCGCGCGGCGCCAAGATCCTCGGCATCGTGCGCGGCATCGCCGAGAAGGCCGACGACTTCCACCGCACCCGCTCGACGCCCGACGGCAAGCCGGTCATCGCGGCCATCCGGCAGGCGCTGGACGATGGCGGCGCGGCGATCGAGGACGTCGATTACGTCAACGCGCACGGCACCGGCACGCCCGAGAACGACAAGATGGAGGCGATGTCGCTGGAGGCCGTTTTCGGCGAACGCATGAAGTCGCTGCCGATCTCGTCCAACAAGTCGATGATCGGCCATACGCTGACCGCGGCCGGCGCCATCGAGGCGGTGTTCTCGCTGAAGACAATCCTCTCCGGCGTCGTCCCGCCGACGATCAATTACGAGACGCCCGACCCCTCGATCCCGCTCGACGTGGTGCCGAACGTCGCACGCAGCGCGCCGGTCTCGATGGTGCTCTCGAATTCCTTCGGCTTCGGCGGGCAGAATGCCTGCCTCCTGATCGCCGCCGAGCCGGCCTGATCGCGGCCCGTTTCGGCGGGAGACTGGCGCCGCCGCGGATGACCCGCTAATAGCCTCACCATGAACGCCGTCCTTTCGGGCGGCGCCTGCCATTCTTCGACGGCCGTTCGTCCGCGGCCATGGATTGGGATCCGATGCGCGCCCTGCAGCTCCTCTCCGACCGCAAGCTCTCGATCGTCGACGTGCCGATGGCGCCCGCGCCCGGCGAAGGCGAGGTCCGGCTGAAGATCGGCGCGGTGGCGCTCAACCATATCGACGTCTGGGGCTGGCGCGGCATGGCCTTCGCGCGGCGCAAGCTGCCGCTCACCGTCGGCGCCGAGGCGGCGGGGACGATCGAATCCATCGGCCCCGGCGTCGAAGGCCTCTCCGTCGGTCAGCGTGTCGCGATCTATGGCGCCGAGACCTGCGGCATGTGCCCCGCCTGCCATGCCGGGCGTGACAATCTTTGCGAGAATGTCGCCGGCGTCCGCGGTTTCCACATCGATGGCCTCGCGACCGACTATGTGACGATGAAGGCGCGGCTCGTGGTGCCGGCACCGGACGGGGTTTCGCTGAGGGATGCGGCCTGTACCCCGGTTACCTTCGGAACGGTCGAGCATATGCTGTTCGACAATGCGCGGCTCGAGGCGGGTCAGACCGTGCTCGTCCAGGCCGGCGGCTCGGGCATCGGCACGGCGGCGATCCAGCTCGCGAAGGCGGCGGGGGCGACCGTGATCACCACGGTCGGCAGCCCGGAAAAGGCCGAGAAAGCCAAGGCGCTTGGCGCCCATCACGTCATCAACTACCGCGAGGAGCGCTTCGAGGGCGTCGTCCGCAAGCTCACCAGGAAGCGCGGCGTCGATGTCGTCTTCGAGCATGTCGGCGTCGATACATGGGCCGGCTCGATGTTTTCGCTGCGCCGCGGCGGCACGCTCGTCACCTGCGGTTCGACCACGGGTATTTCGACAGAAATCAACCTTTTCCAACTTTACCAGCAACAACTGCGCCTGATCGGCTCCTTCGGCTGCCGGATGGAGAACATCGCCCATGCGCTGGCCAAGATCGCCGGCGGCGTCGTCTCGCCGGTGATCGACAGCGTCGCGACGCTGGACGACCTCGACGATGCGCTGCAGCGGATCGAAAGCCGGCAGGTGTTCGGCAAGATCATCGTGATGCTCTGAGGCGCCGATGACGAGAGCCGAGCGGCGCCGCCGCCGCAAGGAATTCGGCAAGCGCCTGTTGCGCTCGCCGGCGGTCAATGCCGTCATCGCGGCGACGGTGCGCGGGGTGATCGGCTTCGTGCGCCTGCTCGGGCCGAAGAGAGCCGGCTGGCTCGGCGCCCGCGTCAGCCGCTTCGTCGGCCGCTTCGTTCCCGAATCGAAACTCGCCCTCGCCAATCTCGCCGCCGCCTTTCCGGAGAAGAGCGAGGCGGAGCGGCGGGCGATTCTGGACGGCGCCTGGGAGAGTCTCGGCCATACCGTCGTCGAGTATGTCCATCTCGATCAGTTGATCGACATCGACCCGCTGCATCCCGAGCGCGGCCGCACCGAGATCGAGGGCGTCGACCAGTTCCTGGCGCTGCGCGAGGACGGCAAGCCGGGCATCATCTTCTCGGCCCATCTCGCCAACTGGGAGGCGCTGGCCGTCGTCGCCGCCCGCTTCGGCCTGCCGGTCGTGGCGCTGTTCCGCATGCCGAGCAACAACCGCATCGCGCAGGACCTGATGGCCCGGCGCGAGGAGCTGATGGGCAAGCTTGTCGCCTCCGGCCGCGGCGCCACCTTCGAGGTGGCGGCGGCGCTCGATCGCGGCGAGCATCTCGGCCTCCTCACCGACCAGCATCACACCGGCGGCCCGCGGGTGCCCTTCTTCGGCCGCCCGGTCTCGGCCAACCCGCTCGTCGCAAGGCTCGCCCGGCAATATGACTGCCCGGTGCATGGCGCGCGCACCATCCGCCTGCCGGACGGCCGCTTCCGCGTCGAACTGACGCCGCCGCTCGACATGCCCCGAGACGAAGAGGGCAAGATCGACGTCGCGGCGGGAACCGCCCTCGTGATGTCGGTGGTCGAAGGCTGGGTGCGCGAGCACCCCGACCAGTGGCTCTGGCTGCACAATCGCTGGCGCTAGGCGGAGCCCGCGTTACTGGAAGGCGGAAGGCCCTCACCCCGGCCCTCTCCCAGAGGGAGAGGGAGAAGGGTGGCGGCGCCTCTGCCTGCCAACCGGCAATTCTGGCCCGACAACCGGCACAGCGGCATCCCCTCTCCCTCTGGGAGAGGGTTAGGGTGAGGGCCTTGCTGAAGGGGTGAGGGCCTTCCTTCGGACCGTCCTTCGACCGACCCTGACCCCAACCCGACTCTTGAACGTCCATACCCGGCGGCGCTAGACTGACGTTCATGGTTTATTCCCCAGCGATCGCCGTGCCACGCGACGGGCGGCAGTCCGATATGGCCTATGCCCTGCAGCGGGGCGTGGGGCGGCTTTTCCGTGCGCGCGGCCATGCGGTGGTGACGGAGCTCGGGCTCGGCAATGGCCGGCGCGCCGATATCGTGGCGCTGGGGCCGCAGGGCGAGATCACCATCGTTGAGATCAAGTCGTCGATCGAGGATTTCCGCGCCGATCGCAAATGGCTCGACTACGGCCCCTATTGCGACGCGCTGTTCTTCGCCAGCCATGCCGGCGTGCCGGCGGAGATCTTCCCCGCCGAGGCCGGGCTGATCCTCGCCGACGGCTATGGCGCCGAGATCCTGCGCGAGCCGCCGAGGACGCCGCTCACCGCCGCGCGCCGCAAGGCGATGATGATCGCCTTCGGCAAGGTGGCGGCGCACCGGCTGCACGGCCTCGTCGATCCCGAAGCCGGCTTCGCCGAACTCTGATGCGGAGGGCCGAGCCTCAGTCCTCGATGCGCTCATGCGCATCGGCGAGGCCGCGCGTCCAGTAGCCGGCCGCCTTCATCTGCGCCCGGGGATGGCCGCGCTCGAGCAGACGGGCGCGGATGGCGCGGGCGACGGAGGATTCGGCCGCGACGAAGATATAGCCGTCGCCGGCGGGGAAGGGACGGGCATCCAGAAGCGCGAGGAGCGCGGCCGTGTCGTCGGCGCCAGCCGTGTCTCGCTCGGCCCAGAGCGCGGTCCAGTCGGCCTTCGTCGCGAAGCTCTGCCGCTCGCCGGCATCGGCGATGGCAACCGCGGTCGTCACCTTGGCGCCGGGCGGAAGTTCCTCGACGAAACGGCCGATGGCGGGCAGCGCCGTTTCGTCGCCGACCAGCCAGTACCAGTCGAAATCATGCGGCACGACGGCCGAGCCGCGCGGCCCGCCGAGGTCGAGCATGTCGCCCACCTTGGCGGCGGTCGCCCATTCGGCGGCGGGGCCGGCCTCGTGCAGCGCGAAATCCACGGTGAGCGTGCCGGCGGCGACGTCGTAGGCGCGCGGCGTGAAATCGCGCATCTGCGCGGTGCCGTCGGCGGCGGCGAAGAACAGCTTGATATGGTCGTCGGCGCCGAGGCTGACGAAGCCGTCCATGTCGCCGGAAAGGACGATGCGCTTCATGCGCGGCGTGATCAGGTTCGCCTCAGCGACTTCGAGGCGGCGGCGGCGCGTCTCGTGCCGCACGCGGCGGATCGCGTGCGGCGGCAGGTTTTCGGTTGCGGTCATGCGAACATCCAAGGTCTTACGATATGTCGCAAGATATAGCGTAAGACTGGATTCCGCAATCGGCTGCCCGTCACGGCTTCGCGAGGCGGCGCCTCATTCGGCCGCCGGGATCTCGCCGGTCGGCTCGGGTCGCGGCACGCGGCCATGCACATGCATCGGGACGGCATGCTCGTGCACGAACTTGCCGCCGGCGAGCCAGGAACTCGCCGCCGCCAGGAGGTTCAGGATCATCGAGAAGCTGAAGGCGAAGACGAGCCCGTGCATGAAAGGCGCCGCGATCAGATGCGGGAAGAAGGTCTTGCCGGTGATCTCCGCCGCGGCCGGCAGGCCCGCCAGCGTCGCCGCGGGAATGAGCTCGCCCATCGGATTATAGCCGAGGAAGGCGGCGAAGAGGCTCGCGACCGCCGGGGCGGAGGCGGCCTGGCTCGCCACGGCGTCCGGAACCGCCTTGGCGACGAGTGCCGCATGCATGGCCGAGGGCAGGCTTTCGGTGAGGCCGAGGATCATCAGGCTGAAGAAGATGCCGATCGACAGCACCTGACCGGCATTCAGCGTCGTCGCGCGCATGCCGGCGGCCTGGCCGCGTTCGGCCGGCGGCACGGAATTCATGATCGCCGTCGAATTGGGGGCGATGAAGAGGCCGGAGCCGAGGCCGTTCAGGAACAGGAAGAGCGCGAAGAGCGGATAGGGGAAATCGGGTGGCAGCAGCATCAGCGCCGCGAAGCTCGCCGCGCCGATCAGCATGCCGCCGACGGCATAAGGTCGCGCGCCGTGACGATCGGACAGCCAGCCCGAGACGGGGGTCGCGACGAGGAAGCCGAGCGTCAGCGGCAGCATGAAGATGCCGGCCCAGAGCGGTGTCTCCTCGAAGGAATAGCCGTGCAGCGGCAGCCAGATGCCCTGCAGCCAGATGATCAGCATGAACTGCAGGCCGCCGCGCCCGATCGCCGCGAGGAGGCTGGCGAGATTGCCGGCCGAGAAGGGGCGGATGCGGAAGAGGGCGAGGTCGAACATCGGATAGGCGACGCGGCTCTCGATGACGAGGAAGGCGACCAGCAGCGCGAGCCCGACGGCGAGCAGCGTCACGACTTCCGGGCTCGTCCAGGCCATGGCATGGCCGCCATAGGGCTGGATGCCCTCGGTGATGCCGATGAGGACGAGGATGAGCCCGATGCCGAAGGTGATGTTGCCGGCCCAGTCGACCGGGCGGCGGCGCGGCGCAGTGCGGTCCTTGAGCTTCCAGTAGGCCCAGACCGTGCCGACGACGCCGAAGGGCACGTTGATCCAGAAGACGAGCCGCCAGTCGATGTCGGCGAGGAGGCCGCCGATCAGGAGGCCGATGAAGGAGCCGCCGATCGCCGCGATCGTGTTGATGCCGAGCGCGAGGCCGCGCTGCTCGGCCGGGAAGGCGTCGGTGAGGATGGCGGTGGAATTCGCCATCAGCATCGCGCCGCCGACGCCCTGGATGATGCGGACCGCGATCAGGTACCAGGCCGCGAAGGCGCCATCGCCCGGCATCAGGCTGAGCGCGACGGCCGAGACGGTGAAGATGAGGAAGCCGAGATTGTAGATGCGCGCGCGGCCGAGGCTGTCGCCGAGCCGTCCGAAGGTCACGACCAGCACCGAGGTCGCCACCATATAGCCCATGATCGACCAGAGCAGGATGTTGACGTTGCTCGGCTCAAGCGGCTTCAGATGGATGCCGCGGAAGATCGCCGGCAGGCTGATCAGGAGGATCGAGCCGTTGACGGCGGCGGCGAGCATGCCGAGCGTCGTGTTGCTGAGCGCGACCCACTTGTAGTGCGGGTCGCGGGGCGCCGGCTCGCTGCCGGCGGGAAAATCGGGGCTGGACATGGTGCGGACCTCGCGATCGGCACCGCGCGCCCGAGGAGGCGGGCAGCGGAGGATGCGGACCGGATTTAGTATGTAAAGCTTATCATCAGTGAAGCGACGAAAAGCGATATAGTCCCGTCCGCGGTCCCCGGCAAGCCTTCCGGCCGCGCCATGACGGCGCGGCCTGGCCGGTCTCAGGCGCCGATGACGCTCTCGAAGCCCTCGAAGGTGGGGTGGCCCTGGAACAGCGGCTTGCGGTCGCCCGCGCCCTGATGCGCCTTGCGGAACTGCTCCGACTTGGTCCAGGCGACGAAATGATCGCGGGTCTGCCAGACCGTGTGCGAGGCGTAGAGCGTGTGGTCGTCCGCCTCGGGACCCTTGAGGAGATGGAAATCGACGAAGCCCTCGAGTTCGTCGAGATGCCGGTCGCGGCTGCGCCAGACCTCCTCGAAGGCCTCCTCGGAGCCCTTGCTGACCTTGAAGCGGTTCATGGCGATGAACATGGCGGATCCTCTTGTGCGTGCCGTTCGGGTGCGTCGGTGAAGATGGTGCGGGGTGAACGAGATGAGGAGGGAGGTCTCGAAGGACCTCCCTCCTCGCGCGGGGCGGAGTCACCACACCACCGCACCGCGAAGGCTTTGGCGGGTGGCGCCGGTCAGAACTGGTAGGTGAGGTTCACCTGGTAGTTGCGGCCGGGCTCGGAATAGAAGTCGAGATTGGAGCTGGACGCGGTGACCGAGGTCGGCACGTCGAGATAGTTGAAATAGGTCTCGTCGAAGAGGTTGAAGACGCCGGCCTGGACGCGCAGGCCCGGGAGCTTGGCCGGGGTCCACCAGGCGGTCCAGTCGACCACCGCATAGGCCGGCGCCTGGAAGGTGGTCGAGGTCTGCGCATGCACCGCGGCGGCGGTGAGGAGCAGGTCGGTGCCCCATTCGACATCGGCATAGCCGATGCCGACGACGCCCTTCAGCGGCGGAACGCTGTCGATATAGGTGTTGTTGGCGAGGTCCTGCCCGACCATCCAGGCGAGCGAGCCCCAGGTCCGCCAGTTCGGGGCGAACTTCCAGCTGCCGCGCGCCTCGATGCCGTAGATGTTGACGCTTTCGAGGTTCACATATTCGGTGATGCCGAACGGATACTCGCTGAGGTCGTAGCCACGCGCCGCCGCCTCGGTGGCCGTCAGGCTCTCCGAGTCGATGAAGTTCTTGTAGAAATTGGTGAAGGCCGCGAGGCTGCCGCCGAGCTGGTCGTCGCCGAACTTGGTGCCGATCTCGTAGCCGGTGCCTTCCTGGGCCTCGAGGTCGGGATTGCCGATCGAGAGATAGGCGCCCGGTCCGCCATAGGTCAGGTAGAGCTGGCTCGGCGTCGGCGCGGTGAAGGCCTGGGCCCACTGCGCATAGAAGGAGAGCTTATCGGTCGCCTTCCAGGTGCCGAGCAGGCTCGGCGAGAACTTCGAGCCCGAGGAGGTGTCCGGCAGGCCGATATAGGCCTCGTTGCCGTTGCCATAGCCGGCGGTCGCCTGCGGCACCTGCTGGTACCAGTCATAGCGCAGGCCCGGCGTCAGGAAGACATTGTTGCCGACCGCGACCTCGTCGCGGACATAGATGCCGAAGGTCGTGCCCTCGGCGTCGGGCATGTCGGCCTGGTTCGTGTGCAGCATCGAGCAGGGCGAGGTGGTGGCATTGGGCGGGCAGTTGTCGAGGCCGGCCGAATACTGGCTCGTATCCGTCATGTAGAACTCGCCGCCCCAAGTGATGCGGTTCTCGTAGCCGCCGAGCGTCAGCGCCTTCTCGGCGAAGCCGGTGAGGCCGTATTCCTGGATCTGGTTGGTGTTCTCGCGGATATAGGGGCCGATGACGCTCGTCGAGCGCCAGGCATTGGTCGAATCCGTCTGCTCGAGATTCTGCCAGTAGAGGATCGCCTGCGCCCTGTCGGCGAAGCCGCCGGGCGCCGCCGCGTCATAGTCATAGGTGAGCGAGACGCGCTGGCGCGAGCCGTCCTCGCCGGTCGTGTAGTTGCCCGGCCGATAGTTGCCGGTCAGCGACTGGCTCGCCATCGCGTCGGTCGACGAATTGGCCTGGAAGGTCTCGCCCGTCAGCGTGAAGGTGTGCACGTTGTCGATGCTGTGCGTCAGCTTGCCGAGGATGCTGTAGTTCTCGAAATCCTCTGGATTGGCCTCGGTGCGGGTCGTGCCGTAGCCGCCGGTGTCGCCGTTGGTCTCCGTCTGGTGGCCCGTCACATAGGAGCCCTGCACGAGGACCGACGTGTCGTTGATCTTGCCGGCGACGGCGTTCGAGGTCGTGAAGGCGTTGTTGGCGCTCGTATAGATGTTCTTGGTGATGAAGCCCCACTTCTTGCCTTCGGTGATGACGTCATCGGCCGAAAGCGTGGTGAGGGCGACGAGGCCGCCCATGGCGCCCGAGCCGACGACGCTCGAATCGGCGCCGCGCACGATGTCGATCGCCGTCAGGGCGTTGAAATCGAAGGTCGACAGGCCGCCGGTGACGCCGCGCGGATCGGCGGAGCCGAGCCAGGGCAGGCGGATGCCGTCGATCGTGGTGAGGACGTTGTTCTCGCCGAGGCCGCGGACATTGATGCTGTTGTTCTGGCTCGAGAAGTTGACGCTCGGCTCGGCGCGCTGACCAAAGCCCTGCCAGGACTCGATCATCCGGTCGGTAAGCTCCTGCTGCGTCGTGGTCGTGACGAGCGCGGTGCCCTCCTTCGAGGTCACGGCGGGGCTCGCATCGCCGATGCCGGAGCCTGATCCCGAACCGCCCTGGACGACGACGGCGTCGAGATTGACGGTCTCCTCGCCGGCGGCCTGCTGGGCGCTCGCGATGCCGGCGCTCGCGGTGAGGAAGGTCAGGAAAGCGGAGCCGGCGAGAAGCCGGGCATTCAGTCGCGCCATGCGCATCAAAGCCCCCAGGAACTGGACGGTGGAAGGGCCTGGCTGGCTGGCACGGTCCGCGGGAGGGCGGCCGGACGGGCGGGCTCGGCAGAGGCGGCCGGGCGGGATCGTCCGGCGGCCTGATCAAAAGTTCTCGTTGCGATCCTTATGAAAGGTGAGTATGGCAGTCAAGTAATTAGTTGCGAACGGTTCGCAACTTGGAAGCGTTCAAGACTGCCGCTGCCGAAGGCGGCGCAATGGCGGAGATCACCCATGCCGGATCCCGAAGCCGAGCCGATGCCGGACGTCGAGCCGATGCCGGTCCTGGCCGAAGCGCCCGCCGAAGCCCGCGAGACCGGCGGCCCGCGGATCGTGACCAGCGAAGCCCTGCTCCAGGGCGGCCGCGAGGTCATCATCCGCCATGGCGGCGACGATTACCGCCTGCGCCTGACGCGGGTCGGCAAGCTCATCCTCAACAAGTGACCGGAGCCGCGACGATGCGCACCCTCCCGCTCTTCCACACGCCGCTTCACCTCCCGCCCGCCTCGCGCCAGCTGCGGCTCTGCATGGGTTTCGCGGCGGCGCTGGTCATCACGCTCTTCGCCATCCAGCAATCGATCGCGGCGGAGCGGAGCGTGGTCGATGCGCGCGGCCGCGAGGTCACGATCGCGAGCGCCGACCGGATCGTCTCGATCGGCGGCGCCGTCACCGAGATCCTCTATGCGCTCGGCGCCGGCGACCGCGTCGTCGCGCGCGACCAGACCAGCCTCTATCCGCCCGAGGCGCTCCAGAAGCCGGATGTCGGCTATATGCGCGCCCTTTCGGCCGAGAGCGTCCTCTCGGTGAAGCCCGACCTCATCCTCGCCGTCGAGGGATCGGGGCCGAAGGAGGCGCTCGACCTGCTGCTCTCCGCCTCGGTGCCGGTCGTCATGCTGCCGGAGCCCTACAGCGCCGAGGGCATCGCGAAGAAGATCGCGCTCATCGGCGCGGTGATCGGCGAGGAGGAGAAGAGCAAGGCGCTCGCGGCCGAGGTCACCCGACGCGCCGATGCGCTCGCCGCCGCGATCGCCGCGATCCCGGCCGACAAGCGCAAGCGCGCCATCTTCCTGATGAGTTCGAGCGGCGACCGCCTGCTCGCGGCCGGCGGCCACACCGCCGCCAATGCGATGCTGACGGCGGCCGGCGCGGTCAATCCGTTCGGCACGGTCGAGGGCTACAAGCCGGCCTCGCCCGAGGCGATGGCGGCGGCGATGCCGGAAAGCGTCGTGATGATGACGCGGCCGGGCATGGAGGGCGCCGATCCGGCGGCGCTCTTCGCCATTCCGGCGCTGGCCGCGACGCCGGCGGCGGCGTCGAAATCGCTGATCGTGATGGACGGGCTCTATCTGCTCGGCTTCGGCCCGCGCATGCCGGACGCCGCGGCCGATCTCGCCAGGGCGCTCTATCCCGGCCTCGCGATCGGATCGGCGCGATGACCATGGCGCTCACCGCGGCGCCCGCCGGCGACCGCCGCGCCCGTGCCCGCATCGCGGTGGCGCTGCTGGCGCTGCTGCTCCTTGCCGTGATGGCGGCGGCGCTCGCGACCGGTCCCTATGGCCTGCCGGCCGGCCGCGTCCTCGCCATCCTCGGTGACTGGCTGACGGGCCAGCCGGCGGCCGATGTCACCGAGCGCATCGTGCTTGTCGATATCCGCCTGCCGCGCCTGCTGCTCGGCGCGCTGGTCGGTGCCGCGCTAGCGGTGTCGGGCACGATGCTGCAGGGGCTCTTCCGCAATCCGCTCGCCGATCCGGGCCTTGTCGGCGTCTCGTCCGGCGCCGCGCTCGGCGCCGTCGCCGCGATCATCACCGGCGCCGCGCTGCTGGCCCCGATCGCCGCCGTGCTGTCGCTTGGAATCCTCCCGGTCGCGGCCTTTCTCGGCGGCTTCGTGACGACGCTGCTGCTCTATGCTATCGCGACGCGGCAGGGCCGCACCTCGGTCGCGACCATGCTGCTCGCCGGCATCGCGATCGGCGCGTTCTCCGGGGCGATCACCTCCTGGCTGGTGTTCCGCTCGACCGATGCGCAGCTGCGCGAATTGACCTTCTGGACCATGGGCAGCCTCTCCGGCGCGACCTGGCTCAAGATCGCCTTCGCCGCGCCGCCGATCCTCGCGGTGCTGGCGCTCTCGCCGGTCGTCGCGCGCGGGCTCGACGCGCTCGTGCTCGGCGAGGCGGAGGCGCATCATCTCGGCATCGACACCGAGCGGCTGAAGACGGTGATCGTCTTCGCGGTGGCGGTGATGGTCGGCGTCTCGGTCGCCTTCACGGGCGTCATCGGCTTCGTCGGCATCGTGGTGCCGCATCTCCTGCGCCTCGGCATCGGCCCCGAGCATCGCACGCTGCTGCCGGCGGCGGCGCTGCTCGGCGCGAGCCTCCTCATCGGCGCCGACATCGTCTGCCGCATCGCCGTCGCGCCCGCAGAACTGCCGATCGGCATCGTGACGGCGCTGATCGGCGCGCCGTTCTTCGTCTCGATCCTGCTGCGCCGGCGCGGCGTCGTCGATCTCTGAGGGAGGCGCGCCATGATCACGGCCGAAGACGTCACCATCCGCGCCGGCAGGAGCACGCTGATCGACGGCGTGTCGCTGGCGCTGAAGCCCGGCGCAGTGACCGCCATCGTCGGACCGAACGGCGCCGGCAAGTCGACGCTCGTCCGCGCGCTGACCGGCGAACTCGCGCCCGCCTCGGGCCGCGTCGCCATCGACGGCGAGGACCTCGCGCGCCTCGCGCCGCGGGCGCTCGCCGCGCGCCGCGCCGTGCTGCCGCAGGCCTCTTCGCTCGCCTTCCCCTTCACCGTGCATGAGGTGGTGCGGCTCGGCGTCCTCGCTGCGCGCGACCGCCGCGCCGCAAATGACCGCGTGGTGGCGGCGCTCTCGGCGGTGGACCTCTCGGGCTTCGGCGGGCGCCTCTACCAGCAGCTTTCCGGCGGCGAGCAGCAGCGCGTCCATCTCGCGCGCGTGCTCTGCCAGTTGCCGGAGCCCTGTCCGGACGGGCGGGCGGCCTGGCTCTTTCTCGACGAGCCCACCTCCAGCCTCGATCTGCGCCACCAGCTGATGGCGCTGTCGGCGGCGCAGCGGTTTGCGCGGGCCGGCGGCGGCGTGGTGGCGGTGCTGCACGATTTGAACCTCGCCGCGCGCCATGCCGACCGCATCGTGGTCATCCGCAAGGGACGCATCGCGGCGGACGGGCCGCCGGCGACGGTGCTGACGCCGGAAATGATCGAGGACGTGTTCGGCGTCGCGCTCGCGGTCGGGCGCACCGGCGACGGCACGCCCTATGTGCTGCCGCACGGCATCGCGGCGGCGTCCTGACGCGTCAGCGACGGCGGGCCGGCAACGCGGCGAGGGCGGCGCCGGCGACGACGAGCAGCGTCGCGACGAGAAGCCGCCAGCTCGGCTCGGCCTCGCCCGCGACGACGAGAAGGATCATCGAGAGCGGCGGCGTCGCATAGGAGAGCGCGCCGAGCAGCGCGATATTGCCCTTCTTGGTCGCGTGGTCCCAGGCCGCGAAGGCGGCGCCGACCGGGCCGATGCCGAGCGCGAGCAGCGCGATCGCCGCCCGCCCGTCGGGCATCACGAAGGTCTCGCCCGTCGCGACATGGCCGATCGCGCCGAGCACCGCGATGGCGGCGCAGACGCCGATCATCGGCTCGCTGCCGGGCGCGGCGATGCGGTTGTTCAGCACCGAATAGAGGCCCCAGAGCACGGCGCAGGCGAGCGCGGCGGCGTAGCCGAGCAGCGGGGCGGGCGCGCCGGCCGTCTCGGTCAGGCTGCCGGTGCCGACGAGGAGCACGGTCGCCGCGAAGCCGATCACGCCGCCGGCGAGTTGCGGCCAGCCGAGCCGGCTGTCGCCGCCCGGCAAGAGGCCGGCGAAGAGCACGATGGCGAGCGGCCAGAGATAGTTGATGACCGTGACCGGGCCGACCGGGGCAAGGCGGAAAGCGACGAAATAGAGCGCGTGATAGGCGAAGATGCCGATGATCGCGAGCGCCCAGGCCCGCCGCGGCCAGAGGCGGAACGAGCGCGCGATGCCGCCGATCCCCTGTCGCGGCAGGAAGCAGAGCGCGAGCGTCACCGCGCCGATCGCGAAGGTGATGGCCAGCGCCTCGAAGGTCGGGATGGCCCGCGACAGGCTGGTGACCAGCGCGAGGCACGACCAGAGCAGGATCGCGACGGCGCCGACGGCCGTCGCCGCCCCTTTTCCCCCGTGCGTCACGATCAGGCCTTCAGCGTGCCTTCGAGCGCGTCGATCTCGGAAAAGTCCTTCGCGACCGGATGTCCATGGCCCTCCGGCAGGACGACCTCGCCACGGTCGAGGGCGATGGTCTTGAAGCCCGCTTCGCGCGCCGCGTCCAGCTCGGCCGTGTTGTCGGAGAGGAACAGCATGCGGAAGGGCGGCAGGTCGGCCACTTCGGCGATGGCGGCATAGGAGGCGTGGTCGGTCTTCGGCCCGACCGTGGTATCGAAGAAGCCCGAGAAGAGCACCGTCAGATCGCCGAACTCGGTGTAGCCGAAGATCAGCTTCTGGGCGAGCACCGAGCCGGAGGAATAGACATAGAGGGCGATGCCCTCGTTGCGCCAGCGCGCGAGGAATTCGGCCGCGTCGGGATAGATGTCGCCCTTGAGGCTTCCCGAGCGGTATCCGTCCTCCCATATGAGGCCCTGCAGCGTCTTGAGCGGCGTCGCCTTGCGGTCGGCGTCGATCCAGGATTGCAGCAGCGCCACGGTGGCGTCGCGATCGAGCGTCTCGTCGCCGCCAAGGCGCCGCGCGTCGGCGAGAGCGGCCGCGACGGCCGGCTCGTCGCCATGCTCGGCGACGTATCCGGCGAGGCGGCTCCGCGCGAAGGGAAACAGCACGTCCTTGACGAAGGCGATCGACGAGGTGGTGCCCTCGATATCGGTCAGCACGGCGCGGATGGGATGGCTCGACATCGGATGGCTCTCGGGAAGCTCTTGCTCGGGACGTTCTTGCGCGCGCCGGCCGGATCGCTAGCGGAGCGTCCGGCTGAGCGGGGTTGAACGGCAACCGCTCCGCCTCTACTCGATAACACCGCCGGGGTCATCCCCTTTCCGCCGCGTGGCGGACCAACTGGAGGCATGGATATGAAAGTCGACGGCGTCGCCTATCGTTCGATCTGGCGCGAGGGCGAGGGGACCGCGGTGACCGTGGTCGACCAGACGCTGCTGCCGCATCGCTTCGAGACGCTGACGATCTCGACGGTCGCCGAGGCGATCGACGCCATCAAGCGCATGGTCGTGCGCGGCGCGCCGCTGATCGGCGTCACCGGCGCCTATGGCTATGCGATGGCGCTCGCCGCCGATCCGTCCGACACCAATCTCGCCAGCGCCTATGACGCGCTTTATGCGGCGCGGCCGACGGCGGTCAATCTCCGCTGGGCGCTCGACATCGTCAGGGCCGAGATGCAGCCACTGGCGCCGGAGGCGCGCGCCGCAGCCGCCTTCGCGACGGCCGACCGGCTGCATGCCGAGGATATCAAGACCAACGAGACCATGGCCGCGCATGGCGCGGCGCTCATCCGCGAGATCTGGGAGGAGAAGGGCCGTTCCGGCCCCGTCAACATCCTCACCCACTGCAATACCGGCTGGATCGCCTGCGTCGACTGGGGCACCGCGCTCGGCGTCGTCTACCACGCCCATGACCAGGGCATTCCGGTGCATGTCTATGTCGACGAGACGCGGCCGCGGAACCAGGGCGCCAGCCTCACCACCTGGGAGCTCGGCGCCCATGGCGTGCCGCATACGCTGATCGCCGACAATGCCGGCGGCCATCTGATGCAGCATAGCGAGGTCGATATCTGCCTCGTCGGTGCCGACCGCGTGACCGCCAATGGCGATGCCTGCAACAAGATCGGCACCTATCTCAAGGCGCTCGCGGCGCATGACAACCAGGTGCCGTTCTATGTCGTGCTGCCCTCCTCGACGATCGACTGGCGCATCGGCGACGGCGTCGCGGAGATCGAGATCGAGGAGCGCGCTCCCGACGAGGTGACGCATATCGCCGGCATCGCCGGCGATGGCACGATCGTGAAGGTCCGCCTGGCGCCGAAGGGCACCAAGGCAGCCAATCCGGCCTTCGACGTGACACCGGCCCGGCTCGTCACCGGCCTCGTCACCGAGCGCGGCGTCGCCAAGGCGAGCCGCGAGGGGCTGGCGGCGCTGTTCCCGGAGCGCGGCTGAGCCGCGCTACTGCTGCGGCGCCGCTGGACGGACATCCTGCGGACGCGTGCGGCTTGCGCCCTGGCGAACGGTGCCGTTGCCGCTTGCGCAGTAGCAGCGCGAGCCGGAGCGCATCAGACGACCGGTCGGGCAGGTTCCGGCCGAGAGCTGGCACTGGTTGGCATTGAGCGGCGGCACGCCGACCTGCGGCGTGGTCCGGACGACCGGCGGCGGCGTGAAACCGATCGAGGGCTGCTTGAACAGCGTCTGCGCCCCGGCCGGCGGCACCAAGGCGAGGACGGCGGCGGTCGCGAGCGCGGCGTATAGGGCCTGTCGCGGGAATGATGGAGGCGTCATTCGGCTCCTCTGCCGGCAAAGCGACCCGGCGGCGCTTTCGGCCCCGCCGCAACCGCGAGAGCCGCCGCCGCACGGGCTTTCGGTCGCGGGGAGCCTATGTTAGGAAGGCCTCGGTCCGGCGGCGCCTCCCTCGCGGCGAGGAGCGCCGGACCTTACGCATATGGCGCCGAATGGCCGGGAAAACCAGCCCGCGCGCCGAAGAGAGGTAGACTGACGGCATGCAAGACCGCCCGTCGAGTTACGATTACGAGCAGCTGCTGGCCTGCGGCCGGGGCGAATTGTTCGGCGAAGGCAATGCGCAGCTGCCGCTGCCGCCGATGCTGATGTTCGACCGCATCACCTCGATCAGCGAGGAAGGCGGCGAATTCGGCAAGGGCCATGTGCGGGCCGAGCTCGACGTGACGCCGGACCTCTGGTTCTTCGCCTGCCACTTCAAGGGTGATCCCGTGATGCCGGGCTGCCTCGGCCTCGACGCCCTCTGGCAGATGCTCGGCTTCTTCCTCGGCTGGTCGGGCTCTCCCGGCCGCGGCCGGGCGCTGTCGACGGGCGAGCTCAAATTCTCCGGCATGGTGCTGCCAAGCGTGAAGCGGGTCGAGTATGGCGTCGATCTGAAGCGCGTCCTGCGCTCCAAACTGGTGCTCGGCATCGCCGACGGCTGGCTGAAGGCCGACGGAGAGACCATCTATCGCGCCAAGGACCTGCGCGTCGGCCTGTTCAAGGGCGACGCCGTGCCGGCCGCCGGCTGATCGGCTGCCGGGCGGGGGCCGGGCGGATCGACTATTGGAAGGACAGCGGACCATGAAGCGGGTCGTCGTCACCGGGATGGGCATCGTCTCGTCCATCGGCAACAACACGCAGGAGGTGCTCGCCAGCCTGCACGAGGCGCGGAGCGGGATTTCCTTCGCGCCGTCGCAGGCCGAGCACGGCTTCCGCAGCCATGTCGCCGGCGCGCCGACGCTCGATCCGGCCGAAGTGGTCGACCGGCGCGCGATGCGCTTCCATGGCGGCGGCACCGCGTGGAACCACGTCGCCATGGACCAGGCGATCCGCGACGCCGGGCTCGAGGAGCGCGAGATCTCCAACGAGCGCACCGGCATCATCATGGGCTCCGGCGGCCCCTCGACGCGCACGATCGTCGATTCGGCGCAGAAGGCGCTGGCCTCCGGATCGTCCAAGAAGGTCGGCCCGCTCGCGGTGCCGAAGGCGATGTCGTCATCGCCCTCCGCCACGCTCTCGACCTGGTTCAAGATCAAGGGCGTCAACTATTCCATCTCCTCGGCCTGCGCGACGTCGAACCACTGCATCGGCAACGCCTATGAGATGATCCAGTATGGCAAGCAGGACCGCATGTTCGCCGGCGGCTGCGAGGAGCTGGACTGGACGCTGACCGTGCTCTTCGACGCGATGGGCGCGCTGTCGTCGCGCTACAACGACCGCCCCGCCGTCGCCTCGCGCGCCTATGACGTCAACCGCGACGGCTTCGTGATCTCCGGCGGCGCCGGCGTTCTGGTGCTCGAAGAGCTTGAGGTTGCCAAGGCCCGCGGCGCCCGCATCTATGGCGAGGTCGTCGGCTATGGCTGCACCTCGGACGGCGCCGACATGGTCGCCCCGTCGGGCGAGGGCGCGGCGCGCTGCATGCGCCAGGCGATTGCCAATGTCGGCGAGCGCATCGACTACATCAACCCGCACGCCACCTCGACGCCGATCGGCGATCTGAAGGAGATGGAGGCGATCCGCGAGGTGTTCGGATCGGGAGACGCCTGCCCGGCGATCTCGGCCACCAAGTCGCTGACCGGCCATTCGCAGGGCGCCACGGGCGTCCACGAATCCATCTATTCGCTCTTGATGCTCAACAACCGCTTCATCGCCAAGTCGGCCCATATCGACGAGCTCGATCCGGCCTTTGCCGACATGCCGATCGTGCGCGAGCGCATCGACGACGCGAAAATCGACACCGTGCTTTCCAACAGCTTCGGCTTCGGCGGCACCAACGCATCGCTGGTCTTCCAGCGCTACGCAGGCTGACGGCCGGGAGACGCTGAATGACGACGACGACGCTGATGGCCGGCAAGCGCGGCCTCGTCATGGGTGTGGCGAACGATCACTCGATCGCCTGGGGCATCGCCAAGGTGCTCGCCGCCCATGGCGCCGAGCTCGCCTTCACCTATCAGGGCGAGGCCTTCGGCCGCCGCGTCAAGCCGCTTGCCGATTCGATCGGCGCCAAGCTGATGATCCCCTGCGACGTCGAGGACCTCGCCTCGGTCGACCAGGTCTTCGAGACGCTGAAGAAGGAATGGGGCGGCATCGACTTCCTCGTCCATGCCATCGCCTTCTCCGACAAGAACGAGCTGAAGGGCCGCTATGCGGACACGACGCGCGAGAATTTCGCGCGCACCATGCTCATCTCCTGCTTCTCCTTCACCGAGATCGCCAAGCGCGCCGCCGCGATCATGAACCGGGGCGGCTCGATCGTGACGCTGACCTTCGGCGGCTCGACCCGCGTCTCGCCGAACTACAATGTCATGGGTGTCGCCAAGGCGGCGCTCGAATCCTCCGTGCGCTATCTCGCGGTCGATTTCGGCGGCGACGAGATCCGCGTCAACGCCATCTCGGCCGGGCCCGTCCGCACGCTGGCCGGCGCCGGCATCGCCGATGCGCGGCTCATGTATAATTTCCAGAAGAAGAACGCGCCGCTGCGCCGCACCGTCTCGACGGAAGAGATCGGCGGCTCGGCGCTCTATCTCCTGTCGGAACTCTCCTCCGGCGTCACCGGCGAGGTCCATTTCGTCGATTCCGGCTACAACATCATCGCGATGCCGCGCCTCGACGACCTGAAGGTCCACGAAGCGCATGCCGACGCCAGCGAGGCCGCGCAGTAGCAAGCGGTCCATTGCATCGGCGGCTAGCAGGCCCTCACCCCGGCCCTCTCCCAGAGGGAGAGGGGGGCGCCTTCCGCCGGTTCTGCGACATGCCAGGGCCGTTTCCCGTGGCCGGTCCCCTCTCCCTATGGAAGAGGGCTAGGGTGAGGGCTTTTCGGCCTATCCCGCCATGATCCTCCCCGTTGAAGAGGCCCTCCCCGAACTGACCGCGGCGCTCGATGCCGGGCGCAATGCCGTGCTGGTCGCGCCGCCGGGCGCCGGCAAGACGACGCGGGTGCCGCTTGCTTTGCTCAATGCAGGCTGGCGGGGCGATCGGCGCATCATCCTCCTGGAGCCGCGCCGGCTCGCCGCCCGCGCTGCCGCCGCGCGGATGGCCGAGACGCTCGGCGAAGCGGTCGGCGCCACGGTCGGCTACCGGGTGCGGCTCGAACGGCGCGTGTCGGCGGCGACGCGTATCGAGGTCGTCACCGAAGGCGTCTTTTCGCGCATGATCATCGACGATCCGTCGCTGGACGGCATCGCGGCGGTGATCTTCGACGAGTTCCACGAGCGCAGCCTCGAAGGCGATCTCGGCCTTGCGCTGGCGCTCGATGCACAGTCGGGGCTCCGCGACGATCTCCGCATTCTCGTGATGTCGGCGACCATCGACGGCGCCCGCGTCGCGCGCCTGCTCGGCGCGGCGCCGGTCATCGAGAGCGCCGGCCGGATGTTCCCGGTCGAGACGCGCTATTGCGGCCGCGACACCGGCCGGCGGATCGAGGACGAGACCGCCGCCGCCATCCGCCGCGCGCTCGGCGAGGAGCCCGGCAGCCTCCTCGTCTTCCTGCCGGGCCAGGCCGAGATCCGCCGCACGGCCGAGCGCCTCGCCGGCACGCTGCCGGCCGATGCGGACCTCGCCCCGCTCTATGGCGCGCTCGACACGGCCGCGCAGGATCGTGCCATCCGGCCGCCGCCGCCGGGCCGGCGCAAGGTCGTGCTCGCGACCTCGATCGCCGAGACCTCGCTCACCATCGAGGGCGTGCGCGTCGTCGTCGATTCGGGGCTCGCCCGCGTGCCGCTCTACGAGCCGGCGACGGGCATCACGCGGCTCGAGACCCGCCGCGTCTCGCGCGCCTCGGCCGACCAGCGGCGCGGCCGCGCCGGCCGCACCGCGCCGGGCGTCTGCTATCGCCTCTGGGACGAGGCGCAGACGGCGGCGCTGGCGCCCTATGACCGGCCCGAGATCCTCGACGCCGACCTCTCGCCTTTCGCGCTCGACCTGAAGGCCTGGGGCGTCGCCGATCCGTCCGAGCTTTCCTTTCTCGACGCGCCGCCGCGCGCCGCCTTCGACGAGGCGATCGCGTTGCTGCGCCGGCTCGGCGCGATCGATCAGGGCGGCCAGCTGACGGCGGAGGGGCGGGCGCTGGTGCGCCTCGCGATGCCGCCGCGCCTCGGCCATATGCTGAACCGCGCCGCGCCGCTCGGCTTCGGTGCCGTGGCCGGCGCGCTCGCGGCGCTCCTTGCCGAGCCCGGTGTCGGCGGCGCCAGCGCCGATCTCCGCGACCGGCTGAACGCGCTCCGCACGGGACGCGACCCGCGCAGCCGCGACGCGCTGGCGCTCGGCGCCCGCTTCGCCCGCGCGGTCGGCGCCGAGGGCGCCATGGCGGCGGAGGATGTCGAACAGGCGGGGCTGGCGCTCGCCTTCGCCTTTCCCGAGCGGATCGCCATGGCGCGCGGCGCGCCGGGCGCCTTCGTGATGGCCAACGGGCGCGGCGCGCTGCTGGACGCCGCCGATCCGCTGGCGCGCGAAGCCTTCCTCGCGGTCGCGAGCCTGCAAGGAGCGGCGGAGAATGCCCGCATCCTCGCCGCCGCGCCGCTGACGCTCGCCGAAATCGAAACCCATTTCGCTCACCAGATCTCGGAAGAGGACAGCGTCGCCTTCGACGCCTCGACGGGATCGGTGCGCGCACGGCGGGTGCGGCGGCTCGGCCGCCTCGTGCTCGCCGAGCGGCAGGCCGGCACGCCGCCGCCGGAAGCGGTCGCCGCGGCGCTCATCGCCGAAATCCGCCGGCGTGGCATCTCCGCGCTGCCGCTCGACGGCGCGGCCGGCAGCCTCCGTGCGCGGATCGCCTTCCTGCGTCGGCAGAGCGGCGAGGACTGGCCGGACCTCTCCGATGAAGCGCTGGCGGCGACGCTGGAGGATTGGCTGGGGCCGCATCTTGGCGGCCTCCGCCGCATCGACGCCGTCGATGCCGGGCTGCTGCACACGGCGCTGTCGGCGCAGGTCGCCTGGGACCGGAAAGCCGCGCTCGACCGGCTCGCGCCGACGCATTTCGAGGCGCCCTCGGGCTCGCGGCTGCCGATCGACTATTCAGACGCGAACGGGCCGGTGCTCGAAGTGCGCGTGCAGGAACTGTTTGGCCTCGACCGCCATCCTTCGGTCGGCCATGGTGTGCCGCTGACGCTGCATCTCCTCTCGCCGGCCCGCCGGCCGATCCAGATCACGGGCGACCTGCCGGCCTTCTGGCGCGGCTCGTGGCGCGACGTGCGCGCCGATCTTCGCGGGCGCTATCCGAAGCACCCCTGGCCCGAGGACCCGCTGACGGCGCCGCCGACCGCGCGGGCCAAGCCGCGCGGGACCTGACGCGCGGCACCTGACGGTTTCGGGTCGTCACCGCCGCCAGATGCGGCCCTCGGTGGCGACGCCGAACAGCCCCGGATTGCGGGCATAGGCGGCGAGCCCGGCCAGAGCGGGCTCGGGATGGGTCATCACGAAGGTCGGGATCTTGTCCATCAGCGCGCCATGCGGCGCCTTGTCGATGAAGGCGTCGCGGAAGCCGCTGCGGGCGATGAAGGGCGCGACCTTGGCGGCGATGCCGCCGGCGAGATAGACGCCGCCGCGCGCCATGAAGACCAGCGCGAGATTGCCGGCGAGCCGCCCGAGATGCACGCAGAACAGCGACAGCGCCTCCTCGGCGGCGCCGTCGGAAGCATCCATCGCGGCGGCCGTGATCTCGGCCGGATCGTCGAAGCGCGCCCTGGCACCATCGGCGGCGACGACGGCGCGATAGAGGCGCAACAGGCCGGAGCCGCAGAGCAGCGTCTCGCCGGCGATGCGCGGGAAGCGCGCGCGGCCGAACGGGTCCTCGATATGCGACCAGACCTGGAAGTCCCGCTCCGAGACCGGGGCGAGATCGATATGGCCGCCCTCGCCGGGAACGGGGAACCAGGTGCCGCGCGCCTGGATCAGCGCGCCGGCACCGAGGCCGGTGCCGGGGCCGACCGCGACGCGCGCCGCATTCGGCAGCGCCTCGCCATTGCCGACCTTGAGCACGTCATCCGCGCCGAGCGCCGGCAGCGCCAGCGCCTGCGCCTCGAAATCATTGATGAGCAGCACCTCGTCGAGGCCGAGCCGCTCGATCATCCGCTTCGGCTCGATCACCCAGGGGCAGTTGGTGAGCGGCACCCGGTCGCCCTGCACCGGCCCGGCCACGGCCAGCACCGCCGAGCGCGGCCGCGCCGTCGGCAGCACCGTCGCCTCGATCGCATCGTCGATCGTCGCGAAGCTGGCGGTGCGGGCATCGGCGCAGCGCACGGCCGATGCCGAGCCCTCCGAGACGATGGCGAAGCGCGCATTGGTGCCGCCGATATCGCCGATCAGGGTCGGGAAGGGCATCAGGTCGCGAACGGTGGTGCTGTCAGCCATGATGTCTCGGTCGGAAGGGGCGCGCGGCGGTCATTCAGGCCGCGCGACGGAATCGGGATGGGTGATGATGAGCTCGGCCGTCGCCTGATTGAGCGCCATCGGGATATCGTACAGCTCGGCAAGGCGGGTCAGCGCCTTGACGTCGACATCGTGCGGCATCGGCGTCAGCGGGTCGACGAAGAAGATCAAGGCCTGGATACGCCCTTCGGCTATGAGCGCGCCGATCTGCTGGTCGCCGCCGAGCGGACCGCTCTTCAGCCGCGTGACCGGGAGCGAGGGCGCCGCCTCCATGATCCGCCCGCCGGTCGTGCCGGTGGCGTAGAGCTCGAAGGCCGCGAGGCGGGCGACATGGGTCCGCGCGAAGGCGGCCATGGCCTCCTTCTTCTGGTCATGGGCGACCAGCGCCAGCGCCGGTTTCGCGGGCCTCGTGGTCGGCGTCTCTCCGTCGGTCACCCGGCTCGCCCTCCGCGCGCGGTTACGATCACGCCCAAGTGATAGAAAGATCGGGGTCCGCAGAAAAGGGGAAAGTGCCGCGCCTGCCCTCGAAATCGGCTGGTGGCGCAAATTGGCGGCAGTCGCATCCCCTCGTGGGCCGCGACGCTTGACGGCATCGCACGCGGCTGGCTTCCTTCTGGCGCGCGGCTTTGAACCGGCCGCATGAAGGACTCCGCCCTTGGACAGCGAACTCTACACTCTCGCCCGCGACGTGCGCACCAAAGCCCATGCGCCCTATTCGCGCTTCCATGTCGGGGCGGCGATCCGGGCCGAGGACGGGCGGATCTATGTCGGCGCCAATGTCGAGAACGCGTCCTTCCCGGAAGGCTGGTGCGCGGAGACCTCGGCGATCGGCGCGATGATCAGCGCCGCCACGGAGCCCGCCGGCCGGCGCATCGCGGCAGTGATGGTGGTCGCCGACCGGGTTGATGGCGGCATCGTCTGCACGCCCTGCGGCGGCTGCCGCCAGCGGCTGCGCGAGTTTTCGACGAGCACGACGGTGATCGAGTGCTACGACCCCGCCGGAAAGGGCCAGGCCTTCACGATCGCCGAGCTTCTGCCCTCCGGCTTCTCGCTCGACGATCAGGGCTGACGGTAGCGGCCGGGTCAGACCCAGCCGCCATCCACCACATAGGACTGGTTGGTGCAGGCGCCGGCCTCGTCGGAGGCGAAGAACAGCACCGGGCGGGCGATATCGTCGGGATAGAGCTTCCGCTTGAGGCACTGGCTGGCCATGACCTGCGCCTCGGCCTCCGGCGTCAGCCACAGATCGATCTGGCGCTGCGTCATGATCCAGCCCGGCATGACGGAGCAGACGCGGATGTTGAACGGCCCGAGATCGCGCGCGAGGCTGCGGGTGAGGCCGAGTACCGCCGACTTGGCGGCACTATAGCCCGGCATCCCGCCCTGGCCGATCACCCAGCTGATCGAGCCGAGATTGACGATCGCGCCGCGGCCGGCCGCCTTCATGTCCTCGGCCACGGCCTGCGCGGCGAAGAACTGGTGGCGAAGATTCACATGCATGCGGTCGTCCCAATATTCGGGCGTCACATCCTCGAGCTTGTGCCGCTCGTCATGGGCCGCGTTGTTGACGAGGATCGTCACCGGCCCGTAGGCCGCGCGGATATTGGCGATCGAGGCGCGCAGCGCCGCGATGTCGCGGAGGTCGCAATGCTCGAACCGCACCGTGCCCTGCGGCGCCAGCTCGGCGACGAGCGCTTCGGACGCTTCGCGGTTGATATCGAGAAAGCCGACTTTCGAGCCCTGGGCGACGAAATGGCGGACGATCGATTCGCCGATGCCGCTGCCGCCGCCGGTGACGACGACGGTACGGTCCCTGAGGCTCGGATAGATGGCGCCGGTCGACATTTGTCTCTTGTCCCTGTTCCGGGTCGTGCATGGGGGAGGCCCGGCCGCGCGGGCGGCCGGGCGCTGAAAGGCTGCGCCGCCGAAGCGGCGCATGCGTCAGGCGATCGCTTCGTCGCGATGCGTGTCGTTGGAGCGCATCGCCGCGTCCAGCACCTTCTGGATCGTCGCGGCGCGGCGGAAGGAGGGCTCCTGCGTCTTGCCGGCGCGCACGGCGGCGACGAAGCGCTGGTAGTTGGTCTCGACCGGCTCGAACTCGACATCGCGCCAGGTGGCGGTGTTCACGTCCTCGCCGATACAGGCGCGGAGCGACGACTTGCCGGTGTCGTAGACCATCTCGATCGAGCCCTTCTCGCCATAGACGCGCAGGCGCAGCTGGTCGAGCTGGCCGGCGGCGGTGCGGGTCGCCTGGATGGTGCCGATGGCGCCGGTGGTGAAGTCGACATTCATCGTGAAGCTGTCATTGGCGTCAAGGTCGTATTCCCCGATCCGGTTGCCCGGCGCCTTGTCGAAGGTCTTCAGCCGGCCGAACACATGCGCCACGTCGAGGCCCGAGCCATAGGACGTGAAGTCGACGATGTGGATGCCGATATCGCCGAGCGCTCCGTTGGAGCCGTGCTTCTTGGAGAGGCGCCAGAGCCACTTGCTCTCGCTCTTCCAGTCGCCCCAGGCATTGCCCACCAGCCAGCTCTGCAGATGCGAGGCCTCGACATGGCGGACCGCGCCGACGGCGCCGTCGAGGACCATCTGGCGGCCCTTCTGCAGCGCGGGCGAGTTGCGATAGGTGAAGTTCACCATGCCGACCTTGCCCGAGGCCTCGATCGCCTCGGTCATCTCCATGGCGAGGGTGGCGTCGGTCGCGAGCGGCTTCTCGCAGAAGACATGCTTGCCGGCGGCGATGGCCAGCATGGTGGTGGGATGGTGGATGCGGTCCGGCGTCACATTGGCGACGGCGTCGAACTCGCCCCAGGCCAGCGCCTCCTCGACCGAGGTGAAGCTGCGCTCGATGCCGTGCTCCGCGCAGAAGGCCGCGAGCCGCTCCGGCACCACGTCGACGCCGCCGACGATGCTGACGCCTTCGATGGCGCTGAAATTGCGGGCATGGGCATTGGCCATGCCTCCGGTCCCGAGAATGAGCAGTCGCATATTGCCTCCCGATGCGATGGGGCCGTCTCATTCGCCGGACGGCCGGTTCCCCACTTAACGTCAGGAGGCCGAAACATTCCAGACGGCTGTGGTGCGCCCGTCAGAAACGTGACGCATTTGCCGCAGCGGCCGCGTTCGCGACCGGCCGTTTCGGCTATGCTGTCGGCAGCGGGCGCCGTCATTCGTCCTCGGGCCGGGGCGTCAGCGCGCGGGAGGGCGTCATGGAAGCACGGCTGGTTGCGGAAGGGTTGCAGCTCGGCGAGTCGCCGCGCTGGCATGACGGACGGCTCCATCTCTCCGACTGGGGCGCGCGAAGGCTGCTCGCGATCGACGATGCCGGGCGCGCCGAGACGCTCGCGACGATCGATGCGATCCCGTTCTCCTTCGATTTCCTGCCCGACGGCCGCATGGCGCTCCTCGCCGGGACGACCGTCTCGATCCGCCGGCCGGACGGCGGCTTCGCCCGTCACGCCGACCTCACCCATCTGTCGGCGAAGCCATGGAACGAGATCGTCGCCGATGCGGCGGGGCGCCTCTATGTGAACACCATCGGCTTCGATTTCCCCGGCGGCGACTTCCGTCCCGGCCTCGTCGCCTCGGTGGCTTCCGACGGCGCCGTGCGGCTCGAGGCGGAGGATGTCGCCTTCCCCAACGGCATGGCGATCGACGCCGCGGGGACGATGCTCGTCCTCGCCGAATCCTATGCGAGCCGGCTGACCGCCTTCGCGATCGGGTCGGATGGCGCGCTCGGGGCGCGCCGGGCCTTCGCCGAGCTGCCGGGGTTTCATCCGGACGGCATCAGCTTCGACGCCGAGGGCGCCGTCTGGTTCGCCGACGTGCCCGGGCGCTGCTGTGTCCGCGTCACGCCGGATGGGACGATCGCCGGGCGCATCGATGTCGATCGCGGCTGCTTCGCCTGCATGCTCGGCGGCGAGGACGGCCGGACACTCTTCATCCTCGCGGCCGACTGGCAGGGGCCGCAGGCGATCGGCCGAACCGGGCCGACCGGGCAGGTGCTGGCGGCGCGGGTGGCGGTGCCGCATGCGGGCCGGCCCTGAGCGTCAGGCGGGATCGATCACGGAAAGCTCGACGAGATTGCCGTCCGGGTCGCGGAGATAGAGCGAGGTGAAGGCGCCGCTGGCCCCCTCGCGCGGCACCGGGCCGAGCTCGATCGCGACGCCGCTCGCCGCGAGATGCGCGGCGATGTCGGCGAGCGGCGTCTCGACGATGAAGCAGAGATCGGCCGAGCCCGGCGTCGGCCGAATGGCCTTCGGCTCGAAGGTGCGGCCGGCTTCGTGGAGGTTGATCTGCTGGCGGCCGAAGCGCAGCGCCTTGCGCCCGGCGGCGAAGGTGATTTCCTCCATGCCGAGCACGCCCTGATAGAAGCGGATCGACGCCTCGATGCTGGCGACCGTCAGCACCAGATGATCGAGGCGCGCGACGCGGATCACCTCACTCCAGCCCCTCGAACAGCGCCGTCGAGAGATAGCGCTCGGCGAAGGAGGGGATGATGAGGACGATATTCTTGCCCTCCATCCCGGGCCGGCGGCCGACCGCGACCGCCGCGGCGATGGCGGCGCCGGACGAGATTCCGACCGGGATGCCTTCTAGCCGCGCCGCGAGCCGCGCCGTCTCCAGCGCCTCGGCGCTGTCGATCGTGATCACCTCGTCATAGACGGAGGTGTCGAGGACCGGCGGCACGAAGCCGGCGCCGATGCCCTGGATCTTGTGCGGGCCGGGCGCGCCGCCGGAAAGGACCGGGCTCTCCTTCGGCTCGACGGCGATCACCTTCAGCGACGGACGGCGCGGCTTCAGCACCTGCCCGACGCCGGTGATGGTGCCGCCGGTGCCGACGCCGGCGATGAAGACGTCGATCTCGCCCTTCGTGTCGTTCCAGATCTCCTCGGCCGTGGTGCGGCGATGGATCTCCGGATTGGCCGGGTTCTGGAACTGCTGCGGGATCACGGCATCGCCGAGCTCGGCGACGATCTCCTCGGCGCGGGCGATGGCGCCCTTCATGCCCTTCGGGCCTTCGGTCAGCACCAGTTCGGCGCCGAGAAGCTTCAGCATCTTGCGCCGCTCGACCGACATCGTCTCAGGCATCACCAGGATCAGGCGATATCCGCGCGCCGCCGCGACGAAGGCGAGCGCGATGCCGGTATTGCCGGAGGTCGGCTCGACCAGGACGGTCTTGCCGGGCGTGATCGTCCCGGCGCGTTCCAGCGCGTCGATCATCGCGACGCCGATGCGATCCTTGACGCTGGCGATCGGGTTGAAGAATTCGAGCTTCGCCAGCAGGTTGGCCTTGACGCCCTTCTCGGTGGCGATGCGCTTCAGGCGGACGAGCGGGGTATCGCCGATCGTGTCGGTGATGGAATCGTAGATGCGCCCGCGTCCGGGCGTCGCGGCGGGATCGTCGGCCATCGGGTTTCCTCTCGTCATGATCGTTGGCAGCTCTGGCTGCGGGAGAGCGAGACTAGTTCAGCCCGCCGTGCCGGTCGAGCCGAAGCCGCCGGCGCCGCGCGTCGTCGCCTCGCCGAAGGCCTCGACCAGCGCGAAGACCGGACGGACGATGGGCAGGAACAGCATCTGCGCGATGCGCGCGCCGGGCTCGATCATCGCGGGTGGACTGCCGGGCGGGTTGCGGTTGACGAGGCTGACGAGGATCGGCCCCTGATAGTCGGCGTCGATCAGGCCGCTGCCATTGCCGAGCACGAGCCCCTGCTTGTGGCCGAGACCGGAGCGGGGAAGGATGACGGCGCAGAGCAGCGGATCGCGGATATGCAGCGCGAAGCCGGCGGGAACGAGCACGGCGGGCGCGCCGGCCTCGATCGCGAGCGGCGCGTCGATGCAGGCGCGGAGATCGACGGCCGCGGCGGCGGCGCTCTGGAAGGCGGGCGGACCCCAGGCTTCGAGGCGCGGGTCGAGGATCTTCAGCTCGATGGTCGGAATGGTCTCGGTCGGCGCAGTCATGGGGCCGTCGTCTCGGGCATGGGCGTTGCGGGCGTTTGCGGCGTGGGGGAAGCGGGCGCGCGGATGCGCGAGGAGAAATCGAGCGCCGAGCCCGCCTGCCGGCCGCGCTCGGAGATGGAAGCGTTGGCGCGGAACTCCTCCAGCGTCATGCCGGGCGGATGCTCCTGGCGGTCGAAGATGTAGCCGGGCAGGAAGCCGGAGACGAGGATGCGCCAGTCGAAGGGCAAGCCGCCGGGATCGAGCGCCTGCACCATGCGGAAGATGACCGTCGTGCAGTTGGTGGTGATCGTGTTGTAGAAGCGCGGCGTCGCGGCGAGGTCGTTGCCGAGATCGACGAAGGAGAGGAACAGCGCCCGCATCGCCGGCTGCGGCATCGCGAGCGGATAGAGATAGACGTCCTCGCCGCGGATGGTGGTGCGCAGGCGCACGACATCGCGCTCGTCGGCGCCGATCAGCACCAGTTCGAACATGCGGAAGAAGCCGCCGAGTGCCGAGAAGGACTCGCTCACTTCCGGCCGGATCTCGGCCGAGAAGGCGATGTGGTCGCCGGTCGAGAAACCGAAGGAGAGGATCGTGTGCGCGAGCGCCGGCCCGTCCCAATAGGAGAGGATAAGGTCGACCGAATTGAGCTTGGAGAGGTCGTAGCGGCGCGTCTGCCAGCGCGGCGTCACGTCGACCTCCGAGCGCCAGTCGAAATCGCGGACATTCTGCAGCGTGACGATGTCGCCTTCGACCGTGCCGGTGACGCCATGCTCGACCGCCTCGGCCCAGTCGCGGTCGTTGGACGGCCGGATGGTCGAATACCAGGCGGCGACGCCGACAAGGGCGACGAGATAGAGGACGCGCGAGCGCCAGGTCGGCCGCACCAACTCGTTGAGCGCGATGGCGATGACGAACAGCGCCCAGACGACGATCGCGGCGACGGTGAGCCGGTCGCCGAAGGGGAGCTGGAACGCGAAGGCGAGCGCCACCCAGCCGCCGGTGGCGAGCACGAGGAGCGCCAGCAGCAGCCTCTTGATGGCGCGCAACAGCAGTCTCATCGCGTGGGTTCCGCCAGGTGGTCCGCCATCCACGCGACCAGCCGGCGGGCAACCTCGTCCTTGCCGAGGCGCGGCCAGCGCTCCGTGCCGCCCGCCGTGACCAGCACGACCTCGTTCTCGGCGCCGCCCATGATGCCCGTGCCCGGCGAGACGTCGTTGGCGACGATCACGTCGGCGCCCTTCTTCGCGAGCTTGGCGCCGGCATGGGCGAGAAGGTCGTCCGTCTCGGCGGCGAAGCCGATGACGAGGCCGGGCCGGCCGGTCGCGCGATGCGCGATGGTGGCAAGGATATCGGGGTTCTCGGCGAGCGCGAGCGAGGGAACGCTGCCGCTGCCGTCCTTCTTGATCTTGCCGGAGGCCTCAGTGACGGGCCGCCAGTCGGCGACCGCGGCGGCGAAGACGGCGATATCGGCCGGGAGCGCCGCCTCGGTCGCGGCGAGCATCTCGCGCGCCGTCTCGACGCCGACCGCCGTGACGCCCTTCGGCGGCACGATCGCGACCGGACCATGCACCAGCGTGACGCGCGCGCCCTCGGCGGCGGCCGCCGCAGCGATGGCGAAGCCCTGCTTCCCCGAGGAGCGATTGGCGATGTAGCGGACGGGATCGATCGGCTCATGCGTCGGCCCGGCAGTGACGAGCACATGGCGGCCGGCGAGCCTGCGCGCGGACGGCTGCAGCAACGCCTCGGCCGCCGCGACGATGGCGAGCGGTTCGCTCATCCGCCCGAGCCCGGCCTCGCCGCTCTCCGCCATCTCGCCCGCCTCGGGGCCAATGAAGGCGATCCCGTCCGTCCTGAGCCGCTCGACATTGCGGCGCGTCGCGACATGCGACCACATCGCCGGGTTCATGGCCGGGGCGGCGAGGATCGGCGCGCGGGCGGCGAGCAGCACGGCGCCGGCGAGATCCTCGCCGAGCCCGGCCGCCATGCGCGCCAGTCGGTCCGCCGTCGCCGGCGCGAGGATCACGAGATCGGGGCCGCGCGCGAGGCGGATATGGCCGATATCGTGCTCGGCCTCGCGGTCGAAGAGATCGGTATGGACGCGGCCGCCGGCGAGCGCACCGGCCGCGAGCGGCGTCACGAATTGCTGCGCCGCCGCCGTCATCACCACCGTCACCGCGGCGCCGCGCTCCTTGAGGCGGCGGATGAGGTCGAGCGCCTTGTAGGCGGCGATGCCGCCACCGATGACGAGAAGCACGGCGCGGCCGGCAAGCGGCGAGGATTCCGTCATGGAGTCCGTCATGGCGCCTTTCCCCCTTCGCTCGTCAGCGCAGCGCCAGATAGAAGAGCAGCGCCGCGACGACCCAGACACCGATGGCGAGCCAGCGATTGCCGCGCCCCTCGGCCCGGCCGATCGCCTCCACCGTCTCCTCCGACAGCGCGATGCCGTCCCGCGTCGCCGCGTCGAGCTGCGCCGTCACCCGCGCGCCATGCTCGATCAGCCCCGGCAGACGGCTCGCCGCGCGCCCGAAGGCGCCGAGCTCGGAGGCCGCCTGGCCGATCCGGCCCGCCGCGCCGAGATTATGCTCCATCCAGTCGCGCACAACCGGTTCCGACGCGCTCCACATGTCGAAATCGGGATCGAGCGACCGCGACACGCCCTCGACCACCACCATGGTCTTCTGCAGCATGAGCAGTTCGGGCCGCGTCTGCATGTCGAAGAGCTCGGTCACCTCGAAGAGCAGCGTCAGGAGCTTCGCCATCGAGATGTCGCGGGCCGGCTGGCCGTGGATCGGCTCGCCGATGGCGCGCAGCGCCTGCGCGAAATCCTCGGCGGCATGGCGCGGCGGCACATAGCCGGCCTCGATATGGACCTCGGCGATGCGCAGATAATCGCGGCGGATGAAGCCGTAGAGGATCTCGGCGAGGAAGCGCCGCTCGGCGAGGCCGAGCCGGCCCATGATGCCGAAATCGACGGCCACCACATCGCCGCGCGCATCGACGAAGAGATTGCCCTGATGCATGTCGGCATGGAAGAAGCCGTCGCGCATCGCATGGCGCAGGAAGGCCTGCATCAGCCGCCGCGCGACCTCGCGCGGATCATGGCCGGCGGCGATGATGCCCGCGCGGTCGGAGAGCTTGACGCCGTCGATCCATTCGAGCGTCAGCACGTCGCGCGCCGTCTGCGCCCAGTAGACCTTCGGCACGCGGAATCCGGGATCGCCCTCCGTGCGCTCGGCCATCTCGGAAAGCGCCGCCGCCTCGAGGCGGAGATCCATCTCCATCGAGACGGAGCGCGCCAGGATGTCGACGACGGCGAGCGGCTTCAGCCGGCGCATCGATGGATCGAAGACTTCGGCGAGCTCGGCGCCGGCATAGAAGGTTGCGAGATCGCCCTTGAAGCGGCCGCGAACGCCGGGCCTCAGAACCTTGACCGCGACGGCCCTCTGCGTGCCGTCGGCCTCGACCAGCGTCGCCTTGTGCACCTGCGCGATGGAGGCGGCGGCGACCGGCGGCGAGAAGGCGGCGAAGATCGCCTCGGCCGGACGGCCGAGATTATGCGCAATCGTCTCCCGCGCCGCCTGTTCGCCGAAGGGCTCGATCTCGTCGCGCAGCTTGCCGAGCGCCTCGGCGACGTCCTGCCCGACGACATCGGCGCGGGTCGCGAGGAACTGGCCAAGCTTCACGTAGGACGGGCCGAGGCGGTTCAGCGCCGCGGTGATGCGGGCGCCGCGATCCTCGACGCGCACGCGCCGCCGCTCGAAGAGCCGCGCCACGCGCACGCCGAAGGCGGCGGAAGGCGGCAGGTCCTCGATCGCGACGATCGAGAAGGCGCCTTCGCGGGCGAGGACGAAGCCGGCGCGCGCGAGGCGGAAGAGCTGGACGGGACCGATCGCCATGCCGGACTAGATCTTCCAGCCGGAATGGATGGCCGCGATGCCGCCGGTATAGTTGCGATAGGCGACCTGCGAGAAGCCGGCGCGGCGGATCATCTCGGCGAAGCGCTCCTGATGGGGGAAGCGGCGGATCGATTCGACGAGATAGCGGTAGCTCTCCGCGTCGTCGGCGACGAGCTTGCCCATCGGCGGGATGAGATTGAAGGAATAGACGTCATAGACGCGGTCGAGCAGCGGCACGTCGACCGCCGAGAATTCGAGGCAGAGGAAACGGCCGCCGGGCTTCAGCACGCGATGCGCCTCGGAAAGCGCCTTCTCGATGCGCGGCACGTTGCGGATTCCGAAGGCGATCGTATAGGCGTCGAAGCGGTTGCTCTCGAAGGGCAGCTCCTCGGCATTGCCCTCGATGAAATCCACCTTGCCGGCATAGCCGCGCTTCGCCGCGCGCTCGCGCCCGACCTCGAGCATCGAGGCGTTGATGTCGCAGACCGTGACATGCGCCGCTCCGCCCGAGCGCTCGACGATGCGGAAGGCGATGTCGCCCGTGCCGCCGGCAACGTCGAGCGCCTCGAAGGGACGGCCGCGCGGCGGCGCCAGCCAGGTGACGGCGGCGTCCTTCCACAAGCGGTGCAGGCCGGCCGACATCAGGTCGTTCATCACGTCATAGCGCGCGGCGACCTTGTGGAACACCTCGTCGACCATGCCCTGCTTCGTCTCGACGGCGACGTCGCGGAAGCCGAACGAGGCGCGGTCTTGAGCGGTTTCGGTCGCCATGGCACGCGGCTCCTTATATGACGCTTGGCTTTCGAACTGGGACGAGGGGCTTTCGAGCCTTCGACGCCCTTGATAGCCGAAGCGTTCCGCGCGCGCCATGTCGGCGGGGCACGCGGATGAGCGGAGCGACACCATGCCCGAACTGCCCGAAGTCGAAACCGTCCGCCTCGGCCTCCGCGCGGTGATGGAGGGGGCGCGGATCGAGGCGCTCGAACTGCGCCGGCCCGACCTCCGCTTTCCCTTTCCAGAAGGCTTCGCCGCGCGGCTCGAGGGCCGCAGGATCGAGGGGCTCGGACGGCGCGCCAAATATCTCCTCGCCGATCTCGACGACGGCGCGCGCGTCATCATGCATCTCGGCATGTCCGGTTCCTTCCGCATCGAGAGCGCGTCGGGCGCCGCGACGCCGGGCGTCTTCCACCACCCGCGCGACGGGCGCAGCCTGCACGACCATGTCCTGTTCCATCTCTCCGGCGGCCAGACGGTCGTCTATAACGACCCGCGCCGCTTCGGCTTCATGGACCTCGCTCCGGGCCCCGGCGACGCCGCCTCGCCGCATCTGGCCTTGCTCGGCATCGAGCCGGTCGGCAATGCCTTCGACGGCGCCGCGCTCCTGGAGCGACTCGCCGGCCGCCGCAACCCGCTGAAGGCGGCGCTGCTCGACCAGCGGCTCGTGGCGGGGCTCGGCAATATCTATGTCGCCGAGGCGCTGCACCGCTCCGGCCTCTCGCCGATGCGCCAGGCCGGCTCGGTCACCGCCGCGGAGGCGGCGCGGCTCGCCGAGGCGATCCGGACCGTCCTCGGCGAGGCGATCGCCGCGGGCGGCTCGTCGCTGCGCGACCATCGCCAGACGAATGGCGAACTCGGCTATTTCCAGCATGCCTTCCGCGTCTATGATCGCGAGGGCGAGCCTTGTCCCTCGCCCGGCTGCCACGGCATCATCGAGCGCAGCGTCCAGGCCGGCCGCTCCACCTTCTGGTGCGCGAGCTGCCAGATCTGATCCCGAGACCCGCCGCACGAGGCCCCTCAATGGACTATGAGACCGTCATCGCCGAGCGCCAGGGCGCCGTCGGCATCGTCCGCCTCAACCGGCCGAAGGCGCTCAACGCGCTCTCGCGCCAGCTCATCGCCGAGCTCAACCACGCGCTCGACGGCTTCGAGGCCGACGCGGCGATCGGGGCGGTGATCGTCACCGGCTCCGACAAGGCCTTCGCCGCCGGCGCCGATATCCGCGAGATGCAGCCGCTCACTTATGTCGGCGTCTATCAGGATGATTTCGTTGCTGAATGGGAGCGGCTGTCGCGCCTCGCCAAGCCGACGGTGGCGGCGGTGGCGGGCTTCGCGCTCGGCGGCGGCTGCGAGCTGGCGCTGATGTGCGACATTGTCATCGCCGCCGAGACGGCCCGTTTCGGCCAGCCCGAGATCACGCTCGGCCTCATTCCGGGCGCCGGCGGCACGCAGCGCCTCGCGCGCTCTGTCGGCAAGGCGAAGACCATGGACATGGTGCTGACGGGCCGCCTGATCGATGCGGCGGAGGCGGAGCGCATCGGCCTCGTGTCGCGCGTTGTCCCGGCCGAGGCGCTGATGGAGACGGCGCTCGAAGCGGCAACCCGCATCGCGGGCCTGTCGAGGCCTGCGGTGCTGATGGCCAAGGAGGCGGTGAACCGCGCCTTCGAGACGCCGCTTTCGGAGGGAATCCGCACCGAGCGGCGGCTGTTCCATTCGCTCTTCGCGACGGAGGATGCGCGCGAAGGCATGGCGGCCTTCGTCGAGAAGCGCCCGCCCGCCTTCCGCAACCGCTGAGATCGCCTTCGAGTCTGATTGACGGGGCGGCCGGGTCCGACTATAAAGCGCCCCCGAACCGAGGCGGGCCCGAGCCCGCCCTTCCGTGCTTGCATGGCGCTCAGCCGTCGGCCCGGACTGCCGACGAACAGACGACGAGATCAGGAAGGCCCCATGGCCAATACGCCCTCTGCCAAGAAGGCCGCGCGCAAGATCGCCCGGCGCGCCGCCGTGAACCGCAACCGCCGCAGCCGCATGCGCACCGAAGTGCGCAAGGTGGAAGAGGCGATCGCGTCCGGCAATGCCGAGGCCGCTGTCGCGGCGCTCAAGCAGGCGCAGCCGGAGCTGATGCGCGCCGCCCAGAAGGGCGTGCTGCACAAGAACACGGCATCGCGCAAGGTGTCGCGTCTCGCGGCCCGCGTGAAGGCCCTCTCGGCCTGAAACCAGACTTTCTGGGGATGATGAAAGCCCGGCTCAGGCCGGGCTTTTTTGTTATGCGGGTAAGTGCCTGTCCGGCCTTGGAAATGCCGTGATCGGCTTTGGCACGGCTGCCTGATGGTTGTCGCCTTCGCATGAAAATGACAGCAATTTCAGATGATTAACGCTTGGTCTCCGGTGGCTGCCAGATTCCCTGCGAGTCAAGGGGGAGGGGGTCGAAATTTTTCGCCCGCTACGCTTCGCCGCCACTCCCGAGGATACGCGCATTCGAATCCGTTGACTCGCAATGGTTTACCGAAGCGGGCATCGCCTTCGGTCCCGGCGCCGAGGGTCGCCCCCTCGAAAAGGGGCGCATCGGACCGTTGCGGGGGAGGGGGTGCCTGTGTATTTTCCCCTTATGGAGAGGGCGGGCCAAGACATCGCAGCGGACCTCCGGTCGAGCGATGGGTTTCCCTCCGATGTTTTGTTGCTTTCACAGCATTGCGAGAGTTAGGCAGTTCGAGAATAGAGTAGTCGCGTCTGTTTGATCTGTAGCAAGTCTGTTTATTGAATGCCTTCCTATGGGGAAGGTCCGTACCAACCGATCAGGTCGATAATGAAACGGGCTGCCATTGCCCTGCTTGGCGGCTCCTGGAGGTGTCATGTCCTTGTCGCAATCCGCGACCTTCGCCGGAGACGTCTCGGCAGCCGAGGCCTGGGAAGGCCTGGCCGGCGAGCCGCAGGCCATGCTCATCGATGTGCGCACCAAGGCCGAATGGGCCTATGTCGGCATCCCGAACCTTTCGGCCATCGGCAAGGACGTGCTCCTCGTCGAGTGGCAGAGCTATCCCGCCATGGCGGTGAACACCGATTTCGCGGATGTCCTCTCGGCGGAGCTCGAGCGTCGCTCGGTCGGCCGCGAGACCGCGCTCTATTTCCTGTGCCGGTCGGGCGTCCGCAGCCTCGCCGCCGCCAAGGCCATGGCCGAGGCCGGCTATGACCGCTGCTTCAACGTCGCCGGCGGCTTCGAGGGGCCGCTGGACGGCGCCCGCCACCGCGGCGAGGTCGATGGCTGGAAGGCCGCCGGTCTGCCCTGGGTGCAGAGCTGATTTCAAAGACGATGCTGACGGCGGGTTCGCCCCGCCGGTGACGACGAGACGAGAAAGAAAAGAGGGGCTCAGATGCGCGATGACAGGACGGGAGACTTCGGCTCCGGTACGGCGGCTCTCAAGGCGCTCGCCAATGCCGATGGTGTCGTCATGAGCGGGGCTGCCATGTCTTCCGCTGCCATGTCTTCGACTGCCATGTCGTCTGCCGCGATCTCTCCCGCCGCGGTCGCGGAGCCCGTCGCCGGCGTCGCCGATGCCGCCCTGTGGGACCGCGTCAAGCGCCGCCTGCGCACCGAGCTCGGCGAGGACGTGTTCCAGAGCTGGTTCGCCCGCGTCGAGTTCGAGGCGGCCGATGCCCTTTCGGTCGAGCTGTCGGTTCCGACCCGCTTCCTGAAATCCTGGATCCAGGCGCACTATTTCGACAAGCTGCTGACGCTCTGGCAGGCCGAGAGCGCCTCCGTGCGCCGCATCGAGCTCATCGTGCGCGGCGCTGCCCGCCAGCGCCAGCCGCAGCGCGCCGAGCCTGCCGCAGCGGTCGTGGCGGCAGAGCCCGCGCAGCCTGCGCCGACGCTTCTGCCGGCCGCCGCGGCGGCCGCGACTTCCGTTGCCGCCGCCATGCCCGCGCCGCGCGCCGATGCCGAGGGCCCCGGCTCGCCGGTCGATCCGCGCTTCACCTTCGAGACCTTCTGCGAGGGCGCCGCCAACCGCGTCGCCTATGCCGCCGCCCGCGCCGTCGCCGAGACGCCGAGCGGCCGTCCGACGGCCTATAATCCGCTCTATCTCAATGCCGGCGTCGGCCGCGGCAAGACGCATCTGCTGCATGCGATCGCGCAGGCCGCCCGCGCCGCCGATCCGGCGCGCAAGGTCGTCTATCTCACGGCCGAGCATTTCATGTTCCGCTTCGTCGCGTCGCTGAAGAACCAGTCGGCGATCGCCTTCAAGGAGAGCCTGCGCGAGATCGATCTCCTCCTGATCGACGATCTGCAGTTCCTGCAGGGCAAATCCGTGCAGCAGGAATTCTGCCACATGCTGAACGCGCTGATCGACGGCGCGCGTCAGGTGGTGGTCGCCGCCGACCGGCCGGCCGCCGATCTGGAGACGCTCGACGAGCGCGTGCGCTCGCGCCTTCGCGGCGGCGTCGCCTTCGAGATCGAGCCGCCGGACATCGAGCTGCGCCGCCAGATCCTGAAAAGCCGCTATCGCGCCGCGCAGGCCCAGCATGCCGGCGTCGCGATCCCCGATACGGTGATCGAATATGTCGCGCAGTCGGTGGTCTCGAACGGCCGCGACCTCGAAGGGGCGCTGAACCGCCTCGTCGCGCAGTGGCAGTTCACCAACCAGCCGGTGACCATGGCCTCGGCCGAGATCACGCTGCGCGATCTCGTCGGCGTGCGCGAGCCGCGCCGCGTCAAGATCGAGGATATCCAGAAGGTCGTCGCCGTCCATTTCAACGTGTCGAAGGCCGATCTCCTGTCGAGCCGCCGCACACGCACCATCGTCCGTCCGCGCCAGATCGCCATGTATCTGTCGAAGACGCTGACGCCGCGCTCGCTGCCCGAGATCGGCCGCCGCTTCGGCGGACGCGACCACACGACGGTGCTGCATGCCGTCCGGAAGGTCGAGGAGCTGATGCGCGACGACCGCGGCCTCGCCGACGAGGTCGAGCTCCTGAAGCGCATGATCGACGAATAACGGGGACGGCGTTCCGTCCCGCCGCATCGAGCGCCGTCCTTCGCGACGGCGCTCTTGCGTTTGCGGCCGGAACCCGCCACTTTCCTTCGTCCGGAGAGGAGGCCGCGGGCCGCCTCGATCACGCGCCGCGCGGCCGATCTGCGCGGCCCCCTGTCAGGACTCCTGCGTTCCCATGAGAGCGATCCTCGAGCGTTCCAATCTCCTCAAGTCCCTCAACCACGTTCATCGCGTCGTCGAGCGGCGGAACACGATCCCGATCCTCTCCAATGTCCTGCTGCGCGCCAGCGGCGACACGCTGACGCTGAAGGCGACCGACCTCGATCTCGAAGTGCTGGAAACGGTGCCGGCCGAGATCGGCCGCGCCGGCGGCACGACGGTTCCCGCGCATATGCTCTACGACATCGTGCGCAAGCTGCCCGACGGCTCCGAGGTGCAGCTCGAGACGGCGCCGGACGGCCAGACGCTCCTGGTACGCTCCGGCCGCTCGAGCTTCGCGCTGCAGATGCTCCCCGAGACCGATTTCCCCGATCTGACCACGGGCGAATTCCCGGTCCGTTTCCAGATCGCGGCGCCCGTCTTCAAGAGCCTCATCGACCGCACACAGTTCGCGATCTCCACCGAGGAGACGCGCTATTATCTGAACGGCATCTATCTGCACACGCCGACGATCGAGGGCCGCACGCTGCTGCGCGCCGTCGCGACCGACGGCCACCGGCTCGCCCGCGCGCAGACGGCCGTGCCGGCCGGCGCCGACGGCATGCCGGGCATCATCATCCCGCGCAAGACGGTCGGCGAGATCCAGAAGCTGCTCGACGGCGCCGACGCGGCCTCGACGGCCGATATCGAGATTTCCGACACCAAGATCCGCGTCACCTTCGGCTCGGTCGTGCTGACCTCGAAGCTGATCGACGGCACCTTCCCGGATTACGCCCGCGTGATCCCGCAGAACAACGACAAGGCGCTGAAGGTCGACCGCGCCACCTTCTCCAACGCCGTCGACCGCGTCTCGACCATCGCCAGCGAGCGCGGCCGCGCCGTGAAGCTGTCGCTTGCCGAGGACGGGCGGCTGTCGCTCACGGTCAACAATCCGGATTCCGGATCGGCGACCGAGGAGATCGATGTCGACTACCAGCAGGCGCCGCTCGATATCGGCTTCAACTCCCGCTACCTGCTCGACATCGCCGGCCAGCTCAAGACCGCGACGGCGCTGTTCCGCTTCGCCGATCCCGGCTCGCCGACCCTGATCCAGGACGAGGGCGACGACGAGGCGCTCTATGTCCTGATGCCGATGCGCGTGTGACCGCGCAAGACGGCCGGGCGCCGCGCGTTTCGCGGGTCATCCTTTCCGATTTCCGCTCCTATCCCGCGCTCGATCTCGCGCTCGCCGGCCGCCTCGTGGCGCTGACCGGCGAGAACGGGGCCGGCAAGACCAATCTCATCGAGGCGCTCTCGCTGTTCACGGCCGGCCGCGGCCTCCGCCGCGCCGATCTCGCCGAGATGCAGCGCGCAAGCGGGGCCGGCGGCTTCGCCGTCTCGGTCGCCGTCGAGGGTGCCGAGGACGCGGTGCGGCTCGGCACCGGCATCGAGCGCCTTCCCGATGGTTCCCTCTCGCCGCGCCGGAGCCGCGTCGATGGCGTCGCCGTCTCCTCGCCCGCCGCTTTTGCCGATCATCTGCGCGTCGTCTGGCTGACGCCGGCGCTCGACGCACTGTTCACCGGCGCCGCCGGCGACCGCCGCCGCTTCCTCGACCGGCTTGTGCTCGCCCTCGATGCCCGTCATGGCAGCCGCGTCTCGGCCTATGAGCGGGCGCTGCGCTCGCGCAACCGCCTGCTCGAGGAGCCGCGCCCCGACCGCGCCTGGCTGGACGGCATCGAGGGAGAGGCGGCGACGCTGGCCGCCGCCGTCGCCACGGCGCGCATGCGCATGGCGGGGCCGCTCGCCGATCTCGCGGCCGGCACGCGCGACGATGCCGCCGCCTTCCCCTGGGCCGATCTCGCCATCGAGGGCGAGATCGAGGCCATCGCTTCCTCCGACGAGGCCGCGGCGGCCGAGCGCATGAAGCAATTGCTCCGCGACGGCCGGCCGCGCGACGCCGCGGCGGGCCGGGCGCTGGCAGGTCCCCATACGAGCGACGTCAAGGTGCGGCACGGGCCGAAGGATGTCGCGGCCGAGCGCGCCTCGACGGGCGAGCAGAAGGCGCTCCTCGTCGGCATCGTGCTCGCCCATGCGCGGCTCGTCGCCTCGGTGAGCGGGCTCGCGCCGCTGGTGCTGCTCGACGAGGTCGCCGCCCATCTCGACCGCCGCCGCCGCGCCGCGCTCTATGCCGCGCTCGATGCGCTGGGCAGCCAGGTCTTCATGACCGGCGCCGACCCGGCGCTGTTCGGCGAGCTGCCGGCGGGGGCCGAGATTTTCTCCGTCGCCTCGGGTAATGTGACGCCTCTTCGCTGAGGGAGGGTTCCATGTCGGGATTGTCGATCTCGGGTCTCGCGATCTTCGCGCTGGCCCTCGCGGTTGCCGCCTTCGCGCCGGGACCCGGCATCGCCGCGATCGTCGGCCGCGTGCTCGGCCGCGGCCGCGACGGCGCCGTCGCCTTCGTCACGGGAATGGCGGTCGGCGATGTCGTCTGGCTGTCGCTGGCGGTCCTCGGCCTCGCCGTCCTCGCCGAGACCTTCCATGAGGTCTTCGCGCTCGTGAAATATGCCGGCGCCGCCTATCTCCTCTATCTCGCCGTCAAGATGTGGACCGCGCCGGCCGCCGCCCGCAGCCTGGAACCGGTCGCGACGCGCGAGAGCCGCTCGAAGCTCTTCCTCGCCGGCCTCGCCGTCACCATGGGCAATCCGAAGACCATGGTGTTCTATCTCGCGCTCTTGCCCAATCTCGTCGATCTCGGCCGCGTCGATGCGCTCGCCTATGCCGAACTCGCGGTGGTGACGCTCTCCGTGCTCGCACTGGTGTTCGGCTTCTATATCGTGCTGGCGCTCCGCGCCCGCGCTCTCATCACCAGCCCGCGCGCCGTCCGCCTCGTCAATCGCGGCAGCGGCGTCATCATGGCCGGCGCCGCCGTCGCCATCGCGTCGCGCTGACCGGGCCGGGCGACGCGGCGATGCGCCTCGATTCAAACCGGACGCGCGATGCATTAGCATCCCGGTAACGAATCATCCGTCTGGAATGCCCATGCCGCTTCAGCGCGCCCGCGAAGCGCTCCGTACCGTTTTCGGCTATCACGATTTCCGCCCCGGCCAGGAAGAGGTCATCGGCGCCGTGCTCGGCGGCGAGGACGTGCTCGCCGTCATGCCGACCGGCTCCGGCAAATCGATGTGCTACCAGCTGCCGGCGGTCGTCGATGGCGGGCTCACGGTCGTAGTCTCGCCGCTGATCGCGCTGATGCGCGACCAGGTGCAGCAGATGGCCCATGTCGGCGTGAAGGCGGCGACGCTGAATTCCGGCAATGGCGACGAGGCCAACCGCGAGACGCTGGCGCGCCTCAAGGCCGGCGACCTCTCGCTGCTCTTCGTCTCGCCCGAGCGGCTGTCGTCCGACGGCCTCCTGTCGCTCCTCGCCGCCTCGAAGGTGCAGCGCCTCGCCATCGACGAGGCGCACTGCGTCTCGCAATGGGGGCATGATTTCCGCCCCGAATATCGCCAGCTGGCGCAGGTGCGCACCGCGCTCGGCGAGACGCAGGTGGTGGCGCTGACGGCGACCGCCGACGCGGCGACGCGCGACGACATCGTGCGCCAGCTCTTCCAGCGCCCGCCGCATGTCGTCGTGCATTCCTTCGACCGACCGAATATCCGCCTCGCCTTCGAAGCCAAGGACAAGCCGCGCAACCAGATCGCCGACTTCCTGCGCCGCCACGAGCGGGCGAGCGGCATCATCTATGCCTCCTCGCGCGACAAGACGGAGAAGCTCGCCGACTGGCTCTCCGCCTCGGGCCGCAAGGCCGTCGCCTATCATGCCGGCATGGATGCGAGCGTCCGCGCCCGCAACCAGGACATCTTCCTGCAGGAAGACAATGTCGTCGTCGCCGCGACGATCGCCTTCGGCATGGGCATCAACAAGCCGGATGTCCGCTTCGTCGTCCATGCCGACCTGCCGTCCGGCGTCGAGGCCTATTACCAGGAGATCGGGCGCGCCGGCCGCGACGGCCTGCCGGCCGACACGCTGACGCTCTACGGCATCGAGGACATGGCCTTCCGCCGCCGCCAGATCGACGAGAAGGGCGTCGCCGAGGCGCAGCGGCGGCTGGAGCATCGGCGGCTCTCGGCCATGATCGACCTCGCCGAGGCGGCGACCTGCCGCCGCCAGGCGCTGCTCGCCTATTTCGGCGAGGCGAGCGGACCCTGCGGCTCCTGCGATCTCTGCCAGGGCGGCGCCAGCCTCGTCGATGCGACGCGCGACGCGCAGATGGTGCTCTCCGCCGTCGCGCGCACCGGCCAGCGCTATGGCGCCGGCCATCTCGTCGACGTGCTGCGCGGCGCCGCGACCGATACCGTGAAGCGGCAGGGCCATGACGCGATCAAGACCTTCGGCGTCGGCGCGGCGCGCAGCGCCCATGCCTGGCGCACCGTCATCCGCCAGCTCTTCGCCGCCGGCGCGCTGGCGGAGGCCAGCGAGGAGCATGGCGGCTTCCGCCTCACCGAGAAGGGCGAGGCGATCCTGTTCGGCCGCGAGACGATCGCGCTGCGCCTCGTTCGCGACGAGCCGGCGAAGACGAGCCGGCGGGCCGATCGCGAGCGCCGGGCCGACGGTCTCGAAGGCGAGGCGGCCAGCCTCTTCGAGGCGCTCAGGACGCTCCGCCGCGACATCGCCCGCGACGAGGGCGTGCCGGCCTATATGGTCTTTCCGGACCGGACGCTGATCGAGATGGCCGAGCTGCGCCCCGCGACGCGCGAGGCCATGCGCGAGGTGCAGGGGGTTGGCGAGCGCAAGCTCTCGCTCTATGGCGACGCTTTCCTCGAGGCGATCGGGGCGCATTCCTGATGCGCGCCTTCCTGCGCATCATCCTCGTCATCCCGCTCGGGCTGATCGCCGCGATCCTCGCCGCGACGGCGGTCTATCTCGCCGCCTTCGGCTTTCCGGCCAGCGATTTCGCCGCGACGCCCGAGGGCCTGCCGCCGCCCGTGCTGCAGCCGGCGCTCGTGCTCACCGCCGTCATCGCGCGGACGGCGCTGCTGCCCTTCCTCGTCGCGATCGCGGCGAGCGAGATCTTCGCCTTCCGTTCGCTGCTCGGCTGGCTGCTCTTTGGCGGGGTGCTCGGCTTCGGCCTGCAGCTGCTCGGCTTCCCGGCCGAAATGGCACCGCCATCGAGCTTCCTGCCGCCGACGGCCGGCGGCATCGCCGGCGCCTTCGCCTATTGGCTGATCGCAGGGCGCGGCGCTGGGCTCTCGCTCACTTCGCCTGAGCGAGGATGAGGCGGACCGCGAAGGCGCCCATCACGCCCGCGAACAGGAAATCGACGGCGCGCGTCACCTTCTGCGAGCGCTTGAGGAAGCCGGAGATCGAGCCAGCCGACCAGATGAGGCCGAGGCTGATCGGCGTCGAGGCGACGACGAACATCAGGCCGAGAAACAGCAGCTTGCCGGCCGCATGCGGATCGTTCGGCGATACGAATTGCGGCAGGAAGGTCACGAAAAACACGATGATCTTGGGATTGAGCAGGTTGCAGGCGAGCCCCTGCAGATAGACGCGGCCGAGCGAGGCCGGCGCGGTGCGCCCGCCGACCGTGAAGGCCGAGCCATGGCGCAGCGCCTGCCAGGCGAGAAAGACGAGATAGGCCGCGCCGACCACCTTCAGGATCGTGAAGGCCGTGACCGAGGCGGCGAGCAGCGCCGAGAGGCCGACCGCGATCAGCACCGAATGCACCACGAGCCCGCTCGACGTTCCGACAAAGGCCGCGACGCCGGCAATGCGCGACTGGCCGATTGCCTTGCCGAGATGCAGCGTCATGTCCGGCCCCGGCGTCAGCGCCAGCGCGACGACGGCGACGATATAGGCGAGGAGGACGGGCGTGGCGGGGATGAAGTCGAACATGGCGAAGCTTCCGGTTGGCTGGCCCACAATAGCATGACGCCGAAAACTGCGCTGCCGGGTCGTGCAGCCGCCGCGCCTCGTCTATCATAAGGCTCCCGCAGCGCCCGAGCCCGATGCCCTCATCCCCGCCCGTCCCGTTCCTTGCCGGCCTCAGGCGGCCGCTGCAATGGAGCGTCCTCCTCGTCGTCTCGGTGCTTCTTTGCGCCGCCCTCTTCATGGCCGGCCTGCCGGCGGCGCTCTTGATCGGCCCGATGATCGCGGCGATCGCCGCCGGGCTCGCCGGCGCGACGATCCGCGTGCCCGATCCCCTGTCGCTGCTGGCGCAGGCGATCGTCTCGATGCTCGTCGCCTCGGCGATGACGCCCGAGACGGTGGTCGCCTTCCTCGCCGAATGGCCGCTCTTCCTCGCCGTGGTGCTCGCCACCATCGCCGCTTCGAGCGCGCTCGGCTGGCTGATGAGCCATCGCCGCGTGCTGCCGGGAACGACCGCCGTCTGGGGCTCCTCGCCCGGCGCCGCCTCGGCCATGGTGCTGATGGCCGAGGCCTTCGGCGCCGATGCGCGGCTTGTCGCCATGATGCAGTATCTGCGCATGGTGATGGTCGCCGGCGCCGCCGCGCTGGTGGCGCGCATCTATCTCGATGTCGGCGCCGCCGCGCCGCCGCCCATCGTCTGGTTCCCGCCGGTCGATCCTTTCCACTTCGCCGGAACGATCGCGGTCGCGGCCATCGGAACGCTGGTCGGCCGCGTGCTGCCGATCCCCTCGGGCACGCTGCTCGTGCCGATGATCGCCGGCGCCGTGCTGCAGGGCATGGGCGTGCTCGACATCGTGCTGCCGGAATGGCTGCTCTCGATCGGCTATGCGCTGATCGGCTGGCGCATCGGCCTCGGCTTCACGCGCTCGGTGATCCGCCACGCGGCGCGGGTCCTGCCGCAGATCGCGCTGTCGATCCTGGTGCTGATGGGTTTCAGCGCCTCGCTGGCGGCGCTCCTCGTCGTCCTTGTCGGCGTCGACCCGCTCACCGCCTATCTCGCGACGAGCCCCGGCGGCATGGATTCGATCGCCGTCATCGCGGCCTCCTCTCCGGTCGACATGTCCTTCGTCATGGCGCTGCAGGCGGTGCGCTTCTTCATCATCGTCCTGACCGGTCCGCCGGTCGCCCATTTCGTGGCGCGAAGGCTCCATGCCCGCGCGCCGCCGGGCGAGGCGCCGCAGTGAGGCGCCGGCAAGAAATTGCGCAGCGCCGCGTCGCGGGCGCAGTGTTCCCGGCTTCGAAACTCGTCTAGCCTCGCCGAAAGCCGCTCGCGGCAAGAAACAGACGGGAGGACGACCGATGCAGGGTTTCGGCATTCACACCAGCCTCTGGGCGCATAGCTGGACGCGCGAGGCGGCCGAGCTCGCCATTCCGGAGGCGGCCGAGCGCGGCCTTGCCTTTGTCGAGATCGCGCTGCTCGAGCCCGGCAAGGTCGATACCGCGCATACCCGCGCGCTGCTCGAGAAGCACGGCATCGGGGCGGTCTGCTCGCTCGGCCTCCCCGACGACGCCCGCCCGACCAGCAATCCCGACAGGGCCTTCGACTTCCTGAAGCTCGCGCTCGACAAGACGGCCGAGATCGGCGCGACCGCGCTGTCGGGTGTCATTTATGGCTCGATCGGCGAGCGCACCGGCAAGCCGCCGACCGAGGCGGAGTATGACATCGTCGCCCGCACCATGCAGAAGGTCGCCGCCCATGCCCGCACGCTCGGGCTGGAGCTCGGCATCGAGGCGGTCAACCGCTACGAGAACCACATGATCAACACGACCGAGCAGGCGGTCGGGCTCATCGAGCGCATCGGCGCGCCCAATGTCTTCCTGCATCTCGACACCTATCACATGAATATCGAGGCGAAGGGCCAGGCCAACGCGATCCTCGCCGGCGCCGGCCATCTGAAATATATCCACCTCTCGGAGAGCGATCGCGGCGTTCCGGGCACCGGCACCATCGCCTGGGACGAGGTGTTCGCCGGCCTCGCGGGCATCGGCTTCAAGGGTGGCATGGCGATGGAGAGCTTCATCCACATGCCGCCGCAGCTCGCCTCGGCGCTCTCGGTCTGGCGCCCGGTCGCCGACAGCCGCGAGCAGCTGCTCGGCGAGGGCCTGCCCTTCCTGCGCAACAAGGCGCGCCAGTACAAGCTCATCTGAGCAGGCTGCCGCCACTCTTGGCCAGCCACTCTTGGCCCGCCTCTCGCGGGGCCGCTGCGGAGCGGCCCCGGCTCGGCGCACCGAGGATTGCAGGCGACAGGATCGCCGGCGGGGGATTGCGGTCCCGCCGCATTCGCCATTGAAGGGGCCGGCCGCTTCGTCTAAGAGAAGCGCTGCCGGCAAGCACCCGTAGCTCAGCTGGATAGAGCGCTGCCCTCCGAAGGCAGAGGCCGTACGTTCGAGTCGTACCGGGTGCGCCATATTTCCCAAGACCTTAGCACGGTTACGGGCACTTCCCCTAGGTTCATTTGATCCTTCGGGGTCCTAAAAATCGAGCGACGCAGCCGCCTTGCGGAGGTGTGTCGGCGAGAATCGCGAGTAGACGCGATACGTGATCGTCGGGTCGGTATGGCCGAGATATTGCGCGATCTCGACCAATGGGACACCATCCTCAGCCATCCACACCGCAGCGCTATGGCGAAGGTCATGCGGGGTCACGTCGTGCAGGCCGGCGCGCTTCACGGCCGCGGCAAAGCCCTTTTTGATGTCCAGAACCGGGCTGCCTGCGTACTCGACGACATAGGGCGTCTGAGCGATGGCCCGCGCCTCTGTTAGCGCCTGCCGCGCCCGATCGTTCATCGGCACCACGGCTCGCCCCTTGCGGTTCCGCTCGCCGACCACACCGAGCCGGATCATGCCGCGCTCAAAATCCACCCGATCCCATGTCAGTTGCAGTACCGCCGTCTTGCGTCCGGCCGTCACCAGCGCCAGGATGATGAAAAGGCGCACATGCGGCTGAATGCAGCTCTCGATCAGCCGCTTGAACTCCGGCCGTGTCAGATAGCGGTCGCGCGGCGGCGGCGCCGGTGGCGCCTCGAATGTCGCGCCTTTGACGCCGCGCCAGTTCAAGGCCTGCCGAACGACGTTGATCTCTTTCAGGATCGTCGCATCGCCGACTCCATCCATTTTCCGCTTGGCGATATAGGTGTCGGACACCTCGGCCGTGATCTGGTCTGGGCGCAGATGGCCGAAGATGGGCTTGGCCCGCTTCCATGCCAGGCGCAGCCGTTCCGGGTTGCGGATCCTGCGGTCACGATCGGCGAGGTAGGCCTCCACGATATCGCCTGTCAGCGAGCCGGCGGGAGCGGCTCTAGAGCGGCGGAAATCGATGAGTCGACGCTCGGCGTCCTCACGATCCTGAGTGCGGAGCGCTGTTCGGCGAGTTGCTCCGTTTTCGCGCCAGACGGCGTACCACCACCCTCTGTAGAGCTTGGCCTCGATATCTGACATTCGAACTCCTCCACCGCCGCAGCCGGAATCCGGATCAGATGTCCGACGCGGAAAGAGCGCAAGGCCCCGGTGGCGATCACATCACGTATATGCTGGTCAGAGACGCCCCAACGCTCCGCAAGCTCGCGCGTCGAGTAGGGGCGCCCTTCCAGATGATAGGGTGCCGTCGCCGTCATTCCGCGGACTCCGCCAGAGCCGCCGCTTCACGAAGGTCAGAAGCAGCTCGTTGATGATAGGCCAGCCTCTCGGTCGCTATCGGCGAGACGCTGTACTTGGCGTTGCCCTTCCACGTGATCCTGGCGGCAAAGCTGTCTTGAACATCGGCCATTGCGCGGAGCCGGGCCGCGAGCCCTGCGCTCATTCCCAAACCTCCTTTTCGCCCTCGCCTTCCAGCCGGCGAAGGCGGAGAAGCTCGTACCGGGCGTCCTCGACCGCAGCGTTTGCCCATTCCGTTTCGTCGCCAGGATCGGCATAGCCGGCGTTCGCTATCGCGTGAGCAAGGCGGGAGATTGCCTGCCTGATTGCGTCCTCTATCGGTATCTTGTTCATTCCGCGGCCTCCTTCGGCGGGGCGGGGAGAGGCATCCAGTGCGTTGGGCTGGCGCCACCGGCGACATCAGCGATTAGGTCTTCGCAATACGTCCAGAAGCCCGGCTCGCCGATCTCCGCCACATCCTCAGCGTCATAGGCCTGCCAGCGCATTGCAGAAGGCCAAGTGTCGCCAGGGTCGTAACCGAGGAACGCGCTGCCGTCTTTCGGCGCCGTGCTGATATCTTGCCACTCACCCATTGTTGTCGGCCTCCGCGAGTGCGGCGCGGCCGGCGACCGTCCTGCTGGCGGAGCCGTATCGGCGCTCCATCTCCGCATGTGTGAGGTCGTGGACTGCCAGCAGTTCATTGTCCGGCAATCCTTCAATGCGGGCTTTGAGCGCGGGCTCGATCCGCGAAATGCGCTTCGCAAGGCGGTTCTCTAAGGCGGTCTTCGCCATCTACTTCCCCTCCAATATCTGAGCCACGAGGGCGCGCTGGGCGGCTTCCTTGGCGTCGAGCGCTTCGCAGACGAAAGTCGACAGCATGTCGCATGTAGCCGGCCCGCTACCGCCAGCCCCCACCACCGCCTCCAGGATGCCGGGCAGCGCGGCGCGGAGGGCGGCTTCGACTTCTCTGCGGTACAAGCCGTGCGCCTCGAGGTTGTCCAATTTGGGCGCTATCGCTCGCGCCCCCGCCTCGACCGCCTTTGTGAGAAGGTCATGCATCGGGTTGCCCCCATCTGATCGCCGAAACCGCGCGCCACTTTTGGATCCACTCCGGAAGTAGCGCGCGCATCTCCTGCGTCGGGAAACAGACGCGCGGGCTGGTGCCGTAGTCGCACAGATTGAGATAGCATAGCATCTCGCGGAACATCTCGGCGCCGAGGTCGGCCCGTTTCTTCTCCCCGGCTTGCAGTTCTTCCAGAACGGCAATGGCCATGTCGTCGAAGTCGCTGGAATAACTCCCGTAGAGCTGAAACATGCCCCACGGGTCGAAAAACTCCTCTCCGCCCAACTCCCAATCGCTCGACGGAACCGGCTTCCGCAATTCAGCAGCCAGTTTCTCTCCGGCCTCGCGGTCAACGCGAACGTGCCAGGGCTCTTCACTCATCGGTGCTGTCCTTGTTGAGGGCGCGGCGCTCGCGAACAGTATCGGCCAGCGCCAAAGCGAGCTTCCCGGCAATTAGAGCGAAGAGGACATAGCCGAGCATCTACTTGCCCTCCTTCATGGCGCGGATCGCCGCGGCGATCTGGCCGTGCGTCGCTCCTTGCTTCGATTGCAGCCACGCTTCTTTCGCCGCCTCCTCCAGCCCATCCCGCCGACCCTCGGCATAGCCGGGAGCGGGTGGGGGAGAGGTGCTGCCGCGATACGCATGGCGAAGAAGCGCATCGCTCATGGCGTCTACCGCGGCAGAAACAGCAAGCTGCGCTTCACGAATATCGTCTGGAAGAACCCATTCAAACTCCGGCTCAGGTGGCATCTCACGGGCTCGCTCGCGCATCGCCTCCTGCCCCTCCGCCTCGGCGAGGCGACGGAGGGCGTGGGAGATGGTGGCGCATTCGTCCGACTTTTTCATCCAGGTCGACCGCAACTCGGGGTCGATCGCGTCGGAGGCAGCCTGCCGGGCGCCCTTCGCTTGCAAGCGGCAGCTATCCGCCAGCCTCAGCAGCTCTTCGCGCGTTGCGGTGGTCATGCCCCGTCTCCTTGCTTTGCCAGGCATCCTGGGCAGATCGCCTTGTGCTTCGGTCCAATACGCCATCCGGCCTTGCGCGCTGCCTTCCGCGCTTCAGAAACAGTCCGCCCCTGCGGGTTGTCGCCAGCGTTGGTGATGCACGAAAAATGGAGGGGCGCTTTTGGATCGCTGCCGTCCAATCGCAGATCGCACATGACCTCGACGTACAGCCGCATCACCCGTCTCCCGCTGCGGTGGTGAGGGCGAGGATGCGCTGTTCAATGCAACTTGCGATCCGATCCCCGGCGCAGGCGTAGCCCTGGTGCCAGTCGTCAGGATTGGTCGTGCTCGCGTAGCCTCGTGCGACGCCCAACACCTCGCGCAAGGTCGATAGCCGGGCTTCCTTCCGCGCCTCCGCCAGCGCGGCCAAGGCACGGTCCCGTTCGCCGACCACGCGATGGATCGCAGCGCTGATATCCTCGCCCTCGGCCTCGAAGCCGCCGATGGTTTCTAGGACGATCGCGATGCCGGCTTGCGCGATGTCCCGTTCGGCTTCGGCAATTGCCAGCGCGGCCTCGGCCTTCTCGGCGCGGGTGCGTGCCGCGTCCAAATTAATCTCGTCGACCTCGGCTTGTTCGTTCATGGCTTCGATGCGCGATACGAGCGAACCCCGCTCCTTCTCCGCTGCCACGCGGGCGGCTTCGGAGGCGGCGAGACGGGCTTCGAGGTCGGTGATGATCGGTGTCACGGCGTCCGCAACGATCTTCACGATGTCGACAGCGAGAGCCTCCTGCGGCTTCACATCCGCCATCAAGCGTCTCCCTCAGCCGGCGCCAGACGAACACCCTTGGTATCGTCCCGGTCGCTGCGAATTGCGCGGCAACATTCGGGGCAGGTGATGCGCAGCCCCGGACGACCCTCTCGGAAGTCGTCGTCAGTCTCCGCGTCTCCGCTGTCGTAGGCGTCGAATGCCAGCCCGCAAAATGCATGCTCGCCGCCGCCATATAACCGAAACAAATGGACAATGCGCTTCACGATCCGCCTCCCTCAGCCGGCGCCGGCTCGATCGCCGCGCGGATGCGGGAGAGGGCTGCGTCGATCACGCGCCAGGTATCGTCGTTGGCGCAGTCTGCGACGATGGAAGCGAGCGCCACAAACTCATCCGACACTGCCCGACTGTCGCCAGGCTCGTACGGGGCAAGCATGGCGACCGCCAGATCAAGAGCCTTGCGCCACCCATCAGGCGCGGGCGGAGGGTTGGGGGCGGAGGCGAAACGAATGATGTCGGCGACCGTCTGGATCATCTCGCGGCGGACATCCTGATCGACGTTGTCAAACCCCCATTTGATCGCCCGGCGATCTCGCATGTCGGCAATGACGCCGCGCGCGGCCCGTACCGCCCAGTCCCCGGGATCTGGCATGTTTTCATCGTCTGAGACGTCGTACGGGCGGCGATATGCGCTTGTGAGCCGTATCGAAGCGATCCTGCCGCCCGTCACCCCGCCGCCCGTTGCCTCCGCACTGGCGGGGGCGTGGATGCGGTAGGCGATGATGTCGTCACCCCGGCCGCTATGTCTCCAATCCCAGCCTCTGGAAACCAGGATGCGACGTTCGAAGCCATTGCGACGCCGCACGTCCACCCATTCATGCTCGGTCACCGGGCATTCGCCGCCCTTCCATTCGATCCAGTCCGTCACGATCTCGTCTCCTCTCCGCCCTGCTTGGGCGCATAGGTTGGGCAGGTGGTGCCATAGGTGAAATGCGTTGCTTCACGCTGTGAAAGCACAACGCTGTCCGGGATCGGGGCTAGACAGGCAGCACGGGTCACCGACAGCGGTAGCATCCGCCCGCCCCACCACCGGCACAAGCCGCAGTTCTGCGTGGGGGCGGTCATTCCGCGGCCTCCCGAAACTCCCGCGCCGCGTCCTCATCGACCGGCGGGTGCCAGGTGCCGTTGCGGGAGGTCCAGCCAAAGGCCGCGAAGGCACGGGCCGCCAGCTCGTCATCGGCGTAGGCCGCGTTCAGAATCTGATGGGCGAGGTGCTGTTCCAGCGTGCCGGGCTCGCGCACCTTGGCCGGGAGCGTGACGCCCTCGACCTTGATGCCGGTCACCTTGATGTATGGCTCGCCGAACTCCTCGCCGACATCGATGTCAAGATCGCAGGGGACGTGCAGCACCTTGGCGCCGTAGAGCGGCAGGTATGCGTCATAGCCGAGGGTGGTCATCCATACCTCCGCTCAGCGCTGGCGAGCCTTTCAGAGAGCCTCTTGTTCTCGTCCGCAAGCTCAGCGATGCGAATGTTCTGAACCTCTACGGGGACAAGCTTCGCCACCGCCCCCCGGATCTTTTGATGGTCGTACCGGTCGTTCAGCACGAACCGATCCAGAGCCCACCTCTCGCCCGACAACAAGGCCTCTACCATGTTGTCGACCATGCGCCAGATTTCGCCTTGGACATTGACCGTCGCGTCGGAGATCAGGCTGTTCCTGACGGTGGTCTCAAGCTCGGAATAAAGGTCATCCGAGAACTTCTTGACCATTGGCAGGAACAGTTCCTCGTGGAACCGCTCCGCAAGCGCATCAGTGAAGTTGCGGGCGTCGAAATAGGCCGGTCCGAGCGACTTATAGCTCTCGGCTTCATCAAGGTATTTTTGATCAAAGGCCATCATTCATCCTCGACAGTGACGTGCGTTTCGCCTCGGGCGCGGGCGGCGCGGAGGGCGGCAATGCGGCCTACCGATGCGTCCCAACGGATCAGCCAGTGCCGGGCCATGTCTGTGCCGCCATCGGTAGCGACATAGCGCTGCCACGCGTCTTCCTCGGCGTACTCCGCCCGCCGGATCGCCTCATCAATCGGCATGCGTTCAGGCGTGTCGGTCATGGCTGGGGCGCCTCATAGAACGCGTAGTTGCCGCGCTTGCCGTTGAAGCGCTGAGGATCGGCATAGCTGCACCTGGACCGCTCAGCGTCTACCCACCGGCCATCGACGTTTTCGACGGTTCTGATCGAAATGGAGCGCCGTCCGGCCCCGACATTTTCGATGCGGATGAACCGGGTAAAGCGTGGGTCAACTTCCTTCCAGATCTGGCCTGCGGCCAATGCGGGCGTGTCGGTCATGGCTGGTCCTTCGGGGTGAGGGCGGCTTCCAAGGCGCGAATGACAGGAGCTATGAGCCCATCAGCGAACTGCTTCTGGTCTCGAACCGACCCCGCCGCGAGCTGCGCATAGGCGTGCCGCAGTTGCCCTATGTTAAAGGGGCGCAACGCCTCCCGCGCCTCGGCCAGCGCAGCCTCCGCGGCTTTGCGGGCAGAGCGTTCGGCTATGGCTTGGCGCTCCACTTCGAGATTGGAACCGAAGCCAATCAGGTCGTCCCACTCCTCATCGCTCAGCAGCTCACCCACGATCGCCTCCCTCATTGCCTTCGACTCGGGAGAGAGCGGCGCGGCCGAATACCGTGCGGCGCCAGCTGATGGGGTTGCCCTTCTTGATACGCTCAACCAACCCTTTCGCCTCAAGCTCTTTTAGGACCTTTCGGCAGGTGATCGTCTCAACGCGGGCATCGTGCGCGATGTCCGATGTCCAATACGCATCGTCGTCGCGAACGTTGCGCAGTACGCGGCACTCAATTGACCGGAGCTTCGTCCCCATCACCCTCTCCTCAGCTCGCGGGGTGCTTGCGGGCGGCGAGCATGGCGTCGGCGATGCGGTAGGCCGTCGCCGCAAAGTACGCTTCCCGCGTCTCGCCTTTGCCGAACCCCGTATCTTGACGACAGGCCATGATCACGTTGCCAATCGCCTGCCCGGCGAACCAGTCGCGCAGGCTGAGGCCGGCCCTGTAATCGCGGTGGCCGTCCGTCGCCATATGCGGAAACGCCGGCCCACCATCATCGATCTCGCTCATGTTCTGTCCTTCCGGTTATCCGGGATGGCGGTCAGGCGGCGGGGAGAACGGGCTCGTAGCCGGCTCCACGAAGCGCGCGCTCATGATCGAAGTCGCCGCGAAACGAACCCGGAAGCTCGCAGAAGTCGACGTTGTTGCCGTCCGCGTCGCAGCCGAAGCTGTACGTCTCCGGCCCGCTGAACATTGCGTCGACAGCCGATACGGCGACGAACTTGTGCTCGTCGAGCGGCTCGCTCAGCTCGTAGAGCTTGGCGTTACCACGCCATCCGTCGAGGTCACGCACATAACGGGCGGTTTTGTCGGTCATAATCTTCTCCTCTTCCTTGTTCGGCTATCCGGGATGGCGAGAGGCCTTGGGGGCCTCGATCGCGGGGGTTAGGTGGCGGGCGCGGGGTCGGAAGTGTCCGTGCCGGATATGCCCGCGCTTGACCCAAGCCTCGCGGCAAGCATGGCGTCCGCGTACCGGTAGGCGTAGGCAGCAAGTATGTCAGGCGTCAGATGATAGGCGCGGCCGAGCGCTTCGTTCGCCAGCGCTTGTCCGGCGAAGTAGTCGCGAAGGCTCATTCCTTTGAATGGACTGTCTTGATATTCCCAGTGGCGGTACGCCAATGGGAATGCGGGTCCGCCATCTTCGGCAATTGTCATTGCCGCCACAGAAAAAGGCGGTTCTGGTGCAGCCTCGATCAGCTCTGCCCAAGTCTCTTTGTACCGGTCGTGAACAGTCTGCGTCGCTTTGCCAGAGGCCTCGTAAAGGCCCGTTGCGCCGAACAGCATGGCGGGCGTCGGAACACGGGGCACCAAAACCCATTCCACCTTGGAAGCGTCGGACATCATAACCCTCTCGGTTAAGCAGCAAGTCTCTGGCGAGCGACGAGGCAGTTAGCCGTGAACGTTGCTCGGCTAAATCCGCGCGGCGTCGCACTGCGAATGTTGGCTCTGTCGTCTGTCGGCGGGGCCTTGTGGATGCGGTCGTCAGGAGGCCCGAGCAGCGGGTCCTTGCGTTCGGGCGGCATCACAAAGCCATTGCCGGTCCACAGGCAGGTAAGCTTCGTGTAATTGTCCTCGGCGCACCAGCCAGTGAACTGATGCGGATGGAAATAGTGGTCAGGCTTGCCGATGTGAGGGATGCTGGACAACACGCCGACCGGGTTTTCGCAGCAATACGGTGCGCCTGACCAAGCGCAAACCTGCCGACCCGCCTCGAACATCTCCAGCGCATCGCGAAGCTGGTACCCGCCCTTCTTCGCGAAATCGCGGGCTCCCGAGCCGGATACGTGGGTGCATGGCGTAAAGGCCGCGGCGAATACCCAACGCCGCCCTTCCGGCGGGCGCCATGACCGCACGTCACCCCATACGAAGTTGATGACGCCACGGCCGCGCTTTTCCTGCCGGTCGCGGCGAATGCTGTGCTGAATGTCGACGCACCAGCACTCGATGCCGACTTCCGCCCATGGCTCGGCCATTATGCCAGTCAGATCGCAGAGAAAGGCAGCCGCGTCGATCATGACAGTCACGCCGACGCCGCCAGCGAGCGAGCCATGCCGATCGACTGAACGACGCGCGGATCACGGCAGACGCCGTAGACCCAGTACTCGCCATCGATCAGCCAGATTTCGGTCTTGGCGGTTTTCTCGATCAACTGAATGCCCATCCACTTGCCCTCGGTTCGGTGTGGTGATGGGGGACTATAGGAATAGTCCTACGTAGGCGTCAATAGGGAAAAGCCTACCGGCGTCGTTATTTTCCTATGAGGGTTGCTGGGCACAAAAAAGCCCGCGCGAGGCGGGCTTTAAGGCGCGGCGAGGCCGGGTTGGCTACATGCGTCGGCCGAACCAGACGACGCGGCCAGCGACATGCACCATGTCCGCCAGCACGCGATAGTCATTGTGGAGCGGATTGTCGCTCATCAGTACGACTTCGGCCGGCTCACTGCCGGGCACCTTTTCAATGCGCTTCACGACCGTGACCGTGCCGTCGTAGATCGCGAACACGCCGCCTTGCTCAATGGACTGGTCGCCAAGATCCACCAGGATGCGATCTCCGCTCCTAAGCGTCGGTTCCATGCTGTCACCGATAACCTCGATAAGGCTTAGCTGGCGCGTCCGCAAAGACAGGGCGCCCTTGAGATAATCGACGGGGAACGGCCACCGGCCAACCTCGCTTTCCACGTCGATCATCGCGCCTTGGCCGGCCGACGCGCGCACGTCGTGGACCGGGATACTGAAATAGCCGGGCGCTTCCGCAGCCTCGGGCTCACGCCTCGACGGCGGCGCACCTAGCGCAACCTCGTCAACGCCAAGGAACTCCGCAAGGCGCGAGCGCACGTCCTCGGGCAACTTGCCCGGCACGCCGCGCTTGAGGAACTGCTGCATGTAGGCGTGGTTCTTGCCCAGCTCGCGCGAGAGCGCGGCCAGCTCAATCTTCCGGTCCTTGACGATCTGCTCAATGAGAGCGCGCACGGCATCCATGGCCTTGACGCTATCGGATCGCGATTTTTGAAGCGCGTAGGATTTTCCCTCTTGCATCGTAGGAATAGGCCTATAAGATGCAGGGCATGAGCGAGATCGAAGCCTTTCGCGCCTCTGTCGAGGCCTTCATCGAAACCAGCGGCTGGACCCCGACCCGTTTCGGTCGCGAGGCGGCGGGCGACCCGCTGTTTGTCTTTCAACTGCGAGGGGGCAGGGAGCCGCGCCAAGCGACGCGTGATCGCGTCCGGCGGTTCATCACCTCCAGAGCGCACGAGATGCAGGAGGCATCGTGAACCAGCATCCGACCGATATCGACTATGCCGATAGCCTTCGCGGCCAAACCTCGTCTGAGGACGAAGGCGGTTCGTTTGCCAAAGGATGTCTGTGGGCCTGCGGCATCATGGTGGGCGCTGTCGTCATTGCCTGCCTCACTGCGAAGTGGTGGCTGTGATGAACGTCATCGCCCAAGCCATCTGCGGCCTTCTCGCCACGGCATTCATCACCCTTTCCGCGGCGCAAATCGTCGGCGTCATCACGGTTGACCAGAACCGCTCCGTTCTCGCGGTAGGGCTCCCGGTTCTCGCGGCATTCGCGCTCGTCATCTACGTGATGGCGAGAAAGGCGGCGCGGTCGTGAGCTTCCGGCGCCGATCGTTGGATCCGGCGCAAACCGACGCGCTGGCTGGCGCGTGCGTGGAGAAAGTCGCCAGCAATATTTCCCCGGCCGCGCCTCCTCCCCGCGGCCTACTTGCGGCGAGCTGCTTCGAGCGCTCCCGCCTTTTCTTCCCGCAACCCGGCCGCTCCCTCCCCGGACGGGTGCGCCAGGCGGCGGCGGTCCAAGTCCTCCCGGATCGCCGCCGCCACCTCACCGACGGAGCGCCACGCATCGTCATGGCGGTTCCTGATCTTCATCGCCCACGGCTTCGGCTGGCTGGGCATTCGCGTCTCGCATGGTTGGGCTCCGCATCTGCTGTCGTCTCGCAAGCGCAGACTGGATCAGGAGCCAAGGTCAATGCATCCCCCGGAGAGTGATATGTCAGCCCTGACGTACAATGACCGCGCCCGTGACTGGGGCCGGGTTCTCGAGGACAGGGAGCGCGCTCGAAGCGGCCTCCCGCTCAATCAGGCGCGCGAGCGGGTTGCGGCCAAGGTGGGCGCGTCTCCCGGGACTCTGGAAAACCTGCGCAAAGGCAGGCTCAAGAAAATCGCCGCTCACGTCTACGACCGCATGCGCTGGCTCGTCATCGCTGAGCTTCAAGCGGAAGTCGCTGCTCATGAGCATGAAATCCAAACCCTTATGGCTATTGGCGCTGACCCTCATTCAGACGCGATGGAAGAGGCTCAAACGAGCCTTCGCCAGATCAAGGCAGTCCTGACAAGGGAAGCCCGCCATGCCTAGCCCCATCCGCTGGACGCCGCCCATGGTCGACACGCTCCGCGAGATCGCCGAGGCCGGCCTGTCAACCGCGACAATCGCCGCCGCGATCGAGCACGAGTTTGGGCTGACTGTCTCCCGCACCGCCATCAGCCAGGCGTCGCGGCGCTACGGCATCAAGCTTCGCGGCCCCGGCGGACAGTCGCGTTGGCCACCAGCGGTGGTTGAGGCGTGCCTCCAGCTTCGCGAGACGATGACCGCGAAGGAGATCGCCACGCATCTGACCAGCACGTTCGACATCTCGATCAAGAGCGAGACTGTCCGCAATTTCCTCAATGACCGCGGCCTGCCACCGAAGCCCGAGCGCCCATGGGCAGCCGGCGCGAATTGCCGGCGCGACGGCGACCCGCCCATTCCGCCGCGACCGCGCTGGGGCGAGTACACGACGCTGACGGCGATGCTGATGGGCGATCCGCAGTTGGGCAGGAGCGCCCTGGATCAGCGGATCGGCGCAGCGCGCTAGCGAAACAGGTTCGCGGCCGGACGAAAAAGGCCCCGTCCGCATCTCACCGCAGAACAGGGCCTCGATCATTGGAGATCGCAATGAATCTATTCCACAGGACGGCCAGCATCAATACGCACGGAGAAATTCGGGCCATTCGCCCGTGGGAAACTCAGATCAAAGAGGGCCGTATGCTGATCGGCCCCGATCTCGCGGAAACGATCCTGCGGGAGGCGAACTACGGCGGTCAGCGCAAGGTCGAACAGAAAGACGTTTCCGTCTACGCCGAGATGATGAGGCGCGGCCTTTGGGAACTGTCTGATCCCATCACCTTCGCTCGCCTCAACGGCAATCTGACGCTGGTCAACGGCCAGCATCGTCTCCATGCCATCATCGCCTATGGCCGCGAAGTCGAATTCCGTGTCGCGGTCAACATGTGCAGCACTCCGGAAGAAGTCCGGGCGCTCTACTACCGGTTCGATACCGTGATGCGGCGCCGCACATCACAGCAAATCCTCAATGCTATCGATCTCGCCGCCGACCACGGGGTATCGAAGACGATTGCCTCCGCCACCTATGGCGCTATCGGCATCATTGCCAACGGCTTCATCGTTCCGAGCAACTACACCGTGAGGGGCGAGAACGCGGCAAAACTCCGCATCGTCGATCTCCGCGTGGAGGCCTGCGAGCCGTGGTGGCCTGCGGCGCGCAAGATGGAGGAAGCGCTTACCGGAGCACAGTCCGACCTACGTCCCCGTATCCTTCGCGCGTCTACCTTCGCCGCCGCGCTGATGACGATGCGGTACCAGGAGCAGAAGGCTTTTGACTTCTGGCGCGGCACGTCGCGAAACGACGGGCTCAAGCGCAATGATCCGCGCCACGTCTTTGTGCGCGATCTCATGACCCGAGACGCAAGCGCCGGCATTCATGGCCAGGGTGTGATGGCCGCAGCCGTCGCGTGGAACGCCTATTTCGAGCGTCGCCCCCTATCAATCATCAAGATCGCTCAGAACGCCGTGCTTCGCATTGCAGGCACGCCTATCAGCGGGAAGAGGGGCTGATCTTGCAGGTAATCGATCTCCCTGCCGCGCTCATCTATCCGCCGAACGAGGGGCGGGCCATCGACCGCGCCGTCGTCGCAAGGATCGCCGAGAGCGTCCGCGAGCGTGGCCTCATCAATCCAATTGTCGTGAAGAAGGCCATGAAAATCCGCCACGGCGCAAAAGCTGAGGCATGGGAGATCATTGCCGGCAATCACAGATACGAGGCCTGCGCCGTGACGCTGAAGATGGAGACTATTCCCTGCATCGTTAGCGAGGCGGACGACATGATCAATGAACTGATCATGATCGACGAAAACCTTTGCCGGGCGGAACTTTCTCCGTCCGACAGGGCGAAGTTTACGGCTCGGCGCAAGGAGATTTACGAGGCGGCGCACGAAGAGACAAAGCACGGAGGAGACCGCAGGTCTTTCAAGTCGCAAACTTTGCGACTTGAAAATGAGCTCGAAAGCTTCACGGAGAACACCGCCAAGGCAATTGGCAAGTCAGAGCGCGTCGTGCAGCTCGACGCCGAGCGTGGCGAGAAGGTCACTGAAGAGGCGCTGAACCTTATCCGCGGTACGCACCTTGATACTGGCACTTATCTCGACAAGCTCAAGCGAATGACGCCAAACGACCAGATTGCGGCAATCGAGCGCGATCTTCTGGTCGAGCGCCGCCGAATTCGAGAAGCGAAGAGCGATACCAAGCTAGCCGACGAACCGCTGAACGACTTTGAGGCCAAGGAAAAGCAAGTCGCGCGCCTCATGAGCGCATGGAACGCAGCATCTCCGGAGGCGAGGCAAGATTTTCTTGAGAGGATTGATGCGCCGGTCTTTGACCGTGGAGGGGCGTAATGACTGCCCGCATCAAGCATTCGGCCCCCGTCATCCCCGATGAAGACCTTCTGCTCAGGGCTCATGCACTCTGGCGAGCCGGCCGAAACACCAAGGACATATCCGAGCTGCTGAGACTGCCAGAGGCGGCGGTCGCAAACAGCCTCCACCGTATCCGTGAAGACGCGAGGGCTATGAGATGAACACCGTGACCGTTATGGAGCCGCAAAACCGCCAGCAGGCTGCCGTGCACAATCCCATGGGCATGATCGGGATCGCGGTTGAGCAGAACGCCAGCATCGAAACGATTGAGAAGCTGATGGCGCTTCAAGAGCGCTGGGAGGCCAATCAGGCGCGGCGCGCGTTCGACGAGGCGATGGCCGCTGCGAAAGCCGAAATCCCGACGATCGCGAAAAACCGCTCAGTCGGATACGACAACAAGGACGGCAAGGGCAGCACGAACTACCGGCACGAGGATCTCGCTGAGATCGCGCGGACGGTCGACCCGATCCTCGGCAAACATGGCCTGTCCTATCGCTTTCGCACCACGAGCGAAGTGAATCAGCCGATCACGGTGACGTGCATCGTTTCGCATCGCGACGGCCACAGCGAGGAGAATACGCTGATGGCCGGAAAAGATGAGAGCGGCAAGAAGAACAGCATTCAGGCCATCGGTAGCACGCTGACCTATTTGCAGCGCTACACGCTCAAGGCCGCGCTTGGGCTGGCTGCGTCGAACGACGATGACGGCGGGAAAGCGGATGAAGTCGAGAGCGCGCCGATCGGCCCCGACGAGATGGCCGCGCTTCGCCAGCTTATCGATGACGTCAATCTGAGCATCGATAAGTTCTGCGCATCGTTCAACATCGAAGCCCTCGCCGAAATCACCGTAGACATGCTCCCCGGCATCATGCGCCGGCTTCTGGAGCGCAAGGCGAAGCTTGACCGCGCTCGCGACACCGCTACTCGCGAGGTGACCGAATGATGCGCGTCGTCGATTGTGAGCAGGGCACAACCGAGTGGTTCCGTGCCAGAGCCGGCATGCCGACCGCCAGCGAGTTCGCGACGGTCATGGCCAAGGGCAAGGACGGTGGCGCCAGCGTGACCAGGCGCAAGTACCTGTACACGCTGGCAGGCGAGATCATCACTGGCCAGCCAACGGAGAGCTACAGCAACGCTCATATGGAGCGCGGCAAGGTCATGGAGGACGACGCCCGCCGGGAATACGCCTTCATGTTCGACGCCGAGCCGGAGCGCATCGGCTTCATCGTCAACGGACGCAAGGGGTGCTCGCCGGATTCGCTAATCGGCGAAAGCGGCATGCTCGAGATTAAGACAAAGCTGCCGCATCTGCTGATCGAAACCATTCTCGCCGACAAGTTCCCGGCCGAGCACAAGGCGCAGTGCCAGGGCGCGCTATGGGTTGCCGAGCGCGAATGGATCGACATTGCGGTCTATTGGCCGGGGCTGCCGCTCTTTGTGAAGCGCGCCTATCGCGACGAGCCCTATCTCAAGGATCTTGAGGCGGCCGTCGATCAGTTCAATGACGAGCTGGACGGCGTGGTCAGCCGCATTCGGGCCTATGGCCTGCCGGAAGGCTATGAGCCGCCAGTCAATCTTCTGATGGCGGGCTGAGCCATGACGGCGCCGCCTCTCCCATTCTACTGGTCCGATAAAGCAAAGGCGATGGTGCCGCTGAATGAGGGCATCGCGCGCCGCTGCGCCAAGGCCTATGGCGATGGCGAGATCGTCAACCTAGTGCATGTCGAGGACCGTTCCTCGGCTTCGCACCGCCAGTATTTCGCCGCGGTGAACGAGGGGTGGCAGAGCCTTCCCGAGCATCTGGCGGACCAATTCCCCACCGCGGAACACCTTCGCAAGTGGTGCCTGATCCGTGCCGGCTACAGCGATAGCGAAACCTTGGTCGCGTCGTCGAAGGCTGAGGCTGTGCGTCTCGCCGCGTTCATCCGGCCGATCGACGAATTCAGCATCGTGACCGTGCAGGGCGCTGTCGTGACTCGCTTCACGGCCAAAAGCCAGAACATGCGGGCGATGGGCAAGGCCGAGTTTGAGGCCAGCAAGCGCGCGGTGCTGGACAAGATCGCGGACATGATCGGCGTCAGCACGAATGACCTTACCAAAGCGGAGGCAGCATGAGCGAACATATTGATTTGAAATGGGGCACGCTGAAGGGATGGCATCTGGAAACAGATGCTTCAAAAGAAGCCGTGCGTAGGTATTTGGCCGGTCCGACATCGCTAAGCGCTATGGCGCAACACGATACTCAAGACCAAAAGCAGGCGCTTTGTGACCTGATCGACATTCTTGACGGCACGATCGTGAACAACTGGACCGGGGAGGAAATGACAAAGGAAGAAGCCAAGAAATACGTTCTGGAATACTGAACATGGCCCGCCGCGAGTTCCCCTCCAAAGTGCGGACACAGGCCTTTCAGCGCGCGGCCGGCTTCTGTGAGCAGTGCGGCTCCAAGCTGTTCCCCGGCAAGTTCGCCTATGACCACGTACTGCCCGATGCCCTCGGCGGCGAGCCTGTGCTCGAAAACTGCGAGGTTCTTTGCGACGGCTGCCACGGCGCCAAAACGGCCCATGGGGACGTGCCGCGCATCGCCAAGGCCAACCGCCAGCGCGCCGCGCATATCGGCGCCAGAACGAAGACAAGCCGCCCGCTGCCTGGTTCCAAAGCTTCAGGCTGGCGCAAGCGCATGGATGGAACGGTGGAGCGCAGATGACCGAACACGATCTCCACAAAGCGGTGGTGCAGCTGCTGAAATTCACCGCTCGGCCGGGCCTCATTTGGTTCCATGTGCCCAACGGAGAGCTTCGCGATACGCGCACCGGAAACCGGCTCAAGGCCATGGGAGTTCGGCCGGGTGTCGCTGATTTCTGCCTTACGCTACCAGGTGGTCGCGCGGCATTCCTTGAGCTGAAATCTGCAAAGGGCCGCTCATCGCCAGAGCAGAAGGCCTTTGCTGCCTCATGCGATGAGGCCGGCGCGCTTTACGCCGTCGCAAAGTCGCTATCTGAGGCAACAGAGATCCTGCGCCAATGGGGGGCCATCAAGACGGCCGCGGTGGCTGCATGAGCGGGCGGGCTGCATATCCAAAGGCATTCATGACTCCGAGTGGGCGAATGGTCTCCATCCGAACTATGGGGCGCGCCCTGAAGGAAATCCGGCAAAAACCAGACTTGGACTACCAAGGGTGGGAGTGGTTCGAGGTTAGCGGCAGGTCGATCCTTCGCGATTTCATGGCCGGCGTACACGACCGGATTAACACGCGCGCTAGACCCCGCGTCCTTGCAAGGAGGTAGCATGAAGCACACTCGCGACCAACTTGGACCGGCACAATTCAAGGTCCTAGGCCGGATCGTCGGCAATATGTTTGAGCAGGGCGAGAGGCTGGAGCCGCTCATCGGCCCGCGTGGCGGCATCAAGCACTACGAGCTGAAGCCGTCTCATCAGATCCTGAGCCGCTCGATTATCGACGGCATGATGAGGTCCGGCCTCATATCGGACGACCTCAGCCCGACGCCAGCCGGGACAAATCTCTACCTGCGATCTCTGATCGAGAGGCCGGCATGACCAACCACGCCGCCATGCTGGACGAACTGCGCCTCCGCTATTCGGAGGACGCCCATTGGATCGAGACCCTCGAGGCCAAGAAGAGGCCTGCCGTCGAGATCGAACTCAAGCGCCAACGGCTCGGCCTTCTCAAGGAGATCGGAGCCGAGTTCGCGCGCCTCACATCGCAGAGTAAGGAGCGTTGACGATGGACATTGCCCTTCCCGCTGACCCGACCACGTCTAAGGCCATCAGCATGGCTCGAAAAGGGTTCTCACCGAGGGCCATCAAGGACGCCATGGGAAGATGGATGTCCGAAGCCGACATCCGCGCGCTCGTCGAACGAGAGCGAAGCGAAGCAACGGTCATGAATCGGATAGGAATTCTTCGCCAAGAGGAGAAGCGGGCGGAGGAACAGCTCATGTTCATCCGCGGCCGCATCAAGATGGCGGAGCGGCGGCTCTCGGCCCTTCAAAAGAAGCTGATCGAAGCCATGGAAAAGGGATCGAAGTCCGGGCCTGATGCGGCCCTGGAAGACATAATTCTGAGGGTTTCGGTAACTTCGGGGATAGCTCGGAAAGAACTCGTTTGGGGAGGTCGACAGGCCGCGCTCAGCATCGCTAGGCATGAGATCATGTATCTGGCAGCCGTGGAAACGTCATTGTCTTTGCCAGAGATCGCGGAACGGCTCGGCGGCATGGACCATACATCGATCATCCACGGGATCAGGCGGCACAGCGAGCGGACGGGTCTTCCGCTTCCGCGCGGGATGAAACCCTATCAACCAAAGAGCAAGCCATGACGGACTGGTTCAGGACCTGGCACGGGGCGCCCACAAATCCGAAGTGGCTGGGCATTGCCAGAAGGGCGGGCGTTGCCCCGGGCATCGCCGTAGCGGTGTTCTGGGCTCTTCTCGACAGGGCCTCGCAGGCCGAGGATCGCGGCAGCATTGCAGGTTACGACCCGGAAGGCCTCGGCTACTTCTTTGGGTGCGAGCCTGAGCAGGTCGATCTGATCGTGGTGGCTTTGGAGGAGAAGCAAGTCATTGCTGACAATCGGTTTTGCGGCTGGGAAAAGTACCAGCCAAAGCGCGAAGATGGCTCGTCCGAACGCGCCAAAGAATGGCGCGAACGCAAGCGAACGCAAGCGAACGCCGAAAAACGCCCAGATACAGATACAGATACAGATACAGATACAGATACAGAAGATACCTCTTCACTCCGTTCAGAGGTATCAACCAACTCACTTCGTTCGTTGGAGCGCGTTAGCGCGCAAACGGCCTCGGTCGAGGACGAAAAGGCTTCCAGGGCGAAGCCGAAGCGCGGAACGCGGCTCCCTCCAGACTGGCAGCCGTCCGACGATGACAGGGCCCATGCCCTCAGCCTAGGCATTCCAGAGCCCTCCTATCGCAAGCAGGTCGAGAGCTTCCGCGACTACTGGACAGCCAAGGCCGGCGCCAGCGCCGTCAAACTGGACTGGCCGGCGACGCTCCGCAACTGGATGCGCCGGCATGCCGAGGAAAAAGGCTTTGCTCCGCTTGCCGCGTCTGGGCAGCCGCCCGCAGCCCCGAGCGGCACGTTCTGGCCCGGCCCAGGCTATCCAACGCACGAAGAGATTCTCGCCAAACATTCCAAGCCCAAGGTGACCGACGATGCGACAGCAGACGGCAGCGGCCGAAACGACGGCGGATCGATACTGGCGGATGGGGACGGAGTGCATCGCCCGCTGGAAGGGCGCGGGTCAGAACTCGGCAAGGGCGATCAAGCCGGACGATCCGGAATGGCCAGTTTGGGAGAGCTACTTTCGCTCGATCGGCTGGCGCCCCGCCGTCATGCGGATGGTCGAGGCCGGCTCGGTCCCTTCGATGACCGTCCCATGCCAATGGCCGGAATGGCTGGACGATAGGATTTCGAGGGAAGCCGCAGAATGAGCCTCACCAAAGCCCAAAAGCTTGCCCGCCGCCGTGCCCGCTCGGCACAGCGCAAGGATCTACCCCGCACACCATCGGGCCAGCTCTCCCGTTCAGCCGAGCGATACGAGATCGAGACCACCAATCGAGAAAAGGATGCACGGATCGTGGTAATGCAGGCTCGGGTCCGCACTGGAAGGGCCGTAGAATCGACAGCGGGGCTCGCTGAGGCCGGTTCCAGCATCGGGCGGCTAGTCATAGCCGGGCAGATCAATTCGCGTCTGTACGAGGCTGCCAAGCGGTTTGATGAGGATGTGTGGCGGTACCATCGTCTGACGGGCATCCCGCACCCATCGCCAAAGGCCATGGACATCGGCAGAGTGCGCGGTCGTGGCCATGACAGCGACGTGGTTTCTGAGAGGGCAGCTGCATCGAAATACATGAAAGCCATTGGCGTGCTTGGTCAGGTAGACGTATCTGGCCGGCCTGTCAGGACCGCGGTCAACAACTGCGTCGTGATGGACTATCCCGCCGATAACTGGCCCCCGCACATGGTCGCCTATCTGGTCCGCGGGCTGCGGGCTCTTGCGGATTACTACCAGATCCCGACAAGCGCGGGCTTCTCGGTATTGACAGACGGGCTCAAATCAGCGCATACCGAAGCATCATCGGAGATGCGCGCGTAAACGACCGCCTCGTGCGGGTGCGTGAAGGTTCCGCCCTCGGGCGAGCAAGATCGATGCGGCGGCGTGGATAGACACGCGGCTAAGGCCTATAGCGAAGCGCGGTCTCACAGGCGCTAGCGTAAATGGTCCAATGCTCGGCGAGAGGGTGAGACTACCTCGCCAGTCGGACAAAAACCCCGGCCCGCATCGACACTATCACCAAGGCAGCTACGGCTGATCTTGGTCACGAGGACCTTGGGCATCAGGACGATGCGGGGACGTTCGCGACGTAGCGCTCGGTAACGTCGTCCCGGCCGGTAAAAGTCCGGCCCACTGGCAGTTCCGCCCTCACGGGCACACGAGTTCGACGCGTGCAGCGGCGTTAGCGCCGTCCAGTTGCCAGTCTGGCGAGACTGGGAGGCCCTAAACGAGGTCGCCACCTCCGGACAGGGAAGCTCGTACCCAACCGAGCCCGCGTCGATATCCATAAGCCGGCAAGAGAGGCCGGCGCCAAGTTCGGTGGGTGAGCCCTAGGCAACGAAGGGCAGTGGCCTCGTAGCAGTCAGTGGCGTGCTTTCTGACCACCCATCACTCAATCAACATTCGGAGCTATTGTATGCGGGTCCAAGGCTATCGCATTGGCAAGGTCAATGTTCTGAGCCGTACCAGCGGTGGCGGCCTCTGTCTTGTTGGCGACGCCCCGAAGACTGGGACGTGGCGTTGGGCGGTTTATGTCGAAAAGCTGGCGTGGCCGGACCGTTTCATCTCGCGGGCAAAGCGGCGAGTCGGGCAGTGGCACGACTATTACTGGCTTCCGTTCGGGTTCAAGCTCATAGTCAGCTTTCAGGACTGGCATAAGCGCGCTCCAAGCGATCCGCTGCCGGATTATGTCTGAAGCATCGATTATCCCGCAGTAGCATCAGCCTGGTGGAGCGAGCATGAGGCCGAGCTCGCCAATAATGAAACGAGACCACTAATGCCCGCAGGCCGCCCTTCCGAGTATACGCCCGCACTGGGAAACGAGCTGATTGAGCTGATGGCCACCGGGCTCTCGCTTACGGCTGCCGCGGCTTCGCTTGGGTTCCACCGCGATACGATGTACGATTGGTCGCAGAAACACCCGGAATTTTCCGACGCGTTAAAGCTCGCCAAGGGCAAACGGGTGCTGAAACTTGAGACGGATCTGCTCGATGCGCCTGATGGCCCGACTGTCACGTCCCGCATCTTTGCACTGAAGAACGCTGATCCGACCGAGTGGCGCGACCGCGTTCAGCAGGAGATCACCGGCAAGGACGGCGGCCCGATCGAGGTCGCCAAGACGCTGGCCGATCTGGACGATGCGGAGCGCGAGCTGTTGCGCCAGTTGGTCGGAAAACGGGCGGGCGGGGAATGACAGCGCATGTTGCTTTAGCAGCAATCATTTACACGGCTTCAGTCTTTTCCTTGATTGCTGGCATTGGGTTGCTGCCGTTTTATGATCGTCCTTTGCGCCCACTTAAGCTATGCGCGCCCGTATTGCTATTAGCGCTTTCGATCGCCGGAATCATTTGGGTCGCCGCCGCTCCGCACGGGATGGCTACTCAAATCAATCCCGGCTGGCGCGGGAATTGCGGGAAATAAAAATCCTCTGCATCCCGAGCCGGTAGAAATGATTTTGCTCATCCTACCAACGGGCATGACCTAACCGACTGAAATCACACAACGGGCCGCGCGCTGCGGTCTGAACGTGCGCGCTGCGCGGAGGTTTGGGATGTGTGCTGGTAATGGAGACGATACGGTTCGCGCCCCCGAGGTCGAGCTTGCGAAGCTGATCAAGGACAGCCTCGACATCGACGTTCAGCCGGGCATCTTGCGGCTGTTCATCAAGGCCGAATGGGACGCAATTGCCAGGGCGGCGCATGCGATCCATGGGCGCGGCGCGGGGCGCATCAGGCCGGGGATCAAGACGGCTGATGGGCCGCGCGGGGAACACAGGCCGTGGGGCGTTTATCCGCTTCCGTCCGTTCCTGCTGACACGAATATCTGGAACGATCGCCATAATGGCGACGCTCATCGCTAATGCCCTCTGCCACCGCGCGCGAGGCGCTGGTTCGCTACGCGCTCGCCAACCCCGATTGGGCCATCCGCGAGCTGGACCGGCTGGAAAGCGAAACCAGCCTGATGGGCTTCACGCGCCGGGCGTGGCCAGTTCTGGAGCCGGCACAACCGCTGATCGAGGGGCGGGTTCTCGACGCGATCTGCGAACACCTCGAGGCGGTGTCGCGCGGGGAAATCCTTCGGCTGCTTATCAATGTGCCGCCGGGCTTTTCCAAGTCGCTGCTGACCGGCGTGTTCTGGCCGGCATGGGAATGGGGGCCGATGAACATGGCCTCAAAGCGGTTCTACTGCACGGCCTATTCGCATCGCCTTGCCGAGCGCGACGCCGGCCGCATGCTGAACCTGGTCACCAGCGAATGGTATCAGGCACTGTGGGGTGATCGCGTCAAGCTGGTATCCGAAGGGCAAAGGAGGTTTGAAAACACGAAACGCGGGTGGCGTGTCGCGGTGCCGTTTACCAGCCTGACCGGCGACCGAGGCGACCGCGTGCTGGTTGATGATCCGCTATCGGTGAAGAAGGCCGCGAGCAAGAAAGAGCTGGAGACGGCGAAGTTCCTGTTTCTGGAATCGCTGCCGACGCGCCTCAATAACCCGGATAAATCTCCAATCGTCGTCATCATGCAGCGTCTGCATGAGGAGGACACCTCCGGCGTCATTTTGTCGAACGACCTCGGCTACGACCATCTAATGCTGCCGATGGAATACGACTCCTCGCGTCATTGCGTGACATCGATCGGGTTCGAGGATTGGCGCACGGAAGACGGCGAGTTGCTGTTCCCGGAGCGCTTCCCGCCGGAAGTCGTCGCCGAATTGAAACAGACAATGGGCCCTTACGCTGCGGCGGGGCAGTTGCAGCAATCGCCGGAGCCCCGCGGCGGCGGCATCTTCAAGCGGGACTGGTGGAAGATCTGGGACCCGGAGCCGGACCAAAACGGGCGGCAGACGTTCCCGAATTGCGATTATGTTGTCGCGTCTCTCGACCCTGCTTACACGACCAAGGAAGAGAACGACTATTCGGCCCTGACGATCTGGGGGCGGTTCCGGCACGATGACGGGCTGCCTAAGCTGATCCTCATGGGCGCATGGCAAGCGCGGCTGGGGCTGAATGACCTTGTGGTCAAGGTCGGCGCGTCGTGTCGCAAGTTCTCCGTCGACCGGCTGCTGATTGAATCCAAGGCCAGCGGCATCTCGGTCGCGCAGGAAATGCGTCGGCTCTATGCGAACGATCCGTGGGGCGTCGAGCTGATCGACCCGAAAGGCGCCGACAAGACGGCCCGCGCCTATGCGGTGCAGCACCTGTTCAGCGACGGGATGATCTACGCGCCGGACAAGGACTGGGCCGATATGGTCCAGAACGAAATGGCCAGCTTTCCGCGCGGCGCCCATGACGATTTGACCGACAGCGTGACGCAGGCGCTGCGGCATCTGCGCAGCATCGGGCTGGCGATGCGTGAGGCGGAAATCGCCGCCGAGCGAGCGGAACAGGTCCGCTACAAGGGCCGGCCAAAGGCGCTGCCTTACGGCGGCATATAGGAGAGAGCAACATGCCCAAGACTGACAAGGCTGCCGTGGACACTGCGGCGGCGGAAACCGCTGCGCCTGTGGATGCGACGCCGGACAAGGCTCTGGAGGAGCGCCTTGCTCTGGTAGAGGCCAAGCTCGAATGGCTCGCCAGCGTCTATTCCTGGCCGACCAATCCTAGCTCGACTTGGGCTTGGTAATCCAGGCACATGTCCGGCGTCTTCCCCCCTAACGCGCTGCGCCTTGCGCCGCCGCCTGAGCAGCCTTTGCCCGAGGCAATGGACGTGCTTATCCAGGCGGATGGGCCGAACGACGCCGTGCGGGTGGATTCGGAAGACGGTACGCTTTCGATCGAGACGGAAGACGGCGGCGTTATCGTCGACTTCGCGCCGCAGCGCAACGGCGACAAGCCGAGCCGGCATGGCGACAACCTTGCCGAAAAGGTCGCGGCAGGTGCGCTGGGCGCCATCGCCGAGCAGCTCTTGCTCGGCATCCAGACGGATATCGAGTCGCGCCGCCAGTGGCTGGAAACCCGAGCCAAGGGCCTGAAGCTTCTGGGCCTTGAGCTGGAAGAGCCTGGTGCCGATGTCGGGTCGGGCTCGGTCGCTATCGACGGCCTGTCGCGCGTTCGCCATCCGGTGCTGCTTGAGGCCGTGTTGCGGTTCAATGCCAACGCCCGCGGCGAGCTTCTGCCGGCCAATGGCCCGGTCAAGGTCGCGGACAAGCTGCGCCCCGACGGGTCGAGCGACGCGCTCGCCGAGGCTCTGGAAGAGGACCTGAACTTCTACCTGACCACGGTCGCGTCCGAGTATTACCCGGACACCGATCGGCTTCTGTTCGAGGTCGGCTTTTCGGGCTGCGGGTTCAAGAAGGTCTACAATTGCCCGATCCGTCGCCGGCCGGTGTCGGAATCGGTCGCGGCTGAAGACCTGATTGTCTCGAATGCGGTCACCGATCTGCGCAATGCGCCGCGCGTCACGCATGTCATCAAGATGCGGCCGAATGTGCTGAAGCGCATGCAGATCGCCGGGGCCTATCGCGATATCGCGCTGATCACGCCGAACGCGGACATTCAGAACGCGGTCGAGATGCAGAAATCGACCATCCAGGGCGTACGGCCCTCGGAAGCCGACGAGCGCGACCGCGATTACACGATCTACGAGTGTTATACCGACCTCGACCTTGAGGGCTTCGAGCACAAGGACAAGGGCGAGAAGACCGGCCTTGGGCTGCCCTATCGCGTCGTCATTGAAAAGGACTCGCGGCAGATCCTCGAAATCCGCCGCAATTGGGACGAGGGCGACGAGACGTACACGGCGAAAAGCCGGTTTGTGAAATACCCCTACGTCCCTGGCATCGGCTTCTATGACATCGGGCTAGTCCAGATACTGGGCAATGCCGCGATGACGCTGACGGCAGGCTGGCGCGAAACGATCGACGCCGGGATGTTCGCGAACTTCCCCGGCTTTATCTATGCCAAGCAGACCGGGCGCCAGAACACCAACGAGTTTCGCGTCTCGCCGGGCGGCGGCATCGGGCTGGAAACCAACAACCAGCCCATCAGCAACATGATCATGCCGTTGCCCTACAAGGACATATCGGCGGCATTCGCGACGTTCCTCGACTCGGTCGCAAGCACGGCCCAGCGCGTCGGCGGGACTGCCGAGGTGCAGATTTCCGAGGGCAGGCAGGATGCGCCGGTCGGTACGACGCTGGCGCTGATCGAGCAGGCGACCAAAATCGAGGGCGCGGTCCACAAGCGGCTGCATGCGGCTCAAGCGGAAGAGTTCCAGTTGCTGAAAGAGTGCTTCCGCGAAAACCCGGAAGCGCTGATCAGCGTCGCCAAATCGGACAGGCAGTGGAGCGCGGAAGAGTTCATCCGCGCGCTGGACGACAAATCCATTGTTCCGCAGGCCGATCCGAACACGCCGAGCCATATGCACCGCCTGATGAAGGCGATGGCCATCAAGCAGCTGCAAATGGCCAATCCGCCGATGTACAACGCGAAGGCGGTCGACGAGCGCATCCTCAACATGATCGGGGTCAACGATCCCGAGACGCTGTTTGCGCCGGAGCAGCAAAACCCGATGGCTAACCCTGCGGTCATGGGCAAGGCCGCGGAACTGGCGCTCAAGAGCAAGGACCTGCAGCTGCGCGAAAAGGACCTGAATTTCGATCAGCAGCACCGCATGGAAACGCTTCAGCTGGAGCGCGACAAGATGCGGCACGAGACGCAGACCGAGCGCGAACAGATCGCATCCGATGAACGGCTCGCAGAGATGGAAACGCTGCGAGACATCATCTCCCACCCTCAAGGGCTCGACGAGGCGGAGCGCGCCAGGCGCACCGTGCTTGGTCAGGGCTGACCACGGAGCCTCACCAATGGCCGAAACCTTCAAGAGCCTGAAAGCCTGCGCCAAGACCATGGCGGACGACAAGCGCGAGCGCTACCGCGCCGGCGGCGTCATCCGGGCGCTCGAGGAAGAGCGCAAGATGGATCGCGACACCGCCGGCCGTGGCGAGGGCAAGGTTCTTCCCGGCGCTGATGGCACGCAGGGCAAGGCCAAGGGCGGCTATGCCGACGATTTCACGCGCGATGGCAAGTCGGTGAACGATGTCGACGGCAAGAAGCCCAAGCCGCGTCTCGACCGCAAGGCCTACAAGAATGGCGGAGCCGTCAAGGGCAAGGCGACGACCGTCAATGTGATCGTGGCGCCTGGTGGCGCTGCTCAGCCTCCTCCGATGCCGGCGACGCCCTCTCCGCCGGCCGCAGCCGGGCCTATGCCGCCGCTTCCCGCTGGCGCTGGTCCGGCTGCACCCAATCCGATGATGCCGCCTCCCGGCATGCGCGCCAATGGCGGCCTGGCCTACAAGAACGGCGGTTTTGTCAAAATGGAAAACGGCGCTCAGTCGGGCGAAGGCCGGCTTGAGAAGATTGCCAAATACGGCAAGAACGCCAAGCCGTGATCGGCAACGCGACGGATATCCTCGCCACGTTCAAAAAACGTGCCAACGAGGAAAGCGACAGCCTGTCGGCAACTATCCTGAGCGGCCCCTACGCGACATTCGACGAGTACAAGAACGCCATTGGACGCCTCGCTGGCCTCCGGATGGCGCTGGCTATTCTGCAGGATATCGAACGGCAGCACGAGAAGGACATCCTAGGAAGGTGAATTGATGGCTGAAGACAAACCGCAGTCCACGCTGGACGAAATCCGCGCGGGGGTAGGCGATCTATCCGCAATCGAGCTGTTCAACAACCAGATCCTGGTTGGCATCTGGATCCGGCCCGAGAAAACCAAGGGCGGCATCATCCTGACCAGCAAGACGCAGGATGAAGACCGTTGGCAGGGCAAGGTGGCCGTGGTGCTAAAGAAGGGTCCGACCGCCTTTGTCGACGACGGCAGCGTTGCCTTCAAGGGGCAGGACGTGAGCCTCGGCGACTGGGTCGTGTTCAAGACCTCTGACGGTTTCCCGCTCGACGTGAACGGCGTCCGGTGCCGGGTCGTCGAAGACGTTCACCTGAAGGCGAAGGTCTCCGACCCCGCCATGATCTATTGAGGGCGCGGGCATGACCACCGAAACCGATCCGATCGTGATCGACGACGACGAGATCGTTGTCGTCCCGGCCGATGGCGCCGAGGCCGGCTCCGACGGCGGGGCTGCGACCGAAGCAAAAGCCGAGCCGACGCTGCAGGAGCAGCTTGAGGCCGCGCGCAAGGCGGCTGAGGACGCCGCCAAGGCCCAGGCCGCGGCAGAGGCTCGCGCCGAAGAAGAGGCGGACAAGCGCCGCCGTGCCGAGGAGGAGCGCCAGCAGGCCAATGCAGGCCTTGCTGACAGCCGCGTGGCCACGATTGCGAAGGCGATCGAGGTCGAGAAGGCGCAGATCAATGAGACCAAAGCCTTTCTGAAGCGCGCGTATGAGGCCGGCGACCTCGATGGCGTCTCGGAGGCTCAGTACAAGCTGTCCGAGCATGCCACGCGCATGCAGCGCATGAACGAGGGCAAGGCAGCGCTCGAATCCGAGATTGCCAACGCTCGCAGCGCGCCGCGGCAGGCGGATGATCCGTTTGAGGCCTATGTGTCGACGCTGGCCCCGCGGGCGCAGGACTGGCTTCGCTCGCACAGGGATCTCGTGACGGACGAAGGCAAGCGGTCGCAGCTCGAGCGCGCACACTACAGCGCCCTGTCGGACGGCATCGCGCCAAACACGGACGCCTATTACGAGCGGCTGGAAGAGCGCATGGGGCTTCGTCAGCGCGCGCCCGAGCCTGAGCGCCGGCAGCCGTCTCAGGCGGCTACGGCAGCTCCTGTGAGCCGTGGAGCAACCGGCGGCGGGAGCGTCACGCAGGTTTCATTGTCGGCCAAAGAACGGGAAGCCGCACGTTTTTCTGGCCTGAGCGATGCCGAATACGCGCGTCAGAAGCTTGATCTGCTGCGATCCGGAGAGATCGGCAATGCACGCCACTGAGCCCAAGCGAGGGCCTGGCAGGCCGCGCAAGAACCCGATCATCGAAACGGAAGACCAGACCATGACCGACACCGCCGCCGAGGGCGTGACGCCCCGTTCTCCGATCCGCGCCGGCACCGAGCGCCGCGTTCGCAAGTTCAAGGGCGACGTCTCGCCCGATCGCTTCTACATCGCCCCGGAGATGATCCCCGAAGGCACGACCTATGAATGGAAGCGCGAGACGATCCGCGGCATGCCGGACAAGGTCTATGACATGCAGCTTCGCGAACAGGGCTGGCTTCCGGTCACGGCCGATCGCCACCCCGATCTTCGCAATCCTGGCGTCGCCGATCACGAGGCGATCCGCCGCGATGACTGCATCCTGATGGAGCGCCCGGCCTACCTCACGGAAGAGGCCCGTTCCGAGGACCACGCCCGCGCCACCGGCGAAGTCAGGGCGAACAGGGCGAAGCTCGGCGAAACGCCCGTCGGTCAGCTCGACCGCGCTGGCGGCCGCCTCAAACACAGCGTCGGCCCGGTCACGATCGACTGAGCCCGCTATTGAAACAGCCGGAGCGCGCCGCTCTGGTTTGCACCCTCCCGAATGGCCGCGCCGGTCAGTAGGGCACCCGTCAATGGAGATGAGCGATGGCTAATACCTTCGCACCGTTCGGGTTCTCCCAGAATCGCGGCAATGGCTCTGCCCCGACTTACGAACAGCGTGTTCGCAAGATCGCGTCGGATAACGCAACCGCGATTTTCGCCGGAGACCCGGTTACCACCCTCAGCACCGGCTATATCGCACAGTCCTCGCCGGGCACCACGCAGATCGCCGGCATTTTCGTCGGCTGCAAGTATCTGTCGACGGCCCTGCAGCGCACGGTCTGGAGCCCGTTCTGGCCCGGCTCGGGCGCGACTGGCGATGTCGAGGCCTATATCGTCAACGACCCCAACGCGCAGTTCGTCGCGCAGGTCGGCGGCTCGTCCTCGACCGGCATCGTGTTCGCGGACATCGGCGCCAACGTCAATTTCGCTGTCGGCACTGGCTCGACGGTCACCGGCATTTCCGGTGCCTATGTCAACCAGACGACCGTGAACACGACGGCGACGCTGCCCTTCCGCATCGTCGGTCTCATCGAAAACCCGCCGGGTGGCCCCGGCACTGACAGCACGTCCGCGTACAACTGGGTCCTCGTTGCCTTCAACAACGTCGACACCAAGTCGCTGACCGGCATTTAAGGGAGGTTGAGATATGGCTGTCAATCTCGCATCAATCCGCGACCTCCTCCTTCCCGGCCTTCGCGGCGTCGTCGGCAAGTATGACCAGATCCCGTCTCGCTGGGATAAGGTCTTCGAGCGCGGCAACTCCAACATGGCCGTCGAGCGCACCGCTTCGATGCGCTACCTGGGCCTTGCCCAGCTCAAGACGGAAGGTGGCCAGACTGCGTTCGACAACAACGCCGGCGAGCGCTTCGTCTACAACCAGGAACACTTGGAAATCGCCCTTGGCTACGCCATCACGCGCAAGGCCATCGACGACAACCTGTACAAGACCCAGTTCCAGCCGTCGAACCTCGGCCTGCAGCAGTCCTTTGCCCAGACCAAGGAAATCTACGCGTTCAACGTCCTGAACACGGCTACGACCTACAATGCGTCGGTCGGCGGCGACGGCAAGGCCCTTTGCGCCACCGATCACCCGATCGACGGCACCACGGTCGCCAACCGTCCCGCGGTGGATGTGGACCTTTCGGAAGCCACGCTTCTGAACGCCATGACCACCATTCCGACGACGTTCAAGGACAACGCCGGCCTCAAGGTGTTCGCCCGCGCGCGCAAGCTCGTGGTCCCGAATGCGCTCGAGCCGGTCGCGATCCGCCTGACGAAGTCGGAACTGCGCCCTGGCACCGGCGACAACGACGTGAATGCGATCCTCGCCACGTCGGGCGGCCTGCCGGACGGCTATGTCGTGTCCGAGTTCATGACCAGCAATTATGCCTGGTTCCTCCTGACCAATATCCCCGGCCTGCTGTACCTCAACCGCGTGCCGTTCGAGATGGACATGGAGACGGACTTCACGACCGACAACCTGCTGGTCAAGGGCTACGAGCGCTACTCGTTCGGCTATTACGACTGGCGGTCGATCTGGGGCTCGTTCCCCACGCAGTAAGCCGCAGGCGCCGGGCTGTCATTACGATGGCCCGGCGCTTCGTTCGCGCTTTCGTCGCCGAAACACAGGACATCATCATGAACACCATCCTCATTCGAGGGGAGGGCGCCCATGGCTATCACCGCGCATAGTGGCCCCCTCGTCGTGTTCGGCGGCATCCCCGCCAGCGCGTCGACCTCTCCCGACTACAATTCCGATCGTGGCCCGTCCCTGTTCGATCAGGGCACCGGCCTGATGGATCCCCGCGTTCCCTACATGTACAAGCCAGGCATCGGCGCTGACGAGCCGGTCTATGGCTTCCTGATGGGGAACTTCATCAAGGCCATCAACCAGGTCCCGTCCACGATCGCCGCGGCCAATCTGGCGGCTTCGCAGACGCCTGTCGACGGCACGGCCCTGACGCTCGTATCGTCGACCGGCGCCGGCATTACCGTCGGCGTGTCGATCACGCGTGCCGACACCGGCGCAACCGTGACCGGCCTTCGCGCCATCGACGGCGCCGTGACGCAGGTCAAGTTCGGCTCTGGCCCGTCCGGCACTGGCGGTCCTGTCTGGCTGTGGAATCCGGCCACCATGATCGCGCGCGCCGTGTCGATCACCTCGGCTGGTGACGATTCGGCCGCGACGTTCACCGTCCGCGGCTATGACATTTATGGCTATCCGATGACGGAAACGATCACCGGCGCCAACACCACGATCGCGCGCGGCGCCAAGGCGTTCAAGTACATCGTGAGCATCACGCCGGGCGGCACTCTTGCCGGCGCTGCGGTGACCGCTGGCGTCACCGATATCATCGGCCTTCCGATCCGCGCCGACTATGTGTCGGAAACGCAGATCAGCATGGCCGATGCGTGGATCACAGCCTCGACGGGGTTCACCGCCGCCGTTACCACGACGGCGACCGCCACGACTGGCGATGTCCGCGGCACCTATGCCCTGCAGACGGCATCGAACAACGCTCGCCGTCTCGCCATCACCGTCTCTCCCAGCGTTGCCAATATCAGTTCCAGCTCGGGACTGTTTGGCGTCACCCAGTACAGCGACTTCTAGGAGGTCCCATGTCCAAGATCCGTCACAAGAAGAACGGCGGCGTGGTGCCGTCCGATCCGTCGCCGAAAGACGTTTATGCCGGCGCCGAGTCCAACGTCGTCAAGGAAGCCAAGGAGCGCAAGCACGGCGGCCCTGTCGAGAAGAAGGGCGAAAAGATCGAAGGCGGCAAGACGCGCATGCGGCTGGATCGCCCCGGCCGCAAGATGGGCGGCCGTGTCGGCGCCGATGCCGCTCCGCTTTCGAGCGCGGCTCGCGTCACCGACCGCATCGGCGGCTAACGCCTGAATACCAGCCGGGGCGGCTTATACTGCCCCGGCGCTTCCTCTCTCTCGCGACAGGCGCCGACCCATGAACCCCGTTTCAGTCTCTTACGCGGCCGGCACGACTGGCGCTCAGACACCCATCGCAGTCGATTTCCGCGTGTCTCCGTTTCAGATAGGCTATCTGGTCTATTTCCCATCCGGCACGACCGGGTCGCTGACCCTCGACCACACGCTTGACCGGATCGACGATCCCAGCGTGACGCCGGTCTGGGTCGCCTCGACGGCAATCACGACGACGACCGAGGGCGTCATGTCCATGCCGGTTCAGGCCGTGCGGCTGAATGTGACTTCGATCACCGGCTCCAATCCGGTCCAGTTCAAGCTCGTGCCTGCGATCCAGATGTCGGCATGACGACCTCCGGCACTTACGCCTTTTCCCCGGCCAACGCCGATCTTGTCACCTATGCATTTTCGCTTTGTGGCATCCGGCGTACGGAGATCCTGCAAGAGCATCTCGTCAATGCCAATATGGCAATGAACGTGATGCTGCAGGCGTGGGGCAATGAAACGCCCAATCTCTGGACTGTCGATGAAGTTGTCCAGACGCTCGTGCCTGGCGTGCGAACCTACAATGTCGACCCCAAGACCATCATGGTGCTGGACGCGTTCGTTCGCTGGACCAACGACTCTGGGTCAGTGGCCGATCGCATCATTTGGCCGGTAAGCCGCACCGAATATGCGAGCTATCCGAATAAGGGCCTTGAAGGCGCGCCGACGACGTTCTGGTTTGATCGTCAGCTCGCCCCCACCATCACGCTGTGGCCGGTCCCCAACGGAGAGGGCGTTTATGAGTTGCGCTACTACCGCTGCGTCCAGATCCAAGACGCGGCGATGTCCGGTGCGCAGACTCTCGACATTCCGCTTCTCTGGATGGAGGCCTTCGCCTATGGGCTCGCGAGCCGGATGGCACTGATCTACATGCCGGACAAGCATGTCATGCTTGACGCGCTTGCCGAGCGGTCATGGACCCGCGCCGCCACCCAGAACGTCGAGAATGTGCCGCTCTTCATCGGGCCTCAGCTCGGCGGCTATTACCGCTAGGAGGGCACGCCATGTCCTGGCGCTTCCACGGGCGGGCGAATGTCGATCCCGACAATCCGCAGGCCTTTGCCGTCTGCGACAGGTGCGGGTTCTGGTATAACCTCGTCGACCTGCAATGGCAGTATCAATATGCAGGCCCGGTGCTGCAAAACACCCGGTTCAAGGTCTGCCGGCCCTGTCTCGATATCCCGCAGCCGCAGCTTAAGCCGCGCATTCTCCCGCCAGATCCCGCGCCTGTCTTCGATCCGCGGCCCCAGTTCGTCTATATCGACACGCCCGACGAGTTCCAGGTTCTCGTGACCAGCGCGGACCAAACGCTGGTGACGGACACCGGCGAAGAACTCATCGCGGTCATCGCCTAGGAATCCTGCTATGCCGTCGACCTATTCGCCCAACAAGGGCTATGAACTCATGGCCACCGGCGAGGACACGAATGTCTGGGGCGACAAGACCAACGCAAATCTCGAGCTGATCGACGCAAACCTTGGGTCAATTGCGAACATCACGCTGTCTGGTAGTGTGTCCCTTACAGACAGCCAGTGCAATAACCTCGGCTTGTCATTTGGTGGGACAGTTTCTGCGAGGCCGACGGTAACGTTCCCGGCGAGCGGCGGCTATTTCATTGTTTACAACAACCTGGCCGGTACCGACATTTTATTGGCGAGGTCAGGGGGGGGCGCGACCGTCAGTGTTGCGTCATCCCAGTCGCTTGCAGTCATCAACAACAGCGGCGGAATATTTGTAGCCGGAACGGAAATACCGGCCGGAACGGTCTTCGCATTCGCAGGAGCAAGCGTTCCTTCGGGAGGCTATGTTCTTTGCGCTGGGCAAACCCTCAGCCGAACGCTCTATGCAAGGCTATATGCAGCAATCGGCACGACTTACGGCGCCGGCAACGGGACGACCACGTTTAATGTGCCAGATCTTCGCGGGCGAACAAGTTTTGGCCTAGACAACATGGGCGGCGCATCCGCAGGGCGCATCACATCAGGTGGGTCAGGAATTGGCGGAACGACACTCGGCGCCACCGGCGGCGCTCAGAACGTGACACTTGCATCTGGCAATATTCCGTCCATTTCTACTAGCTCCGAAAATGTCGGGCATAGTCATAGTGTTCCGCTTAACACATTGCCGCTGGGTGTTTCCGGTGGCGGGGTCGCGGTCTATGCGCCGTTCGCCGGTACAAGTGCTCCAATCAATACGGGCAACGAGAGTATCACGCATTTTCACACCACCGGGTCTGGATCACCAGCGGCGGTCAACAAGATGCCGCCTACGCTCATGATGAACTATATCATCAAGGTCTGACCGATGGCGATGGACTATACAAGCTACGTCGCCAGCCTTGCCAATCTCCTGGCGCAGCAAGACCCAACGCAGCCAGAGTTTGTTCAGATCCTGCCGAGCATCATCGCTTACGCCGAAGGGCGATGCTATCGCGAACTCGACATGCTTGCGGCCGAAGTCAGGGACGCAAGCCAGACGACCAATGCGGGTTCCCGCACGATCTCCTTGCCCTCTACCGCAGTAACCGTGATTGAGGGCATCAACATCATTACGCCGGCCGGAATCGTCAACCCCGATGATGGAACGCGCGTGCCGCTCACCATGCAGACGCGCGACTACGTCGATTGGGTGTGGCGCTCGAGCGGGACGACGGGCGTCCCGCAAGTCGTGGCGCTCATCAATGACACGACGGCCATTGTCGGGCCGACGCCCAATGGTGCCTATCAGATCGAAGTCATAGGGACGAGCACGCCGGTTCCGCTGTCTGAGACGAACTCGACCACGCCGCTGACCACCTATTTGCCGGACCTGTTTATGGCGGCGTCCATGGTGTTTGCGACCGGCGGTGTTCAAAAGAACTACGGCGCACAGTCGTCCGACCCGCAGATGGCGGTGTCTTGGGAGCAGGAATATTCGAAGCTGCTCAACAGCGCTGCGGCATGGGAATTCCGCAAGAAGTTTCAGGCGGAGGGCTGGACCTCGGCGCAGCCGAACCCGGTCGCGCGGCCGGCGAGGGTCTGATGGCATTTCAGAGCCTCGTTCTCAAACCCGGCGTCAATGCCGATTACACGCCCATGCTCAACCAGGGCAGCTATGACGACGCGAACCTGATCCGGTTTCGCGACGGCATGCCCGAAAAACTCGGGGGGTGGGCGGCTTATACGACCGCGACGCTGGCCTCTCCCATTCGGTGTCTGCACGCCTGGCAGGATCTGTCGTCGGCGCGCTGGCTTGGCGTTGGGGCCGAGGAAAACCTGATTGTCGTCGAGGATCAGGGGCCGATCCCGCAGTCCAATTATCAGGACCTCACGCCGCAGTATCGCGTGATCGAGCAGGCTCCCAGCTTCTCGACCACTAATGGGTCCAATGCGGTTGCGGTCGATGCCACCGGCTCGGCTCTGACCCAGTTTGACTCCGTCTATATCGCGACGCCCGTCAGCGTCGGCGGCCTCATTCTCAAGGGGCTCTACCCGATCAACTCGGCGGCGAGCGTCGACCTGTTCACCATCCTTGCTGCATCGAACGCGTCGGCCACAGTGGCTGCTGGCGGCGATCTGCCGGTGTTCGATGCGTCGTCCGGAACATCAGAGGTGACGGTCACCTTTCCGGATCACGGCCTGTCCGTTGGGCAGGAAGTCTATTTCGAGATACCGACGACGGTCGGCGGCATAACCATCCAGGGCCTTTACACGGTCTATACCGTTCCCTCGGCAGACGAGTTCCACTTCATTGCTCAGACCGTCGCGTCCTCGACAGCCACCGAGACGATGAACGGCGGAAACGTCTACTTTCAGTTTTGGATCGCCAAGGGGCCGATTACGGCCGGCGGTGGCTGGGGTCTAGGCGACTGGGGCGAAGGCGCATGGGGTCTCGGCACACCGACGCCAACCACGCCCGGAACGCCGATCACCACCACAAACTGGTCGATCGACAATTGGGGGCAGATCATGCTGGCCTGTCCCAAGGGTGGCGCGCTATATCAGTGGACGCCTAGCTCCGGCTATGGCACCGCTTCGATCGTCACGACCGCACCTCGCTACAACAACGGCATCTTTGTCGCGATGCCGCAGCAGATCCTTGTCTGCTGGGGAACGACCGTTGCCTCGACCGGGGCGCAAGACCCGCTCTATATCCGCTGGTCGAATGTCAGCGACTATACCGATTTCACTCCGACCACGACAAACCAGGCCGGCGGCTACCGCATCCCCGAAGGATCCGAAATCATCGGAGCGCTTCAAACCTCGCAACAGGCGCTGTTCTGGACCGACATCGGCCTTTGGTCGATGATGTATGTCGGCGAGCAGTTCGTCTTTGGCTTCAACAAGATCGGCGACGGATGCGGTCTCATCGGCATGCATGCCTGCGCCACGATCAATGGCCAAGTCTTCTGGATGAGCCGGGGCAATTTCTTCACACTGAATGGTGGAGCGGTTGTTCCGATGGTCTGTCCGGTCTGGGACTACGTGTTCCAGGACATCGATCTTGACAACGCCTCGAAATGCGTCGCTGCGGCCAATTCGGTATTTGACGAGGTGGCGTTCTACTACCCGTCGCTTTCCGGCGGCACTGGTGAGATCGATCGCTATGTCAAGTTCAACCTGAAGGAACAGGTCTGGGACTTTGGACGGCTGGCGCGTTCGGCGTGGATCGACACCTCCGTCCTTGGCTATCCAATCGGAGGGACGCCGACGGGGCAAATCTTCCAGCACGAGGTCAGCCCAGACGCCAACGGCGCTGCAATGGAGCCATCCATTCGCACCGGCTGGATCATGATCTCGGACGGTCAGATGTCGACTTTCGTCGATCTGCTTATGCCCGATTTCAAATACGGTTATCGCAGCGTCGAGCCGGAGGCATCGAGCGCGCGCGTCGATGTGCTGGTCGAGACGGCCAATTGGCCCGATCTGGCAAGCGTGCTGCCCAAGGGGCCGTATACCTTCACCTCGGCGTCGCGCTGGGCCAATACGCGCGTCCGCGGACGCATGGTCCGGTTCACATTCTCATCCAACGATATCGGAACATGGTGGCGCCTCGGCCGCTTCCGGTACCGTGGCGCAGCGGATGGAGCGCGCTGATGGCCAATGTCAACGATCTGGTCACGGCGCTGAAAAACGCCGTGGTCGAGATTTCCGGCCTGGCAAAGGCGGTCAAAAACAGCCTTCCGAACATTTCGGGCGGCACATCGACCACGGCGACGGGGGGCGCGATTACCCCGCCGACCGATGTCGAGGCCTATCTCAACGTGACCGTTGAGGGGCAGCCCTACAAGATTCCTCTCTACAAGCCATAAGGCTCCCGATGTCCAAACAGGCCATTGATGCTGCGCTTCGCATGGCGCAGGAGAAGCCGCATGAAGGTGCGATCGTCTCGCATGTTGCGGGGCGAACGGACCATATTCCGCTTGATGTGCCCGGCGAAAGCTTCGTCATCCCCGCCGATGTCGTATCGTCCCTTGGCGAAGGCAACACCCTGGCCGGAATGAAGGTTCTCGAGCGCATGTTCGCCAAGCCGCAAGGCGTCCCGCAGCGCGCCAAGGGAGGCGCCGTTCCGATCGTGGCGGCGGGCGGCGAATATGTGGTCCCGCCCGAGGTCGTCACCTCTTTGGGCGGCGGTGACACCAAGCGCGGAATGCAGATCATGCGCCATTTCGTGCTGAACGCGCGCAAGGAAGCCATCAAGACCCTTTCGAAACTGCCGGGGCCTGTGCGTTGATCGATAACCCGACCATCGTCCGTTTCGCCGAGCCGGCGGACGCGGACGGCATTGTGTCCATGATCGCGGAACTGCACGACGAGAACGGGCTCTTCCCACTTTCTCGCCGCCGCGTTGAGCAGTTCCTGCGACGCTATTACGACAAGCAGGGCGCCATCATTGGCGTCATCGGCGATGTTGGGGCGCCGGTTGCGAGCATCTATCTAGCCTTTGACCAGCCTTACTATTCGGACGCGTTCTTCCTGAACGAGTCGTGGAATTTCGTACGGCCGGAGCATCGCCGGTCTGACTATGCCAAGCAGCTTATCGCGTTTGCGAAGCACTGCTCGGATCAGATGAAAGTCCCGCTGATGGTCGGCATCGTCAGCAACCACCGCACCGAAGCCAAGATCCGTCTTTACGAGCGCAGTCTCGAAAAGGCCGGGGCTTACTTCGTCCACAACCGTCATTTCCTCGGCGAAACGGCCTGGGACAAGGACAGGTAGACCGTCAATGGGTAGCAAGAACTCCACCTCGACATCCGAGCAGAAGCTGCCGGCGAACTTTCAGCTCGCCTACAATGACATGCTTGGTCAGGCGCAGAAAACTGCTGCCCAGCCGTTCGTCCCCTATACCGGCGGCTTCGAGCAAGACCAGCAGACAGCCTACAAGAACATCGGCGACCTCTTTGGGAGCGCCAACAACTGGTACGACGCGGCAGCCGGCAATGTCCAGCAGGCCGCAAACGCCAATGCGCAGGCCATGACGCCGACCTACCAGACGGTCGGCAAGTACATGTCGCCCTACACCGATAGCGTCGTCAACGCGACGATGGCCAACATTGCCGAACAGAACGCTCAGCAGCAGCAGGGCGTCATCGGCAACGCCATCGCCAAGGGCGCGTTTGGCGGCGATCGTGTCGGCGTCGCTCAGGCGCAGCTCGCGCGTGCTCAGGATCTTGCCGCCAACCAGACCATTGCCGATCTGCGCAATCAGGGCTATTCGACGGCGCTCGGCGCGGCGCAGAACGACAAGGCCGCCATGCTTCAGGCCGCCGGCAATTACAATGCCCAGGCCGGCACGCTCGGCACGCTCGGCGCCAACCAGCTTCAGGGCAACCTTGCCCAGACGCAGGCGCAGCTCGAGGCCGGCAATCAGCAGCAGGGCTTCAACTATGGCCAGTACCAGGCTGAACGGAGCTATCCGTTCCAGTCGCAGGGCTGGCTTGCCAACATCCTGCAGGGCCTCGGCTCGACGGTCGGCTATTCGCAGAAGAGTACGCAACCGTCTGGCAACACCGGTTCGGCCATCCTCGGCGGGGCTCTGTCTCTCGCAAGCGTTATCCCGTGGTCGGATCGCCGCCTGAAAGAGGGCGTCATCCCCGTCGGCGAAACGTTCGATGGCCAGACCATCTACAAGTTCCGCTACAAGGGCGAGCCCGAAACCCACATTGGCTTGATGGCGCAGGAGGTCGAACAAGACCATCCCGATGCCGTCGGCGAGCGCGCCGGCTACAAGACCGTCGACTATGACCTTGCCACCGAGGGCGCGGAACGCCCGCGCCGGGCGACGGGCGGCATCATCCCGGAAGGCATCCCCTACACCACGGACATTTCGGGCAAGGGCCTGGACGACAAGGAGAAGCTGCTCAAAGGATATCTCGAGAACCTGCCGACCACGGTTGCGGGTGCTCGATCCGTATCGAAGGGCTCCGGCATCCTGCCGATCGCAGGCGGCGGCGTCGACTCGCCCGGGCTGCCGGTTGGCGGCCCCGAAAGCTGGTTCCCGAAGCTTTCGACAACGCAGCGCAGCAATCTGGCGGGTCTCGTCCCGGTTGGTCAGGGCGAAACTTTTGCTGATGGCGGGTATGTCGCTAACGACAATGAAGGCATCCTCCCCGCATACGCGGCCGGCGGCGCGCTCGGCGGCCTATCCGGCATTCTCGGCAACCTGTTTCGGCCGCGCGTGACGCCCGTCAATGCTTTTGACGATCGGTTTGCTGCCGACACGGCTGGCGCGCGCGAGTTGATCATTCCTCCGACGCCGAAGCAGTTTGACGATCGTTTCAATGCAGCCACGGCCAACGCGCGTCCGCTGATCATCCCGCCTTCGCCTGCGGAATTTGACGATCGTTTTGCGGCTGATACGGCCAAGGCAAAGCAGTTCATCATTCCGCCGTCCCCGGCGGAGTTCAACGATCGCTTTGCCTCCGATACCGCAGGGGCAAAGACGCTTGACCTGCCGATGTCCAATCGTGAGTTCGACGCCCGCTGGGCTGCCGACACGCTTGGCGCGAAGCCGTTGACGATGCCAGAGCCGACGCCGGCCGTTATCACCCCTGTCATGGCTGGCGCGGCCGGTAGCGGCGTTGCAGGTGTCGTGCCTGCGTCGCTGCCTGTCCGGCAGGCGGTCAAGACCGAAGCCTTCCCCGTCAAAGCCAATGTCGTTCCTTTCGAGGCTCCCGGCGTCGTCGCGCCGAGCAACGGGGAAGGTGTGATCGCAAAGCCGCTTGCGCCTCCGGTCGAAGTGCGCTCGCTGCCTGTCGCGGCGGTGCCGAATCGGGACGCCGACCCGCTGATGGGCATTCTTGCTGATCAGTCGCGTCGAGCGACGCTGCCTGCTGGCATGCGAAACAACAACCCCGGCAACATCAAGTACCTGCCGACGCTCGACTATCCCGGTATCGTTGGGCCGTCCCAGAACACGGACCAGGGCGACCCTCAGGCGGTTTTTGCCTCTCCCGAGGCCGGAATGGCCGCAATGTATAGCCTGCTGGACAAAAAGTATGCCGGCGGTAAGCGCACCGCCATGGACATCATCGCTGGCCAAGGCGGTTGGACGCCGGGCAACCGGCAGGCGGCCATAAACGTCGCGCGAGCTGCGGGCATCGGCCCCAACGACGACATCAATTTTACAGACCCCGAATCGGCTGCCAAGTTTATGCGCGCCTTGATCACGCAGGAACATGGGCAGGCGGGTGAACTTTATCCGGAATCCATGATCTATTCTGCGATCGGCGGGGCTAACAACCCGACCATGTTTGCTTATGGAGAAGACATGGGCGGATCTGCGCAGACTAGCCCCGCCTCTGGCGTCATCAACGCGCCTACCAGCGCTCAGGCGGCCCCGGACGCCGATGGCATCTTGCGGCCGACGCCCGTCGTCTTTGGCTCCGGCACCGCATGGAAAGGGCTCGACAGCCTCAAGAACCCTTCCGACGATCTGCGCGCGTCACTCCTCGCGGCGGGCCTTGGCATGATGGCCGGCACGTCCGGTAACTTCGCCAACAATGTCGGCACTGGCGGCTTGCAGGGCCTGGAAGAGTGGCGCAAACGCAAGGATCAGGCGCGCGAAAGCTCGATTCAGCAGGGTCAGCTCGGCCTCGAGGGCAAGCGCGTCGATATCGCGGCTCAGCAGCTTCTCAACGACACGAAGCGGTTGCAGGCCGAGATTGCTCAGCAGACGGCACAGACGGCGCAGACCAAGGTCGCCACGCAGGCGGCTCAGTTCCCGACCGAAATGACCCCGGTTGGCGTGATGACCCGCGACGTGATGAAGCCGGGCGAGGTCAAGCTCACGCCGTTCAACAGGCTCGACACGGGCGCGGTCACCGGCGGCACGGCAGAAAACGCCGCAGCGCTGGCCGGCCGTCCGGAAAGTGCGCCGTCCACGCCGGAGCAGATCAAGGAAGCGGCGCAGTCCGACACCTTTGTCAAGGATCCGCCGCCCAATATTCCGATCAACGGAATGCTCATCAGCGATATGGGCCGCCAGATTGCTTCGGATCAGACCAAGAGCGAAATGGATCGCTCTCGCCTGAACTATGAGGCGTCGCAAGGCACCATGATGCAGCTTTCGCAGATGCGCGAGTTGGTCAAGGATTTGCCGACCACGGGCATCCTCAACCAGGGTGCTGGCCTCTCGGCGCGTGCCGGCATCGTCAAACACCTGAATGCTGCCCTGGCAACCGTGGGCGCCAGTCCTATCGACCCAGAGACGATTGGCTCCATCGAAGACCTTAACAAGCTTTCGACCCGCCTCGGCTTTGAGCTGTCGCGGTCGATGGGCAACGAAGCCGCACAGATCGTCGGTACGGCACTGTCCGCCGTTCCGAGCGGCGACAACACGCCGGACGGCTTTGCCAAGATCACCAAGGGAATTGAGGCTGCGGCGCAGCGCCAGGCTGACTATTACGAGTTCCTCGGCAAATGGGTGCAGCAGACCAACGGCGACATTACCGGCGCCGCGGCCTACTTCAACAGCGTCAATCCGCCCGAGAAGTACCTGCGAGCCTTCGGCGTCATCGGCGACAAGACCAGCAATCTCGGCCCGATCCGCAAGACGATCAATGGCAAGACCTATGTCATGCCCGATCCGACCAAGCCGAATGAGATTTTCGAGGAAACGCCATGACCTCGGTCGGACAGCGCGTCACAGACCCGAATATCCTGAAACAGTTTCAGGCGTCGCCCGGAAAGCCGGTGACGGACCCGGCTGTGCTGCGGGCATTCGGGCTTCCAGTTCCTGATGGCGCCACGACGGACACGACCATTTCTCCGAACAATGTCATGCGTTCGGTCGCGACCGGAGTGCCCGTTGTGGGCGGTTTGCTCAACAAAATGGAAGCGGCGACCAACGCAACGCTTGCTCCTGCCGTTGAATGGATGCTGCCGCGCAGCCCGAACGACATTGCTCAAAAGGGCGAAAGCTGGGGCGAGCGATATGACAAGTCGCTCGCAATCCAGAACGCCATGGATACGAATTACGCAGCCGAGCATCCGGTCGCTTCAACCGCAGGAAATGTCGGTGGTGCGATCCTGGGCACGGCGCCACTGGTCGCCGCCGCACCGGCTGCTTTTGGCGTGTCCAAGGCGCCGCTTGCCGAGCGCGCCATCATGGGGTCGATTAGTGGCGGCGCGCTCGGCGGCGCTGATGCTGCGGTTCGCAGCGAAGGCGACCCGACCGCGGCTTTGGTCGGGGCTGGCGTTGGCGCCGGTGTTGGCGCTGTGGCGCCTTATGCCGGCCGCCTGATCGGGAAGGGCGCGAGCAAGGTTGCCGATCTTTTTGCCAATCGCGGTTCGCAGTTCGGTTCCCGCACCATTCAGCAACTGACCAACGATCTCGCGGCCGAAGGGCTGACCATGCCTGAAATCCAAGCGCGGCTCGACAAGCTCGGCCCCGAGGGCATGCTTGCCGACACGGCGGAATCGCTGCGGCTGCGAGCGGAGCAACTTGCTCAGAGCGACAACCCGGCTCGTCCGGCTGTTATCGGGGCGCTCAAGGACAGGGCGGCCAATGCCGGAGACCGGATAGCCTCCGCATTTGATGCCAGCCTTGGCGAGCGCCCAAACGTCTATGAGACGCTGAAAAAGATGACCGCGGCGCGCAAGGCCAGCGCCGATGTCCTCTATGGACAGGCGCGCGCCGAGGCTGGTCCTATTGACGTATCTCGGGTCATTCAGGCGATTGACGACGAAGTGGCGCCGGGCGTCAACCAGATCGTGTCCGGCAAGGAAGGTCCTGGCCTTCTCGACGAAACCGACCGCGCCCTCTTGTGGGTGCGCAGCCGCATGACCAACGGGCAGTCGGTTGTTACCGATTTCGACCGACTTCACCAACTCCAGCGCAAAATCGCCGAAAAGGCCACAGCCGCGGCCAAGCGTGGCGACAATTACCAGGCGGGCATGCTGCGTGACACGCGCAACAAGCTGCTGGAAGCGATCGAGGACGCGGCCCCTACCTATCAGCAGGCGCGGCAAACGTTCAGCTCGGATTCGGCGGTCAAGGACGCTTTCGAGGAAGGTCAGAAGATCTTCTCCTCAAAGGTCCACCCCGACATGCTGCAAGCCGACATCGGCGCCATGAGCAAAGCCGAGCGGGAGGCCTACCAGCTCGGCACTCGAGCCGCGGTAGACGAGGCCATGGGCCGCGTGCGGAACGGCGCGCTCAAGGGCCGTACTCTTCTCGACGCCGATTGGAACGCCGAAAAGCTCAAATATGTGCTCGGCCGTGACAAGGCGCAGACGCTCATCGACGCCTTGACGGGCGAGCAGTCGATGGCAGAAACCGGCAATCAGGCGCTCGCCAATTCAGCCACCGCGCGGCGCGCTCTGGGCAATCCTTTTGCACCGCAGACCGCGCTCAGCACCGACACGCCTGGCGCCATTCGCAGCCTTCTCAACATGAAAGCGGGCGACGCCGCCGCCAAGATCCCCAGCCTGATCGGGTCGGCGATCGAAAAGCGCGGCGTCAATTCCTTGGCAAAGGAGCTTGGGCCGGCTCTGGTGGCTCGAGGTGCCGAGCGGGACGCGATTGTCGACGACCTCCTGCGCCAGATTGAGCGCAATCAGGTCACTGGCGCCATTGACCGCGGGACCGAGCGCGCGGTTCAGGCGGCTCTTCTTTTGGCCGGGCGCCCGGCCTCTGAGCAGACGCTTGTTGGTCGCGGTAATGGAACCCGAACCATCCCCGCATCCCCATAAGGGCGCCGACGCAAAAGCATAGCCACCCGATCACGAGACCATAGAGGAGCCAAAACGGAGCATTCGCGAGGGCGATCTGAATCGTCCATCCGATTGCCCCCATTGCAGCGATGAAGATCATTGCTGCCGTCAAACGTATTATGGTCAAAGCCACTGTCTGTCCAACGCGAGTGAAAAGCCTCTTCACGATGGCAAGATCGTGGTGCCATCTTAGTCGACCCGGTACTGGACCTGTGATGGGCTTACTGACAAAACGGTCAATGTCCTCCCGTTTATTGTTGTCGATTTGCCCGCCGCAACCGGGAACCGGATGGGCGCCTGCGCTGTAGCGATAGACGAGCTTCCGGACGCGGGAAGCACGGTATAGCCGGTTTGCGATGCCGATCCGTAGACGGGGATGCCACCAACCATGCCGTTCATTGATGCTGTGGACCAGTTCGGAACGACCCTTGGGGACTCGGTCATCGTCGTGGCATTCGAGATGACCGTCACGTCATTGCGCTCAAAAAAGGCCGTTTGCCCCTGCGCACCTATGAACCGTACCGATATCTGACCGGCATTGACCGTCCTGCCGTAAAGGTCCGCCTTACCGATCACATTGGGCAAAGACCGGCTTAGGTTGAAGGCGAGAACCGTGTCGCCGACGCCGGCGGTCTTCGCTACCCCGGCCTCGCCCATCATCTGCGAGGTCTCTTGGATCTGTCCGCATCCGGACAGAGCGATGATCGCCACTACGCTCAGCTTCTTGAACAAGGGCGCCCCCAAAGCTTTTGAGCTAGCCAACGGCTAGTCCGGTTAATCCGATCGTCTCAGCGCGGGCGGTTCGAGAACGCGCTCCAGCGCAAATCACACGCCAACCGCTATCACAACGGGCCGCCCGTCGGGAGTGGCCAGTTTCTCATTGCAAGGATATGGGCGCATGTCCATTCGGATCATCCAACTTCCAGCCGTCATCGGGACGCCAAATCCTGCCCTTGTCGTCGCCGTCGATGGCGACTCGACGCAGAAAGCAACGCTCGACCAGGTTGGAGCGGCCATCGCAGACGCGTCACCGTTTTTCTATGGCCGAATCGGCCTTTCCCCATGGATTGTCACGACAAACAGCGTCGTCGCCGTTACAGGCCAGCGCTTTCAGTGCAACACTGCTGGTGGTGCTATGACCGTTGCTCTACCTGGCGATCCGGCCGAGGGCAATGAAGTCTGGACCTATAACTATGGCAGCAACTTCCTGACCATTAGCCGCAATGGCAGCACCATTATTGGCCTGCCTGAAAATGTCATCGTCGAAGTCGACGACGCAGAACTTCACTTCGTTTTCCGCAACGGAACCTGGACCTACTAAGGACCCGCCATGACCGTCATTAGCTCGCTTACCCAGAACGTTTATGCCATCAATGGCGAAGTTCTGACCTTCCCTGTCACGATTGCTTCGGGCGAAAGCCTGTCCGATGCAGCCGATTTTGGTTCTGGCAAACTCGTCGGTATCATCATCCCCGGCAGTTGGACGACTGCCTCGCTAACCTTTAGCGCATCCGCGGACGGAACGACGTTCAAGGATCTGTATGACGATGCGGTGGAGCGGGCCATTCCATCCGGCAGTGTCCTCGCCGATCATTTCATCGCGCTGGACTATCGCAACTGGCTGATGGTCAAGGCTCTCAAGGTTCGCTCCGGCGCCGCTGGCGTTCCCGTGACACAGGGCGCCGATCGCGTTATCACGCTTGTGGCGATCAACTAAGATGCCGCTTCTCCCGCTTGCCGCAGCCACGTTTTCGTCGGCGCCGATTTGGCTGCCTTCGGGGGCGCTCGAATACATCAACGTCCCGCAAGAGCGCTATTTTACCAATGGCGCCGTTCAGCCGACGTTGTCCGACGCTTTGACCGGCGCGAGCTACACCTTTACGCGCGCCACCCAGGCGAGCTACTACAACAGCAACGGCATCCTTGCCTATGCCGCTTCCGGCGCCATTCGGCAAGACTATGATCCAACCACAGGCGCCGCTCTCGGCATGCTGATCGAGCGGGCCATGACCCCGCTTATCAGCAACACAGAAGCCTTCGACAATGCCTATTGGACGAAGACGCTCTGCACCGTCTCGGCCAATCAGGACGTGGCGCCCGATGGCACCACAACCGGTGACCGGATGATCCCGAATGCTGTGACATCGTCCAACATTCAGATCGTGAATGCAACTGTCGTCACGTTGACAAGCGGAACACGCTATGCGTGGTCTGGATTCGCAAAGCCGGATGCAAACACCAACGTCCCTTATGTGACGTTCGGGTTTAGCTATTCAGCGCTCTGGCACGCCGGTTGGTATTCGCTCATCACCCGCTCTGCTGGTGTTGTGCAGCAGGGTGGCGTTGCTCCTCAAACCGCCGTTCGGAACGGCGGCAATGGTTGGCTCCGGTGCCTGTTCTCGCACCAGACATCTGGTACGGCCCAGCGTGTCGGCGTCGCGCCGTCGACCAGCAATGGCGTGCTGGGCTATACCGGCGACGGAAGCAAATATGCTTCGATCTGGGGCGTACAACTCGAGCAGGGCGATTTCGCCACCTCGTACAATGCCGGCGTTGCGCGCAACGCTGATATCCTGATCAGGACCATTACGACGCCCGTCAGGTTTACGCGGCAGGTCGGGTTCACGGCGCCAATCGGTTATAGCACCAATGTCATTTGGCAAATGGATGACGGGACCGCTGCAAACCGGGTGCGCCTTGTACGCGATACGGCCGGCGCCGTGCGGTTCATTATCACTGCGTCAAGCGTTGAGACTGTCAATTATAATCTCGGCACGGTCGACAACCTGAGCTTCAACCGTGTCGCCATAGGATTCGACGGAACGACGTTTAGCGTCGTGATGAATGCAAACCCGACGATCCAGACCGCGACGACGAGCATTCCGGCGGTGACAGTCGAGCGCATTGGATCAAGCGCCACGCCGGGCGAAGAGTTTTGCGGATGGATCCCGGAATGGGCATCTTACGGGCAAGTCGCCCCCCAGGGACTTCGTGAACTTTCGCGCGTGTTCCCGTCGTGGGTCATAACCGACAATAACAATCAACCAGCCGATGGTCAGGTCGACTTCGTCAATGGACGCTATTGGTATCTGGGTAGGACCTATCCGACCCTTGATACATTCAAAAGTGCGCTTGGCGCAACATCCGCTGCCGCCGCCGATTTTAATTGGCCTGGATCTGACGCATCTGTGACAAGCGTTGTTGAAGTCCTTTGCGGTTCAGCGAAAAACGCCGGCGCTGCCTATTCGTACTTTGTGATTGATGATGGAGTGGGGGGGAAGTACCAGAAAACGTACCTTAGCACGTTAAACGCTATTGGCGATGTCGTGTTCTGGGGAACTCCGCAATGGGGAAAAGAAGACCCAAAAATCTTTTCCATCTATAATACAACCCGGTGGGCTCAGACCTGGGATAGCAGCAACTTCTCGCTCTCTCTTGAGGGCAAGACGCCCTATACCCAAGCCTCGGGAAGCGTGATCAACACGCCGTCGACCTATCGCATCGGAAATAATGCTGATGGAACGCAACCCGTTCAGAACGGTGAAATCTGGAAGGTAGCGTGGTTCTTTACGCCGAAAAGTAGCTCGCAAGTTCAGTTGCTTGCCAATGCCAATTTCCCGCTCGTCGCTGTCGGCGACAGTTACGGCGCGGGCGTCGGCGGCGTCGGCTTCCAGCAGTCAATCTCGCGATATCGCAAGCGAATGATGCTCAACGTCGCGGTCGGCGGCTCGACGATTGCTGATCAGGCGGCCGTGGCAACCGCGACAATGCCAAGCTGGCCGAACGCCATTCTCATTCAATGGGATGGAGACGACAACGGCTATGATCCGGACATCAATGTTGATCTTGCCTACTACGCCCAAATCGTGCAGTCGGTGACGGACCTCGGCAGCAACAAGTATGTCATCGCGACCCCGCTGCCGAGGACAGGCCAGTCAGCGGCTCAGCAACAGCGCTGCCGCGATCTTCTGACGGCTTTGTCCGCGCTCTATCCAGGCCACATCGTTGACCCGTTCCCGATCACGGCGTCGCTAAATGATGGCTCCCCGGCTGACTTGGCGGCCATCGCTCAGGGGTGCTGCCCGCCTAGCCAGCTACAGGACGGCGTACATCTCGTCCAAGGGGCCATGGATGCTTGCGCTCTGACGGGAGCCACATGGCAGGGCGTCTTTTACCCCGGCATGATGACCATCGTCGACGCCAACGGCTGGCTGATTCCCGAATAGGGAACGTCCGTCTTTCGGCCGTCAATCGCACCACCCATCATCGGAGACACGACATGGATCGCACGGTCTTTTTCGACCGCGTGCGCGCGAAGCTTGCCGGCGGGAAACTGACCACCGGACAGGTGCAGGGCTTTTTTGCGCTGATGGACTCGTGGACGGGATCTGGGTTTCGCCAGCTCGCCTATGTGCTCGCAACCGCATGGCACGAGACGGCGGCCACGATGCATCCCGTGACCGAATATGGCGGGAAAAAGTACTTCACCAAGTACGATACCGGCAAGCTCGCCGCCAATCTCGGCAACACGCCCCAGGCAGACGGTGACGGCTATCTCTACCGCGGCCGCGGCTACGTCCAAATCACCGGAGCGCGGAATTACCGGCTGGCAACGTCTCGCCTCGGCGTCGACCTTGTGGGAAGCCCCGACAAGGCGCTTGATCCGGCCATCGCCGCGAAAATCATTATCCGCGGCATGATCGAGGGCTGGTTCACCGGCAAGAAACTGTCCGACTATATCGGCGCCAAGGTCGACTACAAGGGCGCTCGCCGCATCGTCAATGGCACGGACAAGGCCGCGCTGATTGCCGGCTATGCCGACACGATCGAGGCCGCGCTACGGGCGGCAGGAGCGGACAAGCCGGCGCCCGCCAAGCCCGAGATCATCGTCATGCAGCCGGCCAGTCCCCAGCCGGCGCGCAATCCGATCGCCGCGTTCTTCGCAGCCCTGTTTGGCTGGCTGAACGTGGATAAGTAGCGTCAACCTGTAAGCGATCCTTACACGTTCCTCCCCCATCCCCAAGGAGACTACCATGAACCGCTTCACCGGCGCGCTGCTCGCGCTCGCCTTGATCGTCGTGCCCATCGCAGCACAGGCCGCCACCGTCGAAGTCCCCATCGGGGAGTGGGCCGCCGCTGCCATCAACTTCGCCCTGCCGCTGGTCGGCGCCGGCATCATCTGGCTGCTCGCCCTGGCGCAGAAGGTCGGCGTGCCGTACGCGAACCGCCTCCGCACCGAACAGGCCGAACAGCTTCTCGCCATGGCCGTGACCTATGGCCTGAACGCCACGGCCGGCGCCGTAAAGGGCAAGGCGGTCTCTGTCGAGGTCGGCAATGCCGTCGTCTCGACCGCGCTCAGCTATGCCATCGCCAATGGCCCGTCCAAGCTCATCGGCTGGCTCGGCGGCGAGGATGGCATCCGCGACAAGATCCTCGCCCGGCTGACTGTGCCGGAGGATGCTGCCATTCAGAATGGCGAGATTGTTCCGGCGCCGAAGGCATGAGCGCAGAGCTGTGCCTGATTTCACGCCCCCTCCGCCCGAGTATTCGATACTCGGCATAAAGCTCGTCCATCTCGTCGCGGGCGCCATCGGGGGCGCGATCCGCGGCCTCTCGAGGCCCGGTGAAAGCATCTGGCGCCGCATCCTCTCAACAGCAATCGGGGCTATCGTGGCAGGCTACGGCACGCCAGTGGCCGCCCCGATCGTCGCCGCACAGTTCGCATCGACCGGCATCACCGCTGAGACCGCTGCCGGCCTTTGCGGCTTCCTCCTAGGCGTAACCGGCATGTCGATTGTCGAAGGCGCCATCGCCTGGGTCAAGCGTCGCTTCGACGCCGCCAGCTAGCATCATCCCAACCCGGAGACCAAGCATGATCCGTGCCATTCTGGCGGCGGTTGCCGTCCTGTGCCTTGCGTCAATCGCCCATGCCCAAGACCCCGCCGCCGCCAAGAAGCTCTGGGACCAGGTTGCCGCACCAACGGCGAAGCTGAGCAACAGTTGCACGGCCGAGATCATTTATTCGAACCGTGACCAGAAGACGGGCAAGGTCGAGACGCTGGTCCTCACGGCCAAGCACTGCGTCGACACTGCCAAGCCGGGCGACACGCAGACGGTCGACGTGACGAGCTATGACGCCCGTCTGAACGCGGTCAAGGTCACGAGCTATCTCGCCGATGTCGCCGGCCGTGCTGCATCGTCCGATGTCGCTCTTCTCCGGCTTCGCGACAAGGATACGTGGTTCGAAAACGTCATTGCTCTGGAATCGGCCGAGGCGCCGCTGCTATTCGGCGAGGACGTGATCGCGGTCGGCTATCCCCGTGCCATGGCGCTCACGCTTACCCGTGGCGCGCTCGGCCCGATCGACCGCATCAACGTCACCGGACAGGAACACGGCTATCTGCGCTCGAGCACGGACATTGCGCCGGGCTCCAGCGGCGGCGGGCTCTACCATATCGCCGCGGATGGCGACTGGAAGCTGATCGGCATCGCTACGGCCGGGGTGACCTCGGCGCCGTTCATGACCTTTTTCACCTCCATCGACGAAATCGAGGCTTACCTGAAAGTCGCGGCGCCGCAGATCTACGCCGCCAAGAAGTGAGGCGCTTCCTGTGGGTCGCCGCCTTCATCGGGTCGGCGGCCCTTTTCGGCACGGGCATGGGCGCGTTCGCGGCGTTCATGCTGTTTCCGTCGCCGTTTCCCCATCCATGACGCACAGGTGACCGATGCCAACGGCCCCGATGACGCGAGCCGATGCTGAGGATTCCGTTGCCCGCGTGCAGCGGTTTGTTGATGCAGGATACCGACTAGGGGGCGCATATCCCAGCGCCGTCGCAGCCGCCGCAAAAGAAGCGGTTGCCCAAGGCCTTGTGAAAACGGAAAGCGCATTCGAGAGCCGCTATTTCAGGTGCAGGCAGCGCTTCAACCTATTCGCCATTGAGCCGCCGGCTGCGCCCTTGGGACCTGCTGCGCCGGTTGACACGCCAGAAAGCCGCCGAGAGGCGAAGGACGCCGATTACTGGCGTCGCCGGGCCAAAGGCCTTGAGCGCGATCTAGCCGAAGCCGAGCACCTGGCTGAAACGCTAGCCGGGATTCGCGGCGCTCCTATCGAAATCCCCGACTGGATCATCAACCCGTCCGACCGCAAGCATCGCTCTGTCGTCGGGCTCCTGCTCTCCGATGTCCATGCCGGCGAAATCGTCAGCGCTGACGAACTGCTCGGCCTGAACGGCTATAGCATTGACATATGCCGCGAGCGACTGCGCCGGCTTTTCTCCGCCGCGTGCACCATTCCGCAGCGATGGATCTCGGACTGCGACAACCAGGGGTTCTTTCTCGCCCTTGGCGGCGATCTTGTGTCCGGCGATATCCATGCTGAGCTGATGGAGACGAACGAGATCGTCTCGCAAGAGCAGATGTTCTTCGTCGCCGCAGAGATTACCGCCGGCATCCGGCATCTGCTTGAGACCTATGGTCGGGTCCACGTCGCGAGCGTGCCGGGCAACCACGGCCGCACCACGGCCAAGCCGCAGGCGAAGCTTGCCGGGCGCCTCAGCATCGACACCGCCGTCGCCAAGATCGTCCAGGACCGGTTCGACGGCGACAAGCGCGTCACGTTCCAGATCGGGCCGTCGGTCGATGCGGTGGTCCCTGTCTTGGGGCACACCATCCTTCTAACCCACGGTGATCGTATGGGCACCGGCGGCGGCGCCGGTTTCGCTGGTCCAATGCTGCCCATTGTCCGCGGCACGAAAAAGATTGAGGCTCAGCAAAGCCGCGCCGGTCGCCGGCCAGACCTCATCCTCCACGGCCATTATCACACCAGCGGCAACCCTGGCCCGGTCCTGAGCAACGGCAGCGTAGTCGGCTACGGAGAATTCGCTGCCGGCCTTCGCGCCTCGCTTGAACCGCCGCAGCAATGGCTCTTTTTGATGCACGCCAAATGGGGCCTTCGCGAGCGCGTCGAGGTGCGGCTTGAGGATCCGGCGGAGCCCGAGCTGCCGCGCGTCCGCGTGCCAGCCAACATGGCGAGGGCGACATGACCCTCGACGACCTCATAGATGGTCCCGGCCTCGTTTTCGTCTCGACGCCGTATACGCACTACAAGCCCGGCCTGAGCTGTGCCGCTCACGATGCTGCGCAGGCCGCTGGCGCTCTGATCCGCATGGGCATCCGGGCCTATTCCCCGATCGCTCACGGCCATATGGTCGCGACGCATTCGCGGATGGACCCGACCGACGCTCAGCGCTGGATGGACAATGACCGGCCCATCTTCGCCATGGCCCGCGCGCTCGTGGTTGTGAAGCTTCGCGAGTGGAAGGAATCGCTCGGCATCTGCGAAGAGATCGCCGCTGCGGAGACGATGGGCAAGCCGATCATCTATGTCTTGCCCTCCGAGATCGGTCTGCCGCGCGAGCTTGACGATCGGGAGGCCACATGAGCCGGCCGCGCGTGTCGTTCGACCGCGGTCGCATCGTGCTGCACTCCGATGGACCGTGGCAGGAGATGACCGCCTATGAGGCGGCGGGGCTTGCCGGGGACATTGCTCGAGCAATCGAGGCCGCCGAGATGTGGCGGCTGCATCCGCCTGCGACCGACCCCGCAACATGGGACGTGCCGGAGGGCTAGACGCGCTCGCGTATATCTCGTGATTATGCGGGATCGCGTATGCTACCGGCTCAACGCTCCGCTCGGCAGCCCGCCCGGCGATATCCGGAGCGACGTGTTCCGCGCCCCGCACTTGCCGCACACCAGAGGCCTCCCAGCGAGCGTGGCAGGGGCTGTGGTAGCGGAGCCGACAAGCCGCGCGTCGCGGCCGTGAATTGCTGCCAGCTCCGCCAGATCCAGCACCGCGCTATGCCGACATGCCTCGCAATAGGCGGTGACGGTGTAGCCGCCGTCCGTGAGGCTGCCGAGGGTGGCGGTCATCGCAGCATGGCAAGAGCCACTGTCGCGGCTATGATGACGCCCACAACAGTCAGGGCGCCGACTGCGATCACGGTTTCCTTGACGCCGCTGACGTTCTTTTCGGTGCGGCTCAACGAAGCGTTTATCCGCGCAAAGTTCGCCGCCAGCTCTGCCTTGACGGCATCGAAACCGCGGTGAATGTCTTCGTACCCGCTCATTCCTTCTCCCCTTCCGCCAGAGCGGCGTCTATGAGCGCGGAGTGTGCGCTGATGTCTTGGGCGCGTTGCTGGGCGTCATCAACCCGCTTCTGAGCCAGTAGCGCTGATTCCTCTTCCGAGCCACCATTGAAGCGGTATTGATCGTACCAGACGGCATATCGCATGGCATCAGTCGGCTCGCGCATCGCCGCGATTGCAGCGCGGGCCGCGTCCTCGCAGATCGACATGATACCGGCCATCGTCTCGTCAGCATTGCTTTCGTCGAGCGCGATCGAGTAGCTGAGATGGACGCCGACAGGGTCGCCATCGATCCTCGTCACGGCGTCTTTGATCGCAGCGGTCACCCGCTCTACCATTCCCGTCATAGCGTCTCTCCGTCGAGTTGGGCGAGTTCGGATAGGGCAGCGGCGCGGCGGCCGAGGATGGCGACGAACTCTGGCGGCAGTTGGCAGTTGGCCGGCGCTCCTCGAAACATCGGCGCGATCTGCTCTGGCTTGTATCCGGCGAGCCCGCAGCCGATTGGCGTTACCTGAAACGTTAGGTCTGGTCGATCCGTTGCGAATCTGAGAAAGCGGTCCACGTATCGGCCGATCTCATCCAAAGGCAGCGTCTTGAGGTCGCGATCTTTGGTGGGGATCGCAAAGCTGTTGCCAGTGAGCCCGAGGCCGACGCCATAGACGGCGCCCCTGTGCTGGCGTGCCCAAAGAGCTGCGCCTTTGCCGTGGCGGCCCGCAAGATTGGACCCAAAGACAAATACCGGTTCACCCATCCTACACCTCCTTCACCGGTAGGCCGGAGGCTCGGGAGCGGCGGCGCTCCTGCTCTGCGATCCACCGCGGGTTGTCTCGGAATGCTGAGACAATCTGTTCCCCGGTGCCGGCGCAGATGCCGCAGCGCGCCTTGTACATGCCGTCGCCGACGAACCATGTGCGGTCGTGCCATTGCCAGCCGGTCCCGCCGCAAGACGCGCACGCGCCCATCACCCGTTCTCCTTCGATAGAGCGGAGCGGGCGAGGATCGAGGCCTGCTGCTCTGGCGTAAGCGTCGGCCAGAAGCCTGTCATGCTCTCTTGCCGCGCCTGTGCCACGACATCTTCGATTAACGCTTCGTCGTGTTCGGTGGGATTATCGATGTCGATGCAAGCTGCGAGTTTGACGATGGCCCGCAGCCTCGCATTCTCCCGTTCCAGCTCCGCCACTCTCTGCTCAAGAGAAGATGTGGTGGGGGTCATGCTGCGGCGTCCTTGGCGAGAGGGAACCGCTGGTACGTGATCTTCCATTTGCCGATCACGCCGTCGGCTCCGACTTTCATGATGATGTAGTCGCCGAAGCCGTTGCCCTCTGGGTAGAGGATCGGTGGCACGTAGCCGCTGATGCGGCAGATCTCGCGGCGCTCGCTATCGAGCAGCGTGTATTCCCCGTCGTCGCAGACCTTGTAGTGGATATCGGCAACGGTTCCTTCCGGCCACGCCTCAATGCGACCGGTTGAAATGTCGATCACAGGCGTCCAGTCGTCGCCTGATCGGAATGGGATCCGCGACCCGTCGCTGTCCTCGACGCCGTTGACATAGGCGTCCTCCCAATAGCGAACGCCAGCGGAAACGCCTAGATATTTCGGGGTGCTCATGCTGCATCTTCCTTGGCGAGAGCATCGATGTTGTGCGCGTGAACGGTGAAGGTATAGGCGGCGATCCACGGGTTGGCTTCCCATGAGCCGGGACCGTTAATGGTCTCCCAGATATCGCGATAACCGCGTGGCCCGTGAATATGCTCCAGGTAGTCAGCGGCGACGCCCTCGGCGACCGCGTCCTCTTCGCTGATCTCCTGCAGCCGCTGCACGCGGACATCGGTTACGACGAGCGTCAGGCGCGAATATTGCCTTGGCATGAACCGGCCAATCCGCTTATGCCACGCAATCGTTGCCGGGTCGGCCGCATGGCGACCCTTGCGGTAGCTCGCCGGCGCTTCGAACAGAAGGACATTATCGGCAGGCACGAAGGCCCATTTCTGCCGATTGCCCTTGCGCGCGATGGCTCCTTGCACTGGCGCCCAATGGCCACGCTGGAAATAGGTCTCGCGGACCCACAGCCGGTCTCGGGGTTTCACCGGAACGTCGCGCTCCCGCCACGATGCGTTGCCGGGATCAAGCACATAGCTGTCCGACCACTGACCGTCGAATAGGCTGGGAGCCTTTCCGCGCGGCTTGATGATCCGCCGCGTCTGCGTCTTCCGGCCGGCGAGCAGCGCCCTGATCATCGGCCCAGAGAATATGATCGGTCGCTCACCCATGAGCATCCTCCTTGGCGAGAGAGGGAACGGGGCGGCGGTTCCAGGCGGCGATGGCGGCGGCTTCTGAGCCGCGCACCGGGCCTCGGGCTCCGCAGACTTCATCATCAACGCCAGGGTCGCTAGCGCAGCCGATGTAAAAACCGTTGTTGTCGATGCTGGTGTAAAGTCCGGCACCTCCGCAGAACGGACAACTTGCAATCATCTCACTCATGTTCGGCCTCCATAGGGGCGGTGACGAGGGGAGAGGGCAACCTCAATCAATGAGGCCGGGCCGCCGGCCACGTCGTCGTCAAAGACTGCGACGACTAGACGGCCGGTGCGCCATGCAAGCGTGTCGAGATTGCAGCGTCCCGAAAGGACCACAGGGCCATCAGGGAATGGCGTGTGGCCGTGGACCACATATCCGGCTGCCGCTGTCAGGTCGGCATTTCGCTCGCGCCGGCTCCAGAGCAACCGCGCTTCCGTCTGCTCATCAGCAGGGCGCGTCTCATCGAAGTCGGCGTGGACAAAGACGCGCCTGCCGTCGAGATAGCAGAGCGGACGCTGGCGGCACCAATCAAGGTGGGCCTGCGGGACAACCCCGTCAGCATATGAGGCTAGGGTGGCGCCTCCTCCATTCCCGACCCACCAGCCAAAATCTAGCGGCTGATTGATCGTCTCGACCATCATGTCCTCATGGTTCCCCTTTAGGCACACCCACCGCCATCCATCAGGCGGCCCAGTCATGAGCCGATCAATGACTTGGCAGCTCTGTGGTCCGCGATCGATGTAGTCGCCGAGGAACACGATTGTCCCCGGCGGGTTCGCCTCGATTGCCTTCAACGCAGCGTCGAGCAAATCATATCGGCCGTGTAGATCGGCTACCGCGTAGGTGCGCCGGGCACGCTTGGGCTCATGCATGGTGGGGGTCTCCAGGGAGGGCATAGACCTCGAAAACGGCATGGCTCTCGCCAGCGGGCCAGTTGTCGAGGATCCAGCGGCATGCGATGGCGCGGCGAACGCGCCACAATAGGACGACAGTGCAGATGAGGGCCGCCGCTGCGTTGAGCGCGCTGCCTGAGCCGCCCAGCACGATCAGGTTGGCCAGATGAGGACGGCATTGATCGCGGACCATGCGCGCTCGCGGTCGAACTCCCGCTTGAACAGCGCGCGTTCTTCAGGCTCGAACCGGAGCACCTGACGCCAACGCTCATGCATGGTTGCAGCCTCCGATCAAAGGCATCGCTCCGCGGTTCACGCGAACCTGGAAGCGTGGCCATAACGGGAACATTGACAGCCATTTTGGCCGTGTCGATTGTATGAAACCGCAGAGTTCAGCCATTTTGGCCGAAACACACTGCCCTCCGAAGGCAGAGGCCAGGGGTTCGAATCCCTTCGGGTGCGCCAGATTTCCCCAATCGTTCTTGACTGTACCTGGCGCCGACGCGCGCGCCATGCCTAGGCGCGGACGGCCGGCGGCGGAGACGTGTGGAAACGGCGGCGTTGGTTGACTTGCCCGGTTATGAGAAGACGTCCTTCGGCAGGTTCCTCGCCAGGAAATCCGTGAAGCGCCTGACCTTCGACGCAATGTTCTTGTTGGCCGGATAGACGGCATGAACGGGAACCGAGCCGATCTCCCATGTTTCAAGCACACGAACGAGACGGCCGTCTCGGATCTCCGCGCCGACTGCGAACATCGGCAGCAGCGTGATCCCGGCTCCGGCGACGGCGACATCTCTCAGCGCGATCCCGTCATTGGCGAGATAGCGCGGGACGATGGGGATGCGCAGCGTCTGGCCGTCCTTGTTGAGTATCCACACATTGCCCCATCGCAGACCGGAGAAGTGAAGACAGGCGTGGTCCGCAAGTTCTGTGGGATCGGCAGGCGCGCCATGCCTGGCGATGTAATCCGGCGACGCGCAGATGACGAGCGGTGAGTCGCCGATGGGGCGGGTGATGAGATTGGGATCCAGGACAATCGTCCCCCGTATGGCGAGGTCATAGCCCTCGTCGATCAGATTGACCGCCCTGTGGGACAATGTGACGTCGATGGAAAGCGAGGGGTTGCGCTTCAGGAACTCAGCGATGATCGGCCCCATGTGAAGCTGCGCGAATTCGGGCGGCACCGTCACCTTAAGCCTGCCGACGACCTCTTCCTGATAGCTCAACGCCGCCCGCTCGGCTTCGCGGACCTGGGGAATTATGCCGACCAGAGACTGGAAATAGGCGGCTCCGGCTTCGGTCAGGACGACAGCGCGCGTCGAGCGCTGAAGCAGCCGGATACCGAGTTTGGCCTCGAGGGTCCGGACCTGGGCGCCGACCGTGGCGCGCGACATTCCGAGTTCTTCGGCCGCTCTTGTGAAGCTCAGATGTTTCGCGACTGTGATGAAAGCGGCTAGGCCTTCCAAGGGGTCCAGAGACCGCACGTTCGCTCTTCCATACAATGATGATCGATAATCGATCTTATCATCTCCGAGCGCCTTGAGTACTCCGGTCGCACCAGAATCTGGTTCCGGAGATGATCATGAAAGCCTTCATCGTCGCGGCGATCTCAAGGTTTCGCCACGGGGAACTCCGCCGTGTCCGTGGCGATGCCGATGACGCGGTTCGCATGCCGGGAGTCCGGGAAGGCATCCCGTCCCCAAGCGATGGGCCGAGTCGATGGTTTCACGCTCGGAAGATCGGCTCCCTCACGAGATCGAGGACCGGTCCTGCCTGATCACCTTGAGCAGGACCAGCCCTCAACCGCGTGGATCATCACGCACTTCACCTCAACGAACGAAAGGAATGCGAGAAATGACCTCGAAAGCCGAGAATCTCTGGTTCATGACTGCCCATCTGCTGATCCGCCTGAGCAAGTCGGACAATGCGGAAGGCCTGTCGATCATCGAACATCGCATGGCCAAGGATTTTGCGCCTCCTCTGCATGTGCATCATCGAGAAAGCGAAACCTTCGTCATTCTGGAAGGCCGGTTCCGGTTTCAGCGCGATGATGACGTCTTCGAGGCAGCCGAAGGTGACGCCATCCATCTGCCAAAGGACTGCGTGCATGGCTTCCGCGTGCTTTCGGACTATGGCCGCTGCCTGACGATCACAAACGGACCTTTCGAAGACATGGTCCGTGCCGCAGCTCGCCCTGCAGCGACCGACGGGCTGCCCGAGCAGGTGCCGCCGACGCCCGAACAGCAGAAGGCCCTTGCCCAGATCTGCAGCGCCCACGCGATCGATCTTCTCGGGCCGCCCATTGCATGACGCACGCCTTGCGGCTCCAGCCGCCATCCTCATGATCGCTTTGGCGGCGAAAGCTCCATGACCTGCTCGATCGCGTCGAGCGACTGCTCGCCCCAAGGCCGAGCTGGAGAGGGTCCGCCGCCTCTCCAGCTCTCGACCTTCTCGTCGCTCGATTTCCGCCGACCCCATTGACAGCGCCTCTGCCCAGTGCATTAATTCGTCAACTAGACGAACTAATGAGATTGAATTGATCACCGGGCGGTCGCTTCTCGTCAGACAATTCTCCCGTCGCGCGGTCGCCGAGGCGCTGCTGCATCTGGGGCCGATTTCGCGGGCCGAGCTCGCCAAGGAAACCGGCCTTTCAAAGCAGACCATGTCGGAGGTGATGGCGGCGCTCGAGAGCGAGGGCTGGGCGCGGCCCGCCGGGCGCACCAGCGGCGCCGTCGGCCGCTCGGCGCTCCGCTACGAGGTGGCGCGCGACGCGGCCTTCTCGCTCGGCGTCGATCTCGGCGGCACCAAGGTCATCGCGGCGCTCGCCGATCTCGCCGGCGACGTGGTGGCGGAGGAGACCGAGCCGACCGATCGGCGCGGCGGCCGCCATGTGCTCGACCAGATCCATGCGCTGGCCTCAAGGCTCGCCAAGGGCGCCGGCGTCGATGCGGCGCGCATCCGCAGCGTCGTGATCGGCTCGCCCGGCGTCGTCGACCCGCTGACCGGCGCGATCGGCCTCGTCCCCAATATCCGCGGCCTCTCCGATTGCGATGTGCCGGGTGTGCTCGGCGCGCTGTTCGGCCTTCCGATCGCCATCGAGAACGACGTCAATCTCGCAATGCTCGGCGAGGCCTGGCAGGGCGCGGCGCGCGGCGTCGAGAATGCCGGCTTCCTGGCGCTCGGCACCGGCGCCGGTCTCGGCCTCATCATCAACGGCAAGCTGGCGCGCGGCGCGACGGGCGCGGCGGGCGAGATCGCCTATCTGCCGGTCGGCCGCGAGACCGATACGGCGGCGGCGCGCGAGATCGGCACTTTCGAGCTCGAGGTCGGCGCCGCCGGCATCGTCCGCCGCTACCTTGAGGCGGGCGGCGCCGCCGAGGTCGAGACCGTGCGCGAGGTGTTCGCCCGGCTCGAGGCCGGCGACGCCACGGCGGTCGCGGTGATCGACGAGACGGCGCGGATCATCGCGCTCGCGGTGACGGCGCTCGGCGCCATCGTCGATCCGGAGATGATCGTCTTCGGCGGCAGCATCGGCATCCGCGAGGAACTGATCGGCCGCGTCCGCGCCGTCATGCCGACGGTGTTCGAGCGACCCATCCACATCACCGCCAGCCATCTCGGCGCCCGCGCCGGCCTTGTCGGCGCCGTCTCCTCGGCCGTCAGCCGGCTGCACAACGAGATCTTCGGAATCCCCAACCTGCCGGGAGACCTCGCGCTTCCCGCCAGCCCGCTGCAGAAGGCCGCCGAATGACCGCGCCCGACCCGGACCTCGTCACCCGCCTCCGCCGCGCGCTCGACCGCGACGCCGCCATCGCTTTGCTCGCGAGGGCGGTCGGGACGCCCTCGGTGACCGGCCACGAGCGGGCCTTCGCCGCCCTGCTGGCGCGCGAACTGGAGGCGATCGGCGCCGAGGCTGTCCGCCTCGACGATTTCGCGCCCGGCCGGCCGAATGTCACCGCCGTCCTGAAGGGTGAGGGCGGCGGGCCGACGCTGATGCTGCTCGGCCATACCGATACGGTGCATGTCCGCGGCTGGGCCGAGCGCTGGGCGGGCACGGAGCGCGAGGATCCGTTCGGCGCTGCCATTGTCGACGGCGCCATGTGGGGCCGCGGCACGGGCGATCTCAAGGCCGGCATCTGCACGGCCGTCGCCTCGGCGGCGCTGCTGCGCGCGGCCGGCATCCCGCAGGCGCCCGACATCGCCTTCGCCTTCATCGGCGACGAGGAGAGCGGCGAGCCGGGCAGCGGCGTCAGCGCCGGCATGAAGGCGCTCACCGCCGCCATCGAGGCCGGCGCGGCCGTGCGGCCCGATTTCGCGATCTATGTCGAGCCGACCGAACTCGACATCTATGCCGCGCAGATGGGCTTCGTCATCTGTGACATCACGGTCACCGGCCGCTCGGCCTATTTCGGCGTGCCGGAGCAGGGCATCGATGCGCTGAAGGCCTCGCATGCGATCCTCTCCGCGCTCTTCGCGCATTCGGCGGCGCTTGAGGCGCGGGCGCCGCATCCGCTCGTCGGCAGCCCGTTCCTGCTGGTGACGACGCTGGAAGGCGGCGGTTATATCGCCGTGCCGGGCGAATGCCGCATCAGCCTGATCATGAAGCTCTTGCCGGGCGATGATCTCGGCGAAGCGGTCGCGGCGATGGAGGCGGCGGTGCGCGCGGCGCCGGTCGATCCGCGCATCGAGATCGCCTTTGCCTATCCCGCCGGCCGCGACCATGAATTCGGCGGCACGCCGACCGAGACGCCGCCCGATCTTCCCGCGGTGGCCGCGCTGGTGGCGGCGGTGAAGGCCGTCCGCCCGGATCGCGGCGCCATCAAGGGCGCGCCCTACTGGTCGGAAGCGCCCTTCCTCTCGACGCGGCTCGGCGTCCCCACCGTCTATTGCGCGCCGGGCGACATCCGCAACTGCCACACCACCGAGGAGCATGTCGAGATAGAGGACTATCTCGACGGCATCGTCGCATTCGCCGCCTTCCTCGCCGGCTTCGGCCGGGTGGGCGGACGCTGAACCGAACGGCCGAAACGGCCACACCAGAGGGAGCATGCCATGACGACGAAGATGAGGATGAAGAAGACCCTGGCCACGCTGGCGCTGTCGGCGCTCCTGGCCTCGACCGGGCTCGCGAGCGCCGGCGAGACCGTCGGCCCGAACGGCGAGAAGGCGACGCCCTCCTCGGCGCTGACCCTTTCCGACGCCGAGATCGCCAAGCTCAAGGACGGCAAGTATACGGCCGCGCTGCTCTGGCACACCTCGTCGGACTTCGTCACCGCCGTGACGGCCGGCGCCACCGACACCTTCAAGAAATACGGCATCGAGGTCGTCGCCGAGACGGATGCCGGCTTCGACAGCGCCAAGCAGCTCTCCGATGTCGAGACCGTGCTCGCCAAGAAGCCGAGCGTGATCCTGGCGCTGCCGCTCGATCCGGTCGGCTCGGCCGCTGCCTTCAAGCCGGCGGTCGAGGGCGGCGTGAAGCTCGTCTTCCTCTCCAATGTCCCGGCCGGCTACACGCAGGGCAAGGACTATGTCGCGATCGTCACCGACGATCTCTTCCAGATGGGCAAGCAGGCCGGCGACGCGCTCGCCACCGCGCTCGGCGACAAGGGCAAGGTCGCCTACATCTTCCATGACGCGCAGTATTACGTGACCAACCAGCGCGACCAGGCCTTCAAGGCGACCATCGAGAACGACCACAAGGGCATGTCGATCGTCGACAGCCAGGGCATCGCCGACCCGGCCCGCGCCGAGGAGATCGCCAACGCGCTCCTGACCAAGACGCCCGATCTCGACGGCATCTACGTCACCTGGGCCGAGCCGGCGGAAGGCGTCCTTGCCGCGCTGCGCCAGGCCGGCAACACGCATACCAAGATCGTGACGCTCGACCTTTCGGAGCCGGTCGGCCTCGACATGGTCAAGGGCGGCAACGTCACCGCGCTGGTCGCCGACAAGGCCTATGAACTCGGCTCGGCCATGGCCACGGCCGCCGCCTATGGCCTCCTTGGCAAGGAGGCGCCGGCCTTCGTCGTCGCCCCGGCGATCACCGTCCAGAAGGACAATGTCGTCGATGGCTGGAAGGCCTCGCTCAACCGCGAGCCGCCGCAGTCGATCCTCGACGCGATCAAGTAAGGCGATCCACGGAGGCCGGGCGAAACCGGCCTCCGCTTCCTGCCACACGAGGATGAGATCATGACCCTGAAGCACCTGCTGGTCGCGGGAACGATGCTGGCCGGGCTCGCGCTCGCCGCTCCCGCCCTGACCGCTCCCGCCTTCGCCGACGACGTCACCAAGGGGCCGCATGGCGAGACGGCGACGCCGGGAGAGAGCATCCAGCTTTCGCCGGAACAGATCGAAAAGGTGAAGGCCGGCAAGTTCACGGCCGGCCTCGCCTGGCACACCACCTCCAACTGGTCGAACGCCGTCGACCAGGGCGCCAAGGACGAATTCGCCAAGCTCGGCATCGAGGTTGTCGCGACCACCGATGCCGGCTTCGACGCGGCGAAGCAGAAGAACGACATCGAGACGATCCTCGCCAAGAAGCCGAGCGTCATCATCTCGCTGCCGGTCGATCCCGAGACGGCGCCCGAGGTCTACAAGCCGGCGCTCGATGCCGGGGCGAAGCTCGTATTCATCGACAACACGCCGAAGGGCTTCGAATACGGCAAGGACTACGTGACCATCTCGACCGCCGACCTCGTCCAGATGGGCGCCAAGGCCGGCGAGGCGCTCGGAACCGCGCTCGGCGGCAAGGGCACGGTCGGCTACATCTACCACGACGCCGACTTCTACGTGACCAACCAGCGCGACCAGTCGTTCAAGAAGACGATCGAGACCAAGTTCCCGGACATGAAGATCGTCGCCGAGCAGGGGCTCGCCGATCCCACACGCGCCGAGGAGATCGCGCAGGCCTTCGTCACCAAGAACCCCGGCCTCGACGCCATCTATGTCACCTGGGCCGAGCCGGCCGAGTTCGTGCTGGCGGCGCTCAGGAATGCTGGCAACACGCATACGAAGATCGTGACGCTCGACCTCTCCGAGCCGCTGGCGCTCGACATGGTCAAGGGCGGCAATGTCGTCGCCATCTCCGCCGACGAGGCCTATTCGATCGGCACCACGGCCGCCAATGCCGCCGCGCTCGGGCTCATCGGCGAGAAGGTTCCGCCCTTCCTCGCCGCCGGCGCGATCGCCATCACCAAGGACAATGTCAAGGAAGGCTGGAACGCCTCGCTTCACCGCGATCCGCCGGCCTCGCTCGGGGTGAACTGATGTCTTCGAAGCCGTTGTCCCTCAAGGGGCTCGATCCGGCCCAGTATGTCGTCTATGTCGGATTCCTGCTGATCTTCGCCGCCTTCGCGGTGGTGCTCAGGGACGACGGCTTCCTGACCGCCAACAACCTCGTCAACATCGTCCAGCAGACGGCGCCGATCACGATCATGGCGATCGGCATGGTGTTCGTGCTGACCTCCGGCGAGATCGACCTTTCGATCGGCTCGGTGGTCGCCATCGCGGCGCTGGTCGCGGCGGTAGTGATGCGCACGATGCCCTGGCCGGTCGGCGTCGCCGCCGGCCTCGGAGCGGGCGCGCTGATCGGCCTCGTCAATGGCGCGCTGGTCGCCTATGTGCGCTTGCCGTCCTTCCTCGTGACGCTCGCCTCGATGGGCCTCCTCGCCGGTGTCGGCCGCTGGCTGACCAACCTGCAGTCGGTGCCGGTCACCAATGATGTCTATACGGCGATCTTCGGCGCCGGCGCACTGTTCGGCATCCCCTCGCTGATCCTCTGGACGGTGATCGGCGTCGCGGTCGGCCATTTCGTCTATCGCGAGACGCCGTTCGGCGCCCATGTGCTGGCAACCGGCGACAATCCGCGCGCCGCCCGCGCCGCCGGCATCAATGTGGATCGCCTGCGGCTCGGCGTGCTGGTCCTTTCCTCCATGACCGCCGCGCTCGCCGGCCTCCTCTATGCCGGCCGCCTGCATGGCGCGCGCTACACGCTGGGCGAGACCGACCTCCTCACGGTCATCGCTGCCGTCATCGTCGGCGGCACCCGCCTCAATGGCGGCACCGGCACCGTGGTCGGCGCGCTGATCGGCTCGCTCATGATGGGCATGCTCAACAACGGGCTCATCCTGATGGGCCTCTCGGTCGCCGAGCAGATGATGGTGCGCGGCCTGATCATCCTCGCCGCCGTCGCGCTGACGCTGCGCGAAGCCCGGCGCTGACCGCCCCTTTCGGAGAAAGATCATGTTTCTCGACACGCTCCGCCGCCGCAATCCGCGCCTGATCGAGGCCGCGATCCGCCTGCACCAGGCCGGCGCACTGCCCGCCAACACCACCGTCATCGATCTCGACGCCGTCACCGCCAATGCCGGCGTCATCGCCAGGGCCGGCGCCGCCGCCGGGCTGGAGGTGCTCGCGATGACCAAGCAGATGGGCCGCAACGGCGACTTCCTGAAGGCTGTGAAGACGGGCGGCATCGGCCGCGTCGTCGCCGTCGACATGGAATGCGCGCGCGCCGGCCATCGCGCCGGGCTCGGCCTCGGCCATGTCGGCCATCTCGTGCAGGTGCCGCGCGCCGAGGCCGATGCCGCCGCTGCCATGGCGCCGGACTACTGGACGGTGTTCAGCATGGAGAAGGCAGCGGAGGCGGGCGCCGCCATGGCGAAGGCCGGCCGCACCGCCAATCTCCTCCTGCGCATCCATGCCGAGGGCGACCGCTTTTATCGCGGCCATGAGGGCGGCTTCCCGGCGGCCGATATCGCCGCCGTCGCCGACGCGGTCGACCGCCTTCCCGGCGCGCGCTTCGCCGGCATCACCACCTTCCCGGCGCTCCTCTTCGACAATGAGACGGGCAAGGTGAAGCCGACGCACAATCTCGAGACGCTCGGCCGGGCGCGCGAGGCGCTGGCCAGGGCGGGCCGCACCAAGATCGCCATCAACGCCCCCGGCACCACCTCCTCGGTCGTGCTCGCCGCGCTCGCCGAGGCCGGCGCGACGCAATGCGAGCCCGGCCATGGCCTCACCGGCACGACGCCGCTGCATGCGCTGGAGGACCTGCCCGAACTTCCGGCCGCGGTCTATCTCTCGGAGGTCTCGCATATCCATGGCGACCGCGCCTATTGCTTTGGCGGCGGGCTCTATATCGATCCGGTCTTCCCGGACTACGAGGTGAAGGCCGTGGTCGGCCGTGAGCCCGACTTGGACCGCCTCGCCAGCGTCGAGATCCCGCCGCCGGCGGCGATCGACTATTACGGCATGATCGACCGGACCGGGCCTGTGAAGCCGGAGATCGGCGACAGCGTCGTGTTCGGCTTCCGCCAGCAGACCTTCGTCACGCGCGCCTATACCGCCGGGATTTCCGGCCTCGCCTCCGGCAGACCGAAGGTCGAAATCATCCACGACGCCTTCGGCCGCCCGGCCGACTGGCCGCTCTGAGGAGACAGCGATGACCCCGCCCGTCCTCTCCCTCGACCGCGTGCACAAGTCCTTCGGCGGCATCACGGCCATCGAGGAATTCTCGCTCGATCTCGCCGCCGGCGAGGTCGTCGCCCTTGTCGGCGACAACGGTGCCGGCAAGTCGACGCTCGTCAAGATGATCGCCGGCGCGCACAAGCCCACATCCGGCCGCATCCTGATCGACGGCGAGGAGGTCTCCTTCGCCGATGCCAGCCAGTCGCAGTCGAAGGGTATCCAGGTCGTCTACCAGGACCTCGCGCTCGCCGACAGCCAGAGCGTCTACATGAACCTCTTCCTCGGCCGCGAGCTGACGCGCGGCCCGTTCCGCCGCCTCGACCGCCCGCGCATGATCCGCGAGACGGAGAAGCTCGTGGAAGCGCTCGACGTGCGCATTCCCTCGGCCCGCTCGGTGATCCGTGATCTCTCGGGCGGCCAGCGGCAGGGCATCGCCATCGCCCGGGCGACACATTGGGCGACCAAGCTGGTGCTGATGGACGAGCCGACGGCGGCGCTCGGCGTCGCCGAGACGGCGAAGGTCGAGAAGAACATCGAGAGCCTCCGCGCGCGCAATCTCGCGATCCTCATCATCAGCCACAGTCTCGACCAGGTGTTCCGCCTGTCGGACCGCATCTGCGTGCTGAGGCGCGGCAAGCAGATCGGCATCCGCGACACGCGCTCGACCGACAAGAACGAGATCGTGTCGATGATCACCGGCCTCGCCGCGGCCGCCTGAGCGGGGCGGGCCGGTCAGCCCGCCGCCAGCAGCGCCTTGCGGAAGCGGGCGAGCGCGATGCCGAAATAGGCGGCGCCGATCAGGACCAGCGCCGCGAGGCGCGGCCAGATGATGTCGAGCCCGGCGCCGCGATAGAGGATCGCCTGCGACAGCGCCACGAAATGCGTCGAGGGCGAGACCTGCATCACCACCTGCAGCCAGGACGGCATGGATTCGAGCGGCGTCGTGCTGCCCGAGAGCAGGTTCATCACGATGAGCACCGGCATCACGATCAGCCCGAACTGCGCCATGGAGGTGGATGCCGTCGCGATCAGGATGCCGAGCGAGGTGACGGAGAAGAGATAGAGCGTCGCCGAGCCGAGGAAGAGCGGGATCGACCCCTGCACCGGCACCCCGAGCAGCCGCTCCACGACCGCCCATAGCGCAAACGCGGCTGCGAGGATGATCACGGCGCCATTCGCCCAGATCTTGGCGAGCATGATCTCGGCCGGCGTCACCGGCATCACCAGGAGATGCTCGATCGTGCCATGCTCGCGCTCGCGGATCAGCGCGGCGCCCGTCAGGATGACCGACAGCATGGTGATGTTGTTGATGACCTGCATCAGCGCCGTGAACCAGGCCGATTGCAGGTTCGGGTTGAAGCGCGCGCGGACGACGAGATTGATCGGCTGGCCGCCGCTCGTGCCGAGCGCCGCGACCGCCTCCTGCATCAGGATCGACTGCAGATAGGAGGCGCCGTTGCCGGCCTGCGACATGGCCGTGGCGTCGATATCGATCTGCAGCGATGGCTTGCGGCCGGCGATCGCGTCCTGCTCGAATTTCGGCGGGATCTCGATGACGAAGACGAAGCGGCCGGAATCCATCGCCTCGTCGATCTCGCCGGCCGAGATCTGCTGCGGCGCCCTGAAATAGGGCGGCAGGATCGCATCGACGAGCCGGCCCGACAGCGGCGAGCGGTCCTCGTCGACGATCGCCACCGAGGCATTCTCGACCTCCATCTTGGCGCCGGTCGCCACCGCATAGATCGCGAAGGTGAAGGAATAGACGATGAGCAGCATCAGGACCGGATCGGCCTTGAGGCTGTAGAGCTCCTTGACGCCGAGGCGGAAGATCCGCGCGAGGCGCGAACCTGCCCCGGTCATCGAGCGCTTGGGCTTGGAGCGCGTCGCCATCTCAGGCCCCCTGCTTGCGCAGCGCCACGACCGAGGCGCCGATGAAGACGAGGCCGAAGGCGATGAGGATCAGGATGTTCGGCCAGAGCTCGGGAAGGCCGAGTCCCTTGGCGAAGACGCCGACGCTGACCGGCTGGTACCAGGCGGCCGGGAAGGCGAGGCCGATCAGCCTCCCGCTGCCGGAGAGCGAGGAGACCGGCACGAGAAGGCCGGAGAAATTGACCGCCGGAATGATGGCGATGATCGCGGTGGCGAAGATCGCCGCGACCTGGCTCTTCACGAAGGACGAGACGAAGAGCCCGAAGCCGGTCGTCGCCAGCACATAGGCGAGGGTCGCCGCCGCGAGCGTCGCGAAGGAGCCCTTGACCGCGACATCGAAGACGAAGCGCGCCAGGAGCACCATCATCAGGAGGTTCAGGAAGGCGATGACGACATAGGGCAATTGCTTGCCGATCAGGAACTCGATCTTCGACACCGGCGTCGCCTGGAAATTGGTGATCGAGCCGGTCTCCTTCTCCTTCACGATGCCGAGCGCGGTCATGATGGCCGGGATCAGCACGAGCACGAGCACGATCACGCTCGGCACGATCGCATTGGTACTCTTGAAGGCCTGGTTGTAGCGGAAGCGCGTCTCGATCCCGATCGGATAAAGCGAGGCCTCGCTGCCCGTCCGCCGCGCGGTCGCATCTGCGAGATAGGACTGGGCGAGGCCGCTCACATAGCCGCGCATCGTCTCGGCCCGGAACGGCATCGCCCCGTCGACGAAGACGCCGACCTCCGGCGTCAGCTGCCGCTGCAGGTCGCGGCCGAAATCGGGCGGGATCTCGATGGCGAGGGCGATGTCGCCGCTCTTCAGCCGCTGGTCGATCTCCTCCGGCGCGGTGATCGGCGGCTGCTCGTCGAAATAGCGCGAGCCCCGGAAGCTCTCGAGCAATTGCCGGCTCTCGCTGCTCTGGTCCTGGTCGAAGGCGGCGAAGCGCAGATGCTCGACATCGAAGGATATGCCGAAGCCGAAGGTGAGAAGGAGGAGCAGGGGGCCGAGAAAGGCGAAGACGAGCCGCGCCGGATCGCGCGCGATCTCGAGCGATTCCCGCCAGGCATAGGCGAAGAGGCGGCGGGCCTCGAAGCGCCGCGTCGGCCGGGGCGCGAAGGCCGGCGCCGCGGCTCCGTCCTCCTCGGCCTGGTCGTTGCCCATCCCGGCCTCTTCCAGCACCGCGATGAACACGTCCTCGAGCTTGTCCATGCCGCGCTCGGCCTTGAGCTCGGCCGGCGTGTTGACGGCGAGCACCTTGCCGGCATGCATCAGCGAGATGCGGTCGCAGCGCTCCGCCTCGTTCATGAAATGGGTCGAGAGGAAGATCGTCACGCCGTCCTTGCGTGAGAGTTCCAGCAGGATGCGCCAGAAGCCGTCGCGGGCCACCGGATCGACGCCCGAAGTCGGCTCGTCGAGGATGAGCACCTCCGGGCGGTGTACCAGCGCGACCGCGAGCTGCAGGCGCTGGCGCATGCCGAGCGGCAGGCTGTCCGGCCGCTGGTCGGCGACCGTGCCGAGGTCGAAGCGATCCAGCATCTCGGCGACGCGGCCGTCGATCTCGGCCATCGGCAGCTGGAACAATTCGGCATGCAGCGTCAGATTCTGGCGGACCGTCAGCTCGCCATAGAGCGAAAAGGCCTGCGACATGAAGCCGACGCGGCGGCGCGTTTCCATGTCGTTCGCGTCGAGCTTCTGGCCGAACAGCTTCGCCTCGCCTTCGCTCGCCGGCAAAAGGCCGGTGAGCATGCGCATGGTCGTGCTCTTGCCGGAGCCGTTGGAGCCGAGAAAGCCGAAGATCTCGCCCTTGCCGATGCGGAAGCTGACATGGTCGACGGCCGTGAAGCTGCCGAAGCGGCAGGTGAGGCCCTCGGCCTCGATCGCGGGCGGGCCGTCCACGACCGTCCGCGGCAGGTTCGGCAGCGGCTGGTCCTCGGCGCGGATCTCTTCCGGCAGCAGCGCGACGAAGGCCCGCTCCAGCGTCGCCTCGTTCGTCCGCTCCTTGAGGTCGGCCGGCGAGCCGCTGGCGATGATGCGGCCGTCATGCATCGCGGCCAGCCAGTCGAAGCGCTCGGCCTCGTCCATATAGGCGGTGGCGACGATCACGCTCATGCCGGGCCGCCGCGCCCGCATGCGGCTGATCAGCTCCCAGAACTGCCGCCGCGACAGCGGGTCGATGCCGGTGGTCGGCTCGTCGAGGATGAGGAGGTCGGGATCGTGGATCAGCGCCGCGCAGATGCCGAGCTTCTGCTTCATGCCGCCCGAGAGCTTGCCGGCCGGCCGGTCGCGGAAGGGCGCGAGCCCCGTCGCCGCCAGCAATTCGTCGATGCGCGCCGCGCGCTCCGCCGGCCCCTGGCCGAAGAGGCGCGCGAAAAAGTCGAGATTCTCGGCGATCGACAGCGTCGGATAGAGATTTCGCCCGAGACCTTGCGGCATATAGGCGATGCGCGCGCCGGCCCGCCGCCGTTCGGAGGCCCGCCGCATGTCGACGCCCAGCACTTCGACGCTGCCCGTCTGGATCCGCGTCGCGCCGGCGACGATGCCGAGCAGCGTCGACTTGCCGACGCCGTCCGGCCCGATCAGCCCGGCCATGATGCCGGCCGGCGCCGCGAGATCGATATCGGCGAGCGCGACCGTCTTGCCGTAGCGATGGCCGACGCCGGCGAAGCGGATCGCGGCGCCGCTCGGATCAGATGCTGGACCGCTCATTGCGGCAGCTTGACCGCGAGCTCCGGCGGCCAGGTCAAGGCGGGATCGACCGCGAGATAGGCGACGCCGCGCACCCCGGTCTTCACATAGTCCTCGTAATGGCGGAGGAGGTCGGGCGCGATGGAGAGCTTGACGCGGAACATGAGCTTCTCGCGCTCGTCGCTTGTCTCGACGGTCTTCGGCGTGAACTGGGCGCTGCCGGCGACGAAGGAGACGGTGGCCGGCACGACATAGTCGGGCGCCGGATCGAGCACGATGCGCGCCGGACCGCCGAGCTTCAGCACGCCGGCGACCTTGGCCGGGACGAAGACGGTCATGTAGACGCTGCCGAGATCGAGCAGCGTCACGATCGGCGCGCCCGCCGCGACCACCTCGCCGGTCTGCACGAGCTTGTATTCGACCCGCCCGCGCCGCGGCGCCTTCAGGACGGAATCGTCGATCTGCGAGGAGATGCGCGCCACCTCGGCGCGGGCGACATCCGCCGCCGCCTTGGCGTCGTCGAGGCTGGCCCTGGCCGCGTTGAGCGCCGCGGTGGCGACGTTGAGCGTCGACTGCTTCAGATCGAGCGTCTGCTGCGTGCCGAAGCCCTTGTCCTTCAGCTGCGCCGCGCGGTCGAGCTCCTGCTTGGCGAGCGCGAGTTCGCTCTCCCGCTGCTGGATCGCCGCCTCTGCCGAGGCGATGGCCGTCTCGGCGCGCCGCACCTGGGCATTGCCGCCCGCGAGCTGCGCCTCGAGTTCGGTGACGTCGAGCCGCGCGATCACCTGGCCGGCATCGACGGTCTCGCCTTCCTGAACCAGCACCTCCGCGACCCGGCCGGGGAACTTGGCCGAGACGAGGATCTGGTCGGCCTCGATGCGGCCATTGGCGGCGGCGATGCCGTCCGGCAGCCGCTTGCCGCCGAGCTTCTGCCAGAGGCCCTGCAGCAGGGAGGCGAAGGGCGAGGAATCCGCCGCGACAGCCGGCCCCGCGAGCGGGGCGCCGGCCGTTGAAAGCATCGTCGCGACGAGAAGCAGCCTGATGGATCGCAAGGGGGGAGCTCCGCGGTTGCACGATCAAGCGCCAGCAACGCTAGCACGTTCATGGGAACACAGATACCGATCGGCCGCATTGACCTTGGTCATATGGCGGCCTTCGCGTCTCCAAACCGCATCCGGCCTCCGACCAACGGAGCCCTCGCATCGCACGGACGGCGACCGAGGACCTCCTTCGATCAGCACCGCCATGCACGATCGGAGCATGGTCTCTGATCCGATTTCCAGGGCCGGACTTCGGACTCCGTAGCGCATCGATCGGGATTGCGCCTCTCCTGAGGGCGACCGGTTGAAGAGGCTGACGGCGGGGGCTCATGCGTCCGTGGTGCGGCCTCGTCCGCATGGCGGATCCGCATGACGATCGCCTCGCCCGTTTGGCGGATGCGCCCATCCGGTATGCCAGCGTTCAACCAATCGAGAAGGCTGTCAAAGTCTGGGTGAGCGAGGCCCTTCCAACCACGGATCGGCCGATTTCGGAACGCACCCCATGATCCGCTTCAGGCCTGCGAGCCATGACTATTCGAGCGTGTCGCATGCGTCCTTGACGTTCACTTCCCGCCACCGCGGCTTCATCCCGGCGGCTCAAATGGTCGGTCTCCGGCCCGAGAGCCGCTTCGTGGATGCCGCGGTCGATGGGGTCTCGATCGATATGGCCTCAGTCGATACGGCCTCAGTCGATGCGGCCTCTGTCAGTGAAGGTGGCGATTTCGTCGCGACATACCGCGCGGACGCGCCATTGTTCGAACCCGGCTCCCCTCCGGCGGCGGCCGGAACGCCGGCGGCCGAGGAGGGCGTAATCGACCGGGCGGCGGTGAACGCTGACGGCGGCGCGGCGCAGCTGGCTGTCGCAGCGGATCGTTCGATCGCCTTGTTCGAGCCGATGAGCGGGTTGTCTGCGGCTCGGAGAGCGGCTGCCGGTCCTGGTCCGGTTCGGGACGATTCCGAGCAGGCGCTCCGATCCTGGCGGAGGCTCCTCTCTGCCGATGGGCATGGATTCTTCGCGCGGGATTCGTCCGCTGGCGGCGGCGCGCCGTCGGCGCCGGCGTGGCTGTCCGAGCTGACGGCTTCGCCGGGGGGCCTCTTTCCGGAGACGTCATCGGCGGGCGGCGCCGCCCCGCCTCGATCGGGCCAGTCGACCCCGTCTGGTTCGGTCGACACGGCGATTCAGGTCGTCTCGGCGGCGCCTGCGGCCGCCTTCGCATTCGATGTGCAGGCGGAGTCCGCAGCGGCCGGCGCCGGGCCGGCGATGACCGAGGACGCATCGTCGCAATCCATGGCCCTCGCCGCTTCGTTGCCGGAGGTCGCGGCTGCTGCGGCTTCTCCGGTCTCGCGCGCCGCCGCGACCGTCATGCCGATGGCCGCCACGACCCTCGCCGCCGAGCCGGCCGCCGCTCTCCTGTCGGCGGAGGATGCCGCCGTGACGACACTGGCCGCCGACACGACGCCAGACGGGCCGCCGCCCGTGGTGCATGTCGATTCGATATCGAGCGAGATCCCGTCGGGACCGGTGGTGCCGATGCCACCGGGCGTCGACACCGAGGTCATCCAGTCCGATCCGGTGGTCACAGTGCAGACCGGCGCGCCGAACAAGATCACCATCGAGAACGCGAAGCAGGGCAATCCGCGCAGCGAATGGGCCGTCGATGGCGACGGCGACGGCAATATACAGGGTTTCGCAACGCAGATCAGCACCAATATCGGCGGCACGGTCGACTTCAAGATCGCGACGGACTCGACGCATTACCGGCTCGATATCTATCGCATGGGGTATTATGGCGGCGATGGCGCCCGCAAGGTCGCGACGATCGACAAGTCGCTGACGAGCGCCCAGGTTCAGCCGCATCCCATCGTCGACATGAGCCGGGGGCTCATCGATGCCGGCAACTGGTCGGTCTCGGCGAGCTGGGAGATTCCGAGCGATGCGGTCTCCGGGGTCTATTTCGCGAAGCTCGTGCGCGAGGACGGAACCGAAGGATCCAGCATCGTTCCCTTCATCGTGCGCGATGACGCCTCGACCAGCGACATCGTCTTCCAGACCTCCGATACCACCTGGCAGGCCTACAATGCCTGGGGTGGCGCGAGCCTCTACTTCGGCGAAGTCCCGGTCGATCCGGCCAACCTGATCGGATACATGCCGCCGAACTGCAGCTGCGGCGTCACGGCCATCGGCCGGGCAACGGCGGTCAGCTACAACAGGCCGATCGTCACCAACACCAGTCCTATCGGCGGAACGCACGACTACATCTTCGGCGTGGAAGCCTCGGCGATCCAGTGGCTCGAGCAGAACGGCTACGACGTCTCATACATTTCAGGCGTCGATACGGCCAGATCCGGCGCGTCGCTGATGAACCACGAAGCCTTTCTTTCGGTCGGCCATGACGAATACTGGTCCGCCGAACAGAGAGCCAATGTCGAAGCTGCGCGCGATGCCGGTGTCGATCTCGCCTTCTGGGGCGGCAACGACATGTATTGGAAGGTCCGCTGGGAGACCAGCATCGACGGCAACGGGACCGCGTATCGCACCATGGTGTCCTACAAGGATACATGGGGCACGACGAGCGACCCGACCGGAACGGCGACGGGCACATGGCGCGACCCCAACAACGCGGCGCCGGGGCAGGAGCCGGAGAATGCGTTGATCGGGACGATGTTCCAGGTCGACGCCTACCGCCAGGACGCCATCACGGTCAGCTCCGACTATTCGAAGCTGCGCTTCTGGCGGGACACCGATGTCGCCGACCTCCAGGCGGGCCAGTCGCTCGAGCTGTCGAAGAACATCCTCGGCTATGAGTGGAATTCCGACGTCGAGAACGGCTACCGGCCGGCCGGCCTCATCAACATGTCGCTGACAACGGTCTCGGTCGATACCTATCTGCGCGACTATGGAACATCCGTCGGCGCCGGCAACGCGACCCACAGCCTGACGATGTATCGCGACGCAGAAAGCGGCGCGCTGGTATTCAGCGCCGGCACCGTGTTCTGGTCATGGGGTCTCAACGCCGATCACGAAGGCCCGGCGACCGAGACGGATCCCAATGTCCAGCAGGCGATGGTCAACATGTTCGCCGACATGGGCATTCAGCCCTCGACGCTGGATGCCAGCCTGATCCTCGCCACGCAGTCGACCGACCATATCAGGCCGACCTCCAGCATCACCGCGCCCAATATCGGCAGCACCTTCCTCGAAGGCCAGCGCGTCACCATCACCGGCACCGCGCAGGACAATGGCGGCGGCGTGGTCGCCGGTGTCGAAGTATCGACCGATGGCGGCGCGCACTGGTTCAAGGCCACCGGTCGCGAGAGCTGGAGCTTCGACTGGGTCGTCCAGGCGAGCGGCAGCTACACGATCATGTCGCGCGCGGTCGACGACAGCCTCAACCTCGAGACGCCCTCGGCCGGAAAGCAGGTCTCGGTCACTCTTCCGGCCACCACCGGCCTCTGGACGATGGCATCGACGCCGACGGTCGAGACCGCGCCTGATCGCGACGGCGTGGAACTTGGCGTTCGCTTCCAGGCGACCAATGGCGGGCTGGTCCAGGGCATCCGCTTCTACAAGGGATTCTACAATGTCGGCTCGCATCCGGTGAGCCTCTGGACGGCGGACGGCACGCTGCTGGCGACGGCCGTCGCCACCGTTGAATCGCTGTCCGGCTGGCAGACCGTGACCTTCTCCAGTCCTGTCGCGATCGCAGCCGGGACCACCTATGTCGCGTCCTACCACAGCGACGGCTTCTATTCGGTCGACGACGGCTATTTCGACGCCGGCTACTCCAACGGCCAGATCAGCGTGCAGCCGGGCGGCAGCGTCTTCGCCTATGGCGCCGCAGGCACCTTCCCGACCAGCGTCCCGAGCGGCAATTCGAGCGGCTCCAACTACTGGGTCGACGTGGTTCTCGATGCCGGACCGAACACGACCCCGGTCGCCGTCGATGACAGCGGGCTGCTCGTCGCAATGGACACCGCGCGGACATTCACCGTCGCCTCGCTGCTCGCCAACGACAACGACCCCGACAATGACGCCCTGAAGATCGTGGGTGTCGGCCAGGCGCTGAACGGGACCGTCAGTTTCAACCAGGCCATCGGCACGATCACCTTCTCGCCGACGGCCGGCTATACCGGCGCCGGGGGCTTCAGCTACACGATCTCCGACGGGCGGGGCGGCACCAGCGAGGCTGAGGTCAGCCTCTCGATCGAGGATGCTGCCGCCGGCGTCTCGGTCTTCCAGCCTGGCGACGGTCCGAGCGGGCCGGCCAACTCCGGCGCTCCGGTCGAGCTCGGCATGAAGTTCGTCACGTCGACGAACGGCACCATCACCGGCCTCAAGTTCTACAAGGCGGCGGCGGATTCCGGCAGTCATACCGGGACGCTGTGGAGCGCGACCGGAACGGCCCTTGCCACGGTGACCTTCGTCAACGAGACGGCCAGCGGCTGGCAGACCGCCGTTCTGTCCAATCCGGTGCCGGTCACGGCGGGAACGACCTATGTCGCCTCCTACCACACGACTGGCACCTATGTGGCGAGCGGCAACTACTTCGCCACCAGCCACGGCAATGGAACGCTGACGGCGCCGTCCTCCGCGTCGAGCGGTGGAAACGGGCTCTATGCCTATTCCTCGTCCAGTGTCTTTCCGACCAACAGCTACAACGCGACCAACTACTGGGTCGACGTCGTGTTCAACAACTCGATGGCGAATGTCGCCCCCGTTGCTGTCAACGACAACGGGATCGGCGCCGTCCAGAACACGCCGCGCGTCTTTGCCTTCTCGGAACTCCTCGCCAACGACACCGACGCGAACGGGGACATTCTCACGATCACGGACGTGGGCAATGCGAGCAACGGGACTGTCTCGATCGATCTGCAGGCGGCGACGATCACCTTCACCCCGACTGAAGGCTATCTCGGTCCGGCCGGCTTTACCTATGTGGTGTCGGACGGCCATGGCGGCAGCGCATCAGCCAGCGCGTCGATCTCGGTCTCACCACCGAGCACGGCGGTAAGCCTTTACGGCGCAAATGACACCCCGGCTGCCACGTCCGTCAGCGACGGCAACCCGGTCGAACTCGGCGTCAAGTTCGTCGCCTCGGCCGCCGGCACGATCACTGGCCTGCGCTACTACAAGAGCGCGCAGGACAGCGGCACGCATACCGGTTCGCTCTGGTCCAGCAACGGAACGCTGCTCGCCAGCGTCACCTTCCTCAATGAAACCGCGAGCGGCTGGCAGACGGCGACCTTCTCGCAGCCCGTCACGATCGCGGCGGGCACGACCTATGTCGCCAGCTACCAGTCGAACGGCAGCTATGCGGCCACGTCGAACTATTTCTCCACCAGCCACAGCAACGGGCCCCTGACCGCCCCCTCCAGCGGCGCAAGTGGCGGCAACGGCCTCTATGCCTATGGCTCGGGCAACGAGTTCCCGAACCAGAGCTACAACGCGACCAACTACTGGGTCGACGTCGTCTATGAGCCGGCCGGAAATCTGGCTCCGGTGGCCGTCAATGACGGCGGCCTCTCGACGCAGAGCGATACCCCGCTGGTCATCCAGGCATCGACTCTGCTTGCCAATGACAGCGATCCGAACGGTGACGCGCTCGCCATTACGGGCGTCAGCAATGCCAGCAACGGCACTGCCGTCTTCGACGCGCAGTCGAATACGATCACCTTCACGCCGGCGTCCGGCTATACCGGCGCGGCCGCCTTCTCCTATGCGATCTCCGACGGCCACAGCGATACCGCGTCCGCGCAGGTGTCGCTTTCCATCCTGCCGCAGGGGCAGGCGCCGGCGCAAAGCGTCTTCTCCGCCAGCAGCACGCCCGCCATCGTCTCGGTTGCCGACACCAATCCGGTCAATCTCGGCATGAAGTTCCAGGCCGACGTCTCGGGCTGGGTCACGGATATCCGCTTCTACAAGGCCGCCGAGAACACGGGCGCCCATACCGGCTATCTCTGGACCTCGACCGGCACGCTGATCGCCTCGGTGAGCTTCTCGAGCGAGACCGCGAGCGGCTGGCAGCAGGCAACGCTCGACACGCCGGTCGCGATCGATGCCGACACGACCTATGTCGTGTCCTACAGCACCAACGGTCATTACTCGGCGACACCCCAGGGCCTCGGCTCGGAGGTTTCGAGCGGCAATCTGCATGCGCTCTCGTCGGCGCTCAGCGGCGGCAACGGTGTCTATGCCTATGGCGCGGCCGGCGCCTTTCCAGGCAGCAGTTACAACGCCACGAACTACTACGTGGATGTCGTGTTCCGGCCACAGCTCGCGGCATAGGCATGGGCATGACGCGCCTCCTCGCCCAGGACGATCGGCTGCCCGTCACGGTCCTCACCGGATTTCTCGGGTCGGGCAAGACCACGCTCCTCAATCATGTGCTCTGCAACCGCGAGGGTCGGCGCGTCGCGGTCATCGTCAACGACATGAGCGAGGTCAACATCGATGCCGACCTCGTCCGCGACGGCGGCGGCCTGTCGCGCACGGAGGAGACGCTGGTCGAACTGTCGAACGGCTGCATCTGCTGCACTTTGCGCGACGATCTGCTCGGCGAGGTTCGCCGCCTCGCGGGCGAGGGCCGTTTCGACTATCTGCTGATCGAGGGAACGGGAATTGCCGAGCCGCTGCCGATCGCGGCGACATTCTCGTTTCGCGACCAGGCCGGCGCGGCACTCGCGGACATCGCGCGGCTCGATACCATGGTCACGGTGGTGGATGCCGCGAATTTCCTCGCCCTCTATGGCAGCGGCGACCGGCTCGCCGACCGGGGGGAACGCCGCGACGCCGACGATGCCCGCAGCCTCACCGATCTCCTCGTCGAACAGGTCGAGTTCGCCGACCTCGTGGTCGTGAACAAGGTTTCCTCGGCGAGTGCCGCCGACCGCGCCGCCATTCGCCGCATCATTGCCGCGCTCAATGCCGATGCGCGCGTCATCGAAACGGATTTCGGCCGCCTGTCGGCGGGCGCGGTGCTCGATACGGGCCTGTTCGATGACGTCAGGGCGGCGCGCCATCCCCGCTGGCACAAGGAGCTCTTCGGCGCCGAGGCTCATGTGCCCGAGACGGAGGAGTACGGCATCCGCAGCTTCGTCTATCGGGCGCGACGTCCCTTCGATCCGGTCCGCTTCGACGCCGTGCTCGACAGGTATTGGCCTGGCCTTCTGCGCGCGAAGGGCCATTTCTGGCTGGCGACGCGGCCGAACGAGATCGGACTTCTCTCGATTGCCGGAGCGCAGCGCCGCGTCGATCCGAAGGGCTTCTGGTGGGCGGCAGTGCCACGCGCCCTGTGGCCGGCGAGCCCGGCATTCCGCGCCTTGATCGACCGCCATTGGAGCGCTGGGTGGGGCGACCGCCGGCAGGAGCTGGTGTTCATCGGCGCGGGTCTCAACGAGGCGGCGCTGCGCGCCGAGCTCGACGCCGCCCTCGTCGGTCCCGAGACCGGCTTCGATCCGGCGTCCGTCGCCCATCTCGTCGACCCGTTCCCGCCCTGGCAGGCGACAGCGCATGCCTGAGCGAGCGGTCGCCGCCCGTTCCTGTTTCCGAGTTTCATCCGAGGAGAGTGCCATGTCTGCCGAACTCTATGCCGACGGTGTCGGCGAGATCACCATCACCGGCTCGATCGTCCGCATCGACTTCGTGAGCCTTTCTCCTGCCGAGCGCGACGGAAACAACAATCCGAAGGCGGTCTTTCGACAGCGCGTGATCATGCCGGTCGACGCCTTCGCCAATTCGGTGGATCTGATGCAGAAGGCGCTGAACGGCCTGGTCGAGGCTGGTGCGATCCGCCGGATCGCGGACATGCCGAAACCGCCGGTGGCTGAAAGCCGCCAGGATGCGGCCGCGGCCGTCAATGTCTCGCCCAACTTCAACTGACGCGCGGCCATCCTGTTGAGGGCCGATAATGGCCGGCACCCCTGATACCGGGCTTCAATGCCTGGCGCTCGTCGCCCGTCATCACGGCATCGACCTCTCGCCAGAGAGGCTGATGCACGATCATGCTCTTGACGGGTCGGCGGTCGCGGCGCGGCAGTTGCTGCGCATGGCGAAAGATGCGGGCCTCCGCGCGAAGCATACGCCGCTGAACTGGGGCGCCCTGACGAAGCTCGGCGCGGCCTATCCGGTCCTGGCCCGGCTGCAGAACGGCAACTGGGTGGTCATCGCGGGGATCGTGGAGGGAAAAGACGGGACGCTTGTCCGCGTCCTCGATCCGCTCGCAGTCCGCCCTGAGATGCTTCTGCTCGATGAGGCGCGGCTCGCCCGGGTCTGGGACGGCACCGCCATTCTCGTCAAGCGGTCGCACGGGATTCTCGACGAGAACCAGCCCTTCGGGCTCCGTTGGTTCATTCCCGAGATCGTGCTGCAGCGCCGGCTGTTTCGCGACGTGGCGCTCGCCGCGATCGTGCTCTACGCCCTCGGACTGGCGACGCCGATCTTCTTCCAGATCGTCATCGACAAGGTGCTGGTGCATCAAAGCTATGCCACGCTGACGGTGCTCACGATCGGCGTCGGCGCGGCGCTGGTCTTCGACGCGGCGTTCACGTTCCTGCGCCGCTATCTGCTGCTCTATGCCACCAACAAGATCGACATCCGCGTCGCGACGCGGACCTTCGGTCACCTGCTCGACCTGCCGATCGCGCTGTTCGAGCAGACGTCGGCCGGCGTGCTCGTCAAGCACATGCAGCAGGTCGGGCGCATCCGCGAGTTCCTCACGGGTCGCTTGTTCCTGACATTCCTGGATGGCCTGTCGCTGTTCGTCTTCCTGCCGATCCTCTTGCTCTACAGCGTCAAGCTGACCCTCGTCGTCCTCGGCTTCACGGCTCTGGTCGGCCTCGTCGTGCTGACTCTGGTCGGTCCGTTCCGCCGGCGACTGAAGGCCCTCTACGAGGCGGAGGGCGAGCGCCAGGCCCAACTCGTCGAAACCGTGCATGGCATGCGCACGGTCAAGTCGCTCGCGCTCGAGCCCCGCCAGCGTCGTGTCTGGGGCGACGGCTCGGCGCAATCGGTCTCGGTCCGCTTCCGGGTCGAGACGATCTCGACCATCGCGCAGGCGGTCACCGGGCTCCTCGAAAAGCTGATGAGCGTCGCGATCATCGGCCTCGGCGCCCTCGATGTCTTCGACGGCAGCATGACGATCGGCGCCCTGGTGGCGTTCAACATGCTGGCGGGGCGCGTATCCGGGCCGCTGGTCCAGATCGTCACCATGGTGCACGAATACCAGGATGTCGCGCTGTCCGTCCGCATGCTGGGCGAGATCATGAACCAGCGCCGCGAGCATTTCGGCCGGGGGCGGGGTCTGCAGCCGCGCCTGGCGGGCCGCGTCGAGTTCTCCAATGTGTCGTTCCGCTACGGGCCGGATGGGGCGCCGGCGCTCGACGACGTCTCGTTCACCGTTCCGGCCGGATCGGTCTTCGGCATCGTCGGCAAGAGCGGCTCGGGCAAGACCACCGTCACGCGGCTCATCCAGGGCCTCTACACGCTCCAGCAGGGGCTCGTCCGCATCGACGGTTATGACAGCCGCGAGCTTGATCTCGTTCACCTGCGCAAGAGCATCGGCGTCGTCCTTCAGGACAGCTTCCTGTTTCGCGGATCGGTGCGCGACAACATCGCGGCGGCGAAGCCTGATGCGAGCATCGAGGACATCGCCGAGGCGGCCCGCATCGCCGGGGCCGACGAGTTCATCGAGCGCCTGCCGCGCGGCCTCGAGACCATGCTCGAGGAAAACGCCTCGAACCTGTCCGGCGGCCAGAAGCAGCGGCTCGCGATCGCCCGCGCCTTGATCACCAATCCGCGCCTGCTCATCCTCGACGAGGCGACGAGCGCGCTCGACCCCGACAGCGAAGCCATCATCCGCCAGAATCTCCGGCGCATCGCCGAGGGACGAACGGTGATCATCGTCTCGCACCGGCTCTCGACCCTGACCGATGCCGACGCCATTCTCGTGATCGAACGTGGCCGCGTCGCCGATCTCGGCCGCCACGACGCCCTCGTCGCGCGCTGCCCGACCTATCGCCATCTTTGGTGCCAGCAGACGAGGCAGGTGGCATGAACGCCAATGTGCGATCGACGGAAGGCAGCGAGCCGGTCCCGCCCGAGCGCCGCCCGGCCGTCGTGCCGTTGCAGCGACACCGCGCCGTCATCGCCGAGTTTCAGTCCGAGGCGCTGGAACTCGAGGCCCGCGACCCGCCGCGCATCGCGCGCATCACGCTTTTCGGCATCCTGGCGCTGCTCGGCTCGGCGGTGCTGTGGGCGTCGCTCGCCTCGGTCGACGAAGTCGTGGTCGCACAGGGCAAGCTCGTCACCACCAAGCCGACCATCGTCGTCCAGCCGCTCGAGACCTCGATCATCCGCTCGATCGACGTCGCCATCGGCGAGACCGTCCGCGCGGGACAGACCCTGGCGCGGCTCGACGCGACCTTCAGCCAGTCCGACGTCGATCAGCTGGAGGCGAAGTTCCGTGCCTTCGATGCGCAGGTGAAGCGGATGGAAGCAGAGATCCGCGGCGACGACTATGGTCTTTCGGCCGGGGGCACGCCGGACGAATTGCTGCAGGTGGAACTCTTCGGACAGCGCCGCGCCTTCCGGCTTTCCCAGCTGCAGAACTTCGATCAGCAGATCGCGGGCCAGAAGGCCGCCCTCCGGTCGGGCACCGAGCAGGAGGCAATCCTCGTCGAGCGGCGGGAGAACCTGAAGCTGATCGAGGCGGCGCGCGATACCCTCTACAAGAAGGAGTTCGGCTCGCTGCTCAACCTCCTCAGCTCTCGCGATTCGCGTCTCGACGTCGACGCGACCATCGTGGCCCTGCATGGCAAGCGGGCGCAGGAAACGCATCTTCTCGCCAAGCTCGAGGCGGACCGGCAGGCCTTCATCGACGATCTTCGCCGCACGACCATGGAAAGCCTGGTCGAGGTCCGCAACCAGCGCGATACGGTCGACGAGGAGCTCAAGAAGATGAAGCTCCGCCGCAACCTCATCGCCCTGACGGCGCCGGCCGATGCGGTCGTGCTGGATCTTGCCCAGCGCTCGATCGGCTCGGTGGTCCGCGAGGCCGAGCCGATCGTCACGCTCGTGCCGCTCAACGTGCCGCTCGAAGCCGAGGTGTCCATCGACGCGCGCGACATCGGCCGCATCAAGGCGGGCGATGCCGTGAGGGTGAAGTTCGACGCCTATCCATTCCAGAAGTATGGGACGGCGACGGGATCGGTCCGCACCATCAGCCGCGACGCCTTTGCGCCGAGCCAGCAGGAAGCGGCAGCCGGCCGGTCGTCATTGCCGTATTTTCGTGCGCGCATCGCGCTGTCGGAGAACCAGCTCCGGGTCGACGGAGCGCCGGTTTCGCTGCTGCCGGGCATGTCGGTCTCGTCCGAGATCAAGGTCGGGCAGCGGACCGTGATGTCCTATTTCCTCTATCCGATCCTGCGGGGTCTCGACAGCGCCATCCGCGAACCCTGACAACGGCTTGTGCTGGGCTGCGTCCACCGTCGCCGTCGGGGCGGCCCGACGGGCGGGCCGGCGGCTTCGAGCTGCCACGCGACAGGCTGCTCGCGAAGGCGGAGGCGATCGACCAACAGGTGCGCGAGCTCGCCGCGCTCGCCGAAACGCTCCGCCATATCGCGCAGCAAGGCGCCATCGCATCTCGAATGCCCGTCCTGCCGCAAGCTCCTCGCGGCCGCCGGGCGGTCACGTGAGGCAGAGCGGGCCGCCCGGGGCGGTGAGCAGCAGCCCGGCGATGCCGGCCGCGACCAGGGCGGCGCCGGCGAGGCCGCGGCGGAGCGGCGTGCGCGTGACGCGGCGGAGGCGGTCGAGCCCCAGCGCCGCGAGCGTGACGGAGGGCAGCGTGCCGAGACCGAAGCCGGCCATCAGCGTGACGCCGCCGGCGACCGAGCCCGTCAGCAGCGAGTTGAACAGAGCCGCATAGACCATCGCGCAGGGCATGGCGCCCCAGAGAAGGCCGCCGGCGAAGAGCGGCGCCGGTCCTGCGCCGGCAAAGCGGAGCCGCCAGCCGCCGACACGGCCTGCGAGCGGCAAGAGCAGCCGGTCGAGCCCGGCCATGGCGGGTACGAGCCCGGCGACCGAGAGGCCCATCCAGACGATCGTCAGCGCCGCCACCCACTGCATCAGCTGATGCGCGGCTTCGATATTGACGAGCCCGTAGAGCGCGGCGCCGAACACGCCGAAGGCGGCCCCGGCCATCATGTAGCTGGCGACGCGCCCCGACTGGGCGAGGAGCGTCCGCGCCAGCATCGCCGTCGGGCGGTCGTCGGGGGAACCGAGCAGCATGGCGCAGGCGATCGGCCCGCACATCCCCGCGCAGTGCAGGCTGGAGGCGAGGCCCATCGCGAGGCCGGTGAGGAGGATGCCGATCAGCACCGTGGCGCATGTCCTAGTGAGGCGGCGCCTGCGACCGAGTGGCGCTTTCGCCACGGTGGCCCCGTTCCACGCGACCATGCTGGGGGCCGTCTCGGCCGGCCTTGACCTCGATCAAGGCGGCAGCCCCGCTTCGACGCCTACCCATGCAACCGAACGAGTTCCCATTGTCGGCTTCGGGCGAGGGCTGGGGTGAAAAACAGCGGTTGGATCATAGGGCTGGCGGTCGCTACGTTTGCGGCGGTCGTATCGGCCGGCTTGGCGCAGGACGAATTGTTCCGCGCCCATATGTGGGTGCTGACGCTCTGCCTGGGCGGCGGCACGCTCTACCTTCTACGCACCGCGAGCTTCGAGCCGGCGACGCCGGTCGACCCCGAAGCCTATATGGACGGCCCGATCCGCGTCGGAACGATCCTGACGGTGTTCTGGGGCGTGGTCGGCTTCCTGGTCGGCGTCGTCGTCGCGCTGCAGATGGCCTTCCCCGAACTCAACATCCAGCCCTGGTTCAATTTCGGCCGCATGCGGCCGCTGCACACCTCGGCGGTGGTCTTCGCCTTCGGCGGCTCGGCCCTCCTCACGACGAGCCTCTATGTCGTGCAGCGCACGACGCGGGCGCGCCTGTTCGGCGGCGGCCTCGCCTGGTTCGTGATGTGGGGCTACCAGCTCTTCATCGTGATGGCCGCGACGGGTTACCTGCTCGGCATCACGCAGGGTCGCGAATATGCCGAGCCCGAATGGTATGTCGATCTCTGGCTGACGATTGTCTGGGTCGCCTATCTGGTGCTGTTCCTGGGCACGCTCGTGAAGCGCAAGGAACCGCACATCTATGTGGCGAACTGGTTCTATCTCGCCTTCATCGTCACCGTGGCGATGCTGCATGTCGTCAACAATCTGGCGGTGCCGATCGGCCCGTTCAGCGAGAAGAGCTATTCCGCCTTCTCCGGCGTGCAGGATGCGCTGACGCAGTGGTGGTACGGTCATAACGCGGTCGGCTTCTTCCTGACCGCCGGCTTCCTCGGCATGATGTATTACTTCCTGCCGAAGCAGGCCAACCGGCCGGTCTATTCCTACCGCCTGTCGATCATCCACTTCTGGTCGCTGATCTTCCTCTATATCTGGGCCGGCCCACACCACCTCTTCTACACGGCGCTGCCGGACTGGGCGCAGACCCTCGGCATGGTGTTCTCGATCATGCTGTGGATGCCCTCCTGGGGCGGCATGATCAACGGCCTGCTGACGCTGCGCGGCGCCTGGGACAAGATCCGCACCGATCCGATCATCCGCATGATGGTCATCGCGGTCGCCTTCTACGGCATGTCGACCTTCGAGGGGCCGATGATGTCCATCCGCTCGGTCAATGCGCTGTCCCACTACACCAACTGGACCATCGGCCACGTGCATTCCGGCGCGCTTGGCTGGGTCGGCATGATCTCCTTCGGCGCCGTCTACTTCCTGACGCCGCGCCTCTGGAACCGCGAGCGGCTCTATTCGCTGCGCATGGTCAACTGGCACTTCTGGCTGGCGACGCTCGGCATCGTCATCTACGCCGCCGTCATGTGGGTCGCCGGCATCACGCAGGGCCTAATGTGGCGCGAGTACAACGACCAGGGCTTCCTCGTCTATTCCTTCGCCGAGGTCGTGGCCGCCATGCATCCCTACTATGTCCTGCGCGCCCTTGGCGGCGTGCTCTACCTCGCCGGCGGCATCGTGATGGCGGTCAACGTCACCATGACCATCCTCGGCAAGGTGCGCAGCGAACGCCCGCTGGTCGGGGCGCTCGCGCAGGCCAAACCCGCAGTCTAGGAGCGCCAGGGTGAGCATCCTCGTCAAACACGACACCATCGAGCGCAATGTCACGCTGCTCCTGGTGCTCTCTCTCGTCGTCGTCGCGATCGGCGGCATCGTCGAGATCGCGCCGCTGTTCTTCTTCCACAACACGATCGAGAAGGTCGACGGCATGCGGCCCTATACGCCGCTCGAGCTCGCCGGCCGCAACATCTACATCCGCGAGGGCTGCTATACCTGCCATTCGCAGATGATCCGTCCGTTCCGCGACGAGGTCGAGCGCTACGGCCATTATTCGCTCGCCGCGGAATCGATGTACGACCATCCCTTCCAGTGGGGTTCCACCCGCACCGGGCCCGATCTTGCCCGCGTCGGCGACCGCTATTCCAGCCAGTGGCATGTCGATCACCTCAACGATCCGCGCGCGGTCGTGCCGGAATCGATCATGCCGAGCTACGCCTTCCTCGGCCGCACGCTGCTCGATACCAGCATGATCGGCCCGGAACTGGTGGCGAATGCGCGGGTCGGCGTTCCCTACGACCAGGCGATGATCGACAACGCCCGCGCCGATCTCTTCGCGCAGGCCTCGCCCGACAGCGACACCACGGCGCTGCTCGCGCGCTATCCGAAGGCCCGCGTCGAGGATTTCGACGGCGACCCGAAGCGGATCACCGAGATGGACGCGCTCATCGCCTATCTCCAGGTGCTCGGCACGCTGGTCGATTTCAGCAGCTATGACGAAACGTCCAACATCCGCTGAGCCGGCTAAGGGGGATCGATGATGGACTACGAAACCATGCGGCATTTCGCCGACAGCTGGGGGCTCGTCTACATGGTGGCGATCTTCCTCGCCGCCGTGTTCTGGGTGCTCCGGCCCCGTGCCCGCCAGGCGGCCCGTGACGCCGCGCTCATTCCCTTCCGCGACGAGACCGGCAAGGACCAGACGCCATGAAGCAGCGCGACATCGACGAGCTCAGCGGCATCGAGACGACCGGCCATGAATGGGACGGCATCAAGGAGCTCAACAATCCGCTGCCGCGCTGGTGGCTGTGGACCTTCTATGCCTGCATCGCCTTCGCGGCGGTCTATACGGTGCTCTATCCGGCCTGGCCGATCGTCTCGGGCGGCACGAAGGGCGTTCTCGGCTACACGGCCCGCGAACAATTGCAGCAGGAGGTGAGCGCGGCGCAGGCCGGGCAGGCCGAGATGCTGGCCAAGATCGCGGCGATGCCGGTCGCGGCCATCGCCGCAGACCCGGCGCTCGCCGCCTTCGCCTCGGCCGGCGGCGCCTCTGCCTTCAAGGTCTATTGCTCGCAGTGCCACGGCTCCGGCGCCGCCGGCGGCTTCGGCTATCCGAACCTCAACGACGACGAATGGATCTGGGGCGGCACGATCGACGACATCCACAAGACGATCACCCATGGCGCCCGCTCGCAGCTCGACGCGGACACGCATGACAACCCGATGCCGAATTTCGGCACCGACGGCATCCTGAACCGCGACCAGATCCGCTCCGTCGCGACCTATGTCGCCGCGCTCTCCGGCCTGCCGGGCGGCGAGAAGACGGAGGCCGGCGCCGCGATCTATGCGCAGAACTGCGCCGCCTGCCACGGTCCCGAGGCCAAGGGCAATCCGCAGCTCGGCGCGCCCAATCTGACCAATGCGATCTGGCTCTATGGCGGCTCGGTCGACGGCATCATCGCGCAGGTCAATCATCCCCGTCTCGGCATGATGCCGGCCTGGGGCGCGAAGCTCGGCGACACGACTGTCAAGGAACTCGCCGTCTATGTGCATGGGCTCGGCGGCGGCCAGTAGGCTTCTGCTACCCATCCCTTGCGCCACATCAAGCGCCCGGACAGCCACCGCTGCCCGGGCGCTTGATCGAGGTCAACGCCGTCTGTAACGGCACATGCGAAAGCTCCGGCACCCCTACGGAGACCGGCAGTGACCAGTATCGACGCCCCCGAGATCGACGCGAATGGCGCGACGGAGCGCTTCAACGTCGAGGCGGTGAACTCGCAGAAGATCCGCCAGCCGCTCTACGCGCCGCGCAAGAAGATCTTCCCGAAGCGCGCCACCGGCACCTTCCGCCGCTTCAAGTGGCTGATCATGGCGATCACGCTCGGCATCTATTACCTGACGCCGTTCCTCCGCTTCGATCGCGGGCCGTTCTCGCCCAACCAGGCGGTGCTGGTCGATCTCGCCAACCGGCGCTTCTATTTCTTCTTCATCGAGATCTGGCCGCAGGAATTCTACTATGTCGCCGGCCTGCTCGTGATGGCGGGCGTCGGCCTCTTCCTCGTCACCTCGACCATCGGCCGCGCCTGGTGCGGCTATACCTGCCCGCAGACCGTCTGGGTCGACCTCTTCCTCGCCGTCGAGCAGGCGGTTGAGGGCGATCGCAACGCCCGCATCAAGCTGAACGCGGCGCCCTGGTCGCTCGGCAAGATCGTGAAGCGCGTCACCAAGCACGGCATCTGGCTCGTCATCGGCTTTTTGACCGGCGGCGCCTGGATCCTCTATTTCGCCGATGCGCCGACGCTCCTGCATGACTTCTTCACGCTGCACGCGGCCTCGGTCGCCTATTTCACCGTCGGCATCCTGACCGCGACGACCTATGTCTTCGGCGGCCTCATGCGCGAGCAGGTCTGCACCTATATGTGCCCCTGGCCGCGCATCCAGGCGGCGATGCTCGACGAGAACTCGCTCACCGTCACCTATAACGACTGGCGCGGCGAGCCGCGGTCGCGCCACGCCAAGAAGGCCGTCGCCGAGGGCCGCAAGGTCGGCGACTGCATCGATTGCAGCGCCTGCGTCGCCGTCTGCCCGATGGGCATCGACATCCGCGACGGCCAGCAGCTCGAATGCATCACCTGCGCGCTGTGCATCGATGCCTGCGATGGCGTCATGGACAAGATCGGCCGCGAGCGGGGCCTCATCTCCTATGCGACGCTGAACGACTACAACGCCAATATGGCTTTGGCCGGCGCCTCCGAGACGACCGCCGTCGACCCGGCGCGCATCCGTGACGGCGCGACCGGCAAGCTGGTGCCCGGTCTTCGCCACACCACCTGGCGCTCGATCATCCGGCCGCGGACGATCGTCTATTTCCTCGTCTGGGCCGGCATCGGCATCGCCATGCTGGTGGCGCTCTCCCTGCGCTCGACGCTCGAGATCAGCGCGCTGCATGACCGCAACCCGCAATATGTGCTGCTCTCCGACGGATCGATCCGCAACGGCTTCAAGATCAAGATCAGCAACATGCGCGCCGAGCCGCGCACGGTGACGCTGACGCTGGAGGGCCTGCCGGGCGGCCTGATGACCCGCGCCGACACCGTCGAGCCGCCGTCCTCCTCGCTGCTCTTCAAGCTGCAGCCCGACGCCGTGATGGAGACGCGCGTCTTCGTCCGCGCCGATCCCTCCGCGCTCGAAAGCACGGTCACCGATTTCGATTTCGCGGTCCGCGCCGTCTCCGGCGAGGCGACCGCCTCCACCCATGCCAAGTTCGAGAAGCCGAAGGAGCAGCGGCCATGACCGCATCGCTGAACATCGAGGCGCCGGGCAAGCCCGCGTCGGGGCGCGCCATCACCGGCTGGCATGTCCTCGCCGGCATGATCGCCTTCTTCGGCGTCGTGGTCGGCGTCAATCTGTGGCTGGCCGTCTCGGCAAGCCGCACCTGGACGGGCCTCGTCGTCGCCAATTCCTATGTCGCGAGCCAGGAATTCAACGGCAAGGAGCGGCTGGCCCGCGAGCAGGCGGCGCTCGGCTGGCATGCCGTGCTCACCTATCGCCCCGGCCGCCTCGCCCTCGATCTCCGCGACCGCTCCGGCCGTCCCGTCCCGCTCGGCGCCGTTTCCGTCGACCTGACGCGGCCGCTCGGTGATCGCGAGGATCGCACCGTGACGCTGCTTCCCGCGGCCGACGGCACCTATTCCGCCGATGTCGAGCTGCCGCATGGTGTCTGGAACGCCTTCACCCGTGCCGCCGAGACGCCGCATGGCGCCTTCGAGCAGCACAGCCGCCTGATGGCGCCCTGAGGAGGCAAGCCGTGTCCGCAGCGGGCGTCGTCCCCGATCTTGGCCCTCAGGCAATGCCGGCGGCCCGCGAATGCGAGGACGCCGACGGGCTGATCGCGCTCAGCCGCGCCGCCGGGACGGATTGCCGTCAGATCGAGTTCGCGGTGCCCGACGCCTATTGCGTCACCTGCATCAACGCCATCGAGGGCAGCCTGGCGAAGCTGCCGCAGGTGAAGAGCGCGCGCGTCAATCTCTCGCAGCGCTGGGTGCGCGTCGTCTTCGCATCGGATGGCGACGTGCTGGCGATCCCCGAGGCGATCCGGCGCAGCGGCTATCGCACGCATGCGCTCGACCCCGTCGCCGATGGCCAGCGCGACGGCGTGATGAGCGAACTCATCCGCGCGACGGCGGTTGCCGGCTTCGCGGCCGGCAATATCATGTTGTTCTCGGTCTCCGTCTGGTCGGGCGCCGATCCGACGACGCGCGACATGTTCCACTGGCTGTCGGCGCTGATCGCGATTCCGGCCATCGCCTATGCCGGCCGACCCTTCTTCCGCTCCGCCTTCGCGGCGCTGCGCGTCGGGCGCACCAATATGGACGTGCCGATCACGATCGGCGTGCTGCTCGCCACGGCGCTCAGCCTCTACGAGACCTTCACCTCGGGCGCGCATGCCTATTTCGACGCCTCGACCATGCTCCTCTTCTTCCTGCTGGTCGGGCGGAGCTTCGATCATCTGATGCGCGAGCGGGCGCGCGGCGCCGTCGCCAATCTCGCCCGGCTGATGCCGCGCGGCGCCCATCGCCTTCTGCCCGACGGCACGACCGCCTTCGTCGCCGCCGAGGCAATCGAGCCCGGCATGGCGCTGCTGCTACGCGCCGGCGAGCGGCTGCCCGTCGATTGCCGCGTCACTTCCGGAAGCGGCGATGTCGATTGCTCGATCGTGACCGGCGAATCCATGGCCGTCGCGGTCCACCCCGGCAGCGAGATCGCCGCCGGCGCCGTCAATCTCTCCGGCCCTCTGACCGTCGCCGCATTGCGGCCGGCGTCGCAGTCCTTCCTGGCGCAGATGGCGGAACTGATGGAATCGGCCGAGAGCGGCCGCACCGCCCATCGCCGCATCGCCGACCGCGCCGCCTCCATCTATGCGCCGGTCATCCATCTCGCCGCGCTCGCGACCTTCATCGGCTGGGTGGTGCTGACCGCCGACTGGCACACCGCGCTGATGAACGCCGTGGCCGTGCTCATCATCACCTGCCCCTGCGCGCTGGCGCTCGCGGTGCCGATCGTGCAGGCGGTCGCGGCCGGGCGCCTCTTCCGCAGCGGCATCATGATGCGCGACGGCACCGGGCTGGAGCGCGCCGCCAAGGTGACCGATGTCGCCTTCGACAAGACCGGCACGCTGACGCTGGGCAAGCTGCGCTTCGCCGGCCAGCTTTCCGGCCGCGCGGACGACCTCGCGCTGGCCGCGGCGCTGGCGCGGCACAGCCAGCATCCGCTGTCGCGCGCCCTCGTCGCGGCGGCGCCCGACGCGCCGGCGCTGGTCGCCACCGTGCGCGAGGTGCCGGGCGAGGGGCTCGAGGCCAGCCTTGTCGGCGGCGGCATGCTCCGCCTCGGCAGCGCGCCCTTCTGTGGCGGGGCCGAGGGCGAGAGCGGCGGCACCGAGGTCTGTCTCGGCCGCGACGGCCGCGTCATCGCCGTCTTCGCCTTCGAGGACGTGATCCGCCCCGACGCCGCCGAGGCAGTCGCCAGCCTTGTCGCAGCGGGCCGCGGCGTCGAGATCCTCTCCGGCGACGGCGCATCCGCGGTCGCGCGCGTCGCCCGCCGCCTCGGCATCGCGCGCTTCGCCGCCCGCCTGTCGCCGGAAGCGAAGATGGCGCGCCTCGCGGAGGCCGCGCGCGAGGGCCGCGCCGTCATGATGGTCGGCGACGGCATCAATGACGCGCCGGCGCTGCGCGCCGCGACGGTCTCCATGGCGCCGGCCTCGGCCTCCGATATCGGCCGCAGCGCCGCCGACTTCGTGTTCATGAACGAGCGGCTGGCGAGCGTCCCCTTCACGCTCGATCTCGCCCGCCGGGCCGATCGTCTCGTGCTCCAGAACCTCGCGCTCGCCATCGGCTACAACGCGCTCGCTCTGCCGCTCGCCGTCGCCGGCCATGTGACGCCGCTCGTCGCGGCGGTGGCGATGTCGAGCTCGTCGATCCTCGTCGTCGCCAATGCGCTGCGCCTCTCGCTCGGCCCCGATCTTGTCGCCAGGCCGGCGGCGGCCGATACGGCGGCCACGGCGCAGCCTCTTCAGGGAGCCTTGTGATGAACGGCCTCGTGATCCTGATTCCATCGGCGATCGGCCTCGGCCTCGTCGCGCTCTTCACCTTCCTGTGGTCGCTGCGCTCGGGGCAGTATGACGACCTCAAGGGCGCCAGCGAGCGCATCCTCGACGACGACCCGCCGCGCCGGGGCTAGCCGCCGCGCCCTCTCCTTGTCATGCTCGCCGCGATCGGGGAGGAGCGGGCATGACGGACCAGACGGAAATCGGCGCCATCCGCGCGCTGCTCGGCGCCAAGCCGCGGCCGGTTGGCTGGGACGAGCGGCGCCGGCGGATCGAGGAGGTCGGCGGCGCCTTTCCGCTCGCGGACGACATCGTGCTGGAGCCCGTCGACTGCGACGGCGTCCCCGGCGAATGGTCGCTGGCGCCCGGCAGCGACGCGGCGCGCGTGCTGCTCTATTTCCATGGCGGCGGCTACTGCTCGGGCTCGATCGCCAGCCACCGCACGCTGGTCACAGAAGCGGGCCGCGCCGCCGGCATCCGCACCCTCGCCATCGCCTATCGCCTCGCGCCCGAACATCCCTTTCCGGCCGCGCTCGAGGATGCCCGCCGCGCCTTCGCCTTCCTGCGCGGTCTCGGCATTCCGGCCGGGAAGATCGCGGTCGGCGGCGACAGTGCCGGCGGCGGGCTGACGCTGGCGCTGCTGCAGGCGCTCATCGCCGAGGGCGAGGCGCTGCCCGCCTGTGCCTGGCTCATCTCGCCCTGGACCGACCTGACGCTTGGCGGCGAGACCCTCGCGACCAAGGACGCCGCCGATCCGCTGATCCACCGCGGCTATCTCGAAGAACTCGCCGCAGCCTATTTGCCGGTGGGCTTCGACGCACGCGATCCGCGCGTCTCGCCCCTCTTCGCCGATCTCGGCGGCTTTCCGCCGCTTCTCGTCGCGGTCGGCTCGGACGAGACGCTCCTCTCCGATGCGACCCGCCTCGCCGCAAGGGCCGGCGCGGCGGATGTCGCGGTGACGCTCTCGATCTATCCGAAGATGATCCACGCCTTCCCGCTCTGGAACGCGCATCTCGCCGAAGGCCGCGCGGCGCTCGCCGAGGCGGGCGCCTTCATGCGCCGCCATCTTCGCTGAACGCGGCCTACCAGCGCGCCTCCCAGAAGGCTTCCGGATCGCGCGCCATGATCTCGTTGATGCCGGGCGAGATGACCGTGATCACCTCGTCGCCGACCCGCCGGCGGAGTTCGGCCTTCGCTTCGGCGACGAGATCGGGCCGGCTCAGGAAGGTCACGGCGGCGAGCGCGATCGCCTCGGAGGCCATCAGCGGGCCGGCGCTGCTGGCCTTGTGGCCGGAAAGCGCCGTCCAGGCCCAGTGATGGATCGGCACCGTGGTCGGATAGGCCCAGTTGAGCCTCGCGAGCGGCACGATCCAGCTCGCATCGCCGTCGTCCTGGCCGTAATAGTCGATGCCCTCGCCATGGAATTCGATCTCGCGATGGAGGGCGAAGGGCTTGCCGGGGCTGGCGGCGGCGGAAAGCTGCTTCATCCAGTCGATATCGGCCTCGCTCCAGCGCGGCGGCCCGATTTCGCGCAGGGCCCCGTCGAGAACGCGGCCGGCGACGTCGTTCGGCAGATAGCCGCGGCAGGCGGCGATGAACTTCTCCTCGAGCCCGACATTCGTTGTGGCGGCGACCCGCGTGAAGATCTCCTTCATCGCGTCATAGGCCGCCATCATCGGCGCGAGATCGCGATGATGCAGCGAGCACCAGAGCCGCACCTCCTCCGGCATCACGCCGGGCATGACGCCGGCCGAGCGGAAGATGTGCTTCTCGCCAATGCCGGGAAAGCGCTCCGGAAGCTCGGCATTGAAGGCGGCCATCGCCGCCTCGGCCGTCTTCAGCGCGTCGCGTACCGTGCCCATGCCTGCATGGGCGCTGTCGCCGCGGAAGATGAACTCGGACGAGACGAAGGCATGGCAGGGCCGCGACAGGGCGCCGTTCTGGTAGTCGCCATGCGAGGTCAGGATGATGTCGAGGTCGTCGAAGATGCCGGCCTGCTGCAGGGCGATCTTGCCCCAGCAGATCTCCTCCGCCGGGCAGCCGATGACGACGATCTCGCCGGCGATGCCGAGCTTGGCGGCGGCCAGCGCCGCGGCGATGCCGGCGCCGCTATTGGCCGGGCCGATATGGTTGTGGCCGCAGCCATGGCCCGCCTTGCGGCCGCTGCCCTTGCGATAGGGCACCGCCTCGTTGTCGAGGCTGGCCAGCGCATCATATTCCGCGAGGATGCCGATCCGCGGACCGTCGCCGGTTCCCTTGCGGGCGACGAAGGCCGTCGGCACGCCGCCGCTGCCGCGCTCGACCTCGAAGCCGTGCCGCTCGAGGAAGTCGGCGAGCAGCGCCGCGCTCCTGACCTCGAGGCCCGGCAACTCCGGCACCTGCCACAGCGCCGAAAACAGCGCCTCGATCTCGGGCCGCAGCGCCTGCCATTCCGAGCGGATGGCGGGAATATCGAGCATCGGTGGGCCTCTTGGGGGAGCGCGAGGACGGGACCGCCATATGTCAATCCGTCCGCCGGAGGGTCAAGCCCGCAAGGCGGGGATCGGCCGCCGTCACAGTCGCAGTCAGAGGCTGCCGGGGAGCATCAGGCGGCGCGCAGGCCCATGCCCTTCCGCTGAGCCACATCCTGGCGCGCGGCGCGGCCGGAGCGGCGAGCAAGGCGGCTGCGCGCAAGGTCGCGCCGAAAGGCTGTGCCCTCGATACGCAGCGCGATCTCCCGCGCCATGCGTCGATGCCGACGCCCCGCAGTCCAATGCCTTTCGGGGGGACGTTGTTCGACGAGATGGAGCAGACGACGCCGTGATCGTTGAGCGCGCTGGTCGCGGCGTACGGAACGACCTCGCCTTCGTCGAGGGTTCCCCGAAGGGCGTTTCGTCGATGATCCAGATGTTTGGCTACAGGGATGTCTGTTCGAGGCCGGCATCCTGCGGCGGCGCGGCGCCATTGAGGACCCGAGCCTCGGCCTCCTGCGCCTCGGCCTCGCGGAGCGCATCGGCGGTCAGCGCCCACAGCGATGCAGCCAAAGCCAAGTCCATGCTCCTCTGCGTATCGTCAGCCGGGCGCAAGGCCTGCTGGACGGCTTCGGCAATCCGCAACGCTTGTGCTGAATCCATCAGACTTCCCCGAAATGCGACCCAAGACTGTAGACCGACGTCACAACTGTCAAGTGTGTCAATAAGGCGCGTCCCGCATAGAGGGCATTTTGCTTGCCGGTCGGCCAGGCCTCGCTAGGATGCGCCATGAGCGAGGGCGGGCTCGCCCGCGATCTGCGAAAGGGATTGCCCCATTGCTGAGACGGCTTCAGACGCTGCCGCCGGGCGTCATTCGCTCGGCGCGGGCTGCCCTCGTCTATTTCGGGACCTCCGCCGTCAATGCCGTCCTTCCCCTGCTCTTGCTGCCGCTGCTGACAACGCACCTGACGCCGGCCGACTACGGCACCGTCGCGCTCTTCCAGGCCATCGCGCTTCTGGCGAGCGTGCTGACCCATTGCGGCATGGCCAGCACGGTGATGCGTAGCTTGACCGTCGGTCCCGAAGGGGAAAGGCGCGATTATCTCGCCTCGGCGCTGGTGGTGATCGGCGTGTGCGCGAGCGCCGCGACACTGGCGAGTTGGCCACTTGGACTGGTGCTCGGGCCAGCGGCCGGCTTCTCGGATGGCTGGTTCGTCCTGGCCATCGCGACCGGCGGTTTCATGTCATTCAACCAGATCTTTCCAGTCGTCCTGCAAGCGCGACACGAGGCCTTCGCCTTCGCGATCGTACAGATCGCGACTGCCGTTCTGAATCTCTGTCTGACGCTTGTGCTCGTCGTCGGTCTCGACAAGGGATGGCAGGGACGATCGGCGGCCATTGCGGCGACCTATCTCGTGATGAGCCTGGTCTCGCTCGGCGTCATGCTGGCGCGCCGGGACATCGGTCTGCCACGTCGGCGTCATGTCGTCGACGCGCTGAAACTCGGCGGTTCGACGCTTCCGCATACCCTGCTCAACACCGCCATGACGGTGGGCGACCGCTTCCTGCTGAGCTTCTTTTTCTCCGATGCCGTCGTCGGCATCTACGCAGCCGCCTCGCAAATGGCGTCCGGACTGTTGTTCATCGGCATGGCCATTCACGGCGCCATCCAGCCGACCGCGATGCGGATGATCGCGGCGGCCAAGACGGAAGCGCAGCGCCGAAGGCTCGGGAAAATCGCGCTGTGGCTCACCGCGATGATCGTGACGATGGCACTCGTCTATATGGTGCTCGTGTTCCTGTTCGCCGAACGCTTCATCAATCCCCGTTTTCACGGGTTCCTGGAATATTTCTACCTGCTCGGTTTCGCCGCAATCCTGCAGTCGGTCTATTTCCCGTTTTCCTATGCCCTCTTCTATTATCGCGCGACCAGGCTCCTTGCTGCGACGGGCGTCGCCCTCGCCGCCGTCTTCATGGCGGTGGCGCTGGCGGGCATCTTTCTGTTCGGGTCTGTCGGCGTCAGTCTCGGCATCGTCGCGGCGCGGGGCGGCCTGCTGGCCGTGGCGGTGATCTGGTCGATCCGCCTGACTTCGCTGCCGCAGCGAGGCCGCGGCATGGTGCCTGTGGCGCAGGCGACGGGCTAGGAACCCGCCACCGGCAAGACCGGGTTTGGCGTCTCGTCAGAGATCCTGGTTCTGCGGCAGCATCACGAGGTCGCGGATCGTGACATGGGCGGGGCGCGTCAGCATGAAGAGCAGCGCCTCGGCAACGTCTTCCGAGACGAGGCCCTCATGCGCGCTGGCGCGCCGCTCGATCTCGGCCGGGTCGTCGATGCCCCAGAGCTCGTTCAGCACCATGCCAGGCGCCAGCGCCCCGACCCGCACATTATGGCGCGAGACCTGGCGGCGGACGCCATGCACGAAGGACTGCACCGCATGCTTGGTCGCCGAATAGACCGGCTCCCAGTGGATCGCCTGATGGCCGGAGATCGAGGAGGTGACGATGACGTCGCCCGAGCGGCGCGCGATCATCTCCGGCAGCGCGGCATGCACCATGCGTACGACGCTGTTCACATTGATGGCGATGATCTTGTCGAACTCGTCCGGATCGCCGTCGACCACGTCGCCGGAGACATAGCTGCCTGCATTGGCGAACAGGATGTCGATGCCGCCGAAGCGCTGCCGCGCAGCGTCATAGAGGCGGGCGATGTCCTCGGCCCTGGTGATATCGACCGGCACGGCGAGCGCATCGCCGCCGATCTCCGCCGCGACCGCGGCGAGGCGGTCGGCGGAGCGCGCGGCGAGAACGAGCTTCACGCCCTCCTCGGCGAAGCGGCGCGCCACGGCGCGGCCGATGCCGGAGCTGGCGCCGGTGACGACCATCACCTTGCCGGCGATGGATTGGCTGCGGGCGATCCCCGTCATTGTCGTTCTTCCTCCCGAATTCAGCGGATCGTGTAGCCGCCATCGACCATGAGATTGGCGCCGTTCACCATCGCGGCGGCGTCGGAGGCCAGATAGATCGCGGCGAGCGCGATCTCGTCCGGCTGCGCGAAGCGGCGGGTCGGGATCTCGGCGCGAGCGCGGACGCCCTTCTCGCCGGCCCAGCCGATCTTCGCCATCGCCGTCTCGACGACGGTCGGCGAGATGCAGTTGGCGGTGACGCCGCGCGGGCCCCATTCGAGCGCCATGCAGTTGGTCATGCCGATGAGGCCGGCCTTGGAGGCGGAATAGGCGACATGGCCCTCGATGCCGATGATGGCCGCCTGCGAGGCGATGGTGACGACGCGGCCCCAGCCCCTGGCCAGCATGTGGCGGGCGGCTTCGCGCGCATAGAGGAAGGGGGCGCGGAGATTGACGGCGATAGTGAGATCGAAATCGTCGGTCGGCTTCTCCTCGGCCGGATGCAGGGTCCCGATGCCGGCATTGTTGACGAGGATGTCGATGCCGCCGAAATCCTTCGCGACCGCCGCCACCTGCGCCACGATGGCGGCTTCGTCGGTGACGTCGCCGACATAGCCGCGATGCTGCGGGCCGAGCGCCTCGGCGGCCGCGATCACGTCCGGGTTGCGGTCGAGAAGGGCCAGCCGCGCACCGGCCTCGGCGAAGCGCCGGCTCATGGCCGAGCCGATGCCGCCCGCCGCGCCGGTGATGATGGCCACGCGGCCCGTCAGGTCGAAGGGCGCAAGAGGGGCGCCAGAAGCGCCGCCGGAAGCCCCGGCAGGCGCGCCGCCTGTATCCGTCATGAATTCCTCCCGATGCCGCGTCGCTCGCGCGGCCAGCGCCCCTCGGCGGGGGCTCATTCCTCACGAGGCGAAGCTAGCCGGACACCCTCTTGAAGGCAAGTTAGTTTGCTGCTACTCACAACAAACAAGCGGCGGCAAGCCGTGGCTCGACGACGAAACCGGAAACGCTCCCATGACCAAGCCTCCCGAGTCCAAGCTCGGCATTCACTCCTTCGTCTGGACCGGCGGCAGCACCGCCGAGGCGCTCGAGGGCGCCATGGAGAAGACGCATCGGCTCGGCTACGGGCTGATCGAGTTCCCGCGCCTCGACCCGAAGAAGTTCGATGTCGCCTGGCTGGCCAAGCGTCTCGAGAATTACGGGCTGAAGGTCGTCGTCACGATGGGCCTGCCGGCGGACGCCGATGTCTCCAGCGAGGACGCGGCGAGCGTGAAGCGCGGCGAGGCGATCCTCGACGACGCGGTTGCCATCACCCGCGATCTCGGCGGCTCGAAGCTCGGCGGCATCATCTTCTCGGCGCACAACAAGTATCGCAGCCTGCCGACGCGGAAGGGCTGGGACAATTCGGTCGCGACGCTCGCCAAGGTCGCCGATCGCGCCAAGGCCTCCGGCGTCTCGCTCAATCTCGAGCTGGTCAACCGCTTCGAGACCAATCTGCTCAACACGACGGCGCAGGGCCTCGCCTATATCGAGCAGTCGGGCTCGGACAATATCTTCCTGCATCTCGACACGTTCCACATGAACATCGAGGAGGCCGACCCGGCCGCCGCGATCCGGCTCGCCGGCGACAAGCTCGGCTATTTCCATATCGGCGAGAGCAATCGCGGCTATCTCGGCTCGGGCGTGATCAACTTCACCGCCGCCTTCGATGCGCTGCACGCGATCGGCTATGACGACTGGATCACCTTCGAGAGCTTCTCCTCGGAAGTCGTCGACGAAGACCTGTCGGTGACCTGCGCGATCTGGCGCAACACCTGGACCGACAATGTCGAGGTCGCCCGTCTCGCCAAGGCCTTCATCGAGGCCAAGCAGGGCGAAGCCGAGCGCAAGGCGATCGCCAACCGCACCCCCTGATCGACGCGCGACGCCCGGCATCCCCCGAGAAGGGGTGCTGCCGGGCGCTGCACCGCAGCAATTATGTTTGCTGTCGCAACGAACTAATTTACAGAGTCCGAAATAATCGGACCAGAGGGAGGTTCGCGATGCCCGACAACAATCCCGCTCCGCCCCGATCCGCGACCGGCGCATCTCCCCATGCGCCATCGCCCGCGCCCCGTTCGCCGCATCTCCCTCCTCCGGCGGCGGACGGGGCGGGCGACCTGCTGCTCGCGGCGACCAGCGTCGCCAAGTCCTATG
>JAFKFV010000016.1 GCA_017307955.1 Allobosea sp. | reverse complement strand
AGGCCGATGCGCTCCTGCCGTCCTCCGACATCGAGGCCGCGGCCCGCGCCATGCGCTACCGCCTGCTCGGCGCGGCGGCGCGGGCCGCGGGTGCAAGCGTCGTCATGACCGCGCATCACGCCGACGACCAGGCCGAGACAGTGATGCTGAGGCTGGCGCGCGGATCGGGCATTTACGGTCTTGCCGGGATGGAGGCGGAGACGGAGCGGGACGGGCTACGCGTCGCACGGCCGCTGCTCGCCCTCCGCCGGGCCGATCTTCGCGCCATCGTCGCGCGGGCCGGGTTCGAGCCCGTCGCCGATCCGCATAACGAGGATGCTCGCTTCGCCCGTGCCCGCATGCGCGCGCTGATGCCGCGCCTCGCGGCCGAGGGGGTGGATACGCCGCGCCTCGTCGCGACCGCCGCGCGCTTCCGATCCGCGGCTCTCGCCATCGACAGCTATGTCGACCGCCTGTTCGCTTCCGACGCCACTGTCGACGAGGCCGGCGGCGTGCGGCTCGACGTCGCGGCCCTCGTCGCGGAGCCGGAGGAAACGCGGCTGCGTGCCGTGTCGCGGATCCTGCGCGCCGTCGGCGGCAGCGCCTATCCGCCGCGCCTCGGCGGCCTCGGCGCCCTGGTGGCGGCGATGGCGGATGACAGCACCCCTTTGAAGCGCACCATCGCCGGCGTCGTCGTCGACCGCCGCAAGGGGCTCTTTCGTTTCCAGCGCGAGGCCGGCCGGGACGGGCTGCCGGACATCGCGGTGGCCGGGGGATTTGCGGGTGTCTGGGACGGGCGCTTCGCAGTGAATATCGCAGGCGCGCCGTCCGGCGTCCGTCTCGCGGCGCTCGGCGGGGAGGGGCGGCGCCTCGTGGCAAGCTGCGTCCCCGATGCTCTGCCGCTCGCCCTCGCGGCGACGCCGGCGCTTTTCGGCCCGGATGGCCTCATCGCCGCGCCGCTGCTGGGGCTGGCGCCGCCGGCGGGAATTACCTTTGCCGCGCGCTCGATCGTGAAGGATCGGCTGCTTGATCGGGGCCGGAGCGATGATCTATGACCGGCCGCCTCAACCATTCCAGCATTTATTGCCGGGGCCGGGAGCGGCCTCGTCTTGGCTTCATCGGCCTGTCCTCCTATCTTAGCCGATGACGAGCGGCGCGGCAGCGCGGCTCACCGCCCTTGAAGGGATTTCTATGAACGCGAATTTTCGCAATTTCGCAGTCTGGGTCATCATCGGCCTGCTGTTGATCGCGCTGTTCAATCTCTTTCAGAACCCGGGTCCGCGCGCGGCCGGTCAGGACATCGCCTATTCGCAGTTCCTGACCGACGTCGATTCCGGTCGTGTGAAGAGCGTGGTGATCTCCGGCCAGCAGATCAGCGGTTCCTATACCGACAACGCGCCATTCCAGACCTTTGCACCCCAGCAGGATTCCGACCTCGTGAAGCGCCTCGAGGCGAAGAGCGTCGCGATCTCGGCCAAGCCCCCGTCCGAGGCCGGCACCTCGCTGATCGGCGTGCTGATCTCCTGGTTCCCGATGTTCCTGATCCTCGCGGTCTGGATCTTCTTCATGCGCCAGATGCAGGGCGGCGCCGGCGGCAAGGCGATGGGCTTCGGCAAGTCCAAGGCCAAGCTCCTGACCGAGGCGCATGGCCGCGTCACCTTCGACGACGTCGCGGGTGTCGACGAGGCCAAGGAGGACCTGCAGGAGATCGTCGAATTCCTGCGCGATCCGCAGAAGTATCAGCGCCTCGGCGGCCGCATTCCGCGCGGCGTGCTGCTGGTCGGCCCGCCCGGCACCGGCAAGACGCTGACGGCCCGCGCCGTCGCCGGCGAAGCCAATGTGCCCTTCTTCACGATCTCGGGCTCCGACTTCGTCGAGATGTTCGTCGGCGTCGGCGCCAGCCGCGTCCGCGACATGTTCGAGCAGGCGAAGAAGAACGCGCCCTGCATCATCTTCATCGACGAGATCGACGCGGTCGGCCGCCATCGTGGCGCCGGCCTCGGCGGCGGCAATGACGAGCGCGAGCAGACGCTGAACCAGCTGCTCGTCGAGATGGACGGCTTCGAGCAGAACGAAGGCATCATCATCATCGCCGCCACCAACCGGCCCGACGTGCTGGACCCGGCGCTGCTGCGTCCCGGCCGCTTCGACCGCCAGGTCATCATCCCGAACCCGGATGTCGTCGGCCGCGAGCGCATCCTGAAGGTGCATGCCCGCAAGGTGCCGATGGCCCCCGACGTCGATCTGAAGACGCTCGCCCGCGGCACGCCCGGCTTCTCCGGCGCCGACCTCATGAACCTCGTCAACGAGGCCGCCCTGATGGCTGCCCGCCGCAACAAGCGCATGGTCACCATGCGCGAGTTCGAGGATTCGAAGGACAAGGTGATGATGGGCGCCGAGCGGCGCTCCCTGGTGATGACCGAGGACGAGAAGCGGCTGACCGCCTATCACGAGGCCGGCCACGCCATCGTCGCGCTCAATGTTCCGGCCACCGATCCGGTGCACAAGGCGACGATCATCCCGCGCGGCCGTGCCCTCGGCATGGTCATGCAGCTTCCCGAGCGCGACAAGCTCTCGATGAGCTTCGAGCAGATGACCTCGCGCCTCGCGATCATGATGGGCGGCCGCATCGCCGAGGAGATCACCTTCGGCAAGGACAAGGTGACCTCCGGCGCCGCGTCGGACATCGAGCAGGCGACCCGTCTCGCCCGCGCCATGGTGACCCGCTGGGGCTTCTCGGACCAGCTCGGCACGGTTGCCTATGGCGAGAACCAGGAAGAGGTGTTCCTCGGCCACTCGGTCTCGCGCACGCAGAACGTCTCCGAGGAGACGGCGCGCAAGATCGACGCCGAAGTGCGCCGCCTGGTCGAGACGGGCCTCGACGACGCCCGCCGCATCCTTTCGGAGAAGCATGCCGATCTCGAGACGCTGGCGCAGGGCCTCCTCGAGTTCGAGTCGCTGACCGGCGAGGAAATCCGCGGCCTGCTCGCCGGCAAGCCGCCGGTGCGCGACACGGGCGACGACGTTCCGCCCTCGCGGCCCTCGGTCGTTCCGACGACGCGCGGACCGCGCCCGAAGGACAGCGGCGGCCTCGAGCCGCAGCCGCAGGCCTGAGCCAAGGTCTTTCGCAAGAATTCAGGGGCGGCTTCCGGGCCGCCCTTTTTCATTGACCGGCCGGCTGCGGGCGATTGTTGCGGTCGCTCACGAATTTTGAACCCTCTTGGCGTAGGTTACGGACTATGAACATCCGCGCGCGACAAGACGGATCATTGTGATGGCCAGGAAACTCTTCGGAACCGACGGCATCCGCGGCAAGGCGAACACCTTCCCGATCACGCCGCAGATGGCGCTCCAGGTCGGCATCGCGACCGGCATCGCCTTCCGCAACGGCAAGCATCGGCACCGGGTCGTCATCGGCAAGGATACGCGGCTCTCCGGCTACATGATCGAGCCGGCGCTCACCGCGGGCTTCACCGCCGCCGGCATGGACGTCTTCCTGCTCGGACCGATGCCGACGCCGGCCGTCGCCATGCTGACGCGCTCGATGCGCGCCGATCTCGGCGTCATGATCTCCGCCTCGCACAATCCCTTCGAGGACAACGGCATCAAGCTGTTCGGCCCCGACGGCTACAAGCTCTCCGACGAGGCCGAGGCGCGGATCGAGGCGCTGATCGAGGAGGACCTCTCCGACCGGCTGGCCGGCCCCAATGATCTCGGCCGCGCCAAGCGCATCGACGGCATGCGCGACCGCTATATCGAATTCGCCAAGCGCACGATGCCGAAGGCCTACGACCTGACGGGCCTGCGGATCGTGATCGACTGCGCCAATGGCGCCGCCTACCGCGTGGCGCCCGAGGCGCTCTGGGAGCTCGGCGCCGAGGTGATCGCCATCGGCACCGATCCGGACGGCTACAACATCAACCGCGATGTCGGCTCGACGGCGCCGGCCGCTTTGCGCGCCAAGGTGCATGAGGTGCGCGCCGATATCGGCATCGCGCTCGATGGCGACGCCGACCGCGTCATCATCATCGACGAGCGCGGCGAGGTGGTTGACGGCGACCAGCTGATGGCCGTCGTCGCCGCGTCCTGGGCCGAGGCGGGGCGGCTGTCGAAGCCCGGCATCGTCGCGACGATCATGTCCAATCTCGGCCTCGAGCGCTATCTCGGCGGCCTCGGCCTGTCGCTCGACCGCACCAAGGTCGGCGACCGCTATGTCGTCGAGCGCATGCGCTCGGGCGGCTTCAATGTCGGCGGCGAGCAGTCGGGCCACCTCATCCTGTCGGATTTCTCGACGACCGGCGACGGCCTCGTCTCGGCGCTGCAGATCCTCGCGGTGGTGCGCCAGACCGGCAAGCCGGTCAGCGAGGTCTGCCGCCGCTTCGATCCCGTGCCGCAGATCCTCAAGAATGTCCGCTTCGGCGGCGGCAAGCCGCTCGACACGGCCAGCGTCAAGGCGGCGATCGCCGAAGGCGAAGCGCGCCTCAACGGCTCCGGCCGCCTCGTCATCCGCCCCTCGGGCACCGAGCCGCTCATCCGCGTCATGGCGGAAGGCGACGACGAGCGCGTGGTCGAGGCCGTGGTCGACGATATCTGCGTCGCGCTGAAGCAGGTCGCGGCCTGACTGCGGTCGCCGTCCCGGCGGATGAAGCCATGAGCCCTGACACGCTCAGCGCATTCTATCGTGGCTACATCGACTGCCTGAACCGCCAGGACTGGGACAATCTCGGTCGGTTCGTCAGCGTCGACGCGATCCATAATGGCAGGACGTTGGGCCTGTCGGGCTATCGCGCGATGCTCGAGGGCGATTTCCGCGCGATTCCCGACCTCCATTTCGACATCGCCCTTCTGGCGTGCGAGCCACCGCTGATCGCGAGCCGCCTGCATTTCGATTGCAGACCGAGTGGCGAGCTGTTCGGGCTTCCCGTCAATGGGCGGCGTGTCACCTTCGACGAGAACGTCTTCTACGAAGTTGAGGGCGGGCTCATCAGCAAAGTCTGGTCGATCATCGACAAGGCCGCGATCGCCCGGCAGATCTAGCGTTTCGGCTTAAGGGGTGGTCCCTGCGCCAGCCCCCTCAAAAGCTGGGCGGCGTGCAGGCCGAGACGAGTTCGAGTTCGCCCTCGCCAATATTGCGGAAGGCGTGCGGCTTGCGGCTGTCGAAGAAATAGGCGTCGCCCGGTCCGAGTTCGTAGCGGGCGCCGGCGACCTCGAGCAGCATGCGGCCGCGGATGACGAGGCCGGCTTCCTCGCCTTGATGCGAGAGCATCGCCTTGCCGCTCTCGGCGCCGGGCCTGTAGCGCTCGTGGATCATCTGCAGCGAGCGGCCTTCGAGATTGGCGCCGACCTGGCGGAAGGAGATCGGACCGCCGGCGATCTCCTTCAGCTCCTCGGCGCGGAAGACGACCTGCTCGCGCTCGATCTCGGGATCGGCGAAGAACTCGGCGAGGCCGATCGGGATGCCGGTGAGGATCTGGCGGAGGCCGGAGACCGACGGGCTGATGCGGTTCGCCTCTACCATCGAGACCGTGGCGTTGGAGACGCCGGCGCGCTTCGCCAGCGCCCGCTGCGACAGCCCTTCGCGAAGGCGCAGCGCCCGAAGCCGGGCGCCGACATCGATCTCGAAATGCGAAGCGTTCATGTGTTCAGGATATAGAACAGTCTTAACGCCTGCAACGAATTGACCGCCCTTGGGGGCGGGAATACGTTCAGGAAAATGACCGGTCTCGCCCTTGCAGACCGCCGCTCCGGAGACCTTCCATCATGACCGCCCCGCTTCGTCCGAACAATCTCGAAGCCTTCTGGATGCCGTTCACGGCCAACCGGCAGTTCAAGCAGGCGCCGCGCCTGCTCGTCGGGGCCAAGGGCATGTATTACACCGACGCCGACGGCCGCGAGATCCTCGACGGCACCGCCGGCCTCTGGTGCGTCAATGCCGGCCATGCGCGCGAGAAGATCGTCGAGGCGGTGTCGAGCCAGGTGGCCGAGCTCGACTATGCGCCGGCCTTCCAGATGGGCCATCCGAAGGCGTTCGAGCTGGCCTCGCGGCTCGCCAACATGATGCCGTCGCCGCTCGACCATGTGTTCTTCACCAATTCCGGCTCGGAATCGGTCGACACGGCGCTGAAGATCGCGCTCGCCTATCACCGGGCGCGCGGCAAGGGCACCAAGTTCCGCCTGCTCGGCCGCGAGCGCGGCTATCACGGCGTCGGCTTCGGCGGCATTTCGGTCGGCGGCATCTCGGGCAACCGCAAGACCTTCGGGACGCTGCTCACCGGCGTCGACCACATCCGCCACACGCATGACCTCTCCCGCAACGCCTTCTCGCGCGGCGAGCCCGAATATGGCGCCGAGTTCGCCGATGATCTCGAGAAGGTCATCGCGCTGCATGACGCCTCGAACATCGCGGCGCTGATCGTCGAGCCCGTCGCCGGATCGACCGGCGTGCTGATCCCGCCGAAGGGGTACCTCAAGCGCCTGCGCGAGATCTGCGACAAGCACGACATCCTGCTGATCTTCGACGAGGTCATCACCGGCTTCGGCCGCCTCGGCACGCCGTTCGGCGTCGATTATTTCGATGTCATCCCGGACATGGTCTGCACGGCGAAGGGCATCACCTCGGGCGTCATCCCGATGGGCGCCGTCTTCGCCTCGAAGAAGATCTACGACGCGTTCATGGATGCGCCGGAGAACACGATCGAGCTCTTCCACGGCTATACCTATTCGGCGCATCCGGTCGCCTGCGCCGCCGCGCTGGCGACGCTCGACATCTATGCCGAGGAAGGGTTGCTCACCCGCGCCGCCGAGCTTTCCTCCTATTGGGAGGATGCGCTGCACGGCATGAAGGGCCTGCCGCATGTCATCGACATCCGCAATCTCGGCCTCGTCGGCGCCATCGAGCTGGAGCCGATCGCAGGCGCGCCGACCAAGCGCGCCTTCTCGGCCTTCCTCAAGGCCTTCGAGCGCAATCTGATGATCCGCACGACCGGCGACATCATCGCGCTGTCGCCGCCGCTCATCATCGAGAAGGCCGAGATCGACCGCATCTTCGAGACGCTCGCCGGCGTGCTCCGGGACATCGACTGAAAGAGGATCGGGAGGACGCCATGCAGGTGATCGACAATCTCGTCGGCGGCAAGAAGCAGCGCTCGGCCTCGAAGCGCAACGCGCCGATCTTCAACCCCGCCACCGGCGAGCAGACGGCCGAACTGCCGCTCTCGACGGCGGCCGAGCTCGATGCGGCGGTCGCGATCGCCAAGGCGGCCCAGGTCGCCTGGGGCGACACGCCGCCCCTGAAGCGGGCGCGCGTCATGTTCCGCTTCAAGGATCTCCTGGAGCAGAACGCCGACCGCATCGCCCGCGCCATCTCGGCCGAGCATGGCAAGACGCATGACGACGCGCTCGGCGAGGTGCAGCGCGGGCTCGAAGTGGTCGAGTTCGCCTGCGGCATCCCGCATCTCCTAAAGGGCGAATATTCGAAGAATGTCGGCCCGGCGATCGACAGCTATTCCGACCGCCAGCCGCTCGGCGTCGTCGCCGGCATCACGCCGTTCAACTTCCCCTGCATGGTGCCGCTCTGGATGTATCCGGTGGCGATCGCCTGCGGCAACGCCTTCATCCTGAAGCCGTCGGAAAAGGATCCCGGCGCCGCGATGCTGGTCGCCGAGCTGCTGCACGAGGCGGGCCTGCCTGCCGGCCTCCTCAATGTCGTGCATGGCGACAAGGAGATCGTCGACGCGATCCTTGCCCATCCCGACATCAAGGCGGTGAGCTTCGTCGGCTCGACGCCGATCGCCTCCTATGTCTACGCGACGGGCACCGCCAACGGAAAGCGCGTGCAGGCGCTCGGCGGCGCCAAGAACCACATGGTCATCATGCCCGACGCCGACATGGACAAGGCGGCGGACGCGCTGATGGGCGCGGGCTACGGCTCGGCCGGCGAGCGCTGCATGGCGGTCTCGGTCGCGGTGCCGATCGGCGAGAAGACGGCGGATTCGCTCATCGAGGCGCTGGCGCCGCGCGTCCGGGCGCTGAAGATCGGCCCGGCGACCGACCGCGAGGCCGAGATGGGGCCGCTGGTCACCAGGCAGCATCTCGACAAGGTCTCGGGCTATATCGACAAGGGCGTCGCCGAGGGCGCGAAGCTCGTCGTCGACGGCCGCGGCTTCAAGCTGCAGGGCTATGAGGGCGGCTACTTCATCGGTGGCACGCTTTTTGATCATGTGGACAAGGAAATGACGATCTACCGCGAGGAGATCTTCGGTCCTGTCCTCTCGGTGCTGCGCGCCGGGTCCTATGACGAGGCAGTCAGGCTGATCAATGCCCACGAATTCGGCAACGGCACCGCGATCTTCACCCGCGACGGCGACGCCGCGCGGTCCTTCGCGGACAAGATCGAAGCCGGCATGGTCGGCGTCAACGTGCCGATCCCGGTCCCGGTCGCCTATCACTCCTTCGGCGGCTGGAAGCGGTCGATCTTCGGCGACCACGCCATCTACGGGCCGGAAGGCGTGCGCTTCTACACGCGCATCAAGACGATCACCAGCCGCTGGCCGGACGGCATCAAGTCGGGCGCGGTGTTCAACTTCCCGACGATGTGAGGGCTTTGAACGGGGCGACTTTCGGAGACTATTCTCGACATCATCCCCGGGCTTGACTCGGGGATCCAGGCTTTAGGCAGCAACGGAAGTCGGACCGCCGGGTCATGCCCGGCATCGACACGCTGTTGACCGTCATCGAAGGACAATGAAGACATGACCGCCCCCACCGACAATCTCCGCATCAATGGCGAGCGCCTCTGGGACAGCCTGATGGAGATGGCGAAGATCGGGCCTGGGGTGCGGGGCGGCAACAACCGCCAGACGCTCACCGACGCCGATGCCGAAGGGCGGGCGCTGTTCCAGTCCTGGTGCGAGGCGGCCGGGATGACCATGGGCGTCGACAAGATGGGCACCATGTTCGCGACGCGGCCCGGCACCGATCCGGACGCGCTGCCCGTCTATGTCGGCTCGCATCTCGACACGCAGCCGACCGGCGGCAAGTTCGACGGCGTTCTGGGCGTGCTTGGCGCCCTCGAACTCGTGCGCACGCTGAACGATCTCGGCGTCCGCACCAAACATCCGATCGTCGTCACCAACTGGGCCAACGAGGAAGGCGCCCGCTTCGCACCGGCCATGCTGGCGTCTGGCGTCTTCGCCGGGCAGATGACGCTCGACTACGCCTATGGCCGCAAGGATCCCGAAGGGAAGACCTATGGCGAGGAGCTGAAGCGCATCGGCTGGCTCGGCGAGGAAGAGGTCGGCGCGCGCAAGATGCACGCCTATTTCGAGTATCACATCGAGCAGGGGCCGATCCTCGAGGCGGAAGAGAAGTCGATCGGCGTCGTCACCCATTGCCAGGGTCTGTGGTGGCTCGAAGTCACGCTGACCGGCAAGGAGGCGCATACCGGTTCGACGCCGATGGCCATGCGCGTCAATGCCGGCCTCGCCATGGCCCGCATCATCGAGCGCGTGCAGGCGATCGCCATGGAGAACCAGCCGGGCGCCGTCGGCGGCGTCGGGCAGGTGTTCTTCTCGCCCAATTCGCGCAATGTCCTGCCCGGCAAGGTCGTGTTCACGATCGACATCAGAAGCCCCGACCGCGCCAAGCTCGACGGCATGCGCGCCGTGATCGAGGCCGAGGCGCCGGTCATCGCTGGAGAGCTCGGCGTCGGCTGCTCGATCGAGCCGGTCGGCCATTTCGATCCGGTCACCTTCGATCCGGCGCTGGTCGGCCGCGTGCGCTCCGCGGCGGAGCGGCTCGGCTACAGCCACATGGACATCATCTCCGGCGCCGGCCACGATGCCTGCTGGGCGGCGAAGGTCGCGCCCGCGACGATGGTCATGTGCCCCTGCGTCGACGGGCTTTCACACAACGAGGACGAGGCCATAACGCCCGAATGGGCGGCGGCCGGCGCGGATGTGCTGCTGCATGCCGTGCTGGAGACGGCAGAGATCGTCGGCTGAGCGCGAGCGGATCAGAGAGAACGAGGGAAATATCATGTCGACGGTCATCAAGGGCGGCACCATCGTCGCGGCGGATCGCACCTATGAAGCGGACATCCTCATCGAGGGCGAGACGATCAAGGCGATCGGCGAGGGGCTTTCGGGCGACACGGTGCTCGACGCGTCCGGCGCCTATGTGATGCCGGGCGGCATCGACCCGCATACCCATCTCGAAATGCCCTTCATGGGCACGACGACGGCCGAGACCTGGGAGAGCGGCACCTTCGCCGGCCTTTCGGGTGGCACGACCATGGTCGTCGATTTCGTCATTCCCGGCGCCGACGGCATGGTGAAGGCGCTCGACGAATGGTCGGAGCGCGCCGCGCGCCAGGCCTCGGGCGACTATTCCTTCCATGTCGCGATCACCGGCTGGTCGGAGAAGCATTTCGACGAGATGGCGACCGTCGTCTCGCGCGGCGTCAACACCTTCAAGCATTTCATGGCCTACAAGGGCGCGCTGATGGTGAACGACGACGAGATGTTCGCCTCGTTCCAGCGCTGCGCTGCGCTTGGCGCGCTGCCGCTCGTCCATGCCGAGAACGGCGACATCGTCGCGGCGCTCCAGCAGAAATACATGGCCGAGGGCAAGACGGGCCCCGAGAGCCATGCCTATTCGCGGCCGCCCGAGGTGGAAGGCGAGGCGACCAACCGCGCCATCATGATCGCCGATGCCGCCGGCGTGCCGGTCTATATCGTGCATACCTCCTGCGAGCAGGCGCATGAGGCGATCCGCCGGGCGCGGCAGAAGGGCATGCGCGTCTATGGCGAGCCGCTGGTGCAGCATCTCGTCCTCGACGAGTGCGACTATTTCAACCAGAACTGGGAATATTCGGCGCAGCGCGTGATGTCGCCGCCCTTCCGCGACAAGGTCCATCAGGACAGCCTCTGGGCCGGCCTCGCCGCGGGCTCGCTGCAGGTGGTCGCGACCGATCATGCCGCCTTCACGACCGAGCAGAAGCGCTTCGGCCTCGGCGATTTCCGCAAGATCCCGAACGGCACCGGCGGCCTCGAGGACCGCATGCCGGTCCTCTGGACGCGCGGCGTCGAGACGGGCCGGCTGACGCCGAACGAGTTCGTCGCCGTGACCTCGACCAATATTGCGCAGATCCTCAACATCTATCCGAGGAAGGGCGCCATCATGCCGGGCTCGGACGCCGACCTCGTCGTCTGGGATCCCAAGCTCTCCAAGACGATCTCGGCCGCCAACCAGAAGTCGATCATCGATTACAACGTCTTCGAGGGCATCGAGGTGCGCGGCCTGCCGCGCTACACGCTGTCGCGCGGCGATGTCGTCTGGTCGGACGGGCAGAATTCCGGCCCGCAGCCGGGCCGCGGCAAGTTCATCGCCCGCAAGCCGTTCCCGGCCGTGAACCGCGCGCTCTCCACCTGGAAGGAACTGACGGCGCCGCGTTCGGTGACCCGTTCGCCCGAACATATGCCGATCGGCGTCTGAGGAACCGCATGCGCGCCGGGGAGGAGCAAGGCGCGAAGGCGGACGGAGCGTCGGCGATCGAGATCGCCGGCCTTTCCCTCGTCTTCGCCACCAATGACGGGCCGGTCCAGGCCTTGAGCGACATCAATCTCCAGGTGAAGCGGGGCGAATTCGTCTCGTTCATCGGCCCGTCCGGCTGCGGCAAGACCACGCTGCTGCGCGTCATCGCCGATCTCGAGCAGCCGACCGGCGGCTCGATCACCGTCAACGGCGTGTCGCCCGAGGAGGCGCGGCTGGCGCGCGCCTATGGCTATGTCTTCCAGGCGGCGGCGCTCTATCCCTGGCGGACCATCGCCAAGAACATCGCGCTGCCGCTGGAGATCATGGGCCTCGCCAAGGCCGAGCGCGAGAAGCGCATCGCCGACAATCTGGCGCTGGTCGATCTTTCCGGCTTCGAGCGCAAGTTCCCCTGGCAGCTTTCGGGCGGCATGCAGCAGCGCGCCTCGATCGCCCGCGCGCTGGCTGTCGAGCCCGATCTTCTCCTGATGGACGAGCCCTTCGGGGCGCTCGACGAGATCGTGCGCGATCATCTGAATGAGAAGCTGCTCCGCCTCTGGGACCGGACGCAGAAGACGGTCGTCTTCGTCACGCATTCGATCCCCGAGGCGGTGTTCCTCTCGACCAAGATCGTCGTCATGTCGCCGCGGCCGGGACGCGTCACCGACATCATCGAGTGCGGCTTCCCGCGCGACCGAACGCTCGACATCCGCGAGACGCCGGAATTCCTCGAGATCGCCGCCCGCGTCCGCGCCGGGCTCAGGGCGGGGCACTCCTATGAGGATTGAGGCTCATGCGTGATCTTCTAAAGGATTGGGTGCTGCAAGCTGTCGAGGCTGCAGGAGGTGAAGCTAGTCCCACCGATGTCGCCAAGCATATCTGGCTCCATCACGAGCGGGATCTGCGCGATTCTGGTGATCTATTCTATACTTGGCAATATGATATGCGGTGGGCTGCCCAAAAGCTGAGAGACCAGAAATTTCTCGTAATATCGCCCTCCAGAAAGTGGGCCAAGAAGAGATGATCTGCGCGATAATGCAGACGCAAATTCTATGAGCGCCGCCGCGCCTGCGATCCGCGCGCCGCAAAAGCCCGGCGGCAAGCTCGTGCCGGTGCTGACCGTGGCGGCGGCGATCATCCTCGTCTGGTATGTCGCGGCGGTCTTCATGAATGCCGGCCTCGCGCGCGACGCCGCGGCGCGGGCCGACAAGGTGCTGTCCGGCACCGACCTCGTCGTCGCCACCTATTCCATGGAGCGGCCGCTGCTGCCGGCGCCGCACCAGATCGTCGCCGAGGTGTGGAAGTCGACGGTCAAGACGCCGGTCACCTCCAAGAAGAGCCTCGTCTACCACGCCTGGGTGACGCTCTCGGCGACCCTCGCCGGCTTCCTCTCCGGCACCCTGCTCGGACTGGTGCTTGCCGCGGCGATCGTGCATGTGCCGAGCCTCGACCGCAGCCTGATGCCGTGGATCATCGCCTCGCAGACGGTGCCCATCGTCGCCATCGCGCCGATGATCGTGGTGGTCGGCTACAACCTCATGAACGGCCAGATGGGCCTTTCGCCCGACGCCTCGCGCTTCATGGCCAAGGCGCTGATCTCGACCTATCTCTCCTTCTTCCCCGTCGCCGTCGGCCTCGTGAAGGGGTTGCGCTCGCCCGACACGATCCTCGTCGACCTGATGCGGACCTATTCCGCCAATCGCTGGCAGACCTTCTGGAAATTGCGGCTGCCTGCGGCGCTGCCTTTCCTGTTTGCCTCCATGCAGGTCGCCATCGCCATCAGCCTCGTCGGCGCCATTGTCGGCGAATTGCCGACCGGCGCCTCGGCGGGCATCGGCGCGCGCCTGCTCGCCGGCTCCTATTACGGGCAGACGGTGCAGATCTGGTCGGCGCTCGTCGCCGCTTCGATCCTCGCCGCGCTGCTCGTCTGGATGGTCAATCTCGGCGGCACCGCCGTCGTGAAGCGCATGGGGCTGATGCGATGACCCGCACGCGTGGGCACATCCAGCCCTGGATCGCGATTCCCGGGCTGATCGGCATGGCGGTGCTGCCGCTCGATGCCGCCGATCCGGCGCTGCGGCTGGCGGGGCTCGGCCTCTCGGGCCCCGCGATCATCATCCTCGCCGCGCTCGCGATCCTCGCGGCGATCCGCATGAGCCGCCGCGTCGTCGCGGCCGTCCTGCTGGCGCTCGCGGCGCATGGCGGCGCGGCGCTGGCCATCGATCTCCTGCCGCGGCTCGCCGGCCATGCCGGCCCCGGCTTCTGGATGCTGGTCGCGACATCCTGGCTGCTCGCCTGGGCGCTCGTCACCGAGCTCACGGAATGGCCGCGACGCAAGGGCATCGGCGGCTTCCTGCTGTCGCTGGTCATCCCACTGCTGTTCGGCGCCTGGCTGCTGATCCTCTGGCAGATCGTCGTCGTCGTGTTTGAGGTGCCCTTCGTGCTGATCCCGCCGCCTTCGGCGATCGGCGTGCGCATCGCCTCGTCGCTGCCGATCCTCGCGGCGGATTTCAACCAGACCTTCCTGAAGGCGGTGATCGCCGGCTATGCGATCGGCTGCGGCTCGGGCTTCCTGGTCGCGATCCTCGTCGACCGCGTCTCGTTCCTGAAGCGTGGCCTCCTGCCGATCGGCAATCTCGTTTCGGCGCTGCCAATCGTCGGCGTCGCGCCGATCATGGTCATGTGGTTCGGCTTCGACTGGCCGTCCAAGGCCGCGGTGGTCGTCGTCTCGACCTTCTTCCCGATGCTGGTCAACACGGTCGTCGGCCTCTCGGCGTCGCAGCCGATCAGCCGCGACCTGATGCGCACCTATGCAGCGTCCTACTGGCAGACGCTCGTCAAGCTGCGGCTGCCGGAAGCACTGCCGTTCATCTTCAACGCACTCAAGATCAATTCGACTCTCGCCCTGATCGCGGCCATAGTTGCCGAATTCTTCGGCACGCCGATCGTGGGCATGGGCTTCCGCATCTCAACCGAAGTCGGGCGCATGAACATCGACATGGTGTGGGCGGAAATCGCGGTGGCGGCGCTGGCCGGCTCCGCGTTCTACGGCGTGGTGGCGCTCATCGAGCGGGCCGCCACTTTCTGGCATCCGTCCTTCCGCACCTAGGGACGGAAACGAAAACCCGACGGAGGGGTCGACAATGAAGAAATGGATGATCGGCGCGCTGGCCGCAGCCGCCAGCCTGACGATGAGCGCTCCGGCCTTCGCGGCCGATCCGCTGACGCTGCAGCTGAAATGGGTCACGCAGGCCCAGTTCGCCGGCTATCTCGTCGCCAAGGAAAAGGGCTTCTACGACGAGGAGAATCTCGACGTCACGATCAAGCCGGGCGGCCCCGACGTCTCGCCGGTGCAGGTGATCGCCGCCGGTGGCGCCGACGTGATCGTCAACTGGATGGCCGATGCGCTGGCCTCGCGCGAGAAGGGCGTCAAGCTCGTCAACATCGCGCAGCCCTTCAAGGGCTCGGGCCTGCTGCTCGTCTGCCGCAAGGACAGCGGCATCGCCTCGCCGGCCGATTTCAAGGGCCACACGCTCGGCGTCTGGTTCTACGGCAACGAATATCCGTTCATGGCCTGGATGAACAAGCTCGGCTACAAGACCGAGGGCGGGCCGGACGGCGTCACCGTCCTCAAGCAGGCCTTCAATGTCGATCCGATCGTGCAGAAGCAGGCCGACTGCATCTCGGCGATGACCTATAACGAATATGGCCAGATCCTCGACGCCGGCCTGAAGCCGGAAGATCTCGTCGTCTTCAACTACCGCGACCAGGGCGTCGGCATGCTGGAAGACGGGCTCTATGTCCTCGAGGACAAGCTCGCCGACCCGGCCTTCGTCGACAAGCTGGCGCGTTTCGTGAAGGCGTCCGAGAAGGGCTGGCAGTATGCCCGCGAGAACCCGGACGAGGCGGCGCAGATCACCGTCGATGCCGACGAATCCGGCTCGCAGACGCTCGAGCACCAGAAATACATGATCGGCGAGGTGAACAAGCTCACCGCCGGCACCTCCGGCGCGCTCGATCCGGCCGACTACAAGCAGACCGTCGGCACGCTGCTCTCCGCCGGCGGCGTCATCTCGAAGGAGCCGGACGCAGCCGCGACCTCGACCGCCGTCACCGACAAGGCCGGCATCAAGTAAGCCGCGTCTCTCTCGCAAAGATCGACTGTCGGGCGCCCTCGGGCGCCCGATTGCTTTTGCGGCATGGGCGGGCCCATTCGCCGTCTGCATTGAACGGGGCGGGATGGGATGGCAGCAACGGCCCATCATGCGCCGGAACTGGGATCGATCAGACCTCGTCGAGGCGCCCGGAAAGTTGCCTGATCAACCCCCGCGCATCGGGCGGAGGCTCTCGCTCGATGCGGCGGTAGTCGCGGCCATCGACAGTCCGGGTCAGCAAGCCAAGATCGACGAGTTCACGCCGGAGCAGGGCGTGATCCCCGAAACGATGCCGCGCGGTTATGAACGTCTTGACCGCGGCGTCGTCCAGGCTCACGCCGGTCGGGAATGCGCTCCAGAGTGCCCAGAGCGCAAGGACTTGGTGGCTGCGCCGCGACGGCCAGCGGATGAGTTGGCCTTTTTCGTCGAAATGGCCGATCGCACGAGCGATCAGCGCGACGTCTGCCTCCGGGACCGGACGCGGATCTTGTTCCCCAACGGGCGGCGACTCTGCCGGTGCGCGGGCACGGAGCTGCTGGAAATTCTGATAGCCGGCCGAGCGAGCGAGCATATTGAGCAGCTCGACATGCGTGGGCGGACCATCATGCGTCTGGATTTGCTTTCTGAGCGACTTCGCGAAGGTCGAAAGATCGCCGATAGGGAGCGCAATGGGAATTCGGGTCATGACCAATCCTCATTGTGCCGATCCAAGGGGGATTGTCGTGGTCACCGTCTTCGACCCGGCACGAGGGCTGGCATCGCAATCTTCAATCGCGGCAGGTTTAGCTCCCCCTCGCGGGGACGGTGACGCCTGGGTGAACTGCTGACCCTGAGGCGGATATAATCCGCTCGACGCGATCCCGCAATATCAGACGATGTTCTTCTCGATCATCCGCCGGCCCTCCAGGATGCGCTCATAGCCCAGCGGCGACAGGTCGAGGCTCGTATAGCGGCCATCGACGGCGAGCTCGGCGAGACCGCGGCCGACCGCGGGCGCCTGCTGCAGGCCGTGGCCCGAGAAGCCGTTCGCGACGAGGAGATTGTCGAAGGGCGGCAGGCGGCCGATGATCGCGTTGTGATCGAAGAGGTTCATGTCGTAATGGCCGGCCCAGGCGCGCGCCGGGCGGATCGCCTCGAAGGCTGGCACGCGGGCGGCGAGCACCGGCCAGAGCACCTCCTCGAAGAGGTCCCAGTCGACCTCGAAATCCGTCGCGTCGCCCTCGGCGTCCTCAGGCGGCGCCGTTCCGGTCAGGAAGAGTTCGCCCTCGGGCCGGCAATAGACGCCGGACGGGTCGATCAGCATCGGGAAGCCCGGCAGGCGGTCGCGGCAGGAGAAGGTGAAGATGCAGCGCTTCTTCGCCGCGACGGGGAGGGGAATGCCGAGCGGCGCGACGAGGTCGCGCGTGCCGGTGCCGGCGGCGACGATCACGCAGCCGGCCTCGATGACCGTGCCGTCGGCGAGGCGGACACCGGTCGCGCGGTTGCCCGTCTGGAGAATTTCCGCGACTTCGGCGGACAGCGTCTCGACGCCGAGCGCCTTCGCCTTCTTGCGGAGCGCCTGCATCAGTCCGTAGCCGTCGAACCAGCCCTCGCCGGTGGCGCCGAAGCCGGCCGCGGCGATGTCGTCCAGTTCCAGATAGGGGAAGCGCTCGCCGATCTCGTCCGGCGAGAACAGCGCGATATCGGCGCCGAGCGAGGCCTGCAGCGCGTGGTTTTCCGTGATGACGGGAAGGCCCGCTTCGGTGGCGAGAAACAGATAGCCGCCCTCGACGAGGCTGATCGAGGGCCGGTCGTCGCCGACCGCGAGCGTCTCGCCGATCCCTCTCAGGAACGCGATGCCATGCAGCGAGATCGCGATATTGGTCGGGTCGGAGAATTGCTGGCGGATCGAGGCGGCGGACAGTGCGCTGGCGGCGAAGGCGAAGGTCGGGTCCTTCTCCACGAGCAGCACGCGGCCCGAGAAGCCTGGATGCGCGGCGATGTGATAGGCCGCCGAGGCGCCATGCACGGCGCCGCCGACGATGACGACGTCATAAGCCCGCGACATGATGATCTCCAGCAACGGCGGCGATGTGACCTTGCCACGGGCCGGGAAGACGGTCGATGCGGCGAAGGACCACTTTTCAGCCGATCGGCACCAGCGGCCGCTCGATCGCCTCGCGGAGCGCGAATTTCGATTCGATGCGTGCGACGCCCGGCAGATGGCCGAGCACATTCGCGTGCAGCCGCTCGAAGTCGGGCAGGTCGCGCGCCACGATCCTGACGAGATAGTCGCTCGATCCCGACATCAGATGCAGCGAGAGGATGTTCGGGCATTTGCGCGCCGCGGCCTCGAAGGCCTTCAGCGCCTCGTCGTTCTGGCGGTCGAGCGAGATCTCGACAAAGGCCGTGATGCCGAGGCCGAGCGCGTTCGGATCGAGCACGGCGCGGTAGCCGGTGATGATCCCTTCCGCCTCCAGCCGCTGCAGCCGCCGTGTCGCCGCGGAGGGCGAAAGCGCGATGCGTTCGGCAAGCTCGACCGCCGTCAGGCGGCCGTCACGGGCGAGCGCCGCGAGCATCCGGCGGTCGAATTCGTCGATCTGCATGATTCATGCGCCCCGATCGTCCGCCTCGGAGATTACGTGCGCCAAGGCTCCGGAGGAAGCATGGAAAAGCACGAAAATGGCATTCAACCGGCGATATCGTGCTGCATCCAAAAAGTCGCTGCAGGGAAACAGTCATCATGCTGGTCGGCGTTCCGAGGGAAATCAAGAACAACGAGTTCCGTGTCGGCCTGACGCCGGCCGCCGTTCGCGAATATGTGGCGCGCGGGCACGAGGTGCTGGTCGAGACGGGCGCCGGGCTCGGCATCGACGCGGACGATGCGGCCTATGTCGCCGCCGGCGCGACGATCGCTGCGAGCGCCGCCGAGGTCTTCGCCAAGGCCGGCATGATCGTGAAGGTCAAGGAACCGCAGCCGTCCGAGTGGACGCAGTTCCGGCCCGGCCAGATCCTCTTCACCTATCTGCACCTCGCGCCCGATCCGGCGCAGGCGCGCGGGCTGATGGAGTCGGGCGTCACCGCCGTCGCCTATGAGACCGTGACTGACGCGCATGGCGGACTGCCGCTGCTGGCGCCGATGAGCGAGGTCGCCGGCCGCCTGTCGATCCAGGCCGCGGCGACCGCCCTGCAGAAGCCGAATGGCGGCCGCGGCATCCTGCTCGGCGGCGTGCCGGGCGTGGCGCCGGCCAAGGTCGTCGTCATCGGCGGCGGCGTCGTCGGCATGCATGCCGCGCGCATGGCGGCCGGTCTCGGCGCCGAAGTCACCGTGCTCGACCGCTCCGTGCCGCGCCTCCGCGAACTCGACGAACTCTTCGCCGGCCGCGTGCGCACCCGCTATTCGACCATCGATGCGCTCGAGAGCGAGGTGCTCGCGGCCGATGCCGTCATCGGCGCGGTGCTCATCCCCGGCGCGGCGGCGCCGAAACTCGTCACCCGCGCCATGCTCGGCAAGATGAAGCGCGGCGCGGTAATGGTCGATGTCGCCATCGACCAGGGCGGCTGCTTCGAGACCTCGCATGCCACCACCCATGCCGATCCGACCTATGTCGTCGACGGCGTCATCCACTACTGCGTCGCCAACATGCCCGGCGCCGTGGCGCTCACCTCGAGCCACGCGCTCAACCATGCGACGCTGCCCTTCGGGCTGGCGCTGGCCGGCGAAGGCCTTGCCGCGCTCGCCCGCGATCCGCATCTGCGCAACGGCCTCAACGTCCACCGCGGCCGCATCACGCATCGCGCCGTCGCCGAGGCGCTCGGCGAGAGCTTTGCCGATCCGGATGCGGGCGGCATCGCCGCCTGACCCCGCGTCAGTTGCCGGCGCAGCCCCTCAGCGGCGCCGGCAGGGTCGTGGGATCTGCCGTCAGGATCACAAGATCGGCGAGGCCGAAGGGGAAGCGGCAGACGGACCGTCCCGCGACGACCTGGTCCGGGACCTCGCCGCCGCGGAAGAAGAGCAGCAGCCAAGCCGTTTCGCTCTCCCGCGCCCATTGCCAGAGATCGTCGATCTCCTGGAAGGGTGGTCGTGCGACCTGCCAGCGGATTTCGGAACCGGGCGGCAGGTAATAACCAACGGATATCGGCGCGACGCTGTTGTTGGTCAAGATCTCCACGTCCCGGACATCGTTTTCGGCCATGAAGCGGCCGACCGATCGCCAGTCGAAGCGCGAGTCGGACTGCGTCGCATCGAGCGCCTGGAGGCCGAGCACCAGCAGCGCGGCGCCGAGCACGAGTGCCGCCGGGCGGCGAAGCTTCGGTCTGCCCAGCACTTCCGCTGCCCCCACCCCGGCGAGCACGATCGCGGGCGGCAGCATGCCGAGCATGTAGCGGCCGGCGGTCGCCGTGAAGATGCCGAGAACGAGGAAGACGAGCGGGGTGCCGATCGCGCTGCCGGCGAGCAGGCGGATGGCCGGATCGCGGCGACGGATGACGATCGCCACAAGGACGAGGGCGCAGAAGACCAGCGATGGGAGGACTTCCCATCCGACGGGGAGAAAGCGGTCGATGTCGCTGTTGACCCTGAAGCCATAGGTCTCGCCCCAGGCTTCCGCAATGCGGGCCGCCGGGCCCGTCGCATATTGCCATTTCATCAGCCCGCCCCGCTCGCCGGAAATCGTCCGCACCGCCTGGACAAGCGTCAGCGCGGCGAGGCCGATGACGATCCAGGTCACGGCGACATGCAGTTTCAGCGGTCTTCGGAAGCGAGACGGCAGCCGGAGGGCGCCCGAGAGGATCAGCGAGAGATGCATGATTAGGACGGAAGCGATGCCGGCTGGGATCGCCAGCGCCGCGCCGACGGTGCCGATCGTCGCGGCTGTCGCGAGGCGCTTGGGCTCGCCGGTGCCGCGGACGAGCGAGACGAGCGGCATGGTGGCGATCGCGAGGAAGAACAGCAGCATCGCATAGGGGCGCGCCTCCTGTCCGTAATAGACGAGCGCGGGCATGAAGGCGAAGAGGAGCAGTGTCGCCAGGGCAGCGATCCGGCCGCCAAGCCTGAGCGCGAGCACCGTCATGACCGCCGCCGCCAGGCTCATGAACAAGGCGGAGGGAAGACGCAGCATCGCTTCGGAAGCGCCGCCGAGGCCGAGCGATTTCAGAAGCATGAAATAGGTGGGAAAATGGCCGCGGCCCAGTCTGTCGGCGATGAGATCGCTCCAGCCTGTGGCGACGACATTCGCGGTCAGGACTTCGTCATACCAGAGCGACTGCCGACCGAGCGTCGGTACCGTGACGGCCAGCGAAAGCAGGAAGGCCGCGAGTGCGAATCCGAGGGCCTCGCCCTTGCGAAGGACGGAGAGCGCGGATGGCCGCGGGGCCGCAGATGCATCATGGATGAAGCCCACGCTCTCTCCCTCGTGGCTTGTGCTGGCGAAGCAAGCCGGGCTAGTAGCAGCCGCGCCGCCGGGCGGCAAACTCGGTCAGGATGGAAAGCATGACAGATGTGACCAGCGCCGACGCCGCGCTTGCCGAGGCGCTCGTCCCGACCGTGCTCGCGGCGGGCGCCGCCGTGATGGACATCTATCGTCGCGACTTCGCCGTCGAGACCAAGGGCGACGCCTCGCCCGTGACCGAGGCCGACAAGCGGGCCGAGGCGATCATCCTCGCCGATCTCGCCCGCCTGGCGCCCGACATTCCGGTCGTCGCCGAGGAGTCCTGCGCGGCGGGCGTCATTCCCGATGTCGCTGATGCGTTCTTCCTCGTCGATCCGGTCGACGGCACGCGCGAGTTCATCAAGCGCAATGGCGACTTCACGGTGAATGTCGCGCTGGTGCGCGGCGGCATCCCCGTTCTCGGCCTCGTGCTTGCGCCGGCGCGCGCGCGCCTCTTTGTCGGCGTCGTCGGGGCGGGGGCCGCGATGCTGACGCTCGAGGACGGACGGGTCGCCGGTCGCACCGCGATCGAGGCGGTGCCGGCGGGCGACGGCTCGCCGAGGATCATCGCCAGCCGCTCGCATCGGACGCCCGAGACCGACGCCTTCATCGCCGGCCATCCCGGCGCCTCGATCGTTTCGGCCGGGTCGTCGCTGAAATTCTGCCTGATGGCGGCGGGCGAGGCCGATCTCTATCCCCGGCTCGGTCCGACCATGCAGTGGGACACCGCGGCCGGCGACGCCGTGCTGCGCGCGGCGGGCGGCATGGTCACCGACATGGACGGCCGGCCGCTGGCCTATGGGCCGAAGGGCGGCGCCGGCGCGGCCGCCTATGCCAATCCCTGGTTCCTCGCCCGCGGTGCCGGCAAAGGCTAAGACGACCAAGCTTGTCGTGTTAGTGGAAATCGGGTTCCACCGAAACGCCTCGCGGCGCCAAGCGGCGTGGCGATCCGGCCGATAAACGCGACGCCCGTGCTTGAGAGCGGCCTCCTGCGAAGACTAGTTTTGTCCTCGCAAGGAGCCCGCCTCATGTCGTCCCCGCTCAAGCCGCATCTTCGCCGCCTCGAAGCCGAGGCCATCTTCATCATGCGCGAGGTGGTGGCGAACTTCACCAATCCGGTGATGCTCTATTCGATCGGCAAGGATTCGTCGGTCATGCTGCATCTGGCGATGAAGGCCTTTCATCCTGCGCGGCCGCCCTTTCCACTGTTGCACATCGATACGACGTGGAAGTTCCGCGAGATGATCAGCTTCCGCGACGAGACGGCGCGGCGGCTCGGCCTCGATCTCATCGTCCATACCAACGAGGAAGGCCGCGCGTCGGGCATCAATCCCTTCGATCACGGCTCGTCGAACTATACGCAGGTCATGAAGACCGAGGCGCTGAAGCAGGCGCTCGGGGCCGGCGGCTATGACGCGGCGTTCGGCGGCGCGCGGCGCGACGAGGAGAAGAGCCGCGCCAAGGAGCGCGTGTTCTCGTTCCGCACCGGCAGCCATGGCTGGGACCCGAAGAACCAGCGTCCCGAGCTCTGGTCGCTCTACAACACCCGCATCGCGCCGGGTGAATCGATCCGCGTATTCCCGCTGTCGAACTGGACCGAGCTCGACATCTGGGAATACATCCTCGCCGAGAACATCCCGATCGTGCCGCTCTATCTCTCCGCCGAGCGCCCGGTCGTCACGCGCTCCGGCCAGCTCATCATGGCCGATGATGCGCGCATGCGCCTGCTGCCGGGCGAGGTGCCGCAGAAGAAGCGGGTCCGCTTCCGCACGCTCGGCTGCTACCCGCTGACCGCCGCCGTCGAATCCGATGCCGCGACCGTCGAGGACATCGTCGCCGAGATGCTGCTTGCCACGACGTCCGAGCGGCAGGGCCGCCTCATCGACCATGACGAATCCGGCTCGATGGAAAAGAAGAAGCGCGAGGGATATTTCTGATGGCCGAGCCGCTCACCCTCGCGCCGGAAGCGATCCGTTCCGCGCGCAGCCTCGCGCTCGGCGATGCCGACAAGAGCCTTTTGCGCTTCATCACCTGCGGCAGCGTCGACGACGGCAAATCGACGCTGATCGGCCGCCTGCTCTATGACTCGAAGCGCCTCTTCGAGGACCAGATCGCCGCGCTGGAGAAGGATTCGCGCCGCTTCGGCACGGTCGGCGACGACATCGACCTCGCGCTTCTGGTCGACGGGCTCGAGGCGGAGCGCGAGCAGGGCATCACCATCGACGTCGCCTATCGCTTCTTCGCCACCGAGAAGCGCAAGTTCATCGTCGCCGATACGCCGGGCCACGAGCAATATACGCGCAACATGGCGACCGGCGCCTCGACCGCCGACCTCGCGGTGCTGCTGATCGATGCGCGCAAGGGCATCCTGCCGCAGACGCGCCGCCATGCGACGATCGCCTCGTTGCTCGGCATCCGCCATGTCGTGCTCGCCATCAACAAGATCGATCTCGTCGGCTATGACCGCGCCGTCTATGACGCGATCGTCGCCGCCTTCGATGCCGATGCCGGCAACTATGCCTTCTCCAGCCGCGTCGCGATCCCGATCTCGGCCCGCTTCGGCGACAATGTCAGCGGCCTGAGCCCGGCGATGCCCTGGTATCGCGGCCCGACGCTGATCGAGCATCTGGAGAGCGTCGAGCTCGCCGCCGACGGCGCCGCCGAGAAGCCGCTGCGCTTCCCCGTGCAATGGGTGAACCGCCCCGATCTCGGCTTCCGCGGCTATGCCGGCACGCTCGCCGCCGGCGCTGTCAGGACCGGCGACGAGGTCGTCGTGGCACGGACCGGCCAGGCGGCGCGCGTCGAGCGCATCGTCACGCATGACGGCGATCTTGCCACCGCGGAGGCCGAGGATGCGGTGACGCTGACGCTCGACCGCGAGATCGACGTGTCGCGCGGCGATCTGCTGGTGCCGGCCGATGCGCGGCCCGAGGTCGCCGACCAGTTCGCGGCGCATCTCATCTGGATGGCCGAGGAGCCGATGCTGCCCGGCCGGCCCTATCTCATGAAGATCGGTACCCGCACCATCGGCGCGGCGGTGACGGAGCTGAAGCACCGCGTCGAGATGGACACGCTGAAGCCGCTCGCCGCCAAGACGCTGGCGCTCAACGATATCGGCTTCGCCAATTTCTCGACCGCCGAGCCGATCGCCTTCGACTCCTATGACGACAACCGCACGACGGGCGCCTTCATCCTCATCGACCGCTTCACCAACCAGACGGTGGCGGCGGGGCTGATCCGCTTCGGCCTCCGCCGGGCGACCAACATCCATCGCCAGGCGCTGACCGTCGACAAGGCGTCGCGCGCCGGCGCCAAAGGCCAGAAGCCGGCCGTGCTGTGGTTCACCGGCCTTTCCGGCGCCGGCAAGTCGACCATCGCCAATCTCGTCGAGCAGAAGCTGCATCTTTCCGGGCGGCACACCTATCTGCTCGACGGCGACAATGTCCGCCACGGCCTCAACCGCGATCTCGGCTTCACCGATGCCGACCGGGTGGAGAACATCCGCCGCGTGGCGGAGACGGCGAAGCTCTTCGTCGATGCCGGCCTCATCGTGCTCGCCTCCTTCATTTCGCCCTTCCGCTCGGAGCGGCAGCTGGCGCGCGATCTCGTCGAGGACGGCGAATTCGTCGAGATCTTCGTCGACACGCCGCTGGCGACGGCCGAGGCACGCGATCCCAAGGGCCTCTACAAGAAGGCGCGCGAGGGCAAGATCCGCAATTTCACCGGCATCGACAGCCCTTATGAGCGGCCGGAGAACCCGGAATTGCGCCTTTCCGCCGAGGACGGCGACGCCGAGGCGCTGGCCGAGCGCGTGATCGCCTATCTCGTCGACCGGGGCATCGTCCCGCGCTGATGGCGGCGTTCAGCTTTCCTTAACTTCATCCCCGACGGCCGCCATGCTAACCATTTGGCGACAGCGGGGCGGGCATGCGCGACAAGGACAGAACGGACCCGATCGAGGAAGGCCTGTTCAATACGCTGCTGCACGGGCTGTTCGACTTCAGCCCGCTTGCCATCTGCGTCTCGACGACCGACGACCAGGCGTCGCGCTATGTGAAGGTCAATGACGCCTATCTGCAGCTCGTCGGCCGCAGCCGCGAGGAACTCCATGGCCAGGAGATGCAGATGGCGGGCGCCGTCATCGACGATGCGCGGCGCGCGCGGCGGCGGCGGCTTCTCGCGACGGTCGGTCGCTATGAGCTGGAGGAGGTGGAGATCCGCCGCGCCGACGGCGCGCTCCTCTCGACGCTCGTCTCAGCCCAGCGCTTCGTCGCGGATGGCCGTGCCTTCGACATCGAGATGATCGTCGACGTGACCGAGCGCAAGCGCGCCGAGGCGGCGCTCTGGCGGCTCGCGCATATCGACAGCCTGACCGGCATTCCCAATCGCGGCCATTTCATCGACGCGCTGACCGCGGCCGTTGCGCAGCGCGGCGATGGCGTGCTGGCGCTTGCGATCATCGACATCGATCTCTTCAAGCAGATCAACGACAATCTCGGTCATCTGACGGGCGATAGCGTCCTCGTCGAGGCCGCCTCGCGCATCCATGCCGCCATCGGCGAGGCGGGCCTCGTCGGCCGGCTCGGCGGCGACGAGTTCGCCATCCTGATCCCCGACGCCGCCGACCGCCTTGCGGCGCGCAGGCTGCTGGAGGCGGTCGGCGCCGCCCTCAACGAGAGTTCGCAGCTGCTGGCGGGCGGCGGCAGCCTGCAGCCGACGGCGACGATCGGCTTCGCCTTCCTGCCCGACGATGCCGGCGATGTCGGCGGCCTGATGCGGGCGGCCGATATCGCGCTTTATCGCGGCAAGCGGGGCGGGCGCGCGGCGGTCGTGGCGTTCAGGCCCGAGATGGAGCCCCGCGCGACCTGATCCCCGCCGTCACGGGAGGACGTCGATCGTCACCGAGCGGATATCGGCCGCGGTCCCGTCGCCGGGAATGCCGGGCTCGATGAGCAGCGAATCGCCCTCCGAGCCGGTGCGCTTCGCGGGAACGGTCCAGTCGAGCACCAGCGTCTGGAAATCGTCCGTGAGCTTCTGGTCTGACCACGGGCTGAGGCGGCGGCCGTTCTGATAGGCGAAGCGCAGCGTATCCGCCGGGTCGTCCGGCGCCGCGCGCGCGACGACGAGGATGCGGACATGCCGGCCGGCGATCCGCTGATAGACGCCGGGACCGACCCGGAGCCGAGCGCCGTTGGAATTGGCGGAGGAGGAAATGCGCACCGTGCCGCCATTGGGATAGCCGTCGAAGCGAACCGGATTGTCGGCCGTGCTGCGGAACATGCCGGGATCGCTGCCGTCGAACAGGATCAGGCTCTCCGCGACCGGTCCGGATGGTACGGAAGAGGCTGGCGGCGGGGCCGATGCAGGCGGGCTGGATGCCGGAGCCGGGGCGGGTTCGCTCGGCGTCGGTTCTGCCGAAGCCGAAGCGGCCGGCGCCTCGGCCGGAGCCGCCGTCGCCGGCGTTTCGGGGGCGTTCGGCTCGGGTACCGCCGCTTGCTGCGGGGCAGTCTCGGCCGGCTCTGCAAGGGGCGCGCTCGCCTGCGGCTTGGCATCGACGGCCGGGGCTTCCCCAGCCGTCGGCACTTCGGCCGTCTGCTGCCGCGACGGTTCGCTGGCGAGATAGACGAGGAAGGCCGCGCCGGCCGCGATGATGACCAGCGCCAGCACGACGGCTGCGATGCGGGCGATCAAGGAGCCTCGCGTGGCGGCGGGCGACGCCTCGGCCGGCTCTTCGCCATCGATGCCCTCGCCGTCGTCGAGATCGAACGGACCCTCGTCGGGGTCCTCGAGCGCCAAGTCCTCCTCGCCGGCCTCGTATTCCTCCGTGAAATCGGAGGCAGCGTCCTGCGGGGCGGGCGCGGCGGGGTCTGCCGCTGCCGGCGCATATTCCGCCTCGAGACGGCGGATGATCGTGTCCAGCTCGTCGATCTTGCCCTCGATCTCGTCGGCGCTGAGCGGCGGCTCGTAGACGGCGAGCAGCCGCATCATCTGGGCGCGGACATCGCCGAAGGCGCGGCGGCGTCCTTCACGGTCGGATGGGTCGAGATCGGCGACCGCGCGCCGGAGGACGGTTTCGAGATGGGTCATGATTCGACCGCGGACCCTATTTTATTCGCTCCGCCATGGCGAGCCGGCCGCGACGGCCCGCCGCCGCCGTCATTTCCGCGACAGGATCGACGGTCCGAGGCTGAGGATGCGCGGGTCGGGCTTATCGACAACCTTGGTGTCGCGGCCGGGATAATCGACGCTGGCGAGCGCCTGGCGGATGATGGCGAGGCGGGCGCGGCGCTTGTCGTTGGCGAGCACGACGGTCCAGGGCGCGTGCTCGGCATGGCAGGCGTCCAGCATCTCGTCGCGGGCCTTCGTGTAGTCGTCCCAGCGGTCCAGCGCGGCATAATCGATCGGTGACAGCTTCCAGATCTTCAGCGGATTGTGGCGCCGCTCATGGAAGCGCTTCATCTGCGTCTCCCGACCGATATCGAGCCAGAACTTGAACAGAATAAGGCCGGACTCGACGAGCAGGCCCTCGAAGCGCGGCACCTGCTTGAGGAAGGCCTTGTGCTCGGCCTCGGTGCAGAAGCCCATCACCTTCTCGACGCCGGCCCGGTTGTACCAGGAGCGGTCGAAGGTCACGATCTCGCCGGCCGTCGGCAGCTCGGCCACATAGCGCTGGAAATACCATTGCCCGGCCTCGGTCTCGGTCGGCTTCGGCAGCGCGACGTCGCGGGCATGGCGCGGGTTGAGATACTGGCGGAAGGCGAAGATCGCGCCGCCCTTGCCGGCTGCGTCGCGACCCTCGAAGACGAGCACCAGCTTGAGGCCGGCGGTCTGCACGTGATGCTGAAGCTTGACGAGCTCGACCTGGAGCGTCTCCAGCTCCTTGTCATAATCCTCGCTCTTCATCGTCTTGTCGTAGGGATAGCCGCCGGATTTCAGCGCCTTCTTGTCGACCCAGTCCGGCAGGACCGGATCGTCGAGGTCGAAGCGGCCATGCGGCGTCTCGATCGGCGCGGCGTCCTCGGTCGGCTCCAGCTGCGGCGGCAGCGTGTCGGAGCGCGGATGCGGGGCCGTTGCGCCGCCGCCTTCCATCTCGGGCGCTGCCGCGTCGAGGGTGGCCGGACCGTTTTCTTTGCCGGCTTCCTTGCGCTTTCCGCTCTTCCGGTCGCCCTTCGACATCGCTTTTTCCTCCCGGCTTTTCCCGAGCCGCGGATTCTGTCACAGACGTCACGTGTTTGTCCCGCATCACATGCGATGCTCGTCGCTTGTGCGGTGGGCACGGGGTCGGTCTGGAAGGCGGCATGGCGGACGAGGCGGCAGAAGCGAAGCAGTCGAGCGTCGGCGGGTTCTTCGCCCGGCTCGCGGCCGGCCGCATGCTTTTGACCGGCCTCGCCGGCATCCTGGCGCTGCTGGTCCTCACCGAGGCCGTCACGCTGACATCGGCGGCTCTGATCTTCTTCTCGGTTCTCCTGATGCTGGGCGCCCTGCCGCTCGGCGTCGCATCGCCCGCCGACCGGCCGTCGATCCGGCGCCTGGCGCAGCGCGCGCCGCCCTCGGTCTGGCCGGAGACGAGCCTCAAGCGAATGGCCGACGCACTGCCCGAGCCCTGCATCATTCTCGATCGCCGCGGCTATGTGCGCTACCAGAACCGCCTCGCCGAGAAGGCCTTTCCCATCCGGCCCGGCGATCCGCTCACCTTCCGCCTGCGCGCCCCCGATCTCGTGGCCGCCTATGAGCGTGTGGCGGCCGGCGGACCGGCCGAGCGGCTGGAATTCGGCGAGCGCGTGCCGACCGAGCGCTGGTACGACGCCTGGTTCGCCTCGGTCGAGGCGCGTGAAGGCGAGGGCCGCGGCGGCTTCGTCATCCTCCTCTTCTCCGACAAGACCGAGCAGCGGCGCAGCGAGAAGATCCGCGTCGATTTCGTCGCCAATGCCAGCCACGAACTCAGAACCCCGCTCGCCTCGCTCGCCGGCTTCATCGAGACGCTGCAGGGGCCGGCGCGCGACGACGCCGCGGCGCGCCAGCGCTTTCTGTCGATCATGCACGAGCAGGCGACGCGCATGAGCCGGCTGATCGACGATCTCCTGTCGCTGTCGCGCATCGAGATGAAGGCGCATATGCGGCCCGAGGCGCCGGTCGATCTCGTGCCGCTGCTTTCGGGCGTCGTCGCCGCGATGGAGCCGCTGGCGCGCGAGCAGCAGGTGGAGATCGAGAGCACGCTGCCCGACGGGCAGGTGATGGTCGCCGGCGACCGCGACGAACTGGTGCAGGTTTTCCAGAACCTCGTCGAGAACGCCTGCAAATATGGCCGTTCCGGCGGCCGGGTCCTCGTCGAGATGGCGCCGCCGGGAAGCGAGGAAGGGCCGCGCGTCATGGTGCGCGATTTCGGTCCCGGCATCGCCGCCGAGCACTTGCCCCGCCTCACCGAGAGGTTCTATCGTGCCTCGGAAGGTGGCGCCTCGACCCGCGGAACGGGCCTCGGCCTCGCCATCGTGAAGCATATCCTGAACCGCCACCGCGCCCGCCTCGTCATCGAGAGCCAGCCCGGAGCTGGGGCCGCGTTCAGTGTCGAATTTCCCGCGCCGCGGCGTGCGCCGGATTCCGACAAAACTCCAAAAGCTGAAAAATAGCAGAGGCTTGCGCTGTCATAAAAGCGTATTGGCCCTGTCATAGAACCATTACCTGCGAACTCTAGGGTCCGGCCTGCGCCCGGTTGTTGCGGTGCGGAAACCGCTCGGGCTCAGAACAATGACTCCATCAGGGAGATGGTCAGTGAAACTCACGAACATCGCACTTGCAGCCGGTCTCGCGGCCGCTGCTTTCGGCATCGGCCCGGCGGCCGCCGTCGATATCTCGGGGGCCGGCGCGACCTTCCCCTATCCGATCTACGCCAAGTGGGCGGATGCCTATAAGAAGGAAACGGGCGACAGCCTGAACTACCAGTCGATCGGTTCGGGCGGCGGCATCAAGCAGATCCAGGCCCGCACGGTCACCTTCGGCGCCACCGACGCGCCGCTGAAGCCCGAGCAGCTCGAGAAGGACGGTCTCGTCCAGTTCCCGACCGTCATGGGCGGCGTCGTGCCGGTCATCAACGTTCCGGGCATCAAGGCGGGCGAGCTGGTTCTCGACGGTCAGATCCTTGCCGATATCTACCAGGGCAAGATCACCAAGTGGGACGACGAGGCGATCAAGAAGCTGAACCCCAGCGTCGCTCTGCCGTCGTCGGCGATCGCCGTCGTGCACCGCTCGGACGGCTCGGGCACCAGCTTCGTCTTCACGACCTATCTGTCGCAGGCCTCCAAGGCCTGGGCCGATGACGTCGGTGCCGCGACTGCCGTGGAATGGCCGACCGGCCTCGGCGCCAAGGGCAACGAAGGCGTCGCCGCCAGCGTGACCCAGACCGCCGGCTCGATCGGCTATGTCGAGTATGCCTATGCTGCCCAGAACGGCATTCCCTATGCCAAGATGGTCAACAAGGACGGCCAGACCGTTGCCCCCGAGGCGGCGAACTTCGCGGCTGCCGCGGAGAGCGTCGATTGGGCCAACACCCCCGGCTACTACGTGATCCTGACCAACGAGCCCGGCGCCAAGTCCTGGCCGATCACCGCCGCGACCTTCATCCTGATCCCGAAGCAGCCGAAGGATGACGCCGCTGCCGCCGCCGCGCTGAAGTTCTTCAGCTGGGCCTATGCCAACGGCGACAAGATGGCCGACGAGCTCCACTACATCCCCATGCCCGACAGCGTCGTCGAGAACATCAAGGCGACCTGGGCCAAGGACGTGATGGGCGCCGACGGCAAGCCGCTCTACGTCGAGACGAAGTAATCCGTCGCAAGGCGGGGGAGGGGCATCGCTCCTCCCCCGAACCTTTGACACCGTGGACCCCGGGCTCGGGTCGGGAGATCGTGATGGCGGACGCAGTCATGGCCGGCGTGCAAGGCGCTGAGATCGGTAACCAGAAGCTTGGTCGTCTTGCGCGGATGCGCATGGCCGACCGCACCTTTCACGGGATCACCTTCGCGGCGGCGGTCGCCGTGCTGCTGCTGCTCGGCGGTGTCATCTTCTCGCTCGTCTGGGGATCCGTCCCGGCCTTTTCGACCTTCGGCCTCGGCTTCCTGACGACGCAGCGCTGGAATCCCGTGACGGAGATTTTCGGTGCTCTCGCGCCGATCTACGGCACCGTCGTCACCTCGATCATCGCGCTGCTGATCGCCGTGCCGGTCGGCATCGGCATCGCCATCTTCCTGACCGAACTCTGCCCGCCCTGGCTGAAGCGCCCGATCGGCGTCTGCATCGAGCTGCTCGCCGGCATCCCCTCGATCATCTACGGCATCTGGGGCCTGTTCGTGTTCGCGCCCTTCTTCCAGGCGACCGTGCAGCCCTTCCTGATCTGGGTGTTCGGGCCGATCCCGATCCTTTCCGACATCTTCGCCGGCCCGCCCTATGGCATCGGCGTGCTCACGGCCGGCATCATCCTCGCGATCATGGTGCTGCCCTTCATCACCTCGATCACCCGCGACGTGTTCGACACGGTGCCGCCGGTGCTGAAAGAGGCGACCTACGGGCTCGGCTGCACCACCGGCGAGGTCGTCACCAAGGTCGTGCTGCCCTATTCGCGGGTCGGCGTGATCGGCGGCATCATGCTCGGCCTCGGCCGTGCGCTCGGCGAGACGATGGCGGTCACCTTCGTCATCGGCAACACGCACAAGATCTCGGCCTCGATCCTCGCGCCCGGCACGACGATCTCGGCTTCGATCGCCAACGAATTCACCGAGGCGACCGGCGAGCTCTATACATCCTCGCTGATCGCTCTCGGCCTCATCCTGTTCGTCATCACCTTCTTCGTTCTCGCCGGCGCCCGGCTGCTGCTGGCCCGCATGAACGTCAAGGCCGGCAACTGAGGCAAGAGACATGGCATCGCTCGGAAATTCCGCTGCCTCGACGCCCCAGGCGCAGGCGATCTACCGCCGCCGCCGCCGCGGCAACGGCATCCTGCTGACGCTCTCGCTCGCGGCGACCGTGTTCGGCCTCATCTGGCTGGCGCTGATCTTGATCGGCCTGCTCTGGCAGGGCTTCTCGGGGCTGTCGCTCGTCGTCTTCACCGAGACGACGCCGCCGCCCGGCGCCACCGGCGGCCTCATCAACGCCATCTACGGCTCGATCGTGATGACGGTGATCGGCGTCGCGATCGGCACGCCGATCGGCATCTGCGCCGGCACCTACATGGCCGAATATGGTCGCCACAACCAGTTGACCAATGTCGTGCGCTTCATCAACGACATCCTGCTGGCGGCGCCGTCGATCGTCATCGGCCTCTTCGTCTACGAGGTCGTGGTGGCGCCGATGGGTCACTTTTCGGCCATGGCCGGCTCGCTGGCCCTCGCCATCCTCGTCATCCCGGTCGTGGTGCGCACCACCGAGGACATGCTCAACCTGGTGCCGAACACGATGCGCGAGGCGACGGCCGCCCTCGGCCTGCCGCGCTCGGTGATGATCCAGAAGGTCGCCTACCGCGCCGCCATGTCGGGCATCGTGACGGGCGTGCTCCTGGCCATCGCCCGCGTGATGGGCGAGACGGCGCCGCTGCTCTTCACGGCGCTCAACAACCAGTTCTGGAGCACCAATCTCAACGCGCCGATGGCGAGCTTGCCGGTCACGATCTTCCAGTTCGCCCTCAGCCCCTATCCCGAATGGCAGAAGCTGGCCTGGACCGGTGCGCTGCTCATCACCTTGACCGTGCTCGCGCTCAACATCGTCGCGCGCGCCTTCCTTAGCCCGAGGACGTCGAAATGACCGTGTCCACGCTCCAGAACACGCTGCCCGAGAAGATCTCGATCAAGAACCTGAAGTTCTTCTACGGCGACAACCTCGCACTGAAGTCGATCAACCTGCCGCTCTACGAGAAGAAGGTCACGGCCTTCATCGGCCCGTCGGGCTGCGGCAAGTCCACGCTGCTGCGCGTGCTGAACCGGATGTACGACCTCTATCCGAAGCAGCGCGCCGAGGGCGAGGTCCTGTTCGACGGCGGCAACATCCTCGCCCCCGGCCAGGATCTCAACCTGCTGCGCGCCCGCATCGGCATGGTGTTCCAGAAGCCGACGCCGTTCCCGATGTCGATCTACGACAACATCGCCTTCGGCGTGCGCCTCTACGAGAACCTGTCGCGCTCCGAGATGGACGAGCGCGTCGAGGCGGCGCTGACGCGCGGCGCTCTCTGGAACGAGGTCAAGGACAAGCTCTCCTCGAGCGGCCTCAGCCTTTCCGGCGGCCAGCAGCAGCGCCTCTGCATCGCCCGCTCGATCGCGGTGCGGCCCGAGGTGGTGCTGTTCGACGAGCCCTGCTCGGCGCTCGACCCGATCTCGACCTCGAAGATCGAGGAACTGATCGACGAGCTGACCGCCGACTACACGATCGCCATCGTGACGCACAACATGCAGCAGGCGGCGCGCGTCTCCGACTACACCGCGTTCATGTATCTCGGCGAGTTGATCGAATTCGACGAGACGTCGAAGATCTTCACGGCGCCGGGCGACAAGCGCACCCAGGACTACATCACCGGACGCTTCGGCTGAGCCCCACGGCCAGGAGGACGACATGTCGGAACACATCGTTTCCCGCTACGACGACGAGCTCAAGGACGTCCAGCGCCGCATCGCAGAGATGGGCGGCATGGCCGAGCGGCTGGTCGATCTCTCCGTGCGGGCGCTGACCCGGCTCGACACGACCATGGCCAATGCGGTCATCGCCGATGATCGCCGGCTCGACCAGGTGCAGCGCGAGACCGAAGAGCTGGCGATCATGATCATCGCCCGCCGCCAGCCGATGGCGCTCGACCTGCGCGAAGTGATCGGCGCGATGCGAATCTCGAACGACCTCGAGCGCATCGGCGACCTCGCCAAGAACATCGCCAAGCGCGTGCTGGCGCTCGACGGCCAGTTCCAGTCGAAGCGCTTCATCACCGGCGTCGAGCACATGGCCGAGCTGTCGCTCGCCCAGCTCAAGGACGTCCTCGACGCCTATGCCTCGCGCGACGTCAACCAGGCCTTCGAGGTCTGGCGCCGCGACGCCGATATCGACAGCATGTATACGTCGCTGTTCCGCGAGCTCCTGACCTACATGATGGAAGACCCGCGCAACATCTCGCTGTGCACGCATCTTCTCTTCTGCGCCAAGAATATCGAGCGCATCGGGGATCATGCGACCAACATCGCCGAGACGGTGCACTATGTCGTGACCGGCGAGTCGCTGACGCAGGACCGGCCGAAGCAGGACGAGTCGAGCGTGACCAAGGTCTCCTACGACGCCGCCTGACAGGCCCTGAAGGGACATCGCGATGACCCCCCGCGTGATGATCGTGGAGGACGAGGAAGCGCTCGCCCTCCTGCTCCGCTATAATCTCGAGGCCGAGGGCTACAGCGTCGAGGCCGTTCCGCGCGGCGACGACGCCGAGACGCGCCTCAAGGAGACGACGCCGGATCTTCTCCTGCTCGACTGGATGCTGCCCGGCATCTCGGGCATCGAGCTCTGCCGCCGCCTGCGCGCCCGCGAGACCACCCGCACGCTGCCCATCATCATGCTCACCGCCCGCGGCGAGGAGCAGGAAAGGATCCGCGGCCTCGCCACCGGCGCTGACGACTATGTCGTGAAGCCCTTCTCGGTGCCGGAGCTGATGGCCCGCGTGCGCGCCATCCTGCGCCGCTCGCGGCCGGAGGTGATCGCCTCGCTGCTGCGGGCCGGCGACATCGAGCTCGACCGCGAGACGCATCGCGTCCGCCGCTCGGGGCGCGAATTGCGGCTCGGGCCGACGGAGTTCCGCCTGCTCGAATTCCTGATGAAGAGTCCCGGCCGCGTCTTCTCGCGCGAGCAGCTCCTCGACGGCGTCTGGGGCCGCGACGTCTATGTCGACGAGCGGACGGTGGACGTGCATATCGGCCGGCTGCGCAAGGCGGTCAATCGCGGCCGCGTCAAGGATCCGATCCGCACGGTGCGCGGCTCCGGCTATGCCTTCGACGATCAGTTCGCCGGCGCGGCCAACTGATCGGCCGCCTTAGCAAGCTTCAGCATGATTGACGGCCGGACCGGGAGCGAGAGCCCGCTCCGGCCGTTTCGCTGCTGCGGCAAGCCCTTCCTCGCAAAGAGGAAGCAGGCCTCCGCCCGCTGTTAACGACCAAGTAACGTAAACAATCGTGGTTAAGCGACGTAGTTAATCTGTTCTTAAGCGTTCTCCGGCAAAGTCGGCTGCGATGGATACAGATCGATCGGGCGATGCCTTGATCCAGCCTTCGACCGGGGAGACTTCGATGGGTTACGTGAAGACCTTAACGCTCGCTGCCGTGATCGGGGCGGGCATCGCCGCCGCTGGCGGCGCCAATGCGGCCGACCTTCCGGAGCCCTATGTGGAGCCCGCGCCGGTCATCGCGACGGGCGGCTGGTATCTCAGGGGCGATATCGGCTACAAGTGGTACAATAATCCCGACATCAGCTTCGTCACGCCGAGCTATGTCGATAACTGGAACAACAACACGCTCGACAATACCGGCCTCATCGGTGTCGGCGCGGGTTATCGCTTCAACGATCACTTCCGCGTCGACGGCACGGTCGACTATGAATTCCAGTCCGGCGTCTACGGCCAGGGCTATTGCGGCGGCTGCGGCGAGACCTATGGCATCGACCATACGGTCGAGACGGCGGACATCGATGCCTGGACGTTCCTCGTCAACGGCTATGTCGATGTCGGCACCTGGTCGGGCTTCACGCCCTATGTCGGCGCCGGTATCGGTACGTCCTATCTGCAGACCTCGAATGTCGCCTTCGTCAATCCGGACGGCAATTCGGGCTTCTGGGATGGCGGCAGCCAGTGGAACTTCGCCTATGCCCTCATGGCCGGCGTGTCCTATGCCTTCTCGCCCAACATGGCGGTCGACCTCAACTATCGCTATCTCAATCTCGGCGACGCGGTCTCGGGCTATATCCCGGCCGGCGGCGGCGGCGTGATCAACTACGACAACATCTCGGCCAACGAAGTCCGTCTCGGCCTGCGCTACAACTTCTACTAGGAGCGCTGCCGGGAGAGGCTCTCTCCGGATTCGACCAGGGCGCGCCACCGCGAGGGGCGCGCCCTTTTCCATTGCGACCTAGCGGCGCACGAGCCCCGCGTTGACTTCCCTCATCGCCGCGCGTAACAGCGACGGCGGGACACGCCTCCCCAACGAGGCGCTGCTATCTGAGAGGGTAGATCATGGCAGATCTCGCGATGCCCGGCCGCCGGCCGGTGAACTCCAATTATTCTTCCGGCCCCTGCGCGAAGCGACCCGGCTGGTCGCTGGACGCGCTCAAGGATGCGGCGCTCGGACGCTCGCACCGCGCGAAGATCGGCAAGGCCAAGCTCCAGAAGGCGATCGACCTGACGCGGTCCGTGCTCGGCGTGCCGGCGGATTATCGCATCGGCATCGTGCCCGCTTCCGACACCGGCGCCGTCGAGATGGCGCTCTGGTCGCTGCTCGGCGCCCGCGGCGTCGACCTCCTCGCCTGGGAAAGCTTCGGCGAAGGCTGGGTCACCGATGTCGTGAAGCAGCTGAAGCTCGCCGATGTGCGCACCTTCACGGCCGACTACGGCAAGCTCCCGGATCTCGGCAAGGTCGACTTCGACCGCGACGTCGTCTTCACCTGGAACGGCACCACCTCCGGCGTGCGCGTGCCGGATGGCGAATGGATCGACGCCGACCGTGCCGGCCTCACCATCTGCGACGCGACCTCCGCCGCCTTCGCGCAGGATCTCGCCTGGTCGAAGCTCGATGTCGTCACCTTCTCCTGGCAGAAGGTTCTCGGCGGCGAGGCGGCGCATGGCATGCTGATCCTGTCGCCCCGCGCCGTGGAGCGGCTCGAGAGCTACAAGCCGTCCTGGCCGCTGCCCAAGATCTTCCGCATGACCAAGGGCGGCAAGCTGATCGAGGGCATCTTCGTCGGCGAGACGATCAACACGCCGTCGATGCTGGCGGTCGAGGATTATCTCGATGCACTGACCTGGGCCGAAGGTCTCGGCGGCCTCAAAGGCCTCGAGGCGCGCTGCGACGCCAATCTCGCGGTGCTGGCCGACTGGGTGGCGAAGCGCGACTGGGTCGATTTCCTCGCCGCCGAGCCGGCGACGCGGTCCAACACCTCGGTCTGCCTCGTGATCACCGACCCGGCCGTGGAGGCGCTCGACGCCGACGGCCAGGCGGCCTTCGCCAAGGGCATCGCCTCGGCGCTGGAAAAGGCCAAGGTCGCCTATGACATCGGCTCCTACCGCGATGCCCCCGCGGGTCTTCGCATCTGGGCCGGCGCCACGATCGAGGCCGCCGATCTCGCGATCCTGACCGAATGGCTCGACTGGGCCTTCGCCACGCAGAAGGCCGGCCTCAAGCAGGCCGCCTGACTTCATCGCGTTTCATCATCCTTTCCGTCATGCCCGGGCTTGTCCCGGGCATCCACGACTTCTCCTCTGGGAGGCAGAAAGACGTGGATGGCCGGGACGAGCCCGGCCATGACGATGCCTGAAAAAGGTCAAGCACCATGGCACCGCGCGTTCTCATTTCCGACAAGCTTTCCAAGACCGCCGTCCAGATCTTCAAGGATCGCGGCGTCGAGGTCGACTATCAGCCCGATCTCGGCAAGGACAAGGAGAAGCTGCTCGAGATCATCGGCAATTATGACGGCCTCGCGATCCGCTCCAATACCAAGGTGACCGAGAAGGTCATCGCGGCGGCGGGCAATCTGCGCGTCATCGGCCGGGCCGGCATCGGCGTCGACAATGTCGACATCCCGGCCGCGACGGCGAAGGGCATCATCGTGATGAACACGCCCTTCGGCAATTCGATCACCACCGCCGAGCATGCCATCGCGATGATGTTCGCGCTCGCCCGCCAGATCCCCGAGGCGAATGCCTCGACGCTGGCCGGCAAGTGGGAGAAGAACCGCTTCATGGGCGTCGAGGTGACGGGCAAGACGCTCGGCGTCATCGGCTGCGGCAATATCGGTTCGATCGTCGCCGACCGCGCCGTCGGGCTCAAGATGCGCGTCATCGCCTTTGATCCTTTCCTCTCCGACGAGCGGGCGCTGACGCTCGGCGTCGAGAAGGTCGATCTCGAGACGCTGTTCCGCCGTTCCGACTTCATCACGCTGCACACGCCGCTGATCGAGAAGACGCGCGGCATCATCGACGCCAAGGCGATCGCGCAGATGAAGGACGGCGTGCGGATCATCAACTGCGCGCGCGGCGGCCTCGTCGTCGAGGCCGATCTCGCCGAGGCGCTGAAGAGCGGCAAGGTGGCCGGCGCGGCCTTCGACGTGTTCGTCGAGGAGCCGGCGACCGACAATGTCCTCTTCCACGCGCCGAACTTCATCGCGACGCCGCATCTCGGCGCTTCCACCACCGAGGCCCAGGAGAATGTCGCGCTGCAGGTCGCCGAGCAGATGGCCGATTACCTGACCAAGGGCGCTGTCTCCAACGCGCTCAACATGCCCTCGATCACGGCCGAGGAGGCGCCGCGGCTGACGCCCTTCGTGAAGCTTGCCGAACAGCTCGGCTCCTTCGCCGGCCAGCTCACGGATACCGGCATCACCGGCATCCGCCTCGAATATGAGGGCGATGTCGCCGGGCTGAACGTCAAGGCGCTGACGGCGGCGGCGCTCGCCGCCATCCTCCGGCCGCAGCTGCAGACGGTGAACATGGTCTCGGCCCCGGCGATCGCGCGCGAGCGCGGCATCGCGGTCGAGGAGGTGCGCCGCGAGCAGCAGGGCGCCTACGAGAACTATATCCGCCTGACCGTGCTCACCGAGAAGCAGGAGCGCTCGGTCGCGGGGACGGTGTTCGCCGACGCCCGGCCGCGCATCATCCAGATCAAGGGCATCAACATGGAGGCCGAGCTCGGCCGCCACATGCTCTACATCACCAACCGCGACAAGCCGGGCTTCATCGGCCGCTTCGCGAGCCTTCTCGGCGCCGAGGGCATCAACATCGCCACCTTCAATCTCGGCCGCAGGGCCGCCGGCGAGGACGCCATCGCCCTCGTCGAGGTGGACGAGGCGATCTCGGACGCGGTCATCGGCCGTGTCGCGGCGCTGGAAGGCGTCGTTCAGGCGAAGCGGCTCTCTTTCTGAGCAGTCAGCCTTGATTTGCGGCGGGGCTCGCATGGTCCCGCCGGAATCGATATAGTCCGCGCGCTCTCGCCCCGGTCCCGTGCCGGGGCGAGGCATGTGAGGATATCCCGTAACGCGCCCGGTGGGGCGCCGAGAGGCCGTTTCAATGGGGAATGTGGTCGTCGTCGGCTCGCAGTGGGGCGACGAGGGTAAGGGCAAGATCGTCGACTGGCTGTCGGAGCGCGCCGATGTCGTGGTGCGTTTCCAGGGCGGCCACAATGCCGGCCACACGCTCGTCATCGACGGCGTCAGCTACAAGCTGAGCCTCCTGCCGTCGGGCGTCGTGCGCCCCGGCAAGCTCGGCGTCATCGGCAATGGCGTGGTGCTCGATCCGCATGCGCTGGTCGCCGAGATCGACCGCCTCGCGGCGCAGGGCGTCGTGGTCTCGCCCGACAATCTCCGCATCGCCGAGAACGCGGCGCTGATCCTGTCGCTGCACCGCGACCTCGATACCTTCCGCGAGAATTCCAACAGCGGCACGCGCATCGGCACCACCAAGCGCGGTATCGGCCCGGCCTATGAGGACAAGGTCGGCCGGCGCGCCATCCGCGTCATGGACCTCGCCGATATCGACGTGCTGCGCGACAAGGTCGAGCGGCTGCTCGCCCATCACAACGCCCTTCGCCGCGGCCTCGGCCAGAGCGAGATCGAGCCGGCGGTCCTGGTCGAGGAGCTCGCCTCGGTCGCCGACAAGGTGCTGCCCTTCATGGATTCCGTGTGGCGCCTGCTCGACGAGCAGCGCCGCGGCGGCAAGCGCATCCTGTTCGAGGGCGCGCAGGGTGCGCTGCTCGACATCGATCACGGCACCTATCCCTTCGTGACCTCGTCGAACACGGTGGCCGGCCAGGCCGCGACCGGCTCGGGCGTCGGACCGAGCGCCGTCGGCTATGTGCTCGGCATCACCAAGGCCTATACGACCCGTGTCGGCGAGGGTCCGTTCCCGACCGAGCAGACCGGCGAGATCGGCGATTTCCTCGGCACGCGCGGCCGCGAATTCGGCACGGTGACGGGGCGCAAGCGCCGCTGCGGCTGGTTCGACGCCGTGCTGGTGCGCCAGACGGTACGCACCTCGGGCATCCACGGCATCGCGCTGACCAAGCTCGACGTGCTCGACGGCCTTGAAGAAATCAAGATTTGCGTCGGATATAAGCTCGACGGTCGCGAGATCGACTATCTGCCGGCGGCTCAGGCCGCGCAGGCGCGTGTCGAGCCGATCTACGAGACCCTGGAGGGATGGAAGGATTCGACGGCCGGAGCCCGGCGTTGGAACGATCTTCCCGCCCAGGCCGTGAAATATGTGCGCCATGTCGAGGAATTGATCGGCGCGCCGGTTGCATTACTGTCGACGAGCCCGGAGCGCGACGACACGATTCTCGTCCAGGATCCTTTCCAGGACTGAACGCGGCGGCCATCGGCGACCCTCCGGACGCACCGCTTGGCAGAATGGAACGATGACCGACTATTACGCGGTACTGAAAAGGGCTGTCGGCGGACTGGAGCACGAATCCGTCGATGTGCGCCGCTCGATCTATGACAAGGCGCGGGCGGCGCTGCTCGGCCAGCTGAGGGCGATCACGCCGCCGCTCGGCATGGAAGAGATCTCGCGCCAGCGGCTCGAGCTCGAGGAGGCGATCCGCCGCGTCGAGCGCGAGGCGGCGGTGACCGCGGCCGGCCCGTCGCCGGCCCGCGCCCGTGCCGCCGCCGCCGCCGCCGAGGCGATGGCCGCGCAGGTCATGCGCTCGCCGGAAGAAGACGACACGGAGGAGGGCGCCAAGCCCGCCGCGCCTGTAGCTCCGGCGCGCCCCGCGCCGCGCGCGACGCCGGTGCCGCCGGACTTCCGCCCGGGCCTTTCCGCCGCCGAGCGCACGGCGCCGCCGATCCGCGCCGCATCGACGGAGCCGCGCGCCGACGTGGCGCCGCGGATCGATCCGGAGGATGCGCCCCGCCGCGCCACCGGCCGCCCCGCGCGTCAGGAGCCCGTGCGTCAGGAGCCGACGCTGCAGGCCCCTCCGCGCCAGGCTGCCCCGCCGCAGGATTTCGGCAATGAGGACGCCTCCCGCCAGGAGCCGGGCTTCGAGCATTCCCGCCGGCGTGAGCCCGCCTTCGATCCCGATCGCGATACCGGAGCCGAGGACGTCGCCGTCGCGCCGGTCGCGGCCGAGGAGCGGTCGGAATGGCCGGAGGACAGCCTCAACGAGGACCTGCTCGTCGCCGATGAGCCGGCCGAGCGCCGGCCGCGCCGCGAGAAGCGTCCCCGCGCCGCGAAGTCTGCCGCCATCGTCGAGAAGGCGCGGCCCTCGCGGCTGCCCGCCATCATCATCATCGGCGTCCTGGTGCTGCTCATGGTCGGCGGCATCGCCGCGCTCGGCTGGTCGCAGCGCGCGCGCGTCAACGATGTGATCGGCGATCTCATTTCCGGCGACAAGGGCGCCGCGCCCACCGCCGAGGCGCCGTCCGCGTCGAGCAGCTCGAAGAATGCCGATCGTCTCGGCGACGCGCCGGCCGAGGATGTCGTGCCGCGCTCCGTGCGCACTATCACGGCCACGCCGCCGGCCGAGGGCACGGAGCCCGATCCGCTCGCCGGCGTGATGCAGCCGGACAGCGGCGCGCCCGCCGCCGACGAGCCTCAGCCGGCCCCGGATGCTGCCGAGCCGACGGCGCCGCTTCCCGGTGCCGACGCCCCGGTCACGCTGCCCGGCACCACGGCGCCGCAGACCGACGCCGCGCCGGCCACGACGCAGAGCACCGCGCCCGGCGACGACCTCGTGGCGCAGAAGGCGATCCTCTACGAGCAGCCGCTCAACGGCGCCACCGCCGTCACCGCGCTCGCCGCCAATGTCGTCTGGAAGTTCCAGCCCGACACGCCGAACGGCCCGGAGATCGTCGCCACCGCGACGGTGCCGGAGCGCGACCTCAAGGTGACGATCAATTTCCGCAAGAACACCGACAGCGCGCTGCCGGCCAGCCATCTCGTCGAGATCATCATCGATACGCCGGCCGGCTTCCCGGGTGGCGGCATCAAGGCGGTTCCGGCGCTGGTCATGAAGCCGACCGAGGAATCGCGCGGCCAGCCGCTCGATGGCGCCGCCGCCAAGGTCGCGGACGGCTATTTCTGGATCGCGTTTGCCAATGACGGGCCGACGATGCAGCAGAACATCGCGCTGTTGCGTGAGCGCAACTGGATCGACATCCCGATCGTCTACGACAACGACCAGCGCGCCATCCTGACGCTGGAAAAGGGCACGCCCGGCCAGCGCGTCTTCGACAAGGCCTTCGCCGCCTGGGGCAACTGAGGCCGCAGCGCCGCGCGCCGTGCGGTTCTGAAACGACCCGCGCGACGAGCGCTGCGCGGGTCTTGCGCCACCGGCCGCCTTCGTCCATCCTGCCGCCATTCCGAGGGGTGTTCGCGAACGCGAGCTGAGATGGCCTGGGGCCGAACCCTTAGAACCTGATCCGGGTCATGCCGGCGAAGGGACGGGAAGGCTTCAGCCAGTCGGTTCGCTCGCATTCGCGCATGGTCCGGTCTCTCTTTGGGGACCCGGCCGCCTTGGCTCTCGCGCGATCGTTCAACTCCGTCCTGCCGCCGCTGCTGCGCGGCCTTGCCATCGCGGCCGCTCTGGTCGCGCTGTGGCAGGCGGTCGTGATGATCTTCGCGCCGCCGCCCTTCATGCTGCCGCCGCCGCTCCGGGTCTGGCAGGCGCTGGTCAATCGACCGGAACTCTGGCTGCGCGATGCCCCGACCACGCTCGCCGAATCGGTCATCGGGCTCGTCGCCGGCGCCGTGACGGGGGTGCTGCTCGCGCTTCTCATGCTGCGCCTGCCGCTGCTCGGCCGCGTGCTGATGCCGGTCCTCGTCGTGACACAGGCCTTCCCCGTCTTCGCCATCGCGCCGCTGCTGGTGCTCTGGTTCGGCTTCGGCATCGGCTCGAAGATCGTGATGGCGACCATCGCCATCTTCTTCCCCGTCGCCTCCGCCTTCCATGACGGGCTGACGCGGACGGACGAGAGCCTGCTCGATCTCGGCCGCCTCTATCGCGCCCGCCGCGGCCAGGAACTGATGCTGCTGCGCCTTCCCTCGGCGCTGCCGGCGCTCGCCTCCGGCCTCCGCGTCGCCGCCGTCTATGCGCCAGTCGGGGCGCTGATCGGCGAATGGGTCGGCGCCTCGGCCGGGCTCGGCTATGCGATGCTGATGGCCAATGGCCGCGCGCAGACCGATGTCGTCTTCGCCGCGCTGGCGCTGCTCGCCGCCATGGCGCTGCTGCTGCGCGCCGCCGTCGTCAGCCTCACCCGCCATATCGCGCCCTGGGCGCCGGAAACACAGGTTTCGCTTCGATGAGGAGATGCTCGATGAATGCTGCTTTGAGGCGCGCCGCGCTGGCGCTCGCCCTCGTTCTGTCAGCCGCCGAGGCTGAGGCCGCCGACAAGCTGACGGTGCTGCTCGACTGGTTCGTCAATCCGGATCATGCGCCGCTCGTCATCGCGAAGGAGAAGGGCCTCTTCGCCGCGCGCGATCTCGATGTCGAGGTCGTCGCGCCGTCCGATGCCAGCGCGCCGCCGCGTCTGGTGGCAGCCGGGCAGGCGGACATCGCCGTCACCTATCAGCCGGACCTGATGCTGAACGTGAAGGAGGGCCTGCCGCTGACCCGTGTCGGCACGCTGGTCGAGACGCCGCTCAACTGCCTGATCGTGCTGAAGGACGGGCCGATCAAGACACTCGCCGATCTCAAGGGCAAAAAGGTCGGCTATTCGGTCGCCAGCCTGCAGGAGGCCTATATCGGCGCCATTCTCGGCTCGGCCGGCCTCACGGCCAAGGATGTCGAGATGGTAAATGTCAACTTCAACCTGACCACGGCGCTGATGTCGGGACAGGTCGACGCCGTCATCGATGGCTACCGCAATTTCGAGCTGACGCAGCTCGCAATCGAGGGCAAGCCGGGCGTCGCCTTCTTCCCGGAGGAGCATGGCGTGCCGCCCTATGACGAACTGATCTACGTGACGAAGTCCGACCGCGCCAGGGATCCGGCCGTCGCCCGCTTCGTCGCCGCCACCGAGGAGGCGACGATCTTCATGACCAATCATCCGGAAGAGGCGTGGCAGATCTTCGTCAAGGCGCATCCCGATCTCGACGACCGGCTGAACCGCACCGCCTTCTTCGACACGCTGCCGCGCTTCGCCAAGCGCCCGGCGGCCCTCGATCCCGGCCGCTATGACCGCTTCGCGGCCTTCCTGAAGGAGCGCGGCCTGATCGACGCCATTCCGCCGGTCGAAAGCTACGCCATCGCCCCGCGTTAGTCGTTATCCCTCGGGCAATCCGGCGAGACGGAGGCCTTCGAGATAGCGGTCGAGCTCGGCGCCGCCGAGATTGTGGACGGCGCGCCGCACCTCGGCGATCGTCATGCCGGGGCGGTCGTTCAGGAGGCGGGCGATCGCCGCGCGCGCCTGGGTGAGGTCGCCGCCGAGCGCCGCCGAGGTGGCGAGCAGGCGATAGGCCCAGATCATGCCGGGGCGTGCGTCGATCGCCTGGCGCGCCTGCCGCGCCGCCTCGGCATAGTCGCCGAGCAGGAACAGACAGGTCGCCATGCCGGCATAGGCATTGAAGCGGATCGGATCGTCGGGGCTGATCAGGATGGCGCGGCGGAGGCTGGCGAGCCCTTCGCGCGGCTGACCGGAATAGGCCTGGATGAAGCCGAGCCGCGTCCAGGCCCAGGCGAGCGTCGGGTCGAGCGCCAGCGCCCGCTCGATGAAGACCCGGGCGCGCGACTGGTCGACGCTGAGGATCGAATGCGTCGCGCCGATCATCGTATAGACCAGCGCGTCGGGCTCGCCGGCTTCCGCGGCCTTCTCCGCCAGCGCCAGGGCGAGCTGCTTGTCGCGCTCGACATCGTCGGACCAGAGATAGGTGACCTCCTGGCTGAGGCACCAGGCCTTGAGCCCGAGCGCCTGGCCCGAGCGAGGGTCCGAGGCCAAAGCCTCATCAAGGAGCCGCAGCGCGATGGCGTTGTCTTCCCGCCGGTGCGCCCAGAAATGCGGCATGGCCTTCAGCACGAGGTCATGCGCGCGGATATGGTCGCCGTCCTTGCGGCGGGCGCGCTCGATCTCGGCGCTGCGGATCGCGGAATGCAGCGCGCCGGCGATCTGCATCGCCACCTCGTCCTGCAGCGCGAAGGGATCATCGAGCGTCCCCTCGGTCCGGCCCGACCAGAGATGTGTCCCCATATCGGCATCGATCAGCTGCGCCGTGACGCGCAGCCGCTCGCCGGCCCGCCGCACGCTGCCTTCGACGACGTAGCGGACGCCGAGATCGCGCGAGAGCGCCCGGATATCGGCGGCGCGGCCCTTGTACTGGAAGGCGGAGTTGCGGGCGATGACGCGGACCGAGCGCACATGCGCCAGCGTCGCGGTCGTCTCCTCGGCAATGCCGTCGGCGATGCTGTCGCAGCTGCGGTCCGAGGAGATATCGTCGAAGGGCAGCACGACGATCAGCGGCCGCTGGTCCTCCTGCGGCTCGGCCGCGAGGCCGGGCAGCGCCAGCACGCCCGGCGTGAGCATCTGGTTCTGCGTCGGCTGCACATCGGGGAGCGTGCGTCCGGGGGGCACCCAGAACCAGGCCTCGACAGGGTAGGGGACGCTCCTCAGCATCAGGAAGCCGACCGGCTTGAAGGCCGAGGCCGGCTCGCCGAGCAACTGCCAGCGGACGGAATGGGTGATGGCGATGCCGCCGGGCGGCGCGGCGGCCTGCAGCCGCATCGCGAAGCCGATGGCGGCACCGAAGCGGTCGTCGTCCGAGAGGATGACATCGGCAAGAACGACCGCGGCGCGGACCTCGATCTTCGGCCGGTCCGGCGCCGCATTGCGTCCGGCCATGGCGGTCTGGAACGCCATGCACCACTCGATGGCATCGAGGACGCTGGGAAATTCCACGAGTCCGCCATCGCCCATCATCTTGATGATGTGGGCGCCGAACTTGATGAGCGTCGGCCGAACGAGAGTCTTGTAGATGGCGCGCATCTCGCGAAGCGTGCCGAGCTCGTCCTGCTGCACGAGCTCCGAATACCCGACCATGTCCAGCGCGGCGATCACCGTGAGCCGACGACGCGGGCGCGCCATGATCCGTTTCCGATTTTCGCGGGAGCGGACTGTGACTCAAGTGTCGCAATAGGACAAGCGCGCCCGGGGCTTAGCGGCCCCCGATCACGAAGATGTCAAAATGTTGCTGGATCAGGCGCCCGCCGACTCCAGCTCATCATCACTGCCGTGGCCGCGCTCCAGCTCGCGCGCGCCCCGCTTGACGGCCTTCTGCACCTTTTCGAAGGCGCGCACCTCGATCTGGCGGACGCGCTCGCGGCTGACGCCGAACTCGGTCGAGAGTTCCTCGAGCGTGATCGGCTCCTCGGCCAGGCGGCGAGCCTCGAAAATGCGGCGCTCGCGGTCGTTGAGCACGCCCATGGCGTCCTTCAGCAGCTTGCGGCGGTTGTCCGCCTCTTCCTGGTTGGCGAGGACGGTTTCCTGGCTCTCGCTGTCGTCGACCAGCCAGTCCTGCCATTCGCCCCCCTCGGCGTCGGCGCGCAGCGGCGCGTTCAGCGAGGTGTCGCCGCCGAGGCGGCGGTTCATCGAGATGACGTCCTCGTTGGTGACGCCGAGCTTGGTCGCGATCTGCTGCACCTGGTCTGGGCGCAGATCACCCTCGTCCAGCGCCTGGATCTGGCTCTTCATCTTGCGGAGATTGAAGAACAGCCGCTTCTGGTTCGCGGTCGTCCCCATCTTCACGAGGCTCCACGAGCGCAGGATATATTCCTGGATCGAGGCCTTGATCCACCACATGGCATAGGTCGCGAGGCGGAAGCCCTTTTCGGGCTCGAACCGCTTCACCGCCTGCATGAGGCCGACATTGCCTTCCGAGATCACCTCGCCGATCGGCAGGCCATAGCCGCGATAACCCATGGCGATCTTCGCCACGAGACGCAGATGGCTCGTCACCAGCCGGTGGGCGGCATTCCTGTCGTCATGCTCGCGATAGGCCTTGGCGAGCATGTATTCCTCGTCGGGGGCGAGCATCGGAAAGCGCCGGATCTCGTCGAGATAGCGCGAGAGACCGGCCTCGCCCGAAGCGATGACCGGCAGAGAAGCTTTGGCAGCCATGAAGACCCCCTTTCCTTGTCGGCGTCGCCTCCAAGCCAACGCCGAATGCGGCCGCAACGGCCCGCATGGTCCTATATGGGGATCAAATCCAGCGAAAACAGGGCTGTTCCGCCCCGCCTCATCACAACGCCTTGAAGCCCTCGATCAGTTCCGCGAGATCCTCGGGCGGCTCGGACTCGAAGCGCAGGGTCTCGCCAGTCAGTGGATGCTCGAAGCCGAGCAGCCAGGCATGCAGCGCCTGGCGCTCGAACGTGCTCACCTCATCGCGGAGCGGCTCCGGCAGGCGCTGGACCTTGGTCTGGAAGCCCTTGCCGTAGTCGGGATCGCCGATCAGAGGATGGCCGAGCGCCGCCATATGAACGCGGATCTGGTGCGTGCGGCCGGTCTCGAGCCTCAGGTCGACGAGACTGGCGATCGGCGCGTCGGCGGTGCCGTAGCTCTCCTCGACGGTATAATGCGTGATCGCTTCCTTGCCGCCCTGCTTGACGATCGCCATGCGCTGGCGGTTCGTGGGCGAGCGGCCGAGCGGCGCGTCGACGAGACCGTAGGGGAGGGAAGGCACACCCCAGACGAGCGCGAGATAGCCACGCTCGAGCGGGCCGGTGCGGCCATGGTCGGCGAACTGCTTGGCGAGGCCGTGATGCGCCCGGTCGGTCTTGGCGACGACGATCAGGCCCGAGGTCCCCTTGTCGAGGCGATGCACGATGCCGGGCCGCTTCACGCCGCCGATGCCCGAGAGGCTGTCGCCGCAATGGGCGATGAGCGCGTTGACCAGCGTGCCGGTCCAGTTGCCGGCACCCGGATGCACGACGAGGCCCGCCGGCTTGTCGACCACCACCAGCGCATCGTCCTCGAAGACGATGTCGAGCGGGATGTCCTCGGCCTCGGGCTCGGCCGGCTCGGCTTCGGGGACCGAGAGCTGGACGACATCGCCCGAATTGACCGGCTTTTTCGCCTCGACTATGGTCGCGCCGCCGATGGCGACATGGCCGCTCTCGATCAATGCCTTGATGCGGCTGCGGCTCAGCGTGTCGATCCGGGACGCGAGCCAGGCATCGAGGCGCCTGCCTGTCGCCTCCGGCTCGACCACGAGGTCGACGATTTCCTCGCCGTCATCCTGGCCGTCGTCCTGAAGGTCGTCCATGCTCCGCGCCACTTCCCGTCCCGTGTCCATGCCGCGCCGTCCGCTCGACGACGATGATGATCATGCCGACGACGCCCCGCTCGATCCGGCGGTCGAGCGCATCCGCCAGCGGCTGAAGCGCCTCATCGTCATTTCGAGCGCCACGCTCCTGGTCGGCCTCGGCGCCGTGCTCGTCGCCGTCATCTACAAGATCGGCCGCGCCGAGGACAAGGCCGTGCTCGCCGCGCAGTCGGGCGAGGCGGTCATCACCGGCGCGCTTCCGGCCGGAGCGACGCTGCTCTCGACCGCGCTGGATGGCCGCCTGATGGCGCTGACCTATTCGGATGCCGGTACCGTACGGGTCGTCGTCGTCGACCTCTCGGCCGGCACCGTCCTCCGCCGCGCCCGCCTCGCCGAGGCGCCGCCGGTCACCGCGCAATAAAAAGTTCTCCACCGCCGCGTGACGGGCGCGCTTGCCAAGCGACGGTGTCTTCGCTATATCGCGGTTCGTCGCTTCCGGCGACCCGCGCGCCCATCGTCTAGCGGTCAGGACGTCGCCCTCTCACGGCGAAAACCGGGGTTCGATTCCCCGTGGGCGCGCCAAAACAACCCCGAGTTTTGTTGAAGTCTGTTGATTTCTGTAGCCGTCAGGCGGCATGCGGATGCATGCGCAACGAACGACGGTCTGCGAACGGCCTTTCGGCCGGCAGAGCATCGTGATCGGCAATTCGCCAGGCGTGCCCGGCTGATCTTTCGCGCGGCGGCGCGGTCTAGCGCGCGGCGGCGGGCTTCGCCTTGGCGGCGGCGCGGCGCGGCTTCTTCACCGGGGCAGGCGCTGCGGCTTCCTGCGCGAGGCGGGCGGCCTTGAGACGGGCCGTCTTGGCGACGCGCGCCGCGGTTTCCTCGGCCATGATCGCCTGCGCGATCTCGGTCGTCTGGTCCGCCTTGACGAGTGCCTTGGGGCGGAAAAGCTCGGCGGTGGCCTTCTTCGACATGATGGATCTCCTCAAAAACAAAAACGGCCGGGCAAGCCCGACCGTTTCAACGGCTCCAGATCAGCGCCAGTACATCCGTGGTCGCGATCGAAGCGCTATCTCGTTCAGGCGGCGCTGAGATTCTCGGCGGCCTGCTTGCCGGAGCGGGCGTCCCGCACGAGGTCGAAGTTGATCTTCTGACCCTCGACGAGGCTGCGCATGCCGGCACGCTCAACAGCGGTGGCATGCACGAACACGTCCGGCTGGCCGCCGCCCTGCTCGATGAAGCCAAAACCCTTGGTCGTATTGAAGAACTTCACTGTTCCGGTAGCCATGACGATATCCTTTCGCATCGACATAGTTGATCATCACCCGGTCTCACGACCGGGCGGTTCAGCTCACGAATTTGGAAAAGAAGATCGGCAAAGGCTCGAAAGCCGTAGCAATGTTCGTCAACAAGTTCGACTACTGACATATAGGCGAAGCGGAGCGCGAAAACAATGCGTGTCGGCGAAAGAAGGAAAATAACATCGTCCGACGGCCGAAAAGGTTCCTGCTAGATTGAAATATCGAGGTGGACGGCGCATCCTCGGACCATCGTCGGCACACGACCATCGAGGCGTCGACGGCTGAGAGTCACGCTTCGGCTCCCGCCTTGCCCAAGGAGAGGAGCGCTTCATGCCTGTGATTCTGAAGCCCAATCCCGGCCTCTATGACGAGACCGAACTCGTGGCGATGGCCGTCCTGCTCGAGACGCTCTGCGATGAAATCGCCCGCCAGCGCGGCGGGACCGCGATGCATATGGATGAGCTGCGCCCCGACATCGCCGAGATCATCCTCCGCCTGCAACGCTCCGCGATCCACGAGCCTGCCGCCCTGCGCGATGCAGTGCTGCGCGAGGTGGGACGCCGCGGCGGCGCGGACACGACCATGGCCGCCTGATTCCCTTAGGAACGCTTGCTAGAAACCCACCCACGCGTCTCGGTTGTCGAAGCTTCCGGTAGGGCGTGCATGCCACGGGACGACACCACCGCGAGATTTCCGGGAAACAAATGGCTTCGGGAGGCTTGAGAGGCGGGGAGAGCCTTTCAAGTCGGCGCGGGGGACGCATCCCAATGTCGGACGACGAGCTTCAGTGGCTGCTCGCGCAAGCTCTCATCGAACTGGCCGAAGGAAGCACGTCTTCCTACGAATTGCTGGCGCTGGCCCGCCGGCTCAATCCCGACACGCCGCAATCGGCGTTGCGTCAGGCGATGCTGCTCGCCGCCTCGGAGGGCACGGGCCTGTCGCCGGAAAGCGGCGAATTGCTGCGCTCCACCGCGTTCTGGCTCGATCCTGACGACTGAGAAAACCGACCAGATCCGTGCTGCGGCGAGGAATTCAGCCGCCGCGTCCGGATGCGCCTTCGCCGAGGACCGTGGCGAGGATCGCGATCAGCTGCGCCTCCGAGAACGGCTTCGAGAGGCGCGGCAGGCCCGGATCACCGCCATCGGGCAGTTCGGCATAGCCGGTGGAGAGGATGATCGGCAGGCCCGGATAATCGCGGCGCAGCGCCTCGGCGAGTTGGGCGCCGCTCATCTGCGGCATCGCATGGTCGGTAATGACGAGATCGACGCGATCGCCGGCAAGGAGCGCCAGCGCTTCCATGCCGGACTGCGCCTCGATGACGCGATGGCCGAGATCCTCCAGCATCGCGACCGTGTTCATGCGCACCAGCGCGTCGTCGTCCACCACCAGAACGGAAATGCTGTCCGGCGCCGCTGCTTCCGCGACCGGCGCAACGGGCGCCGTCTCGACACCGGCGGGGCAGGCCGCCACGGGCAGCCAGATCTCGGCGGTGGTGCCGCGTCCAGGCTCGCTCGTGAGGGTGAGCCGGCCGCCTGATTGCTGGGCGAGGCCGTGCACCATGGAAAGGCCGAGTCCCGTTCCCTTGCCGACGCCCTTCGTCGTGAAGAAGGGCTCGCGCGCCCGGCGCAGCGTCTCGGCATCCATGCCTTCGCCCGTGTCGCTGACGGCGAGGCGGACATAGCGGCCGGGCGCCAGTTCGGGATCGCCGGCGACGGTCTCTTCTGAAGCGGCGACGCGGATCGTGCCCTGCTCATGCATGGCGTCGCGTGCGTTCACCGCGATGTTGAGCAGGGCTGTCTCCAACTGATTGGGGTCGGTCTGGACGGTTGGAAGGGCCGCCGGGAAATCCGTCTCGATGGCGATCATCGGCCCCAGCGAGCGCTGCAGCAATTCGGCCATGCCATCGAACAGACGCGCGATGTCGATCGGCGCGATCTGCAGTTCCTGTCGCCGGGCGAAGGCCAGCATGCGAGAGGTGAGGGCGCTGCCGCGACGGGCGCCTTCCATGGCGTTGTCGATGAGCCGGCGAAGCTGGGGATCGGCGTGGACGCGCTTGCCGAGCAGTTCGAGGCTGCCCATCACCGCCATCAGCAGATTGTTGAAATCATGCGCGATGCCGCCGGTGAGCTGGCCGATCGCTTCCATCTTCTGCGCCTGCAGGAGCGCCGCTTCGGTCTGCTGGCGGACGGCGATCTCGGCGGCGACCCGCGCCTCCAGCGTTTCGTTGAGCGCCCGGAGCTGCTCCTCGGCCTTGGCCCGTTGCCGGTTCTCCTGTTCAACGGTCTGGAAGAGCCGCGCATTGTCGATCGCCACCGCGGCCTGGCCGGCGATGCCGACGAGCAGATTCTCATGCTCCTCGAGGAAACGGTCTGGCTCTGGATGGCCGAACAGAAGCCCGCCGATCACTTCGCCGGTGCGGGAGATGACGGGGACGGCGAGATAACTCCGCACGGGAAGATGGCCCTGCGGCATGCCGAGAAAGCCGGAATTGCGGCCATATTCGGGATGCTGCAGCACGTCGCCGGCGCGGATGATGCCCTTGCCCTCGAAGGTCGGGCGGAACAGCGGCGTGTTGCGCGGCATCGGGAAGCTGTCGAAATGGCTGCGATCGACGCCCGACAGGGAATAGAGGCGGTAGCGTTCGCCGGCCCCGTCGGTGACATTGTAGAAGAAGGCGCCGAACTGCGCGCCCGTCAGCGCCACGCCGGCATCGGTCACCGTCTGGACGATTTTCTCGGGATCGAGTTCGGCGGCAATGGCCGCACCGCTCGAATTCAGGATCTCGAGGCGTCGCCGCTCCTTGTGCTGTTCGGCCTCGGCCTGACGCTGTTCGCTGACATCGACATTGACGCCGATCATGCCTATGAACTCGCCCTCGACCGAAAAGCGCGGTCGGGCGTCGGTGAGAAGCGTCCGCCACGTGCCGTCGGCCCGGCGATAGCGGGCCTCGGCCGTGAAGCCGGTGCGCGTGCGCATGCCTTCGCCGAACGGACCGACCAGCGCCTCGCGGTCCGCGGGATGGACGGTCGTGGACCAGTCGAAGGCGGAGAGGTCGTCGGGCGTTCCCCAGAATTCCCGCTGCGCCCGGTTCAGGTAGATGCAGCGGCCATCCTGGTCGCCCATCCACAGCATGACCGGGGCGCTCTCGGCCACGAGACGGAAGCGTGCCTCGCTTTCCTCAAGTGCCTTGCGGGCGATCACCTGTTCGGTGACGTCGGTGCCCTGGACATAGATGCCGGCCAGCGCACCAGACCGGTCGCGGACGGGCTGGTAGATATAGTCGAGATAATGGAGATCCGGGGCTGCATTGGCGCCACTTTCGAGCCAGACCGGCGCGGTCATGCCCGAGATCGCGCTCCCCGTCTCATAGACGCGGTCGAGCAGCTCGAGGAAGCCCTGGCCCACCACTTCCGGCAGCGCCTCGATCACCGGCTTGCCGATGATCTCGCGATTGCCGACGAGGCGCAGATAGGCCTGGTTGGCCATGGTGAAGACATGGTCCGGCCCTTCGAGCAAGGCGGAGAAGCCCGGCGTCTGCTCGACCATCATGCGCAGCCGTTCGGCCTCGCCGCGCAGCCAGCGCTCGGCCGTCACCTTGTCCGTCGTTTCCACGACGATAGCGATGACGCCGAGCGGTCGCCCGTCCTCGCCCAGAACCGGCGAGTAGTCGAGATTCATCCAGACCTGCTCGGGCCGGCCATTGCGATAGAGGGTGAGCTCCTGATCGGCATAGCTCAGCGTCTCACCGCGGCCGAAAACTGTTCGCACGACATTGTCGTTGAAGTCGGCGACCTCGATCCAGCCCTCGCGGACCTTGGAGCCGAGCAGCGCGGGATGGCGGGCGCCGGCGAAGACGGAGTAGGCGTCGTTGTAGATCATGACGCCGTCCTCGCCCCAGAGCGTGACGATAGGAACCGGCGAGCGCAGGATCATGGCGACGGTGCTGATGATGCCCTGCGGCCAGCGCTCGAGCGGTCCGAGCGACGTCCGTTCCCAGGCGAACGCGGCGATCAGCCGGCTCATCTCGCCGCCTTCCCGAAGGAAGGCAGGTGCGATCGCCCCGGCCTCGTCGTTCAGCATGTCGCAAATCCCCCACGCAATACCGCGAGCGTCTCAATGCCGGAAATGCCGAGGCAGTTCCATCGATTGTCGCGGACAAAAGAAAACGCCCGCCGGGGAGGAGGTCGGCGGGCGTCTTCATGTCAGCGGCGCAGCGGGGAGGAGGTCGCCTGCCGCCTTGATCGCGGACGGGGGAGGACCGTCCGGCGAAGCTCTCTCAGTAACCGGCGGCGCGGCGGGCGACGTGATCGATGTCGCCGCGCTGGATCCCCATATCGGCCAGCTCCCGGTTGTTCAGCCGGACCAGCTCACCGTAGGTTTCCTTGTACTTCCGCCAGTTCTTGAAGTTCTTGACGATGTTCATTTCGGCACCCTTGCTTTGATTTCAAGGGGCGGTCCCGTTTTCGTCCGTCCGTCCCTGTCGAGACAACAGATAGGCGCCTCCCCGATTTCCGAGCAGGGTCAATTTGGTCAAGGCTGTTCTGCATCTGGTGCATGGCAGCACAAGGCGCACCACTAATGCTGCGGTGCAGCATTTCCCGGTCTCGGAAACTGGGCTAGGCCGGAATGGCGAGCACGGGGCAGGGAGCCTGCCGCATCACGCGTTCCGTATGCGTGCCGCGCAGCATGTCCATCAGGCTGTCATGGCGACGGGTCGGCATGGCGACGAGGTCGGCGCTGCCGGCACGGGCGAGGATTGTCTCGATCAGCGGGCCGGAAGCGAGACGAACGGGCGCCCAGCCTTCGCCATCCGCCGTCGCGATGCGCGGCGCGCGCTCGCCGACATGCAGCAGTTCGACGGCCTCATCGGCGAGGCCGAGCGCCGTCGCGAGCCGCGACACGACATTGAGCGCATGGCCGGCCGGCGGCTGGTCGGCAATCGGCATGAGAATGTGCTGGAGCGACAGCGCGCCGGTCGCCGGATCTGCGAAGCCGGGCCTGTCGAGCGGCACGAACAGCACCGGAACTTCGGTCCCGGCAGCGATCCGCTCGGAGATCGATCCATGCAGAACGCGGTCGAGCCCCTCGCGCCCATGCGAGCCGAGCACGAGCAGATCGGCGGCATGAGCGGCGAGGAAATGCTCGACGCCGCTCACCGGATCATGGTCGCGGATGTCGACCTTGGTGACGAGAACGCCGACATCGCGGTCAACCGCCTCGCGCGGCGCGTCGGCGGCGATCAGTCCCCAGCCTGCCAGGGTCTCGCGCACGGCCGGGAAATGCCCGCCTTCATCGCCGCGTCCATGGACATGCAGCACCTGGAACTCGGCCTTGAGGGCGACGGCGAGCGCCAGCGCATGCACGAAGGCGGGCTGGCTCGTCAGCGAGAAGTCGGTGGTATGGGCGATGCGATAGCGTGGTCCGGTCATGGTCCGGTCGGGCTCCCCAGCCTTGAATGCGACGATGGAGCTTAGCGGCTCCGCTGCGCCGCGTCGTGATCAGGATCAGATTGCAGCGTCCTCGCGCGCGATCCGTGCGATCGCCGCCTCGAGTTCGGCGTCGATATCGCCGTCGAGGTCGATGCGGATGACATCCTCGTCGGAGCCGGGAGGCTCCAGCGTCGCCAACTGGCTGTCGAGCAGCGAGGCGGGCATGAAGTGGCCCTTGCGCGTCTTCATCCGCTCGGAAAGCAGCGCTTGCGAGCCGTCGAGGAAGACGAAGCTGGTGCGCCGGGAGACGCCCGATGTCAGGATCGCGCGATAGCTGCGCTTCAGCGAGGAACAGGCGGCGACGACCCCGGAAGGGCTGCCATCCGCTTCGGCGAGGCGCGCGGCGATCGCCTTCAGCCAGGGCAGGCGGTCATCGTCGTCGAGCGGGGTTCCGGCCGACATCTTGGCGACGTTCTCCGGCGGGTGCAGCCGGTCGCCCTCGATGAACGGGGCGCCGAAATGGGCGGCGAGCTGTTCCCCGACCGTCGTCTTGCCCGAGCCGGAGACGCCCATGACGATGAGGTTGCGCTGGAGAACGGGTTTGGTGCCGGTCATGCGGTCCGCCATGTCGAGTGATGCCCCGAGCCTTGATCGGCCGGATCGGCGGCTCGCGCAAGCCTCGAACGCGGACTCAAGCCACGGCGATCGCCGCGCCCGGCCCGGCATGAAGGGCGAGGGCACCCGGCCGGCACGTGGCGCGGAAGCGTCGCGCCCGCATCGGCTCGCCGTCGAGATTGACGGACAGCTCCTTGTCCGACCGGTATTCGAACCAGGGGCCGCGCGCCCGCACCACCAGCGTCTCGATCGCCGTCAGACCCTGCAAGAGGATGGAGCCGAGCGCATCGAGACCAGCCTCCGCCGCGATATCGGGCAGGATCATGAGATCGAGCAGCCCGTCATCCAGCATGGCCTCGGGACAGAGCGCGATGCCGCCGCCTGCCTGCCGGCCATTGCCGATCGCGAGCGCCAGGAACGACCCCTCCCATTCGAAGCCCTCGCCGACGATGCGCCCGGCATTGGCCGAAAGCTCGCTGAAGCGCGAGACGCCGGTCAGGACATAGGCGAGCCCGCCCATGCGGCGCTTGAGCTCGGGGTCGGTCTCCACCGTCACACGCGAGCCGAAGCCGCCGGTCAGAAGATTGATGAACGGGCGGGCGTCGACGAAGCCGACATCGATCGGCCGCACGGGCGCGCTCGCGGCGAGGCGGAGCGCCGCGGTCGTGTCCTCGGCGGGAATCGCGGCGGATCGCGCGAAATCATTGGCGGTCCCGAGTGGCAGCACGGCGAAGCCGCAGCCGGGCGGCGGCTCTGCGGCGAGCGCCGCGCCGAAGACCTCGTTGACGGTTCCGTCGCCGCCGCCTGCGACGATGGTGTCGACGAGGCCGGCCTTGGCCTCCGCCACCGCCTCGGCCGCCATCCGCGAGGCGTCGCCGGATTCGAAAGTGACGCGCACGCTGACGACATGGCCGTCCGAACGAACGGCATCGATCGCATCGCGCACGCGCTGCTCGCGCGCCACCTTGCCATGCAGGATCAGCCGCAGCCGCATCGGTCTGCTCCTCAATGCGGGCCGGTGATGAAATCGGCCGCCCGCTCGGCGATCATCAGTGTCGGCGCCATGGTGCCACAGGTGGGGATGACCGGAATGACCGACGCGTCGGCGATGCGCAATCCCTCGATGCCGCGGACCTTCAATTCCGGATCGACGACCGCCTCGTCGTCCGTGCCCATCCGGCAGGTGCCGCAGGTGTGGAAATAGGTCGAGCAGGTCGAGCGGATGAAATCGATCGTCTCGACGCGGTTGAGACGGCGCGCCGGGGCCAGATAGCTCGCGAACAGCTTGGCGAAGGCCGAGGTCGCGACGAGGTCCATCGCGAAATCGACTGCCGTGACCAGCGCCGCGAGATCGTCGGGATGCGAGAGGAAGTTCGGCTGGATCTCCATGCGGCCGCGCGGACTCGCTTCGAGCAGGAGGAGATGGCCGCGGCTCCGCGATTCCATGAGGCCCGGCGTGATGGCGAAGACATCGCCCGAAAGGTCATGGTCGGCGGCGAGCTCCGGCACGGCGCTGGCACGCTGGAAGCAGATGGCCGTGAGGTCGGGCCGCGCGAGACCCGGCTGGCTCTTCCAGTTGATCACGGCGCCGCAGCCATTGTCGCGGATCGGCCCGAGCGGCGCGCGGGCGCGGAAATTGACGCCCCGGATCATCGGGTGGTCCTGCAGATTGGCGCCGACGCCGCGAAGGTCGGCAACCGTCTCGATACCGAGGCCGCCGAGCGCGGCGGCGTTGCCGATGCCAGAAAGGAGCAGCAGTCGCGGCGTGTCGATCGCGCCGAGCGCCAGGATGACCTCGACCCGCGCCGCGGTCTCACGCATGCGGTCGCCGACCAGATGTTCCACGCCGGTGCAGCGGCCATGGGCGAAAGCAAGACGGGTGGCGAGCGAGCCGGTGAGGATCGTGAGATTGGCGAGCGGACGACCAGAATGAAGGTAGGCGATCGCCGCGCTCCAGCGCCTGCCGCCCGATTGCGTGAGATTGACCAGCGCCGCGCCTTCGTTGCTGGCGCCGTTCGGGTCGTCGATGATCGGCACGCCGAGTTCCGCCGCGCCCTCGATCATCGCCCAGGCGAGAGGATGCGGGTCGCGGCTACGCTCGATGCGCATCGGGCCGCCGGCCCCGCGAAGCGCCGTTTCGCCGTCTTCCCAGTCCTCGATGCGCTTGAAGAAAGGCAAGCATTCGGTGAAGGACCAGCCGGTCGCGCCGGCCGCGGCCCAGGCGTCGTAATCGGAGGCGTGGCCGCGATACCAGTGCAGCGCGCCGACCGAGGACGAGCCGCCGAGGACCCGGCCGCGCGGCAGGTCCGTGGTCCGGCCGTTGACGAGGCTCGTCGCGGCATATTCGTAGCCCCAGTCGAGGCCGCCGCTGCCGAGCGTGGCCCAGCGGGCCGGGTCGGCGATCTCGTCGAGGCCCTCGTCGCTCGGGCCGGCCTCGATGACGAGAACCGTCGCGTCGCTGCGTTCGGCGAGCCGGCGCGCGACGGCCGAGCCGGCCGTTCCGCCGCCGACGACGATATAGTCATAGGAAGGAAGCAGCACTGGCAGACGAAGCGCCGTCATACGCAGGCTTCTCCGCCGAGGCTGCGGTCATACGGCCGTGCGCACCCAAGGATGATCGGCGGATGCGCCGATCCGATGCCAAACCCCCTGTGCCGCATCGATACCCCCGCCGTGTACGTTTTTTGTATGCATACGGACAATCGCAGGGGCAGCGCCGCTCGCCTAGTGCGAAAATGTTCCCTTGTGCACACAACCGCAAATGCATAGCGGGACGCCGGAATCAGGAACGGGTGTCTGCGGCTGCGACAAGCGCGCGGAACCGGCCCGGCGTCAGGCCATAGCGCGCCTTGAAGGCCCGGGTGAGATGGCTCTGGTCGGCAAAGCCGGTGCCGGCCGCGACCTCCGCAAGGGCCTCGCCGCGGGCGATCCGCTGATGGGCGGCGGCGAGACGGCGGCCGACGAGATAGCGATGCGGCGAGGTGCCGGCGAAGGCTCGGAAGCGGCGCGCCGTCTCGAAGCGGTCGAGGCCCGATTCGCGCTCGAGGTCTTCGGAGCCGAGCGTGCGGTCGAACTCGGCATCGATCAGCGCCTTGACCCGCCGCATCCGGGCGAGCGGTTGCGCCCGGTCGGTGGTGGCGAGGCCGGCACGGCGCGCGAGGACACCGGCACAATCGGCGAGGAAGCCGTCGACCGCCAGCGCATCGGCAGGGTCCGGGAACGTCGCGAAGAACTCGTCGATCAGCGCCGCGAGCCCGGCATCCTCGGCAACGGCCTCGCCGACGAAGGGCAGCGGTCCGCGACCGCCGAGCGCCGCGAGAACGCGATCCGGGTCGAGATAGACCATCCGGTAGAGGAAGCCATCCGGCGCCGCGGCGCGGCCGTCATGCCATTCGTCGGGATGCAGCACCATGCACTGGCCACGGGCGCTGACCCGCCCTGCGCCGCGATAGCGGAAGCCCTGCGCGCCCGAAAGCGTCGCACCGACCGCATAGGTCTCGTGACGGTGCAGGTCATAGGCATGGCCGCCGAACCGCGCCAGCAGGCGTTGCACGCCGCCATGGGGCGGTTCGGTCGAGATGAAGTCGTCGGGCATCGGCGCACGATCGTTCAAGACGCTGTCGGGCACCGATCCTAGGATCCCGGCATGCTTTACGCCACCAAGACCGCCCTCGTGATCCTCGATGACCTTCTCCCCTGGCAGAAGGTCAATATCGCCGCCTTCCTCTCGGGAGGGATCGTGCATCGGTATCCCGGCATCATCGGCGAGCCCTATCGCGATGCGTCCGGCCAGACCTATGCCGCGCTCATCCGCGAACCCGTCTTTGTCTTCGGAGCGGACGCCGCCGGGCTTGCGCGCACGCATGGCCGTGCGCTTTCGCGCGGGCTCGATATCGCGCTCTATATCCGCGAGATGTTCGCGACCTCGAACGATGCCGACAATCGCGCCGCCGTCGCCGCGGTCTCGGGCGACGGGCTCGACCTTGTCGGCATCGGCCTGCATGCCGAGCGCAAGATCATCGACAAAGTGACGGCGGGCCTCAAATTCATGTCGTGAGGGATGGCACGGGCGCTTCGCTCAACTGCGTCGCCCCAATCCGGCCACGATACGGCATCAGCACCCCGAATTCGGCGATTGTGCGGCGCAACATGTGGCGAGGCTGTGATTTTGCTCTGCACAAACCGCAGCCCTGCCATGAGCAATGGGCGAGTGCTCAATCCCCTTTGACCGGTCTACATTCCTGACATCGAAAGCGCGCTGGCACCGGTCGGCGCCTCGATGAGAAGGACGACGACAATGGCTAATGGCATCATTGCTTCCTACAAGGGCTGGGTGAAGTTTCGCCAGACCTGCAATGAGCTCAATCGGCTGACGAACCGTGAGCTCGCCGACCTCGGGATCGAGCGTGCGGAAATCGCGAAGGTCGCCAAGCGGTCGGCCGCCTACTGAGTTTCAGGAATTCGCCGGGAACGAACCTCCTCCATCGTTCCCCGCGATCGGCAAGCGGTCGACCTCCTCCCCGGCCCCTTGCCATCATAAGAACGCCCGCCGACCTCCTCCCCGGCGGGCGTTTTCTTTTGTGCTCAGCCTTGCGCCTCGCCGCGCACATAGGCGCCGAGCCCTTCAGCGAGATGATCGAAGACGAGCCGCATGCGGCGCACGGTCTTCAGGTCCTCGTGCATCGCGAGCCAGGTCTCGAGCCCGATCTCGAACTCCTGCGCCAGCACGCGTCTCAGCGCCGGATCGCGCTCGCCGATCCTGACCTGGCAGACGCCGATGCCGAAGCCGGCCCGCACCGCCTGCAGCGCCGCGATGTCGCTGTCGGTCCTGAGCGTGAAGGCCGCGCGCTCCGGGATCACGCCGAGCCGCTGCGCCGCGCGCACGCTCGGCGTTTCGGTGTCGAAGCCAATGAGCACATGCTCCTTGAGCGCGTCGCGGCTCTCGGGGACGCCGTTCCGTTCCAGATAGTCGTGCCGCGCGAAGAAGCCGAGCGCGATGCGGCCGATATGGCGTTGCAGCAGCGCGCCCTGTACGGGCGTCGTCATGCGAACCGCGATGTCGGCCTCGCGCCTCAAGAGATCGTCGCTGCGGTTGGAGACGACGAGTTCGATCGCGATGCGCGGATGCAGGCGGTTGAAGGCGGCCAGAAGCGGCGGCAGCACTTCCGTCCCGACAATCTCGCTCGCCGTGATGCGCACGCTGCCGCGCTCTTCGGCCGCCTCGCCGGACGCCGTGCGCCGCAATGCCTCGGCGGCGAGCGCCATCGCCTCGGCATGCGGGCGCAACTCCAGCGCGGCGTCGGTCGGATCGAGCCCCGTCTGGCTGCGCGTGAAGAGGACGACTCCCAGTTCCTGTTCCAGCTCGGCGACATGACGGCCCAGCGTGGGCTGGGTCAGCCTCAACCGCCGGGCAGCCGCCGACAGGCTGCCCTCGTCGAGCACGGCGAGCAAGGAGCGGCAGAGATCCCAGGAGAGCGCCATCATTCGATAATGCATGGCCGCTATCGGTCTTTCAACAATTCTGGATGATCTTGGCCGTCGCTAGCTTTCCCCTGTCGAAGAGGACAGGAGAGATGCGATGAGCAAGGCATCAGTGGCGCTGGTGATCGGAGCGACCGGCGGAATCGGCGGGGAGGTGACGCGGGCGCTGGCGGCGCGGGGGTGGACCGTGCGCGGGCTCGCCCGCGATGTCGAGGCGGCGCAGAAGCGTTGGAAGGGGCCGCCGCTCGACTGGCGGCAGGGCGACGCGATGAACGCGGCCGACGTGACCGACGCGGCCAAGGGCGCCGCGGTCATCTTTCACGGCGCCAATCCGCCAGGCTACCGCAACTGGGCCGGCCTCGCACTGCCGATGCTGGAAAGCACGATCGCGGCGGCGCGGTCGGCGGGGGCAAGGATCGTCTTCCCGGGTACGCTCTATAACTACGGCCCTGACGCGTTTCCGCTCATCGCTGAGACGGCGCCGCAGCGCCCGCTGACGCGCAAGGGCCGCATCCGCGCCGAGATGGAGCGGCGGCTCGAAGCGGCGAGCGCGGATGTGCCGGTGCTCATTGTCCGGGCCGGCGATTTCTTCGGGCCGAGCGTTGGCAACAGCTGGTTCGGGCAGGGCATCGTCAAGCCCGGCCGTCCGTTGACGGCGGTGACCTATCCGGGCAACCCCGAAGCCGGCCACGCCTTCGCCTATCTGCCCGATCTCGCCGAAACCTTCGCCGAACTGATCGAGCGCGCGGACGAACTGCCCGCCTTCGCCCGCTTCCATTTCCAAGGCCATGACTTCGCCCGCGGCATCGAGATCGCCGAGCGGGTGCGGATGGCCGCCGGCCGGCCGGACTTGCCGATCCGGCGCTTCCCGTGGTGGGCGATCACGCTCGCGTCTCCCATTGTCGAGACGTTCCGCGAGCTTCTGGAGATGCGCTATCTCTGGCGCGAGACGGTGCGGCTCGACAATCGCAGCCTGGTCGCCTTTCTCGGCCGCGAACCCCATACGCAGACCGACGAGGCGCTGCGTGCGACGCTTGCCGGTCTTAGCTGCATGCCCGCGAACTAGGGAGAAGGATAGCGCTGCTGCAGGGCGCGGATGCGTGCGGCGAGACCCATCGGCGCCTCGCCCTTGACCGGAACGACCTCGATAACGGGCGTGGGCGCCGTGTCTTGAGCCGTCTCGGCCGGCCGCAGCGCCGGTGCCTCGATCGCTCTCGGCGCGTCCTCGCGCGCGAGCTTCGCCACGGCGGCGCCGATATCCAGAAGTGACTGTCGGAGCGGGCCATTGTCGGGGGTTGGCAATGCACCATCGCGCGGTGCGGCGCGAGCCGCCGCTTCGAGCGCGGCGATCCTTGCGAGCAGCGCCGACCGATCGTCCCCAACGGGTGCGACAGCCGGGGTGGGCAGGGCAGGGGCCGGCGCCCCGGCGAGGCGGGCCTCCAGCGTGGCGATCGTGTCCTTGGCCGCGGCAAGCTCGGCACGCAACGCGTCGGCGGTGGCGTTGGCCGTCTTCAGTTCGGCATCGAGCGCGCGGCGGGCCGCCGTCCCGGCCGCAATCTCGCCGAGCGCGGCTTCGCGGCGCATCTGCTCTCCGGCGAGCGTTGCCCTGAGTTCCGCCAGCGCCGCTCCGGCCGCTCCCGCCTCCGAGGCCTGGCGGCCGGCCGCGCGGATCTGGTCGCGCAGATTGGCAAGTTCGGTCTCGCGGGCGACGACCTCGAGCTTCTGCGCCTCCCGCTCGGCAACGACGGCTTCGAGCTGACGGCGGGCCGCGTCGAGCCGGGCTTCCATGTCCTGCATGCGCTTCTCCGCCGTCTTGCCGGCCTCGTCCGCCTCGCCGAGCCGGCGTTCACGCTCGGCAAGCGTCGTGAGCAGCTCGCCCCGCTCCTTTTCGAGACGGCCCATGCCGTCGCTCGCCAGCGACTGTTCAGCCGCCAGATGGGCGATCAGCGCCCGCTTCTCGCCAAGTTCCACCTCGCGCCCTGCGACGCGCGTCTCCAGCTTCTCGATCGTCGTTTCCAGCCGGCGCGTCGAGAGAGCATGGTCGGCCCGCAATTGGTCGCGGTCGGCTGCGATCTCGGCCGGCGTCATCGGCAGTGTCATCTCGATGTCGCGGCGCGTGAGGCGCACGGCGCGCCGCCAGAAGGGCGGCAGGACGATCAGCGCCGCGAGCCCCGTCGCGAGCACGCCCAGCGCCACATACATCGCCGCTTCGATCACGCCTTGCTCCGCTTCACGCCTGTCCGGCCATCCGCCCGCCTCCGCCTTCGCATTGCCGTGGCGGCGAGTCCAGTCATGTCCATTCTAGAGCGCGGTCGTCTCCGGAGCGTGAAGACCCGCGCGATGCCGGATCAGAAGGGGTTCCAGGTCTGCTTGTCGGTGAATTTCAGATAGCCGACGCTGATGCCGAGGCGCGCGCCGACGCCCGAAACGATCGGCACGACGAAGATGTTGTTGCGCGACAGCACCGTCGCGCCGACACCGCCGACGAGATAGGCCGAACCGTTCACCCCGACGAACCGGTCATACATCGCGTTCACGGAGGGCAGGTTGTAGACGAGCATCATGACCTTGGAGCCGTCGCCGCCGAAATCCCAGCCGATCGACGGGCCTTGGAAATAGACCGGGTGCTTGCCGGCATTCTTCGTGTAGAGCGTGCCTTGGCCGTAGCGGACACCGGCGATCAGCGCGCCGCTGCCCTGCTCGCCGAGCACATAGCCGTTGGGCTGGCCATATTGCGACATCGAATGCTCGACGACCGAGGCGAGGCCGCCCGAGACTTCGCCGAAAAAGGCGCCGCCCGTCCTGACGATCTCGTCGACCGAATAGTGTTCGCCATCCTGAGCCTGGTTCTGGGTCTGAGCCGAAGCGGGAGCAGCGGCGAGGCCGCCCGCCAGCAGCGCCAGCCCGAACAGGATGGCGAGGCGGCGCAGGAAGGACGCGGGACGGGTCATCGCATTCACCTCATCGAGACGGTCGCGCAGAAGGAACGGAGCGCGAAGAGAGCCTGCCCAATGACGGGGCCGTGGACAAGCAGTGCCTGAAAAAAGCGGCCCAATCGCGGCGCGCTCGGCGATCTCGCGCGGTTGGCATCGCCGGCTTCGCGGTGTATCCCCTTGTCGCGTGGCGCGGCCCACGCGATTCGATTGCGGAGACGGGGGATCGACGATGTCTGAAGCGGCAGAAATCGAGGCGCTCGATCTCGCGGCGCTGCTGTGCAGCCGCGTCTGCCACGACATCATCTCCCCGGTCGGTGCCATCAATAACGGCCTCGAGGTTCTCGACGAGGAGAACAACGAGGAGATGAAGGCCTTCGCCTTCGATCTCATTCGCAAGAGCGCCCGCCAGGCCTCCGCCAAGCTGCAGTTTGCCCGTCTCGCCTTCGGCGCCGCCGGTTCTGCCGGCGCCGAGATCGATCTCGGCGACGCGGAAAAGGTCGCGCGCGGCTGGATGGATGGCGAGAAGGCCGAGTTCTCCTGGTCGGCGCCGCCGGCGCTGATGGCTAAGAACCGCGTCAAGCTGCTGCTCAATCTGGTGCTGCTCGCTGTCGCCGCGGTGCCGCGCGGCGGCCATATCAAGGTGACCGTCTCGGGCGCGCCGTCGTCGCCGGACTTCACCTTCCTCTGCACGGGACCGAACGCCCGCATCCCGGCCGCCTTCGAAAAGCTGGTGCCCGGCAATCTCGTCGATGTCCATCTCGACGCGCATGCGGTGCAGCCCTATTACACCGGCCTCCTGGCGCGGACCTGCCGCATGGATGTCGCGGCCGTGCTGGAAGGCAGCGACATCGTGATCACGGCCAAGAGCCGTCCGCAGGACTGATAGAGTTAGCCGTCCGCAGGACTGATAGAGTTAGCCGTCCGCAGGACTGATCAGCCGGGGCGTGCACGCGACTGAGCCGGTAGCGCGGCGCGCAGCCAATCCCGATCATCCGATCGCAGGATCGCGGAGGCTCCCGAGCGGCCGGCCGATCGGCCGCGCAGCGCTCGCCGCTCCATCGGCGCCGGCGTCTTACCCCGAAAATGCGAAACCCCGCCGGAGCGGGGTTCGACAGGCTTTGCGGGGGAGGACCGCTCAGGCAGTGGCGCGCATCGGCGCTTCGTCGGGCTCGCGCAGTACATAGCCGCGGCCCCAGACGGTCTCGATATAATTGTGGCCGTTGGTGGCGTTGGCGAGCTTCTTGCGCAGCTTGCAGATGAAGACGTCGATGATCTTCAGCTCGGGCTCGTCCATGCCGCCATAGAGATGATTGAGGAACATCTCCTTGGTCAGCGTGGTGCCCTTCCTGAGCGAGAGCAGCTCCAGCATCTGGTATTCCTTGCCCGTCAGATGCACGCGGCTGCCATTCACCTCGACGGTCTTGGTGTCGAGATTGACGGTCAGGTCGCCGGTATTGATGACCGACTGGGCGTGACCCTTCGAGCGGCGGACGATGGCGTGGATACGGGCGACCAGCTCGTCCTTGTGGAACGGCTTGGTCATGTAGTCGTCGGCGCCGAAGCCGAGGCCGCGCACCTTGTCCTCGATGCCGGCGAGGCCGGAGAGGATGAGGATCGGCGTCTTGACCTTGGATAGCCGCAGCGCGCGGAGAACCTCGTAGCCCGACATGTCGGGCAGGTTCAGGTCGAGCAGGATGATGTCGTAGTCGTAGAGCTTGCCGAGATCGACACCCTCTTCGCCGAGATCCGTCGTGTAGACGTTGAAATTCTCGGACTTGAGCATCAGCTCGATGCTCTGCGCCGTAGCGCTGTCGTCCTCGATCAGCAGAACTCGCATACCAATCCCCTCATTGCCTGTCCTGGGCTCGGCGCTCCGGTCCTTGCGAACCGGCCGCCCTGGGAAGCGGCTCAACCCCGATTCGAAGCCTAACGAATAATGGTTAACAAATTCCGATTCGCACCCACAAGCGGCCTTGGCGGATGAGGCGGAAATTCCGCTCGGCGCCTGCGTTTGCGACCGATCCGCGCCCTAGGCGCCGATCGGCGCAATTGCACGGATCGCGGTAACCAATTCGTCGGACTCCTCGGTCTAGGATGGCGGGGTAACCAGTGGGGTTTACCTCGCCTTAAGCCGTCCTTCGCCATGATTAACGCGAGACGTAAACGAAACGTTAGCGCGGAGCGAAAGGTTTAAGGTTTCGACAAGCGGCTTGTCCCGTGTCGGGAGAGCCGTGCCGCCAGGGGGGCGGCGAGTGTGCGTGTCGCGGAGCGGGGTCCCTGCCGCCCCGGACCGAGGGGAGTAGTGAGTCCGATGAAGTCGCGTGAGAGTCTCGTTCGGCTGAAGCGTTTCCAGGTCGAGGAGAAACGCCGCCGCGTCCAGCAGATCGAGCTGATGATCGCCGAGTTCGAGAAGATGGCGCGCGATCTCGACGAGCAGATCCGTGCCGAGCAGGAACGCTCCGGCATCCGCGACCAGAACCATTTCGCCTATCCGACCTTCGCCAAGGCCGCGGCGCAGCGCCGCGACAATCTCAAGGCCTCCGCGCAGGAGCTGCAGAGCCAGCTCGAGGACGCGCAGGACGAACTCCTTGGGGCGACCGACGAGCTTCGGAAATATGAGCTGATGGCCGAGCGCGACCAGGAGCGGGAGCGTGCCTCCCAGCCGCCTGCCGACGGCCAGGCCGCGGACGAACCGGCGCCGCGCCGCGGCCGCCCGCTCGCCGGCGAGCGCCGCAGCGTTTAGCGTCCAGGCGTCTGTCTTTTAGCCGCCCGCCTCGGGATCGATCAACGGCACATGCGGGCCGGCCTCGCGCGGCAGGAAGCCGTCGAGGCGGGGATCACGCGACACCTCGATGGCGAATTTCCACGGGGTGAAGCCCATCCGCCGATAGAACGGGATCGCCGCCGGATGGTCGAAATGGCAGGTGTGCAGCCACACCCGCCGGGCGCCGCCGCCAAAGCCGAGATTTAGCACGGCCGACATCAATGCCCGCGCCGCGCCGGTGCCCGCGACCTCCTCGACCACGCCGAACATCTCGACCTCGACCTCGCCGCCATCGGCGCTGTTCTGGAGCTCGACGAGGCCGACCGGCTCGCCGTGGCGCTCCAGGAAAAGCACGGTCGAGCCCGGACGCGTCAGCTCGGCGCGCAGCGTCGCGTCATCCATCACGGCGCGCGAGAACCAGAGCCATTTCTCGCCGATGCGCCGGTAGAGCGCCCGGTAGGCTGCGAGATCGGTGCCGGACTGCCGCGTGATCGCGAATCCCTCCGGCAGCGGGGCGACGGGGCCGGAATCGCGGCTCTCTATCGCGAGATAGGTGACGACATTGGCGATCAAGCCGGGCGGCAGGTCGGTATAGCCGTCGAGGTCGAGAGGAATGGTCGGCATCAGTCGGTGATCTCGCGGTCGAGCAGGTAGCGGGCGGCGGCGATCAAAGTCGGGCGGACATTCTCGCGCGCGGCGAAGACGAGGAGAAGCGGCTCGTTCTCCATGAAGTGCTCCAGCACCGCCGCCAGGAAGCCGGGATCGGCGGCGGCGCTGCGCAGCATTTCGGGGCCGATACCCGTCAGTGCGAGGAAGCGGCCGAGTTCCTCGGGCTCGCCGGCCAGGAAGGCGAGGGCGCGGATCGCCAGCGCCTCGGCGCCTTCGATCGTCATCGGCGGCTCCCGGTCGCGGATCATGCATTTCCCTTTCCGAAACGAATCGTCGCTAGAACTTAAGCCGAATACCACCAAACGGTCGGCCGGTGGCCGACTGCCCCTCTGGAGGAGCCGCGCGCCGGGACGACCGGACGGGGTGGAGGCCGAGTTCGGATGGCGAAGACCGTACTGGTCGTGGAAGACAACGAGCTGAACATGAAGCTCTTCCACGATCTGCTCGAAGCGCATGGATACAACATCATCCAGACCCGCAATGGCCTGGAAGCGCTGGATCTCGCGCGCCGCCACCGCCCAGACCTGATCCTCATGGATATCCAGCTTCCCGAGGTCTCCGGCCTCGAAGTGACGAAATGGATCAAGGAGGACGACGAGCTTCGCGCCATCCCGATCATCGCCGTCACCGCCTTCGCGATGAAGGGCGACGAGGAACGCATCCGCCAGGGGGGCTGCGAGGCCTATCTCTCCAAGCCGATTTCGGTGACCAAGTTCATCGAGACGGTGAAGGCTTATCTGGGGGACGCCTGATGACCGCCCGCGTCCTCGTGGTCGACGACCAGCCGGCGAACGTCAAGCTGCTCGAGGCGATGCTCAACGCCGAATATTTCGAGGTCGTGACGGCCTCGAACGGCGAAGAGGCGCTCGCCGTCTGCGCGCGCGGGCTCTGCGATCTCGTGCTGCTCGACGTCATGATGCCGGGCATGGACGGGCTCGAGGTCTGCCGGCGGCTGAAGCAGAACCCGCAGACCGCTCAGCTTCCCGTCATCATCGTCACCGCGCTCGACCAGCCCTCCGACCGGCTGAGGGGCCTTGAGGCCGGCGCCGACGACTTCCTGACCAAGCCGATCAACGAGCTCGCGCTCATCACGCGGGTGAAGAGCCTCGTGCGCCTTAAGACGCTGACCGACCAGCTGATGGTGCGCGCCTCGGCATCGAGCGAACTCGGCATGGCCGATCCCTTTGACGGCGCCGTCGCCTCGGGCGACCACGGCCGTATCCTCCTCGTCGAGGACAAGCCCTCGCGCCGCAGCCGCATCGTCGAAGGTCTCGCCGAGGCGGGGCATCGCGTCGATGCCGAGAGCGACCCGCAGGAGGCGCTGTTCCGCATCGCGGAGGGGCCTTACGACCTCGTCATCGTCAGCCTCGATCTCGACGGTTTCGACGGGCTCAGGCTGTGCTCGCAAATCCGCTCGCTGGAGCGGACGCGGCTGTTGCCGATTCTCGTCGTGGCACAGGCCGACGAGACGCATCGCCTGGTGCGGGGCCTCGATCTCGGCGTGAACGACTATCTGCTGGCGCCGATCGACCGCAACGAGATGCTGGCCCGCGTGCGTACGCAGGTGCGCCGCAGCCGCTTCATGGAACGGCTGCGCGACAGCGTGCATCTGACCATGGAAATGGCGATCACCGACGGGCTGACCGGCCTGCATAATCGCCGCTATCTGGAACGCCATCTCGCCGGTCTCGTCGACCAGGCGACGCAGCGCCAGCGGCCGCTTTCGGTGCTCCTGCTCGACATCGATTTCTTCAAGGCGGTCAACGACACGCATGGCCACGACGCCGGCGACGACGTGCTGCGCGAGTTCTCGCGCCGGATCCGCCGCACCGTGCGCAGCATGGATCTCGTCTGCCGGCTCGGCGGCGAGGAGTTCGTCGTCGTGATGCCCGATACCGATATCCGCATCGCCGAGGTCGTCGGCGAGCGGATTCGCGAGCGGATCGCCGCGCAGCCCTTCCTGATCGAGGGCGGCGAGCAGCAACTGGCCGTCACGGTCTCGATCGGCCTTTCGGCGCGCTCCGGACGCGGCGACACGCCGGAGACGCTGCTGCGCCGCGCCGACGAGGCGCTCTATCGCGCCAAGCGCGAGGGACGCAACCGCGTCGCCGCCGCGGTCGCCTGACCCATTCTCCACCGCGTCGGCAAAAGAAAAGGCGCCGCGAAGCGGCGCCTTGAACCGTCCTGCCTTGCGGCGGAAGGGCTTACTTGATCTTGGCCTCGCGGAACTCGACATGCTTGCGAGCAACCGGGTCGTACTTCTTGACCGAGAACTTCTCGGTCATGGTGCGCGAGTTCTTCTTGGTGACGTAGAAGAAACCGGTGTCGGCCGAGCTGACGAGCCGGATCTTGATGGTGGTGGCCTTGGCCATGGCGAACCTCTGAATGCATCCGGCCGGGACGAGCCCCGCCAGCAGGAAATGTGGGCGCACCCTACGGATATGAAGCCGAAAGTCAAGGAAAGTCGGCGGCAAATCCGTGGTCAACGTCCCGCGCTGCGGATGCGGGTGAGGACGAGAACCAGATAGGCGACGAAGAACACCGCCAGTGCCGCCTCGAAGCCGTGCGGATCGAGGATATCCATCGCCCCGCCGATCGTCGCCGGCCCCACGAGGCCGCCGAGCGAATAGCAGAAGATGAAGGCGGCATTGGCCGCGGCAAGGTCGGCGCCGGAGAATCGCGCGCCGAGATGGGCGAGGCCGACCGTATAGAGCGACCCGACGATGCCGCCCCAGAGCCCGAGCGTCAGCATGAAGGGCCAGAACGAGGCCGAAACCAGCGGCAGCAGCATTGTTCCGGCGAGGCCGACCAACGCGATGCCGAACAGCAACTTGCGCCGGTCAACCCGGTCGGACAGGAGGCCCATCGGCATCTGCAGCACGATGTTGCCGATCGTGGCTGCGATGCCGAGCAGGATCACGGTCTCGCGGTCGTGCCCGACGCGCTGGCCATAGAGCGGCAGCAGCGAGAAGGCTCCGCTCTCGACGACGCCGAACAAGAGCGAAGCGCCCGTCGCGGCGGGGGCGAGGAACAGGAAGCGGCGGAACGATCCGCCGGCGTGATGGGTGAGCTTCGGGGCGACGCCCATGCCGATGAGGACGGGCAGCGTGCCCAGGAAGAGCACGGCGCTGCCGGTCAGGAACGGTGTGAAGCCGCGCGTGCCGGTCAACGACAGGATCGCCGGACCGAGCGCGAAGCCGGCCGAGAGCACGGTCGCGTAGATGCCCATGATGATGCCGCGGCGCTCCGGCGGCGCGGCGCTCGAAATCCAGAATTCCGAGAGCACGAAAGTGATGGTGAGCGCTGCGCCGGCGACGAGGCGGAGCGGAAACCACAGCCAGAACGGCGACAGGAAGAAGACAGGCAGGCAGATCGCCAGCACGCCGATCGAAAGGGCCAGCAGCAGCCCGGTGCCGACCCTGCCGGCGAGGCGCGGGATGAAGGGCGTGATCGCCAGCGAGGCAAGGCCCCAGAAGGCCGTGTTGAGGCCGATCCAGGTGGAGGAGATGCCGCGATCCTCGAGCGTCAGCGCGAGGAGGGGCAGCGTGATCGAGAATCCGAGGCCGACGGCCGCGATCGAGCCGATCGCCGCCACGAGGCCGGAGATGCCGCCGCCGGCAGCGCCGGGTGCTTCGCCGCGCATAGCTTCGCTTGTCATCGCCTCGCCTTTCGGGGCAGGGGAACGGGAAGGCGCTGGGGCAGCGGACAGGAGCCGCGGCCGCACCTTTCGCGCGATGCGCGTTGCTTGCAGCCGCTAGCCGATATCCGGCTGCCAGGGCGCCTCGGCATCCTCCCGGTGGTCGGGATCGAAGCCGTGCATATACAGCGCCCATTGCAGGCCGACGACGGCCCCCTTGATCGGTCGGAGCAGGGCGAGAGTCAAGATCAGCGTCAGCGGCAGCCAGATGGCGAGATGGGTGAAATTGGAGAGATGGAACGCCGTCTCGACGATCAGGATCAGCGGCACGATGATGTGGCCGACGGCGACGATCGTGAAATAGGGCGGCGCATCGTCGGCGCGCTGATGCGAAAGGTCCTCGCCGCAGACCTCGCAGCGATCGACCACGGTCAGATAGCCGTTGAACATGCGCCCCTTGCCGCATTCAGGGCAGCGGCAGGCGAAGCCGCGCGCCATGGCGCGCCAGGGCGAGCGATAGGGCCGCGCCGCCTTCGCCGTGTCAGCCTGACCCGTCCATTCGCTCATCGGAGCACTCCTCTGTTCACCGTCATATCGTGGCGGAGCGCGAGGAGACAAGCGCGGCAGACCGCCGCCGTCTTCAGCGGGCCGGCCGCCGCGCGCTGGCGGCGACGATGACCGCGATGATGATGAGCCCCGTCGCGAGATATCGGAGCCCCGCGCCGAAGCCGTAGGTGTTCAGCATGGTGACGACGAGGAACAGGAACAGCGCCGCCCCCCAGAGGCCGGGAACGTTGGAATTGCCGCCCGCCACCGAGGAGCCGCCGATCACGACGAGGGCGATCGAGGTCAGGAGATATTCCTCGCCCATCGAGAGCGACGAGCCGCCTGAAAAGCCCGACAGGAGATAGCCGCAGAGGCCCGCGAACACGGCGCTCATGACATAGGCATAGAAGCGCGTCCGCCCGACATCGACGCCGGCGAGGCGCGCGGCGCGGATGTTCTGGCCGATGGCGGTCACCCAGCGGCCATAGAGCGTTCGGCGGAGCACGAGTTCCATGAAGGCGGCGAGCGCGATGATGCAGATCGCCAGGACCGGCATGCCCAACACCTGCGCCGTGGTAAAATCGGCCAGCGCCGGCGGCGGCTTGATGCGGATGCCGCGGCCATAGGCGATGGCCACCGACTGGACGAGGAAGCTCGACGACAGCGTGGCGATGATCGGGGGAATGCGCAGCAGCCAGATGAGTGCATAGTTGGCGATGCCGACCGCGACGCCGCAGGCGAGCGCGATCAGTAGACCGGTGAGGATCATGCCGTTCTGCGTGTCCATCACCTTGGTGGCGACGGCGCCCGCGAGCGTGATGGTCGCCGGGATCGAGAGGTCGACATTGCCCGGTCCGAGCGTGACGACATACATCTGCCCGATGCCGACGATCACCGAGAAGGTGGCGAAGGTGAAGGCGGCGGTCAGCACCTCGCCGCCGCCGCGCCCGCCGGTGAAGGCGACGATCACGAGCCAGACGGCGATCGCCGCGACATAGGCCCAGAGCCAGGGCCGGCCGGCGAGATTGCGCAGGAAGCTGTTCATCTGCGGCGCTCCGCACGGTCGATCAGCGTGCGCGCAGCGAGCACGATGATGAGGATGGCGCCCTGCGCCCCGATCTGCCAGTCCGGCGAGATGCGCATGAAGGACAGGAACGAGCCGGCGAGCGTCAGCGTCACGGCGCCGATCACCGCGCCCACAGGCGAGATGCGGCCGCCGACGAACTCGCCGCCGCCGAGGATCACGCCGGCGATCGAGAGCAGCGTGTAGCGCAGCGCGATATTGGCGTCGCCCGAGGTGGTGAGGCCGACCAGCGACAGCCCGGCCAGCATGCCGAAGAAGCCGGCCAGCGCGAACATCGTCATCTTGACCTTGAGCAGCGACCAGCCGGCGCGCTCGATGGCCTTCGGATTGCCGCCGGCGCCGCGCAGCACCGCGCCATAGGAGGTGTGCATCAGGAGGAGATTGGCGAGGATGGCGATGACGATCGCCGCGATGATCGGGAACGGAATGTAGGCCGGCTTCAGCGTCATCAGCGAGCGCAGGAAGGCGGGGGCCTGGCCGCCGGGAACCGGCAGGATCAGCACCGAAAGACCGAGCCAGACGAAGGACATGCCGAGCGTCACGACGATCGAGGGCAGGTTGCGCCAGTGGATCAGCGCGCCGAGCGCCGCATAGACGGCGATGCCGAAGACGAGCGCCACGACGCCGACGAGCGGCGTCTGCATGATCCATGGCAGCGTCGCGGGGAGGGCGCCCGAGGCCTGCAATTCCTTGACGACCGGCAGCGCGCCCATGCCGCCCGAGAGCAGCGTCGCGCCGACGCAGGCGACGAAGCCGACATAGGTGCCGATCGAGAGGTCGAGGTCGTTGACCGTGATGACGCACATCTGCGCCACCGTCGCCAGCGCGATCGGGATGGCGAGGTTGAGCATCAGGTTGAAGCCGACATAGCTCATCGCCCGCGGCTGCAGATAGAAGATCGCAGCGAGCAGGACGACGAGCGACAGCGCCGGAAGGAGCGTGCGCAGCTGGCGGGCGGTGAGACGCATCAGGCGACCTCCTCGAAGGAGGCATGCAGCACGCGTTCCTCGGTCAGCTCGGCGCGCGAAAGGTCGGCGACGATGCGCTGGTCGCGGAAGACATAGACATGATCGCAGTGCTTCAGCTCGTCCATCTCGGTCGTGTACCAGAGGAAGGTGCGGCCGCGCTCGGCCTCGGCGCGGATCATGCCGTAGACCTCCTGCTTGGTGCCGATGTCGACGCCGCGCATCGGGTCGTCCATCAGGACGGTTTCGGCGGTCGAGCCGAGCGCGCGGGCGAACAGCGCCTTTTGCTGGTTGCCGCCCGAGAGCGAAAGGATCGGATTGTGGATGTCCGGCGTGCGGATGCCGATGCGCGCCTTCCAGTCCTCGGCCATCGCGTCCGTCTTGCCGCTGTCGATGAGGATGCCGCGCTTGAGGCGGTTCAGCGAGGTGATGGTGATGTTCTCTGCGATCGACCAGAGCGGGAACACGCCGTCGGTCTGACGATCGCCGGCGACGAGGGCGGAGCCACCCTCAACGGTGATGCCCGGAACCGTGCGCCGCGCGGCGTCGAAGATGCGGATCAGCATCTCGGACTGGCCCTGTCCCCCGAGGCCGGCAAGGCCGACGATCTCTCCTCGGTGGGCGATGAGGTCGACGCCGCCCGCCGCCGCGCGGGCCCGGACCCGTGTCGGCGCATCGCCGCCGCGACGTCCGGTGACGGCGGCGCGCTCCTCCGCTTCCTCGCGGGCGACGGTGCCCATCGCCGCGACGAGGCTCGAGCGGGTGAATTCCGACGCTGGCCGCTCGGCGACGACGCGGCCGTCCTTCATCACGACGACGCGGTCGGCCGCCGCGAGGATTTCGCCGAGGAGATGCGAGATCAGCACCACCGCGCCGCCTTCGGCGACGAAGCGGCGGACATAGGCGAGCAGCTGGCTCGCCTGATGCGCATCGAGCGAGGAGGTCGGTTCGTCTAGAATGACGAGGCGGGCCGGCGCGTCGGTGACGGTGAAGGCGCGGGCGATCTCGACCATCTGGCGCCGCGCGATCGGCAGGTCGCCGACGATGTCGGAGGCGCCGATGCCGTGGCCGGGAAAGACCTGGTCGAGCTTGGCGGTGATGAGCGCGCCGGCGCGCTTGCGCCATCCGAAGCCCTTCAATGCGCGATGCATGACGCGCGCGTTCTCGGCGACGGTCAGGTTGGGGCAGAGCGACAGTTCCTGGAAGACGCAGCGGATGCCCTGCGCCTGCGCCGAGGCGACGGTATGCCGGCCGCCGACATCCTCGCCGTCGATCGCCATGCGCCCTTCGGCTCCGAAGACGCCGGCGAGAAGGTTCATCAGCGTCGACTTGCCGGCGCCGTTATGGCCGACGAGCCCGATGCATTCCCCGGCGCTGCAGGAAAGGTCGACGCCCTGAAGCGCCCGCACGGCGCCGAAGCTCTTGCGGACGTCCTCAAGGCGGATGAAGGGCGAGGGTCCGGTCATGGCGAGCGGCGATCCCGGCGAAGGAAGGGTCTCTGTCGAAGAAGGCCGCCGCCGGACGGGCCGGCGGCGGCCGATCATTCAGGCATCAGCCGTCACTTCTTGGCGGCGTCGACGACCTTCTGCGCGTCCTCAGCCGAGTATTCGACATTGGCGACGCCACCCTTTTCGGTGGTCTCGAGGCTCTTCTCGAGCGTGCCCTGGTCGATGCGCAGGAACGGCACCACGAGATCCTTCGGCACTTCCTTGCCGTCGAGGATCTGCTGCGCCACCCAGAAGGCGAGCGTCGAGACGCCGGGCGCGATCGAGACCGACATGGTCTCGTAGCCATTGGCGTCCTTCTGCTCCTTCCACCAGGCGAGTTCGTCCTGACGGTTGCCCATGATGATGGTCGGCATCTTGCGGCCGGCGGCCTTGAAGGCCTGCGCCGCGCCATAGCCGTCGCCGCCCTGCGTCACGACCGCGACGATATCGTCGGGGAGCGAGGGCAGGATGCCGGCGACCGCCGCCTGGGCCTTGGCCTGGTCCCAGTCGCCATGCACCGAGCCGACGATCTTGAACTGCGGGTTCTCGGCGACGCCCTCGTGGATGCCCTTCGAGATTTCGTCGTCGACGAAGACGCCCGCGAGGCCGCGGATCTCGAGCACATTGCCGCCGGCCGGGATCTTGTCCTTGAGATAGAGGACCTCGTCCTTGCCCATCTGCTTGAAGTCGACGGCGATGCGCCAGGCGCAGGGCTCGGTGACGATGCCGTCGAACGAGACGACGGTCACGCCGGCATCGCAGGCCTCCTTGACCGCGCCGTTGAGCGCGTCGGGCGAAGCCGCGTTGAGCACGATGGCGTTGTAGCCCTGCAGCACGAGATTCTGGATCTGCGCCGCCTGCTCGGTCACCTGGTTCTCGGCCGTGGTGAACGGATCGGCGGCGGCGACGATGCCGGCCTCGACGGCGGGCTTGGTCACCTTGTCCCAGCTGCGCAGCATGGCCTGGCGCCAGGAATTGCCGGCATAGTTGTTGGACAGCGCGATCTTCTTGTCCTTGGTGTCGGCGAGCGCAGTGCCCGCGCCGAGCGCCGCGACAAGAGCCAAAAGCGATACGGTTCCCGCAAGACGGGTCATGACGGCTTCCCTCCCAAAAGTCGCGCGATGCTTGATTATGCTTCCCGGCGATGCCGGATGTCGCGCGAAGACCGAGAGTGACGCAAAGGCGCTCCGCCTTGTCAAGCGCCGCCGGCGAGCCGGCTTCTCCCCAGGGCGCGCACGACCCCGCCTTGCCGGCGCCCGGCTTTGGTCCTATAGCGATGCCTTCAAATGACACGCGAAAACCCGACTTCCACGGCCCGCCTGCCGGCGTTCGCCCATAGGCACCTGCTCGGCATCGAGGGCCTGACGCCGCCGGAGATCCTCACGCTGCTCGATCTCGCCGAGGAGGCGGTCGACATCAGCCGTCAGGTCGAGAAGAAGAAGGCGGTGCTGCGCGGGCGCACGCAGATCAATCTCTTCTTCGAGGCCTCGACGCGGACGCAGTCCTCGTTCGAACTCGCCGGCAAGCGGCTCGGCGCCGACGTCATGAACATGTCCGTCGGTTCGTCCTCGGTGAAGAAGGGCGAGACGCTCATCGACACGGCGATGACGCTGAACGCGATGAACCCCGATATCCTCGTCGTCCGCCATCACGCGGCCGGCGCGGTGCATCTCCTGGCGCAGAAGGTCGGCTGCTCGGTGATCAATGCCGGCGACGGTGCGCATGAGCATCCGACGCAGGCGCTGCTCGATGCGCTGACGATCCGACGCCACAAGGGCGGCTTCGGCGAACTGGTCGTCGCGATCTGCGGCGACATCCTGCATTCGCGCGTCGCCCGCTCCAACATCCTGCTGCTCAACGCGCTCGGCGCGCAGGTGCGCTGTGTCGGTCCCTCGACGCTGCTGCCGAAGGCGCTCGACCGGCTCGGCGTCGAGATCTTCACCGACATGAAGAGCGGGCTGCGCGATGCCGACATCGTCATGATGCTGCGCCTGCAGCGCGAGCGGATGGACGGTTCCTTCGTGCCGTCGGTGCGCGAGTATTTCCACTTCTTCGGCCTCGACCAGGAGAAGCTCGCCTTCGCGAAGCCGGACGCGCTCGTGATGCATCCGGGTCCGATGAATCGTGGCGTCGAGATCGACTCGGCGGTCGCCGACGGCGCGCAGAGCCTGATCCGCGAGCAGGTCGAGATGGGTGTCGCCGTCCGAATGGCCGTGCTCGAGGCGCTGTCCGCCCATCTGCCGAACCGTCCGGGTGCCGCATGAGCCTTTCCGCGATCAGGGCCGAAGCGCGGCCGCTCGTCATCACCGGTGCGCGGATCGTCGATCCGACGAGCGGCCTCGACGCGATCGGCAGCGTCGTCGTGGTCGACGGCCTCATCAGGGATGTCGCGCGCGGCGCGGCGCCCGGGGTGCCGGAGGGTGCCACGATCATAGAGGCGCGCGGCAAGGCGCTGCTGCCCGGCCTCATCGACATGCGCGTCTTCGTCGGCGAGCCGGGTGCCGAGCATCGCGAGACCTTCGCCTCGGCCGGTCAGGCGGCTGCTGCGGGCGGCGTCACGACGATCGTCACCATGCCCGACACGGATCCGGTCATCGACGACGTGGCGCTGGTCGATTTCATCGCCCGCCTCGCCCGCGACACGGCCGCCGTCAATGTGCTGCCCATGGCGGCGCTGACCAAAGGCCTCAAGGGCCGCGAGATGACCGAGTTCGGCCTGCTCGGGGCCGCGGGCGCCGTGGGCTTCACCGATGGCCGGCACTCGATCACCAATGCGCTGGTGCTGCGCCGGGCGCTCACCTATGCCCGCGATTTCGGCGCCCTCATCATGCATCACCCGGCCGATCCGGACCTCGTCGGCTCGGGCGTGATGAACGAGGGCGAGACGGCGACGCGGCTTGGCCTGCCGGGCATCCCGCGCGAGGCCGAGATCATCATGCTGGAGCGCGACATCCGCATCGCGGCGCTGACCGGCGGTCGCTACCACGCCGCGCAGATCTCCTGCGCCGCCTCGCTCGACATCATCCGCCGTGCCAAGAAACAGGGCCTCGCCGTCTCCTGCGGCGTGTCGGCGACGCATCTTGCCCTCAACGAGCGCGATGTCGGCCCCTATCGCACCTTCTACCGTCTGGCGCCGCCGCTCCGCGACGAGGACGACCGGCTGGCGATGATCGAGGGCGTCGCGGACGGGTCGATCGACGTCATCGTCTCGAGCCACGATCCGCAGGACGTCGACACCAAGCGCCATCCCTTCGCGGAGGCGGCCGACGGCGCCGTCGGCCTCGAGACGCTGCTCGCGGCCGCGCTGCGTCCGGTCCACAATGGCGAGGCGAGCCTCGCCTCGGTGGTCAGGGCGCTTTCGGCGCGGCCGGCCGAACTGCTCGGGCTGCCCTCCGGCCGGATCGCGGCCGGAGCGCCGGCCGATCTCATCCTCGTCGATCTGGAGCAACCTTGGATCTGCGAAGCGGACAAGCTGCATTCGCGGTCCAAGAACACGCCCTTCGAGGGCGCGCGCTTCGAGGGCCGCGTTCTCATGACCCTTGTCGGCGGCCGGACGGTGTATAAGGACAACGAGGCCTGATCAGCAGGCCCGAACGGATAGGGAGGCCGCCTTGGACCCAGTGATCGTCGCCGTGCTGTTGTCGGCCGTGCTCGGCTATCTGATGGGATCGGTCCCGTTCGGCGTCATCCTCACGAAATTTGCCGGTGCGGGCGACCTGCGCAGCATCGGCTCGGGCAATATCGGCGCGACCAATGTGCTGCGCACCGGCCGCAAGGGGCTGGCCGCGGCGACGCTTCTCGGCGACGCGCTGAAGGGCACGCTGGCCGTTCTTGTGCTTGCCCGATTCGGCGAGGTCGGCGCGCTCACGGCGGCGCTGTTCGCCGTCATCGGCCACATGTTCCCGGTCTGGCTCGGCTTCAAGGGCGGCAAGGGCGTCGCCACCTATCTCGGCGTGCTTATCGGCGTCGCTTGGCCGGTGGCCGCCGGCTTCGCGCTGGTCTGGATCGCTGCGGCCGCGGCGCTCCGCTATTCCTCGCTCGCCGCGCTGACCGCGACGCTGCTGACCCCGGTCGCCTTCGCCGTCATGGGCGAGTGGCCGCAGGCGGTCGTGTTCGCCGTGCTGACGGCGCTCGTCTGGTGGCGGCACAGCGCCAATATCGGCCGCCTGATCGCCGGCACCGAGAGCAAGATCGGCAGCAAGGGCTGACCCTCGACAGCCTTTGCTGCAACCACTGGTTAATGATCCGCGCTTGCCCTCTTCACTTGCGACGCCATTGCCGTCACAATCGGTCGAGGGCTGAAAGCGTCTTGCAAGCGGGGGTTGAGACATGAGCGGCAGATCGGAATCCAGTCGGTGACCGCGCTGCCGCCGACGATGCCGCCGATCCATCTGAGCGACCGGCAGCGGCTCGACTGGCTGCGGTTGATCCGCAGCGAGAATGTCGGCCCCGCGACCTTCCGCGATCTCCTGCGCCATTTCGGCTCGGCGGCCGCCGCGCTCGAAGGCATTCCCGATCTCGTCAAGCGCAGCGGCCGGCGCATCCGCCTCGCCAGCAGCGAGGAAGCCGAGCGCGAGATCGCCGGTCACGCGGCGATCGGCGCGCGCCTGGTGGCGATCAGCGATCCCGATTATCCGCAATGGCTGCGCGCCATCGATGCGGCGCCGCCGCTCCTCTCGATGCGGGGCGGCGGGGCCGCGCTGATGGAGCGGCCGATGATCGCGATCGTCGGCGCCCGCAACGCTTCCGTCGCAGGCCGCAAGATTGCCGCGATGATCGCCGCCGAACTCGGCACAGACGGTTTCGTCGTCGCCTCGGGCCTGGCACGCGGCATCGATGCCGCGGCCCACGAGGCTTCGCTCGGGGGTGGCACGGTCGCGGCTTATGCCGGCGGCCTCGACCGCCTCTATCCGCCCGAGAACGCGGCGCTTGCCGACCGGATCATCGCCGCCGGCGGGGCGCATGTCTCCGAGATGCCGCTCGGCTGGGAGCCGCGGGCGCGCGATTTCCCGCGCCGCAATCGTCTCGTCTCCGGCATGGCGGCCGGGGTGGTGGTGGTCGAAGCGGCGGAGCGCTCGGGCTCGCTGATCACCGCGCGGCTCGCGGGCCTGCAGGGCCGGATCGTGTGCGCGGTCCCCGGTTCGCCGCTCGACCCGCGCTCGTCTGGATCGAACCGGCTGATCAAGGACGGCGCCCATCTCGTGACGGCCGGGCGCGATGTGGTCGAGGTCGTCGCGCCGATGCTTGGCCGCGTGATCGCGCCGCCGCCGGCCTGGGGTGAGGCGGAAGGCGCGTCGCCGCAGTCCATCCGCCTGCCGGAGGATGGCGACCTGGCTGTCCTCGTCGAGGCGCTCGGCCCGGTGCCGACCGCGATCGACGACATCATCCGCTTCACGGGCCTTGGCGCGGCGGTCGTACAGGTCCTGCTGCTCGAACTCGACCTCGCCGGGCGCATCGGGCGGCATTCCGGCCAACGGGTGTCGCTGATCGCCTGAAAGCCCATCACCAGCGCGAGTTCGGACTTGTTCGACAGCTATTGCCGCCGGTCGCCGCCCGGCCGTTCACGAACCGCGGCGCAGATCCTCTTCGACCATGCTGAGAAGATAGGCGACGAAGTCGAGTTCCGCACTTGCAGCAAGGCCCTTCAATTCGGAGGCCATGCGCCCGATATAGCGAACGGTCTCGGCCCTGTCTTTCGGGTCCGGCCTTCTCGGATGGGTGTCCGGAGACATATCCGGAGCGGTCATGATCAGCCCCCTTGGTGGAAATCGCGGCGCAGTCGCCGTTGTCCGACATACTGACATGATGCAATTCAGAGAAGCAATTACAACCTGTTAGAACTTCAGATTGCAGCGAGTCCGGCGGGGCTTGATTGACAGGCTGGCAGCTTTCCCGGATTGTCCGGCTCGACCGCGCCCGGCGATATCCCGAGTCCGGGCGGTGGCGCCTGAGTGGCGCGACCCCATCCATTTTCCGCCGACCGGTCGTCTGACCGGCGGCCACACCGAACGGCACCGATGAATCTCGTCATCGTCGAATCGCCTGCGAAGGCGAAAACGATCAACAAATATCTGGGCTCGGCCTATCAGGTCGTGGCCTCCTACGGCCATGTGCGCGACCTTCCCTCCAAGGACGGATCCGTGTTGCCGGACGAGGACTTCGCGATGCAGTGGGAGGCCGATCCGAAGTCGGCCAAGCGGCTCAGCGAGATGGCGACCGCGGCGAAGTCGGCCGATCGCATCATCCTCGCCACCGACCCGGACCGCGAGGGCGAGGCGATCTCCTGGCACGTGCTGGAGGTGCTGAAGCAGAAGCGCGTGCTGAAGGACAAGCCGGTCGAGCGCGTCGTCTTCAACGCGATCACCAAGCAGGCCGTGCTGGACGCGATGAAGAACCCGCGCCCCATCGATGCGGCGCTGGTCGATGCCTATCTCGCCCGCCGTGCGCTAGATTATCTCGTCGGTTTCACGCTCTCGCCGGTGCTGTGGCGCAAGCTGCCCGGCGCCCGCTCGGCCGGCCGCGTGCAGTCGGTGGCGCTGCGCCTCGTCTGCGACCGCGAGAATGAGATCGAGGTCTTCAGGCCGCGTGAATACTGGTCTCTGGTCGCCCGGCTCGCGACGCCGCGTGGCGACGAGTTCGACGCCCGCCTCGTCGGCGCCGACGGCAAGAAGATCGGCCGCCTCGATGTCGGCACCGCCGACGAGGCCGCCGCCTTCCGCACCGCGCTGGAGAACGGCCGCTACACCGTCGTCGATGTCGAGCAGAAGCCGGCGCGCCGCCATCCCTTCGCGCCTTTCACGACCTCGACGCTGCAGCAGGAGGCGAGCCGCAAGCTCGGCTTCGCGCCTAACCGGACGATGCAGATCGCCCAGCGGCTCTATGAGGGCGTCGATATCGGCGGCGAGACGGTTGGCCTCATCACCTATATGCGAACCGACGGCGTCGACATGGCGCCGGAGGCGGTCGCGGCCGTGCGCAAGGTGATCGGCGCGGACTTCTCGCCTCGCCATCTGCCGGACGTGCCGCGCCGGTACCAGGTCAAGGCGAAGAACGCCCAGGAAGCGCATGAGGCGATCCGCCCGACATCGCCGGACCGCCGCCCGCGCGAAGTCGCCCGCTATCTCGATCCCGAGCAGGCGAAGCTCTACGAACTCATCTGGAAGCGCACGGTCGCCAGCCAGATGGAATCGGCCGAATTGCAGCGCACCAGCGTCGACATCCTTGCCGAGGCGGGCGGCCGCAAGCTGGATCTTCGCGCTTCCGGCCAGGTCGTGACCTTCGAGGGCTTCCTCGCGCTCTACAACGAGGATCGCGACGACGACGGCGACGACGACGAGGGCCGCCTGCCGCGCATCGACAAGGGCGAGGCGCTGGCCAATCGCGGCATCCAGGCGACGCAGCACTTCACCGAACCGCCGCCGCGCTATAGCGAGGCGACGCTGGTGAAGCGCATGGAGGAGCTCGGCATCGGCCGTCCGTCCACCTATGCCGCGACGCTCGGCGTCTTGCGCGACCGCGGCTATGTGCGGCTCGAGAAGAAGAAGCTGATGCCCGAGGACAAGGGCCGCCTCGTCACGGCCTTCCTGCAGAGCTTCTTCTCGCGCTATGTCGAATATGACTTCACCGCCGATCTCGAGGGCAAGCTCGACCAGATCTCGGCGGGCGACATCGCCTGGAAGGACGTGCTGCGCGAGTTCTGGCAGCAGTTCTCCTTCGACGTGTCGGAGACCAAGGAACTGCGTGTCGCGCAGGTGCTCGATGCGCTCAACGAACTGCTCGGCCCGCATATCTTCCCGGAGCGCGCCGACGGCGGCGATCCGCGCGCCTGCCCGGCGTGCGGCAACGGCAAGCTCTCGCTGAAGCTCGGCAAGTTCGGCGCCTTCATCGGCTGTTCGAACTATCCCGAATGCCGCTACACGCGGCAGCTGGCGGTGGCCGGCGAGGATGCGGCGCCGGGCGAGAATGGCGAAGACGGTGCCAAGCTCGGGGCCGACGGCGTCCGCGTGCTTGGCAAGGATCCCGAGACCGGCCTCGACGTCACGCTGCGCTCGGGGCGGTTCGGCGTCTATGTCCAGCTCGGCGAAGGCGAGGGCAAGGAGAAGCCGAAGCGTTCCAGCCTGCCCAAGGGTTGGGATGCCGCGACGCTCGATCTCGACCGGGCGCTGGCGCTGCTCGCGCTGCCGCGCGAGGTCGGGGCGCATCCGGAGGACGGCAAGCCGATCCAGGCCGGCCTCGGGCGCTATGGGCCTTTCGTGCTTCACGACGGCAAATACGCCAATCTCGACAGCGTGGACGAAGTGTTCAGCGTCGGCCTCAACCGCGCCGTCTCGGTGCTGGCTGAGAAGCAGGCGCGCGGACCGCGCGCCGGCCGCGCCGGTGCCGAGCCGTTGAAGACGCTGGGCGATCATCCGACCCTCGGCGGGCCGGTGACGGTGCATGCCGGCCGCTACGGCCCCTATGTGAAGCATGGCGCGGTGAACGCCACCATTCCGAAGGGCACGGCGCCGGAAGCTGTGTCGATGGAGACCGCCGTGGCGCTCATCGCCGAGCGCGCCGGCAAGACGCCCGTCAAGGCGCCGCGCGCCGCCCGCAAGGCGACGGGAGAGGACGGCACCGCCAAGAAGGCGCCGGCCAAGAAGGCGCCTGCCAAGAAGGCCGCTACGGCCACCAAGAAGGCGCCCGCCAAGACTTCAGCTGCGAAGAAGCCCGCCGCGAAAAAGGCCGCCGAGGCCTGACGGCTGCCAAAACGCGCCAAGCTTCCCCCTCTCCCGCGCCGCGGGGGAGGGGCGGGACAGAACCCGGACCACGCGTATCGCGCCGCCCTGTTGCAAGGACGGCCTGCGATCGCCATTGTCATTCGCAACGCACAAGACGCAGGCGCCTCCAGCGGCGCCGCGCATCCATCCATAAGAAAAGAGATAACTTGGCCAAGAAGCCAGACCAGACCACGCCCCGTCCGACCCGCCGCAAGGCGCCCGTCGCGGCGCCGGCGCCCGACCAGAACGGACTGCCGACCCGCGAGCAGATTCTCACCTTCATTGCCGAGCATCCCGGCCAGGCCGGCAAGCGCGAGATCGCGCGCTCCTTCGGCGTTTCCGGCGGCGCGCGCATCGCGCTGAAGCGCATGCTGAAGGAACTCGGCGAGGAAGGCCTCGTCCGCAAGGACCGCAAGCGCCTGACGAAGGCCGGCACGCTGCCGTCCGTCAGCGTCCTTTCCATCGTCGACCGCGACGCCGAAGGCGATTTCATCGCCCAGCCGACCAACTGGGCCGACGACCGCACGGGACCGCCGCGCGTCCTCATCGTCGCCAGCCGCAAGCAGCTCATTCCCGCTCCGGGCATCGGCGACCGCGTGCTCGCCCGCGTCGAGGCCGAGGACGACGCCGAGGCGCCGTTCCCCTACAAGGCGCGCGTCATCAAGGTTCTCGAGAAGCGGGCGCCGTCGATCCTCGGCGTCCTGCGCACGGCGCTCGACGGCACGCGCCGCATCGAGCCCGTGGACCGCAAGCAAAGCGAATATCAGGTCGCCGAAGAGGATCTCAACGGCGCCCATGACGGCGATCTCGTCGCGATCGAGGTGAAGCGCGTTACGCGCTACGGCCTCTCGCCGGCGCGGATCATCGAGGTCGTCGGCGCCGTGCACAGCGAGAAGGCGGTGAGCCTTATCGCCATCCACGCGCATGACATCCCGCATATCTTCCCGCAGTCTGTGATCGATGCCGCCGAGGCGGCGAAGCCGGCGCCGATCGCCGGCGGCCGCGAGGACTGGCGCCAGCTGCCGCTGGTCACGATCGATCCGGCCGATGCCAAGGACCATGACGACGCCGTCCATGCCGAGCCGGACAGCGACCCGGAAAATCCGGGCGGCTATCTGGTGACGGTCGCGATCGCCGATGTCGCCTGGTATGTGCGGCCCGGCTCGCCGCTCGACCGCGAGGCGCTGAAGCGCGGCAACTCGGTCTATTTCCCGGACCGTGTCGTGCCGATGCTTCCGGAGCGGATCTCCAACGATCTCTGCTCGCTGCGCGAGGGCGAGGATCGCCCGGCGCTCGCCGTGCGCATGCAGATCACGGCCGAGGGCAAGAAGAAGTTCCACTGGTTCCACCGCGTCATGATGCGGTCGGCCGCCAAGCTCTCCTACCAGCAGGCCCAGGCGGCGATCGACGGCCGGCCCGACGACAAGACCGGGCCGCTGCTGGAGCCGGTGCTGAAGCCGCTCTGGGCGGCCTATGCGCTGATGAAGCGGGCGCGCGACCAGCGCGAGCCGCTCGATCTCGACCTTCCCGAGCGCAAGGTGATCGTCGGCCCCGACGGCGCGATCGAGCGCATCGTCGTGCCCGAGCGGCTTGATGCGCATCGGCTGATCGAGGAGTTCATGATCCAGGCGAATGTCGCGGCGGCGGAGACGCTGGAGCGCAAGAAATCGCCGCTCGTCTATCGCGTCCATGACGCGCCATCGCTCGCCAAGCTCGAGGCGCTGCGCGAATTCCTCGCCTCGATCGAGATGAACCTGCCGAGGAGTGGCAATCTCCGGCCCGGCCACTTCAATACGATCCTCGACAAGGTCAAGGACAGCGAACACCAGGCGCTGGTCAACGAGGTGGTGCTGCGCTCGCAGAGCCAGGCGGTCTACAGCCCGGAGAATATTGGCCATTTCGGCCTCAATCTCCGCCGCTATGCGCATTTCACCTCGCCGATCCGCCGCTATGCCGATCTCATCGTGCATCGCGCGCTGGTTCGCTCGCTGGAACTCGGGGAGGGCGGGCTTCCCGATGGCGCCGAGGCGGACCTGGAACAGATCGCGCAGGAGATTTCCGGCGCCGAGCGGCGGGCGATGGCGGCCGAGCGCGAGACGGTGGACCGCCTCGTCGCGCATTGGCTGGCCGACCGCATCGGCGCGTTCTTCACCGGGCGCATCGCCGGCGTGACTCGCTCCGGTCTCTTCGTGAAGCTCGACGAGACCGGCGCCGACGGCTTCGTGCCGATCGGCTCGATCGGCGCCGATTTCTACGCCTATGACGAGGCACGCCACGCCATCATCGGCGCGCGCACCGGCGAGATGCACCAGCTCGGCGATCAGGTCGAGGTGAAGCTCGTCGAAGTGGCGCCGATCGCCGGCGCGTTGCGCTTCGAGCTGATGTCGGAGGGGCGCCGCGTGCCGAAAGGCGAGCGGCGCGTCGTCGAGCGCGGCTTCCGCGACAAGATCGCCAGGAGCCGCGCCGCGCAGAAGCCGCGGCCGGGGCCGAGGCGGCGCTGAGGCCGCCCCGCCCGTCGGGAAGGGGCTCAGCGCCCGTCCGCAAAGACGCAGTCGGTGACGCGGTTCCAGGCCTTCGTCGCATCCTTGCCGAGCATCACGACGCCGCTGTCCTCCGAGTCGGGCAGCGAAAACTGGAAGGCGCCTGCATCGGCGAGCTCGCTGATCGTCACCGCGCCGAGCGGGAACCACATCCGCTTGCCGTTCGCCGCGCCGTCCGACTCCCACTCCTGCACGCCCCGCGGCTGGCCGGGGACATTGATGATCGTGCCCGGAAACTTGCCCTTGCGGCCTTCGGCGTCGACGCTGAGATAGGGGTCGGTCCCGTCGTTGCGCATCGCCATGATGTCGAGCCGCGTGCCGGCCTTGCGCACGGCACGGCAATTGACGATGCCGGGCTTCTCCTCCGTCACCGTGATCTTCCAGGGGCCGACCGGCTTGCCATAGGGCCGTTCCTGGCCGAGCTTTGCGGAAGCCGCGGTCGCGGCCGACGGCATGAGACCAGACATCGTCGCAGCGAACAGTGTCGCGGCCGCGATCGTCGCGGCCTTCGCAATCTTCATAGGAAATCCCCCGAAACGCGGCCGCCGCCGGGGTGGCGGGCGCCCGGCCGGAGTTGAGGGTATTTTCGTGCCCGCGGCAACGCCCGACGGCGACGCGCCGCATTTTTGTCGTCGGCATCGAGCGGGCGCGGGCCGCGGCCGCCGGTGCCGAGGCGAGACAGGTTAGGCTTTTCAGCCTATTAACGGGTGTGGGCCCATGATGGCTGCGGTCGCTAAGGGGCAGGAGAGGGATGGTTTCGCCGGATTTCGAGACGCACGAGGTCGCAAACCAGATACCGCCTCGTCTCGGCGCCAATCTCTATGCCTCCGATCCCGTTCTGGCCGCGCTGGTCGAGGACCTGCCGCAGCCGGTCGTCGAGGGTCTCACGGCGCATGGCGCGCAATGGGGCTCGGCCGAGATGGCCGATCTCGCGCGCCTCGCCAACACCGTGCTCCCGCATCTGCGCAGCCATGATGCGAGCGGCCGCCGCGTCGACCTCGTCGAGTTCCATCCCGCCTGGCACGCGCTGATGCGGCGCGGCGTCGGCGCCGGCCTGCATGCCTCGATCTGGGACGCCGTCGGCGAGGAATCGAATGTCCGCGCCGTCGCGCGCGCGGCGCGCCTTTACATGACGGCCGAGGTGGAGCTCGGCCATATCGGCCCCTTGTCGCTGACGAGCGCCGCCGTTGCCTCGCTCGGCCATGCCCAGCCGCTGGCCGAAGCCTGGCTGCCGCTGCTGCGCTCGCGGCGCTATGACTCGCGCCCAGTCGCCATCGGCCAGAAGTCGGGCGCGCTGATCGGGCTTGCGACGACCGAGAAGCAGGGCGGCTCCGATCTTCGCGCCGCGACGACCCGGGCCGAGTCGCTCGGCGACGGCACGCATCGGCTGGTCGGCCACAAATGGTTCGTCTCCGCGCCGATGAGCGACGCGCTGCTCGTCCTGGCGCAGACACTGGAGGGCCTGTCGCTCTTCCTCGTTCCGCGCTTCCTCCCCGACGGCAAGCGCAACCCGATCCGCCTGATGCGCCTCAAGGACAAGCTCGGCACGCGCTCGAACGCCGCCGCCGAGATCGAGTTTCCCGGCTCGGTCGGCCTCATGGTCGGCGATCCCGGGCGAGGTGTCGCGACGATCGCCGAGACGGTGACGCTGCTTCGCGTCGATGACGCCGTCGCGGCGGCCGGTGTCGCCCGCGCGGCGCTGGCGGAAGCCGTGCACGACACGCGTTATCGCCGCGCCTATGGCGCGCCGTTCATCGACCAGCCATTGATGACGCGCGTCCTCGCCGACATGGCGCTCGACGTCACGGCGGCGACGGCGCTGGTCTTCCGCCTCGCCGAAGCGGTCGACCGCTCGCAGGACGACCCGGCCGAGGCCGCCTTCGCGCGTCTCATGACGCCCGCGATCAAGTACTGGGTCGCCAAGCTCGGCCCGGCCATCGCCTCCGAGGCGATGGAGTGCGCCGGCGGCAACGGCTATGTCGAGGAAGGGCTGCTGGCGCGGCTTGCCCGCGACGCACAGGCGCTGCCCATGGTCGATGGTCCCGGCAATGTGCTCTGCCTCGACGTGCTTCGCGTGCTGAAGCGCTCGCCCGAACCGCTCGAGGCGGTGCTGAAGGTGATCGAGGATGGTCTCGGTCCCGCCGCGCGCTCGACGCTCAATGTCCTGCGCGCCGCCGCCGCCGTGGCGATCGCCGACGAGGGCTCGGCGCGCATCCTCACCGAGCAGCTGGCGATGACGGTCGCCGCGGCGACACTGCGCCGGCGTTTCCCGTCGGTCATCGCCGATGCCTTCCTGGAGACCCGGCTCGGCAAGCCCTGGCGCTCGACCTATGGCATGCTCGACGCCCGCTTCGATGCGCGGGCCTTCATCGACTATGTCTTCCCGCGGATGTGAGGCAGTTCAGCCGCCAAGGCTCTGCCTCCGCCGCAGCGCATAGGCGACGATGACGGCATGGATGCCGATGGCGACGGCAAGGCCGATCGCATGCTCGGCAAGCCCGGCCTCACCGGTTCCGTGCACCAGCCAAAGTGCCGTGATGCCGGCCGGCAGGAAGAAGATGACCGCCGTCGCGAGGCCCGGATTGTAGCGCCGCTTTGCCGCGGCCGCTGCGAGATGCACGAGCGCGTTGACGAGCGTGCCATAGACCGCGATGAGGCCGAGGCCGAGATCGACGCGCGCCGCCAGCGCGATGGCGATGAAATAGACGATCCAGACGCCGCCGATATTGATGATGAAAACGGCCGGGAGGGTGAGCACCTCGCGCCCGCCGCCGATCAGCGTGTTGAAGAAGCGGCGGAAGCGGTCGTCGTCATGCTCTTCGAACTGGTGCAGCATGTAGAGCGGCAGCAAGAGGGCGACGGCCGCGAGCGCGGCGCTCATCTGCGGCGCCGCCAGCCAGAGCAGCCCGATCCCGAGAAGGCCGGCGAGCGCACCGCCATAGACCCAGTACGCCGCGAGCCGCCCGAACATCGCCTATCCCCCCGAATCGCCGGCGCCGTCCCCCGCGGCGTCCTCCCGATCCTGCGCGATCCGCTCCAGGCGGTCGAGCACGCCCTGCAGGATGAAGGCCGCCGCCATCTTGTCCACGAGTTCGCCCCGCTTGCGCCGGCTGGTGTCGGCCTCGAGCAGCGTGCGCGTGACCGCGACGGTCGACAGCCGCTCGTCCCAGAACACGACCGGGATCTCGATCAGCGGCAGCAGATTGCGCACGAAGGAGCGCGTCGACTGCGCGCGCGGCCCCTCGCTGCCATCCATGTTGAGCGGCAGGCCGATGATGATCGCCGCCGGCTTGTGCTCGTCCGCGAGCCGTTTCAGCTCGGCGACGTCGAGCGAGAATTTGCGGCGGTTGATGAGCGCGAGCGGCGCCGCCATGCGCCGGCCGAGATCGGAGAGCGCGACCCCGATCGTCTTGGTGCCGAGATCGAGGCCGAACAGCACGTCCGGCCCCGTGAGCGCCGCGTCGAGCGCGGCGATGTCGATGATGCGTCCTGGCACGTGCCCTCGGAAGCGGCCTGTCGGCCTCAGATATAGATGATGGCGACGAAGCCGAGGATCACGAGGATCGTGCCGCCGATCATCACCTTGTTGAAGTTGCGGTCGATCATCGCGCGGGCCTGCGGGCCGAAGCGGTAGAACAGCCACGCGACGATGAAGAAGCGGAGGCCGCGCGTCAGCAGCGAGGCGACGACGAAGGTGACGAGGTTCAGATGAACGACGCCCGAGGCGATCGTCACCAGCTTGAACGGGATCGGCGTCAGGCCCTTGGCGACGATGATCCAGCCGCCCCACTCGTCGAAGCGGGTCTGGAAGTTATGGAAGGCCTCCTCGAGGTGATAGAAGGCGATCACCGGCTGGCCGATGGCCTCGTAGAGCCCGGCGCCGATCGCATAGCCGGCGAGACCGCCGACCACCGAGGCGATGGTGCAGACCGCGGCGGCGATCCAGACGCGGTCGCGCCGCGCCAGAACGATGGCGGCGAGCACCGGATCGGGCGGGATCGGGAAGAACGACGCCTCCGCGAAGGACACCGCGGCCAGCAGCCACAAGGCATGCGGGCCGGCGGAGAGCACCATGATGCGGTCGAAGATCCGCTTCATCAGACCGCGTCCGCCGCGATCAGCCGTCGTTTCCAGATCCGTCACCTGGCCTCCTGCCGTTCTTCGGCGCAGCGCCGCGGTCCGCTCGCGGCTTCACTGTTCACCGGCTGCGCACTGGTCGCCGCCGGGACCGGACCCCATACTTTCGCCACCAACAATGATTGGGTGTCGATTTCATGAAACTGACCTGGCTCGGCCACGCCGCGTTCCGCATCGAGATCACCGACGCGGTCATTCTCATTGACCCGTTCTTCACCGGCAACCCCAAATTTCCGGGTGACGCCGCCGCCGCGGCGCGCGGCGTCACGCATATCGTCCTCACCCATGGCCATGGCGACCATGTCGGCGATACCGTCGCGATCGCGCGCGACACCGGCGCGAAGGTGATCGGCGATGCCGACCTCATCGGGTATCTCGCGCGGCAAGGCGTCGAGAAGGGCGATCCGATGAATTCCGGCGGCACGGTCGACGAGGGTCCGTTCCAGGTCTCGCTCACCGTCGCCCATCATTCCTCGGGCTCGATCGACCAGAACGGCGTCGTCCATTCGCTCGGCAACCCGCATGGCGTCATCATCCGCGCCCCCGGCGAACGGACGCTCTACCATGCCGGCGATACCGACATCTTCTCCGACATGGCGCTCATCGACGAGATCTACGCGCCCAAGATCGGCATCCTGCCGATCGGCGACCGCTTCACCATGGGCGGCAAGGTCGCGGCCATGGCGGCGCGCCGTTTCTTCCATTTCGAGACGGTCATTCCCGGCCATTACGCGACCTTCCCGCTGGTCGACGCCACCGCCGACGCCTTCGTGGCGGGCATGGAGGGCTCGGACGTCGAGGTGGTCGTCCCGGCCGTCGGAGAGACCGTGACGCTCTGAACGGGCTGCTCTCGCGAAAGACGAAGGGCCGGCGCATGCGCCGGCCCTTCGGTATTTCCGGGGTGGGGAAACTACTGGCGATACTGCTGGATGCGCGTCGTCCGCAGGCCGGCGAGACCGTGCTGGTCGATCGACTGCTGCCAGGAAATGAATTCCTCGACGGTCAGCGTATAGCGCTGGCAGGCTTCCTCGAGGCTGAGAAGTCCTCCACGAACGGCGGCGACCACCTCAGCCTTGCGGCGGATGACCCAACGCTTGGTGTCGCGCGGCGGCAGGTCCGCGATGGTCAGCGGACTACCATCGGGTCCGATGACATACTTTACGCGCGGACGCATCTGATCGGTCATTCTACACTCACACTCAACCTGACCTTGTCAGCAGCTGAGACTAGGCGGTCCCCCTTAAATTTTGGCTAAGCCGATCGGTGAAATTCGAAGCGATTTCCGTCGTTTCCGGCGCGCGACGGCTCGTTCTGCAATGCAAATTGCAACAAAGGGCGATCGTTGCGTGTGCCAAGACTCGCGAAGCTCTTGCCGGTGGCGACGGCAGCCGATGCGACGACGCTTCTCTCTTGAAGCGCGGAGCAACGCGGTTATATAGGGCTGATCCGGTGGCGAGAGCCGCATCCGACATATCGCGCGCGCAGTCTTCGGCGGCGCGCCTTATCGACAGCGGTCATGCCGAACAGCCTCGATCTTCCCGGCCTTCCCAAGGATCAGCGCATCGTTGTCGCCATGTCGGGCGGCGTCGATTCCTCGGTCGTCGCCGGCCTCCTGGCGCGCGAGGGCTACGACGTCGTCGGCATCACGCTGCAGCTCTACGACCATGGCGCGGCGACGCATCGGCGCGGCGCCTGCTGCGCCGGCCAGGACATTCACGACGCGCGCCGTGTCGCCGAGACGCTCGGCATCCCGCATTACGTGCTCGATTACGAATCGCGCTTCCGCGAGGCGGTGATCGACCGCTTCGCCGACAGCTATATCGCAGGCGAGACGCCGGTGCCTTGCATTGCCTGCAACCAGACGGTCAAGTTCGTCGACTTGCTCGCCACCGCCCGCGGGCTTGGCGCCGCGGCGCTGGCGACCGGCCATTATGTCTCGACGAAGCCGCTCGCCTCCGGCCATCGCGGGCTCTTCCGTCCGGCCGATCTCGATCGCGACCAGAGCTATTTCCTGTTCGCGACCACGCAGGAGCAGCTCGATTTCGTGCGCTTCCCGCTCGGCGGCATGACCAAGCCGGAGACGCGCGCGCTCGCCCGTGAGCTCGGCCTCGAGGTCGCCGACAAGCATGACAGCCAGGACATCTGCTTCGTCCCCGGTGGCCGCTACGCCGATGTGATCGCCAGGCTCCGGCCGCAGGCCGCCGAGGCTGGCGAAGTCGTGCATCTCGACGGCACGGTGCTCGGCCGCCATGACGGCATCATCCACTACACCATCGGCCAGCGCCGCGGCCTCGGCGTCGCCGCCGGCGAGCCGCTCTATGTCGTGGCGCTCGATGCTGCGCGCCGCCGCGTCGTCGTCGGGCCGCGCTCGGCGCTCGCCGTCCGCCGCCTCGTGCTGCGCGACGTCAACTGGCTCGGCGACCGGCCGCTTGCGGAGCTGGACGAGAGTGGCGTCGAACTTTTCGCGCGCGTCCGCTCCACAAGGGCGCCGCAGCCGGCGCGGCTCGTCATGGACGGCGACAATGTCGAGGTCGAGCTTCTCGGCGAGGAGAGCGGCGTCGCCAGCGGCCAGGCCTGCGTCCTCTATGAAGGGGAGGGCGCCGGCGCGCGGGTGCTCGGCGGGGGATGGATCGCGACCAGCCGCCGCTCCGAGGCCGCCGAGGCGGCATTGGCCCGGCTCTCAGCCGCCCCCCAGCCCGCAGCATAAGGAACGCCGATGCCGGATCTCTTCGAGGACGTCGCCCGCCGCTGGAAGGACCGCACCAGCCGCCGCGCCGCCGGCCGGATCGACGATGGCGACGTGCGCGCCGCCTATGCCCGCTGGGCGCCGGTCTATGACCGCGTCTTCGGCGCCGCGCTCGATGCCGGCCGCCGCGCCGCCGTCGCAGCCATCAATGCGCTGCCGGCCGGCCGCGTGCTGGAATGCGGCGTCGGCACCGGCCTCTCGCTCTCTTCCTATCGCCGCGACCACCGCATCACCGGCATCGATTTGAGCCCCGACATGCTCGACGTGGCGCGCCGCCGCGTGCGCGAGGGCGGCCTCGATCATGTTGAGGCGCTGGAAGAGGCCGATGCCGGCGATCTCGTCTTCGAGACGGCCCGGTTCGACGCCTCGGTCGCGATGTTCGTCATGACGGTCGTGCCCGATCCGAAGGCCGTGATGGCCGAGCTGATCCGGGTCACGCGGCCGGGCGGCCAGGTCGTCATCGTCAGCCATTTCGCCGCGGACAAGGGCTGGCGCAAATGGATCGAGGACGCCGCCGCGCCCTTCGCCTCGGCGCTCGGCTGGCATTCCGACTTCCCGATGGCCCGCATTCTCGGCCGCGAGGAGCTGCGTCTCGTCGAGGAGCGCCGCGTCGGGCCGATCGGCTTCTTCACGCTGGTCGTGTTCGAGAGGCTCTGAAGAGCGATGTCGCGCCCGATCTATGGCGATCCCGTGCATGACGGCGCTGCCGATCCGACCGTGATCCACCGCGCCGGCACCGACGAATGGTGGATGTTCTACACCAACCGCCGCGCCGATCTCGGCGGCGAGGGCTTCGGCTGGATCCATGGCAGCGCGATCGGCACCGCCGTCTCGCGTGATGGCGGCCTCACCTGGACCTATCGCGGCACGGTGGCCGGGCTCGATGCGCCCGAGCATCCCGGCCTCAACACGCATTGGGCTCCCGAGGTGATCCGCGCCGAGGGCGCCTATCACATGTTCCTCACCTATATGCCGGGCGCCTCCGACAGCGCCGCAGAGGCCGACCGCCGCATCGTCCAGTTCACCAGCCCCGATCTCGAAAGCTGGACGCGCGTCGGCGAATTGCCGCGCACCTCGCGCAATGTCATCGACGCCGCCGTTGCGCGCTGCCCGGACGGGCTCTATCGCCTCTGGTACAAGGACGAAGGCAAGGGCTCGGCGACCTATGCGCTGACGAGCCCGGACCTTCGCGACTGGCGCCTTGAGGGCGAGATCATCCCCGGCGCGCCCGACGCGCCGCCGCATGAGGGGCCGAATGTGTTCGCGCTCGGCGGCTGGTGGTGGATGATCACCGACGAATGGCGCGGCCTCGCCGTCTACCGCTCGGACGATGCGCGCGCCTGGCAGCGCGAGGGCCTCATCCTCGGCGAGCCGGGCAGCCATCCGGATGACCGCCGCTTCGCCCGCCATGCCGACGTGGTGCCGCAGGGCGATCACGCGGCGCTCTATTATTTCACGCATCCCGACTGGGCCGAGAGGGAGACGCCGGTCCCGGTCGATTTCCGCGAGCGCCGCACGGTCATCCATCTCGCGCGGATCGCGGTCGAGGACGGCCGCCTCATCGCAAGCCGGGACGTCGAGCCCTGGCCGCTCGATCCGGCGCTGGCGGATGGCGGGTAAGCGGACCGCTGGTCTACTGCGAGCGGCGGGCCAGCGAGCGGCGGGCAGGCGCATGATGGATCAGCGACTGGCGGTCACTGAGCGGTGGCTCAGCGACTGGTGGCGCAGCGAGTGCCGGCCAAGGGCGTGGCGGGCAAGGGATTGGTGCGTAAGGGAGTGGTGGGTTAAGGGACAGGGCGCCGCGATCGCGCTTGACAGCCCTTCGCCGCGCTTCCTATAAGCGGCGCCATCGATGATCGCTCATCGCCCGTGGCGGGGTAGCTCAGCTGGTTAGAGCAGCGGAATCATAATCCGCGTGTCGGGGGTTCAAGTCCCTCTCCCGCTACCAATTTCCTTCGCGATAACCAGTGACTTAAGTTCAGCCGTGGCCTGTTAGGCCGGCGATGCTCAAATCAGCGCTGGGGCAATTTTCGGCAGATTTGCCTGCGGTTTCCTTAAGCCCGCAGTAGATCGCCGCCGTTTTGAAGTATCGCGCCGCATTCGGCCAAAGTGGGGGCAGATAGGTTATCTGGAGACGGTAACTAACCTGCAGCCCCATCCTCCTTCACCCCTCGCGCCACCACCCGCAACGCCCCATCCGGTAGCGGCCTCTGCAGTGCCAGCGCGTCGGCAGCGCTCGGGGCGGTGAGCCAGGTTTCGACCTCTTCTTGCGTGCGCAGGATGACCGGCATTGCCTTGGGGTGGACGGCGGCGACTTCGGCGTTGGGGTCGGTCGTCAAGAAGCCGAAGAGGTCGATCGTCTCCGGGCCGGTCCTCACCTTGCGGACGCTGGTCCATTGCGGCACCCAGATGCCGGCGAAGAAGGCGAGCGGCCGGCTTTCGTCGAGCGCGAACCAGATGTCGCCGCCGGCCTCCCTGTTGAACTCGCTGAACGATGTGAAGGGCACGACGCAGCGGTTGGGGACGCCCAGCCAGCGCGTCCAGTGCCGGCTCGCCGTGTTGCGGATATTGGTCGTGCCGCTGTCGGGCTCGGCTTTCAGCAGCGCCGGGAAGTCGACCTCCTTGCCCTTGGCGCGCAGCTTGTCGGCCCGCTTCGTCGTCGCCGCGAACAGCGCCTGCGAGGAGGAGGGCATGCCCCAGCGGACCATGGCGAGTTCGCGGCCCTCCGGCGCGTTGCGCACGATCGGCGCCGCATAGTCCGGGAAGATCGCCGGCATCGGCGCCAGATTGCCGGTCAGGTCGGCATAGAAGCGCGCGAAGGCGCGGATCGCCTCCTGGTTCGAGGTCATGGAATAGAGGTTGCACATGGCCCGAGCATGCCATGACGCGCGGGCATCATCCACAGCCGCCCCGCGGTTGATTGACTCTGCCGTGAACGAGAACATTATAGGAACGAATTGTGGCGATGGAGGCGGCGATGGCCGAGCCGTATGACGAGGGCCAAGGGCTCCGGAACCTGGGCAGGGAGCGGGCGACCGGCGACGACGTCGTCGCGGAAGAGGAGGTGGGTGACGGGCTGGCCGAGGGTGATTTCACCGAGCAGGAGAAGGCGCTGCTGAAGCGCGTCGACGAGCTGATCGCCGTGCATGGCGGCGATCTCAGGGCCGTGATCGAGACGCTGCTGATGGCCTATGACGACCGCGTCGAGCAGGTCTCGTTCGGCTTCGTGCGCGGGCGGGGCCGTGGCGGATGACGAGAGCGCCCGCCGCCGCCTGACGCCCTGGGGGATCATCCACCGGCTGGAGCGGCTCGTCGAGCGGCAGAAGGGCGCGCGACATGGGAGACGAGCGTCGTCGTGCTGGAGGCGTTGCGGGCCTATGTCGCCAATCCGAAGCGCGACGCGCTGGCGCGCCTCATCTGCATGCGCTGGCATGCGCGCCGCGAGCCCTGCGACCCGCTCTGCCGCCGCTGCCTCGAGCTCGGCCACGAGCTCAAATGCCTGATGCGCGGCGAGCCGGATCATTTCGGCGACCGCGGTTGGTATGACGGCGGCCATCGCAAGCACGAGAAAGGCCACGGATAGCGGAGGGTGCGAGACCGAGCCGCGCCCGGTCATCGCCGGCCGAGGCTGCGTCAGAGTTCCGCGCCGTCCCGCGCCTCGGCGCGCGCCGCCTGTTCGCGCACGAGCCGTCGCGCCTTTCGGGCGCGGTAGAAGAATCCGACGCATGTCGCGACGAAGGCGGAGATCAGCATGTGACGGTTCCCCCGAACGGCCAGCGCAGATGACTATGATGGATTCATAGCATGGCGATGACGCGAGGCGGGAGCCGCGCGGGATCGTCCAAAAGGGGGAGCGAGCGAAAAGGGGTTGCGTTCGGCGTCCTGCCGTCCTACAAGCCGCTTCCCAATTGGCGCGGGGTGGAGCAGCCCGGTAGCTCGTCAGGCTCATAACCTGAAGGCCGCAGGTTCAAATCCTGCCCCCGCAACCAATTCCCGGCAAAGCCGGCTTTCCCTCTCAGATCATCCGTCCTTCGGCAGCGTCAGTTCGGCGCGAAAGCCATCGTTTCGTCCGGGCACGGGCGAGAGCAGGCGGAGCGCGCCGCCGGCGCCGTCCACGAGTTCGGCCACGATGGCGAGGCCGAGGCCCGATCCCGAGGCAGAGGTGTTGCCACGCGCGAAGCGCTGGACGAGGCCGGCGAGGATCTCGGGCGCGACGGCCGGCCCGCCGCTGGTGACGCTGACGACGCCGGCCGCGGGCACGGCGACCGCGATCGCCCCATCGGGCGGCCCGTGCCGGAGCGCGTTCTCGATGAGGTTGCGAAGCGCGATGCCGAAGGCATCGACATCGAAGGGCGCGGTGAGCGACGCCCCCGCCGCGAAATCGAGCGACAGCCGCTCCGGCCGCGCCAGCGAGCGCCGCGCATCCTCGACAACGAGATGGAGCGCCGGCACGAGGTCCGTCGCATGGTCCGTCAGCGCGATGCCGGCGTCGGCGCGGGCGAGCTGCAGCAGCTTCTCCGAAAGATGGCGCAGGCGGCTGAGGCTCTCCTCCACCTGCCGCGCGCGCGCCTCCGCCGGATGGCCCTTCAGCTCGGCGATGAGGCGCTGCGTCTGCGCGAGGCTGCCGGCGATCGGCGTCCTGAGTTCATGGGCGCTGTTGGCGGCGAGCGCCCGCTCCGCCGCGATGGCGGCGCCGAGCCGGGCGATCAGCGATTGCACCGCCTCGGCGGTCGGGACCAGTTCCGTCGGCAGCGGGCCGATATCGATCGGCGCGAGATGGCGGGCGTCGCGGCGCGCGATTTCGGCGCTGAAGCTGGTGAGCGGACGAAGACCGGCCCGGACGACGAGAAAGATGCCGATCGCCGACAGCGGGATCAGGAGGATGATCGGCAGCAGCAGCGAGAGCAGCGTCTCGTGCAGCGCGGCGGCGCGGCGGCTCCGCGATTCCGCCACCTGGATGAAAAGGCGGCTCGAGCGGTTGCCGATCGTGAAGATGCGCCAGTCGTCCTCGACGGCGAAGCCTTCGACGAGCGGCGCCGAGAAGGGCTTTGACGGCGCATCGAAGGAGCGCAGCAGCACGGCGCCGTCGCCGCGGCGTACCTGATAGACGATGTATTCGCCGTCGTCGGCATCGAGGATCGGAACCTCATGGGCATAGTCCTCGCCCTCGGCCTCGCCGCCTTCCGAGAGGCCGTCGGCCGCGAGCGCCAGCAGCCGCTCCGCGGTCTCGCGCAGCCCGCTGTCGAAGGCCTCCTCTAACTGGTGGCGGAGAATGATGGAGCCGATCCCGGCGCCGGACAGCCAGAGCAGCACGGCGCCGAGGCTGAGCCAAAGGATGAGGCGACCCGTGAGGCTGGCCGGTCCCTTCATTCGGCCGCGAGCCGGTAGCCGAGGCCGCGCACCGTGCGGATCAGATCGACGCCGAGTTTCTTGCGCAGCCGGCTGACATAGACCTCGACGGCGTTCGATTCGATCTCGGCGCCGAAGGCGTAGAGCGCCTCCTCCAATTGCTGCCGCGAGACGAGGACGCCGGGATGCTGGCAGAGCCGCTCCAGCACCGCCCATTCGCGTGCCGTGAGATCGAGCAGGCGCCCCTCCACGGTCGCGGTGCGATGCGCCTGGTCGACCTCGAGCGGCCCGAGCACGAGGAGCGGATTGGGATTGCCGGCATAGCGCCGGGCAACGGCGCCGAGCCGCGCCGTCAGCTCGGAAAGGTCGAAAGGCTTCACGAGATAGTCGTCGGCGCCGGCATTGAGGCCCTCGATTCGGGTCGAGAGCTGGTCCATGGCGGTGAGAATGATCACGGGCGTCGCATCGCCGCGCCGGCGCAACTGCTTGAGGAAGTCGAGGCCGCGCCCGTCCGGCAGGCCGAGATCGAGGAGGATCACGTCATAGGGCACGGTTTGCCGCGCCGCCGTCGCATCGTCCAGGCGGCGTACCCAGTCGACGGCATGGCCGTCGGCGTCGAGATGGTCGCCGAGCGCGCCGCCCAGCATCGGATCGTCTTCGATCAGGAGAATGCGCATCATGTCCCCGCCGCTTCGGGCGAGTGGACCCGCCGAAGCTGACGGGGAGCTTACGGCGCCGCGGCGCGTCCGTCAGCCTCGCGTCAGCGGAGGAGGCCAAAAGGGGGCCGTCGACAGGATCGACAGACAACCGAAGAGGCTTCCCATGAAGTTCGTCCTTTCCGCCGTCGCGCTGGCCGCGACGCTCGCCGCCACCGCCCCGGCCTTCGCCGCCGATGTCTGCAATGTCCCCGCCGACAAGGCGCAGTCGGTGGATGCGCTGAAGGCGCAGCTGGAGAAGGAAGGCTGGAGCGTCCGCAAGATCAAGCATCAGAAGGGCTGCTACGAGGCCTATGCCGTCAAGGGCAAGGAGCGCATGGAGAAGCTCTTCGACCCCGAGACGCTGAAGATGCTGGATGTTGAGGCGGATTGAGGCCGCGGCGATGAGCGGCGGCGTCAGGGTGTGGGATCCGGTGGTGCGCGTCTTCCACTGGGGGCTCGTCCTCGCAATCGCGACGGCGTGGCTCTCGGCCGGTGAGTGGCAGGCGGTGCACGAGGTGGCCGGCTACACGGCCGCGGCGCTCATCGCCATCCGCCTCGTCTGGGGCGTGATCGGACCCCGCGAGGCGCGGTTCTCCGCCTTCGTCCGCCGCCCCGCCGTCGTCATCGGCTATCTGAAGGACATCGCGGCCGGCCGCGAGCGGCGCTTTCTCGGCCATAACCCGGCCGGCGGCGCGATGATCGTGGCGCTGATCCTCGCCATCATCGCCCAGGCCTCGATGGGCTACCTGCTGACGACGGACGCCTTTTTCGGCGTCGACTGGCTCGCCCAGCTGCATGAGGCCTTGGCCTACGGGATTCTCGGCCTGATCGGTCTCCATCTCGCCGGTGTCCTTCTCGCCAGCATCCGCCACCGCGAGAACCTCCCGCTCGCGATGGTCACCGGGCGCAAGCGTCCGCTGCTCGCCGACGAGGCGCACTGAATTGGCATTCCGTGGCACCGGGCCGGCGCTCGTCGCGCGGCCGCTGCCTCGGACGCGGCCGGACGGGACCCACACCGTCCGGCCGCTCGCATCTGCCGATCTTGCCGCGAACGCGCTCTTCCCCCTATGAAGGGCGGCTATCGGGAGGGGACTGTGACCGGCCATGCGTTCGGCTTCAGCACGGCGGTTGACCAACGGTCCAACGGACCTGTCGCCAGTAGCGACCATCGCCGCGACATCGACGGCCTGCGCGCCGTGGCCGTGCTCGCCATCATCCTCTTCCATGCCGACCTGCCCGGCTTCTCCGGCGGCTATGTCGGCGTCGACATCTTCTTCGTCATCTCGGGCTATCTGATCGGCGGCCTTCTTCTGCGCGATCTTTCCGGGCAGCGCTTCAGCATTGCCGGCTTCTATGCCCGCCGCGCCCGCCGCATCCTGCCGGCGCTCGTCGTGCTGCTCGCGGCGACGACCGCGGTGGCGGCCCTGTTACTTCTGTCGTGGGATTTCATTTTCTACGGCCAGTCGCTGCGGGCCAGCGCGACCTTCACGGCCAACCTGCATTTCTGGCGGACGACGAGCTATTTCGACAACAACGCCGACACCAAGCCGCTGCTGCACATCTGGTCGCTGGCAGTGGAGGAGCAGTTCTATCTGGCCCTGCCGCTGGTGATGCTTCTCGCCTGGCGTTTCGCGAAAGGCTGGCTGACGGCGCTTGTGGCCACGCTGGCCGTACTGTCGCTGCTCAACGCGCAACTGCTCCTCGCCGGCGGCGGCACAGGCGCGTTCTACCTGCCGACACCGCGCGCCTGGGAGTTCCTCGCCGGTACGCTCATGGCGCTGCCGGCGGCGCGGGCCCTGAAGCCAGGCCGCCTCGCCGAGGCTCTCGCGGCGCTCGCCGTCGTGGCCATCCTCCTTCCCGTCGTCCTCTATGGCGAGACGACAGCCTTTCCGGGGCTTGCGGCGCTGCCGCCGGTGCTTGGCGCCGCGATCATGGTCCATCCCGCCTCATCGGGCACGCGCGTCGGCCGGATGCTCGGCTGGCGGCCACTGGCCGTCATCGGCCTCATGTCCTATTCGCTCTATCTCTGGCATTGGCCGATCATGGCCTTCTGGCGTTACACGCATCGCGGCGCGCTCGGCCTCGACGGTGCGGCGCTCTCCCTCGTGCTCACCGCGCTCCTCGGTGCGCTCTCCTGGCGCTTCGTCGAGCGGCCATTCCGCCAGCCCTGGTTCAGCCGGCCGGTGCTCGTGCTGCCGGTGTCGCTCGTCGCGCTCGTTCCCTTTGTCGCCATCGCCATGCTGATCGTCGATCGTGCCGGATATCCGGAGCGGCTGCCCGAAGAGGTGCGGCGGCTGGAGGCGGCGCGCGGCGATGTCGATCCGCGTCGCGACGAATGCCTGCAGAAGAGTCTCGCTCCCATTCCCGGTCCGATGTGCCGCTTCGGCGCCGAGGGCGCGCCAGTCCGCATCGCGGTGATCGGCGACAGTTTCGGCGCCGCGCTGCTGCCGGCCTTCGATGCCATCGCGAAGGAGCGGGGCGTCGCGGGCGTTGCGGCGCTCCGGGAAGGCTGCTTCCCGCTCCTTGACGTCAAGCCGCTCTACATGGCCTGCCGCAACATGATCCGCGATGCGGTCGACCGAGTCGCTGCGATGAAGGACGTTGACACCGTTGTGCTCGCCTCCCGCTTCGCCGCGGCCGGCGAATCCTCGCGCTTCGGGGTCATGCGCTGGACGCGCTTCATCACGGACGATGCCACACGGAGGCCCGGCTTCGAGGATGCGCGGCGCGTGTTCCGCGATGGGCTGGAGCGCAGCCTCGCCGCGCTCGCCGGCAAGCGGGTCGTGATCGTTTACGGCATCCCGGAGCAGCCGGCGAACGTGCCGGTGGAGGCGGCGCTCGATCGCATGCTCGGTCGCGACAAGCCCTTCGCCGTGACGTTCGACGCCTATCGGGCCCGCAATGCCTTCACCGATGCGACGATGACCGAGATCGGAGGCGGTGCCGGGGCGGTGCTGATCAATCTCGGAACGGTTCTCTGTCCGGGGCCCGACCGTTGCCGCGTCATGGAGGACGGCCATCCGCTCTATTCGGACGATAACCACCTCTCGCGCACCGGCGCACTCAGCCTCATTCCCTTCATCGACAGCCGCATGCCCTCGGGCATCAGCGCTGCACCTCGATAAGGAAGGGCACGCGGCGGTCGGCGGGGAGGGGGCCGAGTTGCCGGAGCCGCGTGACGTTCGGTTCCAGCGAGCGGCGAAGATGCGCTTCCAGCGCCTGCATCGCGCCCGCGGCGTCGCCGGCGATCAGCCGGTCATAGACGGCGAGATGCTCGCCGAGCATGGTCTCGATCTCGGCGTCGTCGAGGAAGAGCTGGAACGTGTCGTGGATGGCGATCAGCGGCAGCTGGCTGCGATGGATGGCGTCGCGCAGCTGGCCGTTGGGACAGCGCAGCACCGTGTCGACATGGAGATCATGCTCCAGCCGCTCCATGCGCGCCGGCGTGCGCCGGCCGGCCTGCGTGGTCGCGACGCGCTCGCGCTTGGCGGCGAGGTCGCGGCGGTCGAGCGCCGGCAGCGCCTGTGCGAGAGCCAGCGGCTCCATCAGCCAGCGGATCTCGAAATGCTCGCCCATCAGCTCGGGCGTCAGCGGCCCGGCATACCAGCGCTGGTTGCGGTCCTGCATGATCAGCCCGGCGCGATCGAGCCGCGCGATGATCTCGTGCGCGACCGTGCGGCTGACGCCGTAATGCTCGGCGAGCACGCTCTCGTTGAGCAGGAAGCGGCCATGCGCCATGCTCGCGGCGACGATGTGCTCGACTTCGGGATAGATGCGCGCCCGGCGGCTGCGCGGCGCGCCGGCCTGGCCCATCTCCTCGGGAAGGACGAGCCCAGCCTCGACGAGATCGAGCCTGAGCGGCGCCGAACCGCCAGAGATGACGAGGCCGCGGCCATCGAAGGGCTCAAGCAGCCCCTCGGCCTGCAGGCGGCGCAGCGCCGCGGCGGCGGGTACGCGGCTGGAGCCGAAGGCGCGGGCGACGGCCGCCTCGCCGACGACGAGCCCCGGCGGCAACTGGCCGCCGGCGACGTGCTGGCGCAGCACGCGGTAGATGACCTCGTAGAGCGGCAACTCGCCGTCGGCGCGCTCGGCGGTCTCGGCTGCCGTCGTCGTCACGGTTCAGTCTCCCACGCCGGGCTCAGCCATGGCCGGCCTCGCGGGGTTTGGCCTCGTCGTCGCCGCCGTCATGGATATGACCCATGATCGCCTGGCTCATGGCCTCGTAGCGGCGCGTGTTCTCGATCTCGCCGCGGATCGAAAAGTCCTTCATCACGAGGATGCGGTCGGCGAGCGTGATCATCTCCGGCATGTCGCTCGAAATCAGCAGCACCGAGACGCCGGAGCGGGTGATCTCGCCGATCAGTTCGTGGATCGCCGTCTTGGTCTTGATGTCGATGCCGACGGTCGGCTCGTCGATGATGAGGATGTCGACGCCGGCCGCGAGCCATTTGGCGATCGAGACCTTCTGCTGGTTGCCGCCCGATAGCTTGCCGACGGCCTGCTCGATCGACGGCGCCTTGACCTCTAGGCGCTGCGCCAGCGGGGCCGCGACGCGGCGTTCCGCGGCCCGGCTGATGAGGCCGAGGCTGCCGGCGATCCGCCGCCAGATCGGGATGACGATGTTGGAGCGGATCGGATGGGCGAGGATCAGGCCCTCGGCCTTTCGATCCTCCGAGATATAGCCGAGCCGGTGGCGGCGGATCGCCTCCGGAACGCTGCCGATCGTGACCCTCTCGCCGCGCAGCACGACCTCGCCCGAGAGGATGCGCGCATCGCCGATCAGCGCGCGAGCGAGTTCCGTACGGCCCGCACCGACAAGGCCGTAGAGACCGAGGATCTCGCCCTTCCTGAGCGTGAAGCTGACGTCGCGGTGGCCGAGGCTGGTCGCGATGGACCGCGCCTCCAGCACCGGCTCCGCCCCTGCGAGCCGGCGCTCGCCGATCTCGGCCACGCGCTCCTCGCGGCCGATCATGGCCGAGACGATGCGGCCGCGGCCCATGGTGGCGATCGGCTCGCCGGCCGCCGCGACGCGGCCGTCGCGCAGCACCGTCACGCGGTCGCAGATCGAGACGACCTCTTCCAGCTTGTGGCTGACGAAGACGATCGCCTTGCCCTCGTCGCGCAGCCGCCGCAGCACGGCGAACAGCGCTTCCGTCTCGTGGCCGGTGATCGAGGCGGTCGGCTCGTCGAGGAGCAGCACGCTCGTCTCCAGCGACAGCGCCTTGGCGATCTCGACGATCTGCATCTGCGCGACCGAGAGGCGGCGCACCTCGGTATGGGTGTCGATCGAGGGATCGATCATGTCGGGGAAGCGGCGTGCCTCGCGATGCACGGCGCCGTAGTCGATGAGACCGCCTCGGGTCGGCAGCCGCTCGATGACGATGTTCTCGCCCACCATGAAGCGCGGGATGAGGTTGCGCTCCTGGTGCACGGCGCTGATCCCGGCGGCGATGGCGTCGCGCGGCGAGGAGAAGGCGACCTCCTTTCCGTCGACCGTGAGCCGCCCGCGATCGGGCTTGTAGAGCCCGGTGATGATCTTGATCAGCGTCGACTTGCCGGCGCCGTTCTCGCCCATCAGCGCGTGGATCTCGCCGGGCCGGATGGTGAAGGAGACGCCGTCCAGCGCCGTGACGCCGGGAAAGCTCTTGCCGATATCCTCGATCGAAAGCTGCATCAGCCGCGCTCCGCCCTGAGCGCGCGCGCCCGGTTGAGCGCGACGGCGGCGAGGATCAGCGCGCCGAGCACGAACTGCACCCAGTAGGGATCGACCTGCGTCAGCACCATGCCGTTCTGGATGAGGACGATCAGGACGACGGCGAGCGCGGTAGACGCGACGGAGATATGGCCGCCGGTCAGCGCAGCGCCGCCGATGATCGGCGCCGCAAAGGACATCAGCAGCCAGTCGGCGCCGATGGTCGGCTGCGCCGAGCCGAGCTGCGCGACGGCCAGGATGGCGCCGACCGCGGAGAGGAGGCCCGACAGCGTATGCGCCAGGACGACGATCCGGTCCTTGGGGATGCCCGAAAGCTCGGCCGCGTGCGGATTGCCACCGACTGCCAGCAGTTGCCGGCCGGGAATGGTGCGGGCGAGGAAGAGGCCGAGCGCCAGCGCGACGATCACCGGCGGGATGAGCAGATAGGGGAAGGCCGAGAAGCGTGCCGAGCCGAAGGCGACGAAGGCGGCCGGCATGTCGTAGAAGGGCACCGATTCCGTGATGCCGAGATTGATGCCTGTGAAGGCCGAGGCCGTGGCGAGGGTGATGATGAAGCCGTTGATGCCGGTCCTCACCGTCAGCAGGCCATTGGCGAGCCCGCCCGCCGCGCCGACGAGGAGGCCGGCGAGGATCGCGACCGGGATCGGCAGGCCGAGCTTCTCCATCATGCCGCCGACCAGCACCGCGACGAGGCCGCCCAAGGCGCCGATCGAGAGATTGAGCTGGCCGACCGCCAGCGTCAGCATCTGCGCGAAGGCGACGACGAGCACCACGCAGAAGGAGCGCAGCATCACATAGAGGTTGAACTCGGTCAGGAAGGCGGGGGAGGTCAGCGCCAGGCCAATCGTGCCGGCGATGATCGCCGCGGCGAGCGCCGACCATTCCTTGGCGAGAATACGGTCGAACAGGCCGGTCATGCGCGTTTTCCCAGGCTGCGCCGCTCGGCATGGACGCTGCGATAGCGATCGAGCATCACGGCGAGGAGCAGGATGAGGCCGAGGAAGAGCTGCAGCCAGAAATTGCCGATCTGCATCACGAGGAGGCCGCTGCGGATGGTGGTGACGAGCAGCGCGCCGAGAATGGTGCCGATGACGGAGACATAGCCGCCGGAAAGCAGCGTGCCGCCGAGGACTGGCGCGAGGAAGGAGGGCAGCAGCCAGTCCTGCCCGATCGAGGGCATGGCGGCGCCGAGGCGGAAGAGCAGCATCAGCCCGGCTGCGGCGGCGAGCAGCCCCGACAGCATATGCGCGACGATGATCGCCCGGCCGACCGGGACGCCCGAAAGCTCGGCGGCCCTCGCATTGGCGCCGGCGGCGAGGATCTCGCGGCCGAGCGCGGTGAAGCGGAAGAGCACGACCATGGCGGCGCCGATCGCGAGCGCGATGACCATCAGCGGCGAGACGAAGCCCCATTTCATGCGGCCGAAGGCGGCGACCTCGGGCGGCAGCGTGTTGAAGGTCACGGCCTTGGAGAGGATCAGCATGGCGCCGAGGAAGAGGCTGGCGCTGGCGAGCGTGATGATGAAGGCGTTGACTCCGGAGCGCACGATGGCAAAGCCGTTCAGGAAGCCGAGCAGCGCGCCGAGGGCGAGGCCGGCGACGAGGGCGATCGGCAGCGGGATGCCAACCTCCTGCATCAGCCAGCCGGCGAACATGACCGCGCAGACGCCGATCGAGCCGATGGCGAGGTTCATGCCGCCCGTCGCGAGCACGACCATGGTCGAAAAGCCGACCACGATGTCGATCGCCAGCGAGCGCGACAGTGCGAAGAGGTTGAACGAGGAGACGAAGCCCGGCGCGTAGCTGGTGAAGCCGATCCAGAACAGGATGATGATCGCGGCGAGCCCGATCAGGTTGGAGTTCTCGGCGAGCAGCCCCGCAAGGGGATTGCGCCGATCCTCCGATGTGGCGGAGAGGGTCATGGATATCTCATCCGTTCAGGCCTTGCCCTCACCCCAACCCTCTCCCGCGAGCGGGAGAGGGGGCTCGTCGTGCAGGCGGCGATGATGCAGCGTGTTCACCGGCATGGGTGCCGGCGCACCCTCTCCCGCTGGCGGGAGAGGGTCGGGGTGAGGGTCTGACCCGCGCCCTTACTTGCAGTCGAGATACTTGTCCTTGAACGTCGACTGGATTTCGCCGGTCAGCTTCTTGAGATCCGAGCTGTAGCTGTCGAGGTTCGAGGCGCTGATGAGCAGCGTGCCGGAATCGATGAAATGCGCGGTCTGGGGCGTCTTGATCCAGGGCGCATCCGCCTTCACCGTGCAGGTGCCGCTCGCCAGAAGGTCGAGCACATAGGCGCCGACATAGCCCTGGCCGTAGGGGTTCTGCGCCATCGTGCCGGCGACGAAACCGTCCTTGATGCCGTCGAGCACGATCTTGTCGTCGTCGATGCCGACCAGCTTGATGCGCTTGTCGCCGAGATTGCGGAGCGACTTCGCGGCCACCACGGACGGGATATAGGCCGTGGCGATCAGTCCGTCGATCTGGTCCTTCTGCGCGCCGAGCAGGGCGTTGATCTTCTGGTCGGCCGCTTCCTGCGCATCGGTGTCGGTGATGTGCTGGACGAGGCTGACGGCGCCGTTCGTCTCGCCGACCGCCTTCTCGACGGCTTCCATGCGGAGCTTGGTGTTCGGGTCGACGAGGAGGCCGGCGAGGTGCACGATCTTGCCCTTGCCGCCCATAGACTCGATCAGCGCCTTGGTGCCGAGATAGGCCGAATTATAGACGTCGGTGCCGAGGCAGAAGGCGACCTTGGTCGGGTCCTGGCTGCAGCCGGCGAGCGCCGCCGACGGGATGTTGTTCGAGGCGAGTTCCTCGACCGTCGTGTTGATGCCGACCGCGTCGCCCGGGAAGATGCCGAAGGCGTTGTAGCCCTGGCTGACCAGGCTCTCGATCAGCTCGGTCTGCAGGTTCAGCTTCCACTCGGCCGGAACTTTGAAGTCGACCGCGGCGATGCCGAAGTCCTTCTTGGCGTCGGCAGCCGCCTGCTCCCACGGCGCGAAATAGGGATGCGGACCGCCGGGAATGAGGGCGATCTTGTTGTCCGAGGCATGGGCCGCGGCAAGGCCCATGAGCGTCGCGGCGATCATCGGCAGGGCGCGCATGGCGACGCCCGTGAAGCGCTTGGTCATTGATATCCTCCCTCGTGCGGGCGGCTCTCCTCAGCCGTTTTCCGCATCGCCAGAAGGCGTATCACGAACGAATATCGCGTGCAATGTGCGTTTTGGAGCCGGCAGTGCACCCAACGAAAAAGGGGCGGCCGAAGCCGCCCCTTTCGGGAAGAGAAGAGGGTGCGTGCCGTCAGGTCGTGGACGGGACGTCCTCGTCGCGCAGCCGGCCGGCCAGCGCCGCGGCGACGGCGCTGATGAAGGCGCCGATCACGAGAGCGAGGAAGCCGAGCAGCATGGTCGTCGAGGCGGCCTTGCGGGCGGCGTCGGCGGCTTCCTTGGCCTGCGTCTTGGCATTCTCGACGGCTGCGAGCATGTCGTTGACGCGGGTCTCGGCGTCGGCCGCCGGGATGCCGGTGCGGCTGGCGACGAGCCGCGCCAGATAGGCCTTGTCGGCATCCGGCATCTCGCCATTGGCGATGCCCGAGGCAACGATGCGCAGCGCCTCTCCGCGCGCGTCGGCGGCGACGGCCGGAGCGGGCTGGGCCGGCGGCAGCTGGTCGGCCACGGGGCGGAACAGCGTGTCGACCAGATAGCCGGCCGGATCCGCCCCATTGGCCGAGGCGGCGCCGACGCCGGCGCTCGCCGTCTGCGCGGCGCCGGACATGATCGACCCGGCCGCCTTCACGCCGGTCGTGACCGTGCCGACGGCGACCGAGGACAGGAACAGCGCAGCGATGATGGTCGCTACGCACCAGGCGAGGAAGCCATGCGCGGTATCGCGGAAGAACACTTCGTCGGTATGGACGCCGACCCAGCGCGTGCGCAGGCGGCCGGTGATGTAGCCGCCGAGCGCCGAGGCGACCCACTGGACGATCACGAGCCAGATGGCCGCCGAGACGGCGAAGGTGCCCGCGGCGACGCCGGCATTCGCCCAGGGCGAGACGGCGGCGAAGCCGAGGCCCGAGCCGAGCACGAACATCGCCAGGGAGACCGCGGCCGCGACGGCCGCGCCCGCGAAGACGGCGCCCCAGGAAATTGCGGACTGTGACGATTCAGGCGCGGAGACGGGTAGGGGTGACGCGACGACGGTCATATCGCCGCTCCTCAGTGCCAGAAGAGCGCGAGGAGGATGATGATCGGGATCGGAACGCCGAGCAGCCAGAGGAGAATCGAACGGCCCATTTTCTTTGCCTCCGCAGCATGGTTGGAACTGCCCGGATAACTTCAGCGACGCCGCCTTGGTTCCGAACGGCCCAAAAGCGAAGGGGCGCCGAAGCGCCCCTTGCTCGATGTCTCCGATGTGCGGCCGCTCATTCCGCCGCGACGAGGACGCCGTCCGGTTCCTCTTCGAAGTCCTCGACCGCCTCGCCATTGAGCGCGGCCTGTAGGCGGCCCGTGTCGAGCTCGCCTTCCCAGCGCGCGACGACCAGCGTCGCCACCGCATTGCCGATGAAGTTCGTGAGCGCGCGGCATTCCGACATGAAGCGGTCGACGCCGAGGATGAGCGCCATTCCGGCGACCGGCACGCTCGGAACGACGGAGAGCGTCGCCGCGAGCGTGATGAAGCCGGCGCCGGTGATGCCCGCCGCGCCCTTGGACGAGAGCATGGCGACGAGCAGCAGCAGCACCTGCTGTTCCAGCGACAGATGCGTGTTGGTCGCCTGCGCGATGAACAGCGCCGCCAGCGTCATGTAGATATTCGTGCCGTCGAGATTGAACGAATAGCCGGTCGGGACCACGAGGCCGACGACCGAGCGCTTGGCGCCGGCCTTCTCCATCTTGTCCATCAGCGAGGGCAGGGCGGCCTCGGACGAGGAGGTGCCGAGCACGAGCAGCAGCTCTTCCTTCAGGTAGCGGATGAGCTTCAGGATCGAGAAGCCGTTGTAGCGGGCGACGGCGCCGAGCACGACGAGCACGAAGAGCAGCGCCGTGAGGTAGAAGGTGCCGACGAGGAAGGCGAGGTTCACGACCGAGCCGATGCCATATTTGCCGATCGTGAAGGCCATGGCGCCGAACGCGCCGATCGGGGCCGCTTTCATCAGGATGGCGACGAGCCGGAAGATCGGCACGGTCAGCGCGGTCAGGAAGCGGGTGACCGGCTCGCCGGCCTCGCCGACCATGGCGAGCGCAATGCCGAAGAGGACGGCGATGAACAGCACCTGCAGGATGTCGCCGGACGACAGCGCATCGACCATCGTCACCGGGATGATGTTCATCAGGAAGCCGGTGATCGTCTGGTCATGCGCCTTCTCCGCGAAGGTCTGCACCGCGGCCGGGTCGAGGCTGGCCGGATCGACATTGAAGCCGGCGCCGGGCTGGACGACATTCGCCACCACGAGGCCGATCGCCAGCGCCAGCGTCGAGAAGGTGATGAAATAGGCCATCGCCTTGCCGACGACGCGGCCGACCTTTCGGAGGTCGTGCATCGAGGCGATGCCGGTCGTCACGGTGAGGAAGATGACCGGCGCGATGATCATCTTGACCAGCTTGATGAAGGCGTCGCCGAGCGGCTTCAGCGCAGTGCCGATCTCGGGATAGAAATGCCCGAGCGCGATGCCGAGCGCGATCGCGGTGAGCACCTGAAAATAGAGCTGGGCATAGAGCGGCTTGCGGTGCGTGTCGTGGGCGACCGGCGCGGTGATGATGGCCATTGAGGTTCTCCCCTCCTCGAAGCCCGGACGAGACGCGTGGCCCGGGCCAATCCTCCACCGACGCCCCGGCACGATTTCCGCACGGGCGCCGCGTCTCGGGGGAGGAAGGCGCAACGGCCGTGCCAAATGTGCGAAATGGCAGAAATCAGCTATTTTGAGCCATACATTCGCGATGATGGGTGCGACCATCCGCACGCAGCGCGTTGCGCCGTGCGGAAATCCGCACTAGCCTTTCCGAATGACCCTGATCGCCGGGCGATCCGCCATGCCGCCGCAGCAGCGCCGCCTGACGCTGGCCGCGCTGCTGGCCGTCGCGCTCGTCATCGTCGCCGGGATCCTGGTCAGCGCCGAGCGCTATGGCCGCCGCGTCGCGGTCGGCGCGCTCGATGCCCGCGCTTCGGCGGCGCTGCCGCTCGCCAATGCGGCGCTGACCGGCGAGATCTCCAAGCAGCGTCTGCTCGCCGCCGTCCTTGCAGAGGACAGCGATATCCGCTCGCTCCTCTCGGCGCCGGACGCCGGAGCCGCGCGCGCGATCGGCGGCAAGCTGAAGGCGCTGGCGGCCGATGCCGGATCGAGCGTGCTCTACATCGTGGGGCGCGACGGCGTGGCGGTCGCCGCATCGAACTTCGACGCGCCAGACAGCTTCATCGGCAGCAACTATGCCTTCCGCACTTATTTCTCCGAGGCGATGGCGAGCGGCCGCGGCTTCCAGTATGGGCTCGGCACGGTCAGCCGGCGGCCGGGCGTCTATCTCTCGCACCGGGTCGACGGACCGGCAGGGCCGCTCGGCGTGGTCGTCGTCAAGTCGGAACTCGGCCGCGTCGAGGCCAACTGGCATGACAGCGGCTACACCGTCTTCGCCAGCAATGCCGACGGCATCGTGCTCGCCACCAGCCGGCCCGATTGGCGCTTCGCCACGCTGGAGCCGCTGGCCGACGAGGCCGCGACGCGGGAGGCGCTGCAACTCGGCGAGATTCCGATGCGGCTGCTCCCGCTCGGCGCCGATAGCGACGGATTGATGAGGCTCGCAGCCGGAAGTGGAACCGTCGGCTTCGCTCCGGCGAGCGGTCTGGTCGGCGATGTGGCGCCTGGATGGAGGCTGACGGTGCTCATCCCCGCCGATGCCGCGATCGCCTCCTCGGTCAGGCTGGCGCTGTTCGCGACGATCGCCGCGTTGCTCCTCGCCGCCGGGATCGGCGTCGCGATCGAGCGCCGTCGCCGCTCGATCCGGCGGCGGCAGCTGGCGCTTTCGGAGATGAACGCCGAACTGGAACGCCGCGTGGCGGAGCGCACCGCCGCGCTCGCCGCGGAGATGGAGGGCCGCGAGGCAGCCGAAGGGCGGGTGCGGCGCCTCCGCGACGAGCTTGCGCAGGCAAACCGCCTTTCCATCCTCGGCCAGATCGCGGCCGGCGTCGCGCATGAAGTCAACCAGCCGCTCGCCGCCATCCGCACCTATGCCGACAATGCCGGGCGCCTGCTCGATGCGGGGAAGGGCGAGAGCGTCCGCGACAATCTCGGCGCCATCGCCCGCGTCACCGAACGGATCGGCGAGATCACCGGATCGCTGCGCAGCTTCGCCCGCCGCGCCGCCGGCTCGGCCGGTCCGGTCGCGCTCGACGATGCCATCGACGGCGCGCTGGCGCTGCTCGCCGGCCGCATCCGCGACAGCGGCGTCGCCATCACCCGCAGCAGAAGCGAAGGCGGGGCAGTGGTGAGCGCGAGCCTCATCCGCCTCGAACAGATCATCGTCAACCTGCTGCAGAACGCGCTGGACGCCCTGAAGGGCCGGAGCGACGGACGCATCGCCATCACGGTCGAGCGAGCGGGCGACAGGGTCAGCCTCCGCGTCACAGACAACGGCCCGGGGATCGCGCCGGAAGTCGCGGAGACGCTATTCATGCCCTTCGTCACCACCAAGGAGGCCGGGCTCGGGCTCGGTCTCGTCATCTCGGCCGAGATCGCGCGCGAACTCGGCGGGACGCTCCGGCTCGATGCTGAGGCGGGGCAGGGGACGGTCTTCGTGCTCGAACTCCCGTGTGCGCCATGAGCGACGGGCCGCTTCCCGTCGTCTTCGTCGAGGACGACGACGATCTCCGCGCCGCGACGGCGCAGACGCTCGAACTTGCGGGCTACCGCCCGATGCTCTTCCCAGCCGCCGAGCCGGCGCTGGCGGCGCTCGATGCGTCCTTTCCCGGCGTCGTCGTCAGCGACATCCGCATGCCAGGCCTCGGCGGCCTCGAATTCTTCCGCCGCCTGCACCGGCTCGATCCCGACCTTCCCGTCATCCTCGTGACCGGTCATGGCGACATCGCGCTCGCCGTCACCTCGCTGCACGAGGGCGCCTATGACTTCATCGCCAAGCCCTATCCGGCCGACCGGCTGCTGGAAGCGATCCGCCGCGCCGCAGAGAAGCGCGCGCTGGTCCTCGAGAACCGCAGCCTACGGGCCGCGGCCGCGCGCGGCGGCGACGACATCGCCTTTCTCGGCGAGGCGCCCGCGATGCGGCGGCTGCGCGCGACCGTGCGCCAGATCGCGGACGCCGATGTCGACGTGCTGGTGGAGGGCGAGACCGGAACCGGCAAGGAGGTCGTCGCCGAGCATCTCCATCGCTGGGGTCGCCGCGCGCCGCGCGCCTTCGTGGCGCTCAATTGCGGCGGGCTGCCGGAGACGGTGATCGAGAGCGAACTGTTCGGCCACGAGGCCGGCGCCTTCACCGGCGCGCAGAAGCGCCGCGTCGGCCGCATCGAGCATTCGGACGGCGGCACGCTCTTCCTCGACGAAATCGAATCCATGCCGCCCTCGCTGCAGGTGAAGCTGCTGCGCGTGCTGGAGACGCGGCGGGTCGAGCCGCTCGGCACCAATGAGAGCCGCAAGGTCGATCTCCGCGTCGTCGCGGCGGCCAAGGTCGATCTCTCCGATCCGAAGGCCCGGGGCGATTTCCGCAGCGATCTCTATTACCGGCTGAATGTCGTGACGCTGCGCCTGCCGCCGCTGAGGGAGCGGCGCGAGGACATCCCGCTTCTCTTCGGCGCTTTCCTGCGACGCTCGGCGGAACGCTTCGGACGGCCGCTCCCCGATCTGACGCGAGACGCGCGCGATCATCTTGCCCGTCACGACTGGCCGGGCAATGTCCGCGAATTGCTGCATTTCGCCGAGCGCTTCGTGCTCGGGCTCACCGCCGATGCGCCCGTCGCCGAGACCTCCGCTGACCTGGACGATGGGGGGCTCTCGGAGCAGGTCGAGCGCTTCGAAGCCGAGCTGATGCGCGCCGCGCTCCGCGAAACGAATGGCGATGTGCGCGCGACGCTCGCGCGCCTCCGCCTGCCGCGAAAGACCTTCTACGACAAGCTGAAGCGCCACGGCATCACGCGCGCCGAATTCGCGATGAGCGAGGGCGAGGACTGAACGCCGCCGGCTTCTTGTCAGGCCTTCGCCTTGCTGGCGCGCGGCTTCTTCGGCGCGGCGGCCGGAGCCTCGGCGCTTCCGCCCTCGGGCGCTGCCTCGGCAGCGGCGGTCGCCTCGGCCGGCGCGGATGCCGCCTCCTCGGTCGGAGCTTCCGAGGGCGCCGCCTTGGCCTTGCCGCGCGTCTTCGGCGCCGCCTTCACGGCGTCGGTCGAAGCGGCCTCGGTCTTGGCAGCGGTTTTCTTGGCCGGAGCCGCCTTCGCCTTGGCGGGCTTGGCGGTCTCGGTCTTCGCGGCCTTCGTATCGGCCTTCTTGCCAGCGGCCTTCTTCGCCGGCTTCGCGTCGGCCGGCACGCCCTCGACTTCGGCTGCCGCCATCACCCAGTGGTCCCAGTCGCGGCCATGCGGCTGACCCTCGGCCAGCCAGATCTCGTAAGCCCGGATTCGGATCGCCTCGTCTCTACCGCCTGGCATGGGCTCTCTCCTCTTTCGTCGGCTGCAGCGCTGGCGTTTTCAAACGCCATTCAGTCCTCGGGGTTCCGCGGATGGCCGCGAGTGTGCCACCGCTCGCGCTGATATTCGACGCCGAAATTGCACCTCTCAGGCGGTTTTGGCGACGCGATCGCGATTCCAGCGGCCGAGGAAGCCGCCGAGCCGGTCGAAGGCGAGGTCGACGACCGCGGCGAGGAGCCCGACGACGAGCGCCCCCTGCAGCACATAGGCGGTGTTGAAGCCGCTGAGACCGACGATGATCGGCAGGCCCAGCGTCTTGACGCCGACGGTCGAGGCGATCGCCGCCGTGCCGATATTGATGATCACCGAGGTGCGGATGCCGGCGACGATGACCGGAGCGGCGAGCGGCAGTTCGACTCTCGCGAGGATGCCCGTGGGGCTCATGCCGATGCCGCGCGCCGCCTCGCGCACACCGGCCGGAACCTGCTCGATGCCCGCGACCGTCGCTTCGGTCACGGGCAGGAGGCCGTAGAGCGCGAGCGCGATCAGCGCCGGCAGCGGTCCGAAGCCGAGCAGCGGCACGGCAATGGCGAGGACCGCGATCGGCGGAAAGGTCTGGCCGGCGGCGGTCAGCGTCTCGGCGAGCGGACGGAAAGCGCGTCCGGACGGCCGCGTCACGAAGATCGCGACCGCGACGCCGACCACCACCGAGACGGCGCTCGAGATTCCGACCAGCGAGAGATGGTCGAGCGTCAGCGACAGGAAGCTGTCCTGCTCGTAGAGCGGCCGCGCCTGGTCGGGAAACATCCAGGCGAAGAGCGGCTTCAGCGCCGGCATGCCGAGCACGAGGGCGACCAGCGCGATCGCGGCCGGGATGAGCGGGTCGATCCGTCTCACGGCGCTGCTTCCGATGGCGGCGGCCGCACCAGATCGGCGAGACGGATCGCGCCGATCAGCGCGCCGGAGCCGTCCTGCACCGGCAGGCGGTCGACATTGCGGGCGACGAACAGCGACAGCGCCTCGCGCAGGCTCGCATCGACGGTGAGCGGCTCGCCCACCGCCGTCTCGCCGCGGCGCATGCGATCGCCGACGCGCTCGGCGGCGAGGAGGCGGAGGCCGCGATCCGACCGGCCGACGAAATCGGCGACGAAATCATTGGCCGGCGCCGCCAGGATCTCGCGCGGGCTGCCGGATTGAGCGATGCGGCCGCCCTCGAGGATGACGATGCGGCTGGCAAGGCGGATCGCCTCGTCGATGTCGTGCGTGACGAGCACGACCGTCGTGCCCGAGGCCGCCTGGATGCGCAGCATCTCGGCCTGCAGCGTGTCGCGGGTGACGGGATCGAGCGCGCCGAAGGGTTCGTCCATCAGGAGCACGGAGGGGTTCGCAGCGAGCGCGCGCGCGACGCCGATGCGCTGCTGCTCGCCGCCCGAGAGATGGCGGGGATAGCGCGCGCGGTAGCGCTCGGGATCGAGCGTCAGCATTTCGAGGAGCTCGGTGACGCGGTCGCGGATCTTCGCGCGCGGCCAGCCGAGCAGCTTCGGCACGGCGCCGATATTCTCCTCGACCGTCCAGTGCGGAAAGAGGCCGATCGACTGGATGGCATAGCCCATGCGGCGGCGCAGTTCCTCCGGCGCGAAGGAGCGGATCTCGGCGCCTTCGAAGAGGATCCGCCCGCGATCATGCTCGATCAGCCGGTTGATCATCTTCAGCGTCGTCGTCTTGCCCGAGCCCGAGGGCCCGATCAGCACGCAGAACTCGCCCTTCTCGACGGTGAGCGACAGGTCCTCGATCGCCGTCCAGCCGGCATAATCCTTGCCGACATGTTCGAAGCGGATCATCCGGTCCTCGCTTTCAGCATGGCGCCCGCGAGCTTCAGGGCGAGATCGGCGAGCACGGCGATGCCGACCAGCGGCACGACGCCGAGCATGACGAGGTCGATGGCGCTGGCATTGAGACCCTGGAAGATGATCGCGCCGAGCCCGCCGGCGCCGATCAGCGCCGCCACCGCGGTGAGCCCGACCGCCTGAACGACGGTGACGCGGAGGCCGGCGACCAGCACCGGCAGCGCCAGCGGCACTTCGACGGCGCGGAAGATCTGGCCGCGGGTCATGCCGATGCCGCGCGCCGCCTCGATCGCCGCGGTCGGCACCGCGGCGAGCCCGGCCGCGGTGCTCCTGACGATCGGCAGCAGCGAATAGAGCGTCAGCGCGATGATCGCCGGCGTGACGCCGATGCCGGAAATGCCGAGCCGGGCGAGAGCGGGAGCGAAGGCGACCAGCGCCGCGAGCGGGGCGATCAGGAGACCGAACAGGGCGATGGAGGGAACGGTCTGGATGATGTTGAGCACGGCGAAGATCGGCCGTCCGAGCCCCTGCCGCCGATGCACGAGAAGGCCAAGCGGCAGGCCGATCGCGAGCGTCGGCACCAGCATGGCGGCGATGATCGCGAGATGCGTCGTGACAGCCGCGGCGAAGACCGCGTGGCGGTTGGCATATTCCTTCATGATCGACAGGGCGTCGATGAAGCCGTCGGCGACGAGGAACACCGCCGGAACGGCAAGCAGCAGAGCGAGGCCGATCCTGAGCGCCGGCTCGCGCGTCAGCTTCTGCAGCGCGTCTGAGGCAGCGAGCGCGGCCATGACGGCGAGGATCCAGAAAGCACCGCCGAACGAGGTGCGCGCCGCCGGCGCCGCGGCGTCGGCCATCGAACGGGCGACATCACCGGCGAGCCAGATCATGCCGGCGATCAACGCCGAGGCGGCCAGCGCGACGAGGCCATGCGTGATCCGTCCATTCGGCAGGAATGGGCCGGCGAGGAGGACGAGCGCCGGAGCGAAGGCGAGGCTGCGCCAGCCCTCGAGCACGACGCCCCAGGGAACGGGCTGGCCTGAGAGGAGCCGGTTCGGTGCGTGGCTGAGGAATGAAAGGACGATCGCCGCCGCGAGCGCGGCGACGACGAGAACCAGGAGGACGGGGTTTTTGACCACGTCGCCCGCTTACTTGGTGAAGCCCTTCGACTTCAGATAATCGGCCGCGACCTGTCCGGCGTCCTGGCCCTCGACCGAGACCTTGGCGTTGAGCGACTGCAGCGTCGCCGCGTCGAGGCTCTCGAAAACCGGCGCGAGGATCTCGGCGATCTTGGGATAGTCCTTCAGCGCCGCCTCGCGGATGATTGGCGCCGGCGCATAGACCGGCTGCACCTTCTTGTCGTCGGCCAGCGCGACGAGATCCAGCGCCGCGAGGGCGCCGTCCGTGCCATAGGCCAGCGAGCCGTTGACGCCCGAGGTCTGCTCGGCGGCGGCGCGGATGAAGGTGGTCGTGTCGCCGCCGGCCAGCGTCACGATCTGGTCCGGCCCGAGCTTGAAGCCATAGGCGGACTGGAAGGCGGGCAGGGCGGCGGGGCTCTCGACGAATTCGGCCGACGCGGCGATCTTGAAGGTACCGCCGCCATTGATCCACTTGGCGAAGTCCTCGAGCGACTTCAGGTTGTTGGCGTCGGCGACATCCTTGCGGACGGCGATGACCCAGGTGTTGTCGGCGGGGGCCGGTGTCAGCCAGACGATCTTGTTGGCGTCGTAGTCGAGCGCCTTCACCTTGTCGTAGCCGGCCTTGGCGTCCTTCCAGAGCGGGTCGCTGTCGAGCGAGAAGAAGAAGGCGCCGTTGCCGGTATATTCCGGATAGACGTCGATCTCGCCGGCGGTGATCGCGCCGCGCACGATCTTGGTGTTGCCGAGCGACACCTTGTTCACGGTCGGGATGCCGTTCGCTTCCAGCATGTCGATGATGATGTTGCCGAGGATCGCGCCCTCGGTGTCGATCTTGGAACCGACCGTGACCGGATCGGCGGCATGGGCGGCGGGGACCGGGGTGAGTGCCCCGGCGACGAGGGCGGCGAGGGCGGCGCCGAACAGGGCACGGCGGTCGAGGATCGCGATCATCGGTTCGTTTCCTTGAGAGAACGCCGGACGGCCGGCTCGGTCGTGAATCGGATTTAGGGCGCCGCGGCGGCCCGTCCAGGAAGCGATGTCTTCCTGCTGCCGCAAAGTGTACTCTATTCGTTCCGGTCCGTCACCGCCCAATCGGGGACAAACGCTGCTTTGTGCCGTGAGGTTCCGCCGTGACGTTCCGTGGCGGCGGGTGGTTGGCGAATGCCATTTCGCCGGCGAAGGCGCGCCGCCGGCGGCGGAAGCTGGGCGTGGCGCTGCGCCGCGCCGCCGTATAGGCTTCCCTCACCTGCGATGCGAAAGCGAGACCGACATTTGGCTCCCTCCGGCCCCGGACGCCCCCTCTACCGCCTCGACGTCACCCGGCTGGTCGCCCTCATGGGCCTTCTCGGCATCGTCATGACGCTGGCGGCCACCGCCTATCTCGCCTGGCGGGAGCATGAGCGGCGCTACGCCGATGCCCGCGCGCAACTGGAGACCGAGGCCTTCTTCCTCTCCGATCACGCCAACCGCCTGTTCGAGGTGGCGCGGGCGGCGCTCGCCAGCGCCGATGCGCTGACGCGCGGCCGCGAATGGGACGACATCGCCGCCGATGAGACTCTCGCCCGACAGTTCCGCGAACTCGCGCGCGGCACGGCCTATATCGAGGATGTCTGGCTCAACGACACGACCGGCGAATTGCGCGCCACGAGCTTCGCCTTCCCGACACCGAAATCCAACGCGGCGGACCGGGAAAACTTCAAGGCCGCCAGGCAACCGGTCAACGAGATCTTCGTCGGGCCGCCGATCCGCGGCCGCGTCACCGGCCGGCCGACCTTCCTGCTCTCCAATCGTATGGAGGACGAAGACGGCAGCTTCCGCGGCATGGTCTCCGTGACCGCCGACCTCGCTTATTTCAACGACTACTGGCAGAACATCACCCAGCCCTATGACGCCCGGGTCACGATCACCCACGCCCCGACGCTCGCCGTCCTCGCGGACTATCCGCAGAGCGCGGGCGATCCGGTGACGCCGCCCGGTCTCGCCGAGAGCGTGCGGACCATGCCGGGCGAGGGCGCCTATGCCGAGCCGGGCGGCTCGGGCCGCTTCGGCGCCTTCCGCCGGGTCGGCGATCATCCGGTCTATCTGACGGTCGACATCTCTCACGACGCCGTCGAGGCGGCGTGGAAGGCCTGGTTCGCCAATATCCTGCCGGTGCCGGCGATCGCCATCGCCCTGTTCGGCGGCCTCACCTGGCTCGCGGTCCGCGGCTCGCGGCAGGAGCGGGAGTCGCAGGCCTCGCTGAAGGCCGCCAATGCCGAGCTGCTGCGCGCGATGAGCGAGCGCGAGAGCGCCGAGGCGCAGCTCCGGCAGATGCAGAAGATCGAGGCGATCGGTCAGCTCACCGGCGGCATCGCGCATGACTTCAACAACATGCTGGCGATCATCGTCTCCAGCCTCAGCCTCATTGAGAAGCGGCTGCAGCGCGGCGAGCACGACATCGGGAAATATGTAGCCGCGGCGCAAGAAGGGGCGAACCGCGCGGCGGCGCTGACGCAGCGCCTGCTCGCCTTCGCGCGCAAGCAGCCGCTGGCGCCGCAGACAGTCGATCCCAACCGCTTCGTCTCGGGCATCTCGGAGATGCTGCAGCGGACGCTCACCGAGGCGATCCGGATCGAGACCGTGCTCGCGGCGGGGCTGTGGAAGGTGCATGTCGATCCGGCGCAGCTCGAAAACGCTCTGCTCAATCTGGCCGTCAACGCGCGCGATGCGATGCCGGCGGGCGGGCGGCTGACGATCGAGACGGCCAATACCAGCATCGACGGTGTGTACTCGGCCGCGAATTCGGACGTCCCGGCCGGGCAATATGTCATGGTCGCGGTAACCGACACGGGCACCGGCATGCCGCCTGACGTCGTGGCGCGGGCCTTCGAGCCCTTCTTCACCACGAAGGGCGTCGGCAAGGGCAGCGGCCTCGGCCTCTCGCAGGTCTACGGTTTCGTCCGCCAGTCCGGCGGCCATGTGAAGATCTATTCCGAGCCCGGCCAGGGCACGAGCATCAAGATCTACCTGCCGCGCTATTACGGTCTCGACCAGGAGGTCGACCGCTCGGGCAAGGCGTCCGCCGCGCGGCCCGAGGGCTCGCATGAGGAGGTCGTGCTGGTGGTCGAGGACGAGGCCAATGTGCGCCGCCTCAGCGTCGATTCGCTGCGCGAACTCGGCTACACCGTTCTCCATGCCGACCATGCCGAGCGGGCGATGCAGCTGATCGAGACGCTGCCCAGGATCGACCTGCTCTTCACCGATATCATCATGCCCGACGTGAATGGCCGCGAACTCTCCGATCGCGCCCGCGTCGCAAGTCCCGGCATCAAGGTGCTCTTCACAACGGGCTATACGCGAAATGCGGTCGTTCATAACGGGCTGCTCGATCCCGGCGTCCGGCTGCTCGGCAAGCCCTTCACCATCGAGCAGCTCGCCGTCAGCGTGCGCGCCGCCATCGATGGCTGACCGGTTGCGGATCGGTGCGAGATGAGACGGCTGCTTGACGGGGGATTTCTCGGACGCCACGCGGTCTTCGCCCTGTCGCTGCTGCTGGCGGTCGTGGCGCTCGGCTTCGTCGTCACCACGGGGCGCGGCTATGCGGCGCTGGCGCTGTTCGGCTTTCTCGGCGCGCTCGGCATTCACGATCTCGCGCAGCGGCGGCACGCTCTTCTGCGCAACTACCCGGTCATCGGGCATATCCGCTACCTGTTCGAGACCGTCCGGGCGGAGCTGAGGCAATATCTGTTCGAGGACGATCGCGAGGCGCTCCCCTTCTCGCGCGAGCAGCGCTCGCTCGTCTATCAGCGGGCCAAGAGCGAGCCCGACCAGCGCCCGTTCGGCACACTCATCGATGTCTACGGCCAGGGCTACGAGTTCATGGGCCATTCGGTGCGGCCGAAACCCGTCTCCGATCCCGCGACCTTCCGCGTGACCATCGGCAACGAGCAGTGCGCCGAGCCTTATGACGCCTCTGTGCTCAACATCTCGGGCATGAGCTTCGGCGCGCTGTCGGCCGCGGCGATCCGCGCGCTCAACAAGGGCGCGAAGCTCGGCGGCTTCTCACACGATACCGGCGAAGGCAGCGTGAGCCCCTATCACGTGGAAGGCGGCGGCGATCTCGTCTGGCAGATCGCGAGCGGCTATTTCGGATGCCGCACCGCGACGGGCGCCTTCGATCCGGAGGCCTTCGCCGCGCGTGCCCGAAGCCCGCAGATCAGGATGATCGAGCTGAAGCTCAGCCAGGGTGCCAAGCCGGGCCATGGCGGCATCCTGCCGGCCGACAAGGTATCGCCCGAGATCGCGCGCGTGCGGGGCATCCCGGTCGGCGAGGCCTGCGTCTCGCCATCGTCGCATTCGAGCTTCGATACACCGATCGGGATGATGAATTTCATCGCGGAGCTGCGGCGGCTCTCCGGCGGCAAGCCGGTCGGCTTCAAGCTCGCCATCGGCCATCCCTGGCAGTTCATGAGCATCGTCAAGGCGATGCTTGCGACCGGGATCGTGCCGGATTTCGTCGTCGTCGACGGTGCCGAGGGCGGCACGGGCGCGGCACCGGTCGAGTTCGCCGATCATCTCGGCGTGCCGATGCGCGAGGGCCTCATCTTCGTTCACAACACGCTGGTCGGCGCCGGTCTCCGCACCCGGATCCGCATCGGCGCCGCCGGCAAGGTCATCTCGGCCTTCGACATGGCCTCGTGCTTCGCCATCGGCGCCGACTGGGTCAATGCGGGCCGCGGCTTCATGTTCGCCCTCGGTTGCATCCAGTCGCTGTCCTGCCACACCAATCGCTGCCCGACCGGCGTTGCGACGCAGGATCCGCTTCGCCAGCGCTCGCTGGTGGTCGAGGACAAGGCGGAACGGGTGGCGGCCTTCCATCGTCATACGCTGATGGCGCTTGCCGAAATGCTGGCCGCTGCCGGCCTCAGTCATCCCGGCCAGCTCGGGCCGCATCATCTCGCCCGCCGCGTCACGCCGACGGAGATCCGACTGCTCTCGCAGCTGCACGCCTTCCTGAAGCCGGGCGAATTGCTCGCGCCCACGGCCGAGCCCGGCTTCTATCAGGCGAGCTGGGCTCGGGCGCAGGCGGAGAGCTTCGACGCCATGCCAGCATAGGCCGGCGGAAACGGGGGACATCGGCCGATGGACATTCCACATCTGCTGGCGATGGCCGGCTTCTGGACCGCAGTCATCGCCATCTTCTCAGTCGCAGGCGGCATCATCTACTATCAAAAGCACGCGAAGGACGGAAAGCCGACGCTGGCCGATGTCGGGCTCACATGAAGCCGATGATCATCTCGACGATGATCTTTCTGGTGTCGGTTGCATTCTTCGTGCTGGCGTTCGTCGTCGAGGCCTGGACCAGACGCTAGGGAAAGGTCAGCCCAGCGCCTGCTCCAGGTCGGCGATCAGATCCTGCGCGTCCTCGATGCCGGCTGAGATGCGCACCAGCGAGTCCGAGATGCCGATCGCTTTCCGCTGCTCGGCCGGGATCGAGGCATGCGTCATAACGGCCGGATGCTCGATGAGGCTCTCGACGCCGCCGAGGCTCTCGGCGAGGGCGAAGAGCCGGACGCGCTCCAGGAACCGCGTCGTCCCCGCGAGGTCGCGGTCGAACTCGACCGTGATCATGCCGCCGAAGGCATGCATCTGTCGCTTGGCGAGGGCATGCTGCGGATGACTCTCGAGACCGGGATAGCGGACCGAGACGACATCGCTCCGCGCCTCGAGCCAGCGCGCGATCGCCATGCCGTTTTCCGAATGCCGCTGCATGCGCAGCGCCAGCGTCTTGAGGCCGCGCAGCGCCAGGAACGAGTCGAAGGGTCCGGAGATCGCGCCGACCGCGTTCTGGAGGAAACGGAGCTGTTCGGCGAGATCCTCGCGCGGCCCGACCGCCACGCAGCCGCCGACCATGTCGGAATGGCCGTTCAGATATTTCGTCGTCGAATGCACGACGAGGTCGAAGCCGATCTCCAGCGGGCGCTGGATATAGGGGCTGGCGAAGGTGTTGTCGGCGACCGCGATCAGGTTATGACGCTTGGCGAGCGTCGCGACCGCCTCGAGATCGACGATGCGCAGCATCGGATTGGTCGGCGACTCGACCCAGATCATGCGCGTCTCCGGCCGGATCGCCGCCTCGATGGCGGCGAGGTCGGTCACGTCGACGAAGCTGATCGAGAGCCCGGCGGAGCGCTTGCGCACCCGCTCCATCAACCGGAACGTGCCGCCATAGATGTCGTCGGTGGCGATGACATGCGCGCCGCTGTCGAGCAGTTCGAGCACGGTGCCGATCGCCGCGAGGCCCGAGGCGAAGGCGAAGCCGGCACTGCCGCTTTCGAGATCGGCGATCGCCCGCTCGAAGGCGAAGCGCGTCGGGTTCTGCGAGCGGGCATATTCGAAGCCCTTGTGAACGCCGGGGCTCTCCTGCGCATAGGTCGAGGTGGCGTAGATCGGCACCATGACCGCGCCGGTCAGCGGATCGTGGCTCTGCCCGCCATGGATGGTGCGCGTGGCGAAGGCGAGGCGGTTCGATGCGGTCACGATGCCTGTCTCAGATGGTTGATGAGGTCGATGCGGGTGATGAGGCCGACGAAGTCGCTGCCGTCCATGACGATGGCGACCTCGTTGCGCTCGAAGATCGGCGGCAGGACATCGACCGGCGCGGTGGCCGGCACGGTGTTGAGCTCGGTGACCATGGCGTCGCCGACGCTGTTGCCCGCCGAGCCGCCCGAGCGGCGAAGGCGGCCCAGTGCGCCGAGCACGTCGCTCTCGTCGAGCAGACCCACGAGCCGGCCGTCCTCGATGACGGGAAGCTGCGAGACGTCGGCCGAGCGCATCCGCGCATAGGCGGTGGCGAGCGTGTCGGTCGGCGCCACGGTGATCGTGCCGCCCTCGGCGAAGCCGCGCGCCACGAGGTCGCGCAGATTGCCGTGCTTCAGCCGCTCGACGAGGCCCTGCTCCGCGACCCAGACATCGTTGAAGACCTTGGAGAGGTACTTGTTGCCGCTATCGCAGACGAAGGTGACGACCCGCTTGGGCTCGGTCTGCTCGCGGCAATAGCGCAGCGCTGCGGCGAGCAGCGTGCCGGAGGACGAGCCGGCGAGGAGGCCTTCCTGCGCCAGGAGCGCGCGCGCGGCGGCGATGCTCTCGCGATCGGTGATGGTGAAGGCGCGGCGGACCAGCGAAAGATCGGCGTTCGGCGGCACGAAATCCTCGCCGATGCCCTCGACGGCCCAGCTGCCGGCCTCGATCATCTGCCCGGTCTCGATGAGCGGCGCCAGGATCGAGCCCTTGGGATCGGCCAGCACCATCTCGGTTGACGGCGAGACGCGGCGGAAGAAGCGCCCGAGGCCCGACAGCGTGCCGCCCGAGCCGACGCCGACCACGACCGCGTCGACCTCGCCATCGAGCTGCTCGAAGATCTCCGGTCCCGTCGTCGTCTCATGGGCGAGCGGGTTGGCCGGGTTGCCGAACTGGTTGACGAAGAAGCCGCCCGTCTCGGCGGCGATCCGCTCGGCCATGTCCTGGTAGTATTCGGGGTGGCCCTTGCCGACGTCGGAGCGCGTCGTGCGCACGTCGGCGCCGATGGCGCGCAGATGCTGCACCTTCTCGCGCGACATCTTGTCGGGAACGACGAGGATCAGGCGGTAGCCCTTCGGCAGTGCCACCTGGGCGAGGCCGAGGCCGGTATTGCCCGCCGTCGCCTCGACGATCGTGCCGCCGGGCTTCAGGCGCCCGTCGCGCTCGGCCGCGTCGATCATCGACAGCGCGATACGGTCCTTGATCGAGCCGCCGGGATTCTGGCTTTCGAGCTTCACGAACAGCCGGCACGGGCCGGTGTCGAAGGTCGTCAGCTCGACCATCGGCGTGCGGCCGATGAGGTCGAGGCTGGAACGGACGGGGCGGGGCAGGGGGGTGGCGCTTGTCGTGCCAGTCATGATCGGGGCCTCCGGCGGGGACACCCCTGATCTAGTCGGTCGCGCTCCCGGCCTCAAGGCGCTCGCAGCGGCGCTTAGCAGCGATCTGTGGAACAGATTGCTTCGCCGCTCGGTCTTTCAAGAAATGGAATGCGACGAGCGCCGCCGAACGGAGTGTCCGCCGGAACGAAATTCTCGGCAGCCGCCTTCCGCCGGCGATGCGTCAGTTGACGCCGGCGTGAAGTCGTTCGATCTGCGGGATGAGGACTTGGTCATAGACCCTGCGCTGCGTATCGTCGAGCGCGGCGACGCCGTCCTCGATGACCAGCGTCATGATGCGGAAGGCCTTGGACCGGCGCTTGACGCGGCCTTCTTCGACGAGCCTGTCGAGCGCCTCGGTGAGGAATATTCGACGCAGCATCGGATTAACCCCAGCCAACTGATTCCAATTCATGAATCGTCAACCTATCCTCCGACGAAATCAAGCTGCGCTGCACCAGATGATGGCATGGTGCACGATCCGTTGCCGCGGGTGTGGCATGGAAATCCGATTGCCGGGGTGGTGTCGAAGCCTATAATAGGACCGACGCGGAGTAGACGTTATGCAGAAGAAGTTGGTCGCGCTCAGGGCGCGACTTGTCGAAGAGCAACAGAAGCTGATCACCCAGGCTGCAACGACGGGTATGCTGCCGACCGACAGTGCCATCAGAAAGATATCCGATATCGAAAATGCGATCATGGCCGTCGAGCACATGATCGAGGATCTTGGCAGCACCAAGCCGGCATCGTCGAAGTCCTCGGCTCAGGCGCGAGGCTAGGGCGCGCTTTCCCGCCAGGCGCGGGCGTCGGGGGACGCCGCGCCGCCGCAACGGGCATGCGGAGCCGTCCAGCAGGCTTGGCGCGCGTCACGACTGACACTATTGTTCAAGGCTCAGGGCCGCCCGCTGATTGAAGCGGAAAGATCAGGATTCCCCACGTGCTTTTCCCCCGCTTCCGTTCCAAGGAGCGCGATCTCCGCAGCGACATCGACCGGCTCAGCACCATCCACCAGGCGGTCACGCGGGCGCTCGGCGAAGCCGGCAGCGAGACGCAGGGCCTGTTGAGCCGTCTCGATGATGCCAGGTCGCGTGCCGCGTTTCTCTATGGCGACGTCATCGAGGGGAGCGGCGAGGAGGAGCGCTCCAACTCGGAGATGATCCGCGAGGCCGAGCGCTTCCTCGTGCGCGGCGAGAAGCGGCGCGACGAGCTCGAGACGCATACCGAATTCCTGCAGCGGCTCGACAAGCTCCTGGCCAGCGCCATCGACGCGCTGCGCCTGCAGCAGGCGGAAGACTGACCGCCTTCAGGCCGCGACCTTGTGCTGCCGGAGCCAGGCTTCCAGCGAGGTGCCGTCGCTGGCGCCGGCGCGCTGCGCGATGACCTTCCCCTTGTGCAGGATCATCAGCGTCGGGATCGAGCGGATCTGATAGCGCGCCGCGAGCCGCGGCTCCGCTTCGGCGTCCACCTTGAGGAAGCGGAACTCCTTCTCCAGTCTGGCGGCCACGCGCTCGTAGACGGGCGCCATCGCCCGGCACGGGCCGCACCAGGCCGCCCAGAAGTCGACGACGACCGGCAGTTCGTTGCGCGCAACGAAGCGGTCGAAGCTCTCCTCGGTCGCGGCCACCGGTCCTCCGGCGAGCAGTGCCTGATGGCAGCGTCCGCATTTGCCGGCGCCGAGGTCTGCGCCACGGGGCACGCGGTTGATCGCCCCGCAATGCGGGCAGACGATCTCGATCCTGTCCTCGCTCATTCTCCCGCCTCCATCGCGGTTTCCGGAACGGCCTCGCCGCCGCAATAGATGCCGTGCAGCGTCGTCAGCACGCGCACGACCTCGGTCGAGGCGAGGCGATAGAGCACCTGCTGGCCATCGCGCCGCGTCGCCACCAGCTTCAGCGCCCTCAGCTTCGAGAGATGCTGCGACAGCGGCGACTGGGCGAGCTGCACGCGCTCGACGAGTTCGCCGACGCTGAGCTCGCCCTCCAGGAGATGGCAAAGGATCAGCAGCCGCTTGGTGTTGGCCATCGCGGCGAGCAGTTCCGCGGCCTCATCGGCGCGCTGTTCGAGTTCGGCGATCTTCATATTGACACATTAGAACATTCGAATATATGAATGCAAGTGAAACCGAGGCCGGGTCCCCCGCCCGGAACCGCCTCCCGCTCCGGTTCGCCCACCCTTGCCGGGGCCGGGAGGCGGTCTCCGCAGCAGAGGCGACACGAGATCTGGAGTGCATCGATGACCGTCCCGACCGAACGCCCGAACAAGGATCGCGCCAACATGGAAACCGCTCCGATCCCGTTCAAGGTCGACCTCGCATTGAAGCCGGAGGTCGTGCCCTTCTTCGACCCGGCCACCAACACCATCAGCTATGTCGTCCGCGATCCCGCATCCGACGCCTGCGCGGTCGTCGATTCGGTCATGGACTTCGATTATGCCTCGGGTCGCATCAGCTATGGGCATGCCGATGCGATCATCGCCCATATCCGCGCTGCCGGCTGGCGGGTGGAATGGCTGATCGAGACGCATGTGCATGCCGATCACCTCTCGGCCGCGCCCTATATCCAGTCGAAGCTCGGCGGCCGGCTCGGCATCGGCGAGAACATCACCACCGTCCAGGACACCTTCGGCAAGGTGTTCAACGAGGGGACGGAGTTCCAGCGCGACGGCAGCCAGTTCGACCGCCTGTTCCGCGACGGCGACAGCTACGCGATCGGCACGATGACGGCCCATGTGCTGTTCACGCCCGGCCACACGCCGGCCTGCACGACGCATGTCGTCGGCGACGCGGCCTTTGTCGGCGACACGCTGTTCATGCCCGACGGCGGCTCGGCCAGGGCCGATTTCCCCGGCGGCGACGCGCGGGTTCTCTACCGGTCGATGCGGCGGATCCTCTCGCTGCCGGGCGCCGTGCGCCTGTTCATGTGCCACGATTACGGTCCGAACGGCCGCGACATCAGCTGGGAGACCACGGTCGCGGATGAGCGGCGCCACAACATCCATGTGCGCGACGGCATCGGCGAGGAGGAATTCGTCGCGATGCGCGAGGCGCGCGACCGCACGCTCGCCATGCCGCGCCTCATCATCCCGTCCCTTCAGGTCAACATGCGTGCCGGCCAGCTTCCGCCCAAGGACGAGGCCGGCCGCACCTTCCTGAAGGTCCCCGTCAACGGACTCTGAGCGAGACACCATCCCCATGTGGCCCTTCACCAGACGAGAGAAGACCATGAACTATCGCATGATCGACAGCGATTTCGCCGTCTCCGGCCAGATCACCCCTGCCGAGGTGCGCGACATCGCGGCCGCAGGCTTCAAGTCCATCCTCTGCGCGCGGCCGGATGGCGAGGATCACGGCCAGCCGGCCTTTTCCGAGATCGAGCGCGCCGCCGCCGAGAACGGGCTGACCGCCATCCAGATCCCGATTTCCGGCTCGATCGGCGAGGGCGCGATCATCCGCATGGGCGACGCGCTCGCGGCCATGCCGAAGCCGATGTTCGGCTACTGCCGCTCCGGCGGCCGCGCCGGCTCGCTCTATGCGGCGGCGCTGAAGGCGGCGCGCTGAGCCTCCTCCCTCCGGCCGGGAGCCGATCATGCATCTCGAACCCATCCAGTATCTGCTCGGCCTCCTGTCCGGCGGCCTGGTCGGGTTCACGCTCGGCCTCTTTGGCGGCGGCGGCTCGATCCTCGCGGTTCCCCTGATGGTCTATCTCGTCGGCGTCCCGAGCCCGCAGATCGCCATCGGCACCAGCGCGCTGGCGGTCGCCGCCAATGCCGGCGCCAATCTCCTCGCCCATGCGCGGCGCGGCAATGTGAACTGGCGCTGCGCCGCGGTCTATTCCGTGGCCGGCGTCGCCGGCGCCTTTGTCGGCTCTTCGGTCGGCAAGGCGATCGACGGGCAGAAGCTCCTCTTCCTCTTCGCGCTGCTGATGATGGTCGTCAGCGTCCTGATGTTCCGCCGCCGTGGCGCGGCCGGGAATCCGCACTCCGTCTGCACCATGGTCAACGCGCCCAAGACGGTCGGCTTCGGCGCGGCGACAGGGGTGCTGTCCGGCTTCTTCGGCATCGGCGGCGGCTTCCTGATCGTGCCGGGGCTCGTCGCGGCGACGGGCATGCCGCTCCTCAACGCGATCGGCTCGTCGCTCGTTGCCGTCACCGCCTTCGGCCTCACCACCGCCGTCAACTATTCGTTTTCCGGCCTCGTCGACTGGCCGCTGGCCGGGCTCTTCATCGCGGGCGGCATCGGCGGCGGCGTCGCGGGCGCCTTTTCCGCCAGCCATCTTTCGAAGAGCCGCGGCCTGCTCGGCTCGCTCTTCGCCGGTCTCGTCTTCGTGGTCGCGATCTATGTCGCCGTGCGCTCCGCCGCGGCCTTCTGAGCCGGGCCAGGACCCGGCACCCGATGGGAGGAACATAAAATGTCGAAAGTCGTCGTTCTCGGCGCCGGTCTCGGCGGCACGATCATGGCGTATGAACTGCGCGAGGCGCTCGGCCGCGAGCACAGCGTCTGCGTCGTCGCCAAGGGCTCTAGCTATTCCTTCGTGCCGTCCAATCCCTGGGTGGCCGTCGGCTGGCGCAGCCGCGAGGCGATCACCGTCGATCTCGCCCCGGTGATGCGGAGGCGCGGCATCGAGTTCCTGCCGGCGGGAGCGAAGCGGCTTCATCCGGCCGAGAAGCGGCTGGAGATGCTGGACGGATCGAGCGTCGACTACGACTATCTCGTCATCGCGACGGGACCGGAACTCGCCTTCGACGAGGTCGAGGGGCTCGGGCCGGAGCATTTCACGCAGTCGGTCTGCCATATCGATCATGCGCTGGCGGCGAAGCCCGCTTTCGACGCGCTCATCGCCAATCCGGGACCGGTCATCGTGGGGGCCGCGCAGGGCGCTTCCTGCTTCGGCCCTGCCTACGAATTCGCCTTCATCCTCGACAAGGCGCTGCGCGATGCACGGGTGCGCGACCGTGTGCCGATGACCTTCGTCACCGCCGAGCCCTATATCGGCCATCTCGGCCTCGACGGCGTCGGCGACACCAAGAGCATGCTGGAAAGCGCCATGCGCAACCGGCACATCAAATGGGTGACGAATGCCCGCATCGACAAGGTCGAGGCCGGGACGATGTCCGTCTCCGAGATCGCGGCCGATGGCAGCGTCGCGGCGACGCATGCGCTGCCCTTCGCCTATTCCATGATCCTGCCGGCGTTCCGCGGCGTCGAGGCGGTGCGCGGCATCGAGGGGCTCACCAATCCGCGCGGCTTCGTCATCGTCGACCGCCACCAGCAGAACCCGGCTTTTCCGGAGATCTTCGCCGTCGGCGTCTGCGTCGCCATCCCGCCCATGGGCAAGACGCCGGTCCCGGTCGGCGTGCCGAAGACCGGCTTCATGATCGAATCCATGGTGACGGCGACGGCGCAGAACATCGCGCGCCTCGCCAGGGGCGAAAAGCCCAATGCCGAGGGTACCTGGAACGCGGTCTGCCTCGCCGATTTCGGCGATTCCGGCATCGCCTTCGTCGCCCAGCCGCAGATCCCGCCGCGCAACGTCAACTGGTCGGCGGAGGGCAAATGGGTGCACATGGCCAAGATCGGCTTCGAGAAATATTTCCTCGGCAAGATCAAGGCCGGCAAGTCCGAGCCCTTCTACGAGCATCTCGCGCTGCAGGTGCTCGGCATCGGCAAGTTGAAGGCTGTGAAGACCGACGCCGAGGTCTGAGGACTCAGTCGACCCGGCCGCGGGCGGCAACGCTTTCGGTGGCCACGACATGGTCGCCCGCGACGAGATGCACACGGTCGAAGAGGTTCGAGACCGGGCAGGCGTGGTTGGGCAGGATGCGCAGCCGCTCGCCGATCTCGGGTTTCCGCTCCGAGGCCGAGAGATCGATCGTGCCGTGCTCCTCGCTGAGCCCGGTGACGACGGCGTCCGGATAGCCGAGCACGAGGCCGTAGCCGGTCATTCCGAGCAGGTCGCTCGTCAGCGCCTTCGAGCCGGCATCAATGATGGCGCGATCCTCTGTCGGGCGGCTCACGACGGTAGTGAGGACGGTGAGCGCGCAGTCCTCCAGCGTGCCGACGCCCTTCGCCACCTGGTAGCGGTCGAGATAGATATAGGTGCCGGGCCGGTATTCGGTCGCCGCTTCCGTCTCATGCGCCGACCAGAGATCGGGCGTGCCGCCGGTCGAGACGATCGCAGGCGGCAGGCCGGCATCGGCGAGGGCGGCAATGACCGCGCCGAGCCGCTCGCGCGCCTCGCCGGGGCTTCCGGCCGGCGGATATGTCATGATGCCTTCGAAGACGAGGCCGCGGCTTCCCGCGATCAGCGCTGCCAGCGCTACCGCCTCCTCCGGCGACTGCACGCCGCAGCGCCCCATGCCGGTGTCGCATTCGACCAGCACACGCAGCGGCTTCCCGGCCTCGGCGAAGGTCGCGGCATAGCCCTCGATGGTCGGCGCGTTGTCTGCGGTGACGGCAAGCGTCAGCCGCTCGTTGAGGCGCCGCAGGCGGTGCAGCTTCTCGGTCCCCATGATGTTGTAGGGCAGGAAGATGTCGTCGAGGCCGGCGTCGGCCATCACCTCGGCCTCGCCGAGCTTCTGGCAGGTGATTCCCACCGCGCCGAGCGCCACCTGCCGCTTCGCGAAGCGCGGCAGCTTGTGCGTCTTGATATGCGGGCGAAGCTTGAGGCCATGCGCGTCGGCATAGTCCTGCGCGCGCTGGAGATTGGCCTCGGCGCGGTCGAGGTCGACGATGACGCATGGCGTGTCGAGCTGGTCGATGGTGAGGGGCATTCCGGTTCCTCGTTCAGTCGCCGATCGGCAGCCTGGGGTCGTTGACCTTCAGCGTGTTGAGGCTGAGCTTGATGCGGCGAAGGCCTTCCAGGACGTGGGGGCCGAGCTGCTCCGCCGTGGCGCTCGCCAGCATGTCGACGATGCCGATCAGCGCATAACGCGTCGGCGAGGGACGGAACAGCAATTGCTCGTCCTCCGGCACCGCGAAGGAGATCACCGTTTCGGCGGCTGCGGCAAGGTCCGAGCCCGGCGCGGTCACCGCGATCGTCGCGGCGCCATAGCCGCGCGCGATGCGCACCGCCTCGACCAGTGGCTGCACATAGCCGGAGATCGAATAGGCGATCACCACCGTGCCGCTCCCCGCCACCGAGGCGGTCATGCGTTGCATCTCGCCGTCGGAATGCGTGGCGACCGCGAGGCCGAGGCGGAACAGGCGGTGCTCCGTCTCCAGCGCGGCGATCGATGACGAGCCGCCGGAGCCGAAGGCGAGCACGGAGCGGGCGCGGGCGATCTGACCGGCAGCCGCGCTGATGCGGGCGGCATCGACCTGCGCGCGCAGGAGTTCGAGCGCGCCGATCGCGCCATCGGCGACGGCGTCGACGAAGCGGCGCTCGGCTGCGCGGTCGGCGGCGCGGCTTGCGAGATAAGCGCCGCCGATGGCGAGCGCCTGGGCGAGGCGGAACTTGAAGTCGCGGATGCCGTCGGCGCCGACGGCGCGGCAGAAGCGTGTGACCGTCGGCTCGCTGGTGCCGGCGCGCCGCGCGAGATCGACGATGGAGGCGCGCGAGGCGAAGTCGAGATCGGCGAGGATGGTGGTCGCGAGCCGCCGTTCCGAGCGGCTGCCGGTCGCCTCCGTGCGGCGGATCGCCTCGATCAGGTCGATGACGGCCGCCACGCCGTCAGCCCCCGAGGATTTCGGCGACGAAGCGGCGGTTGCCGGCGGTGAGGCCTCCATCCACGGCCAGCGCGACGCCGGTGATGCCCGAGGAAAGCGGCGAGGCGAGGAAGAGCGCCGTCTGCGCCACCTCCTCCGGCGTCACGATGCGGCCGAGCGGATAGTGCCTCTCGACCTCGTCCAGGAGATCGGGCCGCTTTTCGAGCCGGTGGTCCCAGGCCGGCGTGCGCACCGAGCCGGGGCAGATCGTGTTGGCGCGGATGCCGTCGCGGCCATGCTCGACGGCGAGCGCGCGCGCGAAGGCATTGAGGCCGGCCTTGGCGGCGGAATAGGCGGGATTGCCGAAATGGGCGAGGCCGTTCACCGAGGAGACGAGCACGATCGCGCCGCCGCCGGCCGCGATCATCGGCTGAAGCGCCGGCGCGACGAAATTATAGGTGCCGGTCAGGTTGACCGCGATCTCGGCGTCGAAGGCCTCCGGCGTCGTCTCGGCCATCAGCTCGGCGCGGCTGAACCCGGCATTGCCGATGAGCGCGGCCGGGGCGCCGGAGCGGGCGATGATGGCGGCGAACGCGTCGGCAGTTTCGGCGCGGTCGGTCAGCTCGAAGACGGCCGTCTCGGCCGCGCCGATGTCCTCGAGCAGCTCCGCTTCGCGATCGCAGGCCGTGACCCGCGCCCCGACGCCGAGAAAGAGGCGGACGAGCGCGCGGCCGATGCCGCCGCCCGCGCCGCTGATGACGACATGCTTTCCCGCCAAATCGAACATCGCCGCCTCCGGTGGAGCCTCATGCTTCGCCGCAAAATGAAAAAAAGCAACATGGTTTTGTCGCTTGACGGGTGCTCTTGTCAGGAATTTACATAGACGTCCGGTTCGCGTAGGGAGAACAGCGATGGCGAAGCTGAAACAGGTCTACGGCGCGGCGCATGTGCCGCTGTCGCCGGCGGTCCGGGCCGGCGATTTCGTCTATATCTCCGGCCAGGTGCCCACCGACGCGTCGGGGGTCGTGGTCCCCGGCGGCATCGAGGCGCAGACCCGGCAGGTCATGGACAATGTGAAGGCCGCGCTGGCGCTCGCCGGCTGCACGCTCGACCAGGTGGTGAAGACCTTCGTCATCCTCACCGACGCGCGGGACTTCGGCGCCTTCAACAAGGTCTATGCCACCTATTTCCCGAGCGAGCCGCCGGCGCGCACGACGGTCGAGGCGCGTCTCATGATCGACATCCGCATCGAGGTCGAAGCCATCGCCTACGCGCCGCAAGGCTGAGCTCCGAGGCTGATCCTTCATGCGCATCTTCACGGCCTCGTTCGCCACCGAGACCAACACCTTCTCTCCCGTGCCGACCGACCGGGCCAGCTTCGAGATGGCCTTCTATGCGCCGCCCGGCGGCCATCCGCCGACGCCGACGCTCTGCTCCTCGCCGATGGTGGCGCTGCGCCGCCGCGCCGAGGCGGACGGCATCGACCTCGTCGAGGGCACCGCGACCTGGGCCGAGCCGGGCGGGCTCATGCAGCGCGCCGCCTATGAGGGGCTGCGCGACGAGATCCTCGGCCAGCTCGCCGCGGCGCTTCCCGTCGACGGCGTCGTCCTCGGTCTGCATGGCGCGATGGTCGCGCAGGGCTATGACGATTGCGAGGGCGATCTCCTGGAGCGCGTGCGCGCGATGGTCGGCCCCGACGTCGTCATCGCCGCCGAACTCGATCCGCACAGCCACCTGACGGCGAAGCGTGTCGCGAATGCCGACATCCTCGCGAGCTTCCTCGAGTTCCCGCACACCGATTTCTACGAGCGCGGCGAGCATGTTGTCGATCTCGCGATCCGCGCCATTCGCGGCGAGATCCGGCCGAAACTCTCGATGTTCGACTGCCGCATGATCGAGGTCTTCCCGACGAGCCGGGAGCCGATGCGCTCCTTCGTCGACCGCATCAAGGCGATGCAGGGCGAGGGATCGGTGCTCTCGATCTCGCTCATCCACGGCTTCATGGCCGGCGACGTGCCCGAGCTCGGAACGCGCATGCTTGTCGTCACCGATGACGACGAGGCCGGCGGCGACGCGCTGGCGCGGACGCTCGGGCTCGAGGTTTTCGGACTGCGCGGCAAGACGATGATGCCGCAATATGGCATCGACGACGGGCTCGACCGCGCGCTTTCGATCGCCGCCGAGCGGCCCGGCCGCCCGGTCGTCGTCGCCGATACCTGGGACAATCCGGGCGGCGGCGTCGCGGGCGACGGCACCCTGATCCTCCGCCGCATGATCGCGCGCGGCATGGACAGGATCGCGGTCGCCACGATCTGGGACCCGATCGCCGTCACCTTCTGCATCGCGGCAGGCGAGGGCGCCCGCCTCCAGCTGCGCTTCGGCGGCAAGGCGGGGCCGGATGGCGGCGCGCCGATCGACGCCGAGGTCGAGGTGCTGCGCGTCGCGGCCGAGGGCTGGCAGAGCTTCGGCATGAGCCGGGTCACGCTCGGGCCGGCGGCGGTGGTGCGCCTTGCCGGAACGACGATCGACGTCATCCTCAACACCAACCGCACGCAGACCTTCGAGCCCGACATCTTCACCAATCTCGGCATCGACCCGATGGCGAAGACGATGCTCCTGGTGAAGTCGACCAACCATTTCTATGCCGGCTTCGCGCCCATCGCGTCGGAGATCGTCTATATCGACGCCGGCGCGCCCTATCCCTCCAATCCGCGCCTCACCGACTATCGCAAGCTCGACCGGCCGATCTGGCCGCGCGTCGAGGATCCGCACGGCCTCGGCAGCACCTGATCCTCAGCGCGCCCGGATCGAGGGGATGACCGCCGGCTGATAGGCAAAGTCGCGGTCGAACGGGAACATCGGCCGCGAGCGGCGGAGATTGGCGATGCGCGGGATATCCTGGTCGACGACGCCTTCCGAAAGTGCCATCAGGTTCGGATTGGCGATCGGCGCGAGGTCGGGCGAGAGATAGCCGGACTTCACCACCACGAGGTCGAAATCCTCGGGGCGGAAGCCGAAGCGGGTGAAATCGCCGATATCGTGGAAGGGACGGCGGCGCGCCGTCAGGATGATCGTCGCCTGCCCGGTGCGCACCACCGCTTCGCGCATTTCCGGCTTGTCGGCATCGAGGAGGGCCAGCACTTCGACCTCCGTCTCGACCGAGACGCCGGCGGGATCGAGCGTTGCGCCGATCGAGAGCCACAGCCGCTGGCCGATGCCGGCGCGATAGGCGGCCTCGGTCGCCGGGCGGTCGGCGATGCCGGCGAAGAGCGCGCTGCCGCGCCCGCGGTCGAGAAAGACCGCCAGCACATCGCCGCGGTCGCCGACGCCGCCGCCGGTCGGGTTATCGCCGGAATCAGCGAGGATCACCGGCCGTGTCGACGAGGCCGCCGCGAGCGCGATGCACTCCTCGACCGAGGTCGTGACGGGGCCGAAGCGGAAGTCCTCGCGCGCGTCCCAATAGGCCGTCGCAAGCGCCCGCGTCTCGGCTTCCATGGCGGCGCGGTCGGTGCCGGTCAGGATGATCGAGGCGGTGGCGCGCGGCTCGTCGGCCCAGACATAGCCGACCATGATCGAGGCATCGAGTATGCCGGGAACGGCATCGACCGACGGCAGACGCGCATAGAGCGACCTGGCCGGCTCGTCGACCGTACTGGTGCGCTCGCCCGGCAGCAGCACGGGAACCTTGGCCCAGACGACGAAGGGGTCGATCTCGCCCGAGAGGCGGCGATGCAGCATCGCAAGCGCCCGGCGCTTCGTCTCGGTCACGTCGATATGCGGCGCGGTGCGGTAGGCCGAGAACATGTCGATCGCGTCGATGACGCGCTGGCTGACATTTCCGTGCAGGTCGTAGCTGACCGAAATCGGGCAATCGGGACCGACGACGGCGCGCGCCGCGGAGATCCAGTCGCCCTCGCAATCGTCGATGCCGTCGACCTTCATCGCGCCATGCATGGCGAGATAGAGCCCGTCGACCGGCAGCGCCTGTCGCAGCCGCTCGAGGAACTCGGCCCGGAACGCCTCATAGGTGGCGCGCTCGACCGGGCCGCCGGGAATGGTGCGGGCATGGAAGGTCGGCGCGATCTCCCAGTCCCATTCGAAGAGGCAGGCGAAATCCGGCGAGGCGGTGATCGCCGCGCCGGTCAGGATGGTGAAGTCCGTCGCCCGCGCGAGCAGCGGATTATAGGTCGAGCATTCGGTGTGAATGCCCCCGACGGCGATCCTCATCCCTCACCTCCGGCGAGGTCCTGCCAGCCATAGAGGATCGGCATCATGCCGGCGATGGCGCGGAAGCGCTCCCACGACTTGTCGGCGGCCGGGGTCCAGGCCGTCTCCGCGATGGCCGAGAGCCGCGGGAAGACGAGGCGGTCGAAGATCGCGCGGTCGGCCATCGGCTCCGACCAGATGCAGGCCTGGATGCCGAGGAAATGCGCGCGCTCCGCATCGCTCCAGCCGCCGGTCGGATCGAAGCGATAGGTCTTCTCCGGGCTCGAGATGCCGGCCCAGCTGGCGCCGGGCTCGGCCCAGTCGATGGCCTGCGACATGTCGAGATAATAGGCCTGGCCCGGCGAGACGACGATGTCGTAGCCCTCGCGAGCCAGCGCCGCCGAGATCTCGTGATTGCGCCAGCCGACGAGATAGGACTTGGCCTTGTCGATGACATTGCCATGCGCCGCCTCTTCCCAGCCGCCGGTGACGCAGCCGCGCGAGGCGAGGAAGGCCTGGACGCGGGCGAGGAACTCCGCCTGCAGGATCGCCGCGCCCGAGCCTTCGATGTGGTCGGCGCCGTCATGGTTGCTGGCGACATTGTTGCGCCGCGCATGCGCCTCGGCCGCCGCCTTTCCGGCGAGCGTCTCCAGCCGCGCCAGCGCCTGCGGCGAGCCGGACCAGGCGCCGAGCGGCACCTCGTCGGCGCCGATATGGATGATGCGATCCGGGAAGAGCGGGATCAGCTCGTCGAAGATCGTCTCGAGCGCCTGATAGGTCTCCTCGCGCGCCGGGTTGAGGCAGTTGTTCGGGAAACCCTGCACCGACTGGTATTCGCCGCTCTCGCCGGGATCGCGGAGCTCGGGCAGCGCCTGCAGCAGCGCGTAGCAATGGCCGGGAATGTCGATCTCCGGCACGACCACGATGCCGAGGCTCTTCGCATAGGTGACGATCTCGCGGATCGCCTCCTTCGTGTAGTAGCCGCCGGTCGGCTGCGGTCCGGTGCCGAGGAGGGGCGGCAGCTTGAGCCCGTGGCCGCGCCAGGCGGCGATCTCCGTCAGCGCCGGATAGGCTTCGATCTCGACCCGCCACGCCTCGTCGTCGGAGAGATGCCAGTGGAAGCGGTTCATCTTGTTCCAGGCGAGGATGCGCATGAGCGCCTTGATCTCGCCGGTCGAATAGAACTGCCGCGACACGTCGAGATGCGTGCCGCGCCAAGAGAGTTGCGGCGCGTCGGCGATGTGGCCGGAGGCCGGGAACAGGAAGGCGCCGGGATGGCGGAGCGCGCCGCGCAGGATCTGGCCGAGCGTGACGAGGCCGTAGAGGAAACCCGTCTCGGTCGAGGCGGCGACTGTGATCGCGTCGGCGGCGAAGTCGATGCGATAGGCCTCCGCGGCGAAGCCCTCGCGCTTCTCCAGCGTGACCGCACGCCCACCCTCGGCGGCTCTCCTGACCAGCGCATCGCCCGGGAAGAGCGCATCGGCGAGGGCCGCGAAACTGGCCGCCGCCGCTGTCGCTTCCGCGGAACTGCCGAAAGGCGCCAGCCCCGCCGGCGTCGGCGCGCGGCCAGAGACCGCGACCTTGGCCGGCCACGGGATCACCGAGACCGAGACCGGCGCCGTCGCGGGAACGGGATAGACGACCGCGCCACGCTTCAGTGGGGCATTGTCGCCGCGCGCCACCGTCGCCGCGATGGCCACCGGCACGGCGCTGTCGTCTTCGAGGATCACATAGGCGGAGGCGGCGCCGTCGCTCCAGTGGCGCAGCGGATAGGACAGCCCGCGCACCGTCAGCGTCCAGTTCGCGCCCGGCTCGAGCACGAAGCCCTCCGGCGGGGCGAATTCGGCATGGTTGGAAAGCCGCGCCACAAGCGTTCCGCCCTCGACCACCGCCTTCGGGTCGATGCGCGCCGGGCCGTTGATGGCGAGACGGAAGCCGGCGAGCGGCGTTTCGGAGCGGTTGCCGAGCGTGATCCTGTAGGCAAGCGGCCGGCCATCGGCGGCCGGCGTCCATTCGGTTTCGAGGCGGAGGGCGCGCGGCGCGATGGTCATGGTGGGGCCTGTCGATGGTTCGTCGGATGGGAGGGATCAGTCGCCGAGCGGCTGCGTGTCGTCGCCGTCGCGGTTGACCATGAGCTGGTGCTTGATGCGGCGCATGCTCTCGACGGAGCGCGGCTGCATGCGGGTCGCCACGGTCTGCGCCACCGCGTCGATCATCGCGAGAAAAGCATAGCGCGCCGACGATGGCCGCAGGATGTCGTCCTGCTCGGGAACGTCGATGGCGAGCAGCACGTCCGCCTGTTCCGCGACCGGCGAGCCCGGCCGCGTCAGCACGATGCGATCGAGATGATATTCGCCGGCGATGGCGAGCGTGTTGGCGAGTTGCAGGTTCCGCCCGCTGGTCGAGGAGGCGATGACGACCGTCCCCTTCGGTGCTCCGGCCGTGCGCATCATCTGCGCCTGATGGTCGATCGAGGCGGTGACGCGGAGGCCGAGGCGGAAGAGGCGGGTCTCGATCTCGTTGGCGATCATCGAGGAGGCGCCGCCGGAGCCGAAGGAGAGGATATAGGGCGCGCCGGCGATGCGCTCGGCCGCCGCCTCGATCGCGAGCGGATCGATGGTCTCGAAGAAGGAATAGAGCGTCGTCTGCGCGCAGTTGACGATGTGCCGCGCGATCTCGCCGGCCGTCTCGGGACCCGAGGGCGGCAGCAGGTAGCGGCGGGCGATGAAGCGGCTCTGCGCGAGGCGAACCTTGAAATCGGCGAAGCTCTGGCAGCCGAGGCGGCGGCAGAAGCGCGTCACGGTCGGCGGCGAGGTGTCGGCTCGCGCCGCCAGCTCGACGATCGAGGCGTTCACCGCTGCCTGGACGTCGGAGAGCACGAGATCGGCGAGCCGCCGCTCCGAGCGGCTGAGACTCTCCATCTCGGTCTGCAACAGGCCGACGAGATCCAGCATGGCGGCGGCCTTCCTGCCGGTCTTCAGGCCGGAACGCCGATGGCGGCGCCCGAGGCATCGAAGAGATGGCAGGCGGCGGGATCGACGCTGACCGTGATCTCCTCGTCGTCCTTCACCGGCGGATCGCCCTCGAACAGCGCGACGAAGGTGTCGCCGGAGGGGAGGGGCGAATAGGCGACGGTGTGGATGCCGAGCCGCTCGATGATGCCGGGCTTCAGCGCGAGGCGAAAGCCGCCCTCCGCGTCGAGGCGGACATGCTCGGGCCGGATGCCGACCGAAAGCGTCTCGCCGACGAGGCCGGCGCCGCCCGGCCGCGGCAGCGCGATCGTGCCGAGCGGGCCGAGATCGACGGTGACGCCGCTGCCGCCGGAGGCCGTGCAGCGGCCCTCGAGGAAGTTCATCTTCGGATTGCCGATGAAGCCGGCGACGAAGCGGTTCTGCGGGCGATGATAGAGGTCGAGCGGCGTGCCGACCTGCTCGATGCGGCCGCCATTCAGCACGACGATCTTGTCGGCCATGGTGAGCGCCTCGACCTGGTCATGCGTGACATAGATCATCGTCGCGCCGAGGCGCTTGTGCAGCCGGGTCAGCTCGACGCGCATGTCGGAGCGCAGCGCCGCGTCGAGATTGGAGAGCGGCTCGTCGAAGAGGAAGATGCGCGGTTCGCGCACGATGGCGCGGCCGATCGCGACGCGCTGGCGCTGGCCGCCCGAGAGCATGCCGGGCTTGTGCTCGAGGCGGCTTTCGAGCTGCAGGATGCGCGCCGCCTCGCCGACGCGGCGGCGGACCTCGTCCTCGCCGAGCCGCTCGACGCGCAGCGGGAAGGCGATGTTCTCGAACACGCTCATATGCGGGTAGAGCGCGTAGGACTGGAAGACCATGGCGATGCCGCGCTTCACGGGCGGCAGGTCATTGACCGGCTTGCCGGCGATGACGATCTCGCCGCCCGAAACCTCTTCGAGGCCGGCGATCATGCGCAAGAGCGTGGACTTGCCGCAGCCCGACGGGCCGACGAAGACCACGAACTCGCCCTCGGTGACCTCGAGGTCAACGCCCTTGATGACATCGGTGCCGCCGAAGGACTTCTTCAGGCGTGAAAGCGTGAGCGCGCTCAAGTCTTCGGTCTCCGCGTCAAATCTTCGGGTAGGACGGCCCTCACCCCCGGCCGTCTCCCGCGGGCGGGAGAGGGGGAGAAGGGCGAGCGATCCAAACCGCGTCCCCTCTCCCGCCGAGCGGGAGAGGGTCAGGGTGAGGGTCTTGCCGTGCTTACTTGTACTGGTCGATGGCGCCGGCGGCCTTGGTCAGGGCGGCGGCGGGCTCGGCATTGCCGGTCACGACCGACTGGACCATGTCGATCATGGCGTTCTGGAAGCCCTTGTAGTCGAGGAACAGCGGCTCCGGACCACCGAAGGCGATGCCGTCGAGGAACGGCTTCCAGCTCGGATCCTCCGAGACGAGGCCATCGACGCCGGCGACGGGGCGCAGCGGCGTCAGGCCGTGCGTCTTCTCGTAGAGGAACTGGTTCTCGGGATTGGTCAGCAGCTTGGCGAGATCGATCGCCTGGTCCTCGACGCCGGTGCCCTTGAAGACCGCGAGGCTGTCGGTGATCAGCAGCGTGCCGGGGCCCTTGGCCTTCGGACCGACCGGCAGCGGCGCGACGCCCCACTGGATGTCCTTCGAGACCTGGTTGCGGACCCAGGGACCGCCCTCGATCATCGCCACCTTGGCGTCCGAGAACAACTTGATCATGTCGTCCTGGTCATAGGCCGAGGGACCGTCCTCGGACACCGGGACGAGGCTCTTGATGAATTCCAGCGCCTCGAGATTCTGCGGGCTGTCGAGGGTGATCTTGCCGTCGGCGTCGATCACGGTGCCGTCGTTCGTGTACACATAGTGCAGGAACTGGTGCATCGTGTTGTCCATGGTCTTGGCCGGCAGGCCGTAACCGGGGACGCCCGTCTTCTCCTTGATCGTCTTGGCGTCGCTGAGCAGCTCGGCCCAGGTGGTCGGCGGCTTGTTCGGGTCGAGGCCGGCCTTCTCGAACAGCGCCTTGTTCCAGAACAGCGCCTTGGTGGAGAAGGCGACCGGGATGCCCCAGGCCTGGTTCTGGAAGGTGACCGTCTCGACGATATGCGGGTAATAGGCCGCCTTCTCCTCGTCGGTCATCGGGATCGGGACGATGAGGTCGCTGTCGGCGAACTGCTTCAGCGTCCGCGAGCCGACATAGGCGAGGCCGACCGGGGTGCCGGCGGCGGCGAGCGTCGTGATCTTGTCCTGGCACTGCGCCCAGCCGACGATCTCGACATTCACCTTGAAGCCGGGATTGGCGGCTTCCCACTTCTTGATCAGATCGGGATAGGTCTCGGCGATCGCGTCGCCGCACTGGATCATGCTGACCGTCTTGTCCTCGGCGAAAGACGGTGCCGTCATCGTCGCCAGGACGACGGCGCTACCTGCCAGAAGGGTGCCGTAATGTCTCATCGCTTTCCCTCTTTGTTTGGCCGGCCCTTCTCATCGGGTCGGTACTGCGCCTGAGCGCTATTGCTTGACGGCGCCGGCGGTCAGGCCGGCCACCAGGTAGCGCTGCAGGAAGATGAAGCCGACCATCACCGGAGCGATGCCGACGAAGCTGGCCGCCATCAGCTCGTTCCAGACCACGCGCTCCTTGCCGAAGAAGGCGAACAGGCCCACGGCGAGCGGCATGTATTCCGATTTCGAGTTGAAGGTCAGCGCGAAGATGAACTGTTGCGCATAGGCGCCGATGAACGTGGCGAGCGCGACGACGAGGATGCCCGGCCCGGCGATCGGCAGGATGATGCGGCGGAGAATGTAGAACCGGCTGGCGCCGTCGACCCAGGCCGCCTCGTCGAGCTCGCGCGGGATGCGCAGCATGTAGGTCCTGAGCAGCCAGATCGCCGAGGGGATCAGGAAGGCGACGCCCGGCACGATCATCGCGAAGTAGGTGTTGAGCAGCCCCATGGAGCGCATCAGCCGGTAGAGCGGGATGAGCAGCACGGCGCCGGAGAACATGTTGACCGCGAGGAACGCGCCGAGCAGGGCGCCGGCGCCGCGGAACTGGAACCGCGCGAAGGCATAGGCGGCCGGCACGACGAGGATCAGCACGGCGATCGTCGCCACGGTCGAGATCAGCAGCGAATTGACGATGTAGCGGCCGAGCAGCGGCACGCTCTGCCACATCGTGAAATAGGCGTCGAAAGAGCCGTCGTCGGGCCAGAATCGATAGGGCGAGGAGAAGAGATGCGTCAGCGGCTTCAGCGAGACGAGGAAGCCCTCGACGAAGGGTGCCAGCACGAAGGTCAGGAACAGCGCCATGCCGCAATAGATCGCGACATATTCGTACCAGCGATAGCGGTCGATCATCGGGCGTCCGCTGCTCATTTGGCTTCTCCCGTTGAGATCTTGCTGACGACGCGGAAGTAGAAGAAGCAGAACACCGACAGGAACAGGCAGATCATCACGGCTCTCGCGGCGCCCTCGCCATATTTGTACGAGCCGATCGCCGTCTTGTAGGTGTCGATGATCATCGTGGTGGTCTGGCCGTTCGGCCCGCCCTGGGTCAGGATCCAGATGATGTCGAAGGAATTGAAGGTCGCGATCAGCGACAGCATCGACATCGTGACCAGCGCTGGCACGATCAGCGGCAGCGTGATGCGGCGGAAGCGGTAGAAGCGGCCGGCACCATCGGTCCAGGCGGCCTCGTAGAGGTCCTTCGGGATCGACTGGATGGCGGCCAGCAGATAGAGCGTCACCAGCGGCACGCCGATCCACACATCGGTGATGATCGTCGCCCAGAAGGCGGTGCCGCCATAGGCGAGCCAGGCGAGCGGCCGGTCGAGCAGGCCGACATTCTGCAGGACGCCCGAGATCATCCCGAACTGGCCGTTATACATCCAGCCCCACATGAAGATGCCGATGGCCATCGGCACGATCCACGGCGGCAGCGTCAGCACGCGGAAGAGGGCGCGGCCCGGCACCAGCGCATTGAGCAGCACGGCGCCGCAGGTGCCGATGATCATCTTGATGGCGACCGAGAAGAACGTCCACACGAAGGTCCGGACGATGATCGTCGCGAAATCGCCGCCGAAGATCTTCTGGTAGTTCGCCCAGCCGACCCATTTCACCGTCTTCCGGAGCGAGGCGTCGGTGAAGGAGAGCGTAAAGGTGTCGACCAGCGGATAGGCGACGATGATCAGGATGTAGAGGATAGCCGGAAAGAGCAGGGCGAGGGCGAAGAGCGTGGCACCGCGGGAGCCCGTCATCGCCGCCCCCTCAGTTGCCGCCGCCGGCGAGCGCCGCGTCGAAGCGCTTCCAGGTCTCGGTCATGTCCACCACCTGGCGGGTGCGGCGCGCCTCGTCCATGGCGAGCGCCAGAAGGCCGGCTTCGAGCGCGTTGACCACCGAGACCGGCAGTGGCGCGCCGTTCAGCATATGGGCGCCGATATCGCGGGCCATCTGCTCGTCGGCGCCGTAATGGACCGAGAGCTCCGAGCCGGTATAGGCGGTGTCGATCACCTTCTGCGACGTCCGCGCGTCATGGACGCGGAAGAAATTGCGGACGAAATCGCCCTCCGCCATGCCCTTGGCGCCGATCACGCAGAAACGGCGGAATTCGTCGGGCACGTTGAGATTGGTGTGGAAGGTCATCGACGCGCCGTTCGCGTATTCCACGATCGCGGTCTGGAAATCGATGATATCGGCATCGCTGTCGAACACCTTGTCGGTTCCCATCCAGCCGCTCGGCTTGCGATGATAGACCTCGGTGTCGTTGATGCCGAGTCCTTCCGGCGCATTCTTCGGCACGAAGCTGCGCTTGCCGCCGAAACTCGCCACGCGGGTCGGGCGAACGCCCATGACGCCGTTGTAGAGGTCGAGGTCGTGGCAGCATTTCTCCAGCATGAAGGAGCCGGAATACTTCTCGTAGCGCCGCCAGTCGCGCATGAAGAAGGCGCCGTGATAGGGCGCGATATGCTCGGACGCCTCGATCGAGACGATGTCGCCGAGAAGGCCCTCGGCCTGCGCCTTGCGGAGATCGACATAGAGCGGGGCATAGCGCAGCACGAGGCCGACCATGACATTGTCGGAGCCGTGCTCGGCGATCAGCTTCGCGAGCTCCATCGTCTCCTCGGTCGAGGTCACCACCGGCTTCTCGGTGAAGACCTTCACGCCGTGGTCGAGGCCGGTGCGGATATGGCCGAGATGGAGATGGTTCGGCGAGCCGACCATCAGGAGGTCGAGCTTCTCGCCGGCGAGCAGCGCCTCGAGCGTCTCGTAGTTCTTGCCGACCGGGACGTCGAACTGCTTCGTGTAGGAGAGACCGGCCGGCTCCGGGTCCACGTAGCCGACGACCTCGAAATCGGGCAGCGAGGCCGAGAAGATGCGCGCCAGATAGCCCAGGCGATAGCCGAGCCCGACAATGCCGACTTTCATTGAATTCCCTGCGTCAAATGACTGGCTTGGCCGCTGGGTGCGATCAGCCATTTCTGTAAATTCTTTCCACGATCATGCCGCAACATGTCGGCCTGTCAAGCGGGCTTTTGTTGCTTCGGCTCCGGTTTCCGCGACTTTCTGAGGGCGTCTGAAAGGACTTTTCAGAAATTGATCGTGTTGCCGAATTTCCAGGCAGCCCCTCTCGTGTCCCCGCAGGGCCCCTGGGGATGCGGCCTCCGGAGCTTTCTAGCTTGTGCCGGGCGCGCGAACGCGCGATGGAGAAGCGTCGATATCCTGCCCCCGCCGATGACCTCCACGCTTCCCAAATCGTCGCTGATCGCCTTTCTCGTCGCCGGGGCCTTCTTCATGGAGAACCTCGACGGCACCGTCATCGCCACGGCCCTGCCGGCGATGGCGAAGTCGTTCGGCGTGCAGCCGGTCGACCTCAATATCGGCATGTCTGCCTATATGCTGGCGCTCGCGATCTTCATCCCCGCCAGCGGCTGGATGGCGGACCGCTTCGGTGCGCGCAGCGTCTTCGCCTCGGCGGTCGCCGTCTTCACCATCGCCTCGGTGCTCTGCGCCATCTCGACCGGCGTCGTCAGCTTCACGCTGTCGCGTGTCCTGCAGGGCATGGGCGGTGCCATGATGGTGCCGGTCGGGCGGCTGGTGGTGCTCAACAACACCTCCAAGGCCGACCTGATGCGCGCCATCGCGACGCTGACCTGGCCGGCCCTGTCGGCGCCGATCATCGGCCCGCCGCTCGGCGGCTTCATCACGACCTATGCCTCTTGGCACTGGATCTTCATCCTGAATGTCCCGATCGGCATCGTCGCGCTCGGCCTTTCGTTCTGGCTCATCCCGAATGACCGCTCGGCGACGCGGCCGGCCTTCGACTGGATCGGCTTCCTCCTGACCAGCCTTGCCTGCGCCGGGCTCATGTACGGGCTCGAGGTGATCGGCCATTCAGAGAAGGGCATGGTGATCGGCGGCGTCTCGATCCTCGCAAGCCTCGTCTTCGGCGCCGCCGCCTGGCGCCATGCCGGCCGTCATCCGCATCCGCTGCCCGATCTCGCGGCGGTGCGCATCCAGACCTTCGCCGTCACCATGATCGGCGGCTCGCTGTTCCGCACGGCGGTGAGCGCGGTGCCGTTCCTGCTGCCGCTCCTCCTGCAGCTCGGCTTCGGCCTCGATCCCTTCCAGGCCGGTCTCTATGTGCTGGCGCTCTTCGCCGGCAATCTCGGCATGAAGCCGCTGACGAGCCTCGTCCTTCGCACCTTCGGCTTCCGCACCACGCTGATCGGCAACGGCCTCATCTTCGTCGCGACCATGGTCGGCTGCGCCTTCCTGACGCCGGCGACGCCGCCCTGGATCATCGCGACCCTTTTCGTCATTTCGGGCGCCGCCCGCTCGATGCAGTTCACCGCCATCAACACGCTGGCCTTCGTCGATGTGCCGCAGCAGAAGATGGCGGGCGCCAACATGCTGTTCAGCCTCGTGCAGCAGATCACCTTCGGCCTCGGCATCGCGGTCGGCGCGGTGGTGCTGCGCTTCTCCGATGCGGTGGTGACGCCGGAGGCGACCGGGCTCGGCCTCGTCGATTTCCGCTGGACCTTCCTGATCATCGGCGCGCTTGGATTGCTGGGGCTTTTCGACAGCCTCCGCCTGCCGCGCGACGCAGGCGCGCTGGTGAGCCGCCACCGCGCGTGAGCCACGCCGCCCTTGACGGGCGCCGAGGTCAGGCAATATCTCGCCCGCAATGACGGCCGGTGAGAACCCGCCGATCCCGAAATGACTGCGCGCGGCGCCGCCGTGACGCGAGGCCGGACCGCTTCCGCGTCCAGCCGATGCAAGGAGCACTCGTCCATGAACGTCGCCGCCCGCGATCCCTTCCTCACCCATGACGTCAAGCTCGACCGGCTCGGCGAGGTCGCCGTCAAGGTCGGCCTCGGCCTGCAGCCGGGCCAGGAGCTCGTGATGACGGCGCCGATCGACGCGCTGCCGCTGGTGCGGCGCATCACCGAGCATGCCTACAAGGCCGGCGCCTCGCTGGTGACGACCCTGTTCAGCGACGAGGAGGCGACGCTGATGCGCTTCCGCCATGCGCCGGACGGCAGCTTCGACACCGCCTCGGGCTGGCTCTTCGAGGGCATGGCCAACGCCTTCCGCAACGGCGCCGCGCGCCTCGCCATCGCCGGCGAGAACCCGTCGCTCCTTTCGGGCCAGAATCCGGACCGCGTCGCGCGCGCCAACCGCGCCCGCTCGCGGGCCTATCAGCCGGCACTGGAGCTGATCGCCAGCTTCGACATCAACTGGACGATCGTCTCCTATGCCTCGACGGCCTGGGCGAAGTCGGTGTTCCCGGACGAGACCGAGACGGTCGCGGTCGCGAAGCTCTGGGATGCGATCTTCTCCGCCTCGCGCGTCGACCGCGTCGATCCCGTCGCGGCCTGGGCCGAGCACAACGCTGCGCTCCATGCGCGCACGAAGCTGCTCAACGCCAAGCGCTATCACGCGCTGCATTTCACCGGCCCCGGCACCGATCTCGTCGTCGGCCTCGCCGATGACCACGAGTGGGAAGGCGGCGCCGGCACGGCGAAGAACGGCATCGTCTGCAATCCGAACATCCCGTCGGAAGAGGTGTTCACGACGCCGCACAAGGACCGCGTCTCGGGCACCGTCACCAGCACCAAGCCGCTCTCCTATCAGGGCACGCTCATCGACGAGATCAGCGTCCGCTTCGAGGAGGGCCGCATCGTCGAGGCGACGGCGCGCACCGGCGCGGACGTGCTCAACAAGGTGCTGGAGACGGACGAGGGCGCGGCGCGGCTCGGCGAGGTGGCCCTCGTGCCGCATTCCTCGCCGATCTCGGCGAGCGGACTCCTCTTCTACAACACGCTCTATGACGAGAACGCCGCCTGCCACATCGCGCTCGGGCAGGCCTATGCCAAGTGCATCCGCGGCGGCGACACGATGACCGCCGACGAGCTCTCGGCCAAGGGCGCCAATCGCAGCCTGATCCATATCGACTGGATGATCGGCTCCGGCGAGGTCGATATCGACGGCCTCTCCGAGAGCGGCGCCGCCGAGCCGATCATGCGCAAGGGCGAGTGGGTCTGACGCGGCATTTTCTGCCGTTCTTCGCACATTTGCGTGAGGCCGACGGAAACGCCGGCCCGCCTTCTCGATTGCGTCCTGACGCCGCGGAAGCGGCCTCAATCCAGCCAGATTTGCGGCCTCATCACAGGGGCAACGCAATATCCGGGAGAAGCGCCGCCGGCATGAGCCACAGAGCGGCGCCTCGCAAATCGCATGACAGAAGCCGCTACCATGTCCCGCCGTGTCGAGGAGCCCGACGCCGCGCCCGTTCCCGCGACCGCTGACGCGCGGGGCGAGACCGGGTCGCCCCGAAGCCTCGGCCCGCGCATCGCCGAGTTCCTGGCGGCGTCGAAGCCGGCGATCGGCATCGGCGCTGGTCTCGCCGTCCTCGTGCTGGTCTGGCTCGCGATCAGCCATCTGATCGGCGAGGTCAATTATGACGACGTCGTCGCCGCGCTGCATGCGACGCCGCTCGGCGCCATCGCCGCCGCCGTCGGCTTCACGGCGCTCTCCTTCCTCGCCCTCAGCGTCTATGACTGGTCGGCGCTCGCGCATCAGGGGCGCAAGGTCGATTATCCGCTGGTCGCGCTGACCTCGTTCTGCGCCTATGCGGTCGGCAACACCGCCGGCTTCGGCCCGCTGACCGGCGGCGCGATCCGCTACCGCTTTTACGGGCGTCTCGGCTTCGAGCCGGCGGATGTCGCGCGCATCGTCGCCTTCATCACCATCGCCTTCGGCCTCGGCCTCGCCGGCATCACGGCGCTCGGCCTCGTCTTCGATCCCGTCGATGTCGCCGCGCCGGTCGGGCTGCCGCCGGCGATCCTCGCGCTCATCGGCGGCGGCGTGCTGGTCGGGCTGGCCGCGCTGCTCGGATGGTCCGCCTTCGGCTCGGGGCGCATCGGCTGGCGCGGCGCCTCGGTGGCACTGCCGAGGCCGCGGATCATGCTGGCGCAATTCGGCGGCACCTTCATCGATGTCGCCGCGTCGGCCGCGGTGCTCTGGGTGCTGTTGCCGCAGACCGAGCTCGGCTTTCCGGCCTTCATCGCCGTCTATGCGGTGGCGATCGGCCTCGGCGTCGCCAGCCACGTCCCGGCCGGCCTCGGCGTCTTCGAGGCGGTGATCGTCGCCGTCATCGGCCGCACGGCGCCGGTCGACCAGGTCCTTTCGGCGCTCTTCCTCTATCGCGTCATCTATTACGGCCTGCCGCTCGTCGTCGCCTCGGCGGTGGTCGCGACGCTGGAGCTGCGCCGGGCCACGGCGGGGGCCAGGACCTCGCGCGTGATCCGTGTCGGCGCGCAGCTGTCGCCGCGCGTCATCTCGGCGCTGACGCTCGCCATGGGCGCGGCGCTGATCTTCTCCGGCGTCACACCGGCCGCCGATTCCCGTCTCGACATCCTCTCCGGCCTCCTGCCGCTGCCGATCGTCGAGGGCGCGCATTTCCTCGAAAGCGTGCTCGGCCTCGGCCTCATCGCGATCTCGCGCGGCCTCGCGCATCGCCTCGACGGCGCCTGGTGGGCGGCGACGATCGCGGTCGGGCTCGGCGCCGTTCTGTCGCTCCTGAAGGCCATCGCCGTCACCGAGTCGATCGTCCTCTCGCTGCTCTTCCTGTCGCTCATCGCGACGCGGCGCGAATTCACGCGGCCGGCCTCGCTGTTCCACCAGCGGCTGACGCCTGGCTGGTGGATGGCGATCGCGACGGTGATCGTCAGCGCGGTGGTCGTGCTGCTCTTCGTCTACAGCGATGTCGACTATTCGCATCAGCTCTGGTGGCAGTTCGAATTCTCCGAGGAGGCGCCGCGCTCCCTGCGCGCTTTGCTCGGCGTCGTCATCGCCGCCGGTTCGCTGGCCGCCTGGTCGCTGCTGCGTCCCTCCAAGGGCAAGACCGGCGCCCCGACCTCCGCGGAGGTCGCCCGGGCGGTCGCCATCCTCGCCGACCAGCCGCATCCCGACGCCAATCTCGTCCGCATGGGCGACAAGTCGCTGCTGTTCTCCGAGGACCGGCGCGCCTTCATCATGTTCGGCCGCCAGGCGCATTCCTGGGTCGCGCTGTTCGATCCGATCGGCCCGCGCGACGCCTGGCCGGCGCTTGTCTGGCAGTTCGTCGAGATGGCGCAGGCGGCCGGCGGCCGGGCGATCTTCTATCAGGTGCAGCCGCAGAACCTCTCGCTCTATGCCGATGCCGGGCTGCGCGCCTTCAAGCTCGGCGAGGCGGCGCAGGTGCGGCTCCAGACATTCGATCTCAAGGGCGCCAAGCGGGCGGGCCTTCGCCACGGCAACAACCGGGCGATCCGCGAGGGGCTCTCCTTCGAATTGCTGCCGCCCGAGCGGGTCGCCGAGGAGATCGACGCGCTGCAGGCTGTCTCCAATCTCTGGCTCGCCGAGCACAAGGCGCGCGAGAAGCGCTTCTCGATCGGCGCCTTCGACCGCGCCTATGTCGCGGCGCAGCCGGCAGCGGTGGTGCGGCGCGAGGGGCGGATCATCGCCTTCGCGACGGTGATGACCACGGCCCGCAAGCATGAGGCGACGGTCGATCTGATGCGCTTTTCGCCGGACGCGCCGGCCTCGACCATGGAGTTCCTCTTCGTCAGCCTGATGCTCGCGCTCCGCGACGAGGGCTACGAGGTGTTCGATCTCGGCATGGCGCCGCTCTCCGGCCTCCATGGCAGCCCGGCCGCGCCGTTCTGGCATCGCCTCGGCCGCGCCGTGTTCGAACACGGCGAGCGGTTCTACAATTTCAACGGCCTTCGGGCGTTCAAGGCCAAGTTCCAGCCGGAATGGCAGCCGCGCTACATGGCTGTCTCGGGTGGCGCCAGCGCGATCGTCGCGCTCGCCGACGTCGCCGTGCTGATCGGCGGCGGTCTCAAGGGAGTGGTGGGTAAATGATGCGTCGTTTCGCTTCCCTCGTCGCGGCCGCCGCCCTTTCGGCCGGCCTCGCCCTGCCGGCGCTCGCCGAAGATGCCGCGGCCCCCGCGGCGCCCGCCGCCGCCGCGCCGGCAAAGCCGCTGCCCGCCTTCACGGCCGGCCTCATCGGCAAGCCGCAGATCCTTCTCCCCGACGGTCCCGTGACCGGGACGGTCTTCCTCTTCGCCGATGCGGATGGCTGGACGGCCGACGAGACCGCGCTCGCCAACACGCTGAAAGCGAGCGGCGCCATCGTTGTCGGCGTCGACACCGCGTCGATGTTCGCCGGCCTCGAAAAGGACAGCGAGGACGAGTGCGTCTATCTCGTCGCCGATATCGAGGACCTGTCGCATCAGATCCAGCGCGCGCTCGGCACGCCCAATTATCACTCGCCGATCCTCGCCGGCGTCGGGACCGGCGGAACGCTGGTGCTCTCGATTGCCGCGCAGACGCCGGACGCCACGATCGGCCATGGCGTTGCCGTCGATCCCGCGCTCGTGCTGCCACTGAAGAAGCCACTCTGCACCGATGCCCCGCGCAAGGATGTCGCGGGCGGCGCCATCTATGGTCTCGCCGAGGGCGATCTCACCAATCCCGTCGATGTGCTCTATACCGGCACCGCGCCCAAGGACGGCCGCGACCACGTGGCCGAGCTGCAGGGCCAGGGCTTCCAGATCAAGACCAAGGATGTCACCGAAACGGGTTTCGCGGCGCTGAAATCGCGTCTCGCCCGGCTGCTCGCGCCCAAGATCGACACCAGCAATCCACTCGCCGACCTGCCGCTGGTCGAACTGCCGGCTCAGGCGCGGCACGGCACGATGGCGGTCATCTATTCGGGCGATGGCGGCTGGCGCGATCTCGACAAGTCGATCGGCGATGCCTTCCAGAAGGAGGGCGTGCCGACGATCGGCGTCGACTCGCTGCGCTATTTCTGGTCGCGCAAGACGCCCGAGCAGACCTCGGCCGACCTCGCCCGGATCATCGACTACTACACCGAGAAATGGGGCATCGATCACATCGTGCTGGTCGGCTATTCCTTCGGCGCCGACGTGCTGCCCTCGGCCTACAAGCTGCTGCCGCCCGACGAGCAGAGCCAGGTCGCGGAAATGTCGCTGCTCGGCGTTTCCGATCAAGTCGATTATGTCATCTCGGTCGGCGCCTTCCTCGGCACCAATTCCGGCGACGGCGAGACGCTTCCCGACATCAAGACCATAAAGCCGTCACTGATCCAGTGCTTCTATGGCGAGGAGGAAGACGACAGCCTCTGCCCGAAGCTCGAGGGCAGCGGCGTCGAACTGATCAAGACGACGGGTGGCCATCACTTCGATGGCGATTATGATGCGCTGGCGCGGCGAATCCTCGACGGATTGAGCCGGCGTCTGTCGGGCTCGGTCGAGCCGGTCGCTGGTCGCTGACGGGGGAGGGCGCTTGAGCGCGGTCGACGAGGTCGAGACGATCGGTGTGAGGGCCCGTCCGGAAACCGCCGCGACCGATGAGGCGGCCGACGCCGCTCCGGCCGAGGCCCGGCCTCTCCCAGCCCGAGGCGCCATGCTCCCCTCCCTGTTCCGCCTGGCCTTCGACCTCAGCCTGCTGCCGATCGCAGCGCTCGTTCTTGTCGGCCGCGTCGGCAACAAGGACTGGCTGTTCGACATGACGAATTTCTTCCGTCCGCATATCGCGGTGGTGGCGCTTCTGTTCGTGCTCGTGGCCGCCTTCTCCGCGAGCCTGCCGCGGATCTCGGTCGCCGGTCTCCTGCTGGTGGCCGCGCTCTATCCGCTGCTCGTCCCCTCGGTCCCCGCCGCTGCCGCGGCGCCGAATCCTTCGCTTCGCGTGACGACGGCCAACGTCAATGGCCGCAATCGCGACTTCGAAAGCTTCCGCCGCGTGGTGGAAGCGGCGGCGCCGGATATCCTCGTGATCGAGGAGGTAACGTGGCCGTGGGATCCGACGATCGCCAGCCTGCCGGGGCTCCCCTATCTCTCCGATCCGCGCCTCGCGCGCCGGTCGTCCATCAGGATCGCCAGCCGCTATCCGGTCACGGCGGAACTGGTAGAACTCGAGGGGCTGGCAAAGCCGACGGATGATATCGGGGGTTCGGTGGCGCTGCGGGCGATCGTCGATATCCCCGGTGCGAAGCGGCCGACAGTCCTGTACGGCATCCACCCTCCGACGACCCGCAAGGCTCAGGGCTGGGTGGGCCGCAATGCCTATCTGCGAGCGCTTGCCTACCGGATCGCCGCCGAGCCGAAAGGCACGAACATCATCGTGGCCGGAGACTGGAACACGCCTTACTGGTCGCCGATGGTGCGGAATTTCATGAGAGTGTCGAGCCTCGTGACCACCGAGCGGGGCGCCTGGCCGGAGCCGACCCGGTTCTTCCGCGAGTTCGGCGCCCCGCCGTTCCTTGGCACGCCTATCGACAGGATCGCGGTCTCGAAGGATATCGGCGTCGCCGCGATCAATGTCAGCAAGGATTTCGGATCCGATCATCTGGCCGTCACGGCCGATCTGGCGATCCCCTGATCTACCAGCCGGACCCGCCGCCGCCACCCCCGCCGCCGCCCGACGAGCCGCCGCCGGACGAGCCGGAGCGCGACCCCGGCGCCGTCGAGGCCGAAGCCACCGTCTGCGACAGGCTCGAGCCGAGCCGGTCGACCAGGCTCCCGGGATCGCGGTGCGAACTCGTCATGTACCAGTTGGCCACCGCCGCCGAGGCGCCGGCCGCGGCCAGCACGCCGGCGAACTTGGCCGCCCAGGCATTCTCGACATCGAGCGCGACCGCATAGGGCAGGTAGCGCTCGAAGAGTTCCGGCGTCTTCTCGGGTGGATGCAGCACTTCCAGCCGGTGCTCTTCCGCCGTGCCGAGATAATGCCGGAAGCCGAAAATGGCGTCGCGCAGCTTCTGCCCGTCCGGCGTCGGACTGCGCATCCAGGCGAAGGAGGTGACGAGGACGGGCATCACGATGATCGGGAGGAGCAGCGGCGCGGCGTCGAGCGGCGCCTTGATGGTGGTGGCGAAGGCGACGACGCCGGCGGCGAAGAAGGCGATCGCGAAGACGCCCATCACCACCCAGGCGACGAGGCGCGTGAACAGCGATTGTCCGGTCTGGCCGGCATTGAGCCCGATGCCGACGACGATGCCTGCCACCGATGCGAAGGCGATGCCGAGCACCGCGGCCGTGCCGGCATCGGGCCCGAGCGCGACGATGAGACCGACCGCCGTCGCGACATAGACGAGCACCGTCACCAGGATGCCGAGGGCCAGCCAGCCCGCGTTCCAGTGGAAGATCGTGCCGGCATAGGCGCGCGACAGGCCGCCCGACAAGGCGCTGCGGGCGGCCTGCAGCTTCTGGTGATTGCGCTGCACGAGTTCGACCGACACGGCGCCCCTGAACAGCGCCGCCTCCATCGCCGCTTCCGGCGCGGCGACCGGCGCCGTCCCGGCCAGCCGCGTGACGGTGAGCGTCGGCCCGCTGTCGGCGAGCTTCAGATGGCCGTGCACGCCGAGATCAAGGAGTGCCGCCGTGAAGGCGCGATTGTCGAATGCCATGGCCGAGACATAGCGCGTCGCGGCGGCGCTGAGCCCTTCGGGCGGCGAGAAGATCGGCACCATCGGCCCGCGCGGCGGGTCGCGCCCGACCTTCAGCCAGGCGAGCGCGAAAAAACCGAGCGCCACGATGCTGCCGATGATCGCCGCCAGCGCGCCGAGATTGTCCTGCAGCCACCAGAGCGCGCGCCGGTCGAAGCCTGGCGCGTCGACGATGCCCTTCTGCCAGCTCGCTGCGACGGTCAGCCCCTCGCCGATGCCAAGCGGCCGTGTCGTGCGAAAAGTGACGGTGGCGGGATTTGCCGTGTCCCACATCACCGCGACGGCATGTTCCCGCGAGCCCGCGACGCCGGTATAGCCCGCGAGGTTCTGGAAGCCGACCGGCTCGGGGATGGTGATGCGCGCCTCGGCGCTCTCGATCGGAAAGGTCCAGCCATTGCCGGTCGCGTTCCAGTAGAGCTCGTCGAAATCGGCGAAATAGCCGATCTGCCGGGTGGTGCGATAGCGGATCGTGTAGTCATGCGGGCCGCGTGACACGAGCCGGTCGGCCGAGCCGATGCGGATGCGCGTGCCGTTCTCCAGCGGCAGGAGTTCGTAGGGTTCCGCCTCGCCGTCGAGCAGCACGCTCTCGACCGTGAAGCCGACCCTCACCGACATGCCGCGGTCATCCGTATAGCGGGTCGGGAAATCGCGGTTGATGCCGTGGCGGATCTGGTCGCCTTCGACATTGAAGCGGATGGTCTCGGTGACGTCGAGGTCGCCGCTTCGCTCGACCGTCACGTCGCTCACGAAGGAGAGGATCCGCTCCTCGGCCACGGCCGGGAGGAGCGCCGCGACGAGGATGAGCGCCGCGAGGATGAAGCGCGTCATCCGCGGCGTCTCAGAACGCGACCTTGGGCGGCACCGAGGCCGCGGCGCGATCCTCGATCTCGTAGAACGGCTCCTCGCGGAAGCCGAGGCTCTGTGCGACCAGCACGGCGGGGAAGGACTGGATCGAGGTGTTGAGGTCGCGGACCGTTGCGTTGTAGTAGCGCCGCGCCTTCTGCATCTCGTCCTCGATCGTCGCGAGTTCCGTCTGGAGCTGGCGGAAATTGGCGTCCGCCTTCAGTTCCGGATAGGCCTCGGAGATGGCGGTCAGCCGGCCGAGCGCACCCGAAAGCGCCTGGTCGGCGGCCGCCTGGCTGGTGACGTCGCTGGCGCGCATGCTGGCCGCGCGCTTCTCGGCGACCTCGTCGAAGATGCCCTTCTCATGCGCCGCATAGCCCTTCACCGCCTCGACGAGATTGGGGATAAGGTCGGCGCGCCGCTTCAGCTGGACATCGATGCCGCTCCAGCCCTCGCGGGCGAGATTGCGCTGCCGCACGAGGCGATTGTAGAGCGTGACGGCATAGAGGCCGACGACGACGATGATGGCGATGACGATCAGCGTTGACATTCCCGTTTCCCCGGACGGTGCAGCGCTCTCCCGGCGCCGTCGCCATGGTAGCGGTTCCGGAGGCGTTTGGTCCCCCCGCTGGGTGCGCTAAAGCGATCGGAAGACCTGCGCAAGTGATGGCGCTCACAACAGGGCCGGCGCGCCTCAGGACTGGCGGAAATAGGGCCGGTCGCGGAGCTTCAGCAAGACGATCGGCATCGCCATCAACAGCGCGCCGCCGACGACCGAGCCGAGCAGCGTGCCGAGGCCGAGATCGCCCGAGAGCGCCGCTTCGCGATAGGTGCCGATGGCGATCGGGTAGAACAGGATCACCGCGCTGATCAGCCCTGGCGAGAAGCGCCCGCGCGTCTTCACGAACGGGCCGACATGGAAGAAGGTCGCGTTGATGATCAGCAAGGCCGCGTAGACGAGCGGTATGAGAGGCAGGCTCCCCGCAAGCTCGGCCTGCACGATGCCGAGCGCGATTACGGCGCCGTTGACGACGCCGAAATCCGCCCAGGTCACGGGAAGGCCGATCACCGCCCGCGCCCAGTCGCGCCAGTCGAGAAAATATTCCTCGCAGATATGGATGGTATAGGCGCCGAGCGCCAGCCAGGCCCAGACGGTCAAGGTCATCGCCGGGCCTCCCAACCCAGGGTAAACCCCGGTACTTTTCAGCCGCCGCGAAGCGCCGTCAAGAGCGCCATGTCCGGATAGGCATCCGGCGGCAGGCCGAGTTCGAGCTGCGCGGCGCGGACGGCGGCTCGCGTGCCCGAGCCGATCATGCCGTCGGCCTTGCCGACCGGATGGCCGCGCTGCGCCAGCAGCCGCTGAAGTTCCTGAACCTGCTTGAACGAGAGCGCATCGACCTTGCCGCCGCGGCTGACCGGCGGCGCGCCGGCGAGGCGGGTCGCGTAATAGGCGGCCGTCAGCGCATAGACGAAGGACTGGTTCCATTCGAGATAGACGTCGAAATTCGCATAGCCGAGAAAGGCCGGGCCGTTGCGGCCCATCGGCAGGATCAGCGCGGCGGGAAGTCCGGCCGGCCCGAGCGTCGAACCCGGCGCCGCGGTCACGCCGAGGCTCTGCCATTCGGCGACCGTCTTGCGGATCGAGAGGTCGGACTGCGACCAGTCCATATTGGCCGGAACCTTGACCTCGGTCAGCCAAGGCTCGCCGCGCCGCCAGCCTTCATGAACCAGCAGCGCCGCCGCCGAGGCGAGCACATCCGGCGTCGAATGCAGGAGGTCGCGCTTGCCGTCGCCGTCATAGTCGACCGCGAAATCGCGGTAATGCGTGGCGAGGAACTGCACCTGGCCAAGTTCGCCGGCCCAGGGGCCCTTCATCTCGGCAGCCGTCAGATCGCCGCGCTCGATGATGGTCAGCGCCGCCAGCAGCTGGTCGCGGAAGAGATCGGGGCGGCGGCAGTCATAAGCGAGCGTCGCCAGCGAGCGCAGCGTCGGGAGGTCGCCGAGATTGGCGCCGAAATCGGTCTCGAGGCCCCAGAAGGCGACGATCACCGGCGCCGGGACGCCATAGTCCTTGTCGATGCGCGCGAAGGTCTTGGCATTGCTCTTGATGAGCTGTGCGCCCTTCTGCATCCGGTATTTCGCGACCATGCGGTCGGAGAACTGCAGGAAGTTCTGCGCGAAGACGCTCTGCGCGCGATCCTTCTGGATGACGTCGGGCGCGTAGGAGAGGCCGTCCAGCGCCCCCGAAACCGTCTGCGGCGAGATGCCGGCCGCGACCGCCTCGCTCTTGAAGGCCTGCAGCCAGGCCGGGAAGCCTGCGCCGTTGTTGCTGCAGGTCGCCGCGCCGGCCGCACCGGCGGCGGTGGCGAGGCAAATAACGGAGAGCAGCCGCAACCCGGCCTTCAGCATGGGGAAACCTCCGAACGGCACATGATCGGCGACACCTGACATTCTAGCGCCGAGAATGCAATGCCGCCGCTGGCCGGAGGCTCGCGTTCAGCCGTCGGCAACGCCGCCGAACAGCGCCAGCAGCCCCTGCCAGCCGCCGGGGGAATCGAGCATCGGCCGCACGATCTCGGCCTTGTCGCCGAAGCGCTCGAGGTCGCGATGTTCGAGATCGACCCGCGTGCCGCCTTCGGCGAGCGGCGTGAAGCGGACCTCGACCTCGGTCACCAGCGAGGGATCGTAGCGCCAGTCGACGTCGATCTGCCAGGCGAGCAGGAGGCGCGCCGGCGGCTCATAGGCGAGCACCTTGCCCCAGAGGCATTCCGAGCCGTCCTCGCCGATCTCGTACCAGCGGCCGCCGGCGACGGGCTCCAGCACGACGCGCCGCTGCGGCGAGGACCCGACCGAATGCGTGCGCGGCCACCAGCGGTCCATGCCGGCCGCGAACACCTCGAAGGCGCGCGCCGGATCGGCCTTGAGCGTGACGGAGCGGCGCACCGGCTCCGGGCGGATGATCTGGTTCATGCGTCGTCTTCCTTTCCCGTCGTCTCGTCCCTTCGGTCCGCCTCGGCGGCGAAGGCGGCCAGCGCGTCGTCCCAGAACTGGTCGAGCCAGCGGCGGATCTCGCCAAGGCCGGCCGGATCGATCCGGTAGATGCGCCGCGTTCCCTCCGCCTCGTCCTGCACCAGGCCCGCCTCCTTCAGCACTTTCAAATGCTGCGAGACCGCCGGCCGGCTGACCGGGAGGCCCTCGGCCAGCCGCCCGACCGGCTGCGGTCCACGGCCGAGGCGCTCCAGAATCGCGCGCCGCATCGGGTCGCCGAGGGCAGCCCATCGATCTGATTGGTAAGTCATGACTTACGATAACAGGACAACAGCGACGGTCAAGCGCTTCCGGCGGCGTCCCGGTCGAAGGCGGCGACCATGCGTTTCGGCGCCGCCGCCCGCCAGGCCCGCGTCACGAGCGGGGCGAGGCGATCGGGATCGGTGGCGGCGAGGCGGACGAGCACATAGGCATAGCCGCGATAATGGTCGGTGATGAAGAAGGTCTCGGGCTCGACCTCGATCAGGAAGTCGCGCTCGCCCGGATCGCAGGGGAGGGCGAAGACCGTGCCCTCGTCGCGGATGCGCCCGAGGAAGCGCTTGCCGACGACGAAGGACATCGTGCCGTGATGCGTCGATTCCTGAACGCCGGGCAGCGCGAGAAAGAGGCGGCGGAGATCGTCGGCGGTGACGGGCATGTCGCGAGCCCCTGTCGTGGCTACTCCGCGGCGATCCTGGCCGCGTCCGTGTCGGCGAAGAAGAGCGCACTGACGGATTCGCCGCAATTGATGCGCCGCATGGCTTCCGCGAGCGCCGGTGCCACGGAGAGCACGGTCAGCTTCGGCACGCGCTTCGCCGCCGGCACGGGCACCGTATTGGTGCAGACGATCTCGACGATGTCGGGCTCGGCCGCGAGGCGGCTGATGCTCTCGCCGGCGAAGATGCCATGGGTCGTCGCGATGCGCACCGAACGCGCCCCACCGGCGCGCAGATGCTGCAGCAGTTCCAGCACCGATCCGCCGCTCGCGATCTCGTCGTCGAGAACGATCACGTCGCGGTCGCGCACATCGCCGATGATCGCCGAGATGCGCACCTTGGTGTCGCTGATGCGCTCCTTCGCGCCGGCCGCGACCGGCGCATTCAACCGCTTCGCGAAAGCCGCCGCGTTCTTCGCATTGCCGAGATCGGGCGAGACCACCACCACGCGGCTGAGGTCATAGCCCTGGCAATGCGCCGCCAGTTCGTCGAGCGCGTGAAGCTGGTCGACGGGCACGCTGAAGAAGCCGTGCACCTGCGGCGAATGCAGCGTCATCGTCAGAACGCGGTCCGCGCCCGCGGTCGACAGAAGGTCGGCGACGAGACGGCCGCCGAGCGAAATGCGCGGCGCGTCCTTCTTGTCCGAGCGGGCATAGGAGAAATAGGGAATGACGGCCGTGATCCGCGCCGCGGAGGCGCCGCGCGCCGCATTGAGCATCAGCATGAGCTCGAACAGGTTTTCCTGCACCGGCGCATTCAGCGGCTGGATGAGGAAGACGTCCTGATCCCGGCAATTGGCCTGCAGCTGTACTTCAAGACAGTCGTTCGAGAAGCGCTTCAGCCGCGTCGGCAGCAAGGGGACATGGAGATGGGCGCAAATCTCCTCGGCGAGTTCGGGGTTGGCCTGGCCGCCGAAAACCGCAATCTCGCGCATGGACATGTCCCGCTGATGCTATGGCGGCCCCTTAGCGGATTCACTCGCCACAATCAACGCGCTTCCGGCCAGGCGACCCGACGCCGGCGGCCCGGGCGTGTCCCACCTCTCTTCAGCCGAGGCGGGCGCACCAGTCTCGCAGCGTCGCCTCGACACTCTTGGCGGCGCTGCCGTCGCGCTCGAAGGCCCACCAGATCAGGGCCCCCTGCCAGAGGGCCGACATCTCGCGGGCGCGATCCTCGCGCGGGCCGGCCGCGTCGGCGAGCCGTGGCGCCAGCAGCGCGGTGAGGCGCGCGCGCCAGGCGGCGCCGCGAAGGCGAAGCTCGGGGTCGCGCAGATCCTCCCGCAACAGCAGCAGCTGGTCGGCAAAGGCGTCGCCTTCCGGATAGTCGGCGGAAAGACGCACCAGCATCGCGACCGCGCCCTCGGACGTCGGCGCCGTGGCGGCCGCGGCCGCTTCGGTCTCGGCGTCGAGAAGATCCCAGGCCCTGACGAGCGCCACCTTGAGCAGCCCCGCCTTGCTGCCGAAGCGCTGCACCAGCGTCGCCGGCGCCAGCTGCGTCGCCGCGCTGACGGCGGCGAAGGTCACGGACTCCGGCCCGCCCTTCAGCAGCAGCGACAGGGCGGCATCGAGGAGATCAGAATCGGAGACGGAGCGGGGGCGGGCCACTTGACCATCCATTAGTGAATGAATATTCGTTTATAAATAATGCGCAGAGGAGGCGACCGATGGCAACGATCCGAGGCTATATGGGCGTGAGTGTCGATGGCTATATCGCGGCCGCCGATGGCGGCATCGACTGGCTGAGGAAATACGATGCCGTCGATCTCGGCGCGCGGGCCTATGACCGTTTCATCGGCGAGATCGGCACCGTCGTCATGGGCCGGGCGACCTATGACGCGATCACCACGCTCGGGATCGGCTGGCCCTATGGCGAACAGCGCGCCCTCGTCGTGACCAGCCGGCCGCTCGAGGATCCGATCGGCCAGCTGGAGCTGCGCGGCGGCGACATCGCGGTCCTGGTCGCGGAGTGCCGGAGCTTCACCGATGGCGATGTCTGGGTCGTCGGCGGCGGCCGCCTGCAGCAGGCCTTCATCGAGCGCGGCGCACTCGACCGGTTGGAACTCTTCGTCGTGCCGGAGATCGTCGGCGGCGGCCATCCGACCTTCCCGCCGAACGGCTTCGCCCGCAGCGTCCGCCTGGCCGCGGCTGAACCGCTCGCCGCCGGCATCGTCTGGCTCGATTATCGCTTCGACCCGATCACGCCGCATGGCGGCGCTGGTAGTCCTTGATCTCGGTGGCCACGATGTCGGGCGAGCGGTCGAGTTCGTAGCGCAGCTCGAAGGCCGAGGGCGCCATGAAGACCGGCGCGCCGTCGAGATCGGACGCCATCGAGCCGCGATGCCGCTCGATGAAGGTCTCGAGCTTGTCGCGGTCGTCGGAGGAGATCCAGCGGCAGACCGAGAAGCGCGAGGCTTCGAAATCGATCGGCAGGCCGTACTCGACCTGCATGCGCTCCTTGAGCACGTCGAGCTGCAGCGCGCCGACGACGCCGACGATCGCCGGCGAGCCGTCATGCGGCACGAAGACCTGCACGACGCCCTCCTCGGCCATCTGCTGCAGCGCTTCCTTCAGCTTCTTCGCCTTCATCGGGTCCTGCAGGCGGATGCGGCGCAGGATTTCCGGCGCAAAGCTCGGCACGCCGCGGAAGACGAGATTCTCGCCCTCGGTCAGCGTGTCGCCGATGCGGAGCGTGCCGTGATTGGGGATTCCGACCACGTCGCCGGCGAAAGCCTCGTCGGCGAGGAGGCGGTCCTGCGCGAAGAAGAACTGCGGCGCCGAGAGCGGGATCGGCTTGCCGGTTCGCACCAGCCGCGCCTTCATGCCGCGCTGCAGCTTGCCCGAGCAGACGCGCAGGAAGGCGATGCGGTCGCGGTGGTTCGGGTCCATGTTCGCCTGGATCTTGAACACGAAGCCCGACATCTCCTTCTCGGTCGGCTCGACGACCCGGCTCTCGGCCTGCTGCGGCCGCGGCGGCGGCGCGAAGGCGGCGAGCGCGTCGATCAGGTCGCGGACGCCGAAATTCCGCAGCGCCGAGCCGAAATAGACCGGCGTCAGATGGCCCTCGCGGAAGGCCTCCATGTCGAAGCCGTTCGCGGCGCCCTCGATCAGCTCCAGTTCCTCGCGGAAGGTCGCGACCGCCTCGGCCGTCGTCAGGCCGTCGATATACGGGTCGTCCGGCCCGGAAACCTTGTGCGGCTCAGCGTCGGTGTCGATGCGGCGCACGCGGCGGCCGACAATGTCATAGGTGCCGGCGAAGTCGCGGCCGCGGCCGATCGGCCAGGTCATGGGCGCCGTGTCGAGCGCCAGCGTCTTCTCGATCTCGTCGAGGAGGTCGAAGGGATCGCGGCTCTCGCGGTCGAGCTTGTTGACGAAGGTGACGATCGGGATGTCGCGCAGGCGGCAGACCTCGAAGAGCTTGCGCGTCCGGTCCTCGATGCCCTTGGCCGCGTCGATCACCATGACGGCCGAGTCGACGGCGGTCAGCGTGCGATAGGTATCTTCCGAGAAGTCCTCGTGGCCGGGCGTGTCGAGCAGGTTGAAGATGGCGCCGCCATATTCGAAGGTCATCACCGAGGTGACGACCGAGATGCCGCGCTCGCGCTCGATATTCATCCAGTCCGAGCGGGTCTGGCGGCGGTCGCGTTTGCCCTTCACCTCGCCGGCGAGCTGGATCGCGCCGCCCATCAGCAGCAGCTTCTCGGTCAGCGTCGTCTTGCCCGCGTCGGGATGCGAGATGATGGCGAAGGTACGACGGCGGTCGACGGGTCCTGCGGATGCGTCCATGGGCTCGGTGTCAGGCGGTGTTGGCTTCGGGCCGCATGGTTAGACGACCACGCAGCGAAAGACCAGACCTCAGCGCCTGCGGATGACCGCCGCCACCCCGAGCGCGAGCCAGCCGAGGATCATCGCCGTGCCGCCCCAGGGGGCCGCGAAGGCGAGCGCCGCGCTGCCGGAGAGGTCGTGAAAGGCGAGCGCGCCGGCGAAGACGAGGAGGCCGGCGGCGATGACGAGGCCCGCGATGAGCATCGTCCTGCTCGCCGCGCGGCCATAGAGCCCGAGCGCGAGCAGGGCGGGGGCCTGCGCCATCGCGATCTGCCCGGCGGTGGCGAGCCGCTCGGCGCCGACGATATGGGCGCCGGCCGCTGCGAGGGCGACGCCGGCGGCACCGGCGAGGCCTGCGGCGAGAAGAAGGATGCGGTCCATGGCGCGGATCTCCTGCTTGGTGCTGGCGCGGTCGAGGCTCCCGCCCTAAGTTGCATCACGATCCCTAAAATCGATTCAGGAGGACCAGCATGATCGTCGTGACGGGTGGCAGCGGGCTCGCCGGGCGGGCCGTGATCGAGGATCTCGTTTCGCATGGTTACGACGTGGCGTCGATCGACAGCGCGCCGCAGCCGGCCGGGCAGGGCGTCAAGTTCTCGCGCGCCGACCTGACAGATTTCGGCCAGACCATGGCCGCGCTCTCCGCGATCGACGAGCGCGTCTCGAACGTCACCGGCATCGTGCATCTGGCCGCCATTCCGGCGCCGGGCCTCGCGCCGAACCATGTGATCTTCGAGACCAACATGATCTCGACCTACAATATCTTCGAGGCGGCGCGCGTCCTCGGCATCCGCAATGTCGTCTGGGCGTCGAGCGAGACAGTGCTCGGCCTGCCCTTCACGACCCCGCCGCCTTATGTGCCGGTCGACGAAGAGTATCGCGGCCGGCCCGAGAGCGCCTATTCGCTGTCGAAGTTCCTCTCCGAGGAGATGGCGAAGGAGTTCTGCCGCTGGGATCCGTCGTTCAAGATCTTCGGCCTCCGCTTCTCCAACATCATGGCGCCTTATCGCTATTCGGAATTCCCGGATTTCGACAAGGACGTCAACGCGCGCAAATGGAACCTCTGGGCCTATATCGACGCCCGCGACGCGGCGCAGGCCGTCCGCCTCGCGCTCGAATCGAAGCTCTCCGGCGCCGAGGTGTTCATCATCGCCAATGAGGACGGCGTCATGAGCAAGCCGAACGAGGAACTGCTCGACACCGTCTTCCCCGGCGTCACCCGCAAGCGCGCCTTCGGCCCGCACGAGACGCTGCTCTCGATCGACAAGGCAAAGAAGATGCTCGGCTACAAGCCGGCCTATAACTGGCGCTGAGCCGGTGAGGGCGGCGCCGCGCCGCCCTCAATCCGCCAGTTGCCCGGCGGTCAGGTTGAAGATCTCGGCCGTCACCGAGGCTGCATAGTCGGAGGCGAGCAGCACCGCGGCATTGCCGACCTCGGCGAGAGGCGGCAGCCGGCCGAGCATGGTCGAGGCGCCGTAGCGGGCGTCGAGCTCGGCGCGCGGAATGCCTTCCTTGGCCGCCTGCGCGTCGAAGAGATCGGAAAGGCCCGGCGCGTCCGGCGATCCGGCCGAGCGGATGCAGGCGACGCGGATCCCGTGCGGTCCGAGCTCCGCTGCGAGCTGGCGGTGCAGCGCCTCGATCGCCGCGCAGGCGACGCCGAAGCCGCCGGTGGTCGGCGAGGCCTGGCGTCCGCATTGCGCGGAGAGGGCCAGGATCACGCCGCTCTTCCTCTGCATCATCCGCCGCGCCGCCGCCGTCGCGGTCAGGAAATGCGTGCGCATGGCGCGGTCGATCGGCTGCAGGAAATCCGCTTCCGGCATCTCCGCCAGCATCGGACCCTGGATGTCGGCGACATCGATCAGGTTGAACGAGATATCGACGCGGCCGAAGCGCTCGACGATCGCGGCCATGTGGCGTTCGACGGCGTCGGCGTCGAGCGCGTCCACCGGCATCGCCTCGGCATGGCCGCCTTTGTCCCAAATGCGGCAGGCGACGCGTTCGAGCCTTGCCGCCGTCCGCCCGGCCAGCACGACATGGGCGCCGTGCCGCCCGAATGCCTCGGCGACCGCGCCGCCCACCGCGCCGCCGCCGCCATAGATCACGGCCACCTTGTCCCGCAGCATCCGATCCTCCCGCCTCGTCGAGGCAAGGACGATCGAGGTACGGGCATCCCGACAGGGCTGCCAGTCGGTTGTTCGGACCGCCGCTTCAGAACCGGACGGAAAGCAGGCCGTTCAGCCCGTTGGACTGGCCATTGTCGGAGAAGGCGCCGCTGTAGCTGATATCAGCCGCGAGTGCCTGGCCGAAGCGGTAGCTGGCCCCGAGGTCGAGGAGTGCCGTGTTCCGGCCGATGGCCGGCCCGACAACCGTGAAGGCGTCGCCGCCCGCCGCGAAAGCGACCGTCGACACGGGACTGACATCGCCGAAGGCGTAGCGCCAGCCAAGCCCGCCACGCAGCGACAGGGCCTCGGAGAGGATCGGCAGCGGCGCCGCGAAGCGGAGGCCGAGCGTCGAATAGGTGTTCGAGAGGCTGCCGGGTTCGATCGCCAGCGCGGCTGCGCCGCCGCTTTCCCCGGCGCCGTCGAGATCGGCGGCGACATAGGCGAGCCCGGCAAAGGGCTCGACCCGAGTGATCCCGAGCGCGACTTCATGCGAGACTTCGGCGAAGAGCTGTCCCGTACTGCCGTCGACATCGCCGGACAGGGCGTCGCCGAACGACGCCATCGTGACGGTCCGCGAGGTCGAGATGTCCTGCCAGCCATAGGCGCCGCCGAAGCGCAGTGCGAGCGGCCCGAGCCCGGCGCCGGCATAGACCGCGAGGTCCCAACTGGTCATCGACGCCGAGGCGCCGAGCGCCGGCTGCGCATAGCTGGTCGAGCCATAGCCGCCGGCAAAGCCGAGACGAAGGCCGTCCGTCAACTCGGCATCGGCGCCGGCGACGAAGCCGCCGGTATCCTGCGTGAGTTCGGCGGTGTTGGCCGAGGCGTCCGTATCGCCCCAATAGCCGTAGCCCTGCATCCAGACCGAGGGCTCGAGCCCGGGCGCCAGAGCGGCCGTGGCTGGTCCGGCGCCGCTTCCGAGCGCATCGTCGGCCTGTCTCAGCCGGTCGCCGATCGCGCCGCGCAGCGTGGCGGACCGGTTCTGCATCACGGTCAGCGTCGCCGGATAGATCTGCCCAGACAGCTGGTCGAAGGCGAGACCGGCCGTCTCATAGTCGAGAACGGACGCGGCGGTGAGCAGTCGATCCGCTTCCGGATGATCGGCAAGCGCCGCCGCGACCGCGTTCTGGTTTTCCGTTCCCCAGCCCGATGTGAGCGTCGCGGTGTCGGGGACGGCGGAAGCAGTCACCGTCGTCGTCGTCGTGTCGACCGAGAGATCGAGGAACGGGTAGACCGATCCGAACGGATCGTTGACCGATGAGAACGCGCCCGTGATCCCCCCGCTCGCGACGAGCACGGTATAGCTCGAGGGGACATCGAGCGCGCCCGGTGCCGCGACGAGTTCGAGCGCGCCGCCGAGCGTCGCCGCTCCCCCGACGGCGATGCGGTCGCTCTGGCCGGAAGCGCCGATGCCGGCTTCGTAGACCGAACCCGCCGTGAAGCTCGCGGCGCCGGAGACCGAGAGCGTTCCGAGGCCGCCGGGCGTGCCGGGCGCCACGACGCCGGCATTCACGAGCGCCGCCATCGTGCCGGTGCCCGCGAGGCGGCCGGAATTCGTGACCGATCCGGAGATCAGACCGTTGTTCTCGATGACGCCCGAGGAGACCACGTCGCCGATGACGGTTCCGCCGGCGGCGTTGACCATCACCCCCGCATTGAGCAGCGGGCCGACGACGCTGACGAATGTGCCATCGTTGATCAGCGAGGCGCCCGGGTTCACCTGATAGCCGCCGCCATCGATGAAAGCGCCGGCCTCGCCGATGGTGAGGTCGCCGCCGAGCGTGCCCGAGAGAGCGAGGACGCCGCCGGCGACGGTCGTTCCGCCCTGATAGCTATTGGTGCCGCCGAGCACGAGCGTGCCCGACCCGGCCTTGATCAGGCCGCCGGGGCCGTCGATGTCGTTGCCCCAGAAGTCGATGGCGTTGAAGCCGCCGCGGCCGGCATCCATGGTGACGGACACATCGGTCTCGAAGCTGCCATAGCCGCCGGCCGCGGCATAGAGGTTGAGGCGCGCCCAGCCCGTCGCGTGGTCGTCGAGCGGCACGCCGGACGGCAGCTCGGTGGATGCGAGCACGTCGCGGCGCTGCTCGCCCGAGAGATAGGGAAAGCGCGTGGCGATGAGCGTTTCCGCGTTCAGCGGCACGATCGGCGCGTCGGTGGTCGGACCGACCGAGGGCAGGCCATAGGTGATCGCGGCGATATGCGCGGCGTTCGCCGCGGCAAGGCTCGATGCGTCCGGGAACGTTCCTTCGGCGATGCAGCCGGCGGCATTCGCGACGCCGCCCGCGCAGGACGCATAGGGCGTAGAGACCGTCGATCCGAGCATGGCGTGCAGATCCGCCGAGGCGCCGGCAATCGCGTCGCCGAAATTCGGCGAATAGACGGGATTGTTCGAGAGCAGCTGGACCATGTCATAGGTCGCGACGATACGGCCGCCGATCACGTCGGTCGGATAGTGGAGGCCGAGCACGTTGCGGCTCACTCCGAAGTCCTGCGCCGCGGCCATCAGAGGCTGATACTGTTCGGGAAGAAGCACGGCATAGAGGAGCGCCGTGGTGTAGCCCGCCGTGGTATGCCCGCTCTGGAAGGCGGGCTGTGCCTCGTTCTCCTGCCACTGCTCCTTCTGGTTATCGGCGAGGTGCTCAGGGACCCCGGCGATCTTGGACCAGGGCATGTCGGCGATCGCTGCCGAGGTCAGATAGGGGCGCGGGTCGAGCGCTGCTCCCGGATGGCCCGGCAGCAGGCCATAGGCGCGGCCATAGATGTTGGCCGTCGAATAGAAGTCCTTGATGGCGCCGATCTGCAGCGTGCCGTTCAGCGGCACATTGAGGAGGTCGACGACGCTCTGCGGCAGCAGCTCGGCCTCGGACAGCGCGGCCATGACGGTACCGGTCTCGGTCGGCACCATCTTCCAGATATGGTCGGAAATCGCCGGCGGGTCGAAGATGTCCTCGGAATTGGGGACCGCGATCGACTTCTCATGCGGCGTCGAGGTCGCGTAGATCGCTTCGACCGCCGCCATATTGGCATCGAGCAGCGCGCGGCCGCCTTGCGTCGACAGGAGCGTGCCGAAAGCCGAGACGGCGCCGATCTGGCCGGCCTGCTGCGCGCTGGCGCATGTTGCGCTGATGCAGACATCGATCGACCCGACTTGCGCGGTCTGGGCCTGCGAGGGTGCGGCCGCGAGCGAGGCTGTCAGGGCGAGGGCCGCGCCCGGAAGAAGCCCGGTGCGAGCCGCGATCCCGAACAGCGCAACGCGCACGGTCCTCGTCATTCCGGTGCCTTTCGTCAATCCGCGTCGGGGGAACGCAGCGCCCCCGACGAATCCGTGCGGGCGAAGACAGTATAGTTGTGTACACTTTTGTACATAACGGCCTGCCGGGGCGGGCGTTATGCTGGAGCGAGTGCGGAAATACTGTTATTCGAGACTAAAGCGTGAGAAAGATTCGCGGCAAGCGTCTGGATTGCAGCGGTCGCCACATTCCTGACGGTTCGGCAAAAATGGCACGGTCCCCGGGCATGGCCCCGCGGCGACTGACAGGCTCCTAAACGACCGCCGTCACGCCGCCGTCGACATAGAGGATGTGGCCGTTGACATAGCTCGATGCGTCGGAGGCGAGGAAGATCGCGGCGCCGGCGAGTTCCTCGAGTTCGCCCCAGCGTCCCATCGGCGCGCGCTGCGCGAGCCAGGCATGGAAGCTCTCGCTCTCGACCAGCGCACGGTTGAGTTCGGTCTTGAACCAGCCGGGGCCGATGCCGTTCACATTGATGCCGTAGCGGGCCCATTCGGCGCACATGCCCTTGGTCATCATCTTGATGGCGCCCTTGGAGGTCACATAGGGCGTGATCGTCGCGCGGCCGAGTTCGCTCGTCACCGAGCAGATATTGATGATGCGGCCGCGCCGGCGCGGGATCATGTGGCGCGCCACCGCCTGGCCGACGATGAAGGGCGCGTCGACATTGGTCTCGAGAACGCGGCGGAAATCCTCGAGCGGAAACTCCTCCAGCGGCAGGCGCTTCTGCAGGCCGGCATTGTTGACGAGAATGTCGATCGGCCCGATCTCGGCCTCGATCGTCGCGACCGCCTCGGTCACCGCGCTCTGGTCGGTCACGTCGAAGGCGGCCGTCTCGATCCGCTCGACGCCGGCGTCGCGCAGCACGCCGGACGCCTCGCGCAGGGCCTCGGCGCTGCGGCTGTTGAGGACGACCGTCGCCCCGGCCTCGCCGAGGCCGCGGGCGATGGCAAGCCCGATCCCTCTGCTCGAACCGGTCACGAGGGCCACGCGCCCGGTCAGGTCGAATAGTCTCGTCGCCATAAGTCGTTCTCCCGCTCCTCATCTCTGATAGCCGCTTGACGCTGGCTCGGCCAGCGCGCACATGCTCGAACCTTAAATCGATTCATGCCTGCGAGGAGCCAGCCATGCGCCCAGCCACGCCCCATGTCGCCGCGCCGAACCGCTACGACACGATGACCTATAACCGCGTCGGCCGCAGCGGCCTCAAGCTGCCGGCCATCTCGCTCGGGCTCTGGCACAATTTCGGCTATGACGGCCGCGTCGAGACCATGCGCGCGATGTGTCACCGCGCCTTCGATCTCGGCATCACGCATTTCGATCTCGCCAACAATTATGGCCCGCCGCCCGGATCGGCGGAGGAATTCTTCGCGACCATCATCAATGGCGACTTCAAGCCCTATCGCGACGAGCTGATCGTCTCGACCAAGGCCGGCTATTACATGTGGCCGGGGCCGTATGGCGAATGGGGCAGCCGCAAATATCTCGTGGCGAGCCTCGACCAGAGCCTTCGCCGCATGAAGATGGACTATGTCGACATCTTCTATTCGCACCGCTTCGATCCCGACACGCCGCTCGAAGAGACGATCGGCGCGCTCGACGCGATCGTGCGGCAGGGCAAGGCGCTCTATGTCGGCATCTCGTCCTATTCCTCGGCGCAGACGCGCGAGGCACAGGCGATCGCCCGCCGGCTGGGCACGCCGCTCGTCATCCATCAGCCGCGCTATTCGATGCTCGACCGCTGGACGGAGCGCGACCATCTGCTCGACACGCTGGAGGAGGAGGGTATGGGCTGCATCGTGTTCTCCCCGCTGGAGCAGGGCGTGTTGTCCAACCGCTACCTGAAGGGCATCCCGGACGACAGCCGCGTGCGCCATTCGCACTTCCTGCAGGAGAAGTCGCTCTCGGAGCAGAATCTCGCCCGCATCGCGGCGCTCGACGCCATTGCGAAGCGCCGCGGCCAGACGCTGGCGCAGATGGCGCTCGCCTGGGTGCTGCGCGACAAGCGCATGACCTCGGCGCTGATCGGCGCCAGCAAGGTGGCGCAGATCGAGGACGCGGTCGGCGCGCTCGCGCATGTGGAATTCTCCGCCGAGGAGCGCGCGGAGATTGACACGCATGCGATCGACGGCATGCTCAGGGGATGACCATCTCGCGGCGTGGGGGCGCGTTGGATGTCGGACGGCCAATCGCGTCTTGCCGCGCTCGGGCGGGCGGCGAGCGACGCGCTCGAGAATGACCTGCTGCCGTTCTGGCACCGGATGGAGGACAGGGCGCATGGCGGCCATTTCGCCGCGATGAGCCATGCGGGTGTCCTCGACCGCAGGGCCCCGAAATCGACCGTCTTCGTCGCGCGCATCCTCTGGACGATGTCGGAGGCCGGCCGTTCGCTCGGCTCGGCCTCCTCGATCGAGCAGGCCCGCCACGCCGCGCGTTTCCTGCTCGATCGGCTGCGCGACCGCGAGTCGGGCGGCTTCTTCTGGTCGGTGACGCATGACGGGCGGCCGCACGAGACCGACAAGCATCTCTACGCCCATGCCTTCGCGATCTATGGCCTTTCCGCCTTCGCCGCGGCGACCGGAAGCGCGGAGGCCCACGACGTGGCGGCGGAGACCTTCGCGCTGATCGAGGATCGCACCCGCACGGCCCGAAGCGGCTATCGCGAGGCCTTCGACCGGATGTGGCTCGCGACCGACAACCGGCGTCTGGCAGCCGGCCGCGGCGGCGGCGTGCGCACCATGAATTCCCATCTCCATCTCATGGAGGCCTATACGGCGCTCGCCGCGCTGACGGGGGCGGAAAGCCACCGGGCAGCGCTCGCCGATTGCCTCGACCTCATCCTCCGCCGCTTCCTCGCGCCCGGCGCGACGCATGCCTATGCCATGCTCGACGACCGGCTGACGCCGCTTCCAGGACCGATCTCGATGGGCCACGACATCGAGACCGCCTGGCTGATCGATGCCGCCGCCGATGTCATCGGCGACGCCGCGCTCTCCGAGCGTGCCCGCAGCGCTTCAAACGCGCTGGCACGGAACGCGAGCGAGTTCGGCTATTGCGGCGCGCGGGGCTTCCTCACCGAGCGCGCCATGGACGGAACCGTCGATCCCTGGCGCGTCTGGTGGGTGCAGGCCGAGGCCGTGGTCGGCTTCGTCAACGCCTTTCAGCGCACCGGCGACGAGGCGATGCTCGCCCGCGCCGAGATCCTCTGGGACTATATCGAAGGCGTGATGCGCGACCGCCGGCTGGGCGAATGGCACTGGCGCGTCGATGCGGCTGGAAGGCCGGATCCGAAGAAGCCCAAGGTCGAGCCCTGGAAGGAGCCCTATCACCAGGCGCGGGCGTGCCTCGAACTGATGCGGCGGTCGGGCAGGATCAGATGACGCCGGCCTTGTCGGCGAAGTGGAACATCTCGAGGCCGCCGTCGAAGATCATGCGCGCCGCCACCCAGGCGATGACGAGCAGGCCGACATAGGCGATCCAGGGCGCGCGCTTCATGATGCGGGCGACGAAATTCGCCGCAACGCCCATCAGCGCCACCGAGAGCACCAGCCCGACGATGAGCACCCATGTGTGGTCGCGCGCGGTGCCGGCGACCGCCAGCACATTGTCGAGCGACATCGAGACGTCGGCGATCACGATCTGGCTGAGCGCCTGGCCGAGGGTCTTGGTGCCGGTCGCGGCCGGCGTGTCCTCGAGGGCGGCATGCGCCTCCTCGGTCTCGAGATGATGGCCGGCCCGGATCTCGCGCCAAAGCTTCCAGCACACCCAGAGCAGCAGGATGCCGCCCGCCAGCGTCAGGCCGATAACGCCGAGCAGCTTGGTCGCGAAGAAGGCGAACATGATGCGCAGCGCCGCCGCCGCGCCGATGCCGATGATGATCGCCTTGCGCCGCATGTCGGGCGGCAGGCCCGCCGCCGCCATGCCGACGACGATGGCATTGTCGCCGGCGAGCACGAGGTCGATGAGGACGACGGTCGCGAGCGCGATCAGTTCGGCACCGACGAAATCCATCAACGATCAGTCCTCGGCAGAAAAAGGCGGCGGGGTGTGAGCCCTATCTGGGGGCCAAATCCGTCATTGTCCAGCAGGACGCCGTTCTGCCGCGGTCAGGCCGGCACCGGCGCGGCGGGGTCGATGAGGCCCTCCGTCTTCAGATCGCTCCACAGCGAGGGCGGGATTTCCGCCTCGAACCAGTCGACGATCTCGTCGACTTCCGCGGCCGAGCGCGGGCCGGGAATGACGCTCGCGACGGACGCATGGCCGAGCGGGAAGGCGAGGGCGGCGGCGGGCAGCGCCACGCCATGCGCATCGCAGACGGCGGCAATCCGCCTCACCTTGTCGATGATCGGCTGCGGCGCGCGGGAATAGTTCCAGGTGTCGCGGCCGGCGAGGATGCCGGAATTGAACGGGCCGCCGACGATGATCGAGGTGCCGGCCCGCTCGCAGAGCGGCAGCAGCGTATGCAGCGACTCCTGCTCCAGGAGCGTGTAGCGGCCGGCGAGCAGGAACGTGTCCCAGTCGCCATGCTGCATAGCCTCGACCAGCACCTGCCATTCGTTGACGCCGATGCCGATCGCCTTCACGGCGCCGGAGGTGCGCAACTCGTCGAGCGCCTTGTAGCCGCCCTCCATGGCGATCGGGAACAGCTCGGCATTCTTCTCGGCGCCATGCGTGTCGCTGCCGATGTCGTGCAGCAGCAGGAGGTCGATATGGTCGAGGCCGAGCCGCTGCAGGCTGTGCTCGAAGGAGCGCATCACGCCGTCATAGGAATAGTCGTAGACATGCTCGAAGGGGAGCGGGGCGACCCACTGGTCGCCCGCTTCCTGCGGCTCGGTCCGCGGCCTGAGCAGTCGGCCGGCCTTGGTCGACAGCACCCAGCCGGAGCGGCCGCGCAGCGTGTCGCCGGCCAGCCGCTCGGAGCGGCCATAACCGTAATAGGGCGCGGTATCGAAGAAGCGGATGCCGCGCTCATAGGCACGCTCGACGATCGCGGCGGCATCGGCATTGGTGATCGGCGGGCGCACATTGCCGCCAAGCGTCGCCGTGCCGAGGCCGAGCGTCGTGAGGCGGACCGCCGTGCGGCCGGCCGGGCGGGTTTCGATGGTCATGGCTCTCTCCCTCTTGCGAGCAACGCTCTACCTATCAATGCGGGCGTGAGGCAAGGCCGTTCCCGGACATCGCGCGTGGCGCGACGATTGGGCATCGGGGCTCACCGCGCGTAAGCTCGCACGGCGCAAAAGGGAGACGAGAGATGCTGTCGATTCGGGTCATGACGCCGGCCGATCTCGACCTCGCCATCGGCTGGGCGGCCGAGGAGGGCTGGAACCCCGGCCTCGGCGATGCGCTGCCCTACCGGGCGGCTGATCCGGACGGCTTCCTGATGGGCTTCATCGGCGAGGAGCCGGTGACGACGATCTCGGTCGTCGCCTATGGCGCCCATTTCGGCTTTCTCGGCTTCTATATCTGCCATCCCGGCTTCCGCGGCCTCGGCTATGGCATGCAGACCTGGCATGCCGGCATCGACCGCCTCGGGACGCGCACCATCGGCCTCGACGGCGTCGTGGCGCAGCAGGACAATTATCGCGAGTCGGGCTTCATGCTGGCCCATCGCAATATCCGCTTCGGCGGGCGAGTCGCGGCGGAGGCGCCGGACGATGCGCGGCTCGTTCCGGTGACCCCGGCACTGGCCGCCGCCGTCGCCGCCTGCGACGCGGCTTTCTTCCCCGCCCCGCGCGGCGCCTTCCTGCATCTGTGGCTGAACGGGGAGGGCGGCCGCTTCGCGCTCGCCTTCGTCGAGGACGGGCGCGTCACCGGCTATGGCGTCATCCGCCCCGCCGTCACCGGCTTCAAGATCGGTCCGCTCTTCGCCCCGCATGAGGAGGCTGCCGAGCTGCTCTTCCGCGCCCTCGCGGCCAAAGCGGGCGGCGAACCTGTCTTCATCGATCCGCCCGAGCCGAACGGCGCCGCGCTGGCGCTTGCCGAGCGCCATGGGCTGACGCCCGCCTTCGAGACCGCGCGCATGTATCGCGGGCCGGCCCCCGAGCTTCCGCTCGGCGCGACCTACGGCATCACGAGCTTCGAGCTCGGCTGACGGCGGCACCCATGCGTCTCGTGTCTATGGCTGCCTTGCTGCTTCTCGCCGCGGGCGCGGAAGCGGCCGAGCAGCGGGCCGTGATCCCGCTTCATGCGCGGCCGGGGCCGAGCGGCTTCGCCAATATCATGACCGTTGCTGTCGGCGGCGGCGCGCCGGCCAATGTCCTGTTCGACACCGGCTCGAACGGGCTCCGCATCCGCGCCGAGGCGCTCGGCCCCGATGTGCGGCTCACCGACATCCCCATCACCTATTCCTATACCAGCGGCAATGTGCTGAAGGGCGTGCTCGGCTATGCCCGCGTCGCCTTTCCCGGTTCCACGCCCGCGATCGCGACGCCGCGCGAAATCGCCATCCAGGTGGTGCAGTCCGTCAGCTGCAAGCCCGACAAGCCGGAATGCCCCGGCTGGCCGAAGAGTCAGGCCGGCGTGCTCGGCGCCGCCTATAATCCGACGCCGATCTTCAATCCGCTGGCGCAGCTCGAAGGCCGTCTCGCCGACGGCTTCATCGTCGCCGCCGACGATCTGGCGCGGCCGGCCACCACGCCGCAGGTGATCGTCGGGCCGGACGCGGAGGATCTTTCGGGCTTCACCTTCGCGTCCTTCGATGCCTGGACGGGCGGCAGCCAGCCGGACGGCCTCAGGGCCTGGAACACCAAGAGCGTGAAAACCTGCTTCTCCGTCGACAACGGGCCGGAGCGCTGCCACGGCACCGTCTTCGACACCGGCGCCGGCAATGGCAGTTTCGAGGTGCCGGATCATCCGGTCGGGAAGACGGTACGGCCCGGCAGCGTGGTGACGACCCGCGTGCCGGAGGCGGGCATGTCACTCGCCATCACCGCCGGCACGGCGCACTGGACCGACCGCTATCGCTTCGCGCCGCCGCATGGCAGCGTGAAGGGCTTCAATTCCGGCGGCCTCGTCTTCCGCCACATGCAGATCGCCTTTGACGCGGTGAAGGGGCGGATCGGCTTCAAGCCGCGCTGAACTCAGCCGACGCGGCGCATGTGATTGTCGAACTCGACGCCCGCCGGGCGGGTGATCGGCGTCAGCCCGTCATCGGCGACGCCGACGAGGCGACCGTCGCCGGCGCTGGCGACGAAGTCGTGCCCGACCGCGCCGGCGATGCCGCAGCCGTCACGCAGCGCATGGACCTTGGCGAGGGAATGCCGCTCGGCATCGAAGACGAAGACCGTGCCGCCGATCGGCGAGGTCACGGCGACCGCCGCGCCGTCGCGGCTCGCCGTGACGGAGCCGATATAGTTGCGGGCGAGCGGCGCGATGTCGTCCGGGAAGGCGATCAGCGCCGCATCGCCGTCGCCGCCGGGGCCGATGCGCCCGACCAGCGGCGGGCGGCGCGTGCGCTCGCCCTCCCACTGGCAACCGAACCAGAGCGCGCCGCTGCCGTCGAAGGCCATGTGCCGGGTCGAGAGGCGGTTGAGGCTGGCATCGAGCCGCGTCTCGCCGATGCACTCGCCGGTGTCGCTGTCGATGCGGACGATGGACGGCCGCATCTCGGAAAGATCGATCTTCTGGCGGCCGAATTCGGGATGCGTCTCGATGCCACCATTGGCCACGACGAGCGTCCTGCCGTCGGGCGCGAGCAGGATCTCATGCGAATCCATGCCATGCGTCTCGAATTCGCCGATCCGCCGCCCGCCGGCCTCGACGTCATAGACGCCGACCACGCCGCGGGGCCGCTCGCCGAGAAAGGCGTTCTCGGTGGCAAAGAGCAGCCTGCCATCGTCCGAGAAGACGCCATGGCCGAAGAAGTGATGGCCATCCGGCGGATTGATGGTCGCGAGCGGCGCCATGCGGCCCAGATCGACGATGACGGCGAAATAGCCCGGCCGCCGCGCGAAGGCGGCGACGCGCCGGCGCACCCGGTCGACGGCGATGTCATGGCCGCGGCCCGCGAGCGGCAGGCGGCCGATCTCTCGGCCGTCCTCGCCGATCACCAGCAGCGCATGCATCCGCGGCCCGACCCGCACGGAGCTGACATAGGCCGGCCGGTCGGCGAGGCCGTCCTCCGCCGTGTGGATGCGGAAGAGCCCCGCCATGCCGTCCCGCAGTCGGCCGATCGGGAGCCGGGGGATCGTGGCGGCCATCAGTCGCCGTCCAGCGCGTTGAAGCCGGGCGAGATGCCGGCATCGGTCGGGAAGCGGTAGCCGTAGAGGTCTTCGAGACCTTTCAGCGCGTCGAAGGCGGCGCGAAGATGCGCATAGGCCGCCTCGCTGGCGAACGCGTCCTGCCAGGTCGCGTTGGCGCCGAGCCCGGCCTGATAGGCCGCGAAGCCCTTGCTGCTCGCGGCGCCGAGGCGCGGCGCCTCGGAGGGCACCAGCGAGAAGAGATCGGCCGTGCGGGCGAGATCCTCGATGCTGCGGCCGGACGCCGCGAGATAGGCGAGCGCATTGCCGGACGGCACGAAGGCGGCGCGCGCCGGCTTGGCTGAAGCGAAATCGGCGCCGATCGCCGGCAGCATGCGCTGGTCGCGCACCTGCAGCAGGCCGGTGGTGATCGCCTTCATGATCTCGATCACCGGCTCCTCGGCGTCGCGATAGACGATGTTGGAGCCGCCGGGCGTGCGCATCAGCTTGGCCCAGCCGCTATCCCCGGTCCAGCCGTCCAGCGTCTCCTTCGCGATGGTCTCGAGATTGCCGGCGATCGCGGCGGCGAGCTTCCAGCGATAGGCGCGTGTCTCCGCGTCGCGCGAGGCGCCGAAGACGAGGCTCTCATAGGCCGGCATGCCCTGCACGGCGGCCGAGAGCTTGGCGACCGCGCCCGGCCCCAGAAGCGCGGTGTCCGTCTCGGCGAGCATGCGGCGGAGCTGCCGCGCGCCGGTGCCATGACGGTCCGGATAATAGGAGAAGCGCTCGATCCGCCCCTTCTCGGCCATGGGGCCGAAGCGCAGGAAATCGACATGGGCGAAGGCGGCGACCGTGGCGGCGAAGGCCGCGCGCACGGCCTCGGGCGGCTCGGCCGGCGCTTCCGGCGCCGCGGCGACCGTGGCCGCGCGCAGAGCGGCGCTCGCTTCCGCCAGCGAACGATAGGCCGGCAGCAGATAGCCCTCGATGGCCCGCTCGGTCACGGCGGCGAGCTGCTCGGGCGTGATCGGCGTCGGCGCTACGGCGACCGGCGGCGCCTCGACATCGTCGCCGGCCGCGAAGGCCTTGCGCACCAGGAGCGCCAGCGGCGAAAGCAGGAGGAGCCTCTTCGTGATCGCGATCATAACCGTCCCAGAAATTCGATGAGCTTCGCCCGATCGGCATCCGACAATGCGTCATAATTGGCACGCGCGCGTGACGCCTCGCCGCCGTGCGCCCGCACGGCTTCGTCGAGCGTCGCCGCGCGCCCGTCATGGAGATAGCGCGTCTCGCCTCCCTGGCGAAGGGAGAGCGCGATAAGGGGCGGCGTGCGCCACTCTTTCGAGGCGACGCCTCCTTCACCGACGCCGTCGTCGAGCGCCGCGCCCATGTCGTGCAGCAGCAGATCGCTGTAGAGCGTCACCGCGCCGCCGCCGCGCTTCGGCATCGCCGGAACATGGCAGGACGCGCAGCCGGCGCTCGCGAACAGCGCCGCGCCCGCGTCGCTCCCGGTCGGGACATTCGGCGCCGGCAGGCCGTCAAGATAGGCGGTGATGAGGCCGACCATCTGGCGCGAGACTTCCTCGCCGTCGAAGCTCGCATCGCGGCCGTCCGGCGCGGCGAGGCACGCGGTCTCGGCCGTCGTGCAGTCGCCGGCGGGATGGGGGGCAAGCGGGCTTGAAAGGCCGATATCGAGCATGAAGGCATCGGCCACCTGCTGGTCGAGCGTCGCGGCCGACGCCTTCCAGCCATAGCGCCCGACCGAGCCGTCGGCGAGGATGCGGGCGCGGCCGCGTACGCCGTCGCCATCGCGATCGTCCGGATCGGCGCCGGTGAGGATCGCCGCCTCGTCGACGAGCCCGATGCGGCCGATGCCGGCCAGCGGCGGCGCGAGGCGCGGCCCGAGCTTCGTCGTCGCGGCAAGCGCGCCGAAGGCCGGGGCGAAATCGGGCCTTGTCGGCTCGCCGGGGGCCACGTGGTAGCTGACCGTCCCCTCGCTCGCGAGGCCGTGCACCGCCCGCGGCTGGATCTGCCGTCCATAGAGGGGATCGCCCGTACCGGCCGTGTTACCGAGCCGTGTCGCGAGGCCGCGCGCTATCACCGTTCCGTCCCCCGCGACGCTCATCTGCCCGGCGAAAGCCTTGCCCATGTGGCAGCTCGCGCAGCTCTTTTCGATGAAGAGCGGGCCGAGCCCGTCATTGGCGAGCGTCGAGGACGGCGCCGCGACCCAGAGCCGGTCGAACAGCGCCTTGCCCGCCGCCCGTTCCAGTCCATCGGCGAGCGCCAGCGCCGGCAGCGCCGCCACGGCCGCCAGCATCAGGACGAGGCGGCGCGCGCTCACGCGACCTCGAACCACGCCATCATGCCGGTCTCCTGATGCTCGATGATATGGCAATGCATCATCCAGCGGCCGGGATTGTCGGCGACGAAGGCGACCTCGATCACCTCGTTCGGCAGCAGCAGGACCGTATCGGCGAGATGGGGCGGCAGGTCGCGCTTGTTCGACTTCAGCACCGTGAAGCTGTGGCCGTGCACATGGATCGGATGCATGCGCGGCGTCACGTTCTTCAGCGTCACCCGGTAGCTGCGGCCGCGCTCGAAGCGGGCGATCGGCGGCGGCAGGCGGTCCATGCCGCTGCCTGGCCAGGACTGCTTGTTGATCGACCAGAGGCTCGCGGCGGAGAGGCAGAGCGGCCCGATGAAGCCGCCGTCCTCGCCGGCCGCCGCCTGCACAGCCGCTGCCGTCGCGGTCGCGGAGAAGGTGAAGAGCTGCGGCTCGGCGGTGGAAAGATCCGGCGCGGCGATCCGCGCGGCGGCGAGCGGTGCCGGCTGGAACGGCCCGCTCCTGACCGCCGGGCCGCGCGCGACGAGATGGGCGAGCGGCACCGGCTTCGCCGCGAAATAGTCGAGCACCACCGCGCTGCCGCCGCCCTCTGGCGTCCGCACGATGACGTCGATGCGCATCGCCGGGCCCATCTTCCACGAGCGGAGCGGGAAGGGCGGGCAGGCGAGGCCGTCGATCGCCACCACGGCCGCGTCCGCGCCCTCGATGCCGAACTCCATGACCCGCGTCGGGTCGACATTGAGGATGCGCAGCCGCACATCGGCCGAGGCCGGCACGTCGATATCCGGCATCTCCGCGCCGTTGACGCTCCTGACCGTGCCGAAGGTGCCGGCTCTCCCGGCGCCCTCCAGCGTCAGGAAGGGCAGGAAGCCGTCGCGGGCCTCGTTGAGCCGCCAGTCGCGGATGGCGAGGACGCGTTCGGCGTCATAGGGCTCGACCTCGTCGCCCTCGACGATCAGAACGCCCATCAGGCCGCGGCCGAGCTGCTCGACCGTGTTGCAATGGGTGTGGAAGAAGAAGGTGCCGGGATCGGGCGGGACGAAGGAATAGTCGTAGCTCTCGCCGGGCTCGACCGGCTTCTGCACGAGATAGGGCACGCCGTCCTCGGCATTCGGCAGGCGGATGCCGTGCCAGTGCACAGAGACATGCTCGCCGGGCCGCGTCAGGCCATTGACGAGATGGGTGTCGAGCCGCTCGCCGAGCTTGACGCGCACCACCGGCGGCAGCGCGCTGTCGGTGAAGGTCCAGAGCGGCAGCGCCTTCCCATTGGAGCAGGGGAGGGCGAGCGCGCGTTCGGCGGCGGTGAGATCGAGCTTCACGGTTCCGGCCGGCCCCGGCGGCAGCGGCGGCGGCAGCGCGCGTGCATCGGCCGGCGCGGTGGCGGGGCGCCCGAACAGGGCCGCGCCGGTGAGCGCGGCGGTGCCGGCGAGGAAGGAACGGCGGCTGAGCATGATGGACTGAAGTCCCGAAACCCGGCCGCGCGTGCGGCCGGGTCCTATCTAGGTGTCGGCCGCGAGGCGGTCGATGCGGCGTCTCGCCCCTTACTCCGACGTCACGGCGTCCGGATTGTCGAGGCTGTCCGAGCCCTCGACCTCGATCTTGAGGCCGAGCGCCGCGACGACGCCCTCGATGGCGCGGGTCTGCGCGACGAGGCCGTCGATCGCGTCCTGCACGATCTTGTTGCCCTTGTCGTTGCCGGCGCCGATCATCTGGTCATAGGCCTCGCCGCCATCGGACGTGTCCTTCATGACCTGCATCTTGGCCGTGGTCGCGGCGAGCGCATCGTCGACGCGCTTGGCGGCGTCCGCGTCGCGGGCGGCGGCATAGTCGCGGATGCTGGCGCCCTCGATCACGGTGCCGTCGGCGCGCGTGTACTTCGCCTGCCAGATCGAGACCATGCCGGCCTGGTCGTAATAGTGGCTGTCCGCGGTATCGTCGGAGAAGCAGTCATGCTCCTCCTCCGGATCGTGCAGCAGCAGGCCGAGCTTCATGCGCTCGCCGGCCAGCTCGCCATAGGAGAGCGAGCCGAGGCCGGTGAGGATGGTCACGAGGCCGCCATCGGCGCCCTTGGCGGCGAGCTCCTTGCGCGCCTGGCCATCGTCCTTCCAGTCGTCGGCCATCTCCGTCAGATCGGAGATCAGCAATTCGGTCGCGGCCTTGAGATAGGCGGCGCGGCGGTCGCAATTGCCGTTGGTGCAGTTCTTGGTGTCGTAGTCGCTCGCGGGCCGATTGCCGGCGCCGGGGCCGTTACCGTTCAGGTCCTGGCCCCAGAGCAGGAATTCGATGGCGTGATAGCCGGTCGCGACATTGGTCTCGACATCGCCCGCCTCCTGCAGCTTCTTCAGGAGGTCGGCATTGATCACCGTCGCATCGACCTTGTCCGGACCGATCTGGATCTCCTTGTTGGCGATCACATTGGCCGTGTAGAGCGGGTTCGAATCCGACGCGTCGCCATAGGACTTGGTGTCGACATAGTCGATCAGGCCTTCGTCGAGCGGCCAGGCATTCACCTTGCCCTCCCAGTCGTCGACGATCGGATTGCCGAAGCGGTAGCCCTCGGTCTCCATATAGGCCGGGCGCGCCGCCTTCCACGCGGTGCGGGCGGCGGCCAGCGTCTCCGGCGTCGGGCTGGCGATCAGCGCGTCGATGGCCGCGTCCAGTGCCTTGGCGCCGGTCACGGCGTCGGCATATTTCGCGGCGGCGATGTCGGCATAGGTCTTGAGGACCGCCTCGGCCGTCGGGCCGTCGGCCGCCCGAGCCGGCATGGCAGCCATGATGGCCGCTGCCGCGACAGCGGCGAGGAACGTCTTTCCGATCATCAGTCCCGTCTCCTTCGATCGACCGCACCTGCGGTTTGGCGCACGTTTCACCCTCGCGAGCAGCGAAGTCAAGGACATCCAACTCTTTGAAATTGTTCCAATTCCAGACTTGGCGCCAGCATTTCGGGAAAAGGCGCTTGCGCTTTGTGAAATGATATAACATAACATCGCCAACAGCCGTGATCCGGAGGTGACCCCCCTTGACCATCGACAGCGAAGCCGGCGCCCTCCCTGCGCCGTCCGCGGCGCGTCACGGACATCGCCACCACGCCGCCGCGCTTCACGGCGCAACGCATGATCACGATGCGCATGAACATGGCGCGCATGAACACGGCGCCCATGACGCGCGCATGTCGGCCGGCCGCTTTTCTCCCTTCCTCGCCTCGGCGCTCGACCGGCTGGCGCTCGCCGTCGTCCTCACCGGTCTCGTGTGGATCGGCGTCGTCTGGGCGCTCACCTAGGGTCCCTCGATCATGGCCGACGCACCCTCGATCCTCTGCCGCGACCTGACGCTGTCCTATCGGCGCCATCCGGCCGTGCATCATCTCTCCGGCCGCTTCGCGCCGGGCTCCTTCACCGCCGTCGTGGGCCCGAACGGCGCCGGCAAGTCGACGCTCCTCAAGGGGATCGTCGGGCTGATCCGGCCCGACAGCGGCACCATCGAGATCGACGGCATCCGCCGCACCGAGATCGGCTATCTGCCGCAGCAGAGCGCGCTCGACCGCGGCTTCCCGATGCGGGTGCTCGACCTTGCGGCGATGGGCCTCTGGCGCCAGTCCGGCGCCTTCGGCCGCATCAGCGGCGCCATGCTGGCGCGGGCCGAGGCGGCGCTCGAGGCCGTCGGCCTCTCCGGCTTCGAGAACCGCACGGTCGGCAGCCTCTCCGGCGGCCAGTTCCAGCGCGCGCTGTTCGCCCGCCTGCTCTTGCAGGATTCGCGGCTCATCCTGCTCGACGAGCCCTTCGCCGCCATCGATGCGCGCACGGCCGAGGCGCTGCTGGCGCTGGTTGGCCGCTGGCACCGGGAAGGGCGCACGATCATCGCCGTGCTGCACGACATGGAAGCGGTCCGCCGCTCCATTCCCGAGACGCTCCTGATCGCCCGCGATCCGATCGCCTGGGGCCCGACCGCGGACGTGCTGACGGAGGCCAATATCGACCGGTCGCGCCGCCTCACCGAGGCCTTCGACGATGGCGCCGAAGCCTGCGAGCGGCCCGCGGCATGACCCTTCTCGATATCGTGGCGGGGCCGTTCATCGAGTTCGGCTTCATGCGGCGTGCGCTCATCGGCTGCGTCGCGCTCTCGCTCTCCGGCGCGCCGATCGGCGTCTTCCTTGTGCTGCGGCGCATGAGCCTGATGGGCGACGTGATGGCGCATGCCATCCTGCCCGGCGCGGCCGTCGGCTTCCTTCTCTCCGGCTTCTCGCTCTTCGCGATGACCTTCGGCGGCGTCGTGGCCGGGCTCGCGGTGGCGCTGGCGGCCGGCGCGATCTCGCGGGCGACGCCGCTGAAGGAGGATGCGAGCTTTGCCTCCTTCTATCTCGTCTCGCTCGGGCTCGGCGTCCTGATCGTCTCGCTCAAGGGCTCCAATATCGATCTCCTGCACGTCCTGTTCGGCAATGTGCTGGCGCTCGACGATGCCTCGCTGATCCTCATCGCGTCGATCGCGACCGTGACCTTCCTCGCCTTCGCGGTGATCTACCGGCTGCTCGTCGCGGAGTGCTTCGATCCCGGCTTCCTGCGGACGATCGGCGGCGCCGGCGGCGCGGTGCATTTCGTCTTTCTCGTCCTCGTCGTGCTCAACCTCGTCGGGGGCTTCAACGCGCTCGGAACGCTGATGGTGGTCGGGCTGATCGTGCTGCCGGCGGCCTCCAGCCGCTTCTGGAGCGAGGGCATCGGCCTGCAGATCGTGGCGGCCGCGGTCATCGGCATCGTCTCGTCGGTGGTCGGGCTCATCGTTTCCTACCATCTCGGCCTGCCGACCTCGCCGGCGATCATTCTCGCGGCCGGCGCCATCCATGCCGTCTCGATCCTTGCCGGACCGAACGGCAGCATCCTGAGACAGGCGCTGCGTGCGCAGCATCTGAGGGGCTGATCCTTCCTCAACAGACGGAGACTTCCATGCGGATAAACCGTTTCCTGACCGCCGCCGCCCTGGCGACGGTGCTCTCCAGCCCTGCCTTCGCGGCCGAGCCGATGAAGGTGGTGGCGAGCTTCTCGATCCTCGGCGATCTCGCCGCGGAAGTCGGCGGCGACCATGTCACCGTCACGACGCTGGTCGGCCCGGATGGCGACGCGCATACCTTCGAGCCGTCGCCGACCAACGCCAAGGCGCTGTCCGAGGCCAAGGTCCTCGTCGAGAACGGGCTCGGGCTCGAGAACTGGATGGAGCGCCTCGTCTCGGCCTCGGGCTTCAAGGGTGAGGCGATCGTCGCCTCCAGGGGCGTGAAGCCGCGCGAGTGGCAGGGCGATGCCGAAGAGGCCGCCGAGCTCTCGCATGACGATCACGGCCATGCGCTCGATCCGCATGCCTGGCAGGACCCGAAGAACGGCGTCCTCTACGTGAAGAACATCGTCGCCGGCTTCGCCGCTGCCGATCCGGCCAACAAGGCCGACTACGAGGCGAACGGCAAGAAGCTCGAGGACGAGCTGGTCGCGATCGACCAGAACCTCAAGGCCGCCTTCGCCAAGGTTCCGGCCAGCCATCGCCGGATCGTCACCAGCCACGATGCCTTCGGCTATCTCGGCGCCGCCTACGACATCCAGTTCATCGCGCCGGAAGGCATCTCGACCGAGGCCGACGTCTCGGCCGCCGACGTCGCCAAGATCGTCCGCCAGATCAAGGACGAGAAGATCCAGGCGATGTTCGTCGAGAACATCAGCGATCCGCGCCTCGTCGAGCAGATCTCGCGCGAGACGGGCGTGAAGGTCGGCGGCGAACTCTTCTCGGACGCGCTCTCCCCGCCCGACGGCCCGGCGCCGACCTATATCAAGATGTTCAAGAACAACGAGGCCCAGCTCCTCTCCGCCATCGGCGGCAGCTGAGGCACGCGACGCGGTCCTTCACCTCACCCGGACCTGGGGTCCGACCTCTCCCCATGGGAGAGGTGAGGGTGCTTGCTCCCGCAGCTACGGCCAACGCCCCGCAACGATCGCGCTACCGACCGGCCAGCGCGGCCTCCACGGCCGCGCGACGCGGCATCGGTGCCACCGCGCCATAGCCTTCGGTCGCGAGACCGGCCGCCGCGTTCGCATAGAGCGCGGCGGCGAAGGGGTCGCCGTGCTTCAGATATTCGGCGAGGAACGCGCCGTCGAAGGTGTCGCCGGCGCCCGTGGCGTCGACGGGCTTCACCTTGATGGCGTCGATCTGCCGGTTCTTCTCATGCGTCGCCACCAGCGTGCCGGCGCCGCCCTGCGTGACGATGGCGATCCGCGCGCCGAGATGCAGATAGTAGTTCGCGATTCGGAGCGGATCGGTGAGCCCGGTCAGCGCGGTCGCGTCCTCGATGCTCGTCTTCAGGATATGCGCGAGGCTCGCCGAGGCGTGGATGATCGCCCGCGCCCGGTCGATCGGCCAGAGCCGGGCGCGGAGATTGGTGTCGTAGGAAACGAGTCCTCCGGCCGCCCGTACCGTATGCATGGCGAGGAAGACCGCGTCGGCGGCCGCCGTCGAGATCGCCTGGCTGATGCCGGAGGCGTGCAGGATGCGGGCGCCGCGGACATAGTCGAGCGGCAGTTCGCCGGGGCCGAACAGGCTCGCCGCCGATCCCGCGCGGCGATAGGAGAACTGGTGCCCCTCCTCGCCATGCGTCACGAAATAGAGGCCGGTGGGCGCGTTCGGATCGCGCTTCACCGCGCTCGTGTCGATGCCTTCCGACCGCCACAGATCGATGAACGAGTCGCCGAAGGCATCGGTGCCGATCGCGGTGAGCATGCCGACCGACGCATCCTGCCGCGCGGCGGCGATCGCCGCGTTGGAGGCGTCGCCGCCATGGCCGGGATGGAAGACGGTCTCGCCCTTGGGCTGGTTCAGCTCGAACATCGGCTCGCCGATGCAGATGATGTCGGGGCTCAAGACGGCTCCTCCCAGAGCGGACACGAAAACGGCGGCGCACCAGGAAGGCGCGTCGCCGCAAAGGGATAGAGCAATTCGTGCAAGGCGCGAAGACGGGAATTGCCCGCGCTTCGACGATCGTCAGACGTTGGCCCCGCCGCCGATCGCGTCGAGCTCGGCGAGCGCATCCTCGGGAAGCGCCAGATCGCCGGCCGCGAGATTTTCGTCGAGATGGGTGATCGACGAGGTGCCGGGGATAAGCAGGATGTTCGGCGCGCGCTGCAGCAGCCAGGCGAGCGCCACCTGCATCGGCGTCGCGCCGAGGCGCGTGGCGACGCCGTTCAGCGTTTCCGATTGCAGCGGCGAGAAACCGCCGAGCGGGAAGAAGGGCACATAGGCGATGCCGTCCTTCGCCAGCGCATCGATCAGTGCGTCGTCGCCGCGATGGGCGATGTTGTAGAGGTTCTGCACGCAGACGATGTCGGTGATCGCCCGCGCCGCCGCGACCTGCGCCGGCGTCGCGTTGCTGATGCCGATATGGCCGACGAGGCCGCGCCGCTTCATGTCGGCGAGCGCCTCGACGGCCTCCTCGACCGGACCTTCGGCCGGCCCCATCGTGTCGAACATCAGGCGGAGATTGACCACCTCCAGCCGGTCGAGGCCGAGATTGGCGCGGTTCTCGTCGACCTGCACGGCGAGTTCCTCAGGCGAGCCCGCCTGGTTCCACGAGCCATCGCTGCCACGCCGCGCGCCGATCTTGGTGACGATGGTGAGATGGTCCGGATAGGGGTGCAGCGCCTCCTTGATGAGGCGGTTGGTGATGTGCGGGCCATAGATGTCGGCGGTGTCGATATGGTCGACGCCACGCTCGATCGCGGCGCGCAGCACGGCGAGCGCCGCGTCATGGTCGCGGGGCGGGCCGAACACGCCGGGGCCGGCGAGCTGCATGGCGCCATAGCCGATGCGCTTCACGCGGCGATCGCCCAGCATGAACGTGGGGGAGGCGAGGGTCGAGGCTGTGGATGTGGCTGTGGACGTCTTGGCCATCGGGAGTCTCCTGTCGAGGACAAGCAATAGCTGGGGGCTCAACGGCTGATCGATAATCTGTCATTATCGGCACGGGCTGTGCGGAGTGGCGAACAATGAAACCCGATCTCGGCGATCTCTCCGCCTTTCTCGCCGTGGCGCGGGCCGGCGGCTTTCGCGGCGCCGCCAAGACGCTTGGTGTCAGTCCGTCCGGCGTCAGCGAGGCGGTGCGGCGGCTCGAGGAGTCGCTGGGCCTCAGGCTCTTCAATCGGACGACGCGCAGCGTCGTGCCGACCGAGGCCGGGCGGCGTCTCATGGAGCGGCTGCAGCCGGCGCTCGGCGAGGTCGAGGCGGCGCTCGATGCCGTGAACAGCCTGCGCGACCGGCCGGCGGGGCCGCTGCGGCTCAATGTTCCGTTCAGTGCCGCGCGGCTCGTCCTGCCCTCGATCGTGGCGCCGTTCCTTGCCGCCTATCCGGAGATCCGGCTCGATATCACCGCCGAGGACGCCTATGTCGATCTCGTCGCCGTCGGCTGCGATGCCGGCATCCGCTATGACGAGCGGCTGCCGCAGGACATGATCGCGGTGCCGATCGGCCCGCGCCGCCAGCGCTTCGGCTGCGCCGCCTCTCCCGGTTATCTGGCGCGCTTCGGCCGGCCCGAGCATCCGCGCGATCTCGTCGCGCATCGCTGCATCACCGCGCGGCTCGCCAGCGGCGCCATGCATGACTGGGAGTTCGAGCAGGGCGGCCGGGTCGAAGTGGTGCGGGTCGGCGGCCCGCTCGTCATCCAGCCCGGCGCCGCCTTCGATCTCGCGATCGAATCCGCGGCGGGCGGGCTCGGCATCGTCATGATCTTCGAGGACTGGCTGCGACCCTATTTCGCCACCGGCGCGCTGGAGCCGGTGCTGGAAGACTGGTGGCAGTCCTTCTCCGGCCCGTTCCTCTACTATCCCGGCCGCCGCCTCGTCCCGGCGCCGCTCCGCGCCTTCATCGATTTCATCCGGCGGGACGCGTCTTCACCCGTCACATGAAGACGGGCGCAAACCGCGAGTCGGATCAGCGGCTTGCGGAGGGACGTTCGGAAATTGATTCCGGCTACTTGACCGTTCCCTCGATGGCGCGGCGGAACAGCGTCTCATAACCTGCGGCGTCGAGCGGCACCGGATTGCCGCCGTTGGACGGATCGTGCTCGGCCATCTTCGCCGCCTCCGGCAGCACGCTCTCGTCGACGCCGATCTCCTTCAGCGTGTGCGGGATGCCGAGCTCGGCGCGCAGCGCCAGCACCCAGTCGATGACGCTCGTCGCCGACTGGCCGGGAAGATCGAGATAGCGCGCGAGCGCCGCGAGTTTCTCCGAGATGGCCGGCGCGTTGAAGGCGAGCACATAGGGCATGACCACGGCATTGGTCAGGCCGTGATGCGTGCCGCGCAGGCTCGAACAGGGATGGCTCATGGCGTGCATCGCGCCGAGGCCCTTCTGGAAGGCGACGGCGCCCATCGACGAGGCGATCAGCATATAGGCCCGCGCCTCGATGCGGCTGCCATCCTTCACCGCGACCGGCAGCCAGTCCTTGACGAGCCGCATGCCTTCGAGCGCGATGCCCGCCGATTGCGGATGGAAGAACGGGCTCGACCAGGCCTCCAGCGAATGGCTGAGCGCGTCCATGCCCGTCCAGGCGGTGATCTTCGGCGGCAGGCCGACCGTGAGCTCCGGATCCTCGATGACGAGTTTCGGCTGCATCTTCGGGTGGAAGATGATCTTCTTGGTGTGGTCGGCGGGATCGGTGATGACCGCGGCGCGGCCGACTTCGGAGCCCGTGCCGGCGGTGGTCGGCACCGCGACGATCGGCGCGATGCCGTTCGCATCGGCGCGCGTCCACCAGTCCTCGCGGTCCTCGAAGTCCCAGACCGGGCGGCTCTGGCCGGCCATGAAGGCGATCGTCTTGCCGATATCCATCGCCGAGCCGCCGCCGAAGGCGATCACGCCGTCATGGCTGCCGGCACGATAGGCTGCGAGGCCGTCGTCGAGATTGGCGAGGGTCGGGTTGCCGTCGACCTTGGAGAAGACGGTATAGGCGACGCCGGCCCCGTCGAGCACCGCCAGCGCCTTCGCGACGATCGGCAGCCCCGCGATGCCCGGATCGGTCACGAAGAGCGGCCGCGCGATGCCCGCCGCCTTGACCGCGTCGGCCAGCTCGCCGATGCGCCCGGCGCCGAAGCGGATCGCGGTCGGATAGGACCAGTTGGCAGTGAGCGAGGCGTAGCTGTCGAGCATGATCTCTCCGGGATCGAAACGGGTCTTGCCGGCCCTGAGGCCTACTTGCCTTTGAGGCCTATTTGGCGCTGAGGCGCAGATGGAAGGCCTTCGGCCGCGTCAGATGCTCGTAGCCGACGCGCGAAAGCGTCGCGCCGCGGCCGGTCTGCTTGACGCCGACCCAGGGCAGAGCGGGATCGAGGAAATCGCAGCGGTTCATATAGACCGTGCCGGTCTCGATGCGGTCGCCGATGCTCTCGGCCGCCTCAAGGTCCTCGGTCCAGATCGCGGCGGTGAGGCCGAAGGGCGAATCGTTCATCAGCGCGACCGCCTCCTCGTCGGACGAGACCTTCATGATGCCGAAGGCCGGGCCGAAGGTCTCCTCCATCATGAAGCGCATCGAATGGTCGACATCGACGAGAACCTGCGGCGCCAGATAGGCCGTGCCCTCGGCGGCTTCCGGGAAGCGCGACGGGTCGATCAGCGGCTTCGCGCCGGCATGGACGGCCTCGTCGAGCTGGTCCTTGATGAACTTGGCCGCCGAGGCGCGGACGACCGGGCCGAGCGTCGTCGCCGGATCGGTCGGGCTGCCGAGCTTGTAGGCGTTCACCGTCGCCACCGCGCCCTCGACGAAGGCGTCATAGACGCTCTCATGGACATAGACGCGTTCCATGGCGCAGCAGGACTGGCCGGAATTGAAGAAACCGCCATCGACGATGTTCTCGATCGCGAAGGGGAGATTGGCATCGGGGCGCACATAGGCCGGATCCTTGCCGCCGAGCTCCAGCGTCGTCGCCGGGAAATTCGGCGCGCCGGCGACCGAGGCCATGATGTGCCGCCCGCCGGCCGTCGAGCCGGTGAAGCCGACCTGGTCGACGAGGCCGGAGCGGATGACGCGGTCGGTGACCTCATGCGACATGTTCACGAACTGGAACACGTCCTGCCAGAGCCCGGCCTTGGCGAAGGCGGCCGCGAAATGTTCCGCGACCAGCGCCGTCTGGCTCGAATGCTTCATGACGACGGTGTTGCCGGAGAGGATCGCCGGCAGCACGGCGTTGAGCGCCGTCATATAGGGATAGTTCCAGGCCGGCAGGTTGAGGCAGACGCCGAACGGCTCGCGGCGGATATACCGCTTGAAGTTCTCCTTCGGCCCGACATCGATATCGGCGAGGGCGGAGGGCGCGATGTCGATCATGTAGCGCGCGCGCTCCTCGAAGCCGCGCATCTCGCCATGGCCGTAGCGGATCGGACGGCCCATCTGCCAGGCGAGCAGCTCGGCGACGCGGTCCTTCTCGGCCACCATGGCGTCCGTGAAGGCGCTGGCGATCTTCTGCCGCTCGGCCATGGACGAGCTGCGCCAGGCGCGCTGCGCAACGCGGGCCCGCTCCAGGATGGCGAGCACCTCGCTTTGGCTGGCAAGCGGCCGCTCGGCATAGACGGAGCCGTCGACGGGCGTGACGATCTTGAAGACGGGTGCGTTCATCGAAATTGCCTTTCAGCAGGCGAGGGCACGAACATGCCCTGCTTCAGCATAGCCGAGGATGAGCCGGTCTCGCGTGACGATCGTCAAGTCGAGAGCGCGAGCGGTCGCAATGATGATGCGGTCGCTCGGGTCGCGCGGTGGTCTGGCTGGGAGAAAGCATGAATCCAGCAGAATGACAGGCGCAAGCTCGGTGAGGCGAAGATTGGGTGCGCGCATGAGGCGCGCGAACCAGTTCTGTGGCGACATCGGCAGCGAGAGTTTGTTTCTTGCCGTCAGAAGGCCGATCTCCCACGCGGTGATGGGGGAAACAAAAATCGGGGCTCCCTGGTCTGCCGCACGGTCGAGCGCATCTTCCGCGGCCTGGGCCAATGCGGCGCTCTCGGATATCCAGAGCGCCGCGCAGGTGTCGAGCAGGAGATCCGTCACGCTGCGTCTTTCCCCGCCTCGTCCTTCTTCTCAGGACCCCACGCAATGTCGGCCCATTCAGGGTCGGCCGGCTCCGTGAGGTCTGTGCCTGGAGCGATCGTGAATGTCCCTTTCATCCATCCAAAGAGTGGGTGGCGCCTGCGCGGTTTCGGCTCGGGGCTGCGCGCGTCCTCAGGCGCTGATGCTTTTGTTTGTGGCGCAGTGCGTCGAAAGATGAGCTTTCGACCTTCGAGGTCGACCTGTTCCGTCTCATATCCCGCAGCAAGCCAAGCTTTCGTCATTACGTTGTTACTGGGATTGTTGCTCCACCAGGCCCGGTGCGTGCGCGATGATGGGGGAAGCGCAAAGCCAATGACGGCTTCGATCTCCTCGAACGTCATGGGCAGCTCTTGCCTCGGCTGGCGGGCAAGATGCTGCTCAAGCGGATCATATTTGCTCATGCATGGGCTCCTCTCCAAGGATGGAAAGGCTATCACAAACAGTGTGTGTGTCAACTACACGGTGTGTGTTTATCTAATACCTCTCGAACCCTCTCTGCAACTCCCAGTCCGTGACGCGGCGGTCGTATTCGAACTGCTCCCAGCGTCCGGTATGCAGATAGTGATCGACGACGGCGTCGCCGAGGGCGGCGCGCATCACGGCCGAGCCGTCGAGCGCGGCGAGGGCATCGCGCAAGGTCTTCGGCACTTCGCGGACGCCGGAGGCGCCATAGGCGTCGCCGGAAAAGGTCGGCTCCAGCGCCAGCTTCTCGTCCATGCCGTGCAGCCCGGCGGCGATCAGGGCGGAGAAGGCGAGGTAGGGATTGAGATCGGCGCCGCCGATGCGGCATTCGGTGCGCACCGACTTGCCCTCGCCGACGACGCGGAAGCCGGCGGTGCGGTTGTCGACCGACCAGACCGCCTTGGTCGGCGCGAAGGTGCCGACCTGGAAGCGCTTGTAGGAGTTGATGTAGGGCGCGAGGAAATAGGTGAAGTCCGGCGCCAGCGTCAGATGGCCGGCGAGCCAGGACTTCATCGTCGCCGACATGCCGAGCGGATCCTTCTCGTCCATGAACAGCGGCTTCTTCGCCTTCTGGTCCCAGAGCGAGGAGTGGATATGCGAGGACGAGCCGGCGAGGTCGTAGCGCCACTTGGCCATGAAGGTGACCGAGCGGTTCTGCAGATGGGCGATCTCCTTGATGCCGTTCTTCATGACGACGTGCCAGTCGGCCATCGTCAGCGCCTCGGCATAGCGGATGTTCACCTCCTCCTGGCCCGGCCCCCATTCGCCCTTGGAGTTCTCGACCGGGATGCCGGCGGCCATCAGCCCGTTGCGGATCGCCCTGAGGAGCGGCTCGTTCTTGGTCGTCTGGAGGATGTGATAATCCTCGATGTAGTTCCCCATCGTCTTCAGCTCGCGCCAGCGCTTGTCCGAGGCGCTCTCGAAGGTCTCGTCGAAGACGTAGAATTCGAGTTCCGAGGCGAAGAAGGCCGACATGCCGCGCTCGGCGAGCCGCTTCAATTGCGCCTTCAGCATCGCGCGCGGGCTGTGCGCCAGCTCCTCGCCGTGATGGTCGCAGACATCGGCGAGCATCAGCGCCGTGCCCTCGAGCCAGGGGATGCGCCGCAGCGTCGCGATGTCGGGCTTCAGGACGAAGTCGCCATAGCCCTTTTCCCAGCTCGCGGCCTGGTAGCCCGGCACCGGCTCCATGTCGATGTCGACGGTGAGCAGATAGTTGCAGGCATGCGTCTCGTGGATGGCGCTGTCGAGGAAGAACGCGCCGGTAAAGCGCTTGCCGACGAGGCGCCCCTGCATGTCGGGAAAGGCCACGATCACGGTGTCGATCGTGCCGGCGGCGATCGCGGCTTCGAGTTCCTTCAGCGTCATCGTGCCGGTCATGGTCGTTCCTTCGGGTATCGCGGGAGGTGGGTTCATGCCGCTCCGGCCGGTGTGGGAACGGCCGGAGCGGCAATCGGGGCGGCCCCGAAGGGCCGCGCCTTGGCTGGGGGAGCGGTTTCAACCGTCCCCGACATGGTCAGGCCTCGCCGACGGCCTTCTCGGCGGCCTCGATGGCTGCCTTGCGCCGGGCGATCATGTCGCCGATCGGCGGGCCCTGGAAGCGGCGATTCTCGAACGCGAGCCAGATGACCGCCGTCACCACCACGAAGCCCACCGTGATGTAAAGGGCCCACTGGTTCGGCGGCTGGATGCCGATCACGAAAATCAGGATCATCGCGACGATCGAGAGCAGCGCGAACAGCGTGAACAGCCCGCGGCCCATGTTCCAGGGTCCCATCTTCGGCCATTTCGAGGTGCCATAGGCGAGGAGCCCGAGCACGATCGGAATGACGAAGGAGAAGAACAGGAAGATGACCGTGCAGGAGACGACGATCGTATAGACAGGCGTCTCGCCGATCGAGACCAGCGAGGATCCCCAGACGAAGAGCACCGCGAGGATCGCGCCGGTCCAGATCGCGGCGACCGGCGTGCGGAATTTCGGGCTGACGCTCGACAGCGCCTTCGACGCCGGCAGGCCGCCATCGCGCGAGAAGGCGAAGATCATGCGCGATACAGAGGTCACCGTCGCGAGCCCGCAGAGGAACTGCGCGATGAAGATGGCGAGGTAGAGGATCACCTTGACCGCCGGATTGACCTGCGAATCCATCGCCCAGAAGAAGACGTTCCAGCCCTGCTTCGCGGCCTCGTCCATGTTCGGGATCATCAGCACGAACGAGCAGAGCATGATGTAGCCGAACACGGCCGACCAGACGACCGACATGATCATGCCGCGCGGCACGGAATGGGCGGCCTTCAGCGTCTCCTCCGACGTATGCGCCGAGGCATCGTAGCCGGTGATGGTGTAGATCGGCATCAGGAGGCCGAGCAGGAACACCCACCAGCCGGAGACCTCTGGCCAGACATTGCCGCCGGCCTCGCCCGAATAGTTGGCGAAGGTGAAGAGCCGAGCGAAATCATAGGACGGCGCCGAGGCGAGGCAGACGATCGCCAGCAGCAGCGCGGTCACGAAGATGAGATAACCGGAGAAGTCGGTCAGCTTGGCGGTGAGGCCGATGCCCATATGGTTGATCACCGCCTGCAGGCCGGTGAGCACCACAAGGAAGAGAACACGGGTGGTGATCGTATCTTCCCAGCCGACCATCGGCCCGAAGGCGCCGACGAAGAAGTAATAGGTGCCGACATTGATGGCGCCGAGCACGGTCACGAGGCCGAGCAGGTTGAACCAGGCCGTCACCCAGCCGGTGAACCGGTTGCCGAGGATCGAGCCCCAGTGATAGAGGCCGCCGGCCGTCGGATAGGCCGAGGAGATCTGCGCCATCGCGAGCGCAAACACGCCCGAGATGAGGCAGCCGAGCGGCCAGCCGATGCCGATCGCGGCGCCGCCGGCGCCCGAGGTCGCCTGTGCGAGCGAGTTGATGCCGCCCGACAGGATGCAGATGATCGAGAAGGAGATCGCGAAATTCGAGAAGCGGCTCATCCGCCGCTCCAGTTCCTGGGCATAGCCCATGGAATGGAGGACGTGGATGTCCGCCTTCTTGTCGGCCTCCGAGTAGGAATCGCGCACGCTCATGCCATGCTCCCGTCGCTGACCCGGGGCGGCCGGCGCCCGCCGGACCGCCCGATCGGGCGATGCCCCGTCACTGTTCCCGCGGCGGTTGATCCGCCGTATCCTTTCCTGGCCCCGTGGTCTTCAGCCACATCGGCCCTCTATGCTCGAGCGGACGCGGTTCCGCGCCGCTCTCCCTAGTCTCTTGCCGCTGGCAATCCGATGCGCTGCGCCGTCTCCTCGAGCGCGGCGGCGAGGCGCTCCGTCCAGGCGGCCACCGCCGCGTCGTCGGCGAGAAGGTCGTTGCGCACCTCGATCATCACATGCGGAATGCCGCGCGCCCGCCCGTGGCGGCGGATCGTGTAGTCGACATTGTCCTTGGCCGAATAAGGCTGGTCGTCACCGACGACGAGGCCATCCTCGCGGCCGAGCGCCGCCAGCATCGGATCGGCCATTCGCCGGTCGCCGGTCTGGATGATGCCGACATGCCAGGGCCGGGCGACTCCGCGCCAGACGGGCGTGAAGGAATGGATGGTGACCAGCGCCGTCGGGCGGCCCTCGGCGAAGCGGGCGCCGAGAAGGGCGTCGAGCGCGGCATGGAAGGGCGTCCAGACCGCGGCGATCCGCGCCTCCCGCGCCGGCTGGCCGAGCCCCGTATTGCCCGGGATCGCCGTATCCTCGGAGAAGGGCGTGATCGCGTCGGCCAGCGTCGGCTCGCGGTTGCAGTCGATCACGAGCCGCGAATAGGCCTGCAGCACCGCCGCGCCGCCGAAGCGGGCCGCGAGCCTCCGCGTCAGCGCCTCGGCGCCGGGGTCGAAGGCGATATGGCGCTGGAAGGCCTCGCCCGGCAGGCCGAGATCGCCGAGCGCCGCCGGCATGCGGTTCGACGCATGCTCGCAGACGAAGACGAACGGGTCGCGGCGCGCGGCGATGGTCTCCACCGGCGGAGGCTCGTCCGGCGCCAGCAGCGGCGCCGATGCCCCGTCCGCCTGCGTTTCATGCCTCTGACCGATCGCCGATCTCGCCATGCTATGTGATCCTGGCGCCCGAGCGCTGGACTTCGCCGTCTTCTGAACGGTACGTTACAGCAGCGCATGGTTGCGTCAATTCTGAAATGGTGGCGTCAGGTGCCTGCGAATGCGGCACTTACGCGGCGAGGATCGGGGACAGGGCAGGCATGGCGGAGGGCGATGCGTCGATCGGCGAGAGGCTCAGGCGCGATCTCGGCCGCCTGACGCCCAACGAGAAGCGCGCGGCGCAGCGTCTGCTCGCCGACTATCCGATGGCCGGTCTCGACAGCGCCGCGAAGCTCGGCGAGGCGGCGGGCGTCAGCGCGCCGACCGTGCTCCGCATGATCGCCAAGATCGGCTATGCGAGCTATGGCAGCTTCCAGGACGACCTCAAGGCCGAGCTGGCGGCGCGGCGCGCGACGCCGCTGACCAAGGGTCTTGGCGGCGCCGCCGGCGACCCGCTCGCCGGTTTCGCGCTCGCGGCCATCGACAATCTCCGCGCCACGGCCGCCAATGTGCCGCGGGGCGAATTCACCGCCGTCGCGAAGCTGCTGGCCGATCCGGCGCGCTCGGTCTTCCTGCTCGGCGGCCGCTTCACCGATGCCATCGCCGACTACATGGCCGCGCATCTGCGCGTGTTGCGGCCGAATTGCCGGCGCGTCACCGGCCAGCCCGCCGCCTGGCTCGACCAGCTGCTCGACATCGATCGGCGCTCGGTGGTGCTCCTGTTCGATATCCGCCGCTATTCGGCCGATCTCGCGGATTTCGCCGAGCGCGCCAATGCCCGCGGCGCGACGGTGGTCCTCGTCACCGACCAATGGCTGTCGCCGATCTCGCGGGTCGCGCGCCATGTGCTCCCCGCCCATGTCGCCGCGCCCTCCGTCTGGGATTCCGGCGTCGGCCTCCTCGCCATCGTCGAAGCCCTCCTCGCCACCGTCGCCACCGACCGCGGCGACCAGGGCCGCCAACGCCTCGAAGCCCTCGAAGCCATCCGCCGGGAGCGCGAGTGAAGGGGGCGATCCCTTATCGCTTTCCCAGCTTCCCAAGATGGGTGTGGCCGAAGGCGTCGGGATATTTGAGGCCGTAGCCGAGCATGCGGTCGAAGCCGATATGGCCGGCAAGGATCAGCGCCGCCGCCACCGCCAGCGGTGCGCCGGCGAGGAGGCCGATCGCGCCGATCAGCCCGGCCACGGCGTAGCTGTGCACGAGATTGTAGGCGGTCGCTCCGGCGCGTGGACCGGCAAGGTAGCCGAGCATCGCGAGATCGGGCGTGAAGAAGAGGAGGCCGAAGACGAGCCAGCTGTCACCCGTCAGATGCCAGGCGTAAAGCGCGGCCGCCAGCATCGCCGCGCCCTCGAGGCGCAGCAGGATGAGCGGCATGCCAGTGACGGTGGCGGTGCCGTTCGTGTCGGCGTTGAAAAGCGCGGTCATCTGTCGATTCCTGTTGAACGCTGTTGTCGATCAACAATCTGATCGCGATCGCCGTTCAAAGGAATTGTCTAAGCCTGTGCCACGGCCATGCGAAAATGTATGGGCCGGCACGCCGCCCGAGGGGCCCGACTGGCTGTCAGTCGGACCGCTTCAACGTGCCGAAGCCGAGATCGTCGAGGCTCTCGATCGCGACCGACTGCGCCTTGCCGTCCGCCCCTATTGTGAAGGTGACGGCGGTTGGCAGGTCCGGCATTTCCTCCGCCGGATGCATGATGAAGAGATCGCGGTCATAATGCGTGAGCGGGAAGCGGCGTTCGCCGGTCGGACCAAGACCGAGGACAAGCGCGCCGTTCTCCTCCGAAATCACGGCATTGCCGATATAGTCATTGGCATAGCGGCCGAGATAAGCGGCATTGGCGAGCGCCGGCCGCGGCTCGGTCGGCGGGTTGGCGAAGCGGGCCTTGGCGGCTTCGATGGCCGGGCCGAACAGCCCCGCATAGGCCTTGTCCCAGGCGCCGATCCAGTCCTTCTCCACCTTCCCCTTGAAGACGAGATCGAAGAGCGAGTCGGCAAGGCCCTCGGGGAGACCGGTCGGAAAAGCGTTGGAAAGCACCACGATACCGATGCCTCGCTCCGGCAGGGTGCTGACCAATGTGCGCGCGCCATTCGAGAAGGCGCCGGCATGGCCCCATTGCAGGCCGTAGCGGCCGAACTCGACATTCCAGCCGCGGCCATAGAAGGAGGCGCCGCCGGTAACCGGATTGCTGCCGCGCTCCATCAGCGGGACATGGGTTGCCGCAAGCGCCGCCGCGTCGATCACCTTCTCGCCGCCAAGGCTGCCATTGCCGAGTTCCAGCCGCAGCCAGGTGGAGAGATCGCGGGCGCTGGAGGAGACGCCGCCGGCCGGCGCCTGCGCATCGGGCTTCCTGAGCGGGCCCGGCTTCCAGGCGCCGGTGCCGCCGATATGGAGGACGGCCCGGTCCGGGCGCGCCAGGAAATCGGCATAGCGGGCGCTGGTCTGCGTCATGCCGAGCGGCTTGAAAAGGCGCGTTTCTGCGAGATCGGCCCAGGCCATGCCCTCGCCCTTGGCGACTGCGTCGGCGCCTTCGGTGATGCCGAAATTCGAATAGGAATAGGTCGCGCGGAAGGGCGCCAGCGGCACCTCGGCTAGGCGGTGCATGATGGTCGCGCGGTCGAAGCCGAGGTCCTCGAGCTCATTACCTGCGTTGCCAGGAAGACCGCTGCGATGCGCGAAAAGGTCTGTGACCGTGAGGTTCGCGGTCGGCCACGCTTCCTTCAGATGGAAGGACGGGTCGAGATCGGTGACGCGCGAATCCCAGTCGATGCCGTGCTGGTTGTTGCCGACGACCGCTGCGACGACGGTGGCGGAGATCGGCTTCGAGAAGGACGCGAGCTGGAAGACCGTATCGGGGCCGACAGGCTCGTCCTTGCCGGCTTCGCGCGTGCCGAAGCCCTTGAGATAAACCACTTCGTCGCCGGCAACGATCGCGATCGAGAGCCCCGGCACTTCGCCATCGGCGATCGCCTTGGTGACCATGGCCTCGAAAGTCGGCAGAACGGCCTCGACCTCGGCGCGGGTCACGGTGGCGGCCGAAACCGCGCCGGCAGTCATCAGGGCCGCGCCGAACGCGGCGGTGGCCAGGAGACCAACACGCTTCATCATCACCCCCCCGCAGCGGATCCTCGTCAGTCAGGCGGCGAGCCTAGCACGGCAGAGCCGTCAGTCGAGCGCCGCCCGCCAGGCCGCCGCATAGGCCGAGAGATCGATGTCGAGCGGCGGCACCGGGGCTGCATCCGGCGCTCCCGGGCCGGCGCCCTCCGGCCCGTCGGCAAGCAGCGCGGCGCCCTCGGTCGTGCCCGTGGCGTCCGCGCGCGCGGTCACCGGGCGACCCGTGATCGCCGCGAGCGCGCCGAGGAACAGCGCGCTCCGCGACAGCGGCCCTTCGACGATGACCGGTCCTGCCGAACTCGTGAGCTGCATGCAGGTCGAGGCAACGAGCGCGCAATAAAGGCTGGCGGCCGCCACCCGCTCGCCGGCGGTGAGCGTTTCCGGATCCACCGTCCAGTGGCCGTCGAGAAAGGCATAGGGACCGGTTCCGGGCGCGAAGGACGGCATCGCCATGACGCTCTTCTCCACGACCGAGCGAATGTCCGCTTCGCTCGGCTCCGCCTTGCTGCCTTCCGTGAGCCGCTCGAACTCGCGTCCCGCCATGAAGCGGGCCGAGGGGACCGGGCGGCCGAAGGCATCGACATTGGCGAGGCAGTCGCGCGCCGGGTCGAGATTGGACATCGAGCCGCCGATGGCGAAGGTGATCAGCCATGTGCCGGTCGACAGCACAGTGAAAGGCGACTTTCGGCGCAGGATGTGCGGCAGCAGGCTGGCATTGGAATCGTGGATGCCGGCGACGACGCGGCAGTCTTCCGGCAATCCTGTCTTCGCCGCGAGCGCCGGACGGATCGTTCCGGCGGTTTCCCAGGGCCGCGTCACGGGCGGGATGAGCTTCGCCCAGCCGCGGTCCTCGGCGAGGCGCGAGAAGGTGCCGGCCTCAGGGTTCCAGAGATCGCTGTGGCAGCCGAGCGAGGTCGGCTCGGCCGCGAGGGCTCCCGTGAGCCGCCAGACCCAGTATTGCGGATACATGAGGATCGCGGTGGCGCGGCCGAAGGCGGAGGGGAAGGTCTCCTCGAGCCAGTAGATCTGGCGGCCGGCATTGAGACCGGCCGGCAGGTCGGGCGACAACGTTTCCCAGAAGGCGCCGCGCAGCGGCCGATAGGCCTCCGCGACGGAATCGGGTCCGGCATATTCATAGTCGAGGATCGGCAGGACAAGGCCGTCGGGGCCGAGAATGGCGACGGCGGCGCCATGGGTCGTCGTCGAGATGCAGCCGATCCGGCCCTTGGCGGCATAGTCCTTGAGGCCGGCGACGATCCAGCTCCACAGACGGTCGGTATCGAAATGCGGATAGAGACCCTCGCGAAGGACCTCGTTGGCCGTGGTGCGGATCTCGACGATCGCGCGCGTTCCGGCATCGACCAGCGCCAGCTTGGCATTGGTCTTGCCGATGTCGAGCACGACGGTGCAGGCGGGAAGCGACATGGACGATCCGGCTCCTTGAGGCCGCGGCTCCTTGCGGTGGCCGGACAATAGCCGAAGCCGCCGCCGCGGTCGCGCTTCCCGTTACGCGCCCGCGGCCGTCCGCCAGGCAGCGGCATAGTCGGCGAAGCCCGCGCCGAGAGGCGTCGCGGGCGGCGGGTCGGCGAGCGCCACCGCGCCCGCAGGTCCATCGGCGAGAAGGGCAGCGCCCTCGGTGGTGCCCGTCGCATCGGGCCGGCCGATCACCGGCCGCGCCACCAGCGTCGCGAGGGCCGAGAGGAACAGCCGATTGCGCGCCAGCGGTCCCTCGATCAGCACCGGTCCCTCGGCGCCGGCGAGCGCGAGCGACACCTCGGCGACGAGCGCGGCATAGAGCGTCGCCGCGGCCGTCCGTTCGCCCGGCGTCAGCGCGTCAGCGTCGTGCGACCACGCTCCCCGCCGCTGGCCGAATGGACCTGAGCCGGGGACGAAGCCGGGCAGCGCCATGATGCGGCGCTCGATGACGGCCGCGATGTCCGTATCGCTGGGCTCGACTGCCGCGCCGGCGGTCAGGATCTCGAACTCGCGGCCGGTCATGGACATCGTCGATGAAACCGGCCGGCCGAAGGCATCGACATAAGCGAGGCCGCCGCGCGCCGGATCGAGCCGATCGAGGCTGCCGCCGGCGGCGAAGGTGATCATCCATGTGCCGGTCGAGATGACCGCGAAAGGCAGCGGCCGCTTGAGGATATGCGGCAGCAGGCTGGCGTTCGAATCGTGGATACCGGCAACGACGCGGCAATCCTCCGGCAGGCTGGCCGCTGCCGCGACCTCGGGAAGAACGTTGCCGGCGGTTTCCCAGGGCGCCATGCGCGGCGGGAAGAGCGTCGCCCATCCCTCGCGATGCGCCATCGCGGAATAGTGGCCGGAGCTCGCGTTCCAGAGGTCGGTATGCGCGCCGAAGGCGGTCGGCTCGGCGACGCGCTTCCCCGTCAGGCGCCAGACCCAGTATTGCGGATAGGGCAGGATCGCCGTTGCGCGCGCGAAGTCGTCCGGGAAGCGTCGCGCGAGCCAGTAGAGCTGGCGGCCGGCATTGAGACCGCCCGGCAGGTCCGGCGACAGGATTTCGGCGAAGGCGCCGCGGGCGCGGCGATAGTCCTCGGCGCGTTCGTCCGGGCCCGGATGCTCGTAATCGAGCACCGGCAGGACGAGGCCGTCGTCGGCGATGAGCGTGATTGCCGCGCCATGGGTCGTCACCGCGACGACCTCGATCCGGGCGCTGGCCCCGGCCTCGGCGAGACCGGCGAGCAACCAGGACCAGATCGCATCGACATCGAAATGCGGATAGGGCGGAGCGGGGCGAACCGTGTTGCGCATGCTGCGCATCGCGATCACGGAACGGTTCGCGCGGTCGATCACAGCGAGCTTCGTGTTCGACTTGCCGATATCGAGAACGGCGACGGCGGCGGGGCGTGTCGTCATGGTTCTTTCGTCCGGATCGGCCGGTCAGGCCCGGGCGGCTTTGGCGAGGGCGCGGCGATAGATCTCGGCGTCCCAATTGACGAGTTCGCTCTCCTCCGCGGCGGTGAGAAAGCGGAGTTCGGCGACGGCATCGATGCGGCCGGCCACGTCGGCGATCGCGCGCGCCAGCGCATCGGCGCCGTTCAGCGCCGCGCGATGGACGAGAACACCGAGGCCAGGGACCGCGAGCAGCATCTGCGGCACCGTTGCGTCGGAGACGAAGGTCGCGGGGGTCTCGCCTCCAGACAACACCGCCACGGCGCTGCCGAGGAACACGACATGGTCGGGATAGAGCGTGCCGCGCCGGGCAATGCCGAGCCGCTCCGGATCGGTTGCCGTATCATGCGCGACCGGATCCGAAGGTAGGCGCCAGTCCGAACCCTCGGCGAGGCGCTCCAGCCCGCCGATATCGGCGGGCGGTGCCGGACGGGCCGGGGAGGCGAGGGCGGCCGAGACGCGGCCGAGCAGTGCGCCCGCCTCGTCGACGGTCTCCGCCGCGACGATGAGGCCGTGATTGCCAAGCGTCACGACATTCGTCTCCGGCCCGGCTTCGGCCGCGATGGCGCGGGCAAGCGGCAGGCCGGGCTTCAGATAGGGGATGTGGCAGGAAACGACGCCGCCGAGGCCGGCGAGCCGGGCTTCGATCGCAGCGGCGGCGTCGGCGCGGGCGGCGAGAGCGACCGTCTCGATGCAATGGACATGCAGGACGACCGCCTGCGGAAAGACGGCATGGACCGAGGTCTCGACCGAGGGGCGGAGACCGAGCGGATTGGCTTCGGCGATGACGAAATCCGTCGCCTTGGCGGCGCGCTCGTCGCCGGCTTCGATCGCGGCCCTGAGCGGATCGAGCGCGACGGGCAGGAAGATGTCGCGCTGGTCAGCCTCGGCGAGCCATGTGCCGGAGGCTTTTATCCAGAGCCGGCCGCCTTCTTTGACCGAGGTGTTGCCGCCGGCCGCCTGGGTAACCAGCGGATCGCGCCCGATGTGGGCCGAGAGGGCGGCGAGCGCCTGAAGCGCCGGTGATGCGGCCATGATGCCATCGCGCGAAAATCGTGGACATGAAAACGCGAGGCATGGTCGCCCATGCCTCGCGCCGATGACGGGCCGGATCAGAAGTCGAACTGGCCGATATTGCTCTTGTCGAAGACGAAGGGCGAGCCGAGCAGGATCTCGGAGCCGTTCACGACCTTGAGCTCGCCGAGCTTGCCGGCCTTGACCGAGGTGTCGCCCGGCTTCAGCGTGCCGTCGGCGGCGGCGCGGAGCACGTAAATCGCGGCATAGCCGAGATCGACGGGGTTCCACAGCACGACCGACTTCACGCAGTCCTTCTCGACATAGGGCTTCATCGCGTTCGGCGTGGCGAGGCCGACGACGGCGACCTTGCCGCAGAGACCCGACTGCGTCACGGCTTCGGCCGCCGCGGGCGTCGCGACGGAGGTCATGCCGACGATGCCTTTGAGCTTGTCGCCATGCTTGTTGATCAGCGTGGTGGCCTGGTTGAAGGACAGGACGTTGTCTTCCTGCGCCTCGACGGTCTCGAGGAACTCGAGCTTCGGATGGCACTTCGCGGCATAGGCGGCCATCTCGGCGATCCAGCGCGCCTGGTTCGGCGTCGTGAAGGTCGAGGTGACGATCGCGAAGGCGGAATCCTCGCCGATCTCCTTGGCGAGGTTGTCGACGAGCGACTTCGCGACGCCGTTGAACTCGGCCTGGTTCACGAACCACTGGCGCGCATCCGGCGTCGAGTTGGCGTCATAGCCGACGACATTGATGCCGGCGGCGAGCGCCTTCTTCAGCACCGGGGCGATGGCCACCGGGTCATTGGCGGCGAACAGGATGCCGTCGACGCCCGAGGTCACGTAGTTGTCGATGAAGGTGATCTGCTCGTCGATATTCGCCTTGGTCGGGCCGTCGGTCTTGACGTCGACATTGCCGAGTTCCTTGGCGGCCTCGGCCTGGCCCTTGGTCGTGGCGCTGAAGTAACCGACGCCGATCAGCTTCGGAACGTCGACGACGGTGATCTTCTTGCCGTTGCGGTCGGGCGCATTGGTCGGCACGCCGCCGTCATAAGGCTTTGCCACGACTTCGCCAGGCGTGGCGTCGCAGGCGAGCGGATTGGTCGGCAGGTCATCGCCGCCGGTCCAGCTGGCCGCATAGGCGGCCGAGCTCGCCAGCACCAGGCCGGCTGCCATCAGGATGGTCTTGGTCTTCATGTTCCTTCTCCTCCTCGAACATGTTGGCGCGGATGCCGTTTTCGGCGATGGCGTCCGCAGTTCTTCTTCTGTCGTCTCAGCCGTCGCCGTTGCGGCTGAAGAGGTTGCTCGCCAGGATGGCGAAGATGAGCACGACGCCGATGACGACGATCGTGCCGTCGCCCTTCACGCCCGAGAGCGCGAGGCCGTTCTTGAGAGCCTGCACCAGGATGAGGCCTATGACGGTGCCGATGATGGTGCCTCGGCCGCCGAAGATCGACGTGCCGCCGAGCACCACGGCCGTGATCACGTCGAGTTCGACGCCGGTGCCCATGTCGGAGCGCGTCGTCGAGACGCGCGAGACGAAGATCACCGCGGCGATACCGGAGACGAGGCCGGACGCCGTGTAGATCAGGAGCTTGGTGCGGTCGACATTGATGCCGGAGAACCGCGCGGCCGTCTCGTTGGCGCCGACGGCATAGGTGGCCCGGCCGAAGGTGGTGAGGCCGAGGATCGCCGCGGCGCCGATCGCGAAAACGATCAGGATCCAGAGCTGAGTCGGAACGCCGAGCACTTCGCCCTGGCCGAGCACGAAGAACCATTCCGGATAGCCGCGCACCGAGCGCGCCTGGCTGATGCCCTCGGCGAGGCCGCGATAGAGCGCGAGCGTCGCCAGCGTCGCGATGAGCGGCGGCACCTTGAAGCGGGTGATGATGAGGCCGTTCACCAGCCCGGCCAGCGCGCCGACGCAGACGGCAAGCGCCATGGCGGCGGGAAGCGGCAGGCCGAGATTCTGCCAGAAGACGCCGAGCAGGATGGCGCAGAGGCCGAGGATCGAGCCGACCGACAGATCGATGCCGCCGGTGATGATGACGAAGGTCATCGGCAGCGCGATGAGGCCGATCTCCGTCATCAGGCGGCCCTGGTTCAGGATGTTGGCCGTCGTGAAGAACTTGTCGGACTGCTGTGCCAGCACGAAGAGCACGAGCACGAGCAGGATGCCGAGCACGGCCTCGTGGCGCATGAAGGATCGGAGCGAGAGCGTCATGTCGGTCATCCGATCCGGTGGCGGCGGGCCATGTCGGCGAGCACGGTGGCGAGGATCAGGAGACCCTGCACGGCGCGCAGCCAGTAGGCCGAGACATTGAGGAAGATCAGCGAGGAGCCGATCGCGGCGAAGAGGATCGCGGCGAGCGTCGAGCCGACGACCGTGCCGGTGCCGCCGAGGATCGAGACGCCGCCGACCACCGAGGCGGTGATGACGGTGAGCTCCAGATTGGGCGGCACGGTCGACTGGATGACCTGCAGCTGAGTCGCGAACAGCACCGCCGCGATGCCGGCGAAGAGGCCGTGTATGGCGAAGATCGTGACCGTCGTGCGCTCGACCGGGATGCCGGCGACACGCGCCGCCTCGCCATTGCCGCCGATCGCATAGATGGACCGGCCGAAGGCGGTGTAGCGCATGAACATCGCCGCAACCGCGGTCAGGAAGATCATGAACCAGACGGGCGAGGGGATGCCGAATAGGCGGAACTGCGCGATCAGATAGTCCGGCGGCAGGTTGGTGATCCAGGCACCGCCCGTCACGGAAATCAGGCCGCCCTTCAGGATCGACAGCATGCCGAGCGTGACGACGATCGACGGGATACGGACATACGCGACGAGCACGCCGATAAAGGACGTCACAACCATGCCGACGATGACCGGCGCCAGCCAGGCGAACCAGACCGGATAGCCCGACACGGCGAGCGTGCCCGAGATCGTCGCGAGGACGCCGATCAGCGAACCGACCGAAACGTCGATATGGCCGGAGATGATGACCATCGACATACCGATCGCGGCGACCGCGATATAGGCGTTGCCGACAAAGATTGTGGTGAGATTGGTCGGGCTGATGAAGCGCGGCGCGATGAGGCCGACAGCGACGAAAAGCACGACGATGCAGGCGAGGATGATGAATTCCTGGCCATAGGTCGCGAAGGTGCGCGCGGCGAAGCCCGTGGAGGCGGACCGGCGGACGGTGGCTGTCTCGAAGCTCATGCCGCGCCTCCCGCATGGCTGGCGCCGGCATGGGTCATGGCCGCGCCGACGACGTCGGGCGTCGCCTCGCTGCGATCGAAGGTGCGCACCATGCGGCCGCCGTTCATCACCATGATCCGGTCACTCATGCCGAGCACTTCGGGGAGTTCGCTCGAGATCATGATCACGGCGAGTCCCTCGCCGGCGAGCTTGCACATCAGCGCGTGAATCTCCGATTTGGCGCCGACGTCGATACCGCGCGTCGGCTCGTCCATGATGAGGACCTTGGGATTGGTCGAAACCCACTTGGCCAGCACGACCTTCTGCTGGTTGCCGCCGGAAAGCTGGCCGGCGCGCTGCTCGGGGCCGCGGGCGCGGATGCCGAAGCGGGCGATGGCGTCGCGGGCGAGCGCCGATTCCTTGACGCGGTCGACGATCGAGCCCTTCGAGATGCGGTCGAGCAGCGCCATCGACACGTTTTCGCGGATGGTCTGCGGCTTCACGAGGCCCTGCAGGCCGCGATCTTCCGGAACATAGGCGATGCCGAGGTCACGCGCCTGCTGCGGGCTGCGGATCGTGACGGGCCGGCCGTTCAGGAGGATCTCGCCCGAGGTCGCCGGCGTGATGCCGAAGATGGTCAGCGCAAGCTCGGTGCGGCCGGAACCGACGAGACCGGCGATGCCGAGGATCTCGCCGGCGCGCAGCGTGAGCGAGATGTCCTGCACCTCGTCCTTGAACGAGACCTTGCGCAGTTCCAGCACCGGCGCGCCGATCGGCACGACGACCTTGGGGAAGAGCTGGTCGATGGAGCGGCCGACCATCATCGAGACGAGCGAGGCGTCGTCGACCTCCTCGATATCCTTGGTGCCGATCAGCGCCCCGTCGCGCAGGACCGTCACGCGGTCGGCGAGGGCGAAGATCTCCGGCATGCGGTGGCTGATATAGATGATGGCGACGCCGCGCTCGCGGAGGCGGCGAACCACGTCGAGCAGGCGGCGGACGTCCGCGTCGGCCAGCGAGGCGGTCGGCTCGTCCATGATCAGCAGGCGCGCGTCCTGCGACAGCGCCTTGGCAATCTCGACGCGCTGGCGGTTGGCAACCGAGAGGCCGCCGACGCGCGCATCGACATCGAGGTCGTGGCTGTCGAGATCGTCGAGCAGCGCCCGGGCACGGCGGCGCATCTCGTTCCAGTCGAGCGCACCCATGCCGGCGCGCGGCGCATGGCCGATGAAGATGTTCTCGGCGACCGTCATGTCGGGGAAGAGCAGCAGCTCCTGGTAGACCGTCGCGATGCCGGCCTTGCGCGCGTCGCGGGGCGAGGAGAAGGAGACCGGACGCCCGTTGACGCGGATCTCGCCCCCTTCGTCCGGGGTATGGAAACCCGAAAGGATCTTGATCAGCGTCGACTTGCCGGCGCCGTTCTCGCCGAGCAGGGCGTGGACCTCGCCCGGCCGCACGTCGAAGCCGACATTCTTCAGCACCTTGATGCCGCTGAACGTCTTGGAGGTGTTCCTGAGCTCGACGAGCGGCGGTGCCGTCTCGGCCGAGCTCGCAGGGGTCGCTGTCATGGGCTTGGCGGTCCTTCCGGTGTCGGTCACGGCGTCCCACGGCCTCCGTGCTGTCCTGGGAATCGGGCTCGACGACGATGAGCCGGATGCCGGCCTCCTCGATCATCTTGGCATGGGTGGGCGAGAGACCGCTGTCGGTGATGATCATGCTCACGCGGTCGAGCGGGCACAGGATCAGCGGCGAGCGGCGTTCGAATTTCGAGGAGTCGGCAAGGAGGATAAGCTCGTCCGCCTGGTTGATCAGCTTCTGCTCCGCCTGGATCAGGAGCGGATCGCCCTCCATGACGCCGCTCGGGCTGATGCCCTTGGCGCTCATGAACATGCGCCGCGCGTAGAAATTGCGGGTCACGTCGTTTTCGAAGGGCGAAAGCACGAGGCTCTGTTCGCGGTAGACGGCGCCGCCCGGCAGCACGATCGTGTTCTTCGACGTGCGGACCAGCGTCTCGGCGATGGCGAAGGAGTTGGTCAGGATCTGCATCCGGCGACGCGCCAGGTGATCGACCATCTGATAGGTCGTGGTGCCGCCATTGATGATGATCGAATCGCCGTCGGCGCAAAGCTCGACCGCCGCGCGGGCGATCGCCCGCTTCTCGGCCAGGTTCATCTGCTCGCTGGCCGCGAAATGGCGCCCGCCAATGCCGACGAGCTGCGGGGGATGCAGCGCTTCGGCGCCGCCGCGCACCTTGTTGAGCTTGCCGTCCTGATGCAGCGCGTTGATGTCGCGCCGGATCGTCGCCTCGGAGGCGCCGGTCAGCTCAACCAGCTGCGCGACCGTCACGACCGGACGGTCGGCGATCTCGCTGAGGATGATCCTCTGGCGCTCGATTTCGTGCATGTCTCCTCCCAGACGCCGCCGATCTTGCCGCCGAAACGCGCCGTGTCAATCATTTTCGATCAAATACAGTTATATTGCGTCGCAGCAGCGTGGTTTTGCGGCGCAATCTGGCGATGTTGCTCGATATTGCATCGCGATATGATCATTTATGACGGTCGATGATTGACAAAGCGGCCGGGCGCTGGGAAAGCTTGGCCGATCTTCGCCCGGCCTCGCGTCGCGGCGTGCCTTACCGTGCCGGCCGGCCCGCCGCCGGGCGGTCCAGCTCTCAAAAAGCGGACAAATCCGATCATGACAGGCGCTTCTCTCTTCCTCGACAACCGCTGGGACGACGCCAAGACCAGCGGAATGAGCGAGCCCGAGCTGCTGCTCTACCGCTCGAACCTGCTCGGCTCCGACAAGCGCATCACCAATTTCGGCGGCGGCAACACCTCCGCCAAGGTGACGGAGAAGGATCCGCTTACCGGCGAGGACGTCACGGTTCTCTGGGTGAAGGGATCGGGCGGCGATGTCGGCTCGATCAAGCTCGATGGCTTCGCGACGCTCTACCAGTCGAAGCTGGAGGCACTGAAGGGCATCTATCGCGGGCTCGCCTTCGAGGACGAGATGGTCGGCTACCTGCCGCACTGCACCTTCAATCTGAACCCGCGCGCCGCCTCCATCGACACGCCGCTGCATGCCTATGTGCCCTACAGGCATGTCGACCACATGCATCCCGACGCGATCATCGCCATCGCCGCTTCGCAGAATTCGAAGGAGCTGACGAAGGAGATCTATGGCGACGAGATCGGCTGGCTGCCCTGGAAGCGCCCTGGCTTCGAGCTCGGCCTCTGGCTGTCGAAATTCGCCGCCGAGAACCCGGCCGCGAAGGGTGTCGTGCTGGAGAGCCACGGGCTCTTCACCTGGGCCGACGACGCCAAGGCCTGCTACGAGCTGACGCTGGAAATCATCAACAAGGCGATCGGCTGGTTCGAGGAAAAGACCAAGGGCAAGGCGATCTTCGGCGGCGCCGTCGCGACGTCGCTGGACGCCGACAAGCGCCGGGCCGTCGCCGCGCGGCTGATGCCCGAAATCCGCGGCCGCATCGGCAAGACGGAATCGAAGGTCGGCCATTTCGACGACCAGCAGGCGGTGCTCGACTTCGTCAACTCGGCCGAGCTGAAGCCGCTCGCGGCGCTCGGGACGTCCTGCCCCGACCATTTCCTTCGCACTAAGATCCGGCCGCTTGTCCTCGACTATGACCCGGCGCGCGACAATCTCGACGAGGTCGTCGCCGGCCTCGACGCCGCCATCGAGGCCTATCGCGCCGGCTACGCCGCCTATTACGAGCGCTGCAAGCACCCGGACAGCCCGGCGATGCGCGATCCGAACGCCGTCGTCTATCTCATCCCCGGCGTCGGCATGATCACCTTCGCCCGCGACAAGGCGACGGCGCGCATTTCGGGCGAGTTCTATGTCAACGCGATCAACGTGATGCGCGGCGCCTCGACGGTCTCGACCTATGTCGGGCTCTCCGAGCAGGAAGCGTTCGACATCGAATACTGGCTGCTCGAGGAAGCGAAGCTGCAGCGGATGCCGAAGCCGAAGGCGCTTGCCGGCCGTATCGCCTTCATCACCGGCGGCGCCGGCGGCATCGGCTCGGCCATCGCCACGCGCTACCTGACCGAGGGCGCGGTCGTGGTACTCGCCGATATCGACCAGGCCTCGCTCGACGATGCCGTCGCGGGCTTCGGCAAGCGGTTCGGCAAGGACAATGTCCGCGGCGTCCTCGCCAACGTCACCGACGAGGCGGCGGTCGAGAAGGCCTTCCGTGATTCCCTGGTCGAATATGGCGGGCTCGACATCCTCGTCTCCAATGCCGGCATCTCGTCGGCCTCGCCCTTCGAGGACACGACGCTCGCCGTCTGGGACCGCAACATCTCGATCCTCGCGACCGGATATTTCCTCGTCTCGCGCGAGGCCTATCGGATCATGAAGAAGCAGAAGCTCGGCGGATCGATGGTGTTCATCGCCTCGAAGAACGGGCTCGCGGCCTCGGCGGGCGCCTCGGCCTATTGCGCCGCCAAGGCGGCGGAGATCCATCTCGCCCGCTGCCTGGCGCTCGAGGGCGCGCCGTTCGGCATCCGCGTCAACACGATCAATCCCGACGCGGTGCTGCGCGGCTCCAAGATCTGGCAGGGCGAGTGGCGCCAGCAGCGGGCGGAATCGAACAAGATCGGCGAGGACGACCTGGAGGAGTTCTACCGCAACCGCTCGCTCCTGAAGCGCTCGGTGTTCCCGGAGGATATCGCGGAAGCCGCCTTCTTCCTCGCCGCCGACCTCTCCGCGAAGTCGACCGGCAACATCATCAATGTCGACGCGGGCAACGCGATCAGCTTCACCCGCTAGCGGCCATGCCCGCCTCCGTCAGGCCCGGGGCCTCGCCCGGGCGTGACGCGACGCGGCGATCGACGATCAATTCCGGGAGGACCCGCAGCATGACCGATCTACCGATCCAAGAGGCGATCGTCGCCGAGAACAACCGGGCCGCCGAGGCCGCCCTCGCCAACGACTATTCGGCGCTCGGCGAGCAGCTCGACCGTCGCGGCATCGACATCGACGTGGTGACGCGCAAGGTCGCGTCGTTCGGCGTCGCCATCCCCTCCTGGGGCGTCGGCACCGGTGGCACGCGCTTCGCGCGCTTTGCCGGCCCGGGCGAGCCGCGCGGCATCTTCGACAAGCTCGACGACTGCGCCGTCATCCAGCAATTGACCCGCGCGACGCCGACCGTCTCGCTGCACATTCCGTGGGACAAGGCCGATCCGGCGGCGATCAAGGCGAAGGGCGACGCGCTCGGGCTCGGCTTCGACGCGATGAACTCGAACACCTTCTCCGACGCGAAGGACCAGGCGCTCTCCTACAAGTTCGGCTCGCTGTCGCACACCGACAAGGCGGTCCGCCAGCAGGCGATCGAGCACAATATCGAGACGATCGAGATCGGCCGCGTGCTCGGCTCCAAGGCGCTGACCGTGTGGATCGGCGACGGCTCGAATTTCCCCGGCCAGTCGAATTTCACCCGCGCCTTCGAGCGCTATCTCGACGCCATGAAGGCGGTCTATGCGGCGCTGCCGGACGACTGGCGCGTCTTCACCGAGCACAAGCTCTACGAGCCGGCCTTCTATTCGACGGTCGTGCAGGACTGGGGCACCAACTACCTGATCGCCCAGGAACTCGGCCCCAAGGCCTTCTGCCTCGTCGACCTCGGCCACCATGCGCCGAACGTCAATATCGAGATGATCGTCGCCCGGCTGATCCAGTTCAGGAAGCTCGCCGGCTTTCACTTCAACGATTCGAAATATGGCGACGACGATCTCGACGCCGGCTCGATCAATCCGTTCCAGCTGTTCCTCGTCTTCAACGAGCTGGTCGACGCCGAGTATCGCAAGGCCGAGGCCTTCGACCCGGCCTACATGATCGACCAGTCGCACAATGTGACTGATCCGATCGAGAGCCTGATGGCGAGCGCGATCGAAATCCAGCGCGCCTATGCGCAGGCGCTGCTGGTCGACCGGCCGGTGCTCGAAGCCTTCCAGGAGGCGAACGACGTGCTGATGGCGCGGGAGACGCTGAAACGCGCCTACAACACCGACGTATCGCCGATCATCGCCAAGGCCCGGCTTGCCAAGGGCGGGGCGATCGATCCGATCGCCACCTATCGCGCCTCGGGCTATCGCGCCCGCGTCACGGCCGAGCGGCCGGCGACGGGCGGCAGCTCGAGCGGCATCGTCTGATCCTTCTGTGAAGCCTGTCACAAGCGGCGGGTGAGGTTGCACCTGCCTCTTTGCGACAGGCGAGGGAAAGGCTAGGCTCACGCTCGAGCCCGGACCCCGCGGGGGGACGGTGCGGAACGCTGCGTATGCTCGTTCCGTGCCTGGGCGTTCCGATGCGGCCAAAAGGCCCGGAGCCGGTCAAGCCGGCTCGCGTCACAAGGAGAGTTCGACATGAAGAAGGCCACGATCCTCGTTTCCGTCGCGCTGCTCGGCGCGCTCGCTGCCGGCTGCTCGACCCCGACCACCGGCTCGCGTGCCGGCGACGGCGCGGTGGTGGGCGGTCTCGCCGGCGCTGCCGTGGGCGGTCTCGCGACCGGCACCTGGGGCGGCGCGGCGATCGGCGCGGGCGTCGGCGCCATCGGCGGCGCGATCATCGCCGACGCGACCGGCAAGTGTTACTGGGTCGACAAGAACGGCCAGAAGCACTACACGGCCTGCCGCTGATCGCTCACGCGACAGACAGAACGAGGACGGCCGGGCTTGCCCCGGCCGTTTGCTTTTTCCCGCCAACATCCTGTCCGGACACATGGCTTTTCGCCGCATTCCCGTCGTCTCCTCGCCTTGGCGGGCAGCAAAATGCCCGGCTCCGCTGACGCTTTCGGGAACGGAACGGCCGCTCCGGCATTCCCCCTCCGACGAATGACGCGCCGGCATCGGGCCGGGCCAGAGGAGGTAGCGAGATGAAGGCATCCTTTTTGATCGTGGCGGTTTCGCTCGCCGGTGCAGCGCTGGCCGGTTGCTCGACGGGCTCGGCGGCGGGTGACGGCGCGGTGGTCGGCGGTCTCGCCGGCGCGGCGGTCGGCGGCATCGCCGGCGGCAATGTCCAGAGCGCGGCGATCGGTGCCGGTGTCGGCGCCATCGGCGGCGCGGTGATCGCGGATGCGGCCAGCAAGCGCTGCTACTGGGTCGATGCCTATGGCCGGCGCAACTACGTGCCCTGCCGCTGACGCCCCGTCGCGCCCGACAGATTCAACGAAAGCCCCGGTTCGCCGGGGCTTTTTTCTTGCTTAGTCAACAAGATTCAACGTCCGGGTCGGATGCTGGTCCAGCGGGTTCGCCGCCCAGCCCCCGACCTTGGGGGAAACGATTGACAGCGAGGCATAGGAGAGGAGCGGGATGACCGGCGCATCTGTCGCCAGCATCGTCGCCGCCTCGGCGATATCCGCCGACCGCTTCGTGCCGTCCGTCTCGGTCTCCGCCGCTGTCACCAGCCTGTCGAAGTCCGGGCTGGCATAGCGGGCATAGTTGAAGCGGCCGCCGCTCTTGAAGATCTCGAGGAAGTCGAGCGCATCGGGCTCGTCGGCGATCCAGCCGGCTCTCGCGATGTCGAAATCCGCCTTGTCGCGCAGCGCCGCGAAATGGCCGTCGGCATGGCTGGTGTCGAGCCGGCCGTCGACGCCCACCGCCTTCCAGTCGGCGATCACTTTGGCCGCGGTCGCCTCATTGGCGACGCCGCTGCCGGTGCGAATGGCGACGGTCAGCGGCTTCTTGTCGCCGAAGCCGGCGGCGGAAAGGAGCGAACGCGCTTCCTCGCGCCGCGCCGCGATCGGCTGCTCGGATGCGGGCTGGTTCGGCAGGAGCGCGGCCGGGACGAGGGTCGCCGCCGGCAGCATGCCGCCCGACCAGACGGATGCCGCCAGTGCCTCGCGGTCGATCGCCAGCGACAGCGCGCGGCGGACTCGGGCATCGTCGAAGGGCGCGCGGGTGGTGTTGAAGGCGTAGAAATAGGTGCCGGCATAGGGCTCGATGCGCAGTGCAGCGCCGAGCTCGGCCTTCAGCTCGTCGAGCTTCTCGGTCGGGGCATCCGGGCAGATGTCGACCTCGCCGCTGCGGAAGGCGGCGAGGCAGTCGGCAGCCGTCTCGAAGCGGCGATAGGTGACGGTATCGATCGCGGCCGCGCCGTCGCCGCTGCGCTTCGGATCGCGGGCGAGGGTGAAGACACCCTTGGCATTGCTGGCGAGGCCATAAGCGCCGTTGGTGACCAGCTTCGTGCCGGTCCTGAAGTCGCTGCCGAGCTTGCGGCTGGCGGAGACGTTGACCGGCAAGGCGGCGGGCGCCGCGAGCCGATCGAGAAAGGTCGGCGTCGGCCGGTCGAGGCGGATCACGAGCGTGCGGTCGTCGGACGCCGAGACGCCGAGCGCGTCAGCCTTGGCGAGGCCCGTCTTGACCGCTCCGGCATTGGCGATGGCCTGTAGCGGGCCGTCCTCGGTGGCGTCGGTCGCGGGATCGAAAAGGCGTCGGAAGGACGCGACGAAGTCGCCGGCCTTGACCGCGTCGCCGTTCGACCAGCGGGCGCCCTCGCGCAGCGTGAAGGTATAGACGAGGCCGTCCGCCGAAACCTCCCACGCGCTCGCGGCGCCGGGAACGAGGCGTCCCGCGCCATCGCGGCGCACCAGTCCCTCGAAGAGATCGAGCGCCAGCATCGTCTCGGCCACGGTCGCCGCCTTCTGCGGGTCGAGGGTCTCGACCGGTCCGACGAGACCGCGCCGCAGCACCGTCGCCGCCTCGCCTGCCGCCGGCTGCAGGATGGTGGCGATCGAGGCGAGAGCGAAGGCGAAGGCGCCGCGCGACAGGGAGGACTGCATGATGAGGATGAACTCTGTCTGGCGGGGAAACGAATGGCCTCAGCAATGGGCGTCGAGGCGGGCGAGGGATATGACGGCGGTCACGCGCGAGGCAGGAGGTCGGCGATCATCTCAAGCCATGGCGATCGTCGTCGCGCCGATCGCGGCGGCGAGGCGCTTCGGATCGACGGCGAAGACGGCATTCGGCGTGCCGGCCGCCGCCCAGACGGTGTCATAGACGAGAAGGTCGCGGTCGATATAGGTGGGCAGCGGCGTCGCATGGCCGAGCGGGGGGATGCCGCCGATGGCAAATCCGGTGAGCGCGCGAACAAAGGCCGCGTCCGGCCGTTCGATCTCCTGACCGATGAGCGCGCCGACCTTCGCCTCGTCGACGCGGTTGACGCCGGAGACCAGCAGCAGGATGCCGTCGCTCGTCGCCTTGCCGCGGAAGACGAGAGATTTGACGATTTCGCCGACCGAACAGCCGCAGGCGGCCGCAGCCTCTTCCGCAGTGCGGGTCTTCTCGGGCATAATCCGCGGAATCACGGATAAGCCGAAGGATTCGGCGGCGTCGCGAACACGCGAGGCGGGTCCTGTGATCTCGGTCATCGTCGGGAATGAACCTCCTCTGCCCGCGGGCGGTGGACGGATGATGCGTGATGTGACCAGATTTGCTAAACGGAGTCTAAAGACTTCGCGTCAATTCGGAGCTGCTTGATGAGCGAAACCAACGGTCGGAGCGGCACGTCCAACGTGCGCAGCCTCACCGATGCGATCCGCAAGGCCCGCGTCGCGGAATCGGAGCGCACCGATGTCGTCGTCGAGCTGCGCGAGGCGGAACGCGCGCGGCTGGACATGCTGGCCGACGAGCTGCGCAACGTCTTCGCCGAGGTGCCGGACGGGGACGAGCAGTTCATCTTCCAGATTTCGGGCGGGACGCAGCCGCGGCTGTGGATCGACATGACCTCGCTGGTGATGATGGCGCGCGACCGCCGCACCTATCGCTTCGTGAAGGATACCCGCTTCGGCCGCACCGTCATCCTGGAGACGGCGGATCTCGACGACATGGCCGACTGCGTGACGCAATATGTGGCTGAGCGGATCATCGAGCGCGAGCGCGCGCTCGAGGCCGATTGGCTGGCCGAGCGGATCCTGCGCGCCGACGAGCCGCAAAAGGCCGAGAAGCCGGCGAGCGAGCGCCGGGCAGCGCTGCTGCGCAAGGTGCGGGACGGCAGCGTTCAGCCGGCGGGCCATCAATCGCGCAGCAGCGCGACCATGGCCGCCGTGGCGTTCCTCGGTGGTCTTCTGGTCGGCGTCGCGGCGCTGCTCGCCTATGCCTGGTTCAAGATCGGCTGAGGCCGCGGAATACGCAGCTAGTATAGACGGCGCTCGCGGATGATCCCGATTGCCGCGCCCGGACCGGCATAGCCGCGCTCCGTCATCTGGCAGCGCCAGGCGCCGGGCTCGCCCTCGATCGAGAAGAGATTGTAGCGGCCCGCCGGCTTTTCGCCGCCTGGTGCATTCGACGCGCTCGGCACGCCGATGACCGGGACCGGACCGTCGCGCCCCTCGATCTCGACATGGCTGTCGAGATGCGTGTGGCCATGGATGACGAGTTCGGCCCCTGCCTCCCGGATGACCGCGCGGACGCGGCCCGAGCCGACCAGCCGCTTGTGCCAGAGCGTCGCGTTGGGCGAGGGCGGGTGGTGGATCATGACGACGCGGAAGAGACCCTGTCGCCGCGCGCGGTCGAGTTCGTCATGCAGCGCCGGCAGCGTCGCGGTGTCGACATGGCCGGTCGCCATGAATGGCGCCGAGGCTCGGGCGCTGGACATACCGATCAGCGCCACCGGCCCGCGCCGCCGCACATAGGGGAAGCGCGCCGCACCGGGATGGGCGGCGCCGTCGCCGATCACATAGGGATGCCAGGCGGCGAGCGCCTTTGCGAGGACGCCGGGCACATAGGCATCGTGATTGCCGGGCACGACGGAGATGTCGTGCGGCGGGCCGAAGGCCTCCAGCCAGTCGCGCGCCGCGATGATCTCGCCCGGCAGGCCGATATTGACGAGATCGCCGGTCACCGCGACATGGTCCGGCCTCTGCAGCGCGAGATCGTCGAGGAGGCCCAAAAGCACCGGGCCGGCCAGCGCATGCATGCGGCCGCGGCGCCAGTTCACGAAGCCGAGCATCCGCTTGGATGCGAGCTCGCGCATCCTGGCGCGCGGCAGCGGGCCGAGATGGGGATCGGAAAGATGGGCGAGAACGAACATTGCCTCAGGCAATAGGGGTTTTTGCGGCCGGGCGATAGGCGCGGCGGGTGCGCCCTCGTGACCCTGGCCACGACCTTGCTGACGCCGCGATTGTGATGGTCAATGACGGGAGGTCATCGAGGATCCGCCACCGTGCCGATCACATCCGTCATTTCCTGGCTAGCCGGCTCGGTGGCGCCGTTGACGCGCGGCATGACGCTCGGCGTCCGCTGCGCCTGCTTCGACGACGAGGGAAGGGTGTTCCTCCTGCGGCACAGCTATATGCCGGGCTGGTATCTCCCCGGCGGCGGCGTCGAGCGCGGCGAGACCGTGCATGACGCGCTGGTGCGCGAACTCCATGAGGAGGGCGGGATCGTGCTGCGCGCCGAGCCGTCGCTGTTCGGCGTTTATCACAACCGCCGCCAGATGCGGGATCATGTGCTCGTCTATGTCAGCCGCGGTTTCGACCGGCCGAACCCGCCTTCCTATCCGAATCGCGAGATCGCCGAGGTCGGCCTTTTCGCGCCGGAAGCGCTGCCCGCGGATCTCTCGCCGGCGACACGGCGGCGTCTTGCCGAGATCATGGACGGCGCCGCGAAGGAACCAATCTGGTGATTGCCGCTTTACGTCCGACCAAAACGCGTGATATGCGCCGAACTGGCTTGAACATGGAAACGGCGATGCCCGCGCGGCTCTCCCTGCGACGACGAACCGACGGCCGCGACGCTGCGTCGCGCGATGCCGCTCGTCTCCTCGTCCGCCGGTCCGCGCAAGCCTGAAGCGTGGCCATCCGTCGGACGATCACCCTTCCGACGTGAGCCAGCTCTCCATGATGATCGACAGTTTCACCGTCCAGGCCGAGCGGCCTGAGCATGCGGATGCCATCGAGGCGCTGCACGAGGCCTCGTTCGGCCCCGGCCGCTTCGCCCGCGCCGCCTCGCTGCTGCGCGAGGGCGTTGCCCACGATCCGGCGCTCTCCTTCGTCGCCACGGCGGGGCTCACGCTCATCGGATCGGTGCGGCTGACGCCGATCTTCATCGGCGATCGACCGGCGATCCTGCTTGGTCCGCTGGCGGTGGTCGAGGGCTGGAAGGGACGCGGCGCCGGCAAGTCGCTGATGCGCACCTCGCTGGCGGCGGCGGCCGAGGCCGGCCATTCCGTCGTGCTGCTCGTCGGCGACGAGCCCTATTACGGCCCGTTCGGCTTCGTCCGGCTGGAGCCCTACCGGATCACGCTGCCGGCACCGGTCGATCCGGCGCGCGTGCTCGTCTGCCCGCTCGCCGAAGGCTCGCTGGACGGGCTCGGCGGCGCGGCGCGCCGGGCATCGTAGCCCGCGAGCCTCAGCGAGTTATCGGCAGCCGCCAACGTCCACCGAGTTCGATATCGAACGAGGGCGGGTCAAAGCGCTCGAAGCCGGCGGCGGGATAGACCGTCAATTCCCCGACGTAAGGGCGCTCATCCGTGACGAGGAAGTCGACGCGGACATAATCGATGTCCTCCGACAGCCGGATCGCGGCCTCCATCATGGCGCCGATCGAACCGGGCGGCGGCACATCCCCGGAAAAGTGGCCGCCGGCATCGGGATCGTGGACGGCGAGCGGCGCCCAGTCGGGCCCGCGATAGGCATAGGACCAGCGGCCGTCGCGTTCGAAATCGAGTTCGATATGCGAGAGCTGCCCGCCGAACATGTGCAAGCGACAATCGGCCGGCAGCCGTCCGGCGGCGAGGCAGGCGGGCTCGATCAAGAGGCGCGGCGGCACCGAACCATAGGCCCATTCCCGGTTCACGAGCGAATGATCGATCCGCAGCCAGCGTTCGGCCGTCGCGGCCGCGATAAAGGCCTCGGCGTCGCGGCGATCCTTGAGCAGCGAGACGAGGCCGCTCGCATGCGCGGGCTTGATGACGGCCGGAAAGGTGATGCTCGTCCAGTCGACCGCGCGGAGGTCGGTTCCGGACCACAGCGTCGGGACCACGAAGTCGCCACCGACCCGCGAGGCGACGAAACCCTTGCAGGCGAGCTTGTCGGTGAGAACCGGAAAGAGCGGGTTTCGGTCATAGAGCTTGCGCCACTGCAGCTTTTCGCTGAAGCGCTGCGGACGGTCGATGTCCGGCAGGCGTCCATGCAGCGCGAGGTAGCGAAGCGAGCAGTATTGACGATCGGGCATCGGCGCCGCGAGCAGCTTCGCTACCCTGCGGATCCCGGCCCCTAGCCTCGGCCGCTCCCAGCCGCGATCAGGCAATTGCCCCACGGCCGGCGTCCTGCCCCAACGCACGATCAATGTCCCCCGACACCGGACCTTCCTTAGCAGAGGAAGTGGTCGCCCGGAACGGCGGTGATCAGCGGCCTTCGCGATACCAGGTGGCGGCGGCGAGGCCGAGAAGGATCGCGAGGCCCAGGAAGCCGGAGAAGAGCGGCAGGCGCTCGACGCCGGTGAGCAGCGAGGCCTCGGTCATGCGCACGCCGATCCAGTCGCGGCCGGAGACGCTGCGGCCGGAATGGACGGGGACGATGCGCGGGACGTCCGCCGCTCCGGCCGTCGTCTCCATGCGCGCGATGCGGCCGCCCGAGGCCTCGACGACCGGCTGCAGCTTGTCGAAAGTCGAGCGCACATCCTGGAACTCGCGCGGATTGGCGGGACCGACCAGCGCGAAGGCGCGGCGCTCGCCATCCTCGACCCGCCAGAGGCCGATCTCGGGCGCCGCGATCTCGGCGCGGAAGCGGCCGGGACCGTCGGGGGCGAGCGTCGCCGTGCTGCGCGCGCCCGATGGCGCGATCACCGTCACCGGATCGATGGCGTCGCGCATGGTCTGGCGCTCGATGGTGAGCGTCGCGCCCTTGGCGCTGGCGCGAAGGGCCTCCTCCTCGAGGTCGGGCTCCTTCATCAGCCAGTGGGCGAGGCGGCGCAGCAGGTCGACATGCGGCCCGCCGCCCTCGAAATTGCGCGCCCAGAGCCAGACCTGGTCCGAAAGCAGCAGCGCCACGCGGCCCTTGTCCTCGCGCTCGAGCACGAGCAGCGGGTCGCCATCGGCGCCCTTCATCACGACCTCGCCGCCCGGCCGGTCGGTCTCGACCTGGCGGAACCAGCGGCTCCAATGCGGTGGGCTCGTGTCGCCGCCCTCGAGCCCGCGCGTCACCGGGTGGCGCTTGCCGAGATCGGTGACCTCGGGGAAGAACGGCTTCTCGATCACCCGGCCGGTCGGCGCGGCGGGCAGGACATCGGCGAGCGGCGTCGTATAGAGGCTGGCGTCGGACGCGTAATCGGGGCCAGAGGCGACGAGCAGCGCGCCGCCGTTGCGCACATATTGCGCGATGTTGTCGAAGTAGAGGATCGGCAGCACGCCCTGCTGGGCATAGCGGTCGAAGATGATCAGGTCGAACTGGTTGATCTTGACCGAGAACAGCTCGCGCGTCGGGAAGGCGATCAGCGACAATTCGTCGATCGGCGTGCCGTCCTGCTTCTCCGGCGGGCGCAGGATGGTGAAATGGACGAGATCGACGGAGGCGTCGGATTTCAGGAGATTGCGCCAGATACGCTCGCCGGCATGCGGCTCGCCCGAGACGAGCAGCACGCGCAGATTCTCGCGGATGCCGTCGATCACGACCGCGGCGCGGTTGTTGACCGCCGTCAGTTCGTTCGCCAGCGGTTCGGCCTCGAACTCGTAGATGTTCTGCCCGGCATGGCCGATCTCGATCTCGAAGCGGTTGTCGGTGCCGGGCGTGACCGTCTCGGTGGCGATGGGGTCGCCGTCGCGCGAGATGGTGACCTTGACGGGGCCCGACTGTGCCGGGCCGCTGTCGTCGACGCTGTAGGTGATCGTCTGCTTCTCGCCGACGATGCCGAAGCGCGGCGCCTGGCGGATGACGAGGCGGCGGTCGATCTCGTCGTCGCGGCCGGAGACGAGCGCGTGCAAAGGCGCGCTGCCGAGGATTTCGGACGGGTTGGCGGGGACGTCGTGTACTTCGCCGTCGGTGAGCATCACGACCGCGCCGATCCGCTCGGGCGCGACATCGGCGAGTTCGGTCGAGACGGCCTTGAAGAGCTCGGTGCCGTCGACCGGCGCGCCATTGGCAGTCGGGCCGACCTCGACGGTGCGCAGTTCGATGTCGCGGAGATCGCCGAAGCGCTTCGTCAGCGCCTCGCGCATGCGCTCGGTCGCCGCGGCGCGGTCGGAGAAGGACTGGCTGGCGCTCTTGTCGACGACCATGGCGACGACGGTCGGCAGCGCCTGGCGCTGTTCGTCGAGAAGTACCGGCCCGAGCAGGGCGAAGACGAGCGCGGCCAGAGCGGCGAGGCGCAGCAGCGCCCCGCGCGTCCGCCGCAGCACCAGCGGCGCGATCGCGGCGAGACCGGCGACGCCGAGGACGGCGATCAGCCAGAGCGGCAGCAGCGGCGCGAAGGTGAGCGACCAGTTCACTGACCGAGCCTCTCGAGCAGGGCCGGGACATGCACCTGGTCGGCCTTGTAGTTGCCCGTCAGCGTGTACATCACGATGTTGATGCCGGTCCTGTATGCCATCTCGCGCTGGCGCGGATCGGGCGGGACCGTCGGATAGAGGAAGCGGCCGTCGGCATCGGTCGCCCAGGCGCCGGAGAGGTCATTGGCGGTGATCAGGATCGAGGAGACGCCGTCGCCGGGCCGCACCGGCCGGTCGCCGCTCGCCTCGTCATCGGCGGCCGAGGTTTCGACCCAGAGCGGGCTGCCGGAATAGCGGCCGGGATAATCGGCCAGCAGATAGAAGGCCTTGGTCAGGACATGGTTGCTCGGCACCGGCTCCAGCGGCGGGATGTCGAGGCCGGTGAGCATGGCGCGCAGCCGCTCGGCCTCCGGCGTGCCGGCGAAACCGTCGCTGCCCAGCGGGCGGTCCAGTTCGTCGCGGGTGTCGAAGAGGATCGTGCCGCCCTGCTTCATATAGGCGTCGATGCGCGCGAGCGTCTCGGAGCTCGGCATGGGCGATGACGGGTCGATCGGCCAGTAGAGCAGCGGGAAGAAGGAGAGCTCGTCCTTGGCGACGTCGACGCCGATCGGATCGCTCGGCTCCAGCGCCGTGCGGTTGGCGAGCTCGCGCGAGAGGCCGGCGAGGCCTTCCTTGCTCACCTCGTCGATCGTGGCATTGCCGGTGACGACGTAAGCGAGCCGGGTCGCGTTGACCGCGTCCATCGCGAACTGGTCGGAAGCCGCGTCGGCATGGGCGGGACGTGGCGCGAGCGCTGCCATCAGAGCCAGCGCGAGAACCGCGACCGGCGCCGCGCGGCGAAGGCGGAGGCCGCCATTCAGCCAGAGCACGGCGAGCGCATCGGCGACGAGGCAGGCGAGAGCCACGACGAGCAGCCAGGGCGAAAGATCGGTCGGCGCCGTGGTCGGATAGGCGGCGGTGCTGGCGCCATTGACGAGCGTCGCATCGAAGGGCGGCAGCGTCGCATCGGCGGCGAGCAGGTTGACGGCGCGGAAGGCGTCGTCATTGCCGTAGAGCCCGGGCGGATGCTCGCGGGTCGGCGCGACGGCCTCCGCCGCGGCCGGCAGCGGCCGGGCCAGCGGATCGGTGGTGACGGTGCGCCCGAAGCCGTCGAGCAGCCGCCAGGGCGGCAGCATGACGCCGCCGGCGGAACCTTCGACGGCGCCCGCCTTCGCCGCGGTGGCGGGAACGGCGGAGAAGGCCGCGATCCGGCGCAGCATGTCGACGAAACTCCCCGAGAGCGGCAGGTTGGACCAGCTCGTATCGGCCGTGACGTGGAAGAGCACCAGCCAGCCCTTGCCGAGCCGCGCGCCGGTCACGAGCGGCGTGCCGTCGGCGAGCGCCGCCCAGGTGCGGGCCTGCAGGTTGGCGTCAGGCTCGGCGAGCACCTGGCGGCTGACCGTGACATCGCCCGGGACCGCCATGCCGGCGAAGGGGCCGCCAGGCGCGAAGGAGGCGAGCGGCTGCGGGCTGGACCAGGAGAGGCTGCCGCCGAGCGAGCGGCCGCCTTCGCGAAGCCGCACGGGCACGAGAGTGTTCTCGCCTGTCGTCGCGGCGGCGAGGCGCGGGCCGGCGAAGCGCAGCAGCGTGCCGCCGTCCTCGACCCATTTCGAGAGCCGCTCCTCGATCTCCGGCGTCAGCGTGCCGATATCGGCGAGCACGATCACCGCGGCGCCGCCGTCGATGAGCTGGGGGATCGCGGTCGCGGCATTCGCGTCGCTGGCATTGATGACGTCGGCGAAAGGCTGGACCGCGCGGGTCAGGTAATAGCGCGGCGAGAGCAGCGGCTGGGCGTTGCTGTCATTGGAGCCGCCGGAGACGATGCCGATGCGGCGGCGCTTGAAGCGATCGTCGAGGAGCTGCACTGCGCCGGCATTGGCGCTGCCGGCGATCTCGACGCGGACGATCTCGTTGCGCAGTTCGGTCGGAAGATCGAACACCGCCTCGGCCTTGGTCTCGCCCGCCTTGAAGGCGAAGGGCGCGACGCCGACCGAGCGGCCCTTGAGGTCGCGGGCCTCGATCTGTCCGGCATCCACGAGGCGGCTGTCGCTGCGGATCACGGCAAGCGTCAGCGCATCCGAACCGGTGGCGGGCGGCAGCAGGCCCTCCAGCGTGGTGCCGTCGCCGTCATAGACGCTCGCCGGCGCCTTGACCGTCTCGTTCAGGAACCGCGCGAAGGCGGCCGCGTCCTCGCCGCCGAGCCCGCTCGCGAGCCAGGCGACGCCGCCGAACGGGCGTGCCGCGACGGCAGGCGCCATAGCCGCGGCGATGGCGGCGCGGTCGGCGGGATAGGGGCGCGGTTGCAGCGCGTCGATGCGGGCAATGGCGGTGGCGGCGTCGGAGGGCGCGAATTCCTGCGCCGGCGCCTCGGCGGTGGCGATCAGCGTAACCGGGCGACCACTGCGTTCGGCCAGTGCCACGATGCGCTTCGCCGTCTCGACGCGGGCCGGCCAGTTGCGCGCCGCCGCCCAATCATTGTCGAGCACGACGAGCAGCGGGCCGTCGCCCGGCGCGCTCTCGCCGGCCGGCCGCCAGACGGGACCCGCCAGCGCCAGGATGATCAGCGCCGCGAGCAGGAGACGCAGCGCGGTCAGCCACCAGGGGCTGCGCGCCGGCTGTTCGTCCTTCGGCACGATCTCGGCGAGGATGCGCGTCGGCGGGAAGGTCTCGATGCGCGGGCGCGGCGGCGTCAGCTTCAAGAGCCACCAGATCGCCGGCAGCAGGACGAGCGCCGAGAGGACGAGCGGTGTGGCGAAGGCGAGCGGAAGGCCACCCATCAGCCGGCTCCCCCGCCGAGGCTGCGATCGGACAGGCGGGCATGCAGCGCCAGCAGCGGCTCGGTCGCCGGCCGGTCCGTGCGGTGGACGAGATAGCTCCAGCCGAGCCGCCGGCAGGTGGCTGCGAGATGCTCGCGCCGGGCCGCGAGATGGCGGCGATAATCCTCGGCGAGCTGTTCGGCGCGGCCGGCGACATAGATCGTCCCGCTCTCCGGATCGCGGAACTCGGCCCGGCCGGCATAGGGGAAGGTCTCCTCGACCGGATCGCGGATCTCGATGAGATGCACGGTCGCGCCGGCGCGGGCGCAATCGGCCAGCGTCGCGTCGATCTCGGCGAGCGGATCGAGCAGGTCTCCGATCATCACGAGATCGGCAAAGCGGGTCAGCCGGCGGGTATCGGGCAGCCCGGTAGAGTCCTGGCCGCGATGCAGCAGCGTTTCGGCGAGCCGCTCGGCGGCGTTGCGTGCCAGCACGGGATCGGAAAGGCCGATGAGGCCGATGCGCTCGCCGGCGCCGGCCAGAAGCTCGGCAATCGCCAGGAGCAGCACGACGGCGCGGTCACGCTTCGAGGCGCTCGCAAGGCGCGAGCGGAACTCCATCGAGCGCGACAGATCGGCGGCGAGCCAGATCGTGTGCGCTGCTTCCCACTCGCGCTCGCGGACATAGAGATGGTCGTCGCGGGCCGAGCGGCGCCAGTCGATCCGGCCCGGCGCCTCGCCTGCGAGGAAGGGGCGGAACTGCCAGAAGGTCTCGCCGGGGCCGGCGCGCCGCCGCCCGTGCCAGCCCGCGAGGACGGTGGTGGCGATGCGCCGCGCCTCGACCAGCAGGCCGGGCAGGCTGTCGGCGAGCGTCTTCGCCTCGGCGAGCTTGCTGGCTTCGGCGAGGGGACGGTCTGCGCCGGGAGGGGAGGGGGCGGAAGAGGCCGCTTGCGTCACGCCGTCAACCGATCCGCGCCTTGAGACGCCCGATCACGCCCCGCACCGTCTCGCCATCGGCGCGCGCGGCGAAGGAAAGGCTCATGCGGTGCTGCAGCACCGGCTCGGCCAGCGCCAGCACATCATCGATCGACGGCGCATAGCGCCCGTCGATGAGGGCGCGGGCGCGGACGGCGAGCATCAGCGCCTGGCTGGCGCGCGGGCCGGGACCCCAGGCGATCGCCTCGGCAAGCTTCTTGTCGGCAGCGGCTCCCGGACGGGCCGAGCGCACGAGTTCGAGGATCGCCTCGACGACGCTCTCCCCGACCGGGAGACGGCGGACAAGCTGCTGCAGCGCGCGGAGCCCTTCGGCATCCATCACGCGCTTTGCCGTCGCATCGCCGGCGCCCGTCGTCTCGAACAGCATGCGCCGCTCGGCCTCGATATCGGGATAGAGCACGTCGATCTGCAGCATGAAGCGGTCAAGCTGGGCTTCGGGCAGCGGATAGGTGCCCTCCTGCTCCAGCGGGTTCTGTGTCGCGAGGACATGGAACGGCGCCGGCAGGTCGTAGCGCTGGCCGGCGATGGTGACGTGATATTCCTGCATCGCCTGCAGCAGCGCCGACTGCGTGCGCGGGCTGGCGCGGTTGATCTCGTCCGCCATCAGGAGCTGGGCGAAGATCGGTCCCTTGACGAAGCGGAAGGCGCGGCGCCCTTCCGCGTCCTGGTCCATGACTTCCGAGCCGAGAATGTCGGAGGGCATCAGGTCGGGCGTGAACTGCACGCGGCGCTCGTCGAGCCCGAGCACGGTGCCGAGCGTCTCGACCAGCTTGGTCTTGGCGAGGCCGGGGACGCCGACGAGCAGGCCATGGCCGCCGGACAAGAGCGTCACCAGCACGCGCTCGATCACCTGTTCCTGGCCGTAGATGAGCTGGCCGATGGCGGCACGGGCCGAGCCGATCGTCACCACCGCGGCATCGGCCTCGGCGACCAGCGATTGCGGGTCGACCGCGGCGAGGGATGTCTGATTGAACGCGCTCATGTCGGCCCATATAGTTTCAGGAGACGGATCGGCGAGATGGTTTTGCCGCGCCGCTCCTTCATCTTGGCAGATCGGACCGGCGGCGCCAGTCGCCGGACCACGGATTTCCTCAGGCATGGCAAGGTCAAAGCAAGGCGAAACGAAGGCCGCGACGAGAGGCGGTCCGCCGCAGGACCTCGCCGAACGGCTCGCGGACTCGCTGCCGCCCTTCCGCCCGGCGCCGGTCCATCTGTGGAATCCGCCGATCTCCGGCCGCATCGACATCCGCATCGACCGCGACGGCGGCTGGCATCACGAGGGCGAGCCGATCCTGCGCGAAGGACTCGTGCGCCTCTTCGCCAGCGTGCTGCGGCGCGAGGCCGATGGCGGCTATGTGCTGGTGACGCCGGTCGAAAAAGTCGCGATCGAGGTCGCGGATGTGCCGTTTCTGGCCGTCGATCTCTCCGCCACCGCTTCCGATCCGCCGCTCATCACCTTCCGCACCAATCTCGGCGAGGAGGTCCCGCTCGACGCCGATCATCCGCACTCTCGAGCTGCGAACGTCACCGTAGCGATTGGAAGCAGCAACGAGACGTACGACGCCCTCGACTCAATGTTCCGCGCTTCGCTCAAGCCGCATCCACGTATCGAGTACTTCTTCTCCTCGGATCTCAAGTTCCTGCGCGTGGTACTCGGGCAGCCTGGTTGCAGTGCCAAGTTCTTTTGTTCACACTGCGAGGCGCCTCATATCAACAAGGCTCGCTACGATCCAACCAAGTCTCAAGTGCGCGACATGGAGCCCGAGTTCACGCTCATTCCATGGGACCCAGCCGAGCCCTGGCGCACCTGTGGGCAGAATGAGCACTATCTGCGCTCGGTCGATCGCTGTGCGTTTCTGCTCGACCACGGCGGCAAGAACAACATGGGCCAAATCAAGAAGCCGATCATCATCATGGAGTTCGAGTGTATCGTTCCTGACACGCTCCACCTCATGATGCGCTCGCTCGAGAAGCTTGTGCACGAGATCGCAGTCCACCTGTTCTACGGAGCCAAGCAGCACACCACCGCTCGTTCGAACACCGGTGTCGGTCGACCGACAGCAGAGAGCGCGAGGTACCGACGGCAAGTTGTCGCTGACTTTGCTGCGGCCATCAGTGAGGTCCTCGACAGGAAGTTCTCCTTTGCATGGAAGGACGGCTTTCCCGACAGGCCGTCGTTCATCGGTCACGACTGCGAGAAGTTCTGCCGTGCAGCACCGGAGATCTTGCTCTCGGATGCGTATCGACCGTACCACCAGGCGATCGATAGCTACTGCAGCATCTTCTCCATGCTGATGCGCAGCAACCGCAACGTCACCGACGACGACATCCACTCCCTAGAGCAGCACATCAAGACCTTCGCCAGTGAGATCATGCACTCGACCTGCCTCGAAAGGCTGCCCAACAGCATCCACGTACTTCGCTATCACGTGATGCCGTACGTCAGGCGCTACCGGTCAACTCTGCTCGAGTTCTCGCAACAAGGAGTCGAAGCAATGATCGGTGGCTACCGCCGAGCGCTTCAAAATACTTCGAAGCGCGATGCCAATGCCCGGCTCCGTGCGCTACTCGAACATGACAATATCGTGTGCATGTGGCCAAAGCACAAGGAGCCTCTTAAGTGCGCCTCATGCCGCCAGACGGGCCACGGCAACGCCACTAGTCACCAATGCCCAAAGAACAAGTCGAAGCGACAACCTTCGGCTACCCCGACCCGAGCCAAACAAGGTACGTTTGCTGGTCAAATGTACTCACTGTACCAGTAAGTACGCTTATTCACATGGTCAACAAATGTTGGGGCGGTGAATATAGTGGCTTAGCGCTGCTCGTGTTCCGACTTGACAATGCGTTGGCGCTTCCTCGCGCTGCGACGTGGTGGAGATCTCGCTCGC
>JAFKFV010000001.1 GCA_017307955.1 Allobosea sp. | reverse complement strand
ACCGGGCACATGAATATCGCGTGCTGCTCGATGATGTTCGCCCGGCGCAATTCATCAATGAAGCTGATGAGTTGGCGAGTAGCGAGACGGGGGAAACCGGCGGCGATGAAGATGCCGATATCGGCGGAGCACCCCTGCCCGTGGACGGGCACCCCCCTGCCCATGGGCGGGCAGGGGTGCCCATGGACGGGCAGGGGGTGCCCGGCCATGGATCGGCACCCATAAGAACGACCCTTCTAAAACGATCTGAGAGAGAGACGCGGGCGCCCGTGGCGCGGAAGGCAAGCGAGGAAGAGATCGTCGCGGCCGCTTATGCCGACGATGCGTTCATGGCGGTGATCGGGCCATGGCCCACGGCCTCGTCGGACGGGCCGCTCTCGACCTATCCGGTGTGGTGCGCGCTCTCCGATGACGAGCGCGCCGAAGCGGCGCGATTCGCGCCGACAGCGATCGCCCAACACGTCGCCAATGGCCGCAAGGGCGCCTATGGACTGAGGGCCTATCTCGTCGAAAAGCGCTGGAAACTGTTGCCGGCAGCGATTTCGGCCGGGGTGGGGCGCGAACGTGCGGCGGCCGAGGCTCCGCCCGCCAGCGTGCCTGCCCGCAGCAAGCCATGGTTCGCCGTGTTCTGGCGGCGCTGGAAGGCGGGCGAGAAGGCCAAGCTGATGTTCGACCAGGGCATGCGCGGGCTGCCCTATGGCGTGCGGCCCGCCGACATGCCGGGCGAGGCCGAGCTCGCCGGCCTCGTCTCGATCCAGACGGCAGAGGACGGGCGGGCGACGGCGGAAATGGCCGCCTGGCGCGATGCGCTCGCTGCCGATGGCATCAGCTTCACGCCGATCGACCTCCGGATGCCCTTCGTCTTCGTGCCCAGCCGCTGGCCGCCGGGGCATGCGCGGGCGGGGGACGGCGCGGCGGCCGAGATGCTCAGCGAAGGGGCGACGTGGTGATGATCGACATGCAGGAGAGCGCGGCCATGGCCGAGGGACGGATCTGGAAGGTCGGCGAGATCGTCGGCACGGTCGATCGCACGGCGCCGGCGGCCGAGCCCGGCCGCTTCGGCTGGTACATCGTCTATACGGGCGGGGCCAGCGAGGCCCGCTGCCAGCTGCAGCTCGAGCGGCGCGGCTGGTCGGTCTATGTGCCGATGACCTGGCGCTGGAAGACGGCGACGCGCAAGCGCGGTCGACTCAGGGCTGAGCCCGGCGCGAAGAAAAAGCTGGTGCAGGTGCGCTCGAATGAGCCGATGTTTCCCGGCTATCTCTTCGTCGCCATCGGTTCGGTGCGGGCCGAGGCCTATGACCTCCTGTTTATCCCCGGTGTTGCAAGCGTCGTGCGCCGTGAACGCGACAGCTTCGTGCGCGTGCCGCAGGCTGTGATCGACGGTCTCAAGGCGCGCGAGGATATTGATCGGGTCGAGACGGTGAAGCCGCCCAAGTCCCTGCGATTCAATCCAGATCAGCCCGTCCGCATCACCGAGGGGCCGTTCTCCGGCTTCGATGCGACGGTGCGGCGCGAGAATGAATCAGGGGAGGTCGAACTCGATTTGTTCGTTTTCGGCCATGCAACACCTGCAACAATGCCCGTTGACTGGATCGAGGCCCTGTGAGACTGAATCGGTCAGGACGAAGCGAGTGGATCCTCCTGGCCCCGTAAGGGTGAAAGCGCCTAGAGCACTCGTCCCGGAAGACGGCCAAGGCCGATCTTCGCTGGTGGCGACGCATGGTCCGGAATGCCCATCACATTCGATCTGACGGATTTCGAGCGGCTCACGGCCAAGCTCGGCGGCGCGGCTGATCAGCTGCCCTTCGCGCTCGCCAATGCCATGACGAGCGCGGCCTTTCGCACGAGGGCAGGCCTCACGGACGATGTCTGGCCGAAGGCGGTCAATGCGAGGAACAAGCGGTTCCTCGGCGTCGCGCTCAATATCGAGAAGGCGACCAAGCGCAACCTGCGCATCGGCATCATCGACGGCCTCGGGCGCGGGCATCTCGCCCTGCATGCCAAGGGCGGGACCAAACAGGCGAAGAAGCGGCTGGCGATCCCTGCCACCGGCGCCGTGAAGCGCACGGCCAAGGGCGTGCGCAAGGATCAGACGCCGCGGGCGATCATCGCCAACACGCCGAAGCGCGCGCTGCGCGTGCTGCCCGCCGGTATCTTCGTCGGCAAGCAGGGCCGGCTGCATCTCGTCTATTCGTTCAAGCCCTCGGCACACGTCAATTCGGACGTGCCGTTCTATGACAGCTTCGATCGCGCGATGCGTTTCGAGATGCGGCGGCAGTTTCCACTGGCGCTGGCGAACGCGATGAAGACGCGCGGGCTCAAGGGGTATGCGCGGTCGGTGGCGATGGGCAGGGCGCGATCTAGCGCGCTCGCGTCGCAATGGGCGGATCGCGGTGGCCTCGACGCCTTCTATAGCTGGTCGCGTGGCAACAATGGTTTCCGGTCGGACGGCTCGCGCTGAGGGACACCCCCCACGGCTTTGGGTCCTTCCACCCCCCCGCCCCCTGAACGGGGTACGCGCGACCTCGGGGGGTGTGCGAGGGGCGGGGTCCAAAACCCTGAATCATGAATCGTGAATCATTCAACAGGAGGGCGCCTCTGGCGGAGGGCGAGGCGCGATAGGGCGTGAGCGGCGACGACAAGGCGTTCATGACGCAGGCGGAGTATTCCCGGCATCGGGGCGTCGTGCGCTCGACGGTGACCGTGTGGAAGAACCGCGGCCGCCTGGTGATCGACGCCAAGGGCCGGATCGACGTCGCCGCCAGCGACCGCTCCCTCGACGAGCGGCCCAAGACGTATCGCGGCGGCTCGACGGAGGCGCCGAGCCTCGCGCCGGCGGGCGATCTCTTCGGCGCAGCGGCCCAAGCCGCGCTGGCGCCGGTCGAGGAAGTCGACCCGGACAGCTCGCGCTGGTCGACGGCGACAGCGACGCGGGTCAAGGAAACCTATCTCGCCCTTCAGCGGAAGGCCGAATACGAGAAGACGATCGGCCAGCTGGTGTCGATCGAGGACGTCGCCCGGCAGGTGGAAGCCGAGTATGCGGCGATCAAGGAACGGCTGTTGACCATCCCCGGCAAGATCGCGGCGAGCCTCGTCGGCCTCGGCACGGCGGCGATCGACGACGCGCTGCAGGCGGAGATCATCGAAGCGCTTGGAGACCTCCATGAGCCTGCTCGAGACAGAGATCGGACCCTCGGCGCTGGCAGCACGGCTGAGGCAGGCGCGTTCAGTCTTTCGGCCGCCGGCCAGGCTTAACCTCGTCGAGTGGTCGGACGCTTTCCGCTTCGTCTCGTCGAAGACGTCGGCGTCGCCCGGGCGCTGGAAGACGAAGGCGCAGCCCTGCGGCATCGGCCTGCACCTGGCGGTGACCGAGCGCGACACGCACACCGTCACCGCGATGGCGGCGACGCAGGTGATCAAGACGGAGTGGCTGCTCAACGCCACCGCCTATTACGCGGTGCAGGATCCTTCGGCGGTGCTGTTCGTGCAGCCGACGCAGGGCGCGGCGATCAGCTTCTCGAAAGAGCGCTTCGATCCGACGGTCGATGTCACGCCCGCGCTGAAAACGGCGCTGGCGCCGTTCCGCGACCGGAACACGCTCGATCACAAGGAATTCGCCGGCGGCGCGATCGACTTCGTCGGCGCCAACTCGCCGATGGATCTCGCCTCCCGACCGAAGCGGGTGATCGTCAGCGACGAGGTCGACAAATACCCGGCCTCGGCCGGCACGGAAGGCGATCCGCTCTATCTGGCCGAGGAACGCGCCTCGACCTTCCGGGCGCTCGGCCGCGCCAAGTTCCTGCGCGCCTGCTCGCCGACCAATGAGGACACGTCGCGCATCGGCCGCGAATATCGCGCCAGTGACCAGCGCCGGTGCTTCGTCCCGTGCCCGCATTGCAGCCACCGCTTCGAGCTGCTGTGGCGGTATGTCGTCTGGGAGAAGGACAGCTTCGGCGACCCGCTGCCGGAGACGGCCGGCATCGCCTGTCCGGAATGCGGCGTCGTCTGGAGCGAGGGCGACCGCCTGAGAGCGCTCGACGCGCTGGCCGACCTGCCGGACCATGGATGGCGCCAGACGCGGCTCTTCAATTGCTGCGGCGAGCGGCAGGAGCCGAAGGCATGGACACCGCAGGGCCGCTCGCTCTGCGGCATCTGCGGCAAGCCAGCGCCTTATGGCGGGCATGCCGGCTTCGTCATCTCGAAGCTGATGTCGCGGCGGCATCGCCTGTCCGACGTGGTCGCCGAATTCAACATCGCCCGGGGTGACCCGGAGCTGATGAAGAAGTTCACGAACACGGCGCTCGCCGAACTCTGGAAGCCTTCGGGGCGTGAGAAGGTCGACGGCGAGCGCCTGATGGCGCGGGCCGAGACCTTAGGCCCGGAGGATCTCCCGAACTGGGTCGAGGTCATCACCTTCGGCGTGGACGTGCAGGGCAACCGCCTCGAGGCGCAGGGGATAGCGTGGGGGCCCGACGAGGAATGCGCGCCCTTCCTCTATGAAGTGATCCACCAGGATCCGGCGCAGCCGGCGGCATGGGCTGAACTCGACGCGCTGCTGATGTCGACCTTCAGGCGGCGCGACGGCGTCACGCTCCGCGTCGCCGCAGCCGCGATCGACACCGGCGGCCATCATGCGGCGCAAGTCTATGCCTTCACGAGAGCCCGGCGTCGCCGGCGGATCTTTGCGATCAAGGGCCGCGCGGGCGCCTGGCCGATCTGGCCTAACCAGGCGCGGCGATCGAAGACGGGCGAACAGTTCTGGCCGGTCGGCGTCGACACCGCGAAGGACGCCATCTATGGGCGGCTCCGGATCGAGATCGAGGACGGCGAGGCGCGCCGCCCCGGCATGATTCACTTCAGAGCCGGCGAGGGGTTCGGCCTCGACTATTACGAGCAGCTGACCTCCGAGCATCGCGAGGTTCGCCGCCAGCGCGGCCAGAGCTATGCCGTGTGGGTGCTGCCCGAGGGCAAGCGCAACGAGGCGCTCGACACCTTTGTCTATGCCCTCGCGGCGCGAAAGACGCTGCCGCGGCGGATCGATGCCAGCCTCGAATTCGGGCTGCCAAAGCCCGAGGCAGAGGCGCCGCCCCCTGCACCGCCGCGGCGGGCAGCGCCGCCGCTCGCGATGGAACCGACCGCCCGACCCGAGTCCATGCTCAAGCCGACCCGCCCGCGCGGCGGCTGGCTGCAACCAAGGAGATGACGATGGCCAAGGCCGACAAGACCGCGATCGCTGACGAGGACGCTGGCCGTCCCCTTTTCGAAGAAGGCGAGCTCGACGAGGCTCAGATCGAGGCGCGCGCCAGCGGCGTGCTGACCCTGCATTCGTCGGGTCGCTGGACCTGGCCGGGCTGCCCGACCGATCCGGGCTCGGCCTATCTGCGCCTGCCGCGCGAGTCGGTGCCGGACGCCGTGGTCAAGAAGGCGATCGCCGATGGCGATCTCGTCGTGACCGTGGTCGACGGCAATGGCAGCGCGACCGCCGTCAAGGCGCTGAAGGCGGGCGAGGAAGCGCCGCGCGTGCTCTCCGCCGCCGCCACCGGCACCGTCGACGCCGCGACCGAGTGAGCTGATGGCCGAGGCTGACGACCGGCGCCGGCTGGACGCGATCGAGGAAGCCATCGCCAGTGGCGCGACCCGCGTCACCTATGACGGCAAGTCGGTCGACTATCGCAGCCTCGCCGAGATGATCGCGATCCGCAACGCGCTGCGGCGGCAGCTCGGCATTCCGGTGCCTGGGCGCCGCACCGTCGCTACCTTCCGGTCGGGCTTCTGATGGCGAAAGACAACTGGCTCGACCGGGCGATCAGCTTCGCCTTCCCCTCGATCGGCGCGGCGCGTATGGACGCGAGGGCGCGGATCGCCCGGGCGGACCGCATCCGCAACCTGTTCGAAGGCGCGAGCCGCAGCCGCCGCACGGATGGCTGGCGGGCCGTCACGACCGATGCCAATGCCGAGACGTTCCTCGCGAATGGGCGGCTCCGCGACGTGGCGCGCGACCTCGTGCGCAACAATGCCTTCGCCGCGCGGGCAAAGGCGGTCATCCCCGCCAATGTCGTCGGCGCCGGCATCGTGCTGTCGGTCAAGGCGGCGCGGCAGGCGCGGCAGGATCGCATCAAGGGGCTGATCCGCGACCATTTCGAGACGACGGCGATCGACGCCGACGGGCGGCTGAACATCTATGGCCTGCAGGCGCTGGCGATGGCGACGATCGTCGAGGCCGGAGAGGTCCTGATCCGGCGCCGTGTGCGGCGCGCCGAAGACGGGTTGCCGCTGCCGCTGCAGCTTCAGGTGCTCGAGCCGGACTTCCTCGACACCAATGTCGACGGGCCGCTCGGCAACGGCAATTATGCCGTCCAGGGCATCGAGTTCGACCTCCGCGGCCAACGCGTCGCCTATTACCTGTTCGACCAGCACCCGGGCGATATGCGGGGCTTCAGCGGCTACCGTGGCAACCGCGTCTCGGCCGACTTCGTGACGCATGTCTACCGCGTCGACCGGCCGGGCCAGGTGCGCGGCGTCACCTGGTTCGCGCCGGTGATCACGCGGCTGCACGACCTCGCCGATCTCTCCGATGCCCAGCTCATGAAACAGAAGATCGCGGCGTGCTTCGCGGCCTTCATCAAGGACAATGGGCAGGGCGAAAGCTATGCCCAGCAACCGGCCGGCCCGGACGGAGCGCCGGTGACGAACGCCTATCCGATCGAGACATTCGAGCCCGGCATGATCGAGCGGCTTGGCGAGGGCGAGGACATCAGCTTCGCCACGCCGCCGCAGTCGCAGGATTTCGGGCCCTATTCGATGCTGGTGCTGCGCGAGATCGCGACCGGCATGAACATTCCCTATGAGGCGATGACCGGCGACCTGACCGGCGTCAATTTCTCGTCGGGCCGCATGGGCTGGCTGGAATTCCAGCGGGCGGTCGAGGGTTGGCGCTGGAACATGCTGATCCCGGGCATGATGGACCCGGTGATGCGCTGGGCGAATGAGGCCGTGCGGGCCGTCACCATGTCCTCGGAGCCCTACCGCGTCGACTGCACGCCGCCGCGTCGCGAGATGATCGACCCGGCGAATGATATTCGTGCGGCGCAGCAGGCGATCCGGTCTGGTTTGTCGTCGCGCAGCAGCGAAGTCCGCAAGCTCGGCTACGAGCCGGAAGATATCGACGCCGAAATCAAGGCGGACAATGAGCGGGCCGACAAGCTCGGCCTCGTGCTCGACAGCGACCCGCGCAAGACGAGCGCGGCAGGCCTCGCCCAGACCCCGCAATAGGAGCTGCCCGATGGACGGCGCCAACTCCCTCGTCCTCAACGGCGAGCTGATGCTCTATGGCATCGTCGACCCGTGGAACGATCCCGGCACGACGCTGCGCGCGATCGATGTCATGGCCTCGCTCGCCGAGCTGGCCGACCAGGAGACGATCGTCTGCCACCTGAACTCGCCGGGCGGATCGGTGCAGGAAGGCCTCGCGATCTTCAACGCGCTGCGCGCCAGCGGCAAGACGATCGAGATGCATATCGATGCCATGGCGGCCTCGGTCGCCTCGATCATCGCGATGGCCGGCGACACGATCATCATGGCCGACAATGCGTCGATCATGATCCACGACCCGTTCGTGATGGCCTTCGGCGGCAGCTCGGAAGAGCTGCGCGCCCTGGCCGACGAGATCGACCGGATGAAGTCGGTCATGCTCGACATCTATGCCAAGCGGACCGGCCTCGCCCGTCCCGAGATCGAGGCGATGATGGCCGCCGAGACGTATCTCTCGGCCAAGGATGCCGTCGCCAAAGGCTTCGCCGACAAGATCGAAAAGTCACGGAAGGTCGCCGCCTGCGCGACCCTCGACCCGGAAACCATGGCGCGTCTGATCGCGCCGCCCAAGCTCCGCGCCAAGCGCGCGAGTTCCTCGGCCTCCGCCGATCAAAGAGAGGAGTTTCATATGGACCCGAACCAGGCGGCGCCCGAGATCATCGCGGCCCGCGCCGAGGCCGCCCGCATGGAGCGGCAGCGCATCACCGAGATCCGCGCCGCTGTGCGCGACGCGAAGCTCGGCGACGACGTCGCCGACGAGCTGATCGATGCCGGGCTGTCGCTCGACGACGCCAAGGTGAAGATCGTCGCCCGCGCCAAAGCGCCGGACGGTGCCGACATCCGCGCCGCCGCCGTCCGCGAGGAGCGCGAGCGCGTCGCCCAGATCGGCGCCGCGGTGCGCGCCGCGAAGCTGCCGGCCGAGTTCGCCGCCGAGCTCGTCGCCGCCGGCCATACGCTGGCCGAGGCGAACGCCAAGATCATCAACAAGCTGGCCGAGACGGCCGAGAATGATCAGGGCAACGAGTCGCCGACGCGCAGCCAGAACCGCGTCACCCTCGACGCCGTCGACAAGTGGCAGAAGGGCGCGACCGAAGGCCTGATGGCACGCGCCGGCATGAAAGGCGGCGTGCGCAACGAATTCTCGGGCCTGACGCTCGCCGAGCTGGCGCGTGCCTCGCTCGATCTCCGCAACATCCGCTCCGGCGCGATGGACCGGCTCGAGATGATCGGCACCGCCTTCACGCTGCGCAATGCCGGCCCCGGCTATCACTCGACGTCGGATTTCGGCAACGTGCTGTCGTCGGTCGCCTACAAGGCGCTGCTCACCGGCTACCAGGAGGCAGAAGAGACTTTCGAACAGTGGACCGGCGAGGGCACCGCGTCGGACTTCCGCCCGGTCAACCGCGTCGATCTCGGGCTCTTCCCCAACCTCGACAAGGTGATCGAGGCTGGCGAATACACCTATGCCACGATCGGCGACAGCGGCGTCACCGTGCAGGTCGCGACCTATGGCAAGATGTTTGCCATCTCGCGGCAGGCGATCATCAATGACGACCTCGACCAGTTCTCGAAGGTCCCGATGAAGATGGGCCGCGCCGCAAAGCGCACGATCGGTTCGCTGGTCTATGCGGTGCTGACCTCCAACCCGACCATGCAGGACAGCGTCGCTCTGTTCCACGCGACGCATGGCAATCTGGCCGGATCGGGCTCGGTGATCTCCGAGGCCTCGCTCGGCGCGGCGCGCGCCGCGATGTCGCGCCAGAAAGACGATGCGGGCATCGCGACCGGCATCGGCGTCAAGCCGAAGTTCATCCTTGTGCCGCCGGAGCTGCTCGATCTCGCGATCAAGGTCATCACCGCCGAGACGACGCCCGGCGATGCCGGCCGCCCGCCGAACGCGGTGCGCAACATCGCGACGCCGATCAGCGACGGCCGCCTGACCGGCACCGCCTGGTACATCGCGGCCGATCCGGCGCAGACGGATACGATCGAGGTGACCTATCTCAACGGCCAGCGCGAGCCGGTGATGGAACAGCGCATGGGCTGGAGCGTCGACGGCAGCGAGTACAAGGTCCGCATCGACGCCGGCGTGAAGGGCCTGCACTGGCGCGGCCTCTACAAGAACCCCGGCGCGTGATCCTCGCGGGCGGCCGGACGCCGCCCGCTGACCCTTCTCCTCATCAGGATCATCATCATGAAGAACTACATCCAGCCGGGTGACACGCTCACCCTTGCCGCTCCCTCGGGCGGCGTCGTCTCGGGCACGGCCTATCTGATCGGCGCCGGCATCTTCGGCGTCGCCAGCCAGACGGCGGCCGTCGGCGTCGATTTCGCGCTGAAGACCAGCGGCGTCTTCGAGCTGCCGAAGACCTCGGCGCTCGCCATCGCCGTCGGCGATCTCCTCTATTGGGACAACACCAACAAGGAGCTCAACAAGACGGCGTCCGGCAACACGCTGGTCGGCGTCGCGGTCGCCGCCGCGGTGAACCCCTCGGCCACGGTCCGCATCAAGCTTATCCTGACGGCCGGCTGATGGACTTCGATCGCCTCGTGCTGGCGCCGGCCATGGCGGCATTCGCCCGGCCGGTCGCCTTTCTCCCGAGGGGCGGCGTGCCGTTCCTCGGGCGGGGCGATCTGCGCATGCCGACCGTCGATATCCAGATGGCGGACGGCGACGTCACCACGGCGGCGCCGACGCTCGGCATCCGCCGCGCCGAATTCGAGACGCTGCCGGCGCAGGAAGACGAGGTCTATGTCGACATCATCAAGGACGACACCGAGCGCCTCGGCTTCCGCGTGACCGAGCGGTCGCGGCGCTTCGTCGTCATGGACGTGCGCCCCGACGGCGAGGGTGACGTCAAGCTCGTGCTCGCCGAGATCAGCAGCCCGTGACCGATTTCAACCGCCAGATCCGCGATGCGGCGATCGTGCAGCTGGAGACGCTCGTGCGGTATGCGCCGCCCGGTCGCCCCGGCGCCAAGGCGCGCATTCGGCGCACGCCGGTCATGCCGCCGCAGGCGAGCGAGGTGCCCTGCCTGCTCGTCTATCTGACCGGCCAGCGCATGACCGCGGACGGCGATGCCAATCATGGCGAGCCGAGCTTCGTGCATGAGGCCGTGCTCAACGTCTCCGGCGTGCTTCGCGCCGACAAGGCGGCGGACCTCGACGACAAGACCTCGGCGGCCTCCGCCGAGATCCTCGAAACGCTGCTCGAGGCGCCGGAATGGCTGGCGCTGATCGAGGGCGTTTCGGACGTGACGCAGCGCGTTCGCTTCGATGACCAGGCCTATCTGGCCGCGATCGTCGAGACGAGCTTCACCGTCACCTATCGCACCAGTTGGCCGCCGCGCGTCGCCGATACGTTCGGCAGCGTCAGCCTGCGCACGCCGGGCGACCGGCTCGGCACCGATTACGACCTCCCGACCTGAAGGACAGAACCATGCGCCTCTATCCCGCCGACCCGGCGGTGCCGCTTCGCGGCCCGGCGGGCGAGATCGTCGACCCTGTCGAAGGCGTCGAGGTCGATCCGCACGACGTGTTCTGGAACCGCCGCCTGCGCGACGGCGACGCCACCGCGACCAAGCCGGCCAAGCCGCGCGCGGTTAAGGCCGACTGATCACTTTCACCCGATCGCCGCCGACAGGAGCGCGACCATGCCCATCTCGTTCAATGCCATCGCGGCGGACTTCAAGCTGCCGCTCTACTATGTCGAGGTCGACCCTTCGCGCGCCGGCCAGGAGATCCTCGACCAGCCGGCGCTGCTGATCGGCCAGATGCTCGCCGCCGGCACGGCCACCGCCGATACGCCGGTCGTGGTCGGCAGCCTGGCGCAGGCGCAGGTGCTGTTCGGCGTCGGATCGCAGCTCGAGCGCATGGTCGCCGCCTTCTTCAAGAACAACCAGGCAGCCGAGCTGTGGTGCCTGCCCGTCGTCGAGCCTTCCGCCGGCAACGCTGCGACGGGCTCGATCGCTCTCACCGGCCCGTCCACGGCCGCCGGCACGCTCAGCGTCTATATCGCCGGGCAGCGGGTGCAGATCGCCGTCGCCGCCGCGGCCTCGGCGACGACGATCGGCGCCGCGCTGGCGACCGCGATCAACGCCATGACGACGCTGCCCGTCACTGCCGTGAACACGACCGGCACGGTCGCGCTCACCGCGCGCTGGAAGGGCCTCACCGGCAATGACATCCATATCGGCCTCAATCTCGGCGGCGTCGCCGCCGGCGAGGCGCTGCCGGCCGGCGTCGGCGCTGTCATCACCGCGATGTCGGGCGGCACCGCCGCGCCGTCGCTCGCCAACGCCATCGCGGCGCTCGGCGAGGATCCCTACGAATATGTCGCCTTCCCCTTCACGGACTCGACCTCGCTCGCCGCGATCGAGGCCGAGTTCGGCTTCGGCGATGCCGGGCGCTGGGGCTGGCTGCGCCAGCTCTACGGCCACATCTTCTCGGCGGCGCGCGGCACCTATTCCGCGCTCGTGACGCTGGGCAGCGCGCGCAACGAGGCGGTGACCAGTATCCTCGGCGTCGAGGTGGCGACGCCGACTCCCGTCTGGGAGGTCGCCGCGGCCTATGCGGCGCAGGCGGCGCGGGCGCTGCTGAACGATCCGGCCCGGCCGCTGCAGACGCTGGCGCTCGCCGGCGTCACGCCGGCCGCCAAGGGTGAGCGCTTCTCCGGGCTCGAGCGCAACACGCTGGTGAAGTCCGGCATCGCGGTCACCAGCATCGACAGCGACGGCACGGTGCGGATCGCCCGCGAGGCGACCGGCTATCTGACCAATCCGCAGGGCGTCGCCGACGGCGCCTATGACCTCGTCACGACGCTGGCGACGCTGGCGCGGCTCTTCCGCAACCAGAAGCGCGTGATCACGTCCAAGTATGGCCGGCACAAGCTCGCCAATGACGGCACCAGCTTCGGCGCCGGGCAGGCGATCGTGACCCCGAACATCATCCGGGCCGAGCTGGTGGCGCAGTATCAGGCCGACGAGTTCAACGGCCTCGTCGAAAACACGGACGCCTTCGCTGCGCATCTCGTCGTCGAGCGCGACAGCGGCAATCCGAACCGCGTCAACGTGCTCTATCCGCCGGATCTCGTGAACCAGCTGCGCATGTTCGCCGTGCTGGCGCAGTTCCGCCTGCAGTATACCGACGCCGCCTGACCGGCCGTCGCCCTCCCTCTCCTGAAAGGAACCGATCATGCCTTTGAAGGGCCTCGGCGGCATCGCTTACATCAAGGCCGATGGCCGCCAGTATCAGCTGCGCGGCAATCTGAACGTCTCGATCGACATGTTCGAACGCGAGGGCGTCGCGGGCATGGACGGCGTCCACGGCTATCTCGAACGGCCGCGCGTGCCGCAGATCTCCTGCGACCTCACCGACAGCGACGGGCTGTCGCTCGACGAGCTTCGCGCCATCAAGGATGCGACGGTCACGGCCGAGCTCAACAATGGCAAGACGGCGCTGCTCAGCAATGCCTGGACCTCGTCGGCGCATGAGGTCAATGCCAGTGATGCGCAGGTCTCGGTCGTGTTCCAGGGGAAGAGCGCACGCTGGCTGTAGTCTGAACGTCGTCGGTCGAAGCGAAGGAACTACGCGCTAGGAAGCTCGCGCGACGGCCCTTGCAGGGCGTCGATACGTTGGCGAGCTGCCGCCAAGCGCGATACGAAGCGTGAATTGCTTTCGAACATCGCGATAGTCTCGATGTATATTTCTATTGCTTTCTTGGGTTTCTTCTTCGAAACCTCAATTTCAGCTTTTGAGGTGAGTAGCTGAAAGCGCAAGTCGTCTCGTTCATTGCGTAAAGCTGTAATAACTGATTCGACCAAATCGTCTCCAACGTGATGGTATTCATCAAGCGAGGATGCCGACTCGATCGCCTTGTTATATGCGCCGAGCTTCGATGTGTCTGAGATGGCGTCCTCGCTCTTCCGACGCGCTGTTGAAACGATGTCCATCAACTCGCCTCTGATGGCTTCGGAAAGTTGTTCGCGAGCGCTTTGGATGGCCGGATCAATCTCCGAAGAAATTCTAACGCCTTTGTCTGCGTAGTTGGCCTTTAGGGCGAGGCAATGATCTAGGATGGTATTTAGCCGAGAAATTCGTGTCTTGGTGTTCGATGTAGTCTGCACAATCCGTTCAGACTCGATGAGAACACGGCGATGCCCTTCGATCGCTAGGGCGACGACCGGCGAGCAAGCCTTACACACCCCTAAGGTGTTGACTGAGAGCAGCCATCCAGAGCGGCCGCAGTATGCGCACTTCGCCATCCCATTACTCCCTATGGTGGCAACCTAGCAGCGGCTTTGGCGGAGTCTAGTCGACGCTACACCGCGACCGCCGCGATCACGGCGATGATTACCAAGCTGATGATCGAGTAGGCGGTCCATCGCTTCCAAAACGGCCCCGAGATCCACCGTGTGATGACTGCGGCGATTGCGCCCGTCGCGCATGAGGCGACGATAATCAACAGCCAGTGCCAGATTGAGATTTGGCCCATTCCTTCCTCCGAGGACTCTATGATCGAACCATCCCCCGCCGCCGACGACAAGGCTAGAGTATCTCTGTCCAGGCCGATCGAGGCTCATGGCGAGCCTCTGACTGAGCTCGTCTTCCGCGAGCCGACCGGCGGCGACATCGCCCGCTGCGGCAACCCTGTCATCTGGAACCCGGCGACACAGTCGATCGACGATGTGCGGTTCGACGAGGCGAAGATGAACAAGATGATCGCGACGCTGGCCGGGGTGCCGCTCTCGACCGTCGAGAAGCTGCCGGCGCATGACTGGTCTGTCTGCGCCTGGACCGTCGCCGGTTTTTTTCTGATGCCGGCGACGATCCGCTCCAGCTCTGCTGCCGTCTAGCGCGGTTCTATCACTGCGCGCCGACCGCCTTCTATTCCGAACCTCTCTCGGCGCTGGCCGAGCTCGTCGCGCCGACGCTGGCGCTGATGCAGGAAGAAGCCCATGACCGATGAACGCCTGCGCCTGATCGCGGAGATGAAAGACCGGCTGACGCCGGCACTTCGCCGCCTGAAGACGGTCATGGATTCGACCGGGCGCACGTCGACGTTTCAGAAGCTGGCGCGCGACATGAGCTTTGCCGAGCGAGCGGGCTACCGGCTCGGCTTTGCGCTTGGCCGATCTATCCGTTGGGGTGCGATCGGCGCGGCAGCATCTGCTGGCGCCGCCGGCGCCGCCTTTGTAAAGTTCGGCAAGGATGTAGCCGATGCGCTCGACGACACGGCCGCTCTTGCCAAGCAAATCGGCATCAGTGGAGACGCGCTGCGGACGCTGCAGGGCGTCGCGAAGCGCTACAATGTCACGCAAGAGGCGCTTGGTGCCGGCCTCACGAAGTTCAATGTCAGCTTCGGTCGGCTGAAGCAGAATCAGGGCGCCTTCTACAACTACCTCAGAAAGACCAATCCGGCGCTTGCCGCCCAATTCAAGCAGGTCGGCTCGACCGGCGACGCCTTCCTGCTGCTCTCCGACGCGATCTCAAAGACCGCTGACCCGGCCAAGCGCGCCGCGCTCATTAAGGCCGCAGGCCTGCCGCAGGAATTCCTACGCTTCTTCGCCGATGGTCCCGACGATCTCAGGGAGACGATCAAGGAAGTCATCAAGTTTCAGGGACTGCTCGGGCCGGGGACCTATCGCGAAGCCGCCCGCTACGGCGATGCGGTAGACAATATCGGCCTGGCGTGGATCGGTCTCAGGGACCGGATGGCCGCGGCGGCGTTGCCGGTCGTCAACCCGATGCTTGAGGAGCTGGCAAACTTCGTTGCCGAAAATCGCGAGAATATCGTCGCGGGTTTCAAAGAGATCGCGATCAGCGTCGGCGGCTCGCTTCGAAGCCTCGGCTCATGGCTGAATTCCGACAAGGGCCGGAAGTTCTTCTCCGAACTCTGGCCCGAGCTTCAGAAGGTGTCGCAGGCTTTTCAAGATATCGCGTCGTCGGTCCTGGAACTTGTCGGTGCCGTCAAATCGGTGGGCGGGTGGCCGGCTGTCCTAGGCGCCCTTGTCGCGCTGAAAATGGGCGGTGGTGGGGGTGGGATGAAGGGCTTCATTCTTGGTCTCGGCGCGTTGCTTTGGGACGCGCCGCATCCCGAATGGATGGACCAGACGCCCGCCGAAGCGCTGAAGAAACTCTTCGGCGACAATGCGGCCAGATCGCCGGTCACAGGCCGCCGTTCGATGGGCATAATCGACTCTCCGCCAGACGATCGGTCGACCCGCGCTCGCCCCAGCGATATCCCGACCGAAGCCGAACTGCGCAGGCAGCTCGCCTTCGAACAGTCGCGCGCCGACCGACTCGACGCCGATATCCGTCGCTGGCAGCAGGGCGGCGAAGACAAGGCCGATCCGGAAGGTTTCGCGGCAATGACGCGGCAGCGCTTCCTGGCGCTGCGCTCGGTCGCCGCGATCCAGACGGTGCTGGCGCGGACGATGCGCCGCAACGCCGACGAGATCGGCAAGAAGATCGGCGCCTCGGCGGCGGACAGCTTCGTTCAGCGGCTCGGCCTCGCCTTCGCGCGCTTCGGCGTAGGCGCTGGTCAAGTAGGGGGCGGTGCTGGACGGATTTGGCAGGCCTCTTATGGCGGCGGCGGTGGCGGCGCTGGCTTCGCGGGTCTGCCTGGTGCCGTCCCGGCCAACATGGCCGCCGGCGCCGACCGCGCCATGGCGCTTCTGCGGCAGAGCGGTTTCTCTTCGGTCCAGGCGGCCGCCATCGCCGGAAATCTCCAGCAGGAGTCGTCTTTCAACCCGAACTCCTTCAACCGGAAAGAAGGCGCGCATGGCCTCATGCAGTGGCGTGGTTCCCGCTGGGCAAACCTTCGGCGGTGGGCGGCGGGCAGGGGACTGAACCCCAATTCCTTCACCGCACAGATAGGGTTCCTGCGACAGGAGTTGACCAATCCGATTTATGGGGAAGCGGGCAAGGCTGCCGCCCGGGCGCTTCTTCGGGCTCGGACGATCGGCGAAGCGAACGCTGCACTCAAGGGTTTCATTCGCTACGGCGATGACAGTGCCAACACGCGACTGAGGAACGGATCGCAGATCCTTCGGCGCCATCAGGAACAGTCCCGCGGCAAGGTCGAGGGCTCGGCCTCCGTCGATATCCGCTTCCCGAACGGGGTGCCGGCCGGCACGCGGGTCGGCGCCTCGGGCAAGGGAATCTTCCGACAAGTCAATCTCGATACCGGCCGGGCGATGAAGCCCGCACTGGCTTGAGGATCCCCGCATGAGCTGGCGAGATCGTCTGCGCCCGGCCTTTTTCCGGGCGGTGCCGTTCCATGTCGACGAGAATGAGATCGCCGGTGGCCGGCGCCTAGCGCCGCATGAATATCCGAAGCGGAACAGCGGCTATACCGAGGACATGGGCCGCCGCATGCGCGCCTACCGGGTGCGCGGCTATCTCATCGGCGCGAACTATGACCTCGTCGCGCGGCTGCTGATCGGTGTGCTCGAGGCCGATGGGCCGGGGCTGCTGGTGCTGCCGGTGCTCGGCGAGGACCTCGTCGTGTGCGCCAACTTCTCCTCGGTCGAGACGAAGGACGAAGGCGGCTATGCGACCTTCGACATGGATTTCCTCGAGGCTGGCTCGCCGGTGACGGCGGCCGTCGCGACCGACACCGCCGCGGCGGTGACGAGTGCCGCCGAGGGCGCGAAAGCCAGCGTCGCCGACAGTCCAATGGCAGGGGTCATTGCTCCATGACCGCAATCCGCGATCTTGCCGAGGCGATCGACCTCGCCGTCGTGCTGTCCGACGAGCTGCTGGTGCGCGGCGGCCCGCGCGGCCAGCCGGCCTCGGATCTTCGCCGCGCCGTCGCGCGCTTCCAGGCAAGCCTCGAGGCGGGCTTCCGCCAGCAGACGCTCGGGCCGACGCTGGCCGGGCTCTTCGACGCGGCGCTCGCCGCCGGCGTTCCGGCGACGAGCTTCCGCGCCGTGCGCGTCGCCGCCACCGAGTCCCTCGCCAATGGCACGCTCGCCATCTGGACGCGGCGTTCCTTCCGCCGGCAGGCGCTGATCGCCGAGGCGCGGCGGCTCGCCGGCGTGACCTTCACGGATCGCGACGCGGTCGACGCGGCGCGCTCGGGGCTCATCACGGCCTTCGACGAGCTGCTCGACGATGCATCGCAAGTGCAGGAATTCGGCGTCATGCGCGCGCTGACGGCGCTCTTCACCGCCGTGCAGCGGCATCTCTCGCAGACCGCGCTGCCGCTGCCGCGGCTCGTCGACTACGCAACGCCGGCCTCGCTGCCGGCGCTGGTGCTGGCGCACCGACTTTATGCCGACGCCTCGCGGCATGATGAGCTGGCGCGCGGCAACCGCGTGCAGCATCCGCTCTTCATGCCGACCTCGGGCCGGGCGCTCGCCGCATGAGCAATGCACCCCTCACGCCGGCCATGATGCCGACCGCCGGCCGCGACCTCTGCCAGGTCTTCTGCAACGGCCGGATCTTCGAAGGCTGGACCGATATCGCGGTCACGCGCTCCGTCCAGGACATGGCCGGCCGTTTCCGCCTCGCGATCACGGAACCGACCAATGGCGCCGGCAAGGTGCTCGGCTGGCAGATCCGGCCGGGCGACCCGATCCGCGTCAAGCTCGGCGGCATGCAGGTTCTCGACGGCTTCGTCGACGTCCGCCAGGCCGGCTATGACGCCGAGTCGCATGGCGTCGAGATCCAGGGCCGCAGCAAGACGGCGGCGGCGATCGAGGCGGCGGCGGTGACGGAAGAGGGGGCGCCGGCCGGACCCTTTACCGATTACACGCTCGACGAGATCGCGCGGTCGCTGCTCGCGCCCTATGAGATCGGGCTCAAGGTGATCGGCGATCTCGGCGCGCCCTTCGCAAACGTCTCGGCGCAGGTCGGCGAGAGCGTGTTCGAGGTGCTGGAGCGGCTGGCGCGGCTGCGCGGCTTCCATCTCTATGACAATGCCCAAGGCGAGCTGGTGCTGGCCAGCAAGACCGAAGACAGCGCGCCGATCGGCCTCGTCGAGGGCGTCAACATCCTCGCCGCGACGGCGACCATCGATCTCAGCCAGACGCCATCGGAGCTGTTCGTGTTCGGCCAGGCGGCCGGCGATGACGAGGCCTCGGGCGCCGCGGTCGCCAACCAGAAGGCGGTGGCAAAGAACAGCGGCATGCCGCTGCCGGTGCCGCGGCCGAAGGTGATCGTGCTCGAGGCGCCGGGCGACCAGGAAGACATGAAGGCGCGGGCGAACCGCGAGATGGCGGAGGCCGCCGCTGCCCAGACGACGGCGCAGGTGACGGTGCAAGGGTGGCTGACCGGCGACGGCGCCCTCTGGGCGGTCGGCACGACCGTCAAGCTGACCTCGCCGATGCTGCTCGTTGATCGCGACATGCTGATCGCGGCGGTCGAATTCCTGCAATCGGACGGATCGGGCACAGTAACCAATCTCGATCTCATGACACCGGAGGCCTTTGCGCTGTCGGCACCGGCCGCCGATGCGCCCACTCCCGAGACCGAAGACGGCAGTGAGCCCGATGCCACCGAAGGCGACGACGTCGAGGACACGTCGCTCTCGGCCGCGCTCTGGAACCCGCGCGCGCCGGAGACAACCGCATGAGAATGACCGAACGCGATGCCGGACGGCGGGCGCTGCTCGGCGCCTCGCGCGGCGTGGTCAAGGCGGTGTCGTCGCGCGCCAGGCAGACGAAGCTGCAGCATCTCGATATCGAGGCACTGGCCGGCGAGCGGCACGAGGGCGCAGAGCATATGGAGCCCTACGGCTTTACCGCGCGCCCGCATGCCGGCGCCGAGGCTGTCGTCGTCTATCCGACCGGCAATCGCAGCCATCCGATCATCATCGCCGTCGCCGACCGGCAGTATCGGTTGCAGGGGCTCGAGGATGGCGAGATCGCTCTCTATGACGATATCGGCCAGAAGGTGCACCTGACGCGCTCGGGCATCGTGATCAGCGGCTCGGCGATCACGATCGAGGGCGATCTCACCGTGAACGGCGCCGTCACCATCACCGGCGCCAGCCTCACGCATAACGGCAAGAATGTCGGCGCCAGCCATGCCCATTCGGGCGTGACGCCTGGCACCGGCACGACGGGCGCGCCGGTCTAGGGCGGATCAGGACAATGACTGATATCCGCACTGTCCAGACCGTCTCGCCCGAGGCGATCACAGCCGACTGGCTGATCGCGCCGGGCGGCAGCCTCGATGACGGCGAGGAGCTCGCGACCGCGTTCCGCATCGCGCTGCTCACCGACCGGCTGGCGCTCGCCGACGACGTCATTCCCGACGGCGGCGCCGACCGGCGCGGCTGGTGGGCGGACTATGAGGCCGAGCGGCTGTGGAATGGTTGGCCGATCGGCTCGCGGCTCTGGCTGCTCGCCAGGGAGAAGATCACTGCCGAGACAGTGGGCCGTGCCGAGACCTATTGCCGGGAGGCGCTGGCGCCCTTCGTCGAGCGCCGCATCGTCTCGCGCGTCGACGTCGCGCTCGAGCGGCTCGGCCTTTCCATGATCGGCGGCACCGTCACCGCCTATCGCGGCCCCGCGCGGGCCGTCGACCTCCGCTTCGAAAGCCTCTGGTCAGAGATCGCCCGCTGATGCCTTTCACCCTGCCGACGCTCCGCGAGATCCGCGCCCGGGTCCGCGACGACGTGACATCGCGCCTGCCCGGTGCCGATGCCGCGGTGCCGAACAGCAATCTGCGCGTCATCTCCGAGGCCAATGCCGGGCTTGCGCTCGAGGCGCATGCCTATCTGCAATGGCTCGGGCGTCAGATGCTCCCGGACACCGCGGAGGCCGAATGGCTGGAGCGGCACGCCAATATCTGGCTGCGGCGCGGCCGCAAGGCCGCGACCTTCGCGAGTGGCACCGTGACCATGACCGGCACGGCCGGCACCGCGATCCCGGCCGGGACGCAGTTGCTGTTCGGCTCCTATCTCTATGAGACGGTGGCGCCGGCGACGCTCGGCTCGGGCCCGACTGCGATCGACGTTGAGGCCATCACCGCCGGCGGGGCGGCCTCGCTCGAGGTCGGCGGCTCGCTGCGCCTCCGCAGCGCCATCGCCGGCGTCGCGTCCAGCGCGGTCGTCACGGCGGCGGAGCTTGGTATTGATGAGGAATCGGATGATGATCTTCGCGCCCGCGTCCTCGACCGCATCCGCAAGCCGCCGATGGGCGGCGACGCCGACGACTATGTGGCGTGGGCGCTGGAAGTGCCGGGCGTCACGCGCGCCTGGTGCGCGCCGCTCGAGATGGGCGTCGGCACCGTCACCGTCCGCTTCATGATGGACGATCTGCGCGCCGAGGATGACGGCTTCCCCGGCGCCGGCGATCTCGACACCGTCGCCGCGCATCTCGACGAGGTGCGGCCCGTCGCGGTCAAGGATCTCTTCGTGGTGGCGCCGATCGCCGAACCGATCGACCTCACGATCGCCAGCCTCGTGACCGACAGCGCCGCCGTGCGCGCCGCCATCGCTGCGTCGATCGCCGACATGCTGGCGCGCCGCGCGGCGCCGGGGCAGACGATCTATCACTCATGGGTGAGCGAGGCGATCTCGGCCGCGACCGGCGAGGATCACCACGTCCTGACCTTCGCCGACCATGTCATGCCGACGGCCGGCCATCTCGCCGTGCCCGGGGTGATCACCTATGCCTGAGCCGCTGCGCCGCTCGGGCGATGACTATGGCGAGGCCTTCGCCGCGCTGCTGCCCTCTGGCATCGCCTGGCCGCGCGACCCCGACGCCGTCTTGATGATGCTGGTGCGGGCGCTCGCCGAGGAATGGGCGCGGGTCGACGGCCGCGCCGCCGATCTCCTCGGCCGCGAGGCGGACCCCCGCGCGACGATCGAGCTGCTCGGCGAATGGGAGACGGCGTTCGGCCTGCCAGATCCCTGCGTCGCCGAGCCGCTGACGATCGAGGATCGGCAGGGCGCGCTCTATGGGCGCATGACCACGCTCGGCGGCCAGTCGCGGGCCTTCTTCCTCCAGCTGGCCGAAGACCTCGGATATGAGGTCTCGATCCGGGAATATTCGCCGTTCATGTGTGGCATTTCCCGGGTCGGCAATACCGGCCGGCGCTGGGAGATCGGCGAGCCGGAAATGCGCTTCTACTGGACAGTCCGCATCTCCGGCGCTCGCGTGCGCTGGTTTCGCGCCGGCACCGGCCGGGTCGGCGTCGACCCCTTCGTGCGGATCGGCAAGGCGACCGATCTGACCTGCCGGCTCGAGCGCCTGAGGCCGGCGCACACGAAAGTGTTGTTCGACTATTCCGAGGCGGGTTCATCGCTCGATCGATCACTCGCCAGCAACGCGATGCTCCAGCTTCCAGGATGGATCTGAGATGAGATATGTCGCGCCCTTCGGGCAGCCCGACCCCGACGCCCCCTATGTCAACGGCAATCCCGGAACCGGGGTCGAGGGGTCGATCCCGCCCGCCGCTGCGATCGAGCATGCCCAGCGCGAGATCGTCGCAGCCATCGTCGGGTCGGGTCAGACGCCGGACGCCGGCAACCTGACGCAGCTCTGGCAGGCGATTACCGGCGCCTTCTCCAAAGCCACGAATGGCTATTTGAAACTGCCGTCGGGCATCGTGCTTCAGTGGGGCACGGCGACTGTTCCGTCGGATGCCGGCGCGACGACCAGCAGCGTGGCCGTCACCTTCCCGACCGCCTTCCCTACGGCAGCCCGCGCGCTCGTCGCCACACCAACCCGGGGCGCCAACGTCGCCAACGGCTATACGCCGACGACCGGGGTGTCGAGCCTGACGAGCACCGGCTGCAACATCTTCATCGACACGCTCACGGGCTCTTCGGGCTCGCCCATCACCATCACGCAGTCGGTCCCCTGCGTCTGGTTCGCCATCGGCTACTGATCGGAGAATCCCATGCGCGTTTTCGCGACAGTCGACGCCGGTCGGGCGACCGGCTTCTTTCCGGACGATCTCTTCCCGACGCCGCCCGCCGGCGCTGTCGAGATCGCGCCCGAACTGTGGTTCCAGTGGGTGCAGGAGCCGGACAAGATCCTCGTGGACGGCGTCCTCGTCGACCCGCCCGCGCCGCCGCCCCTGACCGGCGATGCGCTCGCGGCGCTCAAGGCCGCGCTCTGCGCCGCGATCGACGCCGAGGCCGAGCGGCAGCGCTTGCGCTTCATCACGCCCGGCGCAGGGCAGGCCATGACCTATGCCCGCAAGCTGGAGGAGGCCAAGACGGCGACGATCGATCCGTCGCCGACGGCCGAGGCCTATCCGTTGCTCGCTGCCTCGCTCGGGATCGATGGCGACGACGTCGCCGCCGTGGCCGCGGTCGTCATCGCCATGGACGCGGCATGGACCTCGATCGGCGCCGCGATCGAGGCAGCCCGGCTCGCCGGCAAGAAGACGGTGAAGGATGCCGCCGATGAAGCCGGCGCGCGCGCGGCTGCCGCCGCGGTCGAGTGGCCGGCCTGACCATGACGTCCACGTTCAATGATATCTCCGTCTGGCGCGGCAACACGCGGCCGGCCGTCGTCTGGCAGCTTCCGGAGGATCTGGACCTCGGCACCAAGATCTTCGTGCTGACGATCTTCGTCGCCGACGCTCTCGTGCTGGAGGAGGATACGCTCGGCCGCCTCTATCTCGACGAGGCGACGCGCCGGCTCGCCTGGGATCGTACGCTGGCGCAGTCGCGCGCCGTGCCCCTCGGCAGGCTCGCCCGCTACGAGCTGGAGCATCGCAGCTTCGGCGAGGAAACGCTGTTCCACGGCGCTGTTGTCGGGCTTGGCGGCGACAACACCGACGGCGAAGAGCCCTCCGGCAATGGCGCGCTCGATTTCTTCAACCCCTTCAACACCGGCTTCCGGCTTCTGGGATGGATCTGACATGACCTCGAACACCGCAATCATTGGCGTCAAGGATGGCAACGGTGTCCTCTTTGGCCAGCTGGTCTATGACCAGTCGGGCGTCGGGACCGGCCCGTTCTTCCCGCTTGCGACCTTCGCCGACAAGGAAGGGGCGCCGATCACGCCGACCAATCCTCTCGCCTTCGGCAATGCGCAGCTCGCGACGGTGACCGCCACCATTGCGTCCGGGGCCAGCCTGTCGGGCGCGGCCGATCTCGGCACCGGTCGTCTCGTCGGCCTCATCTTCCCGGCCGCCTGGACGACCGCGGCGATCACCTTCCAGGGCTCGGCCGACGGCTCGACGTTTTTCGACCTCTATGACGACGCGACCGAGCGGGCCATCGCCTCGTCGAGCGTCGTGCCGTCGCGCTTCCTTGCCCTGCCGATCGCCGACTGGCTGATGATCCGCGCGGTGAAGCTGCGCTCGGGAAGCGCCGCCACGCCGGTCGTGCAGGGCGCCGCCCGCTCCATCACGCTCGTCACGGCGCGCTGATCCCATGCCCGGCTATATCACCGCGCGGCGGCTGACCAAGCGCGCCGGCTGGCTGCCGGCGGGCGCCCGCGAGATGATGGACCTGCGGCAGGGCCGCTATTGGGTCGGACGCAAGGCGCGTGCCTCGCTGATGGACGCCTTTTCGGCGGCCGGTTTCACCTTCGCCCGCGCCAGCCAGGCGAGCCGCAGCAACGCAGCCGGTCTCCTCGTCTATGAGGCGGACGGCGCGCCACGGCTCGACTATCACCCCGCGACCCTTGCGCCGCTCGGCCTTCTGCTCGAGCGGGCGATGACCCCGCTCATCGCCAATGGCGAGGCGCTCGACAACGCCTACTGGACCAAGAATCTCTGCGCCGTCTCGCCCAACCAGGATGCCGCCCCGGACGGGACCGCGACTGGCGACCGCATGATCCCCAATGCGATCACATCGACCGGCATCCGGATCAGCAATGCGACCGTCGTCACCCTGACCAGCGGCACGCGCTATGCGCTTTCCGGCTTCGCCAAGCCAGACGGCGCCTTCGGCGTGCCGCATGTCACCTTCGGTTTTGACTATTCTGTGTTGTGGCACGCTGGCTGGTATTCGCTTCAGCAGCGCGCGGCCGGTGTAGTTCAGCAGGGCGGCCCATCGCCACAGACCATGGTTCGCGAGGGCGGCAACGGATGGCTCCGCTGCTTGTTCTCCCATGTCACGACAGCCACCGCCCAGCGGGTCGGCGTCGCCCCATCGGCCAGCAATGG
>JAFKFV010000015.1 GCA_017307955.1 Allobosea sp. | reverse complement strand
TCTCAAGACCCGGGAGAGTAGGTCGCTGCCAGGCCTGCAAAACGCAGAAAGAAAACAAACTCTCTCTCTTCACACCCAATCAAAAAGCCCCGCCAGGCAGAAATGCTCGGCGGGGCTTTTTGTCGTCCGGAATCGGGGCAGGAGGGGAAGGGCGACCTTATCCGTTGAAGCCGAGCCAGTCCCAAAACTCCTGGGGGGCTTCAGCCTCGACAGTTTCAATCGATCGGATGTCGACGGTTCCATTGCAGCCCATCAACGGGATCACGATCTCTCCGGCATCCGTATTCCACTGCACGCCAAGCCGCCCGCCTATCGTGAGAACCTCGGAAACTCTGCCGTGGCCGTATAGCCGCATCGTTTCGCCGAACTGCTCTCTTTTCTTTAGAATCAACAGGTCGCCCGGGACGATTCCAGCAAAACGTCGATGTTGAACTCCGCTCTCAATGATGCCGAATTCGCAGATGCCTTCTGCGATCCATTTGCGGTCTTGGCGGAATGAGATATCGCCACCGGGACAAAACCCGATAAATGCGAATTCACGATCCTGACCGATCACGCCGGACTGATTGATAGCATCGATGACAGCTTGCGCTCCTTGATCTCCGGCCGCTGCCCTCGCCAGAGCATTATCGCGAAGCCTCAATAGATCGTTTCAGTTCAGCTCTCGTCTTTTAATCTTCTGAATGATCCGTTCCATCCTATACGGGTTCCGTATTGCTTGGGCTCCAAGTTGCCTACTTGACGTCTACCCCATTCGCTTCCGCCACGAAGTCCGACAGCATCGGGACGTAGCGTTCCGCCTGGCCGGCCGCGGCCATCGCCGCGAACTGGTTCTTCACCGCGCTGCCCATCGGGTTCACGAGGCGGGCGCTGTCGGCCATGCCGGAGAGGTAGCGGAGATCCTTGTAGGCATTCGCGATCGTGAACTGGTGGGCGTTCTCGTCGCGCTTGATCACATAGGTCATGAAGGTGTCGTAGAAGCCGCAGCGCATGCGGCCCTGGCCGATCACCGAGTGGAAGGTCTCCGGGCTGATGCCGACTTTCTGACCCAGCGCCAGCGCCTCGGAATAGAGCGCGGCATAGCCGAGCGAGAGGAAGTTGTTGATCAGCTTCATCTTGTGGCCGGCGCCGACCGGGCCGACATGGGCGATCGTCGCCGCCCAGCAGGCGATCAGCGGCTCGGCCCGCGCGAAGTCTTCGTCGGAGGCGCCGACCAAGGCTTGCAGAGTGCCGGCCTTGGCGCCGGCGGGCGTGCCGCCGAGCGGCGCGTCGACGAGGCTCATGCCCTTCTTCGCCAGCACCTCGGCGAGGCGCAGCGTCGAATCCGGCTCGGCCGTGCTGCAATCGATGACCATCAGGCCGGGCTTGCCGCCGGCGAGGATGCCGTCCGGTCCCTCGATGATCGCCTCGACCTCAGGCGAGCCGGTGACGCAGAGGAAGATGGCATCTGAGAGCGCCGCCATTTCCGCGGCAGTCTTCACCTCGCTCGCGCCGTCCGCGACGAGGCGCTCGACGGCGTCGCGCTTGCGATTGGCCATGACGACCAGCGCGTTGCCCTTGGCGAGCAGGTTGGCGGCCATGCCCTCGCCCATATAGCCGAGCCCGATAAAGCCGACCGTCGTCTTCGCTCTGTCCTGCATGCTCTCGTCCTGACGTCTCATGTTCGGGTGATCGGGGAGTTTGAGGTTTTGCCCGAACCTAAATTGGTTTAATCGAAGAGCATAGGGCCGCGCGGCTGAGATGCGGCAAGCGCGGCCAGGGGACGGCGGGTCTCGGCAGATGGCGGATCGCGACACGGACGAGGTTCCCCGGGCTGCGCCGCGACGCCCCGGCCGGCGCGTGCTGACGCTGCGCATGCTCGGGCAGGAGCTCGGCCTCTCCACCGCGACGATCTCGCTGGCGCTGCGCGATTCGCCGCTCGTCGCCGAGGCGACGCGGCTGCGCGTGCGCGCGCTCGCCGACGAGGCCGGCTATGTCGCCAACCGCTCAGCGGCCAGCCTCCGGACGGCGCGGACCAACATGGTCGGCGTCATGGTCCATGACGTGCTCAACCCCTATTTCGCCGAGATCTTCCGCACGCTGGAAGGGGCGCTCAATGCGCGCTCGCTGGCGATCATGATCTGCAATCACGGCGACGATATCGGCCGGCAACGGACCTTCGTCGACACGCTGCTGCAACATCGCGCCGACGGGCTGATCATGTGCCCGGCGATCGGCACCGACGCGGCCGCCGTGGCGCGGATCACCGACCAGGGGCTGCCTTTCGTGATGATCTGCCGCGAGGTATCGGGCGCCGCGGTGCCGCTGGTGCGCGGCAATGATTTCTCCGGCGCGCGCGCGCTCGCCCGCCATCTGGTGGCAGAGGGACATCGGCGCATCGGCTTCGTCGGTGGGCGGCGCGCGACCAGCGCCGGCGCCGAGCGCCATGCCGGCTATGTCGCGGCACTCGCGGAAGCCGGCATCGAGGCCGATCCGGCGCTCGACTGCCCGGAGGTGATGAGCCAGGCCGCGGTGCGCGCCAGCGCGGAGCGGCTGCTGGCACTCGATGATCCGCCGACGGCGCTGATCGGCTTCAACGATCTCGTCGCCTTCGGGCTCGTTTCGGCGCTGCGCCATGCCGGCCTCGAGCCGGGCCGCGACGTCGCCGTCGCCGGCTATGACGACACCGACGGCGCGGCCTGGGCGGCGCCGGCCCTCACCTCGGTGTTCAATGGCCCCGAACGGATCGGCAGCCTCGCCGCCGGGCTTCTCGCGGCGCAGATCGACGGCGCCGAGATGGAGCCGGAGCGCATCCTGATCGAGCCCGAGCTGCGCATCCGCGCCTCGACCCGCCCCTGACCCCACTATTTTCGAAACTGGAGCTTGGAAACGATGTCACGGCCCGAAATCCTGATGCCCGGACGCATGAGCGACAGCGTCGAGCGGGCGCTGGACGCGCAGTTCACCGTGCACCGCCTGCATCTGCGCGACGATCCGGCCGCCGCGCTCCAGGCGCTCGCCCCGCATATCCGCGCCGTCGCCGCCGGCGGCCATGCGAAAGTGGACGCGGCGCTGATCGACGCCCTGCCGCATCTCGAGATCGTCGCGAATTTCGGCGTCGGCTATGACAATGTCGATGCGCGCTACGCCGCCGAGAAGGGCGTGATCGTCACCAACACCCCCGATGTGCTGACCGAGGAAGTGGCCGACACGGCGCTCGGGCTGATCCTGATGACGGTGCGCGAATTCTCCGCCGCCGAGCGGTATCTGCGCGCCGGGAAGTGGCCGACGGCGGCCTATCCGCTGACCAAGGCGACGCTGCGCGACCGCACCGCCGGCATTGTCGGGCTCGGCCGGATCGGCAAGGCGATCGCCCGCCGGCTGGAGGCGTTCGGCGTGCCGGTCGTCTATCACAACCGCCGCCCGCAGGAGGATGTCTCCTATCGCTACTATGGCGACCTCGTCGAGATGGCGCGCGATGTCGACATGCTGGTCAGCGTGCTGCCGGGCGGGGCCTCGACCGATAAGCTGATCAACCGCGCGGTGCTCGATGCGCTCGGGCCGCGTGGCATCGTCATCAATATCGGCCGCGGCACCGTGGTCGACGAGGCGGAGCTGATCGCGGCGCTCACCGAGAAGCGGATCCACGCCGCCGGCCTCGACGTGTTCGAGAAGGAGCCGCAGGTGCCCGCGGCGCTGATGGCGCTGGAGAATGCCGTGCTGCTGCCGCATGTCGGCTCGGCCTCGGAGCATACGCGCGACGCCATGGGGCAGCGCGTCGTCGACAATCTCCTTGCCTGGAAGGATGGCCGTCCGCCGATCAGTCCGGTCGCCGAGACGCCGTTCAGCGGCTGGCACAAGCGCTGAGGCGAAGGGCGGCGCTGCTATGGCCGACGTGACGTCGCCGGCCGGCCCGCCCGGACCCGGACGGATCTTCGCCGAATTCCTGCGCCTCGGGCTGACCTCGTTCGGCGGCCCGGTGGCGCATCTCGGCTATTTCCGCGAGGCCTTCGTCCGCCGGCTCGGCTGGATGGAGGAGGGGGTCTATGCCGATCTCGTGGCGCTCTGCCAGTTCCTGCCGGGGCCGACCTCGAGCCAGGTCGGCATGGGCATCGGCTATGAGAAAGCGGGGCTCGGCGGCGCTGTCGCGGCCTTTCTCGGCTTCACGCTGCCATCGGCGCTCGTCATGGCCGCGCTCGGGCTCGGCCTCGCATCCGGCATCGGCATCGATACCGGCGTCGTCGGCGGACTCGCACTGGTAGCCGTGGCGGTGGTCGCGGAAGCGGTGCGCGGCATGGCGGGCTCGCTCGCCACGACGCGGTTCACCGCCGGCCTCGCAGTGGCGGCCGCGGCCGCTTCACTGCTCTTCCCCTTCGCGCTGACGCAGATCGGCATCATCGCCTTAGCGGCGCTCATCGGCCTCGCCTTGGCGCCGGAGCGGCCGGCGGCGGTGTCGCGTGAGACGCCTCCGCCGGGATCGCGACGGCTCGGCGTCGCGGCGCTGGTGCTGTTCGCGGCTCTCCTCGCCGCGCTGCCGGTGCTGGCGACGCAATCACCCGTCGCGGCGCTGGCGGCGCCCTTCTATCAGGCTGGCGCGCTCGTCTTCGGCGGCGGGCATGTCGTGCTGCCGCTCCTCGAGCGGGGCGTGGTCGGCACGGGGATGATCGCGCCGGAGAGCTTCATCGCCGGCTATGGCGCGGCGCAGGCGATGCCTGGACCGCTGTTCTCGCTCGCGGCGTTCCTGGGGGCGACGGCGGCGATGCCGGGACCATGGTCCGGCGCGCTGATCGCGACTTTGGCGCTGTTCGCGCCGGGCTTCCTGCTGGTGATCGGGGCGCTGCCCTTCTGGCGGCGGCTCGCGGGCTTCGGTCCCGCCCGCCGCGCACTGACCGGCGTCAATGCCGCGGTGGTCGGCATCCTCGCCGCCGCGCTCTATGATCCGGTCTTCACCACCGCGGTGCATGCGCCGCGCGATCTCGCGGTCGCGATCCTGGCCTGGGGGCTGCTCGCGGTGCTGCGCTGGCCGGCCTGGCTGGTCGTGATCCTCGGCGCCGGAGCGGGCTTCGCGCGGCTTCTCTCGTGAGCATCCGGCATCTCCGGCTCCGCGGCGCGGCGGGTAGGGACCGCTCAGCCGCCGGAGCCGGAGACACCGGAACCGTCAATCGAGGGCGACATGCTCCGCCGGTCCCTTCTGCGGCTTGTTGCGCAGCAGGAGCAGCAGCGGGATCGTCGTCATGGTGACGAACATCATCAGCTTGAAGTCGTCGATATAGGCGACGAAGGCCGCCTCGCGCGTGATCGCCGCGTTGAGCCGGCCCAGCGCGCCGAGATCGCCCATGGCCATGTCCATCGGCAGCGCCGGATTGGTGGCCGTGACATGGCCGGCCATCGCCTGATGCATGATCTGCGTGTTCTGCGCGAGCAGCGTCGCGACGATGGAGACGCCGATCGACGAACCGAGATTGCGCACGAGGCTGAACAGCGAGGCGGCGTCGGTGCGCCATTTCGGCGGCAGCGTCGCGAAGGAGATGGTCGAGAGCGGCACGAAGACGAAGCCGAGGCCGAAGCCCTGCGTGATGCCGGTGATCATGAAGGGCATGGAGCCCATCTGCTCGGACCAGGTCGTCATCTCGTAGAGCGACCAGGTGGTGAGCGAGAGGCCGATGAAGATGAGGATGCGCGGATCGACGCGGCCGACCAGCCGGCCGACCAGCATCATCGCGATCATGGTGCCGACGCCGCGCGGCGCAAGGATCAGCCCCGTCGTGATGACCGGATAGCCGTAGAGGTTCTGCAGCATCGGCGGCAGCAGCGCCATGGTGGCGAGCAGGATGATGCCGATGATGAAGATGAAGACGAGGCCGGTGACGAAGTTGCGGTCCTTGAAGATATGCGGGTCGATGAAGGTCTCGCGCGAGGTCGCCATATGGACGACGAACACCCAGAAGCCGATGACCATCAGCCCGGTCTCGATCAGGATCTCGGTCGAGGAGAACCAGTCGAGCTGCTCGCCGCGGTCGAGCATCATCTGCAGGGCGCCGATGCCGAGCGAGAGGAAGGCGAAGCCGAAGAAGTCGAACTTCCGCAGCCGGATCGGTCCTTCGCGCATGAAGAAGAAGATGCCGAGAAAGGCGACGATGCCGACCGGCAGGTTGATGAAGAACACCCAGCGCCAGTTGAAGCTGTCGGTGAGCCAGCCGCCGAGCGTCGGGCCGATGATCGGGCCGACCATGATGCCGGCGCCCCACATCGCCATCGCCTGGCCGTGGCGCTCCTTGGGATTGATCGAGAGCAGCACCGACTGCGAGAGCGGCACCAGCGCCGCGCCGAAGATGCCCTGCAGGATGCGGAAGCCGACCATCTGGTAGAGGCTGCCGGCGAGGCCGCAGAGCATCGAGGCGAGGGTGAAGCCGACGATGCAGGTGAGGAACAGCCGCTTGATGCCGATGCGGTCAGCGACCCAGCCGGTGACCGGCGTCGCGATGGCGGCGGCGACGATATAGGAGGTCAGCACCCAGGTGATCGTATCCTGGGCGGCGCCGAGCGAGCCCTGCATCGAGGGCAGCGCCACATTGGCGATCGTCGTGTCGAGCACCTGCATGATCGTCGCGAGCATGATCGAGACGGTGATCAGCCCGCGGAACGGCACGGAATCGGCGCTGGTGGTGCTCATGATGCGCTTGGGGAGCTCATGGAAGGGAGCGCCGTCGCGGCGCTCCTTACGTGATGGACGGGCGTCCTAGTGGGTCGTCGTCGGCTCTTCGGTCGTCGTGCTGGCGACCGCCGTGCCGAAGCCCGGCAGAGTCCGGCGGTGGCCGGTGTCGACATCGACCGAGGCGCTGAGGCCGGCCGGGACGGCGGCGATGTCGAGATCGCCCTCGATCTTCAGGCGGACGGGGACGCGCTGCACGACCTTCACCCAGTTGCCGCTGGCATTCTGGGCCGGCAGCAGCGAGAAGGCCGAGCCCGTGCCGGCATCGATGGATTCGACCTGGGCCTGGAATGTCTGGTCCGGATAGGCGTCGAAGGTGATCGTCGCCGGCTGGCCGACCCGCATATGGGTGAGGTCGGTTTCCTTGAAATTCGCCTCGACATAGGCGGTGCTGGTCTCCACCAGCGTCATCAGCACGGTCGGGGCCATGGCGGGGTTGGTGACATACTGCCCGACGCGCAGCCGGTCGGTCTGCGAGACGACGCCGTCGGCGGGCGCATAGACGGCGGTCTGCTCGAGGGCGAGCGCGGCGCTCGCGCGCGCCGCCTGCGCCTGCATGACCGAGGGGTGCTGGTCGGTCGGGAGGTCCGGATTGCCTCCGAGCGCCGTCAGCGCGCCGGAGACCTTTTCCTTCGCCAGAGCCACAGCCTGTTCGGCATTGCGGAGATTGTTCTCGGCCGCGTCGAAATCGGCATTGGAGCTGACGCCGCGCTTCAGGAGGTCCTGCTGCCGGGCGAAGACCTTCTGCTGGTAGTCGAGCGTCTCCTCGGCCGACTTCTGCTCGGCCACGGCCTGCTGCCAGGACGAACGCAGCTGCTCGACCTGCAGCCGCGCCGCCGCGACGGCGGCATCGGCCTGGTCGAGCGCGATCTGATAGGGCTGCGGATCGATCTTGAAGAGAAGATCGCCCTTCTTTACCGCCTGGTTCTCGCGCACCGCGACATCGACGATGCGGCCGGACTGGTCGGCGGTGATCGCGACGCGGTTCTGTTCGAGATAGGCGTTGTCGGTCGAGACGAAGCGGCCGCCGGTCAGCCAGAGATAGCCGCCGCCGAGAGCGATCGCGAGCGGCACCACCAGCATCAGGACGAGGCGCAGGCTGCGGCGGCGCTTCGGCGGCGGCGCCTCGGGCACGACGCTGAGCTGCGGGGCGGGCTTCTCGGCCTCTCTGGCGGGTTCGGCACTCACGACGGGACCTTTTCGGCTTTTTGTTCAGGGGCGGTTTCGGTGCAGAGATCGACCGCCTCGGCATCGCCGCCATAGCGGGCCATGTTGGCGCGCATCAGCGTCAGCACGGCGATCAGCCGTTCCGTGTCGGTCTCGTCGACGCCTTCCAGCGCCGAAGTCATGACGGCGCGGCCGATGACCTTCATCTCCGCCAGCTGCGGCTGCACCGCCGGCGTCAGATAGAGGCGGCGCGCGCGGCGGTCGGTCGGATCGGGCAGACGCGACACGAAGCCAAGCGCTTCCAGCCGGTCGATATGGCGCGACAGTGTGATCGGCTCGACATCCAGCGCCTCGGCGACCGCGGCCTGGTTGGAGCCCTCGTTCTTGTGCAGGAATGCCAGCACCTGCCACTGCGCGCGAGTGAGCGAGCAGCCCTGCGCGGCCTGATCGAACGCGCGGCGGATGAGGCGCGCGACATCGTTGATCAGGAAGGCCAGATGCTTTTCGGGCGGGTCGTTTTCCATGAGCCCAAGATAGTAAGTCTCAGTGATAATATCAACAGTCACGATTCGGGCGTCATGCCAATGGGGCGGAATGAAGGAAGTTGCGGACAAGCGTGAGCTTTTCCGTTGCGACGGCGTTGAAACGGGTTGGCGCTGCCGTAAGCTCGCCTTGTTTCGCGGCTAGCGCCGCGGGTTGCCGGCGTCAGAAGGAGCGTGGAGTTGGCTGAGGCGATTTCGGGCAAGATGCCGCGCGACTACCGGATCGACTTCTTCCGGGGGCTCGCGCTCGTCTCGATCTTCATCAATCACATCCCCGGCAACTTCTTCTCCAATTTCACGCATCGCAATTTCGGCCTGTCGGATTCCGCCGAGGTCTTCGTGCTGCTCGCCGGCATGTCCGCGGCGCTCGCCTATTATCCGCGCTTCGTGAGCGGGCAGGCGGCGCTCTCGATCGGCCAGATCGCCAAGCGGATCGGCACCATCTATATTGCGCATCTGTCGTCGATCGCGATCGGCTTCGCGGTCTATGCCGCGGCGACGATCTGGTTCGCCGCGCCGGACCTGATGGTGCCGGACGAGCGGCACTGGATGCTCGACAACACGCTCGGCGCGCTGGCCGGCATCGGCGCGCTCACCTACCAGACGGGCAACTTCAACATCCTGCCGATGTATATCGGCATGATGGCCATGCTGCCGGTCATCATGATGCTGGCGCGGATCAACCTCGTCGTGGCGCTGGCGGCGAGCGCGGTGGTCTGGCTCGTCGCCAACATCTTCCATTTCGGGCCGCCGAACTATCCCGGCAACGGCGTCTGGTATTTCAACCCGCTCACCTGGCAGCTCATTTTCACCATCGGCTTCTGCGGCGGCGTGCTGCTTCGACGCGGCGTGTCGCTCCGGCCCTCGCCCGTCGTATATGCGCTGGCGCTCGCCTATCTGGTGGCGGCGGCGCTGCTCGTCATGCTGCCGCTCTGGGACCGCTTCCCGGTGATGCCGGAATGGATCTGGATCACCGGCTTCAACAAGAGCTGGGTCGGCTTCTTCCGGCTCGTCCATCTCCTGGCGCTCGCCTATGTCGTGCTGTGCAGCCCGATCCCGGCCTTCCTCAAGCGCTGGCTCACGCATGACAACTGGATCGTCAGCCTCGGCCGCAACACGCTGCCGGTGTTCTGGCTGTCGACGCTGCTGGCCGTCACGGCGCATATCATCCGCCAGGAGGTCTTCCACCTGCCGAACGATCCGCTGCTGACGGGCAAATCATTCGTCGTCGACTGCACGCTGGTCGGCACCGGCATGGTGCTGCTCTTCGCGCTCGCCTTCCTGCTCGACTGGACGAAGCCGGCGGCGAAGGCGCGGCCGTCGGCGCTGCCGGCGGGCCGGCTCGAGCCGGCCGAATAGGCCCCAAAAAGCGATGGCGCCGCGGGGGACCGCAGCGCCATGCCGGAAACTCGTCGTGATGGAGCGATGCTCAGTGCATCGTCTCGTTGCCTTTCAGCCTTGCGATCTCGTCCTTCACCTGAAGCTTCTTTCGCTTGAGTGCCTGCACTTCAACCGAATCGACGCTTGGATGAGCCTTCATCACATCCTCGATCTCTCTCGCGAGCGCCTCGTGACGACGCTCCAACGCTTCGAGATGCGACAGCATGGACATCTGCAATGCCTCCCTTTGCTAACGATGACGGCCTGGCGATGGTGCCACAGTCGAGGGGCAGTGTCGAACGGCGGAGCGGTTCGATGACGGCTTTGTGACGCCGCCGGCTCAACATCTTCCCATTGTCGATGTGTGGTCTCCGGCAGCCCGTTCAAGGCCCTTGGAGCCTTTCCTGGCTTGCTGGAAGCGCTCTGTTTCTCCGCTGGCGCGCGCGATCCGCAAGGAGGGTGGCGCAGCCCGATGCCTTCGCATCGGGCAAGGCGGCCGACACAGCGGGCGCCCGCCGGCGGGAAACCCGAAGGGCCTGCCTGCTCCGGGCCAAATCCTTCGGTCTTCGTCTCGGCCGTACCCCGGGTACGGCCGTCGCCAAAGCCCTCGACCTTGGCCCGGAGCAGACCGGCAGAGCGCTGCCAGCAAGCCAGGAAAGGCTCCAAAGCGGCAATTGGGCTCGCCTCGCCCGGCGCGAGCATGTATCCTCTTGCCGCGGAAGGCCTTCGCGCCGCAAGGCGTCGGCGGGCCCTTTGGGGTGGCGTGCGTATGACCGAGGAAGAAGAGCAGGAAGTCCGTTTCGAGCTGGCGCGCCTCAGGCAGGAGCATGCCGATCTCGACGCGGCGATCGCGGTCATGTCCGAGACGGGCCGGATCGACCCCTTGCGCATCCAGAGGCTGAAGAAGAAGAAACTCGCGCTCAAGGACCGGATCGCCGTCCTCGAGGATCAGCTCCTGCCAGACATCATCGCGTAACGCCGCGCGGCCCGCGCCGGCGCGCACCGAGCAGGCCCTCGATCTTCTCAAGCAGCGCGGCCGGCTGATCGTCCGCCTCGACCGGCAGCGCCGCGATGCGCACGCTCACCGACGCGACGCGGCCTTCGAGGAGGCGGTCCATGCCGCCCGCCGCCGCGCGCAGCGCGTCGAGGCGGGGCGCGATATCGGCAGGGCCGGCATTCCAGAGAACAAGGCCGAAGGCATAGGGATCAAGCCGGGCCGCCACGTCGCAGGAGCGGAGCTGACCCTTGAGCCGGGCGCCGATCGTCTGCAGCGCGCGGTTGGCGACGGCCTGTCCGTGCCGCTCGGCGACGCCGGAAAGGCCGTCGACCGAGACGAGAACGGCGAGCGCCGGCGTGCGGTAGCGGTTACGGAAGGCGGCGGCCTTCTCGACCTCGCGCTCATAGGCGCGGCGGTTGAGGAGCCCGGTCACCGGATCGGCCGAGGCCTCGACCTCCAGCGTCGCAATGCGGTGGCGGGAAAGATCGAGCGCCGCCCGCAGCGCCGCCACCTCCTGCGAGAGGCGGACCACCAGCGCCCGCTGTTCCATCGGAACCGGCGAAACATCCTCTTCGACGGCAAGGGGCCTGCGACGCGCCGGCTGGTCGGCATCGAAGACGGGAGCGGGGAACGGCGGGACGGGACGCGGTTCGGGCATAAGGAGATTCAATGACATAGACTGGTTCAGCATCGGTTAACGAAGCTGTTTGCGCAAGTGCTTTGCGATATGCAGCGATTGCTTCGCCGAGATTGTTTTTGCGCCGATGCGGCGGCTGCCGGATCGATGCTTGCGCCCTGCCGGCTGCGTCTCTAGTGTCCGGCCGATTCCTGAACACCGATCGGAGGAACGCGCTTGGCCGCAAAAGCTCAGCCGGTGGCGATCATCATGGGCAGCCAGTCCGACTGGCAGACCATGAAGGCGGCCGCGGAGACGCTCGATGCGCTCGGCATCGGCCATGACGACCGGATCGTCTCGGCGCATCGCACGCCCGACCGGCTCGTCACCTTCGCCAAGGATGCGCGCGCCGCGGGCCACAAGGTGATCATCGCCGGCGCCGGCGGCGCGGCGCATCTCCCCGGCATGTGCGCGGCCATGACGCCGCTGCCGGTGCTCGGCGTCCCGGTGGAATCGAAGGCGCTCTCAGGTCAGGACAGTCTCCTTTCCATCGTGCAGATGCCGGCCGGCATTCCCGTCGGCACGCTCGCCATCGGCCGGGCGGGCGCCGTCAACGCGGCGCTGCTCGCCGCGGCGATCCTGGCGCTCGAAGATCCGGCGCTCGCGGCACGGCTCGACGACTTCAGGGCGCAGCAGACGGCGCGCGTCGCCGAGCGTCCCTCGTCCGAGGAGGCGAAGCCGCATGGTTGATGGGGTTCTCGCGCCGGGCGCCACAATCGGCATTCTCGGCGGCGGCCAGCTCGGCCGCATGCTGGCGACCGCGGCCGCCGAGCTCGGCTTCCGCTGCCATGTCTTCTCGCCCGATGGCGAAAGCCCGGCCTTCGACGTCGCCGCCGCGCGCACGATAGCGTCCTATGAGAGCCAGCAGGCGCTCGCGGCCTTCGCCGGTTCCGTCGATGTCGTCACCTATGAGTTCGAGAATGTCCCGGCCGAGACGGCCGAGTTCCTCTCCGGCCAGGCCGTGGTGCTGCCCGGCGTCGGCGCGCTCGCGGCCTCGCAGGACCGCCTCTCCGAGAAGGAGCTGATGCGCTCGCTCGGTCTCGAGGTCGCGCCCTTCGCGGCCGTGGACAGCCTCGACGATCTGGTCGCGGCGCTGGAACGGCTCGGCCGCCCGGCGATCCTGAAGACGCGGCGCTTCGGCTATGACGGCAAGGGGCAGGTGAAGATCGGCGCAGGCGAGGATCCGGCGGCGGCGCTGGCGGCGATCAACCATCACCCCGCGGTGCTGGAAGGCTTCGTCACCTTCGCGCGCGAGGTCTCGGCGATCGTCGTGCGCGGCCGGCGCGGCGAGACGGCCTGCTACGACATCACCGAGAACGTGCATCGCAACCATATCCTCGCCACCTCGACCGTGCCGGCTTCGATCCGGCCGGAGACGGCGGAGGAGGCGAAGGGCATCGGCATGCGCATCGCCGAGGCGCTCGACTATGTCGGTGTGCTGGCGGTCGAGATGTTCCTCGTCGAGGAGGGCGGAAGCGAGCGGCTGCTCGTCAACGAGATCGCGCCGCGCGTCCACAATTCCGGCCACTGGACGCAGGACGGCGCGCTCGCCTCGCAGTTCGAGAACCATATCCGCGCCGTGGCCGGCTGGCCGCTGGCGTCCACGGCCCGCCATAGCGACGCGGTGATGACCAATCTCATCGGCGCCGAGGCCGACGCCTGGCATGACATCGCCGCCGAGCCCGGCGCGCGGCTCCATCTCTACGGCAAGGCGGAAAGCCGCCCCGGCCGCAAGATGGGCCATGTCAACCGGATCACCCCGAAGCGGGGGTAGGGGAAGCCCTCACCCCGGCCCTCTCCCGCGAGCGGGCGACTTCGTTTCCTGTCGGCTTGACCGCGTTCGCGTGCACTGCGGTCCACCGGAGCCATGCGTGAGCGATGGTGGCCGATGCCCGGACCGCTCGGCCGTGTCCCTTTCGCCGGCGGTGGCGGCACCCCATATGACCGCCCTTGCCCAGGGGTGGCGCCAGCCGCCCAAAGGCGCTATCGAAGGCGCCGATTTCCGCCCATCCAGCGAAGATATCCGCCATGACCGCAGCGAAGACCGTCTATCCCGCCGCCGATCCCTCGCCTTCGTTCCCGAAGATCGAGGAAGCGATCGGCGCCTGGTGGAAGGAGAACCGGACCTTCGAGCGGTCGATCGAGCAGCGTCGCGAGGCGGGCGCCGGCGAGTTCGTCTTCTATGACGGCCCGCCCTTCGCCAATGGACTTCCCCATTACGGCCATCTCGTCACGGGCTTCGTGAAGGACCTTGTGCCGCGCTACCAGACCATGCGCGGCAAGGTGGTCGACCGCCGCTTCGGCTGGGACTGCCACGGCCTGCCGGCCGAGATGCAGTCCGAGAAGGAGCTCGGCGTCTCCGGCCGGCTCGAGATCCTGAAATATGGCGTCGCGCGCTTCAACGAGCATTGCCGCACCTCCGTGCAGCAGTTCACGTCGGACTGGGAATATTACGTCACCCGGTCGGCGCGCTGGGTCGATTTCAAGAACGACTACAAGACGATGGACCTCTCCTTCATGGAGAGCGTCATGTGGGCGTTCAAGCAGCTGCACGACAAGGGCCTCATCTATGAGGGCTACCGCGTCGTGCCCTATTCCTGGGCCGCGCAGACGCCGCTCTCCAATTTCGAGACGCGCCTCGACAATTCCTACCGCATGCGCCAGGACCCGGCGCTGACGGTCGGCTTCCTGCTCGATCCGCTCAAGGCCGACGACGTCCCGACGCGGCTCGTCGCCTGGACGACGACGCCCTGGACGCTGCCCTCCAACATGGCGCTCGCCGTCGCGCCCGAGGCCGACTATGCCGTGCTCGAGAAGGCCGGCCAGCGCGTCGTGCTCGGCGCGCCGCTCGTCGGCAATTATGCGAAGGAGCTCGACGGCTATGTCGAGGTCGGGCAGCTGAAGGGCGCCGATCTCGTCGGCCGCAGCTACCGCCCGCTGTTCGATTTCTTCGAGAACCGCCGCCAGGAAGGCGCCTTCCGCGTCATCGCCGGCGACTTCATCGAGATGACCGACGGCACCGGCGTCGTGCATATCGCCCCCGCCTTCGGCGAGGACGACATGCGCGTCGGCCAGGAACTTGGCGTGCCGGTCGTCGACCCGGTCGACTTCGCCGGCAACTTCACCGGCGAGGTGCCGCCCTATGCCGGCATGAATGTCTTCGAGGCCAACAAGGAGATCATCCGCGACCTGAAGCATCAGGCCGGGGTGGTGCTGCGCCACGAGACCTATGACCACAACTATCCGCATTGCTGGCGCACCGACCAGCCGCTGATCTACAAGGCGCTGCGCTCCTGGTATGTGAAGGTCACCGCCTTCAAGGACCGGATGGTCGAGCTCAACCAGGGCATCACCTGGGTGCCGGACCACATCAAGGACGGCCTGTTCGGCAAGTGGCTGGAGAATGCGCGCGACTGGAACATCGGCCGCAACCGCTTCTGGGGCTCGCCGATCCCGGTGTGGAAGTCGGACGATCCGAACTATCCGCGCATGGACGTCTATGGCTCGCTCGACGAGATCGAGCGGGACTTCGGCGTGCGCCCGCATGACCTGCACCGGCCCTATATCGACGACCTGACGCGCCCCAATCCGGACGATCCGACCGGCAAGTCCGTCATGCGCCGCGTCGAGGACGTGCTCGACTGCTGGTTCGAGTCGGGTTCGATGCCCTTCGCGCAGGTGCATTATCCGTTCGACAACAAGGACTGGTTCGAGAACCATTTCCCGGGCGACTTCATCGTCGAATATGTCGCGCAGACGCGCGGCTGGTTCTACACGCTGATGGTGATGTCGACGGCGCTGTTCGACCGCGCGCCGTTCCGCTCCTGCGTCTGCCACGGCGTCGTGCTCGACGAGAACAAGCAGAAGCTCTCGAAGCGGCTGAAGAACTATCCGGACCCGATCGATGTCTTCAACACCTATGGTGCCGACGCGCTCCGATGGTATCTCGTGTCCTCGCCGCTCCTTTCCGGCGGCGATCTCGCGATGCCGAAGGACGGGCGCGCCATCGCCGAGACCGTCCGGCAGGTGATGCTGCCGATCTGGAACGCCTATTCCTTCTTCACGCTCTACGCCAATATCGACGGCCTCAAGGGCCGCATGGTGACGAGCGCCGAGGCGGAGCTCGACCGCTATATCCTGGCGAAGACCGGCGACCTCATCCGCGGCATCGAGGCGGCGATGGAGAAGCTCGACCTCGCGGGCGCGACCAATGCGTTCCCGCCCTTCATCGAGGCGCTGAACAACTGGTTCATCCGCCGCTCGCGCGACCGCTTCTGGAAGGCCGAGAAGGACGCCGACAAGCAGGCGGCCTATGACACGCTCTACACCGTGCTCGTCACGATGTGCCGCGCGCTGGCGCCGTTCCTGCCGTTCCTGACCGAGCATATCCACCGCGCGCTGGTGGACGGGGCAAGCGTGCATCTCGCCGACTGGCCGGATGCGTCGGCGCTTGTCGCCGATCCCGATCTCGTCGCGCGCATGGACATGGCGCGGTCGGTCGCCTCCGCGGCCGCTTCGCTCAGGACGGCGAAGAACCTCCGCACGCGCCTGCCGCTGAAGAGCCTCATCGTCGCGCATCCGCGCCATGCCGTGCTGGAGCCGCTCGCCGCCGTCATCGCCGACGAGGTGAACGTCAAGGAAGTCAGCTTCGTCGACGATCCGTCCGCCTATGGCCGGCCCGTGCTGACGGCCAACCTTCCCGTCGTCGGCAAGCGGCTCGGCCCGGCGCTGAAGGGCGTCATCGCCGCGGCCAAGGCCGGCGAGTGGACGCTTTCCGGCGACACCGTCACGATCGCCGGCACGGAGCTGGCGGCCGGCGAGTATTTCCTGAAGTTCCAGGCCAATGAGGGCGTCGACGCGGCGCCGTTCGACGGCTCGGCTGGCGTCGTCGTGCTCGATACGCATGTCGACGCGGCGCTGGAGCGCGAGGGCATCGCGCGCGATTTCATCCGCCTCGTGCAGGTGGCGCGCAAGGATGCCGGCTTCCGCATCTCGGACCGCATCCATATCGAGGTGAAGGCGGCCAACGCCGCCTCGGCCGCGATCCTCGATCATCAGGACACGGTGAAGTCCGAGACGCTCGCCGAGACCCTCCGCCCGACCGATGCGGTGCCGGAAGGCTATGTCTCGGAGACGGTGCTCGACGACCAGCCGATCGCCATCGGCGTCCGCCTCGCGCGCTGAGGCGATAGCCGGCGGAAAGAAACAAGGGCGGCCGCGAGGCCGCCCTTTTTCGTTGGCGCGGTGGTCAGCGCGCGGCCTGCATCAGCGGATAGGCGCGGCGCACGGTCTCGGCGATGGCGGCGGCGGCGATCGCCTTGACGAGATCGCCCGGCACGAAGATCAGCGAGCCCTTGGCGGCGTCGAAGAGCGAGAGCTTCGCGACCAGCGCGAGCCACGGGATGCCGATCAGATAGACGACGCCGATGCCGCCGATCACCGAGAAGATGAAGAACCAGACGGCGTTCATGCGCGGCCAGTTCTTCTCGGTGAGCCAGCCGGTGACATAGGCGCCGACCGGCCAGGAGAGGATGAAGCCGGCCGTCGGGCCGAAGAATACCGAGAGGCCGCCGCGTCCGCCGGCGAGGAGCGGCAGGCCGAGCGCCACCAGCAGAACGAAGAGCAGGATCGCGAGGCCGCCGCGCTTCGCGCCGATCAGGCAGCCGGCGAGCATGACCGCGAGCGTCGCCGCGGTGATCGGCACCGGCAGGAAGGCGACCTGGATCGGCGGTACGAGGTTGACGGCCGCCATCAGCGCCGCGAACAGCGCGATATAGACGATGTCGCGGGTGGAAACGTCTCTGGTCATCTCTCGAGGGCCCCCTTCATGGACGTGACGATTGTTCGCCGGCATGCCGGCCGCGATCAAGTCTCGATGCCGCGCGCCTCGATGGCGTCGGCGAGATCGTCGGCCGCCTTCAGCGTGCGGATGATGAGCGGCACCACGAGCGCCAGGAGGTTGCGGTCGAGCCCGCGCGCCGCCTGCGCCTCGCGGATCTGGCGATATTCCTCGGCGATCATCGGGACGAAGCGGATGGCGAGCGCGATGGCGAGCCCGACCTTGGCCGGGTTGACGCCGAGCGGCTCGAGCGGCCCGAGCAGGCGCTCGACCAGCGCCGCCATCTCGGAGACGGGCGTCGTCAGCGTCACGGCACTGGCGAGGAGGATGAGCGCGGCGAAGCGCGCGACGGCGGCGATGCCCTCTTCCACCGAGCCGGCCAGCGCGTGAAAGACGAAGACGAAGCAAAGCAGCAGCGCCGGCCCGCGCAATTCGAGAATGAGGCGATTGAGCCCGAGCCCGGTCGAGAGATAGACCGCGAAGGCGACCGGCACGGCGGCGAGGGCGACGATGGTCGATGGGATGGCGAAGAGCGCGAGCGAGGCGGCGACGAGGGCGCCGAGCTTTACGCCCGCCGGCAGGCGATGCAGCGCCGAGGCGCCGGGGGCATAGAGGCCGATGGTCATCGCATGCGCTCGCGGTAGAAGGGCAGCACCTCGGCCGGCAGGCCGTCGGCCGCGAGGCGCCCGTCCTCGATCATCAGCACGCGGTCGAAACCGGCGATGAAATCGAGGTCGTGCGTCACCATCACGACCGGCTCCGGCAGCGCCGCCACGGCTTCGGCGAGGCGGTTGCGGTTGCGCAGATCGAGCAGCGTCGTCGGCTCGTCCATGACGAGGAGCGCCGGCTCCAGCACCAGCACGGCGGAGAGCGCGATCAGCTGCTTCTCGCCGCCGGAGAGCTGGTGGACCGGCCGGTCGCGAAGATGCGCGAGATCATAGCGCGAAAGCGCCGCGTCGACGCGGGCGGCGATCTCCGCCTTGCCGAACCCGCGCGGCTTGAGGCCGAAGGCGAGGTCCTCGGCGACGATCGGCATGACGATCTGGTGGTCGGGATTCTGGAAGACGAAACCGACCTTGCGGCGGGCGGCCTTCGCGTCGCGCCGGGTATCGATGCCGTCGACCAGCACGCTTCCGGCGCTCGGCACGACGAGGCCGTTCAGGAGGCGGGCGAAGGTGCTCTTGCCGGAGCCGTTGGCGCCGACGACGCCGATGCGCCGCTCGGCGAGCGTCAGCGAGAGGTCCGCGAGGACCGGCCGGCCATCGAAGGCGTGGCTGACGCCATCCAGCACGATCATGCGTCTCGGGCGCCTCACACCGATGCTGCAATGCCGCATGCACTAGAGAAGGTTCGCCGGGGCGTCAATCGACGCTGGTCCGGCGGAAGGCGGAGGGCGCGCGCGCCGGCGTCCGAAGCCTCTTTCGCTGCGCCGCGTCATTGGCTACACCTTGCCTCATGACCCAGAACCTCGCCGCGCTCCTTCCCGTCCTCAAGGCCGCCCCCGTCGTCCCGGTGCTGATCATCGAGGACGCGAAGACGGCGGTGCCGCTCGCCCGCGCGCTGGTCGCCGGCGGACTGACCGCGCTGGAGGTGACGCTGCGCACGCCGGCGGCGCTCGACTGCATCCGCGCCATCAAGGCCGAGGTCGAAGGCGCCAATGTCGGTGCCGGCACGATCCTCGACGCGAAGCAGTTCGACGCGGCGGTCGCCGCCGGCTCGAGCTTCCTCGTCAGCCCCGGCGCGACGCCGAAGCTCCTCGCCCATGCCAAGGGTTCGCCTGTGCCGCTGCTGCCCGGCATCGCCACGGCGAGCGAGGCGATGGCGCTCCTCGAGGAGGGCTATGGCGCGGCCAAATTCTTCCCGGCCGAGCAGGCGGGCGGCGCGCCCTATCTGAAGGCGCTGTCCTCGCCGATCCCCGGCCTCGTCTTCTGCCCGACCGGCGGCGTCAGCCTCAAGAATGCGCCGACCTATCTCGCGCTGCCGAACGTCGTCTGCGTCGGCGGCTCCTGGGTGGCGCCGCCCGCCGCGGTCGCGGCGGGCGACTGGGCGGCGATCACGACGCTCGCGGCCGAAGCGGCGGCGCTGAAGGCCGCCTGACGGACCGATTCCGATCCTCCCCCTTGCCAAGCCGGCCGTCCTTGCGGGCGGCCGATGCGCTGCCTACCTTGCGCTTGTCCGCCCATCCAGGCTGTGGACGTCCTTCGGGGAGAGGAGACGCGCATGATCGACGGCAAGAAGCTTCTGGACCAGTTCCTCGGCGCCGATAGCGGCCGCTCCGGCGTGCCGCGCGGCATGGGAACGCCGACCGGCGGCACCAGCGGCGCCGGCGCCGGCGGCTTGGGCGATCTCCTCGGCGGGCTTGCGGGAAGCCTTGGCGGCCAGGGCGGCGGCAGCGGTCCGGGCGGTCTCGGCGGCGTGCTCGGCCAGGTGACGGACTACGCCAAGAAGAACCCCGGAATGTCGACCGTGATCGCTGGCGGCCTCGCCTCGGTCCTGCTCGGCGGCGGCGGCAAGGGCGCCAAGAAGCTCGGCTCGAACGCGCTGACGCTCGGCGGTCTCGCCGCGCTCGGGACGCTCGCCTACAAGGCCTACCAGCAGTACCAGATCAACAATCCCGCCGCGCCGCCGGCCCCTCAGCCAGCGCCGGCGCAGGCCCAGCTGCCGCCCGTCGTGACGCAGCAGACCGCGACGCCCGAGGATGCCAGCGCGCTTGCCGTCATCATCGCCATGGTCGCGGCCGCCAAGGCCGACGGCCATATCGACGACGAGGAGCGGCAGAAGATCCTCGGCAAGCTCTCCGAGAACGGTCTCACCGCCGAGGAGCAGGCCTTCCTCGAGAAGGAGCTCGCGGCGCCGCTCGATTTCAACCGCGTCGTGTCGCTGGCGACCGGCCAGGAGCAGGCGATCCAGCTCTATGCCGCCTCGCTGCTCGCGATCACTGCCGACACGCCGGCCGAGCGCGGCTATCTCGACATGCTCGCCGCCCGCCTCGGCATCGAGCCCGGCCTCAAGACCGCCATCGAGCAGACGGTGGCCAGCGCCGCGGCGTAGGGGCGGAGAGGCAACCGGCCCATCGGCTGCGGCCGCCCCGATCTGGTCAAGGCTGCGACGACGCCTTGACCAGTTCTTCGATCAGGCCGCGGCCGGCAGGTCCCGGCGGTGCGTCGGTCCGGTAGATCGCCGACATGGTGATCGTCGAGGCGATGGTCATGTCGGCAATCTCGATCGGGACCAGCAGCCCGCGGTCGAGGTCCTCGCGGATCATCTCGACCGGCATGCCGCCCCAGCCGAGCCCCGCCTTCAGCAGCGCGTGCTTGGCGCCGAGGTCATAGAGGCGCCAGGTCCTGGGCGCGAAAACGCGGAAATCCTTGTCCTCGGTGAGTTTTGAGCGATCCGACAGGACCAGCTGCACATGTTGCGCGAGCGTCCTGGTCGGGATCGGTCCGCGCATCTGCGCCAGCGGATGGCTCGGCGCGGCGACCATCCGATAGCCGACCTGCAAGAGATATTCGCTGCTGAGATCGGGATGCGCACCGCCGATCGGGCCGCGAATGCCGAAGGCGCAGGTGCCGTCGAGCACCAGTTCCAGCACCGCGCCCAGCCCCTCGACCGAGATCCGAAGCGGCGTGTCGGGAAAGCGCATCTGGAAGCCGGCCACCGCTTGCGTCAGCACGGGGGTCGGAAACAGCACATTGATGACGACGCTGAGCTCCGGCTCCAGCCCGCCCGAAAGACCGCGGGCGCGCGCCTTGAACTGGTCCATGGCGCCGGTGACGGCCCGCGCCTGTTCGAGCAGCGCGCGACCCTGCTTGGTCAGGACCGGATAGCGTGCGCCGCGGTCGAAGAGGGTGACGCCGATCAGGCCTTCCAGATTGGCGATCGTCTGGCTCACCACCGACTGCGCCCGGCCGAGCTGCCGGCCGGCCGCGGAAAAGCTGCCGGAATCGGCGGCGGCGACGAAGGTGCGCAGCTGATCGAGAGAGAAGCCGTCCAGCATCTATCGATATTCCAGATATTTCCTATCGAGGCATATAGGATTGGACGATGGGCTGCAACGGAGGATAACCGCCTCACCAACCAAGAGGCACGGCCATGGCCACGCGCATATCCGACATCGTTCAGGCCCGCCGCCACAGCAGCGGCGGCATCTTCTCGGTCAACGCGATCGACCTCGCGCGGATGGACGGGCTCGCCGCGCCGCTCGTGCTGCTCGACAATTTCCGCGTCTCCGGCCAGCCGTTCGGCCCGCATCCGCATGCCGGATTCTCGGCCATCACCTATGTCTTCGAGGACTCACCCGGCGCGCTGCGCAGCCGCGACTCGCTCGGCAATGATCTCGAGATCGGGCCCGGCGGCATTGTCTGGCTGCAGGCGGGGCGCGGCGCCCAGCATCAGGAAGTTCCGGCCGTGCCCGGCACCGAGCTGCATGGGGCGCAGATCTACGTCAATCTCAGCGCGCGCAACAAGCTCGCCGATCCGAAGACGATGCATCTGTTGCCCGGCGAGGTTCCGGAATGGCGGAACGAGGCCGGAGACCGCATCCGCGTCCTGGTCGGCGGCTTCGGGAATGTTCGCTCCCCGATCGCGCCGGTCGAGCCCTATTCGATCCTCGAGGCGTTCCTGGTCGGCAGCGTCGCCTATCCGCTCGCGGAGGGCGACAACAGCGTCGTCTATGTGCTCGGCGGGGAACTCGACCTTGCGATCGATGGCGCGGTGCATCGCCTGACGACCGAGACGGCCATCGCGCTGTCCGGCGTCGGCGAGGCGGAGCTCCGCGCCGCCACAGGGGGCGCCCATGCCCTGCTGCTCTCCGGACCCGCGCTCGACGAGCCGGTCGTCGCTGAAGGGCCGTTCATCATGACCGACGCGGAGGGGATCCGCAGCGCCCGGCAGCGCTATCAATCGGGCGAGATGGGCCTGCTCAAGGCCGTCTAGACGCCCCGGCGCCGGCAGCCGTCACGGCTGCCCCGCCCATCACATGACACAATCAGGACCTCCATCATGACTGCATCGAAGACAATCACGATCATCGGCGGGACCGGCTATGCCGGTTCGGCGATCGCGCGCGAAGCCGCGCAGCGCGGCCACAAGGTGACCTCGGTCAGCCGCTCGGTCCCGGCCGAGCCGACCCCGGGCGTCAGCTATGTGGCCACCGGCGTCGAGGGCGCCGGCGCGTCAATCGCCGGCTCCGATGTCGTCGTCGGGGCGTTCTCGCCGCGTGGCCCCAACAAGGGGGCTCTCGTCAAGGTCTATGGCGACCTCGCCAGGCAGGCGGCGGCGAGCGGCGCACGCCTCGTCCTGGTCGGCGGCTTCTCCTGCCTGCGCCGGACAGCGGGCGCGCCGCGCATGCTGGAGGCGGAAGGCTTTCCCGAGGGTGTTCCGGCGGAGATCGTCGCCGAAGCGCAGGAAAATCTCGACGTCCTGAACGCCCTCCTCGCCGACACGACCGGCGTCGACTGGCTGTTCGTCTCGCCGGCCATGGAATTCTCCGCCTGGCAGCCGGGCGAGGATCTCGGCCGCTACCGGGTCGGCGACGAGGTCGCCCTCTTCGACGAGACCGGCAAGTCGGCGATCAGCGGCGTGGACTACGCCCGCGCCGTTCTCGACGAGATCGAGCGCCCGACGCGCCACAGGGCGCAGATCGGCGTCGCCTACTGAGGCGCGACCGGCCGCTCAGCCCGCCTTGCCGTTCTTCTCCAGGAAGTCGCCGATGCGGGCGAGGGCCTTCAGGATGTTCTCGGTCGAGTTGGCGTAGGAGAGGCGGATATAGCCCTCGCCATGGACGCCGAAGTCGGGGCCGCCGATCGTGGCGACGCCGGCTTGTTCGAGGAGCGCCGAGGCCAGCGGCTTCGCCTTCCAGCCGGTCTTCGAGATGTTCGGGAAGGCGTAGAAGGCGCCCTTCGGCGTCGCGCAGCTCATTCCGGGCAGCTTGTTCGCCTCCTCGACGACGACGCGGCGGCGGCGGTCGAACTCGGCCACCATGGCGGCGACGGCGTCCTGCGGGCCGGTGAGCGCCGCGAGGCCGGCGAACTGGGCCGGGGCGTTGACGCAGGACCAGCAGTTCACGGCCAGCTTGCGGATCTTGTCGATGAGCGCCGCCGGCCAGACGGAATAGCCCATGCGCCAGCCGGTCATGGCATAGGTCTTCGACCAGCCGTCGAGCAGGATCACGCGGTCGCGGATCTCCGGATAGGACATCAGCGAGGTGTGCGGCAGGCCGTCATAGGTCATCTGCCCGTAGATCTCGTCGGAGAGGATCGCGACATCCGGCCATTTCGCGAGGCCGGCGACCAGCTTGTCGATCTCGGCCTTCGGCGTCACGCCGCCGGTCGGATTGGCGGGCGAATTGAGGATGATGAGCCGCGTCGCCGGCGTGATGAGCGCGAGCGTCTCCTCGGCCGAGAAGGCGAAGCCGTTCTCCTCGCGGATCGGCACGGGCACGGGCCGCGCGCCGGTGAACTCGATCATCGAGCGATAGATCGGGAAGCCGGGATCGGGATAGAGGATGTCGGCGCCGGGCTCGCCGAAGAGCAGGATCGCCGCGAACATCGTCACCTTGCCGCCGGGCACGATCGCGACATTGTCGGGCGAGACCGGCGCGCCGGTCCGCTTCGTGACGTCGGCGGCGACCGCCTCGCGCAGCGGCAGGACACCCGTCGCCGGCGTATAGCCGTGCTCGCCGTCGCGCAGCGCCTTCACCGCCGCCTCGACGATATGGTCGGGGGTGCGGAAATCCGGCTGGCCGATGCCGAGATTGATGATGTCGCGGCCTTCGCGCGCGAGCTGGGTGGCTCGCGCCAGCACGGCGAAGGCGTTCTCCTCGCCGATCCGGTCGAACTGAGCGACGGTCCTGAACATGGCTGGCGCTTGCTCCCTGGTCCCTCTTGCGACGCGGCGCCGCGGCAGGGGCGGCGCAGCATGATCGCTTGTTGATTTCGTATGATGTTTCAGCGCATCCTCCCGCCAAAATCAAACCGATTGAAGCGGGAGACTCACCACCATGTCGTCTAGCACACCGAAGAAGCTGCGTTCGCAGGCCTGGTTCGACAATCCCGACAATCCCGGCATGACCGCGCTCTATCTGGAGCGCTACCTCAATTTCGGCCTGACGCGCGAGGAGCTGCAGTCGGGCAAGCCGATCATCGGCATCGCGCAGACCGGTTCCGACCTCTCGCCCTGCAACCGCCACCACCTCGAGCTCGCCAAGCGCGTGCGCGATGGCATCACGGCGGCCGGCGGCCTGGCGATGGAGTTCCCCGTCCACCCGATCCAGGAAACCGGCAAACGCCCGACCGCCGCGCTCGACCGCAACCTCGCCTATCTCGGCCTCGTCGAGGTGCTGTACGGCTATCCGCTCGACGGCGTCGTGCTGACGACCGGCTGCGACAAGACGACGCCGGCCTGCATCATGGCCGCCGCCACCGTCAACATCCCGGCGATCGTCCTTTCGGGCGGCCCGATGCTGAACGGCTGGTGGAAGGGCGAGCGCGCCGGTTCCGGCACCATCGTCTGGAAGAGCCGCGAGCGCCTCGCCGCCGGCGAGATCGACTACAACGAGTTCATCGAGATCGTCGCCTCCTCGGCGCCGTCGGTCGGCCATTGCAACACGATGGGCACCGCCTCGACGATGAACGCGCTCGCCGAAGCGCTCGGCATGAGCCTGCCGGGCTGCGCCGCCATTCCCGCGCCCTATCGGGAGCGCGGCCAGATCGCCTACGACACCGGCAAGCGCGCGGTGGAGATGGTCTGGGAGGACCTGAAGCCGTCCGACATCATCACCCGCGAGGCGATCGAGAACGCGATCGTGGTCAACTCTGCCATCGGCGGCTCGACCAACGCGCAGATCCACATCAACGCCATCGCCAAGCATGCCGGCGTGCCGATCAAGATGGATGACTGGCAGGAGGTCGGCTACGAGATCCCGCTGCTCGTCAACCTGCAGCCGGCCGGCAAGTATCTCGGCGAGGAATTCCACCGCGCCGGCGGCGTGCCGGCCGTGGTCAACGAGCTCGTCAAGAAGGGCAAGATCCGCAACGCGGTGACGGTCAACGGCAAGACGCTCGCCGACAATTGCCGCGGCAAGGAGAGCGAGGACTGGGACGTCATCCTCCCCTATGACCAGCCGCTGGTGAAGGATGCCGGCTTCATCGTGCTGAAGGGCAATCTCTTCGACAGCGCGATCATGAAGACGAGCGTGATCTCGGAAGAGTTCCGCAACCGCTATCTCGTGAACCCGGCCGATCCGAACGCCTTCGAGGGCAAGGCGGTCGTGTTCGACGGTCCGGAGGACTATCACCACCGCATCGACGATCCCTCGCTGGAGATCGACGAATACACGCTGCTCTTCATGCGCGGCACCGGCCCGATCGGTTATCCGGGCGGCGCCGAGGTCGTGAACATGCAGCCGCCGGCGGCGCTCATCAAGCGCGGCATCCACTCGCTGCCCTGCATCGGCGACGGCCGCCAGTCGGGCACGTCGGGCTCGCCCTCGATCCTCAACGCCTCGCCCGAGGCGGCGGCGATGGGCGGCCTCGCGCTGCTCCGGACCGGCGACCGGGTGCGCATCGATCTCGGCAAGGGCACGGCCGACATCCTCATCTCGGACGAGGAACTGGCCGAGCGCCGCGCCGCGCTCTCGAAGGACGGCGGCTATCACTTCCCGGGCAACCAGACGCCCTGGCAGGAGATCCAGCGCGTGCTCGTCGACCAGTTCGACGAGGGCATGGTGCTGAAGCCGGCGGTGAAGTACCAGCATGTGGCGCAGGAAATGGGTATCCCGCGCGACAACCACTGAGACCTCCATGCCGCGTCTGCGTCTTGCCCCGGAAGGGATCGGCCTCCATCTCTGGCTCGTGCCGGAGCGGGGGGCCGCCCGTGCCGTCGATATCGACGACCTCGACATCTCCGAGGAACTCGCCGATCGTATCGAGGCCTGGGGCGACGCATTCGACGCGGTGGTGGACGAAGTCGAGCCCTCGGCGACGGCCTTTCCGACACCGGAAGCCGAGGTGCTCTGGCGGGCCGAGGGCCAGCTGATCGCCGCGGCGCTCAAGGACGAGCTCGGCGAGGACTTTGAGATCGAGACGCGCTTCTGACCGGTGTCGTCCGGCCGGCCGGGGCGACGAGGGAACACCGTGATCAACAAGGCCTGGCACGACGCCAATCCGATGCCCGCGCAAGCCTCGCTCGACGAGCGCATCGCCTGGCATCTCGAGCATGCGGCGCATTGCGGCTGCCGAGACATTCCCGAAAGCATCAAGCAGGAGCTGAAGCGGCGCGGCGTGCCGGTGCCGAAGCGGCGCGAGACCATGACGACGCCGCCGACCGGCGGCGCCGCGCTGCCGCTCGGCGATCTCGTCGATCCCGTTCCCGCCGCGACGCCGGCGCGGACGGTCCTCGAAGGCACGAGCGTTTCGATCGTCCCCTTCGATGTCGAGGAGCACAGCGCCGCGCTGTTCGAGGCGACGGCGACCCATGACGATCTCTGGGCCTATATGGGGCAGGGGCCGTTCGGCGATCTCGCGAGCTTCGTCGACTATTACGCCGTCGCGGCGGAGAAGACCGACCCGCTGCTCTTCACCATCCTCGAGCGCGAAAGCGGCCGCCCGCTCGGCCACGCCACCTATCTGCGCATCGCCCCGAACGACCGGGTGATCGAGGTCGGCAACATCCTCTATACGCCGGCGCTGCAGCGGACGCGCGGCGCCACCGAAGCGATGTATCTGATGGCGCGGCACGCCTTCGAGGATCTCGGCTATCGGCGCTACGAGTGGAAGTGCAACGCGCTCAACGCGCCCTCGCGCCGGGCAGCGCTCCGCCTCGGCTTCACTTATGAGGGCACCTTCCGCCAGCACATGATCGTCAAGGGCCGCAACCGCGACACCGCCTGGTTCGCGATGCTCGACAGCGAATGGCCATCCATCAAGGCCGCCTTCGAGGCCTGGCTCTCGCCCGACAACTTCGCCGAGGACGGCAGCCAGCGCTTCGACCTCGCCACCATCCGCGAGGGCCTCGGCGGTGCCTGACGAGGCGGTGCGGCTGCGCCGAGCGGTCGCTGCCGATCGCGATGCGCTGGTCGCGATGCAGGAAGACGCCTACGCGCCCAACCGCGCCATTCTCGGCGGCACCCCGACGCCGCTGACCTGGGACTACGCGACTGTTCTCGCCGCCCGCGAGGTCTGGCTGGCGGAGGATGCCAGTGGCATCGTCGGCGCCCTTATCCTCGAAATCGGGCCGGACGATATCTATATCGACAGCGTCGCCGTCGCGCAGCGGGCGAAGGGGCTGGGGCTTGGGAACACCCTGCTGGCGCTTGCGGAGACGCGCGCCGCGGAGGAGCAGCGGAGCGTCGTCCGGCTGACCGCAAATGCGCTGATGGTTTTCAATGTCGACTGGTATGGCCGCAAGGGCTATGCCGTCGAGGAGGTCGAAGTCGCCGGGGATCGCCGCCGCGTGCATATGGCAAAGATACTGGCCCGACCGAACGCCGCCTGATCTCACCGCATCCGTTTTTCAACCAAGAACCATCTCCCGGGAGGAGACCAGAATGACCGACCGCCTGAAGGGCAAGCGCGCCTTCATCACCGCCGCCGGGGCCGGCATCGGCCGCGCGACCGCCATCGCCTTCGCATCCGAGGGCGCGACCGTCTATGCAACCGATCTCAAGGCCGACCTGCTGGCCGATCTGCCGGCGCATGGCATCGCGGCGGTTCATCCGCTCGACGTGACCTCGACGGCGGCGGTCGAGGCGCTGGCGAAGGAAGTCGGGCCGGTCGACATCCTCTTCAACTGCGCCGGCTTCGTGCATCATGGCTCGGCGCTGACCACCTCTGACGCCGACTGGGACTTCTCCTTCGACGTCAATGTGAAGTCGATGCACCGCACCATCCGCGCCTTCCTGCCGGGCATGCTGGACAAGGGCGCCGGCTCGATCATCAACATCGCGTCGGGCGCGAGCTCGATCCGCGGGTTGCCGAACCGCTATGTCTATGGCGCGTCCAAGGCGGCGGTGATCGGCCTCACCAAGGCGGTGGCGGCCGACCACATCCACCAGGGCATCCGCGTCAATGCGATCGCGCCGGGCACGATCCAGTCGCCCTCGCTCGATGGGCGCATCGCCGACCAGGCGGCGAAGACCGGCAAGACGGTCGACGAGATCCGACAGCAGTTCATCGACCGCCAGCCCATGGCGCGGCTCGGCACGGCCGAGGAGATCGCCTGGCTCGCCGTCTATCTCGCCTCCGACGAGGCGAGCTACACGACCGGCCAGTGCTACTCGGCCGATGGCGGCTTCGCGCTCTAGGCAGAGTTGAAGCGGGCCGCCGCCGCCGAACGCGCCTGACGGCCCGCCAATCCTTACATCCCGTCGATCACATGCCTTCGATGACGGCGAGGCTGGCGCCGGCCATGGTGTCGACCGTGGCCGGGCCGGTGAAGGCGTCGAAGGCGTGGTCGGTCGGCAGCACCAGCAGCTTTTCCGGGCCGTCATGATAGGCGAGGAAGATCTCGCCGCCGGCCGGCTGCGGCGTGACCACGGTATCCTTGGTGCCGACGATCAGGAGCAGCGGTCCCTTGTAGGTTGCGATGGCGGCGACCGGATCGACCGTCGTCAGCGACTTGAAGAAGCCCGTCTTCAGCTTGGTCGTCGCGCCCCAGGGCAGCTTGATCTCGACCACCTTCTCCGCGTCGGGATCGGCGATCGCCGCCTCGACGGCCTCGGTGCCGAGGAAATGCGCGAAATTGTAGGCGGGGTTCTGGGCCGGCGCCCAGAGCGTCGCGCTCGCCACCGGCCGCTCGGCCGCGACATGGGCGGCGACGAGGCCGCCGAGGCTCCAGCCGAGCACGTGGATCTTTTCCGGATCGATATTGGTCTGGCCCTTCAGCCAGTCGAAGGCGGCGAGGGCGTCGGCGATCTCGCTTTGCGCGGTCACGTCCTCCCATTTGCCGGAGCTTTCGCCCGAGCCGGTGAAATCGATGCGCAGCGATCCGACGCCGCGCTCGGCGAGGAGGCGGGCGGTGCGCGAGAAGACGCCTTCGTCGGTGTCCTTGATCGGCAGCTCGTCGCGCGAGCCGGTGAAGCCGTGCAGGAGCAGAACGACCGGCGGCTTCTGGACGTCCTTCGGCAGTTCGAGCGTGCCGACGATCGTCGCGTCGCCGCGCGGGATCTTCACCACCGTCTCCTCGGTGGCGCCGACCGGGCGCGCCAGCACGGCGGCCGACGCCGCCTTCAGCGCGGCGGTGTCGTCGGCGCGGGCCATGGGGATGGCGGCGAGGGTTGCGAGAAGGAAGGCGGAGATCAGCCGTCGCGACATGCGTTGGGTCCTCGGATGACGATGCAGCGCGAGCGTCGCAGAAACAGGAAGGCCGGCGCAAGGCCGGCCTTCGTTGTTGTTGTCTTTCGCGCGCTCAATGCGCGGGGGCAGGGACCCCGCCCGCCGGCGGCTCCGGTGTCGGCAGCGGCGGCGGGCCGTCCGCGAGGCGGTTCTCGGTCGGGTTCGGCGCGGCGGGCGTCGGCGCGTCGTCCTCGTCCGTGTGCTTGCGGTGGGCGCTCGAGAGATAGGTGTAGAACATCGGCACGACGAAGAGCGTGAAGACGGTGCCGATCGACATGCCGGCGGCGATCACGATGCCCATGGCGAAGCGGGCCTTGGCACCGGCGCCGACCGCCGTGATGAGCGGCACGACGCCGAACACCATGGCGGCGGTGGTCATCAGGATCGGCCGCAGGCGGACCTTGGCCGACTCGATGATCGCCGCATATTTGTCGAGCCCGCGCTCCTCGCGCAGCTGGTTGGCGAACTCCACCATCAGGATGCCGTGCTTGGTGATCAGGCCGACCAGCGTGATCAGCCCGACCTGGCTGTAGATGTTGATGGTGCCTCCCGAAAGCGCCGGCACGGCGAAGGCCATGCGCGAGCAGACATTCAGCACCGCCACCGCGCCAAAGATCGAGAGCGGCACCGACATCATGATGATGAGCGGATCGCGGAAGCTCTCGAACTGCGCCGCGAGCACCAGATAGATCACCACGATCGCGAGGCCGAACACGATGAGCAGCGTGTTGCCCGTCTCGATCTCGGTGCGCGACTGGCCGGCATATTCGATGAAGAAGCCCTGCGGCATCGTCTCGCGGGCGATCTCCTGCAGCGCCGCGAGGCCGGCGCCGGAGGTGACGCTCGGAACCGGCAGCGCCGAGAGCGTCGCCGAGTTCAGCTGGTTGAACTGCTCGATGGCCGGGGCGGAACCCTGCGTCGAGACCGAGACGACGGCCGAGAGCGGCACCATCTTGCCGGACTGCGAGCGGACGAAGAACGTGCCGAGGCTTTCGGGATTGTTGCGGAACTGCTGCGGCACCTGCGTGATGATGTCGTAGGCGCGCGCCTCGCGGTCGAATTTCGAGATGCCGTTCTCGCCCACGAGCAGCGTCAGCGTGTTGCCGATATCGGCAACCGAGACGCCGAGCGCGGCGGCGCGGGCACGGTCGATCGTCAGGTTGACCTTCGGCGTGTCGAACGAGACCGAGTTCTGCACGACGATGAACTTGCCCGAGGCCTGGGCCTTGTTCTTGATCTGCTCGGCGACCTCGTAGACGCGGTCGGCCGACGCGGTCGACTGGATCACCATCTGGATCGGCAACCCGCCGCCGGTGCCTGGCAGCGAGGGCACGCCGAAGGCGAAGGCCTGGACGCCGGCGACCTTGTCGAGGCGGCCCTGGAAGTCCTGCTGAACCTGCGCCTGCGAGCGCGTGCGCTGGTCCCAGGGCTTCAGCACCATGCCGGAGAAGGCGGAGTTGGCGCCGCCGGAGCCGGCGATCGAGAACAGGGCGTCGCGCTCGGCGATGTCCTTGGTCCGGTCGGCGATCTGGTCGACATAATGCTGGGTGTAATCGACGGTCGCATATTGCGGCGCGTTGATCACCGCGAACATCGCGCCCTGGTCTTCCTCGGGGGCGAGCTCCGAGGTCGTGTTCATGAACAGGAACACGACGGTGCCGAGCACCACCGCGACGATCATCAGCGTGATCGGGCGGACCTTGAGCGAGCCCTCGAGGCGGCGGGCATACCAGCCGGCGAAAGCCTCGAAGACATGGTCGATGAACTTCTGGATGCGGCCGCCACCGGGCTTCAGCAGCCTGGCCGCCATCATCGGCGCGACCGTGACCGCGACGAAGCCGGAGATGATGACCGCGCCGGCGAGCGTCAGCGCGAACTCGCGGAACAGCGCGCCGGTGACACCCTGCGTGAAGGCGATCGGTGCATAGACGGCGGCGAGCGTGATCGTCATCGACACGACGGCCGAGAAAATCTCCTGCATGCCGACGATGGCCGCCTTCATCGGCTTCAGGCCCTCCTCGATATGGCGGTGGATGTTCTCCACCACCACGATCGCGTCGTCGACCACGAGGCCGATGGCGAGCACCATCGCGAGCAGCGTCAGCGTGTTCAGCGAATAGCCGAGCGCCCAGAGCAGGAAGCAGACGCCGACCAGCGACAGCGGAATCGTGACGATCGGGATGATGACCGAGCGGAACGAGCCGAGGAACAGGAGGATGACCACGACGACGATGAGCGCCGCCTCGAGGATCGTGTGCAGCACCTCCTCGATCGAGGCGCTGATGGCCTCGGTCGAATCATAGACGAGGTCGATCGTCATGCCCGCCGGCAGCGAGGACTGGATCAGCGGCAGCTCGGCGCGGACGCCGGCCGAGACGTCGAGCGGGTTGGCCGACGGCGTCTGGTAGATGCCGAGGAACACGCCTTCCTCGCCGTTGAAGCGCACGCGCGTGTCATTCGACGCGGCCGCGAGTTCGACCCGCGCGACGTCGCGAAGCCGAACGACCTCGTCGCCATTGGTGCGGATCGGCAGCGCGCCGAAGGTGTCGGCGTCCTGCAGCGTCGTCTTCGCCTCGATCGAATAGGCGTAGTAGTCGTTCTTCGTCTTGCCGGGGGCGGAGAGGAAGTTCGAGCTCTGGATCGCGGTCAGCACGTCGGTCGCCGTGACCTGGCGCGAGGCCATGGCCATCGGGTCGAGCCAGACGCGCATCGCGAATTCCTGCGCGCCCAGGACCTCGGCATTGGCGACGCCGTTGACGGTCGCGAAGCGGGGCTGGATGACGCGGATCAGGTAGTCGGTCAGCTGCTGCGTGTTCATGGTCTCGCTGCGGGCGGCGAGATACATGAGCGCGAAGGTGAAGCCGGTGCCCTTCTGGATCACCGGGTCCTTGGCTTCGGTCGGCAATTCGCCGCGCACCTGCTGGACCTTGGCGATGACCTCGGTCAGCGCCTTGTCCGGATCAGTGTTGAGGCGCATGTGCACCGACACCGTCGAGAGGCCGAGCGCCGAGGAGGAGGTCACATAGTCGACGCCCTCGGCCGCGGAGACCGACTTGGTGATGGTCGCGGTGATGAAGCCCTGGATCACGTCCGAGCTGGCGCCCGGATAGGCCGTCGTGACCGTGATCACGGTCTCGTCGACCTTGGGATACTGGCGGATGGACATCGAGAGGATGCCCTGCGCGCCGAGCAGCAGGATCAGGAAGCTGACGACCGTCGAGAGGACCGGCCGGCGGATGAAGATCTCGGAGAAATTCATGGCTGCACCGCTCCAGCGGGCTGCACGGCGCCCTCGGGCGGCTCACCATCCTTGTCGATGGCGACGGGGCTGCCGGGCGAGAGCTTGTTCTGGCCGGACGTCGCGATCAGCTCGCCGGGCGTCACGCCCTTGATGATCTCGATCGTGTCGCCCGAACGGCGGCCGGTCTGGACGAAGACCTGCTTGGCAACGAATTCCGGCGGCGGCGGCGCGGGCTGCGCGGCGGCGGCTCCGGCATTCGCGTCGGCGGGCTTGGCGGCCGGCGGCGGCGCCTTCTCGATCACATAGACATAGGTGCCGTAGAGGCTGATCGTGACGGCGGTCTGCGGCAGCGCGATCACGTCGGTCTCGACCGGCAGCTCGATGCGGACATGGATGAACATGCCGGGGCGCAGGGCGCCGTCGGAATTGGACACCTCCGCCTGGACGCTGACGAGGCGCGAGGCCGGGTCGATCTTCGGATCGATGCCGGTGATCGCGCCCTTGTAGGGCAAGTTGCCGGATTCCATGCCGAACTGCACGCTCTGGCCGATCTTGAGCGCGCCGAGCTGCTGCTCCGGCACGGTGAAATTGACCTTCATCGTGTCGAGATTCTGCAGCGTGGCGATGACGGTCGCGGGCTGGACATACTGGCCGACATCGATCTTCGCGATGCCGATCGTGCCGGCGAACGGCGCCTTCACGGCCTTCTGGTCGATATTCGCCTCGAGCTGCTGCAGCGTGCCCTTGGCCTTGTCGAGATTGTTCTGCGCGTCCTGCAGCGCGGCGACCGTGCCGACCTTGCGGTCGAGCAGCTGCTGCGCGCGGGTCAGCGCCTCCTGGGCGACGGCGACCGAGGTCTGCGCGGAGCCGAGATTGGCGCGCTCGACGGCGTCGTCGATCTGCACCAGCAGCTGGCCGGCCTCGACCTTGTCATTGGCCTTGAAGAGGATCTTCTCGACGATGCCGCCCGCCTGGACGGCGACGTCGACGCCCTGCGAGGCCGCGACCGTGCCGACGGCGTTGATGCCGGGGCTCCAGGTCGTCGGCTTCACCTCGACGGCGGAGACCGTGATGACCGGCCGCGGCATGTTGGCGAAGAACTGCGCCATTGCCTTGTCGGAGAACATGTTCAGCCCGATCAGCGCGCCGCAGATGACGACGACGACGATGAGCAGGACGAAAGCGATGACGATCCGCAGGACCTTACTCAGCATGACGGAATCCAAGTTTCGGGCTTTGCCCAGCCTGTGCCTCTCGGGCGGCCCCTCATGCGGCGCAGGCGCGCAGCATCGCAGTCGCCGCTTGATCGGGCATCGAGAAAGAGTGTACCGTCTGGACGGTCAAGTCAATATGCTGCGCCGCAATAGATCGCTTTGCGCGGCTCAATGGCCGAACGGCAACAGGTCGTCGGCCGAGGAGAAGGCGTGGACCTGGAACAGAGCCCGAAACCACCGCGCGGGGCGACCCGCGAGCGGATCATGGAAGCAGCGACGGCCGTCGCTCACGCGGTCGGACCGGCCCATCTGTCGCTGGATGCCGTCGCCGAGCGGGCCGGCGTCTCGAAGGGCGGCCTACTATATCACTTTCCGACGAAAGCGTCTCTGATCAAGGCGATCGTCGAGCGGCATCTGGAGACGGTCGCCGAGGCCGCCGGAATCACGTCCTGCGAGGCCGATGGCGACGGCGACGGCGTCGCGCTGCGGATGATGCGGGCGTTCCTCGTCACCCCGGTCGCCAAGCCCGGCGGCGCGCAGGGCTTCCTCGCCGCCATGGCCGAGACGCCGGAGCTTCTGGAGCCGATCCGCCAGCACAATGAGCGGGTCGCGGCGTGCCTACGCCGGGCGCAGGAGCCCGAGATCGCGATGATCGCCTTCCTCGTGGTGGAAGGGTTGCGCTGCCTGCAGCTCTTCGACGCCAACCCGCTGACCGAGGCGGAGATCGGCCGCATCTTCGCGACGCTCGACCGCATCCTCGGCTGCCCGGCCGAAACCGCCTGAGGCTCACATCGCCGGGCGGCGCGCGAAGGGTTTCAGGACCGCGTGGGCTGCCGGCAGCAGCACCAGCACCGCGACGACCGCGAAACCGGTGAGAGCCACGAAGGCGTTGGCGAGGCCGATCATGTCCGAGAGGCGGCCGAGCAGCAGCACCGGCAGGCTGTTCGAGAGATAGGCCGTCACATAGAAGGCCGAGACATAGGTGGCGCGGCGATCGGGCGGCGCGACGCGGTTGACGACGCCGGCGGCGCCGACGAAGGCAGCGCCATAGCCGATGCCGACCAGCACGGTGCCGGCGACGAAGAGGGCAGGGGCGGCGAGCTCGATCGCCAGCGCGCAGAGCGCCATGGCCGCGGCGACGATGGCGCTGCCGATGACCAGTGCCTTCGGCGAGGCGACGCTACCGAAGCCCATCTGGCTGATGCCGCCGACGAACTGGAAGACGGTGACGATCAGCCCGGCCGTCGCGACCGAGCGCGCACCGAGGAGATCGCGCACGAAGCTCGGGCCGAGCGCGGCGAAGCAGGAGCCGACCGCCCAGGCGATGAACACCGCCGCGGCGGCGATGGCGAAGCCGGCGATGCGCGGCGGCGGCGCCGACCCGTCGGCCGCGGTGGCCGCGATTGCTGGCGAGCCGGCGCTCCGCCGCGCCGGGAACGGCACCGTGACGAGGCCGACAAGCGCGACCAGCGACAGCCCGGCCACGATCAGGAAGGGCAGGCGGAGCGGATCGAGGTCGAGCGCGAGGCAGGCGGAGGTGATGACCGGCCCGAGCGCGCAGGCGAGGGTGAAGACCGAGGTCGCGAGCGTCGCCGAGCGGCGGGCGTCGAGCTTCGGATCAAGCTCCAGCAGCGCCGCGCTCGCCGTTCCCGCAACGCCGCCGGTGCCGGCACCGGCGAGGAAGCGGCCGAGAAAGAGATGTTCGAGGTCGGACGCCGTGCCGAAGACCAGCGAGCCGGCGATGACCAGCAGCAGGGCGCCGCAGATGACGATGCGCCGGTCGGGCAGGCGGTCGGAGAGCCGCCCGAGAACGAGGAGTGCCAGCAGCGTGCCGCCGGCATAGGTCGCGAAGACGGCGCTGATCGTGAAGGTGTCGAGCGACCACAGCTCGCGATAGACGGCATAGAGCGGCGAGGACGCGGTGCTGTTCAGCAGCGCGACCATGATCGCAAGGGCGACGAAGCCGCGGGCGGGGATGTTGCGGGAGGCGGGCACTCGGGAACCGGCTGGCGCGAAAGCCGCGCACTTTGGCGGGCGGCCGGGGATGCCGCCGCGCTGCTTCGCCCCCTTATAGGTCGGAGCCGGAGCTTATGCACGCGCCTTCGGCGCATGCGGGCCATGCCCTTCGGCAATGGCTCAGGCCGGCTCGGCCTCGGCGCGGGCAGCTTCGGTCTCGGCAGTCTCGGCGCCGCGGCCGGACGTGTCAACCTGATCCTCGCTCTCGTCCTCGGCGGGCTCTTCCGGCTCGTCGATGCTCGCCGAGAGGTTCTTCTCGATCTGGCGCAGCAGCTTGCGCAGCCGCTTCACGTCCTTCTCGTCGATGCCGGCGAGGGCTTCCTTCTCGAGGCGCTTCCAGCCGCGATCGACATCGGCGATCGTCTCGTTGCCCTGCGCGGTCAGGAAGACATGCGCCTGACGGCCGTCGCCCTTGGAGGCGCGGCGCTCGACATAGCCCTGCGCCGCAAGCCGGCTCACCATCTTGGTGACGGTCGGCGGCTGCACCGAGAGGGTCTGCGCCAACTGGCTCATCGACAGCCCGTCCTGCTCGGCCAGCGCCTTCAGGACGCTTTCCTGGCCAGGATGGAGACCGATCCTGACCAGATGCATGCCGGAGCGGCCGCGGGCGGCGCGTGCCGTCTGCGCGAGGCGGAAGGTGATGGTCTTGCGATGGTTGAAAGCCATGATGCAGAAGCATGGCGAAGGATCATGTCCGCTTGATGACACGGCAAAGCATCGGAAAGCATCGCGAAAGGAATGCGCCGTCGCGAACGCTTCCTCAGCGCTGCAGCCGCAGGCCGATCGTCGCGGTCGTGGTCGGATAGGAGCCGCCGTCGCTGGCGCTCTGGAAATATTCCTGCTGCAGCCGGCCGACCAGCCAGGCCTCGCGGTTCAGCTTCCATGTGCCCTGCAGCGCCGCCTCGTAGGTCACCTGGTTCACGTCGAAATCGAGATAGTGCTGGTACTGGTAGCCGAGATCCGCCTCGAGCGTGAAGTTGCGGCGGATATAGCGCTGAATCTGCAGCCCGAGATCGTAGACGATCGTGCTCGACGCATTGATGTCATAGGCGGGATCGACATAGGTCGCAGCCAGCAGCGCGACCTCAGTCAGCGGCGTCGGCGACCAGATCAGCGAGGCGTCGAGCGTCGGCAGGTCGAAGGAATCGAACTGCGAATCGACATATTGCTGATGCCGCCAGCCGAGCGCGATCTCGCCCTTCAGGATCGGATCGGCCGAATAGGCGAGGCCGCCGCGCAGCGTGATGCCGTTGGAATTGCGGCTATAGCCGAGCGGATCGGTCGGGCGGTTGAAGATGCGCGAGGACAGCTCGGCCTCGACGAAGGGCGCCAGCGTCGGCGAGACCTTGTAGCCGACGCGGACGGCGCCGTTGACGAGCGTGTTGTCGAGATAGGCCTGCGTGACGGTGATGTCGCCGACCTCGACCGGGTCATAGCCGGTATAGGTCGCGGTGCCGCGCAGCTGCAGGGTCGTGTTGCCGACCGAGCCGTCCAGCGTCGCGCCGCCGTCATAGGTGCTGACGCCCGGCGGGTTGTCGACATTGCCCGGATAGCCGAGCTGGTTGGTCGACTGCGTGTCGTAGGTGTAGTCGGCCTTGAGGCGCAGCGCCCAGTCCCGCGGCAGATCGATCCGGCCATTGGCCTCGACATAGAGATAGGGGTCGGGCGAGACGGTGGTGTCGGTGAAATATTCGTAGGCGCCCTTCAGGCGGAACTGGAAATCGTGCCGGTCCCAGTTCGACTGCAGGAGGATGTCCGGCGCGAGCGTCACGAGGCCCGAAGGACCGCCTGTGCTCACCTGCGCCGCGTTGGAGGTGTAGCCGCCGCGGAGCTCCAGCGCCGGAAACAGCGTGAAGCTGCCGACGGCGATGCCGGTCGGATCATAGGCGGTCTCGTCCCGCGCATCTGGCGTCTTCTTGCGCTTCGTCGCGCCGTCTTCCTCGTTGCCGGTGACGGGCTGCTCGGCGGCCTGCCGCGTGACGCGGCCCTGCTGCTCCTCGGCCGTGTCCGTCGTCGTGGTGCGCAGCGTGCCGACATCGATCGCCTCGATGCCCTGCACCGGCGAAATCTCCACCGGCTGGCCGGGATCCGTGCCGCGCAAGGTCGAGAAATCGTCGGCCGTGTCGAAGCCGATGCCGGGACCGCTGCCCGTCGGCACGCCCTGCGCGAAGGCATGGCCGAACGGCGCGAGCACGCCGAGCAGCGCCGCCTGGAGCAGGGTGCGGAGAGGGGGACGCATCGGCCTTCGGACGTCCTTGCCTGGCCGGGCTTGAGCGGCCCGGTTTCATGGTTTCCGAAATGTAAACAGGCTTGGTTAAGAGATGGTTTTCACGGGCCGCGGAGCGGGCGATCGCGCCCCTCCTTGCGGGCAGGGCGCCTCGCCGTGCTAAACGGAGGCGTCAATCGAACAGGCGCGGAGTGGCGGCGATGGATCGGCAGCGGGGCGGGGACAGGGAGGCCGGGGACGCGCTCGCCTCGGCGCTGCGCACGCTGTCGAGCGAGACCGCCGGCCTCGCCGCGCTCGGACGGGCGCTGGAGGACGAGCTCGCCGCGAGCTTCACCGCCGTGGTGGCGCTGATCCGGCGCGCGACCGGACGTGTCGTGGTCACCGGCGTTGGCAAGAGCGGCCATGTCGGCGTCAAGGTCGCCTCGACGCTTGCTTCGACCGGCACGCCGGCCTTCTTCATGCACGGCGCCGAGGCCAGCCATGGCGATCTCGGCATGGTCGGCAAGGACGACGTCATCCTCGCGCTCTCCTGGTCGGGCGAGACGACGGAGCTGCGCGCGATCGTCGAGTTTGCCGGCCGCTTCCGCAATCCGCTGATTGCCATGACCGCCAATGCCGAGAGTTCGCTCGCCCGGCAGGCCGACCATGTGCTGCTCTTGCCGCGCGCCGACGAAGCCTGCCCGCATGGCCTCGCGCCGACGACCTCGGCGCTGATGCAGCTTGCGCTCGGCGATGCGCTCGCCATCGCGTTGCTCGAGGCGCGCGGATTCACCGCTCAGGATTTCCGCCTCTATCATCCGGGCGGCAAGCTCGGCGCCAGCCTGCATTTCGTCACCCATGTCATGCATGCGGGCGCGGCGATGCCGCTGGTGCCGGCCGGCACGGTGATGGCCACGGCGATCGCCGAGATGACGGCGAAGCGATTCGGCTGCGTCGGGGTCGCCGATGGCGAGGGGCGGCTCGTCGGCATCGTCACCGATGGCGATCTTCGCCGCCATATCGGACCGGACCTGCTCGAGCGGCCGGTCGAGGCGGTCATGACGCGAGATCCGAAGACCATCCCGCCCGACATGCTGGTCGGCACCGCGATCGATCTTCTCAACACGACGAAGATCACCGCCTTCTTCGTCGTCGAGAACGGACGCCCGGTGGGCATCCTGCACATGCACGACCTGCTGCGGCTCGGCGTCGCGTAAGGCCAGGCATCGCCTGAGGCTAGGCGGCGATCACCTTCAGCCGCACGCCGTCATGACCGACGACGCGGACGATCGTGCCGGCAGGCAGGTCCGGGCCCTCGACGCCCCAGCTCGAATCGTCGACGCGGATGCGGCCGCGACCGCCCTCGATGGCGTCGGCGAGCGGGAAGGTCAGGCCGACCAGCCGCGCCGCGCGGTCATTGAGGCGGAGATCGTCCTCGGCGGCGGCGCGACGGACGGCGATGCGGCGGCCGATCAGCACGAAGATCGAGGCGAGCACGACGAAGAGGACCGCCGCGCCCTGCCAGGGGAGGGTGATCGCCAGGCTCGCGAGGCCGACGACGACGGCAGCGAGGCCGAGCCACATCAGGAAAGCGCCGGGCGCGAAGAGTTCGAGGCCGAGCAGCACGAGGCCGGCGACGATCCAGCCCCACGGCCCGGCCATGACGTCGAGGCTCATTCGCCGCCCGTCCTGGTCGCAGGAACGCTCGGGCCACGGCGGCGCTGCGCGGACGCGGACGGCTCGCCGCCGAAGGCCTCGCGCGCGATCTCGGCGACGCCACCGATCGATCCGAGCAGCGCCGAGGCCTCGATCGGCAGCATCAGCACCTTCTGGTTGGGGGCGGAGGCGAGCGCCTCGATGGCCTTGGTATAGCCCTGCGCCACGAAATAGTTGATCGCCTGCACATCGCCCTCGGCGATGGCGCGGCTGACCAGCTCGGTCGCCTTCGCCTCGGCCTCGGCGGCGCGCTCGCGCGCCTCGGCATCGCGGAAGGCCGCCTCGCGCCGGCCCTCGGCCTGAAGGATCTGCGCCTGCTTCTCGCCCTCGGCCCGCAGGATGGCGGATTGGCGCAAGCCCTCCGCCTCAAGGATCTGCGCGCGCTTCTCGCGCTCGGCCTTCATCTGGCGGCCCATCGAGGAGATGAGATCGGCCGGCGGTACGATGTCCTTGATCTCGATGCGGGTGATCTTGATGCCCCATGAGGCGGCCGCGCTGTCGACGACACGCAGCAAGCGGTCATTGATCTCGTCGCGATGCGAGAGGAGCTGGTCGAGATCCATCGAGCCCATGACCGTGCGCACATTGGTCATGGTGAGGTTCAGCGGCGCGTTTTCCAGCCCGCGGATCTCATAGGCGGCGCGCGCGGCATCGAGGACCTGGAAGAAGGTCACGCCGTCGACGCTGACGGTGGCGTTGTCCTTGGTGATGATTTCCTGGGTCGGAACGTCGAGCACCTGCTCCATGACGTTCATCTTGGCGCCGACCCGGTCGATGAAGGGCACGATCAGGTTGAGGCCGGGCTTCAGCGTGCGCGTGTAGCGGCCGAAGCGCTCGATCGTATAGTTGAAGCCCTGCGGCACGGTCTTGACGCCCGCCGCCAATACGAGGACGACGAGCGCGACGAGCACCAGCACGGTCACGTTCAAGCCGAAGACATCCATGCGCGACCCCTCCGCCGGGTGGCGAAGCTTCGCGGATTTCCGCCCGTGAAGCAATCGGGCCGCGGCGCAGCCATCGCCGCGCCACGGCCCTCGGCGCTGTTACGCGTAGCGGTTGACGATGCCTTCCAGCATCTCCTGCTTGCCCGAGCGCGGCTTCGGATCGGCGATCTGGAGCGCGCGGTCGGCCACCTCGGCGAAGCTCTTCTCGCCGGCGAGGATCGCCTTCGAGTCGGCGCTTTCCCAGCCGGCATAGCGGGCCTCGAGCGGGCCGGTGAGCGCCTTGTCCTCGAGCATCTGCGCCGCCGCGATGAGGGCGCGGGCGCAGGCATCCATCGAGGCGACATGGCCGATCAGGAGATCGTCCGGATCGATCGACTGGCGGCGGATCTTGGCGTCGAAGTTCAGGCCGCCGGTGGTGAAGCCGCCGCCCTTCAGGAACTCGTGGAAGACCGGCACCAGCTCGCCGACATCCATCGCGAACTGGTCGGTGTCCCAGCCGAGGAGATTGTCGCCGCGGTTGATGTCGAGCGAACCGAAGATGCCGAGCGCGAAGGCCAGCATGACCTCATGATGGAACGAGTGGCCGGCGAGGATGGCGTGGTTCTGCTCGAGATTGAGCTTCACTTCCTTGGCGAGGCCGTAGCGCTCCAGGAACCCGTACACCGTCGCGGTGTCGTAGTCGTACTGGTGCTTGGTCGGCTCCTTCGGCTTCGGCTCGATCAGGATCGGGCCCTTGAAGCCGATCTTGTGCTTGTAGTCGACGAGCATGTTGAGGAAGCGGCCGAGCTGGTCGAGCTCCTTCTTCATGTCCGTGTTGAGCAGCGTCTCGTAGCCTTCGCGGCCGCCCCAGCAGACATAGTTGGCGCCGCCGAGCGCATGCGTCGCGTCGATCGCCGCGCGGACCTGGCCGACGGCATAGGTGAAGACGTCCGGATCGGGATTGGTCGCGGCGCCGGCCATGTAGCGGCGATGCGAGAAGAGATTGGCCGTGCCCCAGAGAAGGCGGGTCTTCGAGGTCTCCATCTTCTTCAGGAAGATGTCGGTGATGACCTTGAGATTGTCGATCGATTCCTTGAGCGAGGCACCCTCGGGGGCGACGTCGACGTCATGGAAGGCGAAGAACGGCACGTCGAGCAGGCGGAACATCTCGAAGGCGACGTCGGCCTTGTCCTTGGCGAGCTGCAGCGCGTCGGACCCGTGCATCCAGGGACGCAGGAAGGTCTCGCCGCCGAACGGGTCGCCGCCCGGCCAGGTGAAGGAGTGCCAGTAGGCGACCGAGAAGCGCAGATGGTCCTCGAGCCGCTTGCCGAGCACGACCTGATCCTTGTCGTACCAGCGGAAGGCGAGCGGCGAGGTTGCGTCCTGGCCCTCGAACGTGATCGTCTCTTTCTGGGTGAAGAAAGTCACCGGCGGTTCCTCCTTGTGGTCTCGCAAACTAGCGGTCTCGAATGATCGCCGGGCTCGAAGGGTGGTCACCGCATGAGCCGGGCCGGGATCGACGGCCTTGACCAGAGGGCGTCTGAGGGGCGTACGTCAGGGGCAGAAGAGGCAGTAGGGCTCAATATTTGATTTGATAATCAAACAAAAACAGCCTCCCCGACAGGATCTTGCGGTCCGTCTGATGCCTGATGGGGGTGGTATACAGGCGGGTTTTGCGGTACGCAACTCAAAAATCGGCGCAGGCTGGGACGGCCGCCCGTCAGGATCATGTGGAGGAAGAGATGTTTGTCGGGATCGACATTGGGACGTCCAGCGTCAAGACGGTGCTGATGTCCGAGGATGGCGCCGTCATCGCGTCGGAATCGCGGCCGCTCACCGTGCAGCGGCCGCACCCAGGCTGGTCCGAGCAGGACCCCGAGAGCTGGTGGGCGGCCACGGTCGAGACGATGGACGCGCTCGCCGCCGCCCATCCCGCCGCCGTCGCGGCGACCAAGGGCATCGCGCTGTCCGGCCAGATGCATGGCGCGACGCTGCTCGGCAAGGACGGCAAGGTCCTGCGCCCGTGCATCCTGTGGAACGACGGGCGCTCGGCCGCCGAATGCGTGGAGCTCGAGGCTGCCTGCCCCGACCTGCATGCCATCGCCGGCAATCTCGCGATGCCCGGCTTCACGGCGCCGAAGCTCCTCTGGGTGCGGAAGCATGAGCCGGCGATCTTCGCCGAGACGCGCCATGTGCTGCTGCCCAAGGCCTATGTGCGCTACCGCATGACGGGCGACATGGTCGAGGAGATGTCGGACGCCTCCGGCACGCTGTGGCTCGATGTCGGCAAGCGCGACTGGTCCGACGCCGTGCTCGCGGCAACCGGGCTCGATCGCAGCGCCATGCCGCGCCTCGTCGAGGGCTCGCAGTCGGGCGGGCCGCTCTCGGCCGATCTCGCAAAGCGCTGGGGCATGACCTCGATCCCGGTCGTCGCGGGCGGCGCCGGCGACAATGCCGCGGCCGCGGTCGGCCTCGGCGCGATCGCCGCCGGATCGGCCTTCCTGTCGCTCGGCACCTCGGGCGTGCTCTGGGTCACGACCGATCGCTTCCTGCCGAACCCCTCCTCGGCGGTGCATGCCTTCTGCCATGCGCTGCCCGAGACCTGGCACCAGATGGGCGTCATGCTCTCGGCCGCCTCGGCGCTGTCCTGGTATTCGGGTCTCGTCGGCGTCAAGGAAGCCGAACTCCTGGCCGGGCTCGGCGAGAGCGTCGCGGCGCCGTCGCCGGTGCTGTTCCTGCCCTATCTCTCGGGCGAGCGCACGCCGCACAACGACGTCGCGGCCCGCGGCGCTTTCATCGGCCTCGCGCATGAGAGCGACCGCGCGGTGCTGACGCAGGCGGTGCTCGAAGGCGTCGCCTTCGCGACCAAGAGCTGCCAGGAGGTTCTGGAAGCGGCCGGCAGCCATGTCGCGGAGATCGATCTCGTCGGCGGCGGCTCGCGCTCGGCGCTCTGGGCCGGGATCATCGCCAATGTGCTCGGCATCGCCGTGCATACCGTCGAGGATGGCGAGATCGGCGGCGCCTTCGGCGCTGCGCGTCTCGCCCGCATCGCGGCGACGGGTCTCTCCCCCGCCGAAGTCTGCCCGCCGGCGAAGCGGCTGCGCACCTTCACGCCCGACAAGGGCGTCGTCGACGCCTATGCCGAGCGCTATGCGCTCTGGAGCCGGATGTATCCGGCGATCAAGGCCGCGCAGGCCGGCTGAGGTTCCTCGCGGCCGGGCGCCGTCCGGCCGCGACGTTCCTCTTTGCTAGACCCAGCCCATCAGCTCGCGGCGGGCGAGGTGTTCGAGCAGGGCCATGCCCTCCGGGCTGTCGTTGAGGCAGGGGAGGGCGGCGAAGTGTTCTCCGCCATGCTCGCGGAAGATGTCGCCGTTCTGCATCGCGATCTCCTCCAGCGTCTCGACGCAGTCGGCGGCGAAGCCGGGGCTGACGATGGCGAGGCGCTTGATGCCGCTCTTGGCCAAGCCCTCCACCGTCTCGTCGGTATAGGGCTGCAGCCATTCGGCGCGGCCGAAGCGCGACTGGAAGGTGAGCTTCAGCCGATCCTCCGACCAGCCGAGCCGCTTCCTCAAGAGCCGCGCCGTCTTGTGGCAGTGGCAGTGATAGGGATCGCCCTTGTCGAGATATTCCTTCGGCAGGCCGTGGAACGAGGCGAGCACCATCTCCGGCTCGAAATCGAGCTTCTCGATCGACTGCGTGATCGAGGTCGCGAGCGCGTCGATATAGACGGGATCGTCGTGATAGGGCGGCAGCGTGCGGAGCGCCGGCTGCCAGCGCATCGCCTTCAGCGCGTCGAAGGCCTTGTCGTTGACCGTCGCCGTCGTCGAGGCGGCATATTGCGGATAGAGCGGCATCAGGAGGATGCGCTCGCAGCCGGCCTTCTGCAGCGCCTCCAGCCGCTCGGGGATCGAGGGCGTGCCGTAGCGCATCGCCCAGTCGACGACGATGCGGCGATCATCGGCGAAGCGCGGCGCCAGCTTCTCGGCCTGCGCGCGCGTGATGGTGCGGAGCGGCGATTCGTTGCGCTCCTTGTTCCAGATCGATTGATAGGCATGGCCGGACCGCTTCGGCCGCGTCGTCAGGATCACGAGATTGAGCAGCGGCCACCAGATCGCGCGCGGCACCTCGATGACGCGGCGGTCGGACAGGAATTCCTTCAGATAGCGCCGCATCGACCAGTAATCGGTCGCGTCCGGCGTGCCGAGATTGACCATCAGCACGCCGATGCGGCCGAAATTCACCGGCGGATGGCCGGGCGGCAGGGCCGTCGCGTCAGGCAGTGCATCCATCATCTTGTCTCGGGTCCCCGGAGCCTCGTTGGCGCTGAACATAGGGCCGGGCGCGCGCGCCTCAAACCCCGTGCGGCGATTGCGCCAGGGCCAGAGCAGGCAGCCAAACCGCGTGACAGGGCGCGGCGTGGTTGACACATTGATCGTCTAGAGTTCCGCCGTCCCCTTGGTCATACGTTCCCTTGGTCACACGTCCCCCTGGTCACAGAGGAGTTCCCGATGATCGCCCTCGCGACAATCCGCCCCGCCGGCGCGCTCCGCGGCGCAATTCTGGCGGCCGTTCTCGCCGCGACGCTCCCGGCCGCCGCCTTCGCCGAGACCGTGACGCTGCGCTTCGTGCAGACCAATGACATCGACCGCATGGAGGAAGCCAAGGGCCGCGGCGGCTTTGCCCGCGTCGCCGCCGTCGTCGAGGCGGAACGGGCCAAGGGACCGACCTTCTTCGTCCATTCCGGTGACACGCTGTCGCCCTCGCTGCTCTCCGGCATCGACAAGGGCGCGCATATCATCGACATCCTCAACCAGATGGGCGTCGCCGTCATGACCCCGGGCAATCACGAATTCGACCTCGGCAAGGCGAATTTCGAGACCCGCATCGGCGAGGCGACGTTCCCCGTCGTCACCTCCAACATGCGCGAGGCTGACGGCAGCCAGCCGCCGAACACGACCGACACGAAACTGGTCGAGGTGGACGGCATCAAGGTCGGCTTCTACGGCCTCACGGCCGAGGATACGCCGATCGTCTCCAGCCCGGGCGACATGGTGTTCAATTCCTCGATCGACACCGGCAAGGCGCGCGCCAAGGCGCTGCGCGAGGCGGGCGCCGATCTCGTCGTCGGCGTCGTGCATACGCCGCTTTCCGTCGACATGGCGCTGACCCGCGCCCATGCCGGCGATCTCATCCTTTCCGGCCATGACGAGCATCTCCTCGCCTTCTTCGACGGCAAGACCGTGCTCACCGAGAGCGGCTCGCAGGGCGACAGCGTCGTCGTCACGACGGTGACCGTCGACAAGACCGAAAAGGACGGCAAGACGAGCGTCAGCTGGACGCCGCATTTCACCATCGTCGACACGGCCACCGTCACGCCGGACCCGAAGATCGCCGCGGTGGTGAAGGGCTATCAGGACAAGCTCGACGCCGAGCTCAAGGTCGATATCGGCACCACCGAGACCACGCTCGACAGCCGCCGCGCGACCGTGCGCGGCGAGGAAGCGGCGATCGGCAATCTCATCGCCGACGCGATGCGCGCCGCGACCGGCGCGGATGTCGCCATCACCAATGGCGGCGGCATCCGCGCCGACCGCGAATATCCGGCGGGGACCGTGCTGACCCGCGCCGACATCTTCGCGGAGCTGCCCTTCGGCAACAAGACGGTGAAGCTCGAGGTGACGGGCGCCGAGCTGAAGGACGCGCTCACCAATGGCTTCAGCCAGGCCGACATGGGCGCCGGCCGCTTCCCGCAGGTGTCGGGGCTCACCGTCGAGGTCGATCTTGCGAAGCGGCCGAGCGAGCGGGTCCTTTCCGTCAGCGTCGGCGGCAAGCCGCTCGATCCCGCCGCGAGCTATACGCTCGCCACCAACGACTTCATGGCCGGCGGCGGCGACGGCTATACCGTCTTCCGCGACGCCAAGGTGCTGCTCGGGCCGATCGACGCGCAGCTGATGGCGAGCCAGGTCATCGATTATGTCGCGGCCGAAAAGACGATCGCGCCGAAGGTGGAAGGCCGCATCGCCCTGAAATAGCGATCTGGCGCGGCTCGTGAAAACCGCGCTAGCTTGAGGGATCGGGGCGGCGGGGCGCCGCCCGCTGGAAAGGTTGGCCGACCGGGCGGCAAGATCCGGTGGCCGGCATCCGGGAGGGGATCCGATCCATGCCGTTCCTGCTCGCCATGAGCCGGGCGATCGATGCGCTGAACACGCGCATCGGCGCCGTCTGCGATTATCTCGTGCTTCTCGCCGTGCTGATCAGCGCCGGCAACGCCGCATCCCGCTACGCCTTCAGCATCTCCTCGAACGCCTTTCTCGAGATCCAGTGGCAGCTCTTCGCCGCCATCGTGATGCTCGGCGCCTCGGTGACGCTGAAGAAGAACGAGCATGTGCGCGTCGACATCCTCTATTCCTGGGTGTCGCCGGCGACGCGGCTCTGGATCGACCTCGTCGGCATCATCCTCTTCATGCTGCCGGTGCTCGCGCTGCTCTTCTGGCTGTCGGTACCGTTCTTCGCCGAATCCTTCCGTCTCGACGAGCATTCGGCCAATCCCGGCGGGCTGCCGTTCTGGCCGGTCAAGTTCATGCTGCCGCTCGGCTTCGCGCTGCTCTTCCTGCAGGCGCTTTCGGAACTCGTGAAGCGCATCGCGGCGGTCAGGGGCGTGATGACGCTCGATACCGCCTATGAGAAGCCGCTGCAGTAGGGGACGCGCCGATGTTCTCCTACGGAATCATGCCGCCGGTGATGTTCGCCGGCATGGTGCTGTTCATGCTGATCGGCTTCCCCGTCGCCTTCTCGCTGGCGGCGGTCGGCCTCTTCTTCGGCATCATCGGCATCTTCAGCGGCCATTTCACGCCCGAATTCCTGCAGGCGCTGCCGCTCCGCGTCTTCGGCATCCTCTCCAACGAGCTGCTGCTCGCGATCCCCTTCTTCACCTTCATGGGCGCGATCCTCGAGCGCTGCGGCCTCGCCGAGGACCTGCTCGAGGGTACGGGCCATCTCTTCGGCAAGGTGCCGGGCGGGCTCGCCTATGCGGTGATCCTGGTCGGCGCGGTGCTCGGCGCCATCACCGGCACGGTCGCCGCCTCGGTGATCGCGATGGGCGTCATCTCGCTGCCGATCATGATGCGCTACGGCTACAACATGCGCATTGCGACCGGCGTCATCGCCGCGTCGGGCACGATCACGCAGCTGATCCCGCCCTCGCTGGTGCTGATCCTGCTCGCCGACCAGCTCGGCCGCTCGGTCGGCGACATGTATCGCGGCGCGATCGGGCCGTCGGTGCTGCAGGTGATCCTGTTCGCGCTGTTCATCCTCGCCGTCTCGATCATGCGGCCGCATTACGTGCCGCCGCTGCCGGCCGATATCCGCGTTGAGCGCGGCTGGCCGCTGATCCGGCGCATCCTCTGGGGCATGATCCCCTCGATCGTGCTGATCTTCCTCGTGCTCGGCACGATCTTCCTCGGCCTTGCGACCCCGACCGAGGCCGGCGCGATGGGCGCCATCGGCGCGCTGGTCCTCGCCGCCATGCACAACCGCCTCACCTGGCCGCTGGTGCGCCAGGCGATGGAATCGACCATGCGGCTCACGTCCATGGTCGTCTTCATCCTGATCGGCTCGACGGTCTTCACGCTCGTCTTCCAGGGCATGGACGGCGCGCACTGGATCGAGCATCTGCTGACGGGCCTTCCCGGCGGTCAGATCGGCTTCCTGATCTTCGTCAACGTCTTCATCTTCTTCCTGGCCTTCTTCCTCGATTTCTTCGAGATCGCCTTCATCATCATCCCGCTCTTGGCGCCCGTCGCCTCGGCGCTCGGCATCGATCTCGTCTGGTTCGGCGTGCTGCTCTGCGTGAACATGCAGACCTCGTTCATGCACCCGCCCTTCGGCTTCGCGCTGTTCTATCTGCGCGGCATCGCGCCTCGCGAGGTGAATAGCTCCGATATCTATCTCGGCGCCATTCCCTGGGTCGCGCTGCAGATCATCCTGGTCGCGATCGTGATCATCTGGCCCGAGACGGTCTCCTCCTTCCTGAAGGCGGAGAAGGTCATCGATCCCTCGACGATCGAGCTCAATGTGCCGATGCCGGACGCTGCGGCGCCGGGCGGCGGCGGCAATCCGTTCGGCGAGGAGGGCGCGCAGAACCCGTTCGAGACGCCGGGCGACACGGCGCCGGCCGCGCCCGATTTCGGCGCGCCGGCCGATGGCGCCCTGCCGCCGCCGGACTTCGGAGCTCCGGCGAAGTGAGGCGGTGGCGGCGACTTCGCCTCGTTGCGATCGCAGCGGTGTCTGTGGCCCTCGCGCTTTCCGCGCTTTTCCAACTGACGCGAGCGGTTTTCGCCGGCGTGATCTGGGGGCGGGGCGGCGATGTCACACTCGCCGCGCAGCCCGGACTTTTCGGGGTGACATTTGCCGCGCTGACCATCGGAACGATCGTCGCCCTTGGCGGGCTCTGGCTCGCGTGGCTCGGCGAGCGCTCCTTCGAGCGCAACCTGCCGAGCGCGCTTCGGCCCGGCATCGATAATCCTGATAAGCGCTCCGGCCCGGTGGCCGGCAAAGTGCCCCTCACCCCGCCCCTCTCCCGCAAGCGGGAGAGGGGGTAGGTCCGTGCCGGGTGCCAGTCGAAGAGTCAGTTCGCGGGGAAGATCACCCCCTTCCGCTTGCGGGAGAGGGCAGGGTGAGGGTCTCTTCCTTCTCGTCTCAGCCGCCCTTGGCCTGCTGGGCGAAGCCGAACGAATCGAAGGTGTATTCGGCGACGCGGAACCACTGGTAGCTCTCGTCGCGGAACTTCTTCCACGGCTCGTAGATGGTCTTGAAATTGGCGTTCTTGGCCGAGATCTCGCCATAGATCTCGAAGGCGGCGCCATAGGCGGCCTCGAGCACGTCGCGTGGGAAGGGACGCAGCTTGACGCCCTTGCCGACGAGGCTGCGGATTGCCGTGTTGTTCTTGACGTCGTATTTCGCCAGCATGGTCTGGTTGGCGGTCGCGGCGCCGGCCTTCAGTGCCGCCTGATAGGCCGGCGGCAGCGCCTCCCACTTCGCCTTGTTGACGAAGAGGTGGATCGACGGTCCGCCTTCCCAGAAGCCGGGATAATAGTAGTAGGGCGCGACCTGGTAGAAGCCGAGCTTCTCGTCGTCATAGGGACCGACCCATTCCGCCGAGTCGATGGTGCCCTTCTCCAGCGCCGGATAGATGTCGCCGCCGGGGATCTGCTGCGGCACGGCGCCGAGCTTGGCCATCACCATGCCGCCGAGGCCGGCGATGCGCATCTTGACGCTCTTCAGATCGTCGATGCCCTTGATCTCCTTGCGGAACCAGCCGCCCATCTGCACGCCGGTATTGCCGGCGACGAAGGAGACGATGTTGTAGCCCGCGTAGAAATCGTCGAGCAGCTTCTGCCCGCCGCCCTCGATGATCCAGGCATTCTGCATTCGGGCGTTGAGGCCGAAGGGCAGCGCCGTGCCGATGGCGAAAGTCGGATCTTTGCCGACGAAGTAATAGGAGCAGGTGTGGCAGGCCTCGACCGTGTCGTTCTGCACGGCGTCGAGCGCCTGCGGGCCGGGAACGAAGCGGCCCGCCTCGCCGACATCGATCTGGAACTTGCCGTCGGTCAGCGCCGCGACCGTCTCGGCGATGGTCACGCCGCCGCCATAGATGGTGTCGAGCGATTTCGGGAAGCTCGACTGCACGCGCCATTTCACCTCCGGCATCGCCTGCGCGATCGCGGGGGCGGCGAGGGCCGTCGTCGCGAGCGTCGCGCCCGCGCCGAGGCCGGCGGTCTTGAAGAATTTGCGGCGGTCGAGCCGTGTCTCGTCCATGGATGATCCCTCCCGGTGGTGCCTTATGACGGCGCTTTTCAGGAAGGATAGCCGATGTCATCCGCCCGTTTCTGTCAACGGGGAAGACGAGGGCGCGCGCCCGGTCAGACAGGCTCGACGGGGCCGCTGCCGGCGCCGGTCGCACGGATCGCGGCGGTGATCGCGGTGAGGTCCTCGCCGTCGAGCGCGAGGCTCGCCGCGCCGATCCAGCCATCGACCTGCTCGGGCGAGCGGGCGCCGACGATCGCCGCGGTCAGGCCCGGCCATGTCAGCGCCCAGGCGAGCGCGATCGTACCGACCGAACTCTCATGCTTCTCGGCGATCGGACGCAGCGCATCGACGAGGGCGAGGTTCTTTTCGAGATTGTCGGTGAACTGGACGTCCTTCTTGCGCCAGTCGCTGTCGGGGAGGTTCGCGACGCGCTCGGCCGAGAAGGCGCCCGAGAGGAGGCCGGCCTGCATCGGGCTGTAGACCAGCGTTCCGGTTCCGTGTTCGAGGCACCAGGGCAGGACGGTCGCGGCGGAATCGCGGCGGATCATCGAGAAGGGCGGCTGCAGCGTCTCGACATGGCCGATCGCCTCGGCGGCGTCGAGCGCGGCGGTGTCGTGGTTGGAGAGGCCGACATGGCGCACCTTGCCTTCCTGCTTCAGGTCGAGCATCGCCTGCCAATATTCCTCGATCGGCGCATCCTCGGGCTGCCAGTGCATCTGGAAGAGGTCGATCACCTCGACGCCGAGCCGCTTCAGCGAGGCTTCCGCCTCGCGGCGGACGCTCTCGGCCTTGCCCGAGCGGCGGACATGCTTGCGCTCCGGCGTCTCCTCCGGCCAGACGAGCCCGCATTTCGTAAAGACCAGCGGCCGTTCCTCGGGCGAAATCTGCCTGAGCGCCGCGCCGACCACCTCCTCGGAATGGCCGAGGCCGTAGATGGCGGCGGTGTCGATCCAGTTGATGCCGCGCGCGACGGCGTGGCGGATGGCATCGACCGAGACCTGGTCGTCCTGCGGCCCCCAGGCCTCGCCGCCGATCGCCCAGGCGCCGATGCCGACCGGCGTGATGTCGAGCCCGGTCTTGCCGAGCGGGCGGGTGGGAAGCTTGGTGGCCATGGGGAGACTCCGGAAGGATGGGCGAGGATGATGGTCCGGGGGCGGCTGTGGTTCAACCGCAAATGCGGCTGACGATCAGGACCGCGATGCATCAACCGTCTCGGCCCGCTGCCGTTCCGGCGGCCTGTGACGCGCGGCCTTGCGGCCTCGTCGCGGTCTCGCCATCTTTTCCTGCCGGGTGTAGTGATGCCCCGAGCCGAAGCGACCGGATCCGATCATGAGCCATTCCCGCCCCATCCCGCTCGTTGCCGTCACCGCCGATGTGCGCGACGCAGACGGCTATCGCTGGCACGCAGCGGCCGAGACCTATGTGAAGGCGGTGACGATCGGCCTCGGCGGCCTGCCGGTGGTCGTCCCCTCGCTCGGCGATGCGCTCGATATCGAGGCGCTGCTGGAGCGGGTCGATGGCGTGCTCGTGACCGGCAGCCGATCCAATGTCCATCCGCCGCTCTATGGCGCCGAGGCCGATGCCGCGTCGGAGCCCTATGACCATGCGCGCGACGCCACGACGCTGCCGCTCATCCGCGCCGCGCTTCGCCATGGCGTGCCGCTGCTCGCGATCTGCCGCGGCTTCCAGGAGCTGAATGTCGCGCTCGGCGGCACGCTCATTTCCGAGGTGCAGGAGCTGCCCGGCCGCCACGATCATCGCGCGCCCGTCTCCGACGTGCAGGCCGAGCGCTTCGCCATCCGCCAGGATGTCGTCATCACGACCGGCGGCTGTCTCGGGCGCATCGTCGAGGCCGAGGCCTTCCAGGTGAACTCGCTGCACCGCCAGGCGGTCGGCAGGCTCGCCGAGGGATTGACCGTCGAGGCGGTCGCGCCGGACGGCACCATCGAGGCCGTAAGCGTCACGGGCGCGCGGGGCTTCGCGGTCGGCGTGCAGTGGCATCCGGAATACTGGGTGGCGACCGACGCGCCGTCGGGGCGGCTGTTCCGGGCGTTCGGCGATGCGATGCGCGAGCGGATCGCGGCACGCGCCGGTCTCGCGACGGCGGCCGAATAAAGGGCTCAGAGCCCGGCCAGGGCGCCGCCCAGCATCGCGAGGCCGAACAGAAGGATGCCGGCGGCGGCGGCGATCTCGAGGCCGCGGATCACGCGCAGCGCGACCGGGGAATCGCCGCGGTTCGAGACGCGCAGGGCAATGTCCTTCGCCTTGACGGCGAGCGCCGCAAGGGCTGCGACGGTGACGCCGGTGCCGAGCGCCATCGCCAGCACGGAGAGGATGCCGACCCACCACAGCTTCTGTGACAGCGCGAAGACGAGCACGATCACCGCGCCCGAACAGGGGCGGATGCCGACCGCGAGGATGGCGGTCCAGGCGCTCTTGAGCGTCAGCGGCGCGGTGAGCGTCCGAGGATCGGGCGCATGGCCGTGGCCGCAGTCGCAGGCGAAGCTCGACGACGACGCGGCGACGGCGGGACCGGCCGTGAAGGCGAGGCGGGGCGCGCCGCCGAGACTGCCGGAAAGATTGGTGCCGGACAGGCCGAGGCGGCCGTGATTGATGGCGCAGGACGCGTCATGAACATGCGGCACGGGCGCGGCTTCATCGCCATGGCGACCGAAGGTCTTCGACCACAGGAGCCAGACGCCGCAGATGGCGATCAGCGCGAAGCTCGCGATCTCGAGCGCATCGGTCGCTCTCGTCATCGTCACGGCGGTGACGTTGAGCAGGATGGCGCCGACCGAGACCACGACGATCGCCGTCAGCGCCTGAACGAAGGCGGAGGCGAAGGAGATCGCGATGCCGCGTTTCAGCGTGTCGCCGGTCGCCAGTAGATAGGAGGCGATCACCGCCTTGCCGTGGCCGGGGCCGACCGCGTGGAAGACGCCATAGGCGAGCGACAGGCCGATCAGGATGAAGGCGGCATGCGGATTGTCGGCGAAGGCGGAGAGCGCCGCTGTCAGCGCGCGGTAGAAGTTCGACTGTTCGGCCGCGATCCAGACGAAGAAGCCGCGCAGCGGGCCGGCCCATGCGACCGTGCCACCGCCGTCGGGCGTCGCGATGCCGAAGGGGCTCGGCGCGGCATGAGCGAGTGCCGGCACGAGGAAGGCGGCGAGGGCGAGCGCAAGGCGGCGCATCAGCAGCGCACCGAGATGAGCGTCGCGAGGCTTGCCGCGGCATCGGCGAGCTCGGCCGGCAAGTCGGGCTGGTCGGCGGGGATGGCCGCGATCTGCGCCATGGTGGCGTCGTCGAGCGCATGCGGCGCGCGTACCGTGGTGGTGCAGGAGGCCGGCGCGCCGTCGAGCGTGATCTGGTGGCCCTTCACGAAGTTGAAGGCGACGAAATATTCGGGATCGAACACTTCCAGCGTCGTCTCCGGGCCGGGCGCCACCGGCGTGCGCAGCGGCAGCGTATAAAAGAGCGTCAGGCGGCCGCTGTGGAAGTCGAGCCAGTACTCGGTCGGCGGATTGACCGGGATATGCTTGTTGCCGACCTTCAGATTGGTGAAGTAGCGGTATTCCTTGAGCGACTCGACATTGACCTTGGCGAGCGGCTTCAGCTCCTCGTCGGAGAGCTTGCCGTCGCCATTGGCGTCGAGGCCCTGCACCGCGAAGGAGGTGAAGGCCTCGTCGAACTGCCAGACATGGCGGATGGCGGTCATCTTACCGGAGGGATCGAAGACGATCTCCTCGCGGGCATCGACGAAGACATGCGGATGGGCGGATGCCGCGAGCGTGCTGCCGATGACGGCGAGGGAGGCGATCAGGAAGCGGTTCAGCATGAGGAATCCCGGCGGCGACGCGCAGCACTTCGCCCGAAAACTGCGGCCAGATCGTGTCGTTCAGCAGCCGCCTTCGGGACGGCCGGAGCTCTCGAACCAGCGCACGAGATAGTCGATGAAGGCGCGCACCTTGCCGGAGAGGTGCCGGCGATGCGGATAGACGGCGTGGATGGCGACCGCCGACGTCTCATATTGATCGAGCACCGCCTTGAGGCGACCGGCGGCGATGTCGTCGCGCACCACGAGATAGGGCACCATGACGAAGCCGAGGCCGGCGAGCGCCGCCTCGCGGGCGACATTGGGGCTGTTGACCTCGACTCGTCCCTTGACGGCGATCGTCACCCGCTCGCCCTCGACCATGAAGGGCCAGTTGCCGCGATTGACGTTCCAGTCGACGATGCAGGGACGGTCGGCAAGGTCGATCGGCATTTCCGGCAAGCCGTAGCGCTCGATGACCTCGTCGGTCGCGCAGCAGACGATGCGGAAGGCCGAAAGTCGACGGGCGATCAGGCTCGAATCGCTCAGCGACGAGATGCGGATCGCGACGTCGAAACCCTCGTCGACGAGATCGACGAAGCGGTCCTCGAGATGCAGCTCCAGCGAGATATCCGGCTCTTCCAGCACGAAGTCCATGATCGCGCGGCCGAGTTCGCCGTCGCCGAAGGTGCGCGGGGCGCTGACCTTCAATCGGCCGCGGGCGGCGGCGTGGGCGTCGCCGACCGAACTTTGCAGATCGTCGATGCGCTGCAGGATCTCGGTCGCATCGCGGGCATAGGTCTGGCCGACCTCGGTCAGCGACAGCGTGCGCGTCGTGCGGTTGAGGAGGCGGGCACCGAGCTCGTCTTCGAGCTCGCGGACATATTTCGAGATCAGCGCCTTGGACCGGCCCATCTTGCGGGCGGCCGCCGAGAAGCCGCCCGCCTCGACGACCTCCACGAATGTCCGCATGCGGGTCAGCGTGTCCATCGGCGTCCCTATGCGGCCATGATGCGGCGGGCGAGCTCGACCAGCGCGCGGTCGCGGCCGGGCGGCGCTACCAGCGAGACGCCGAGCGGGCAGCCCTCGTGCTCGGCGAGCGGCAGGCTGATCTGTGGCAGGCCTGCGAGGCCCGCCGAGCAGAGCATCGACAGCGCGCGGTTGCGGTAGGAATCCAGTTCCTCGCCGCCGAGGCCGCGCAGCGGCGCGATGCCGGGCGTCGTCGGGATGGCGAGCACCGTGTCGTCGCCGAGCAGCGAGAGCAGCCGCTCGCGCACCTGCGCGCGGCGCTGGCCGGCGGCGTCGTATTCCTCGGCCGTCACATGGCTGGCCCATTCGAAGCGCTCGCGCACGCCGGGACCGAAGACGGGATCGTTGGCGCGGATCCAGTCGCCATGCGCCTGCCAGGCCTCATAGGCCTGCATGGTGCGGAAGATCATGCGCCAGGCGGCGAGACCCTCGGGCGCGACGATCACGGCGCCGGCGGGCTCCAGCTGCGCGGCGATGCGCGGCGTCGCGGAGCGGATCGCGGCCTCCTCGAGGTCGCCGAGCAGCAACGCATGGATGTCGTCGCCGACGATGAAGCGGGTGAGCGGCGTTGCGCTCGTGTCTTCACCGAGCAGGATCGGCGCGACGCGGGCGAAGGTGTCGATGTCGCGGGCGAACCAGCCGACCGTGTCGAAGGAATGGGCGAGCGGGAACACGCCCGAAATGTCGATGCGATCGAAGGTCGGGCGGAGGCCGAACAAGCCGTTATAGGAAGCCGGCGCGCGCACCGAGCCGCCGGTATCGGAGCCGAGCGCGATATCGACCAGGCCGGCCGAGACCGCGGCGGCCGAACCCGACGACGATCCGCCCGGGATGCGGCCCGGGGCGCGGATATTGACCGGCGTGCCGTAGTGGAAATTCTCGCCGTTCATCGAATAGGCGAACTCGTCGGTATGCGTCTTGCCGACAAAGGCCGCGCCGGCGTCGAGCAGCTTCTGCACCGCCGGGGCCGTCGTCGTCTTGACGGCGCTCTGCGCCCTGACCAGCGGATGGCCAGCGCCGGTCGGATAACCCGCGACGTCGTAGAGATCCTTGACCGCGAGCGTCAGTCCCTTGAGCGGGCCGTCGGGCGAACCGGGGACGGGAACGGAGGGATAGTCCAGGAAGGCGTCGACCGGGTCGAAGGCGAGGAGCATGGAACCGCGCTTTGCAATCAGGAGAAGCGCCGGCGACGCCGACGATGGATCGTTTCATACGCCGATTTCCGGCCGCCTGCCAAATGCGGCCGGCCGGAATGCTCAGGCGGCGATCGCGGCGCCGTCTGAGCGCGGGTCGCTGGCGCCGAACGAGCGGCCGTCGCGGCGCCGCACGATGGCGCCGGCATGGCCCATCGTGTCGGAATAGGCCTCCTCGATGACCTCGAGCTCATGCCCGGCCTGCTCCAGCGCGAGGATGAGGTCCGGATCGAAGCGGTTCTCGAGGCGAAGATGCAGATGGTCGGAGCCCCAGGTGCGGCCGAGCAGCCAGCGCGGCGCTGCGATCGCCTCGGCGAGGTCCATGCCGAACAGCGCATGGCGCGTGAAGACGGCGGCCTGGGTCTGCGGCTGGCCCTCGCCGCCCATGGTGCCATAGGGCATCACGCGGCCATCCTTGAAGCGGGCGAGGGCAGGGTTCAGCGTATGGAAGGGCTTGCGGCCGGGCTCCAGCGGATTGCGGGCGGCGGGATCGAGATGGAAGCTCGAGCCGCGGTTCTGCCAGGTGACGCCGGTCGCCGGCAGCACGCAGCCGGAGCCGAATTCGAAGAAGATCGACTGGATATAGGAGACGGCGAGGCCCTCGCTGTCGACGGCGCCCATCCAGACCGTGTCGCCCTTCTCCGCCACCTGCGGCCAGGGCGCGGCGCGGCGCATGTCGATCGCCGCCGCCTCGCGCGCCAGAACGCGCTCCGAGAGATGGATCGAGACATCGCCGGCGAAGACCGGATCGGTCACATGCTTGTCGCGCAGCAGGAAGGCGCGCTTGGTCGCCTCGACCAGCCCGTGGATATGCTCGAAGCTCTCGCCGCGCCTGACGCCGAGGCGTTCGAAGATGCCGAGGATCAGCAGCGAGGCGAGGCCCTGGGTCGGCGGCGGCGCGTTGTAGACGGTGGCATCGGCGAGCGCGACCGAGAGCGGCGCGCGGAAACGGGCTTCATGGCGCACGAGATCCTCGCGCGTCACCGGGCTGCCGATGCGCTCCAGATCGTCGGCAAGCGCCTTGCCGACATCGCCGCGGTAGAAATCCATGAAGCCGGCATGCGCCAATTGGTCGAGCGTGTCGGCGAGGCGCGGCTGGTGGATGGTATCGCCGATCGCGGGCGGCTTGCCCTCCGGCAGGAACACGTCGGCAAAGCCCGGCGCAGCGGCAAGCGCGTCGTGATGCAGCGCCGTCAGGCGAGCCTGCGAGCGGGTGACCGAGATGCCGTTCTTCGCATGGGCGACCGCGTCGGCCAGCAGCGTCTTCGGATGCTGGGCGCCGCCGAGGCTCTTCGAGAGCTCATGCGCCAGGTGCCAGCCCGAGACGGCGCCGGCGACCGTGATCGCCGCGTCGGGCCCGCGCACCGGCATGCGCTCGTGGCCCTTGTCGCGATAGGCGCGGATCGAGGCTCCCGCTCCGGCGGCGCCACAGGCCTCGATATAGCGCGGTTCCTTACCCGGCTCACGGATCAGCCAGAAGCCGTCGCCGCCGATGGCGTTCATATGCGGATAGACGACGGCGATGGTGGCCGCCATGCCGATCATCGCCTCGATGGCGTTGCCGCCGGCGCGGAGAATCTCTGCCCCCGTCTCGGACGCCGCCCTGTGCGGGGCCACGACCATTCCCTTTTCGCCGACCACTGTCTCGACCACGACGCGCCTCCGAATTCTGCCGAAAGCCTCCTTACGGGATAGAGCGCGGCGCCAAAAGCCGAATCGCGCCGCTGCCCTGCGATCGGGCAGGCGCTGCCCGCGGGAAGGGCAGTGTGCGCTTTGCGGGAACGGGCTCGGGAGGAGGGCGTTGACCGGGCGAAAAGCGTGGGTTCGTGAGGCGTTTCCTGGGTTTTTCCGTGCCTGCGCCAAGGCCGCGAGATTTTCTTTGCGCGAGGTCAAAAACCGCTTGAATGCGACGGGCGATCGTCATACCTAGCGCTTGCCCAATTATCGCACGTGCCTGTGGTTGCGTGCCGACCGGTGGGGCTCCGGACAAGAGGCCGGGGCGACGCCCATGTGGATCCCGAAAGGGCCACGAAGGAGTCCGGGAGCGATCCCGGAAAGGTCGGCAGCCGGAAAGCGAAACCGGTGAACTCCGTCTCCGCGGAGGACGCGACTTGAAGCAACGACGTAGCGGGCTTTTTTGGTCTCTAGCGGCTCTCCATCGGCCGTGGTCACTGAAGAGGCACTACTTCCTTGCCGGGCGTGCGGATCGGGTCTTCCCGCTCCAAGCGACGGCGGCGCTCACGGATCCTTCTGACGATCCCTGACGACCGTCACCCGCGAAAACCTGCCGGCTCCGCCGGCAAGACGGCGCTTCGTCAGCGCTCCGGTCCGCGTCCATAGCGGCCGGCGCGAGGGCTCGGCTCCGCTTCGCCGTATCGCAACGCTGATCGGGCCTTTTCGCTGGCCCACCGGGAGTTTCTCGAGATGACCGCTCGCATCATCGACTTCCTCGCGACCCGACGCCCCGAAGGCCCCTGCCTCGTGGTCGATCTCGATGTGGTGCGGGAGAATTACCTCGCCTTCGCGCATGCGATGCCCGACACGCGCATCTTCTATGCCGTGAAGGCCAATCCGGCGCCGGAAATCCTGCGCCTGCTCGCCTCGCTCGGCTCGAATTTCGACTGCGCCTCGGTCGCCGAGATCGACATGGCGCTGGCCGCCGGCGCGACCCCGGACCGCATCTCCTTCGGCAACACGATCAAGAAGGAGCGCGACATCGCTGCTGCCTTCGAGCGCGGCATCTCGCTCTATTCGGTCGACTGCGAGGTCGAGGTCGAGAAGGTGGCGCGCGCCGCTCCCGGCATGCGCGTGTTCTGCCGCATCCTCTGCGACGGCGCCGGCGCGGAATGGCCGCTGTCGCGCAAGTTCGGCTGCGAGCCCGAGATGGCTGTCGGCGTGCTCGAGCATGCGCACCGGCTGGGCCTCCATGCCTATGGCATCTCGTTCCATGTCGGCTCGCAGCAGGGCAATACCGAAGCCTGGGACGGGGCGCTCGCCTCGGCCGCCGGCATCTTCGGAACGCTTGCCGAGCGCGGCATCCAGCTGTCGATGGTCAATCTCGGCGGCGGTTTCCCGACCCGCTACCTGAAGCCCGTCCCGGGTGTCGAGAACTATGGTTCCTCGATCGACCAGGCGCTGAAGCGGCATTTCGGCAATCGCATCCCGGAGACGATCATCGAGCCGGGCCGCGGCATGGTCGGCAATGCCGGCATCATCAAGTCCGAGGTCGTGCTCATCTCCAAGAAGAGCGACCGCGAGGATGATCCGCGCTGGGTCTATCTCGACATCGGCAAGTTCGGCGGCCTCGCCGAGACGATGGACGAGTCGATCCGCTACCCGATCCGCACCGCTCATGACGGCGACGCGGTCGAGCCCTGCATCCTCGCCGGCCCGACCTGCGATTCGGCCGACGTGCTCTACGAGAAGACCCCGTACAACCTGCCGGTCACGCTTTCGATCGGCGACGAGGTCCTGATCGAAGGCACCGGCGCCTACACGACGACCTATTCGGCCGTCGCGTTCAACGGCTTCGAGCCGCTCGCCGCCTACGTGATCTGAAAGGCGTCGCATCATGATCCTGATCGGTGCTGAGGCGCCGGCGGAAGCCGGCGCCCGTGAACTCCTGCTCGACCGGACGATGGGCGAAGGGCGCTTCCTGAAGAGCTCCGAGCGCATCCGCGAAGGTCGCCTGCCGGCCGACGGGCTCGCGCTCGTCGCCCGCGATGGCGACGCGCTGGTCGGTTCGGTTCGGCTCTGGAACGTCTCGGCCGGCGGCCGCGACGCGCTGCTGCTCGGCCCGCTCGCCGTCGCCCCGGAATGCCAGGGCGAGGGCGTCGGCTCGCGGCTGATGCGTTCGGCGCTGTCGCGCGCCGGCATGCTCGGCCACAAGGCGGTGATTCTCGTCGGAGACGCCGCCTATTACACGCGCTTCGGCTTCAGCCTCGACCTGACCCGTCGGTTGCTGATGCCGGGCCCCGTCGACCGCAACCGCTTCCTGGCGCTGGAACTCGCCGAGGGCGCGCTCGCCGGCGCTGCCGGCATGCTGGTGCCGACCGGCGCCTTCGCGACGCCGTCGATCGTCGGTCCGGATTTCGGCGCGCCCGATTTCGGCGCGGTCGAGCCGGTTCGCCTCGCCGCCTGAAACCCTTGCAAAGCCTTCAGAACCGTCCGCCGAAAGGCGGGCGGTTCGGCATGCATTTTCTTTCGTCATAGAAGGACGATAATCTGCCCGCCTTTGACGGTGGGTCTGGTTCTGAAAGGAGTACTGCCAAATGGCGAGCTGGCCGGTCTATGGTCGCATCGATGGTCCCGTGGTGATCATCGGTTTCGGGTCCATCGGACGCGGCATCCTGCCCCTGATCCGACGGCACTTCGCCCTGGACCGGTCGCAGGTGATCGTCGTCGAGCCGGGCGACGAGAATGCCGGATTGCTCGCGACCTTCGGGGCGCGCCATGTGAGGGTCGCGCTGACCCGCGAGAACTATCGCGAGGTGCTGCAGCCGCTGCTGACCGGCGGCGAAGGCCAGGCCTTCTGCGTCAACCTTTCGGTCGACACCTCCTCACTCGACATCATGAAGCTGACGCGCGAACTCGGCGCGCTCTATATCGACACGGTCATCGAGCCGTGGCCGGGCTTCTATTACGACCACAAGGCCGATCCCGCCTCGCGCTCCAACTATGCGCTGCGCGAGGAGCTGCTCGCCGAGAAGCGCGCCCATCCCGGCGGCCCGACGGCCGTTTCCTGCTGCGGCGCCAATCCCGGCATGGTCTCGTGGTTCGTCAAGCACGCGCTGCTCGATGTCGCGCGCGATCTCGGCATGGAGTTCGACGAGCCGAAGAGCCGCCGCGAATGGGCCGAGCTGATGCGGGCGACCGGCGTCAAGGGCATCCATATCGCCGAGCGCGACACGCAGCGCTCGCGCAACCCGAAGCCGCTCGACACCTTCGTCAACACCTGGTCGGTCGACGGCTTCATCTCGGAAGGGCTGCAGCCGGCCGAGCTCGGCTGGGGCACGCATGAGAAATGGATCCCCGACCATGCCCGCGCCCACGACACCGGCTCGGGCGCGGCGATCTTCCTGCTCGGCCCCGGCGCCGATACGCGCGTCCGCTCCTGGTGCCCGACGCCGGGTCCGCAGCTCGGCTATCTCGTGACGCATAACGAGGCGATCTCGATCGCGGACCATTTCACGGTGCGCGAGGAGGGCAAGGTCGTCTACCGGCCGACCTGCCACTATGCCTATCACCCGTCCAACGACGCCGTGCTGTCGCTGCACGAGATGTTCGGCCGCGCCGGCAAGGCGCAGAGCCGCCGCCACATCCTCTCCGAGGAAGAGATCATCGCCGGCCGCGACGAGCTCGGCGTGCTGCTCTATGGCCATGCGCTCAACGCCTACTGGTATGGCTCGCGCCTCACCATCGACGAGGCCCGGCAGAACGCGCCCTACCAGAACGCCACCGGCATGCAGGTGACCTCGGCGGTCATCGCCGGCATGGTCTGGGCGCTCGAGCATCCGGCCGCCGGCATCGTCGAGGCGGACGAGATGGACTATCACTTCTGCCTGCGCATCCAGCGGCCCTATCTCGGCACCGTCGAGGGCGTCTATACCGACTGGACGCCGCTCACCGACCGTCCCGGCTTCTTCCCCGAGGACATCGACGAGAGCGATCCCTGGCAGTTCCGCAACGTGCTCGTGCATTCGTAGGGGACGGCGGAAGTTCCTTTGTTCCCAAGAGCCCCCTCTCCAGCTCTCCCCCGCTTTGCGGAGAGAGGGGAGGGCTCGGGGCTTCATCGGCGTAGTGCAAGGCCTCTGGCACTCCCTCTCCCGCAAAGCGGGGGAGGGTCCGGGAGGGGGCTCTTCCCCGTTACCCAGCCTGTCAAACTCACGCCCGCTCCCGGACCAGCGCCTCGCGCTCGCGCAGCTTCCGTCTTCGCCGCCGCAGCGGACCCGTGGCGATGGCGCCGAGGCCGGCGAGGAGATAGACGGCGAGAAAGCCGATGCCCGCCGTGACGGCGCCGGCAAGCGTCGTCGGGACCGCCGGCTCGTAGACGTTCCAGGTTGCGCCGACCAGTTCGGGGTCCGGAGACGAGAACACCGCCTCGATGCGGCCGAGCGGTCCGCTCGCCTCGAAGGCCTGTTGCTGGGCGCTGAGCCGCTCATAGCGGGCGACGGTGCCGGCGATGCTGTCGCCGCGCAGCTGCACGATGCGCTGACCGTCGCCCTGCAGGGTCGCGATCGCCTTTCCGCGGTCGAGGCCCGCCGTCGCGGCATCGCGGTCGAAATCCATCACCATGCGGCGCAGTTCGTCGACGGCGCCGCCGAGGCGCTGGCGATATTGCTGCGCGAATTCCGGCGCCTGCGAGGTCGCGACACCGGCCCCGATGGCCGTCGCGAGAAGGAGGGTCCGCCTGATCATGCCCGCTCTCCGATTGTCCTCACCAATGCGCGGCTCGCCCGCCCGCTCCCTCAGTTGCGCAGCACGACGCAGGCGCCGCCGGCCCGCTTCAGTTCGGCGCAGAGCGACCGCGCTTCGCGCATCGAGGCGGCGGGCAGACGGACGCGGTAGAAGGCGCGCCGCCCGCGGCCGGCGCCGCGCGAGCCGAGGATGAGCGTCGGTCTTCCCTCCAGCACCGAGGGGAAGCGCGCCAGCTGCCGCTGGTAGGAGGCGATTGCGCGGGCCTTGGAGAAATTCCCCGAGAGCTGCACGCCATAAGGCGCATAGGCGCCCTCGATGAGGCGCGGCGCATAGGTGCGGATCGAGGCGACCGTCCGCTCGCAGTCCTCGGCCAGCCGCTCCTTGTCGTCGCTCGGCGGGCGGATGCCGTTATCGCGCCAGTCGGCGGCGCTGCGTCCGGTGACGAAGAGCACGTAATCCTCCGTCTCCCCCGGCAGCCAGCCGCCGCCGCTGAGCCAGCCGGAAAGCCGGGTCGGGCCGGCATTGTAGGCCGCGGCGGCGAGGCCGAGATTGCCGAAACGGTCGCGGAGATCGGCGAGATAGGCCGCGGAGGCGGGGATCGCCTGTTCGGGATCGAACGGGTCCTCGAGGCCGCGCGCGGTGGCGGTGCCGGGCATGAACTGGGCGATGCCCTGCGCGCCGGCCGAGGAGGTGACGCCTGCCCGGAACGAGCTTTCCCGCCAGATGAGGCGCGTGAAGAAATCGACCGGCAGCAATTCCGCGCCCGCCGCCTGCTCGATCAGCCGGCAGATCGACTGCTCGGTCGTCTCCTCGGCCGCGTCGGCCGGCACGGCCATGCCGAGCCATGCGGCCGCGAGACCGCCGAGCATGCGCCGCAAGACTGGTCGATGAGGCCTCGTCACGCCATCCATCCCCGCTCGCAATGGATGGTCGCAAGCCGGCCTGTCGCGATCAAGACAAAGGCGGATGGAGCGTCAGCCGGCGAGGTCGACGATGCCGGCGGTGCCGTCCTCGGTGCCGAAGGCGAGGCGGATGCCGGCCGTGTCCCAGGCGAGCGCCGAGATCGGGCCGCCCTCGACCTTCCTGAGGCGCGCCTCGTCGCCATCGGCGAAGCGGGCGGCGATGATCGAGCCGTCCTTGTAGCCGATCGCGACCACTTCCTCGCTCGGGTGGCAGGCGACCTGCGTCACCACGCTCTGCGCGGAGACGCCGAGCTGCAGCGGCTGCTTGCCCATCGGCCCTTCCTTGAAATGGAACGGCCAGAGCACGGCCATCTCGGCGCCTGAGGTGGCGAGGAAGCGGCCCCTGGTCGACCAGGACAGCGTCTTCACCTTGCCGGGATAGCCGGACATGCGCATGTGACCGCCGCCATCCGAAGTGCGCCAGCCATGCAGGGCGTTTTCCTGCATCGAGGTCACGACGAAGCGGCCGTCCGGCGACCAGGTGACGCCGATATGCGAGCCCTTCCATTCGAACTCGGTCGGCTTCGCGTCGGTGCCCGGCCACCACAGCGAGACGCCATTGTAGCGGGCGACGGCGAGGCGCAGCCCCTTGGGCGCGAAGGCGAGGCCGGCGACCGTGCGCTCATGCGGCAGCACGCGCTCCTTGCCGCCTTCCAGCAGCACGACGGCCTCGCGGCCACCGGCGAAGGCGATGGTGCCGTTCGGGCCGACCGCGAGCTGGTCGATCCATTTCTTCGGCCGCTCGGCCAGCGCCGTCAGGCTGCCGGTGGCGTCGATCGCCATCACGCGGCCGTCGTCGCCCGACGTGACCAGCCGCTTGCCGGCTTCGTCGCGCGCCGCGGCGAGCAGGCCGCCCTGATGGACGCCGAAGGTTTCCGCCGCGGCGCCGTCGACGATGCCGACCTTGCCATCGCCGAGGGCGAAGACGGGCCGGTCACCAAGGAAGGTCGCGGCGACGACGAAGGCGCCGAGGGGAAAGGACTGGATGCTGGGCAAGGTCGGGATTCCGGAACAAGGCGCAGGCCGCCGCCGGAGCTGGCCGGCGGCGGGTCGGGCGTGGCTGCCGGTCAGGCGGCCTTCACGAGGCAGGCTTCGAAGCTCTTGCGGATCGCTTCCTCGTTGAGCTTGCGGCCGATGAAGACGAGGCGGCTCTCGCGCTTCTCGTCGTCGCGCCAGGGACGCTGATGCGTGCCCTCGATGATCATGTGCACGCCCTGAAGCACATAGCGGTCCGGGTCGCGGTCCATCGCCAGGATGCCCTTGAGGCGCAGGATGTTCGGCCCCTCGACCTGCGTCACCTCCTGGATCCAGGGGAAGAACTTCTGCGGGTCGAGCGTGCCGCCCTTCAGCGAGATCGAGAACACCGCATTGTCGTGGCGCGGGTGGTGATGGTGGTGATCGTGATCGTGGTGATGATGGTCATGATCGTGATCGTGGTCATGATCGTGGTGGTGGTGATCATGATCATGATCGTGATCATGCTCGTCCGCCTCGAGGAATTCGGGGTCGAGCGAGAGGATGCGTTCGAGATCGAAGGCGCCGCGGTCGAGCACCTTGTCGAGATCGACGGCCGAGCGCTCGGTGCGGTGGATCGTGGCGTGCGGGTTGATCTCGCGGATGCGGCGCTCGACGGCGGCGAGCTGCTCGGCTGTGACGAGGTCGATCTTGTTCAGGAGCACGACATCGGCGAAGGCGATCTGCTCCTCGGCCTCGGGCGCGTCGTCGAGGCGCTTCAGGAGGTTGAGCGCATCGGCGACCGTGACCACGGCGTCGAGCCGCGACTTGGCGCGGACATCCTCGTCCATGAAGAAGGTCTGCGCGACCGGGGCGGGATTGGCGAGGCCGGTCGTCTCGACGAGGATGCCGTCGAACTGGCCGGGGCGCTTCATCAGGCCTTCGACGACGCGGATCAGATCGCCGCGGACGGTGCAGCAGACGCAGCCATTGTTCATCTCGTAGATCTCTTCGTCGCTCTCGACGATGAGGTCGTTGTCGATGCCGATCTCGCCGAACTCGTTGACGACGACCGCGTAGCGCTTGCCGTGGTTCTCGGAGAGGATGCGGTTGAGGAGCGTCGTCTTGCCGGCGCCGAGATAGCCGGTCAGCACCGTGACCGGGACCTGGATTTCGGCGTTCTGGGAGGCTTCCGTCATGGGATATCTCCGGGCGGCATGGCCGCCTTCAGGCTGATGTCAGAGAGCGCTGATATAGGGGAACTCGGCGCCGTTTGCATCAGGCAAGGCGAATGGGGCGGAAGGCAGAACGCCCGCCGCAATTTGGAACGATTCCAGTCTATAGGATATGCGACGGTCGCGTTTCGCGCCGTCATGCGAAGCAAGAGGGGGTTTGGATGAAGCCTGGTTCGATCGCCGGTTATTCGGCGCCGCAGATCGTCCTGCACTGGCTCATCGCCGCGCTGGTGCTGTTCCAGCTCATATTCGGCGAGAGCATGGGGGTCGCGCTCGACGCGGCCGAGGAGGGGACGCCCGTACCCGCCGGCGACGCATCGCTCGCCTCGGCGCATTACTGGATCGGCATCGCCATCCTCGTGCTGGTCGGCTTCCGCCTCGCGCTGCGCCTCACCGCCGGCGCGCCGTCGCCGCAGACATCCGGAACGCCGATCTTCGACCGTCTCGCCCATGCCGTGCACTGGCTGTTCTACGCGCTGCTCGTCGCGATGCCGGTGACGGGGCTCCTTGCCTACTACGTCTCGCCGGAGATCGGCGAGGTGCACGAGATCGGCAAGCCGCTCTTCATCCTGCTCATCGCCGTCCATGTCGCCGGCGCGCTCTATCACCAGTTCCTCCTGAAGGACGGCACGCTCCGCCGCATGCTCGTCCCGCGCGGCTGACTGGCCGGCCGCTTTCCTCCGACCCATCGAGACCCGGCGCGGACGGGCACATAACTGATATTCGCGCCGCGGGTCTGTCACGCGCCGGCCAAAACGGGAATGCTGCAGCCTGGGAGGAGCCGATCGAGGAACCGCAAACGGGAAACACCCGGCGGGGTCGGCGCAGCGTTCGGAGGAGGCCATGCGCAAGGCGCGTCTGTCGCAGGAGGGTGTCGTCTTCGCCCTCGCCGTGCTGCTGTTCGCGGCCTTTGCGGTCACGCTCAACAATTTCCTGACGACGGGCAATTTGATCGCCCTCGTTCGCAGCGTTTCGATCCTCGGGATTCTCGGCCTCGGCATGGGCCTCGTGGTGATCGGGCGCGGCATCGATCTCGCGATGGTCGCCACCATGGTCGTGTCGCTCTCCTGGGTCCTGTCGATGACGCAGGGCGGCATGCCGCTCGGAACCGCGCTGCTCTTCGGCCTCGCGCTGGCACTCGCCATCGGGCTGATGAATGGCATCCTGATCGCCTATGCCGATATCCCGGCCATCTTCACAACGCTCGCCATGGGCCTCGTTGCCTATGGCGCCGGCCGCGCCTTCTTGTTTCAGATCGACGTCCAGAACACGCCGGCCGGCATCGCCTGGTTCGATTTCCTTGGCCAGGGATCGGTGTTCGGACTGCCGATGCCGATCGTCGCCTTCGCGGTGCTCGCCGCGCTGATGGCGCTTCTTCTACTGCGCACCCGCTTCGGCCGTTTCGTCTATGCCGCCGGCGACAATGCGCTCGCCGCCCGCATCACCGGCATCCCGCTGCGCCCGCTGATCGTCGCGCAATATGTCGTCAGCGCGCTGATCGCCTTCCTCGCCGGCCTGGTGATGGCCGCCGCTGTATCCGGCATGAGCACGCGGCTCTACAACTCGACCATGATCTATGACGTGCTGCTCGTCGTCGTGCTCGGCGGCATCAGCCTCTCGGGCGGCCGCGGCGGCGTGCGCAATATCCTGGTCGGAACGCTTCTCGTCGGCGTGCTGCTCAACGGTATGACCATCCTCGACATCACCTACACGACCCAGAACTTGATCAAGAGCTTGATCCTGCTCCTCGCGATCATGGTCGACAGCTTCATCAACCCCAGGGACGAACAGACTTCGCAGCAGGCCCAGGGGGATATCTGACCGCAATGCTGCACGCGCCCGGCGGCCGGCCGCCGCACGGGACCAAGGGATCAACGGGAGGAACCAAGATGATCCGCAAGATGCTGATGGCCGGCCTCGCGGCCGGAATGATGGCGCTCGGCTTCGCCGGCGCGGCCCACGCCGATGACGGGCTCGACAATCCCTCGCGCAATCCCTTCTACGAGGGGCTGAAGGGCAAGCGCGTCGTCTTCGTTCCGCTCGCGATGGGCTTCGACCTCACCGAGGGCTGGGCGGCGATCATGCGCAAGCAGGCCGCCGATCTCGGCTATACGCTGGACATCCGCGATCCGAACTGGAGCACCGATGCCGGCACGCGCGCGCTGACCGCGCTGATCGCTGAGAAGCCGGACGTCATCATCGCCCACAATCCGGACGTCCAGTCCTATGCGCGTCTCCTGAAGCGCGCGATGGACGCGGGCATCAAGGTCATCCAGCTCAATCTCGAATCCGTCGTCCCGACCGACGCCTATATCGGCGCCGACTGGTCGCGCGTCGGCTACATCGAGGCGGACGAGCTCGTGAAGCGCTGCGGCACCGGCTCGGGCAAATCCGGCAAGATTGCGATCATCCGCGGCCAGCCGACCGCCGCCTCCGATCTCTACGAACTCTATGCCTATAAGACGACCTTCGCCAAGGATCCGGCGATCAAGATCGTATCCGAACAGGCGGCGCAGTATGACCCGGCCAAGGCCCGGGCCATCATGGAGACGGTGCTGCAGCAGCATCCCGATCTCTGCGGCGTGGTCGGCAACTGGGACAACCAGGATGTCGGCGCCGGCGCGGCGATCCAGGCGGCCGGCAAGGCGGACGACATCTTCGTCGTCACCTCGGGCGGCGGCAACCAGATCGGCTGCGACAATATCCAAAAGGGCCTGCTCGACATGATCGTAAGCTATGACGTGCCGCTGCAGGGTGAGGCGATCAACCAGCAGATCGCGCAGACGCTTCTCTCCCCGGCCAAGGCCGGCGAAAGCAAGACGGCCTACTACACGCCGCTGACCCTGCTCACCAAAGACAATATCGGTCCCAGGACCTGCTGGTCGCTCGACCAGCTGAAGTAAGGAAGACCGAAAGGAGACGCGCGGGGACCCACCCCGCGCGTATTGAGCCAGCGACGCGACCTCCGGCGAGCCGGGTTCGCCGGACGTGATCCAGCAGGGACCGAAAAAGCTTCCTCATGGCCAGCAACGATAGTTTGAGCGACCGCCTCGCCTTTCTCCGCTCGCGCCTCTTCCCCGATCACGTGGTCGGGGAGATCATGTCGAAGCGGTGGATCGACAATGCGATCCCCTTCACGGCGCTGGTGCTGACCATCATCGTGCTCGGCAGCATCATCCCGGATTTCCTGTCGCTCTCGAGCCTTTCCGACTTCTCGCGCCAGTTCGCTGAATTCGGCCTCGTGGTGCTGGCGCTCACCATCGTCATGATCTCGGGCGGCATCGACCTTTCCGTCGCCGCCGTCTTCTCGCTCGCGGTCCTGTTCTCGCTGATCGGCGTCAATGTCTACGAATTGCCGGTCCCGGCCGTTCTCGTCGGCATTCTCGGCCTCGGCATGGTCTGCGGCGCGCTCAATGGCGTCCTGATCGGCTATCTGCGGCTGCGCGCCTTCCTCACGACGCTGGTCAGCCTCATCATCTTTCGCTCGATCTACGAGATCGTCTTCGTCAAGATGTCGACGGCGATCATGTCCGGCTTCTCGGATTCCGATCTCTGGCTGTTCATCGGCGAGGGCTCGATCCTGGGCGTGCCGGTGTCGCTGGTCATCACACTGGTGATCGCGCTCGCCTGGCATATCGTGCTGTCGCGCATGCGGCCGGGCTGGCGGCTGACGGCGGTGGGCGGCGCCCGCCGCTCGGCCTTCAATGCCGGCATCGACGTGCGGCTGATGGTGTTCTCCACCTATGTCGCGTCGAGCATGATGTGTGCGCTGGCCGGCTTCCTGTTCGCCGCCCGCCTCGGCAGCACCGGCTCGGACACCGGCGTCGGCCTGGAGGTTCAGGCGCTGACGGCGGCGGTGCTCGGCGGCACGGCGATCGGCGGCGGCCGCGGCTCCGTCGCCAAGGCGATCATCGGCAGCCTGCTCGTGCTGCTTCTCACCAACGGCCTGATCAATCTGGGCATCAGCGGGCCGATCACCTCGACCATTCTCGGCGCTGTGCTGATCCTCGCGGTGTTCATCGACATGCGCTGGCAGAAGCATCGCCACCGCATCCTCGCCAAGATCTATGTCTCGCCGACCTATCTCGACCTGCCGCCGGCGCCGGCCATCGATGCGCCCGGCTCGCCCTATGCGCTCAACGACCGCCTGCGCTCGGTCGAGATCATCGGCCTCGGCGAGATCGAAGGACCCGAGGACGTGATCCTCGACCGCCAAGACAATCTCTATTGCGGCACGCGGCACGGCGACATCGTCCGCTTCTTCGGACCGGACCACAAGCGCTCCGAGATCTTCGCCCATATCGGCGGCCACCCGCTCGGCATGGCCTTCGACCGCGACGACAATCTCCTGGTCTGCATCGGCGGCATGGGCCTCTTCCAGGTGGCGCCCGACAAGACGGTGACCAAGCTCACCGACGAGACCAATCGAAGCTGGACCTCGATCGTCGACGACAGCCGGTTGCGGCTTGCCGACGATGTCGACATCGCGCCGGATGGCCGCGTCTATTTCAGCGAGGCGACCATCCGCTACGAGCAGGAGGACTGGGCGACCGACGCGCTGGAGAGCCGGGCCAGCGGGCGCATGATCTGCTACGATCCCAAGACCGGCCGCACCCATACCGAGATCCCGAAGCTCGTCTTCGCCAATGGCGTCGCGATGTGCCCGGACGGCCAGTCGTTCATGTTCGCGGAAAGCTGGACCTGCTCGATCAGTCGCTACTATTTCGACGGCCCCAAGAAGGGGACGATCGAGAAGGTCATCGACAACCTGCCGGGCTATCCCGACAACATCAACCGCGCATCGGACGGCAATTACTGGATGGCGCTGCTCGGCATGCGCGGCCCGGCGCTCGACCTCGCTTTGAAGATGCCCGGCTTCCGCAAACGCATGGCGCGCCGCGTGGCGCCCGACCAGTGGCTCTACCCGAACATCAACACCGGCTGCGTCGTGAAATTCAACGAGAAGGGCGAGATCCTCGACAGTCTCTGGGATCTCGGCGGCCTCAACCATCCCATGATCACCTCCATGCGCGAGCATCGCGGCTGGCTCTATCTCGGCGGCGTCTCCAACAACCGCATCGGCCGCTACCGCCTGCCCGATGCCGATCCGAACTGGTGCGCGCAGGACGCCTATTGGGGAGCGAAGCCATGATCGGCGCCCTCAAGGAGGCCTGGGCCAATTTCCGCGGCTTCGACACGACCGGCAGCACCGTTCCGCCGATGGATGGACCGCTGCGCCCGAATGCCCGGCTGGACGCGGCGCCGCTGCTGCTGGCGATCGAGGATGTTGACAATCTCACCGCAACGCCGGCTGGGCTCCTTTGTTCGGTCGGCGCAGAGATCCACCAGCTCATCGCCGAAGGCGACACGCTGAGGATCGCCGCGACGCGGACAATGCCGGGCACCGTAACGGCGATGGCCGCGTCGGGGGGCCGTCTCGCGATCGCGATCGCCGGTGCCTGCATCCAGATCGAGGCGGAGGGCGCTGCCCCGCGCATCGTGGCGCTCGACGGCATCGATGCCGGCCATGTGACGGCAATGAGCTTTGCCGGCCCCGCGACGCTCTATGTCGCGATCGGCTCCTCGCGCCATCCGGCGCGTGAGTGGAAACGCGATCTGATGACGAAGACTGCCGCCGGCTCGGTGCTGCGGCTCGATCTCGTCCAGGGCCGGGCCAGCGTCATCGCCCGCGATCTCGCTTTTCCCTCGGGCATCCTCGCCTCGGGCGGCCGCCTCTTCGTTTCGGAGGCGTGGCGGCACCGCGTGCTCTCGCTCGCGGCCGACGGGGGCAAGCCCGAGATCGCGCTCGGCGCGCTGCCGGCCTATCCCGGCCGCATCGCGCCGTCCTCGACCGGCGGCTATTGGCTGGCGATGTTCGCGCCGCGCAACCCGCTGGTCGAGTTCGTGCTGAAGGAGAAGGACTATCGCCGCCGTATGGTCGAGACGATCGATGCCGATTACTGGATCGCGCCTTCGCTCGCGACCGGCCGCAGCTTCCTGGAGCCGATCCAGGGCGGCGCGCGCAAGAAGCTCAACATGCTGAAGCCGTGGTCGCCGACCTGGTCGACCGGCCTCGTCGCGCGCTGCGGCGCCGACATGGCGATGCTGGAAAGCTGGCACAGTCGCGCCGACGGCGCCGTGCACGGCATAACCTCGCTCGCCGAGATGAACGGACGGCTGATGGCCGGGGCCAAGGGCTCCGGCAAGATCGTCGCATTCGACAGGATCGATGAGGGGAGCGCGGCATGACCACGACCGTCACCGCAAGGCCGCCGCAGGGCGCGGCCGCGACCGCCGCCACGCCGCTGGTGCGCCTCAGCAAGGTCTCCAAGGATTTCCGCGGCGTCCTCGCCATCTCGGACATCGATCTCGACATCCGCGCCGGCGAAATCCACGCCATTCTCGGTGAGAACGGCGCCGGCAAGTCGACGCTGATGAAGGTTCTCGCCGGGGTCTACCAGCCCACATCCGGCGAGATGCTGCTCGACGGCAAGCCGGTGACGCTGACCTCGCCCTCCGATGCGCTCGAGCGCGGCATCGCTATGGTCTTCCAGGAGACCAATCTCGTTCCGTCGATGTCGGTGGCGCAGAACATCTATCTCGGCGACGAGAAGATGTTCAACCGCCTGCGCGGCCTCAACATCCAGGCGCAGCGCTATCTCCTGTCGCTCAACTTCTATGTCGATCCGACGGTGCAGGTGTCGGCGCTCGGCGCCGGCAAGAAGCAGATGGTCGAGATCGCCCGCGCGGTGCATCACCACGCGCGGCTGATCATCTTCGACGAGCCGACCGCGACCTTGACGCCCGAGGAGAAGTTCCACTTCTTCAACCTCGCCCGCCGCCTCAAGGAGGAGGGCATAGCGATCATCTTCATCAGCCATGCGCTGGAAGAGGCGCTGCAGTTGTCCGACCGCATCACCGTCATGCGCGACAGCAAGCTCGTTGTCAGCGACAGGACGGAGAATTTCGACCGCGAGCGCATCGTGCAGGCGATGGTCGGGCGCAGCCTCACGGGCGAGCTCTATGCCGGCGGGCGGCGCAAGGCGCGGCCGATGGGCAAGAAGATCCTCTCCGTCGAGAATCTCTCGATGGGCAATGCCGTGCGCAACACGTCCTTCTCGGTGTTTTCCGGGCAGGTCACCGGCATGTTCGGGCTTGTCGGCGCGGGCCGCACCGAAACGATGAAGATCGTCGCCGGCGTGCTGAAGCGCGACTATTTCCATGGCGGCACGGTGCGTTTCGAGGGGCGACCGGTGCGCTATCGCACGCCGCGGCCGGCGGTGCGCGACGGCATCGTTTATGTGACCGAGGATCGGAAGATCGAAGGCTTCTTCGAGACGATGACGATCGCCAGCAACATCCAGCTCGGCCATCTCGCCAAGGGCATCAATCCCTTCACGCCGGTCACCATGATCGAGGCGCGGCGGCTGGCGAAGGAGTGGACCGGCCGGCTCGGGGTCAAGTCGATCGACGCCGATGCGCGCGTCATCGAGCTCTCCGGCGGCAACCAGCAGAAGGTCGTGCTCGCCAAGGCGCTGATCCAGCGCCCGAAGCTCGTGATCCTCGACGAGCCGACGCGCGGCGTCGATGTCGGCACGATCGTCGAGATCCACAACTTCATCAACGAGCTGGCCGATGGCGGCATGGCCGTCGTGGTGATTTCCTCCTATCTGCCGGAAATCATGGCCCTTTCGGACCGCATCCTCGTCGCCCGCCAGGGCCGCATCGTCGAGGAAATGGACGTCGCCGAGGCGACCGAGAGCCGCATCATGTATGCGGCGGTGCACTGAGGCTGGGGTCGAAGAACCCCTCACCATCTCTCCCCCGCTTCGCGGGAGAGGCCCGGGCGCGGACTTCATCGACGCGCTGGACAGGCGTCGGGCACGCCCTCTCCCGCGCAGCGGGGGAGGGTCGGGAGGGGGCCCTCATGACGCGAAGAACCGATCGGCGAGCGGTTGCCGCCTCACCACCGGTTCGTCGGCAGCACGAACATCTGCGCCACCTGCACATGCGGCGGCTGCTCGAGCGCGAAGAAGGTGCAGCGAGCGATGTCGTCCGGGTCGAGCGCCATGCCGAAGCGCTCGAAATAGCGCTCCGCCGCCTCCTGATCGCCGCGGTGGCGGGTGGCCACGATGTTGGTGCGGGTCAGCCCGGGCATGATCTCGATGACGCGCAGCGGTGTCTCGGCGAGTTCGCCGCGCAGGATGTCCGAGAGCATGTGCACGCCGGCCTTGCTCGCCGAATAGGGCGCCTGGTCGGGCACCAGGCGGAGCGCGCTGATCGAACTCATATTGACGATGTCGCCGCGGCCACGCGCGATCATGCCCGGCAGGATGGCGCGGGTGACGCGCATCAGCCCGATGAGGTTGGTCTCGATGATCGCCGCCCAGTCGTCGGCCGAGCCGAGGTCGAAGCGGGTGCGGCCGCCGATATCGTGGCCGGCATTGTTGACGAGGATGTCGATGGCCTGCATCGGTTCCGGCAGGCGGTCGAGGCAAGAGGCGACGGCCGGGCCGTCATTGATCTCGAGCACAAGGGGGACGGAACCCGCGAGCGAGGCCGCGAGCGGCTCCAGCGTGGCGGCGTCGCGGTCGGCGAGCACCACCTTCGCGCCGCGAGCGACGAGGCCGGTGGCGATGGCGCGGCCGATGCCGCTCGCCGCGCCGGTGACGAAGGCGACGCGGTCTCCGAGCGAGGCGTCCGCCATCAGGCCGCTCCCGTCTTCGGCGGCAAGTCGAGCCGCGCCACGAAGCCGGCGAGCTCGGACGACGCCGGCGGATAGAGCGCCATCACCAGGGGGTCGTGCCCTGGAATGACATGGTCGCGCGAGGTCGCGAGCCGCAGCACCGTGTCATAGCCTTCGAGCACATCGGCGACGCTGTCGACAGTCGGGAAGATACGGCGGCGGTCGAGATGGGCGTAGAAATGCGCCGTGTCGGAGGCGAGCACCACATGGCCACGCGCCGTCTTCACCCGCACGATCTGTAGCCCGCGCGAATGGCCGCCGATCCGATGCAGCGTGATGCCGGGCGCCAGTTCCGAAACGCCGTCGTGGAAGCACACCAGGCCCGCATAGACCCGCCGCACCATGGCCGTCACATTGTCGACGTCATAGGGATGGTTCGAATAGGCGTGGCACATGCAGCGGCCGGTGGCATAGGCCATCTCGGCGTCCTGGACATGGAAGCGCGCCGCCGGGAACAACCCGTCATTGCCGGCATGGTCGTAGTGCATATGCGTGACGATCACGTCGGTGACCGTCTCGCAGGTGACGCCAAGCGCGGCGAGATTGTCCCTGACCGGCCGCACGAGGTCGCGATTGCGCTTCGACGCCGAGGCCTCGTCATAGCCGGTATCGACGACGAAGCTGCGCGCGGCGTTGCGGATCAGCCAGTTGGAATAGTCGAGCGGCATGTCGACGTCATGCGCGTCGCCGCCGATGAAGTTCTCCGGCGAGCGGCGGGCCGAGTGGCCGTATTTCAGCGCGTAGATCTCGTAGACGTCGTCGGACATCGGCTCACCGCTGCACGAATGGATTGGGCACGGTGCCGGAGATGTCGATCCAGACGCTCTTCTCCTGCAGATATTCGCGGATCGCCGAGAGGCCGCTCTCGCGCCCGATGCCGGATCGCTTGAAGCCTCCGAAGGGCGACATGTAGCTCGTCGCCCTGTAGGTGTTGATCCAGACCGTGCCGGCCTTGAGCTTCTCCGACATGGTCAGCGCGCGGGCCATGCTCTGCGTCCAGACGCCGGCCGCGAGGCCGTAGATCGTGCCATTGGCGATCTCGATTGCCTCCTCGTCGCTGTCGAACGGGATGATGGCTAGCACCGGCCCGAACACCTCTTCCTGCGCGATGCGCATTCCCGGCGCGACATCGGTGAAGATGGTCGGCTCGACGAACCAGCCCTCACCGCAGGCGGGGTCGGTGGCGCGCCCGCCGCCGAGCGCGAGCGTCGCGCCCTCGCCCTTGGCGATCTCGATATAGGAGAGCACCTTGTCGAGCTGCGGCCGCGTCGTGATCGGGCCGACCTGCGTCGACGGATCGGCGGGGTCGCCGATCTTCGCCGTCTTCGCGAAGGCGACCAGCGCCTCGATGAAGGCCGGGTAGATCGACCGGTGCACAAGGGCGCGGGAGCCGGCGATGCAGGTCTGGCCGCTCGCCGCGAAGATGCCCGAGACGACGCCCTTCACGGCATCGTCGAGCACCGCGTCGGCGAAGACGATATTGGCCGACTTGCCGCCGAGCTCGAGCGTCACCGGCTTGATCTGGCGGGCGGCGAGCTCGTAGACGCCCTGTCCGGTGCGGTCGCCGCCAGTGAACGCGATCTTGTCGACGAGCGGGTGCGAGACGAGGTGCTCGCCGATCTCGGAGCCGAAGCCGGTGAGGACGTTGACGACGCCGGGCGGGAAGCCCGCCTCTTCGAACAGCGCGCCGAATTCGAGCGCCGAGGCGGAGGAATATTCCGACGGCTTCCAGACGATCGTGTTGCCGGCCGCCAGCGCCGGCGCCAGCTTCCAGGTCGCGAGCATCAGCGGCGAATTCCAGGGCGTGATCGCCGCGACGACGCCGAGCGGCTCCTCGCGGGTGAAGTTGAACACCCCCGGCTTGTCGATCGGAATGACGCGGCCCTCGACCTTGTCGGCGAGGCCGGCGAAGTAGTGGTACCACTGCGGCATGTAGCGCAGTTGCCCGCGCATCTCGGCGATCAGCTTGCCGTTGTCGCGCGTCTCGATCTCGGCGAGGCGGTCGGCATTGGCGGCGAGGAGATCGGCGAAGCGGCGGATGAGCGCGCCACGCTGCGTCGCGCTGATGGCAGACCATGACGGTGCGCGAAAGGCGTCGGCCGCGGCCTGCACCGCGCGGTCGACATCTTCCTTGCCGGCGCGCGGGATCGTCGCCCAGGCCTTGCCCGTGAACGGGTTCTCGGTCTCGAACGTCGCGCCGCTCGCCGCCGCGACGAAGGCGCCACCGATCAGCATCTCGTAGCTCTTCATCGCGTTTTCCTCCCGCGTCGTTCTTCTCGCCCGGTCAGGGCTTGGCGGCGTCCAGCTCCGCGAAGGCCTCGCGGGCGATGCGGAACGAGTCGACCGCCGCCGGGACGCCAGCATAGATCGCGACCTGCAGGAAGACCTCGCGGATCTCCTCGCGGCTGACGCCGTTCCGGATCGCGCCCTTTACATGCATCTTCAGTTCGTGCGGGCGGTTCAGCGTGCTGATCATCGCGAGGTTCAGCATGGAGCGTGTCTTCTTCGGCAGCTCCTCGCGGCCCCAGACGGCGCCCCAGCAATATTCGGTGACAAGCTCCTGCATCGGCCGGTTGAAGTCGTCGGCGGAGGCGAAGGCCTTCTCGACGAATTCCGCGCCCAGCACTTCCTTGCGAATGGCGAGACCGCGCTCGAAGACCTCGTTCGTCATGGAATTCTCCTCGTTGTCAGGGTGCGTTTGCCGTCTTCGGCCGCGCGGCGGCGGGGACGGCGCAAAGCTGCATCAGCCGCCCGGCATCGCGGGCGGTGTCGAGCGTGTCGACGAAGGCCTCGATCGCATCGGCCGCATCCTGGCCGACGACGGCGGCGGCCGCGACGCGGAAGCGCTGGCGAACCTCCGCTTCGGTCGCGGGAATGACGTCGGGAAGCCCCATCGAGAGGCGGCGGTCGTCGGCGAGCGTGAGTTCTACGATCGCGCCCTGTTCGGCGGGGAAGCGAGCCGAGAGTTCGTCGCTGGCGACGAGGGTGGTGACGCCGACGAGGCGCAGGACCTTGGCATCCGCGAGATCGGCATAGTTCTCCTCGGCGAGGCGGCCATGCGCCAGCACGGCGGCGACCCCGAACGGAATGCTCATCTTGGCCTGCAGCGCGCGCTCGAAGGGGCCGGTATGGTCGCAGCCCGGATAGTCGGCCGCGGCGAGGGGCACGCGGATGGTGATGGCGCTGACCGGCGCGACATTGGGGCCGATCATCTCGATCATGCGCAGCGCTGCCTGGCAGGCGGTCTGCGCGAAGTTACAGGCCGGCGCGCCCTTGTGATAGACGGCGAGGATCTCCGCCTCGCCCCGCGGGAAGAGTGCGATCGCGCTCGGCATCGGCTTCCGTGCAAAGGCCGCGAAGAGGCCTGCCTTGCCGTCGAGGATGTCGCGGCTGCCATAGGCGCCGGCCTCGGCGAGGCGCACCGCCATGACGGCGTTGCGCGCAGCGAAGCCGGGATGGAAGAACATGTCCGAGGCGCCGCTCGCCGGCCACTGGTTGAGCCCTGATGACGTGTTGGCGGCAATGGCCAGCGCCGATGCGGTCGATGGCGCGTCGAGTCCGAGAAGCCTTGCGCCACCCGCCGCAGCGCCGATCGGCGCGACGAGACCGGTCGGACGGAAGAGGCTCGACATGCCGCGGTCGATCAGCAGGCGTCCGAGGCGGCCGCCGACCTCATAGGCGAGGATCGCCGCCTCGAGCAGCCTCGACCCGGCGATCCGCCGCGTCTCGGCAAGGGCGAGGAGGAGTGGCCAGACGACGACGCCGTGGTGGCTGACCGAGGCCGCGTGCATGTCCTCGCGCACCAGCCCATGGCCCTTCACGGCATTGACGAAGGCGGCGTCGGCCGGGGTCGCGGTCGCCGTCTCGCCGATGATGTGGCCGCCCGGCGCCTCGAAGACTGCGGCCATCGCCTGCCGGCTCGGATCGAGCGCGGTCGCCTCGAAGGCGCAGCCGAGGAAATCGAGCAGGCAGGCCTTGGCCTTCGCCCGCATCGCCGGATCGAAGGCGCGCGCGTCGAGCGCGGCGATTGTCTCGGCGACTTCCACGGCTTGCGGACGTTCGACGGCTTGCTGGCTTTCGACTGCCTGGGGCGCCATGCTGGTCACCGTCAGGCCCGGTCGCGGATCTCGACGCCGGCCCATTCCTCGACGATGCGCGCCATGGAGGTGAAGTCGGAATCGGCGCCGAAGCGGGCCTTTGTGGCGGCCAGCATCTGGCGCACCAGCGCGCCGCCGACCATCGGGACGCCGAGATTCTCCGCCTCGTCGACGCACATGCGCACGTCCTTGTAGGAAAGGCCGGTCGTGAAGCCGAAATCGAAGGTGCCGGGCAGGACCGAGCGCGGGAATTTCTCCTGCGTCGCGCTGTTGCGGCCGCTGGAGGCGTTGATGATGTCGCACATCACGCGCGGGTCGAGGCCGGCCTTGACGCCCATGGCCAGCGCCTCGGCGGAGAGCAGGATGACGGCGGCGGCGATCATGTTGTTGCCGAGCTTGGCCACCTGCGCCGAGCCCGGCGCGTCGCCGCAATAGAAGCGGCGGCCGAAATTGGCGAGGATTGGATCGACCTCCGTGAACGTCGCCTCCGGGCAGGAGACCATCACGGCGAGCGTGCCGCCGCGCGCGCCGGCGAGGCCGCCCGAGATCGGCGAATCGACGAAGGCGATGCCCTTGTCCTTGAGGCTCGCGGCGATGGCCGAGGCGACCGTTGGTCCCGTGGTCGAGACGTCGATGACGATCTTGACGGCGCTGCCGGCGGCGACGCCGTCCTCGCCGAGGATTACGCTGGAGAGGATGGCGGGCGAGGGCAGGCTGCAGATGACGATCCGCGCCGCTGCGCCGACTTCGGCGGGCGAGGCGGCAATCGTCACCTTGTCGGCGGGCATGTCGGCCAGCGCCTCGGCGCGGGTGTCATAGACGACGACATGATGGCCGGCGTCGATGAGCCGCCGCGTCATGGGTCCACCCATGCGGCCGAGCCCGATGAAACCCAGTGTCTCCGTGGCCAACGACATCTCGCCTCCCGATGCCGCCGCTGGTTGTGGCGCGCGGCTCAGGAAGCGCTCGCGCGGCGGCGGATTGTTCGGCGACGTTAGGCCAAATCGCGGCGGCGGGGTAATTGTCACGGCGGGCATATCAGCTTTGCTCGCCCCTGACGCTGCGCGGTGCGCCCTTGTCATCGCCGCCGGGGTGACCCAATGCTGTTCGCCCCATACCGATCGGCGCGCCGCCGCCGGACGAGACCCTCGCGATGTTCGATCTCAAGCAGCTGCAGCTCTTCACCGCCGTCGCCGAATTCGGCAGCTTCTCGCGCGCCGCCGTCGCCCTTTCGGTCAGCCAGCCGGTGATCAGCCGCCAGATCAAGGCGCTGGAGGAGGAGCTCGGCGTCTCGCTGCTCTATCGCAACGGGCGCGGCATCGTGCTGACCGAAGCCGGAAAGCTGCTCGAGAGCTATGCCTCGGCCATCCTCGAACAGGCGTCGCGCGCTACGACCGAGCTTGCCGCGATGCGCTCCAACCCGCGCGGCACCATCGTGCTCGGCATGCCGCCCTCGGTCGGCATCGTGCTGACGGCGCCGCTGGTCAAGCATTTCCGCGAGGAGTTCCCGCAGGTTACGATGCGCGTCGTCGAGGGCTTCAGCGGACATCTCCTTGAATGGCTGGTGATGGGCAAGATCGACGTCGCGGTGCTCTACAACGCGCCGCGCATGAACAACCTGCTCGCCGAGCCGATCCTGCGCGACGAGCTCTTCCTGCTCGGGGCGGGCGATGACGCCGGCACGCTGGGCTCCGGGCCGGTCGATGCATCGGTAGTGGCGACGCTGCCGATGATCCTGCCGGCGCGGCCGCACGGCCTGCGCCTGCTGCTCGACCAGGTGCTCGGCCAGGCCGGCATTGAGCCGCGCATCGATCTCGAGGTCGAGGCCATGCCCTCCACGCTCCGGCTCGTCGAGGGCGGCATGGGCTACACCATCCTCTCCTATTCGAGCGTGCATCATCTCGTCGCCGAGGGGCGCATCCGCTACTGGCGGATCAAGAATCCGTCGATCGAGCGCGAATTGCTGCTCGCCACCTCCAGCCAGCGGCCGACGACGACGGCGATCCGTGCCCTGACCGCGCTGATCCGCAACGAGGTGCGGACGCTGCGCAAGCAAGGCGTGTTCGAGCCGGCGGGTTGAGGCGCTATTCGTCGCGTTCGACCGCGAAGCAGGCGACCTTGGTTTCGCCGTGCCATTCGAGCTTCGGCCGCTCGGTGCGGCAGCGGTCGAAGGCGAGCGGGCAGCGCGTGTTGAAGGGGCAGCCCGGCGGTGGGTTGAAGGGCGAGGGCATCTCGCCCTTGAGGCGGATGCGCTCGCGCGCCCGCGCCGGGTCGGCGACCGGCGTCGCCGAGAGCAGCGCCCGCGTATAGGGATGCTTCGGCCCGGCAAACAGCACCTCGCGCGGCGCCTGCTCGACGATGCGGCCGAGATACATGACGACGATGTCGTCGGCCATGTGCCGCACCACCGAGAGCCCGTGGCTGATGAAGAGATAGGCGAGGCCGAGGCTCTGCTGCAATTCGACGAGGAGATTCAGCACCTGCGCCTGGACCGAGAGGTCGAGCGCCGAGACCGGCTCGTCGAGCACCAGGATCTCCGGCCGCAGCATCAGCGCGCGGGCGATTGCGATGCGCTGGCGCTGGCCGCCCGAGAACATATGCGGATAGCGGTCGGCATGCTCGGGTCTGAGGCCGACGCGCGTCAGCATGTCCAGCACCGCGGCGCTGCGCTCGGCGCGGCTCATGCCCGGACGATTGATCACCAGCGGCTCGGCGAGGGCGGCGCCGATCTTCTGGCGCGGGTTGAGCGAGCCATAGGGGTTCTGGAACACGATCTGCACGCGTGAGCGCAGCTTCGCCAGCGCGGCGCGGTCGCCGCCGACGACCTCGACGCCGTCGATCGCCAGCGTTCCGGCCGTCGGCGGCTCGATCATGGTGACGAGGCGGGCGAGAGTCGACTTGCCGCAGCCCGATTCGCCGACGACGGCGAGCGTCCGCCCGGTCTCCAGCGTGAAGGAGGCATCGGCCAGCGCACGGATCACCGCCGGCTTGCGGAAGGCGCCGCGCGGAACCTCGTAATGCCGGGCGAGATGGCGCGCGTCGAGAACCGTGCTTCCGGTCATGGGGGATGTCGGGGGCATCGTCGTCGCGTGGCTCATGCTGCGACCTCGCGGCCTTCGGGGAAGGGATGGCCGATCGGCCGGCCGCCGGCGAGCGGATAGTGGCAGAGCGCGAAGCCTGCGATGGCGCCCTGGCGCGGCGGCGCCTTCTCGCGGCAGCGATTGGTGGCGAAGCGGCAGCGCGGCTCGAAGAGGCAGGCCGGCGGCCGGTCGGCAAGGCCCGGCACGGTTCCCGGGATCGAGGGCAGGAAGCGGCCATGCGCCCGCTCGGGCAGCGCGGCGAGCAGCGCCGCGGTATAAGGATGATGCGGGTCGGCGAAGAGCGGGCCGACTGGCTGTTCCTCCACCTTCTGGCCGGCATAATGGACCGAGACGCGCTCCGCCGTTTCCGCGACGACGCCCATGTCGTGCGTGATGAGGACGAGACCGGTGCCCGTCTCGCGCTGCAGGGCGACGAGCAGGTCGAGGATCTGCGCCTGGATCGTCACGTCGAGCGCCGTGGTCGGCTCGTCGGCAATGATCAGCTTCGGCCGGCAGGCGAGCGCCATCGCGATCATCACGCGCTGGCTGATGCCGCCCGAAAGCTGGTGCGGGAAGGCCTTCAGCCGCCGCTCGGGATCGGGGATGCCGACCGCGTCGAGCAGCTCCAATGTCCGTGCCCGTCGCTCGGCCTTGCCGAGGCCGAGATGCACCTTGAGCGTCTCGCCGATCTGGAAGCCGACCGTGAAGCACGGGTTGAGGCTCGACATCGGCTCCTGGAAGATCATCGCGACATCCTTGCCGACCAGCCGCCGCCGCTCGCGCGGCGAAAGCGTCAGGAGGTCGCGGCCGTCGAAGGCGAGGCGCCGCGCGGTGACGGTCGCCGTCCAGGGCAGGAGGCCCATCACGGCCAGCATCGCCACCGACTTGCCGGAGCCGCTCTCGCCGACGATCGCCAGGATCTCGCCGGCATCGACGCTGAGCGAGACATTGTCGACGGCACGGAACACGCCGCCGCCGGTCGCGAAGTCGACGGAAAGGTCGGAGATTTCAAGCAGCGGCATCAGCTCCTCCGCATCTTCGGGTCGAGCGCGTCGCGGAGGCCGTCGCCGACGAGGTTGATGGCGAGGACGGTGATGAGGATCGCGAGGCCCGGCTCGGTCACGATCCAGGGCGAGGCCTGCAGGAACTCGCGCGCCGAGGCGAGCATCGCGCCCCATTCCGGCGAGGGCGGCTGCGCGCCGAGGCCGAGAAAGCCGAGCGCCGCCGCCTCGAGGATCGCATTGGAGATGGTGAGCGCGGCCTGGACGATGATCGGCGCCATGCAATTGGGCAGCACGGTGCGGAACATGATCCTGAGCGTTCCCGCGCCGGCGACCCGCGCCGCCACGACATAGTCGCGCGATTTCTCCGAGAGCGCCGAGGCGCGCACGAGGCGCACATAGTTCGGCAGATAGACGACGGTGATCGCGACGATCGTGTTGGTGAGGCTCGGCCCGATGATCGCGACGATGACGATGGCGAGCAGGAGGCTCGGCACCGACAGGATCACGTCCATCGCGCGCATGATGACGATCGACGGCCAGCCGGTGGCGAAGGCGGCGACGAGGCCGAGCGCGATGCCGACGATCATCGAGGCGACGACGACGGCGAGGCCGATGAAGAGCGACAGCCGCGCGCCGAAGATGAGCCGCGAGAGCATGTCGCGGCCGACCTCGTCGGTGCCGAGCAGGAAGGCGCGGTTGCCTCCCTCCTGCCAGGCCGGCGGGATGCGCACGAAGTCGCGGAACTGCTCGATCGGGCTGTGCGGCGCGACGAAGTCGGCGAAGATCGCCGTGAGCACCAGGAGCGCCAGGATGACGAAGCCGACGACCGCGGCGCGGTTCTCGGAGAAGTCGCGCACGAAGGTTGCGAAGGCGCCGGGCGGGGGCGCTGCCTTGCGCGCCGGCGTCGTGGTCGCGTCAGCGGGCATGGCGGATCCTCGGATTGAGCACGCCGTAGAGGACGTCGACCAGGATGTTGATGAGGATCACGAGGCCCGAGATCATCAGCACGCCGCCCTGCAGCACCGGATAGTCGCGGCGCTGGATCGATTCGATCAGCCAGGTGCCGATGCCGGGCCAGGAGAAGATGTATTCCGTCAGCACCGCTCCGCCCATCAGCATGCCGGTCTGCAGGCCGATCACCGTCACGACCGGGATCAGGGCGTTGCGCAGCGCGTGCACATTCACGACCCGGAAGGGCGAAAGGCCCTTGGCCCGTGCCGTCCGCACATAGTCCTCGCCGAGCACTTCCAGCATGGTCGAGCGGGTCATGCGGGCGATGGTCGCGAGCGGGATCGTGCCGAGCACGATGGTCGGCAGGATCAGATGCGACACGGCCGAGAGGAAGGCGCCGTCCTGGTCGGACAGCAGGCTGTCGATCAGCATGAAGCCCGTCACCGGCTCGAAATAATAGAGCAGGTCGATGCGGCCGGAGACCGGCGTCAGGTCGAGCGTCACCGAGAAGAACAGGATGAGCAGGAGACCCCACCAGAAGATCGGCATCGAGAAGCCGGTGAGCGCCACGCCCATGACGGAATAATCGAGAAAGCCGCCGCGCCGGGTCGCCGCGAGCACGCCGGCCGGAATGCCGAGCACGACGGCGAAGAGCATGGCGCAGAGGGCGAGTTCGAGCGTCGCCGGGAAGAGCGTCAGGAATTCCTGCAGCACCGGCGCATGGGTCGAGATCGAGGTGCCGAGATCGCCATGGGCGATCTGGCCGAGATAGTCGAGGAACTGCTTCCAGACCGGCTGGTCGAGGCCGAGCTGGTGGCGGAACTCCGCGAGGCGCTCCGGCGAGATGCCGCGCTCCCCGGTGCGGACCTCGATCGGGTCGCCGGGCACGAGGCGGATCGCGACGAAGGTCAGGAAGGCGATCGCGATGAAGGTCGGGATGACCAGCAGCACGCGCCGGACGATGAAGCCGAGCATCGGGGGCTACGAGGCGCGGCGGCGGCCCCTGGCGAGCCGCCGCCGCGTCCGTCCTATTTCAGGTCGACCTGGGCGAATTCGTGCCGGCCGAGCGGGCTGACCTTGTAGCCGACGACTTCCTTGCGCACCGGCTCGAACACGACGGAATGGGCGATGTTGAACACCGGCACCTCGTCATGGGCGATGACCTGCATCTCCTCGTAGAGCTTGGTGCGCTCGGCCTTGTCGAAGATGCTCTTGGCCTTCTTCAGCTTGTCGTCGAAGTCCTTGTTGCACCACTTCGAGATGTTCTGGCCGCCTTCGCGGGCCGCGTCGCAGCCGAGCAGGAAGAAGAAGTTGTCCGGATCGCCATTGTCGCCCGTCCAGCCGAGCTGGCCCATCTGGTGCTCGCCCTGCTGCATGCGCTTGCGATACTCGCCCCACTCATAGGAAACGAGATTCGCCTTGATGTTGAGCTTCTCGAGATCGGCCTGGATGATCTCGGCGACGCGCTTGGCGTTCGGATTGTAGGGGCGCTGCACCGGCATCCACCAGATATCGGTCGAGAACCCGTCCGAGAGACCCGCTTCCTTCAGGAGTTCCTTCGCCTTCTCCACATCATGCGGATAGTCGACGATGGCGTCGTTGTAGCTCCAGATGGTCGGCGGAATGAAGTTCTTGGCCGGCTGGCCGGCGCCGAGATAGACGTCCTTGAGGATCGCTTCCTTGTCGATCGCATAGGTGATCGCAAGACGGACGCGCTTGTCGTCGAAGGGCTTCTTGGTGACGTTGAAGGCGAGATAGCCGATATTGAGGCCCGGCTGCTGCATCAGGTTGACATTCTCATCCTTGCCGATCGCGTCGAGATCGGCCGGATTGGGATAGGGCATGACCTGGCATTCGCCCTTCTGGACCTTGGCCCAGCGCGCGGTCGCGTCCTTGGTGATCGAGAAGACGAGGTCGATCTTCGGCGCGCCGCCCCAATAGTCCGCGAAGGACTTGTAGCGGATCGCGTTGTCCTTCTGGTAGGCGACGAAGGAGAACGGGCCGGTACCGACCGGGACCTGGTCGATCTGCTCGGGCGTTCCGGCCTTCAGCATCTGGTCGGCATATTCGGCCGAGAGGATGGTCGCGAAATCCATCGCGAGATTGGCGAGGAAGGGCGCCTCCGGCCGGGTCAGCGTGAACTTGACCGTATAATCGTCGACCTTGTCGATCGACTTCAGGAGGTCAGGCATGCCCATGTCGTTGAAGTAGTCATAGGCGCCGCCCGAAACCTTGTGATAGGGGCTGTCTTCCTTCCACATGCGGTTGAACGAGAACAGCACGTCGTCGGCGTTGAAATCGCGCGTCGGCGTGAAGCCCTTGATCGTGTGGAACTTGACGCCCTTGCGCAGGTGGAAGGTCACCTCGGTGCCGTCGGGCGAGACGTCCCAGGACTCGGCGAGGCCGGGGACGACATTGGTCGTGCCCGGCTCGAACTCGACGAGCTGGTTGAAGACCGGGCGGGCCGCGTCGAACGAGGTGCCGGTCGTGTTGATCTGCGGATTGAAGTTCTCGGGGCTGCCTTCGGAGCAATAGACGAGCGTCTTTGCCTCCGCGCCGGCGGCGAGGCCGACAACGAGCATGCTGGCCGCCAGAAGGCGGGTCGAAATCTTCATTCTGAACTCCCCTGTCACCGGCGCCCTTTGGCGCATCGCGGTCTCGTCCCTGCTGGCCGATCCTTCTTCGATGAGGATCTAGACCGGACGATCAAACTTCAATCGAGCCGAGGCCGCGCTTTAAAGCAAGTCAAAACTTGGGCGACAGGGGGATTGTCCAAACCGCTTTGGGGCGAGAGGCCGTCAGCGCACCGCCTGATAGAGGCGCGAGCGGTCGAAGCGGGTCATCTCCTGCAAGAGCTCGATGAAGGCGCGCGCCTGGTGATCGACGATCAGCCGGCCGCGCTCGGCGGTGGCTCGCGCCGCGTTGCCGACCGCGCCCGACGGGTGAAGATCCTGGGCCTGCCAGCCGATGCGCGCCGGCGCCATGTGGAAGCGCAGCCGCTTGAATTCCTCGAGCAGCTCCAATTGCTGCGAGCGGAAGTCCTCGGCCTTGTCCATCTTCACGAGATCGGGCCGGAAATGCAGCATGATCGAGGTTTCGACATCGCCGCCATGGATGCCGTAGAGGTCTTCCTCCGGCGGCACGAGGCCGGCCGGCTCGCCGGCGCCGGCCCAGCCGGTTGAGACGCAGAGCATGCCGTGCCTGATGCGCAGTTCGCGGGCGATGATGTCGCAGACCGGAACATTGCCGCCATGCGAGGTGACCAGCACCATTTTGCGCACGCCGGCCCGCGCGACGCTGTCGCCGATCTCCATCCAGATGCGGATCGCCGTTTCCCAGGAATAAGTGAGCGTGCCCGGCGAGGCGATGTGCTCGTTGGATTTTCCGACCGGCTGGATCGGCAGGAAGGTCGCCGGCAGGCCCTCAGGCAGCAGCTCGACGGTGCGCTTCACCATGCCCTCGCCGATGCAGGCATCGGTATAGACGGGCAGATGCGGCCCATGCTGCTCGATGGCGCAGACCGGCAGAACCGCGATCCAGTCCTTCTCGCCGCCGAGAAAATCGGGCGCCTGCATCTCGTGCCAATACGGGCGGGGGAGGGTGGTCATCGGAATGCCTCTCGGGTTGCTTTCACCTCTCCCTGAGGGAGAGGTCGACGCGCCATCGGCGCGGCGGGTGAGGGGTTACGGGCTGTCCGGAGAGGGCACTCCCCTCACCCGGACCTTCGGTCCGACCTCTCCCCATGGGAGAGGTGAAGGCTTCCGCCTGACGTCTCTATAACCCCTCCAGAAACGCGCGCGACGCCTGATGGTGTTCGTATCGGAGCTTTTCGAGGTCCATGCCCGGCGGGACGCCGTCCACGATCCGCCAGTCGCCCTTGACCATGACGCGGTCGGCGGCATGGGCGCCGCAGAGGACGAGGGCGGCGATTGGATCGCCGGCGCCGGAGAAGCGCAATTCGTCGAGCGTCCAGAAGGCGAGGTCGGCCTGCTTGCCGACGGCGATGGCGCCGATATCGTCGCGGCCGAGGCAGCGTGCCGAGCCTTCCGTCGCGAAGCGCAGCGCATCGCGGTCGGTGATCGCCTCGGCGCCGTAGCGCAGGCGCCCGATCATCAGCGCGTGGCGCACGGCTTCCATGAGATTGGAATTGTCGTTCGAGGCCGAGCCGTCGACGCCGAGACCGACCGGGCTGCCGGCCGCCTCGAATTCACGCGTGCGGCAGATGCCGGAGGCGAGCACCATGTTCGAGGTCGGGCAATGGCAGATGCCGACGCCATGACGGCCGAGCTTTTCGACCTCGCCATCGTCGAAATGGATGCCATGCGCCAGCCAGACGCGGCCCGACAGCCAGCCATTCTCCTCGAGATAGTCGGCGGCGGTCATGCCATGCACCTCGCGGGCGAAGGCCGCCTCGCGCGCGGTCTCGACGAGATGGGTGTGCAGGCCGAGATCGTGCTTCTCGGCGAGCGCCGCCGTCTCGCGCATCAGCCGCTTGGTGACGTCGAAGGGCGCGTTGGGGGCGAGCGCCACCCGCGTCATCGCCCCGTCCGAGCGGTCGTGATAGCGGGCGACGATCCGCTCGCAATCGGCGAGGATCGTGTCGTCGTCCTGCACCGCGCCGTCGGGCGCCAGCGCCTGGCTGTCCTCGCCGCCTGTGAGGTCGAGCGCGCCGCGCGTCAGCGTCATGCGGAGGCCGAGCGCGGCCGCCTCCTCGGCCTCGATGTCCATCGCGTGTTCGAGGCCGCGCGGAAAGAGATAGTGATGATCGGACGCGCAGGTGCAGCCCGACATCATCAGTTCGGTCATGGCGAGCCGCGCCGCGAGGCGGAAATTCTCCGCGTTCACATGCTTCGTCCAGACCGGATAGATCGAGGCGATCCAGGGCCAGAGCGACTTGTTGATCGCTGCCGGATGGGCGCGCGTCATGGTCTGGAACATGTGGTGATGGGTGTTGACGAGCCCCGGCGTCACGACATGGCGCGAGGCGTCGAACAGCTTCGTCACGGGATGCACCGGCTCGGCGCCCTTGCCGACCAGTTCGACGATGCGCCCGTTCTCGACGACGACGCCCCGCTCGGCGCCCTCGCCGAGCACCGCGATCGGATCCTTGATCCAGAGAGTGTCCGTCATGCCCTGTCCCGCCTGCCGCGCCTTACGAGACAATGCGGGCGCGCGCCGGGCAAGGCCATAAGTGCGGCATCGGCGCGGGGATGTCGGACCGGTGACGGGAACGGTGTTTGAACGGGGGGTGGGAAGCAAGGGCCCCCTCTCCATCTCTCCCCCGCTGCGCGGGAGAGAGGGCCGGTCGCGGCTGTCCTCCCTGTCGGGACCTATTCCCTGGCGCCGGGCATTCCCTCTCCCGCGAAGCGGGGGAGGGTGAGGGAGGGGGCTTTCGCGCTTCTACACCGCCTCCAGGAACTTCTTTGCGACCCGCCCATGCTCGTAGCGCAGTTCGGCGAGGTCGATGCCGGGCGGGACGCCATCCACGATCTTCCAGTCGCCCTTCACCATCACGCGGTCGGCCTTGTACGCGCCGCAGAGGACGAGCGCGGCCAGCGGGTCACCGGCTCCGGAAAAGCGGAGTTCGTCCAGCGTGTAGAAGGCCATGTCGGCCTGCTTGCCGACGGCGATGGAGCCGATGTCCTTGCGGCCGAGGCAGTTGGCCGAGCCTTCGGTCGCCCAGCGGAAGGCGTCGAGATGGGTGACGCTCTCGGCATTGTAGGTGAGGCGGCCGATCATCAGCGCATGGCGAACCGCCTCGATCAGGTTGGAATTGTCGTTGGAGGCCGAGCCGTCGACGCCGAGGCCGACCGGGCTTCCCGCCGCTTCCAGCTCCTTGGTGCGGCACTGGCCCGAGGCCAGCACCATGTTGGAGGTCGGGCAATGCGAGACGCCGACGCCGGCCTTGCCGAGCCGCGCCACCTCGTCATCGTTGAAATGGATGCCATGCGCCAGCCAGGCGCGGTTTGTCAGCCAGCCGACCTCTTCGAGATAATCGACCGGGCGATAGCCGAAATGGTGCATGCAATAGTCGATCTCGTCGCGCGTCTCGGCGAGATGGGTGTGCATGTGGCAGTTGCAGCGCTCGGCGAGCGCCGCGGTCTCCACCATCAGCCGCTTGGTGACGTTGAAAGGGGCGCAGGGCGCGAGCGCCACCTGCAGCATCGCACCCTCCGACGCGTCGTGGTAGCGGCCGATCACCCGCTCGCAGTCGGCGAGGATCGCGTCGGTATCCTGCACGGCGCCGGAATTGGCGTTGCCGCCCTCTTCCTCGGTGAGGTTCAGCGAGCCGCGCGTCAGCGTCATCCTGACGCCAAGCTTGCCGGCCTCCTCGGCCTGGATGTCCATCGCCTCCTCGAGGCCCGGCGGATAGAGATACTGGTGGTCGGAGGCGGTCGTGCAGCCCGAGATCAGCAGTTCGGTCAGCGCGAGGCGGGTCGCGAGGCGGAAATTCTCCGGATTGACGTTCTTCGCCCAGATCGGGAAGAGCGCCTGCAACCAGGGAAAGAGCTCCTTGTTGATCGCCGCCGGATGGGCGCGCGTCAGCGTCTGGAACATGTGGTGATGCGTGTTGACGAGGCCCGGCGTCACGACATGGCGCGAGGCGTCGAAGACGCCATGCACCGGATGCGCCGGCTCGGCGCCCTTGCCGACCAGCTCGGCGATCCGCCCGTCCTCGACGACGATGCCGCGCTCGGCGCCCTCGGCGAGAACTGCGATGGGATCTTTCACCCAAATCCTGTCGGCCATCTGCAACCTCTGTCCCTGAATGCCGGCGATACGATCATGCGTCCCGCGGCGATGCAACATCGCGGCCAGATCGACGCTCAGGCAATGGCCAGCATGTGGACGAGCGCGAGGCTCATGGCGCCGAGCACGATGAGGGAGAGCATCGCCGCCAGTGCCACCCGTCCGCCCGCGCGGCGCAGCATGCGGATGTCGACGCCGAGCCCGAGCGCGGCCATGGAGAGGACGGTGAGGAGGGTCGTGGCACCGTGGATCGGCGCCATCGCCACGTCGGGTACGAGGCCGGCGCTGCGCGCGGCGGCGGCAAGGGCGAAGCCGATCAGGAACCAGGGCACGAAGCGCGTGAAGCTCATGCGTCCGTCGGCGCGGCCCTTGCCGAGGAGTGCCATGGCGGCCATCACCGGCCCCAGCATCAGCACGCGCAAGAGCTTGACGAGCGTCCCCATCTGCACGCTGGCGAAGGCGACCGGGGCGGTGGCGGCAATCACCTGCGGCACGGCATAGACCGTGAGCCCCGCGACGACGCCGAACTGAAGATTGGTGAGGCCGAGCAGCACGGCGAGGACGGGCAGGAGCAGCACCGTGGCGACGCCGAGCACCGCGGTGAAAGCGATGGAGGCCGCGACATCGTCGCTGTCGGCGCCGATCACCGGCGCCACGGCCGCGATGGCGGAATTGCCGCAGATCGAGTTGCCTGCCGCGACCAACAGCGCCATGCGGTGGCTGAGCCCGACGCCGCGTCCGACGAGGTAGCTCGCCGCGATCGCGAGGGCGACGACACCGGCGATGCCGGCGACGAGCGGCAGGCCGGCGGCGAGGACGAGCTTGGTGTCGAGCGTGGCGCCCAGCAGCAGGATGGCCAGTTCGAGGGGATATTGCGCCGTGAAGCGGATGCCGGCGGTGAAGCGCTCCGGCGGTGTCCACAGCGAGCGGATGAGCGCGCCGATCAGGATGGCAAGGACGAGCGCCTCCAGCCAGTCGCGGCCGAAAAGCGCGGTCTCGGCGCCGCCAAGGGCGAAGGCGCCGAGCGTGACGGCGAGGCAGAGGGCGGCGCCGGGAATGATCGTGCGGAGAAGGCGGGGCATGGCGAAACCGGATTGCTCTTTGGTGTCGCCGTGAAGATCGTCCTTGCCCTTAGTTCGATCCATTGCGAAATATCGCACCAATCATCCAAACGGATCGAATAATCGTGACCTTCGAGCAGCTTCGCATCTTCCTCGCGGTCGCGGAGCGGGAGCATCTCACCCGCGCGGCGGAGGCGCTGCGCCTCACGCCATCGGCCGTCAGCGCGTCGATCCGGGCGCTCGAAGGCTCCTATGGCGTGGAGCTCTTCCATCGCGTCGGGCGGGGCATCGAACTTACCGAGGCCGGACGCCTTTTCCTGCCGGAGGCGCGTTCGGTGCTGGCGCGGGCCGCGGGCGCCGAGGCGCTGCTCTCCGATCTCGGCGGGCTCCGTCGCGGGCGGCTGGCCTTGCAGGCGAGCCAGACCATCGCCGGCCACTTCCTGCCGCCCTTCATGATCCGCTTCCGCGAGGCGCATCCCGGCGTCGCGCTCGATCTCGTCATCGGCAATACCGAGACGGTCGCCGCGGCGGTGATCGAGGGCGAGGCCGATCTCGGCTTCGTCGAGGGGCCGGTCACCTCGCAGCTGCTCGCCGCGCCGGTGGTCGCCGAGGACCAGCTCGTCATCGTCGTCGCGCCCGACCATCCGCTGGCGGCGGGACCGGTCGCGGCCGCGGATCTCCTTGCCGCGCGGTGGATCCTGCGCGAGCCGGGCTCGGGGACGCGGGCCTCCTTCGCGGCGGGCCTCCGCGAGACCGGCGTCGCGATCGAGGCGCTCGACGTCGTGCTCGCGCTTCCCTCCAACGAGGCGGTGCTCGCCGCGGTGGCGAGCGGCGGCACCGCGACCGCGATCTCGCGCGCCGCAGCCGCGGCGATGATCGGCGCCGGCACCCTGGCGGAGGTCGCCTATCGGCTGCCGCCGCGCGCCTTCCGCATGCTCCGCCACAAGGAGCGCCACCGCACGGCCGCGGCCTTCGCCTTCGAGGCGCTGGTCGCGGCCGGTCAGTCGGCGCGGGCGGCGACCGCCTCGACTTCGACGAGGAACTCTGGGCGCGTGAAGCCGGAGACGATGTAGAGCGTCGAGGCCGGCAGCGGCTCGCCGACATGGCGGTCGCGCACGGCCATGTAGCGGCGCATATCCTCGCGTTTCGTCACGAAGGCCGTCAGCCGCACGACATCGCTCATGCTCATGCCACCCTCGGCGAGGATGGCCGCGATGGCGGCGAAGCAGAGCTCCGCCTGTTCCTCGATGGTCTCGGGGATGGTGTCGTCCGGTCGGATGCCGAGTTGGCCCGACGTATAGACGAAGCGGCTCCCGGCCGGGACGGCGACGCCATGGCTGTAGCGGCCGAAGGGGGGACGGATGGCGGTCGGCAGCAGCGGCGTGTTCACGGCAAAGGCCCTCGATGGTCGGTGCGGCGAAGCTTGCGACGGTGACCCCTGCCGCACAAGCCGCTTCTCAGCCCAGCATTTGGGCATGACCTGCCTGCGCGGCGGTCGATCGTGCCGCGATGCCTCTATGCTGTGCAGCGGTCCTGCCCTAGATTGGCCGTCGCGTCCGTCCCCGCTGCCAGGGGCGCGAGCGGGCGATGCGCGGCATGTCGTCCATGGCATGTCTCTTGCGACGTTCGACCATCGGGTCGGCCTCTGGCCGGCACATTCGGAACCGCCCCGTCGGGGGATGGCGTGGAAGAATCGGCGGCGCCTGATCGCCGCGTGGAGAGGGAAGGCGGAGAGCAGATGAGATCGTTCCGGAACGGCATGGCCGGCCTCGCGGCCGGCGTCGTGGCTCTGTTCGCGGCCGGCAGCGCCTCGGCGCTGGACGAGGTCAGCTTCGGCACCAACTGGCTGGCCCAGGCCGAGCATGGCGGTTTCTACCAGGCCGTCGTCGACGGCACCTACGAGAAATACGGCCTCAAGGTCACCATCCTGCAGGGTGGACCGCAGGCGGCCAACCGCGCGCTGCTGCTCGCCGGCAAGGCCAATTTCTACATGGCCGGCAATCTCCTGGAGCCCTTCTCCTCGGTCGAGCAGGGCGTGCCGCTGGTCGAGGTCGCGGCGATCTTCCAGAAGGAGCCGCAGGTCCTCATCGCGCATCCCGACCAGGGCATCGAGAAGTTCGACGACCTTGCCAAGCTGCCGACGATCTTCATGGGCAAGGACGGCTTCGTCTCCTTCTTCCAGTGGATGAAGTCGGCCTATCCCGGCTTCCGGGACGAGCAGTACAAGCCCTACACCTTCAATCCCGCGCCGTTCCTCGCCGACAAGCAGTCGGCGCAGCAGGGCTATATCACCTCCGAGCCCTTCGAGATCGAACGGCAGGGCGGCTTCAAGCCGAAGCTCTTCCTCCTCGCCGATGCCGGTTTCGACACCTATTCGACGCTGATCGAGACGACGCAGGACTATCTCAAGGCCAATCCCGACGTCGTGAAGCGTTTCGTCGAGGCCTCGATCATCGGCTGGTACAACTATCTCTACGGAGACAACGCGGCGGCCAATGCGGCGATCAAGAAGGACAATCCGGAGATGACGGATGACCAGATCGCCTTCTCGATCAAGACGATGAAGGAATATGGCATCGTCGATTCTGGCGAGGCGCTGGAAAAGGGCATCGGCTGCATGACCGGCGAGCATGTGAAGTCCTTCTACGACAAGATGGTCAAGGCCGGCGTGGTCAAGGCCGGGCTCGACGTCTCCGCCGCCTATGACACGCAGTTCGTGTGCCAGGGCCTTGGCAAGGACCTCAAGAAGTAAGGCGGGCGGCGCGGCGGGCACGCCCGTGCCCGCCGACCCCAACATCCGGGAAAACGATCCTGTCCAGCGTATCCAGTGCAGCGCCTGCCCGCGTCGCGGGTAGTCCGATCGTCCGCCTCGAGCATGTCTCGAAGACCTTCTCGAACGGGACGGTGGCGCTCAAGGACATGACGCTCTCGATCGGCGAGGGCGAGTTCGTCAGCCTGCTCGGGCCGTCCGGCTGCGGCAAGTCGACGGCGCTCAGGATCATAGCCGGGCTGGGCGACGCGACGACCGGACGCGTCGAATGGCCGACCATGGGCCATGACGCCGAGGGCAAGGTGGAGCGCGAGATCGGCTTCGTCTTCCAGGAGCCGACGCTGATGCCCTGGGCGAGCGTATTCAAGAATGTCTGGCTGCCGCTGCGGCTCGCCGGCATCTCGAAGAGCGCCGCCCGCGCCCGCGTCATGGAGGCGCTGGAGATGGTCGGCCTTTCTGCCTTTGCCGACTCCTATCCGCGCGAACTCTCGGGCGGCATGAAGATGCGCGTCTCGATCGCCCGCGCGCTGGTCACGCGGCCGCGCGTGCTGCTGATGGACGAGCCCTTTGCCGCGCTCGACGAGATCACGCGGCAGAAGCTGAACGATGATCTCCTCCGCCTCTGGGCGCAGTTCGGCTGGACGGTGGTGTTCGTGACGCATTCGGTGTTCGAATCCGTCTATCTCTCGACGCGCATCGTCGTGATGGCGCCGCGGCCGGGGCGGGTGATCGACGAGATCCTCGTCGATGCGCCGTCGCCGCGCGGCCTCGCCTTCCGCACGTCGCCCGAATACAGCGAGATGACGCGGCGGGCCTCGCAATCCCTCCATTCGGCGCTCGGCGCCAACGATCACCTATGACCGATATTCCCGAGAGCGCATCCGAGCCGGCGCTTGCCGCTGAGCGCAACGCCGAGCGCGGCGGCGTCTCGCATGAGCGGCTGCTGCGCGTCGTCATCCCGCTCGTCATGCTGGCGGCGCTGATCGGCCTCTGGGCCTGGTATGTGAAGGCCTACAACGTCCCGAAATACATTCTGCCCGGGCCGGATCTCGTCGCGCAGTCGCTCGTGAACGACTGGGGCGTGCTCGGGCCGGCGCTCATGGTGACGCTGTCGATCACCTTCCAGGCGCTGGCGATCGCCCTCGTCGGCGGCGTGCTGATCGCGATCCTGTTCGCCTCCTCGCGCTGGGTCGAGGTCGCGCTGTCGCCCTATATGGTCATCCTCCAGGTGACGCCGATCATCGCCATCGCGCCGCTCATCCTCATCTACACCTCGACGACCCAGCAGGCGCTCCTCATCTGTGCCTGGATCGTCGCCTTCTTCCCCGTGCTCTCGAACACGACGCAGGGGCTGAAGAGCACCGACCACAACCTGCTCAACCTCTTCGAGCTCTACGGCGCTTCGCGCTGGCAGACGCTGTTCCTGCTGAAGCTTCCCTCGGCGCTGCCCTATTTCCTCGCGGGCCTCAGGATCGCCGGCGGCCTCGCGCTGATCGCGGCGGTGGTGGCCGAGTTCGCCGCGGGCTCGGCCGGGGCCGGCTCCGGCCTCGCCTTCCGCCTGCTCGAATCGCAGTATCGCCTCAACATCCCCCGCCTGTTCGCCGCGCTGATCCTGCTCTGCGTCACCGGCGTGGCGATCTTCGGGGCCACCAGCCTGGTGTCGCATCTCCTGCTGCGGCGCTGGCATGAAAGCGCCATCCGGCGGGAGAACTGATCATGACGACATCCTTCGCAACGCCGCCCGCCGCGGCCCGCTACCGCCTCGCCAATGCGACCATCCCGGCCGTGCTTCTTCCCGGCGATATCGGCATCGATGCCGGCGAGGGCCTGTCGCGGGTCGATATCCTCGTCGCGGACGGGGCCATCGCCGCCATCGCCGCGCCGGGCAGCCTCGGCGCCGACGAAGTGCCGGTGCTCGATCTCGACAAGGGGCAGGTCTGGCCCTGCTTCGTCGACATGCACACGCATCTCGACAAGGGCCACATCATCCCGCGCCATGCCAATCCCGACGGGACCTTCCCGGGGGCGCTCGCCGCCGTCGAGGCGGATCGCGAGGCGCACTGGACGACAGCCGATGTGCGCGCGCGGATGGAGTTCGCGCTTCGCTGCGCCTATGCGCATGGCACCAAGCTGATCCGCACGCATATCGATTCCGTGCCGCCGCAGTTCCCGGCCTCCTGGCCGGCCTTCGTCGAGGCGCGCGAGGCCTGGGCCGGGCGGATCGACCTGCAGGCCGTCGCGCTGATGCCGATCGATCTCTATTTCGACGACGCTTATGTGAAGCGCCTGGTCGAGACGCTTCTTGAAGCGAAGGGCGTCATCGGCGGCGTCACCTTCATGATCGACGGCCTCGACAAGGCGCTCGACCGCCTGTTCTTCGAGGCCTCGAAGAACGGGCTCGACATCGATCTCCATGTCGACGAGACCGCCGATCCCAATGCCCGCTCGCTGAGGGCGATCGCCGAGGCGGCGATCCGCCATGATTTCGAGGGCCAGGTGACGGTCGGCCACTGCTGCTCGCTGGCGCGGCAGCCGGATGACGAGGCGGAGCGCACGCTCGATCTCGTCGAGAAGGCCGGCATCGGGGTCGTCTCGCTGCCGATGTGCAACATGTATCTGCAGGACCGCCATCGCGGCCGCACGCCGCGCTGGCGCGGCGTCACGCTCCTGCACGAGATGCGGGCCCGCGGCATTCCAGCCGCCGTCGCCTCCGACAACACGCGCGATCCCTTCTATGCCTATGGCGATCTCGACGTCATGGAGGTGTTCCGCGAGGCGGTGCGCATCCTGCAGCTCGATCATCCGGTCGATCTCGCGCCCGAGGTGGTGACGACGCTGCCGGCAATGCAGCTGCGCCGGCCCGATGTCGGGCGGCTCGTCATCGGCGGTCCCGCCGATCTCGTCCTCTTCCGCGCGCGCAGCTGGACCGAGCTCCTGTCGCGCCCGCAATCCGACCGGACCGTTTTGCGCCAGGGCAAGGCGATCGACCGCACGCTGCCCGATTATCGGGAACTCGATCATCTCTTTGGAGTCTAGGCGATGGCCCGCAGCTTCTCTTTCGATCTCGATGCGCTGAAGCGCGACCTCGACGGCATCGAGCTCGAGGACAATCCGGCGCTGGTGAAGCAGAAGAGCCGCGACTTCTTCTGGTATTCGCCGGTCCTGAAGGCGCAGCTCGACGACGTGACCGGGGATCTCGTCGCGACGCCGAAGGACGAGGCGGAGGTCATCCGCATCCTCGCCGCCGCCTTCCGCCACGAGGTTCCGGTGACGCCGCGCGGCGCGGGCACCGGCAATTACGGCCAGGCGATGCCGCTGTCGCGCGGGCTCATTCTCAATCTCGCGGCGATGAACAAGGTGAAGGCGATCCATCCCGGCCGCGTCGTCGCCGAGCCGGGCGTGATCATGGCCGATCTCGACCGCCAGACCCGCGCCCATTCCGGCCAGGAGCTGCGCCTCCACCCTTCGACGGCCAACACGGCGACCATCGGCGGCTTCGTCGCGGGCGGCTCGGGCGGCGTCGGCTCGATCCGCTGGGGCGGCCTCCGCGATCTCGGCAATGTCCTGCGCCTGCGCGTCGTCACCATGGAGGCCGAGCCGCGGGTGCTGGAGCTCACCGGCTGGGAACTGCACAAGGTGATGCATGCCTATGGCACCAACGGCATCATCACCGAAGTCGAGATGCCGCTCACCGCGGCCTATGACTGGGTCGACGTCATCGTCGGCTTCGACGACTACATGGCGGCGGTGCGCTATGCCGATCTGCTCGGCAATTCGGATGGTCTCCTGCTGAAGGAGATCGCCACGGTCGCCGCCCCGGCGCCGGAGACCTATTTCCTCCGCCACCAGAAATTCCTGAAGAAGGGCCAGTCGGTCGCCATCCTGATGGTCGCGCCGCAATCTCTGGACGCTTTCCTGGCGCTCACGCAGCGCGAGAAGGGCGATGTCGTCTTCCGCTCCGACACGGCGGGCGATCTCAAGGGCATCCCGCCGAATTTCGAGCTCGCCTGGAACCACACCACGCTGCGCGGCCTCCGCATCGATCCGGCGATCACCTATCTGCAGACCATGTATCCGGTGCCCGGCCATCTTTCGAAGATCGAGCGCATGACCAGGCTGCTCGGCGACGAGGTTCCCGGCCATCTCGAATTCGTGCGCTTCGACGGCAAGATCACGCCGATGGGGCTGCCGATGGTGCGCTACACGACCGAGGCGCGCCTGGAGGAGATCATCCGCATGCATGAGGAGAATGGCTGCCCCGTCTTCAATCCGCATCGCTACACGCTGGAGGAGGGCGGCATGAAGCAGACCGATGCCGTGCAGCTCGCCTTCAAGCACGAGGCCGATCCGAAGGGGCTGCTCAATCCCGGCAAGATGATCGCCTTCGAGGATCCGAGCTTCGATTTCTCGGCGCAGAAGACCTATCTCTTCCCCGGCCTCAAGGCGGCCTCGTAAGGCGGACGAACGCGATGCGCGTGCTCGTGCTCTTTGCCCATCCGGTCGAGACCAGCTTCCAGGCGGCGCTACATGCGACCGTCGTCGAGCGCCTCCGCAGGGCCGGGCACGCCGTCGACGATTGCGACCTCTATGCGGAGGGGTTCAATCCCGTCCTCTCGCGCGAGGAGCGGCTGCATTATCACGACCTCGGCGTGAACCGCCGCAATGTCGCGCCCTATGTTGAGCGCGTTCTCGCCGCCGAGGCGCTGGTCCTCGTGCATCCCGTCTGGAATTTCGGCCTGCCGGCGATCCTCAAGGGCTTCTTCGACCGCGTCTTCCTGCCCGGCGTCTCCTTCCGCATGGAGAACGGCAAGGTGAAGCCGTCGCTCCACAACATCACCAAGCTGACGGCGGTGGTGACCTATGGCGGCGCGCGCTGGCGGGCGCTCGGCGTCGGCGATCCGCCGAGGAAGATCGTCAAGCGCGTGCTGCGCGCGCAGATCAAGCCATTGGCGCCGGTCGACTATCTCGCCCATTACGACATGAACCGCTCGACGGACGCGACGCGCTCCGCCTTCCTTGCGAAGGTCGGCGCGGCGATGGACCGGTTCTGAGATGCGCGCGCTCGTGGTCTTTGCCCATCCGGTACCGGAGAGCTTCGGTGCCGCGCTGCGCGACACGGTGACGGAGACGCTTAGGGCGAGCGGCCACGAGGTGCGGCTCGTCGATCTCAACGCCATCGGCTTCAACCCGGTGATGGATGCCGAGGAGCGGCGGCGCTACCACGATCCCGGCGTCAACGAATTGCCGGTCGCCGACCAGATCGCGCATATCAAGTGGTGCGAGATGCTGGTCTTCGTCTATCCGACCTGGTGGTTCGGATTACCGGCGATCCTGAAGGGCTGGCTCGACCGCGTCTGGGTGCCGCATGTCACCTTCCTGATGCCGACGGAGAGCCAGGGCATCCGCCCGAACATGCAGCATATCCGTCGCATCGCCGTGGTGACGACCTGCGGCGCGACCTGGTGGCTTTCGAAATGGGTGGGCGAGCCCGGCCGTCGCACGCTGCTGCGCGGCATCCGCCCGCTCTGCCATCCGCTCTGCCGCACCAGCTACATGGCGCATTACAGGATGGATTCGTCGACGCCCGAGAGCCGGGCGCGCTATCTCGCCAAGGTCCGGCAGAAGATCGCGCGGCTCTAGCGTCTTTCCGTCACCGCGGCCCTCTCCCTGGGGGAGAGGGGCGGCGCAGCAGGCGACTGGCTCAGCCGACCTTGCCGACGAGGCGCTCGAGCTCGGGGCGGAACTCGGCGGCGATGTCGGCGCGCTCCAGCGCGAAGGCGACATTGGCCGCGAGGAAGCCGACCTTGTTGCCGCAGTCATAGACTTCGCCGTCGAAGCGGCAGCCATAGAAGTGCTGACGCTCCATCAGCTTCAGCATCGCGTCGGTGAGCTGGATCTCGTTGCCGGCGCCCTTTTCCTGCCGCGACAGGAGATCGAACACCTGCGGCTGCAGGATGTAGCGGCCGTTGATGTAGAGATTGGACGGCGCGACTTCCGGCTTCGGCTTCTCGACCATCGCATTGATGCGGAACGAGCTGTCGGTGAGGTTGGCGCCGATGCCGACGACGCCATACTGGTGCGTCTGCGAGGGGTCGCATTCGTTGACGGCGAGCACATTGCCGCCCGTCTCCTGATAGACGTCGACCATCTGCTTCAGGCAGCTCGGCTCGCCCTTCATCACCATGTCGGGCAGCAGCACGGCGAAGGGCTCGTTGCCGACCAGCTCGCGCGCGCACCAGACGGCATGGCCGAGGCCGAGCGGCACCTGCTGGCGGGTGAAGGAGGTCGAGCCGGGCTTCGGCAGGTCCTTGGCGAGCAGCGACAGCGCCTCGGTCTTGCCGCGTCCGTGCAGCGTCGCCTCGAGCTCGTACTGGACGTCGAAATGGTCTTCGATCACCGCCTTGTTGCGGCCCGTGACGAAGATAAAGTGCTCGATGCCGGCCTCGCGGGCCTCGTCGACGGCATACTGGATCAGCGGACGGTCGACGACCGTGAGCATCTCCTTGGGCATCGCCTTCGTGGCCGGCAGGAACCGCGTGCCGAGACCCGCAACGGGGAACACAGCTTTGCGAATCGGAGCGTTCATGAACACCTCTCGGAGAAAAGTTCGGGGGACATTATCGTCGCATTCCTAACGACAACGCTAACGGGACCAAGCGGATGCAACGGATCTGTCGCAATCCGGTGCGAGGCTTTACCCGCCATTAATGGTGAACATTGCATGAGGATCATATGACGGTACTTGTGACGGGCGGCGCTGGCTATATCGGCAGCCACATGGTCTGGCGGCTGATCGACGCCGGCGAAAGCGTGGTCGTGCTCGATCGCCTGTCCACCGGCTTCGCCTGGGCGGTGGCTCCGGAGGCGAAGCTCGTCGTCGGAGACATCGGCGACGAGGGTCTCGTCGAGCAGCTGATCCTCGACAACGACGTGGATGCCGTCATCCACTTCGCAGGCTCGATCGTCGTTCCCGAATCCGTGGCCGATCCGCTCGGCTATTATCAGAACAACACCGTCAAATCGCGCAGCCTGATCGCCACAGCGATCAAATGCGGCGTTCGCCATTTCATCTTCTCCTCGACCGCTGCCGTCTATGGCGATGCAGGAACCGAGCCGGTCGTCGAGACCGCGCCGACGGCGCCGCTCTCGCCCTATGGCCGCTCCAAGCTGATGACGGAGTGGATGCTCGACGACGCGACGCGCGCCCACGATTTCCGCTATGTGGCGCTGCGCTATTTCAACGTCGCCGGCGCCGATCCGAAGGGCCGCACGGGCCAGTCGACCAAGGGCGCCACCCATCTCATCAAGGTCGCCTGCGAGACCGCGCTCGGCAAGCGCGCGAAGATCGAGATCCTCGGCACTGATTACGACACGCCCGATGGCACCTGCGTGCGCGACTACATCCATGTCAGCGACCTCGCCAATGCCCATGCCGACGCGCTCGCCTATCTGAGGGCCGGCGGGACGAGCCTCGTCGCCAATTGCGGCTATGGCCACGGCTTCTCGGTCCGCGAGGTGATCGATTCGGTCCGCCGCGTCTCCGGCGTCGATTTCGCCGTGGTCGAGGGACCGCGCCGGGCCGGCGACGTGCCGGCTGTGGTCGCCGATGCCTCGGTCGCGCGGGCGAAGCTCGGCTGGACGCCGCGCCATGATGATCTCGACACCTGCGTCAGCACCGCGCTGGCATGGGAGGAGGCGCTTTCGCGCCGGAACCAGACCGACTGATGCCGTCGAACCGGGGGGCGACGGCGCCACGACAGGAGGAGAAGATGACGATCACGTCCATGTCGCCGCTTGCCGTGCCGTTCCGCATCGCCGGAGCGGTCGCCCTCGCCTTGCTGCTCGCCTTCGCCGCGGTGCCGGCCGCCTTCGCGGATGCCGCCGGCGCGCGCTGGGTGCAGCAGTTCTGGCCGACCGCCCAGAAGGCGGGCATCTCGCGCTCGGTCTATATGAGCGCGCTGGGCAATTTCACGCCCGATCCCGACGTGCTCGCCAAGGCGCGCTCGCAGGCCGAATTCGTGAAGCCGGTCTGGGATTATCTCGACGGCGCCGTTTCCGAGAAGCGGATGGAGAACGGCAAGGCGGCGCTGCGCAATTATGGCCCGCAGCTCGCCCGCATCGAGGCGGCCTATGGCGTCGACCGCTCCGTCGTCGTCGCCATCTGGGGCATGGAATCGTCCTATGGCGCCGTGCTGCAGAACGACAAGATCGTCAAGAACACCATCCGCTCGCTGGCGACGCTCGCCTATCAGGGCGGCAGCCGCGCCAAATATGGCCGCACGCAGCTGATCGCGGCGCTGAAGATCCTGCAGCGCGGTGACATCTCCCCGCGCGGCATGACCGGCTCCTGGGCCGGGGCCATGGGCCATACGCAGTTCATCCCGACCACCTACCAGGCCTATGCCGTCGATTTCGACGGCGACGGTCATCGCGACATCTGGAATTCCGAGGTCGACGCGCTCGCCTCGACGGCCAATTATCTCTCCAAGATGGGCTGGCGGCTCGGCGAGACCTGGGGCTACGAGGTCGTCGTTCCGCGCGGCTTCGACTGGCGGCTCGCCGACAAGGGCAAGACGGCGCCGCTCTCGGCCTGGAGGAAGGCGGGGTTCAAGCGCGTCGCCGGCCGGCAATTCCCCGATTCCGACATCGCGGCGCGGCTCTACGCGCCCGCTGGAGCGAGGGGGCCGGCCTTCCTGCTGCTGCCGAATTTCAAGGTCATCAAGCGCTACAACAATGCCGACGCCTATGCGCTCGGCGTCGGTCATCTCTCTGACCGGCTGCGCGGGTCTGGCGACTTCGTCGCCGAATGGCCGCGCGAGGTTCGCCCGCTGACCTCCGACGAGCGCGAGGAACTGCAGTCGCTGCTGAGCCGGCTCGGCCTCTATGACGGCTCGATCGACGGCAAGCTCGGCGCCGGCACGCGCGAGGCGATCCGCACCTATCAGCGCCAGGCCGGCCAGGTGCCGGACGGCTATGCCTCGAGCGGGCTCTTGCAGGCGCTGCGCACCGGGAGCTAGGGTTCCTGCCGGCAAAGGGGTCAAGCGCGGAGGGCGCCATGCGCCGGCTCGCCGGATACCTGCTCGTCGTCCTGCTGGCGGCTCTGACGGCGAGCCCTGCGCCCGCCCAGTCGCGGGGCTTCTTCGGCGGCCTTTTCGGCGGTGAGCGCGAGGTCGCGCCGCCGCCCGGCGCCATCGCCAACGCGCCCGGCGCCGGTCGGGCGCCGCCGCAGCAGCGCCCGACCCAGCCGCAGCGGCGCAAGGCGGCCCCGGTTCGCCCCGCGCAGCCGGCCGAACCGAGCTTCCCGGTCGCCGAGATCGCGCCGAAAAACGACGACGCGAAGAAGGTGCTCGTCATCGGCGATTTCGTCGCCTCGGGCCTTGCCTGGGGGCTCGACCAGGCCTTCGCCGACGACCCGACCCATCGCGTGCTCGACCGCAGCGACGGCTCGTCGGGCCTCGTGCGCGATGACCACTACGATTGGACGGCGAGCCTGCCCGACCTCGTTTCGGAGGTGGCACCCGACATGATCGTGGTCATGATCGGCATCAACGACCGCCAGGCGATCCGCGCCGCGGCCGGCAGTCTCCCGCTCCGCTCCGATGCCTGGGACGCCGCCTATGCCGAGCGCGTCGACCGCTTCGTGGCGGCGCTGAAGGCGACCGGACGGCCCGTGATCTGGGTCGGCGAGCCGCCCCTTCGCTCCGCCGACGGCTCGGCCGACATGGCCTTCCTCAACACGCTCTTCAAGGAGAAGGCCGAGGCGGCCGGTATGCGCTTCGTCGATGTCTGGGACGGTTTCGCCGGCGAAGACGGCAAGTTCGTGCTGCGCGGGCCCGACATGGACGGCCAGGTGCGGCAGCTCCGATCCGGAGACGGCATCAACTTCACCAAATCCGGCCGGCGCAAGCTCGCCTTCTATGTCGAGCGCGACCTCGGCAATGGCTCAGCCGGTCCCGGCGCCGCGCAGCCGCTCAACCCGAGCGCCACGGTCGAGATCGGCGCCGACGGCAAGCCGCGCCTCGTCGGGCCCGTGATGTCGCTGACGGACCCGCCGCCGCCTGCGCCGGGAACGCCGCTGGCCGGAGCAGCGCCCATGCCGCTCGCCGGTGCCGAATCCGCGCCGCCGCTGCCGGATCCGGTCGCGGCGCTCACCGGCGGTTCGGCGCTGCCGCCCCCGCCTGCCGGCCGCGCCGATGACTTCACCTGGCGTCCGCCGGCCCCGGCCATCACCGGCGCAACCAGCGCCGTCGACGGCATCGTCATCCTGCCGGCCGCCACGCCACGCTGAGCGCTATTCGCCCTTTAGTTGCCGGACCAGCCCCGCGATGCCGCCATTGTCGGGCTGCATCGCCGAGAGCCGTTCGGCGAGTGGCAGCGCGAGCGCGGCATCGCGCGCCTTGAGCGCGCCGTCGAGCGCGAAGGAGAGGAGTTCCGCGTCATAGGGGACGCGGGCGAGCGCCGCGCCGACCACGGCCTTCGCCTTGTCGGGCGCGCCGGTCGACTGCAGCGCCACGGCATAGACATAGGCGTAATGCGCATCGGATGGCGCGAGCCGCGACGCTTTCTCCAGTTCCGCCAGCGCCTCGTCATAGCGCCGCTGGCGCACCAGCGTCAGGCCGAGCGCGAAATGCGGCGCGGCGGCGTCGGGCGAGCGGTCGATGGCGTCCCTCAGCACCGCCTCCGCCTCGCTTTCGCGGCCGAGCGCGCGATAGAGATCCGCGAGATTGACCGAAAGGCCGGCCGCGGCAGGCTCCAGCTTCAAGCCCGCCTTCAGTTCCGCTTCCGCGCCGGCGGTGTCGCCGCGCCGGGCGAGGAAGCTGGCGAGATTGGCGCGGCCCTCCGGCCTATCGGCATCGAGCCGCTGCGTTTTCACATAGTCGGCGAACGCCGCCTCGGCCGTGGCGCGGTCCTCGGGCGGAACGCGCTCCAGCGGCAGGTCGGCGAGCAGCGCGGCGGCTGCCACGCGGACGAGCAGGACCGGATCGGCGAGCAGCGGCCCGGCCAGCTGCCAGCGCTCCTCGATCGGCCGGTCGCCGAACCCGTCCACCGCCGTCGCCCGCACCAGAGGATCGGGATCGGCGAGAGCACCCGTCACCGCCGACGCCGTCGCGGCGGAGGGGAAGCGCTGCAATTCCGAGATCGCGGTGGCGCGGGCGATCCCCGGCACCGTGGCGGTCGTTGCGAGTGCGATCAGCTTCGCCCGCGCCGCCGGATCGCCCTGCCGCGCGAGATGGAAGGCCTCGCCCCAGGTCTGGAAGCCCTTGCGCTCCGGACCGTGCCAGCGCTCCACGGCCGCCGCCGCCCATGCGGCGGTCTTGTCGGCATGGCAGGCGTTGCAGGCATTGGGCGTGCCGAGGCGCACCGAAAGATCGGGGCGCGGAATGCGGAAGGAGTGATCATGGCGCTGGTCGACGACCATATAGGTCCGCGCCGGCATGTGGCAGGAGATGCAGTCCGGCGCGCCCGGTCGCGCCGGATGGCCGCTATGCGCCTCGGTGGCGAACTTTTCCGGCATATGGCACTGGCTGCACACCGCCGCTCCCTCTGCCTTCAGCCGCTCGCTATGGGCGTCGTGGCAATCGGTGCAGACGACGCCGCGCGCATACATGAGGCTCTGCTTGAAGGCCTGGTCGTTGAAGACCTCGTCCTTCATCTGCCCGTCATCGAAGAAGAGATCGGGCGCGATCAGCGACTCGCGATGCGTCTCGGCGATCGACTGGCCGGGATGCCAGTCTTCCGACAGCGTGCCGCGCCGCGAATGGCAGCGGGCGCAGGTCTCGACGACGTCGCCCATCGGCCGCGAGACGCCATGCGCCGGGCTGCCGGTGGCCGGGTCGGGCGTCCAGTCCGGGTCGGGGCGGCTGGCGGCGACGCTCGCAAAGCCCGCATGCGGAACGGGCTTGCTCGCGCCCGCCTTCGCCCAGGCGACATGCGCGGCGCCGGCGCCGTGGCAGCTCTCGCAGCCGACGCTGATCTCGGAGAAGGTCGTATCGAACGCGTCCTTGGCTGCGTCATAGCCCTTGCCGATCGCCGTCACATGGCATTCGGCGCACATATAGTTCCAGTTCTGCTGGCCGCGCGTCCAGTGCAGCGGATCCGAGGCCGGGATCGACTGGTCCTGGTAGAGGTGGAACCAGCGCTGGCCACCCTCTGCCTTCGCACGCGTGTCCCAGGCGAAGGGAAGCGCCTGCAGCCGGCCGTCGGGGAAGGTCACGAGATATTGCTGCAGCGGATAGATGCCGAAGGTGTGGCTGACCGCGAAGGCGTGCGGCGCGCCGTCCTTGCCCTCGGTCTCGACCATGAAGCGGTCGCCGTCGCGATAGAAGCGCGCCTTCGATCCGAGATGCTCGGCCGTGACGCCCGAGAAATCGCCCGCGACGGTCTCCGGCGTCGCGACCATCATCGCACGCGCGTGGTCGGAGCCCTTCCAGGCGTCGAACTCATTCTGATGGCAGGTGGCGCAGGCGCGGGAGCCGGTAAAGCCCGGCGGCGCGAAGGCCTGCAGCGCGCCGATCGTCGCCGCGTCGAGCACGGCGTCACCGCTCTGCTGCGCCTCGCCCGTTGCCGCGGCGAGGAGAGAGAAGCCGGCAGCGAGCAGCGCCGGCAGCACGAAACCGCGATGGACGAACCTGGAGCACAGCGTGGCGATGGCACGAATGAAACGAATAGCCGCCGTCCCCCGATGGCGTGAACCGATCCGCTCAGCCTAGAGCCTTTCTAGGCGAGGGGGAATCCGTTCCGTCTCCCGACATGGCGCGGGCCGAAGAAGGCCCCCTCTCCATCTCTGCCCCGCTCGTGCGGGAGAGAGGGCAGGGCAGCGCGTATCATCGGCCTCGAGCACAACCGCCGGCTACTCCCTCTCCCGCAAAGCGGGGGAGGGTCGGGGAGGGGCACTTCGCTGGCGAGGCGCCGGTGAGCGGCTGACCTACCAGGGCAGGCTGGTGGCGCCCATCAGGTCGCGGTCGATGGCATGCGCGGCCTGGCGGCCTTCGCGGATGGCCCAGACGACGAGCGACTGGCCGCGCCGCATGTCGCCGGCGGCGTAGACCTTGTCGACCGAGGTGCGGTAGCGGTCCGTATCAGCCTGCACATTGCCGCGGCGGTCGAGCTCGGGCCCGAGCTCGGCGACGAGGCCCTGCTTCTTCGGGCCGGCGAAGCCGATCGCAAGGAAGACGAGGTCGGCGCGGATGATGAATTCCGTGCCTTCGATCGGACGGCGCTTCTCGTCGACGCGGGCGCATTCGACGCCGGTCACCTTGCCGTTCTTGCCGACGACGCGCAGCGTCGCACAGGCGAATTCGCGCTCGGCGCCTTCGGCCTGGGAGGACGAGGTGCGGAACTTGGTCGGCCAATAGGGCCAGACGGTCAGCTTCTCTTCGCGCAGCGGCGGCATCGGGCGGATGTCGAGCTGCGTCACGGCCAGGGCGCCCTGGCGGAACGAGGTGCCGACGCAGTCCGACGCGGTATCGCCGCCGCCGACGACGACGACGCGGCGGCCGGTCGCGATGATCGGCTCCTCGGTGACCTCCTCGCGGCCGACGCGGCGGTTCTGCTGCACGAGGAACGGCATCGCGTAATGGACGCCCTCGAGCTCCGAGCCCGGCAGCTTCGGATCGCGCGGCTCCTCGGCGCCGCCGGCGAGCAGCACCGCGTCATGGTCGGCGATCAGCTGGTCGACCGGCAGGGTGTGGCCGACATCGACGCCGTAATGGAAGGTGACGCCCTCGGCCTCCATCTGCGCCACGCGGCGGTCGATGAGGTGCTTCTCCATCTTGAAGTCGGGGATGCCGTAGCGCAGCAGCCCGCCGGCCTTCGGCTCGCGCTCGAAGACATGCACGTCGTGACCGGCGCGGGCCAGCTGCTGGGCGGCAGCCATGCCCGCCGGTCCCGAGCCGACGACCGCGACCTTGCGGCCGGTGCGCGCGGCCGGGATCTCCGGCTTGATCCAGCCATTCTCGAAGCTCTTGTCGGCGATCGCCTGCTCGACCGACTTGATGGCGACCGGCACATTCTCGAGATTGAGCGTGCAGGCCTCCTCGCACGGCGCCGGGCAGACGCGGCCGGTGAATTCCGGGAAGTTGTTGGTCGAATGCAGGTTGCGCGAGGCCTCCTGCCAGTCGCCGGAATAGACGAGGTCGTTCCAGTCCGGAATCTGGTTATGGACCGGGCAGCCCGTATCGCCATGGCAATAGGGGATGCCGCAATCCATGCAGCGCGCCGCCTGGCGCGACACTTCGTGATCGCTGAGGCGGAGCGTGAACTCGCGGAAATGCCGGATCCTGTCGGAGGCCGGCTGGTACTTCTGGTCCTGGCGGTCGATCTCCAGGAAGCCCGTTACCTTACCCATTCCCCACCCCTCACTCGGCCGCCACGCCGTAGCGGGCGCGTTCCATTTCGATCAGCGCACGCCGGTACTCGACCGGCATCACCTTCCGGAATTTCGGGCGATAGTCCGCCCAGTTGTCGAGGATCGTCTTCGCGCGCTCCGAGCCGGTATAATGCAGGTGCTGCGAGATCAGCCGGTGCAGCCGCTCGTCGTCGAAGCGGTTCATGTTCGACGAGATGTCGATGCGGCCCTTGTGCTCGATGTCGCCGCCATGGTGATGCAGCTTCTCGAGCAGGTCGTCCTCTTCCTGGACCGGCTGGATCTCGACCATGGACAGGTTGCAGCGCGCGGCGAAGCTGTCGTCCTCGTCGAGCACATAGGCGATGCCGCCGGACATGCCGGCCGCGAAGTTGCGCCCGGTCTGGCCGATGACGACCACGACGCCGCCGGTCATGTATTCGCAGCCGTGATCGCCGCAGCCCTCGACCACCGCGATGGCGCCCGAGTTGCGCACGGAGAAGCGCTCGCCGGCGACGCCGCGGAAATAGGCCTCGCCGTCGGTGGCGCCGTAGAGCACCGTGTTGCCGACGATGATCGACTGCTCCGGCACGACGCGGCTTTCCGGCGCCGGGCGCACGACGATGCGTCCGCCCGAGAGGCCCTTGCCGACATAGTCGTTGCCTTCGCCGATCAGGTCGATCGAGACGCCGCGGGCGAGGAAGGCGCCGAAGCTCTGACCGGCGGTGCCGGTCAGCGTCACGGCGATGGTGCCGTCCGGCAGACCGTCGCCGCCATAGCGCTTCGCCACCTCGCCGGAGAGCATCGCGCCCGCCGAACGGTCGGTGTTCTTGATCACCGCGCTGATCTTGACCGGCGTGCCGCTTTCCAGCGCCGGCATCGCCTCGGCGATGAGGCGCCGGTCGAGCACGGCGTCGATCGGATGCTTCTGCCGCTCGGTATGGCGGATCGCATCGCGCGGCGCATCGGGCTTGAAGAACAGCTTGGTGAAGTCGACGCCCTCGGCCTTCCAGTGCGCGATCGCCTTCTTCTTTTCCAGCCGGTCGGACTGGCCGATGATCTCCTCCAGGCTGCGCACGCCCATCGCGGCGAGCAGCTGGCGGACTTCCTCGGCGACGAAGAAGAAGAAGTTGATCACGTCCTCGGGCGTGCCCTTGAAGCGCTTGCGGAGCACCGGATCCTGCGTCGCGATGCCGACGGGGCAGGTGTTCAGGTGGCACTTGCGCATCATCACGCAGCCGGCCGCGATCAGCGGCGCGGTCGAGAAGGCGAACTCGTCGGCGCCGAGCAGCGCGCCGATCACGACGTCACGGCCGGTGCGGAAGCCGCCATCGACCTGCAGGGCGACGCGCGAGCGCAGCCCGTTCAGGACGAGCGTCTGCTGCGTCTCGGCGAGACCGATCTCCCATGGGGAGCCGGCATGCTTCAGCGAGGTCAGCGGCGAGGCGCCGGTGCCACCCTCGAAGCCCGACACGGTGATGTGGTCGGCGCGCGCCTTGGCGACGCCGGCGGCGACCGTGCCGACACCGACCTCCGAGACGAGCTTCACCGACACGTCGGCCGCGGGGTTGACGTTCTTCAGATCGAAGATGAGCTGCGCCAGATCCTCGATCGAATAGATGTCGTGATGCGGCGGCGGCGAGATGAGGCCGACGCCCGGCGTCGAGTGGCGGACCTTGGCGATGGTCGCGTCCACCTTGTGGCCGGGCAGCTGGCCGCCTTCGCCGGGCTTGGCGCCCTGCGCGACCTTGATCTGCATCACGTCGGAATTGACGAGATATTCCGTGGTCACGCCGAAGCGGCCCGAGGCGACCTGCTTGATCGCCGAGCGCATGGTGTCGCCGTTCGGGAGCGGCAGGAAGCGCTCAGCCTCCTCGCCGCCCTCGCCGGTGTTCGACTTGCCGCCGATCCGGTTCATGGCGATGGCGAGCGTCGTATGCGCCTCGCGCGAGATCGAGCCGAAGCTCATGGCGCCGGTGACGAAGCGCTTGACGATGTCCGAGGCCGGCTCGACCTCGTCGAGCGGCACGGGCGCGGCGCCCACTTCGTCGGCCAGCTTGATCTCGAACAGGCCGCGGATGGTGAGCAGCGCCTTGGCCTGCTCGTTCATCTCGCGGGCATAGTCCTCATAGCGCTCCCAGGAGCGGACGCGCACCGCATGCTGCAGGTTGGCGACCGAATCCGGCGTCCAGGCATGGCGCTCGCCGCGCTTGCGGAAGTTGTATTCGCCGCCGATATCGAGCGTCGACTTCAGGATCGCGACATTGCCGAAGGCCTCGGCATGCCGGCGCACCGTCTCCTCGGCGATCTCGCGCAGGCCAACGCCCTCGATCGTGGTGGCGGTGCCGAAGAAATAGCGTTCGACGAAGTCGGTCGAGAGGCCGACCGCGTCGAAGATCTGCGCGCCGCAATAGGACTGATAGGTCGAGATGCCCATCTTGGACATGACCTTCAGGATGCCCTTGTCGATCGACTTGACGTAGCGGTGGACGAGTTCCTCCGCGTCGACTTCCTCGGGGAAGTCCTTCTTCATGTCGGTCAGCGTCTCGAAGGCGAGATAGGGGTTGATCGCCTCGGCGCCATAGCCGGCCAGCACGCAGAAATGATGCACCTCGCGCGCCTCGCCCGTCTCGACGACGAGGCCGACCGAGGTGCGCAGACCCTTGCGGATCAGGTGATGATGCACGCCGGCCGTGGCGAGCAGCGCCGGGATCGGAATGCGCTCCGGCCCCACCATGCGATCCGAGAGGATGATGATGTTGTAGCCGCCATGGACAGCCGCCTCGGCGCGCTCGCAAAGCCGCTCCAGCGCGTCGGCCATGCCCTCGGCGCCCTTGTCGGCCGCATAGGTGATGTCGAGCGTCTTCGACTGGAACGGGTTGTCGTCCAGTTCGCCGATGGCGCGGATCTTCTCGAGGTCGCCATTCTCCAGGATCGGCTGACGGACCTCGAGCCGCTTGCGGCGGCCGGCGCCCGACAGGTCGAAGAGGTTCGGCCGCGGCCCGATGAACGAGACGAGGCTCATGACGAGCTCCTCGCGGATCGGGTCGATCGGCGGGTTGGTGACCTGCGCGAAGTTCTGCTTGAAATAGGTGTAGAGCAGCTTCGACTTGTCCGAGAGCACGGAGATCGGCGTGTCCGTGCCCATCGAGCCGACGGCTTCCTGGCCGGTGGTCGCCATCGGCGCCATCAGTAGCTTCAGGTCCTCGGTCGTGTAGCCGAAGGCCTGCTGGCGGTCGAGCAGGCTCACATCCGTGCGCGGCGCGCGCGGAGGCACGGGCGGCAGGTCTTCGAGCACGATCTGCGTGCGCTCGAGCCAGGCCTGGTAGGGCAGCTTGGTCGCGAGAAGGTGCTTGATCTCCTCGTCGGAGACGATGCGGCCCTCTTCGAGGTCGATGAGCAGCATCTTGCCCGGCTGCAGGCGCCACTTGGTGACGATCTTCTCTTCCGGAATCGGCAGCACGCCGGCTTCCGAGGCCAGCACGACATCGCCGTCCTCGGTGACGAGATAGCGCGCGGGGCGCAGGCCGTTGCGGTCGAGCGTGGCGCCGATCTGGCGGCCGTCGGTGAAGGCGACGGCGGCCGGGCCGTCCCACGGCTCCATCAGCGCGGCGTGATACTCGTAGAAGGCGCGCCGCTCCTCGTCCATGAGCGGGTTGCCCGCCCAGGCCTCGGGAATGAGCATCATCGCGGCATGCGGCAGCGAATAGCCGCCCTGCACGAGGAATTCGAGCGCGTTGTCGAAGCAGGCGGTGTCCGACTGCCCCTCATAGGAGATCGGCCACAGCTTCGAGATGTCGTTGCCGTAGAGCTCCGAATCGACCGAGGCCTGCCGTGCCGCCATCCAGTTGACGTTGCCGCGGACGGTGTTGATCTCGCCGTTATGCGCCACCATCCGGTAGGGATGGGCGAGGCGCCAGGACGGGAAGGTGTTGGTCGAGAAGCGCTGATGCACGAGCGCGAGCGCGCTCTCGAAGCGCTCGTCGTGGAAGTCGCGATAATAGTCGCCGAGCTGGTAGGCGAGGAACATGCCCTTGTAGACGATGGTCCGCGCCGACAGCGACACGACGTAGAAGTCGTTGTCGAGGCCGGAATAGGCCGAATAGATGCGGTTGGAGATCACCTTGCGGATGATGAACAGCCGCCTCTCGAACTCCGCCTCGCTCTCGATCAGCTTGCCGCGGCCGATGAACACCTGGCGGTGGAACGGCTCCGTCGCGGCGATGTCGGGCGCCTTGGACAGCGAGGAATTGTCGACCGGCACGTCGCGCCAGCCGAGCAGGACCTGCCCTTCTTCCTGAACGACCTCCTCGACCAGCTTCTCCATGCCGGCGCGGATTTCCGCGTCCTGCGGCAGGAAGAGGAAGCCGACAGCATAGGTGCCCGGCGCGCCGAGCTCGAAGCCGAGCCGCGCGGCCTCTTCCAGGAAGAAGCGATGCGGGATCTGCACCAGCATGCCGGCGCCGTCGCCCATCAGCGGATCGGCACCGACCGCGCCGCGATGGGTGAGGTTCTGCACGATCTCGAGGCCGCTCTTGACGATGCGGTGCGACTTCTCGTTGCGCAGGTTGGCGATGAAGCCGACGCCGCAGGCGTCATGCTCGTTGCGCGGGTCATAGAGGCCCTGCGCCGGGAAGCCCTGCGTCTCGATGCCGGCAGCCGCGCGAGCGGCGGCTTTGGTCGTGCGGGTGGTGCCCGCAGTCGCCAGTCGCATTTCCGTCTCGCTCTTCGCCATCGGCATCTTGATGCCCTCGCTCTTTATGTCGTGAACCCGCCGGCGCCGCGGCCATGGCCGCCCGCCGGTCATTCCCCCATCGCCGGAACCGCACCGCACAGCCTGCGGCGGAGCCCCGGTCCGTCAGAAGCAAGTTCCGTTCCCGAAGCTTGCATGGCGAGAGGCGCGACGCCACGCCGCGTCCTGTCGCACGCCCGAAATGGGACAGTAATCCTGTCCTATTAAAAGCGCGCCAAAATGCCAGAGATCGCCCGGTCGCGCAAGCACCCTGGACGGCTTCCATTATGTTTGTTTCGGCGGCGGCGAGGCAATCGAACTTTCCGGTCGCATGCGGCGGGCCGGCACGCAGTTTTGTTGCGCCGCGGCGATTTCTGCGACGGCAAGGCTTGCCACCGGGCGATTCGCGGCGGATAGCTCGGGCATGATCTTTTCGAGCGACAACTGGACCGGTGCCTCGAGCCGCGTGGCCGAGGCGCTTCTCGTGGCGGCGGGCGGGCATGCGCCGGCCTATGGCGCCGACCCGCTGACGCAGGAGGTGACGGCGGCGCTCTCGCGCTTCTTCGAGCGCGATGTTGCCGCCTTCTTCGTCGCGACCGGCACGGCGGCGAATGCGTTGGCGCTCGCCCATGTCGCGCGGCCGGGCGGCGTCGTTTTCTGCCACAGCCATGCGCATATCGCCGCCGACGAGGCGGGCGCGCCGGAATTCCTCACCGGCGGCGCACGGCTCGCCGGCGTCGAGGGCGCGGGCGGCAAGCTCAAGCCCGAGGCGCTCCGCGCGGCGATCGCCCGCTATCCGGCCGAATTCGTCTTCCACGGCCAGCCCATGGCGGTCTCGATCAGCCAGCTGACCGAAGCCGGCACCGCCTATGCGGCAGACGAGATCGCGGCGCTCGCCGCGGTCGCGCGTGAGGCCGGCCTGCCGCTCCATATGGACGGCGCGCGCTTCGCCAATGCCGTTGCCGGGCTCGGCTGCGCTCCCGCCGACATCACGTGGCGGGCCGGCGTCGACATGCTGTCGCTCGGCGCCACCAAGAATGGCTGCTTCGCCGCCGAGGCGGTGGTGTTCTTCGATCCTGAAAAGGCGAGGGGCTTCGAGTTCCAGCGCAAGCGCGCCGGCCATGTCTTCTCGAAGGGCCGTTTCGTGGCGGCGCAGTTCGCCGCCTGGCTCGCCGACGATCACTGGCTGGAACTCGCCCGCCACGCCAATGCGGCGGCGCGCGCGCTGGCCGATGGCATCGAGCGCTCCGGGTCCGCGCGGCTGGCGCTCCCGCCGGCCGGCAACGAGGTGTTCGCGACGCTCGCCGGCGAAACGCATCGCCGCCTGCAATCGGCGGGCGCGCGCTATTACGATTGGCCGGCCGCCGCCCTCGGGGTCGCGGAGCCGGGCGAGGACGAAGTCCTCGTGCGCCTCGTCACCTCGTTCCGCACCGAGGATGCCGAGATCGAGCAGTTCCTCGGCCTTCTCGACTGACGACACAAAAAAGACGCCCCGCGCTGGGCGGGGCGTCCGGTCACCGTGAGGCTCGAGGATCGGCCAGGCCGGTCAGGCGGCCTGCTGCTCGACCGTGCTCTCGATCGTCTTGGCGTTCGCATTGGCGCCGACGATGGCGATCTGCCGGGGCTTCATCGCCTCCGGAATCTCGCGGACGAGATCGATATGGAGCAGGCCGTTCTCGAGGCTCGCGCCCTTTACTTCCACATGGTCGGCGAGCTGGAAGCGGCGCTCGAAGCTGCGGCCGGCAATGCCGCGATAGAGCACCTCGCCGTCACGGCTCTCCTCGGCCTTCTTCTCGCCCTTCACGACGAGCGCGTTCTGGCGCGACTCGATCGAGAGTTCGCTCTGGCCGAAGCCGGCCACGGCGAGCGTGATGCGATAGGCGTTCTCGCCGGTCCGCTCGATATTGTAGGGCGGATAGGCGGGCGCGCTGTCGACGCCGGCGGCCTGGTCGAGCAGCGAGAAGAGACGGTCGAAACCGACGGTGGAACGATAGAGGGGGGTGAGATCGAACGTGCGCATGACAAGTCCTCCTTGAGAGCGACAGGATGGTTCGGCTCGCCTTCGCGCCGATCCGCCCTTCGAGGCCCGGATCGCGCTTGGGTGGCCGGCGGGCCCGTTTGGCGCCCGCATGCTCGATATGGTGAGGGCTTTCCGGCCTTCAAGAGGGGGTGGAGAAGGCTGAACGGGGGATGAACACCGCCTTCGGACGGGGTTCAGCCGGCCCCTCCTAGGGTGGCGTCATTCCGGCGGCGATCCAGCCCGCCGGGTCCGCTTCTGGAGATCCCGGTCATGCTCAAGACCCTCCTTGCCTCGTCTCTCCTCGTCGGGGCCCTTACCCTGCCCGCGTTCGCCGACAGCTATGACTATCGCCCGGTCGGCGGCTCGCAGTTCGGCTATCAGGAGACCGGCGGCCCGCGCTGGGACAATGGCCGCGGCCCGGGCTACGACGATCGCGGCGGCTACGAGGTCGCCCCGCCCGTCCGCTCCTGGCGCATGCCGCCCTGGCGCCTCGCCCGCGCCCTCAACTGGCAGGGCTACCGCCATGTCCGCATCCTCGACGAGAAGCGCGACGTGACCATCGTCAGGGCCAGCGCCCGCGGCCGCGATCTCATCCTCGTCGTCGACGCCCGCTCGGGCGACGTCATCCGCCAGCGCCCGGCCGATGGCTGGCGCGGCGGCGGCTACGGCCCCGGCTGGGGCCGATAGCCCAGCCAAGGCTCAGAAACGGCTCCCCCGGCCGCTATCCGCCCGCCCGCGGCCGGTGGACCGTGGCCGGCGGCGTCATCCCAAGACGCCGCCGGTCTTCCCTTTCGCCGGCCCCTGTGTTGATCGACCGGCCGTTTTCCCTTGCGACACGGCGACCCGTCGCTATCCTCGCCGGCCAGGGTGCCGAGTTCGGCCGATCGAGGAACGCAGGCGGACCGGCCGATGCGCTTCATTTCCCTGCCCGACAATCCGATGCCGGACGGCCTCGAGGCGCGCACCGTCACGACCGCTGACTGCGTCGCCCTGCGGGCCGGGCTGGTGCGCCCCGCCGGCGCCGTGCGCGGCACCGTGGCGCTGCTGCAGGGCCGCGCCGAGACGATCGAGAAATATTACGAGGTCATCGGTGAACTCGCGGCGCGCGGCTTCGTCGTCGCGGCGCTCGACTGGCGCGGGCAGGGCGGCTCCGATCGCGGCCTGCGCAATCCGCTCAAGGGCCATGTCGACGACTTCGCCGATTACGACCGCGACCTCGACGCCTTCACGTCCTCGCTGCTTCTCGCCGAAACGCCGGAGCCGCGCTTCGCGCTCGCCCATTCGACCGGGGCGCTGATCCTCTTGCGCGCCCTGCGCGGCCCGGACTCCGCCTTCGCCCGGGTCGTCCTCACCGCGCCGCTCATCGGCCTCGGCTCGATGAATCCGCCGGGCTGGTTCGTCGATGGTCTCTCGGGTCTGCTCACCGCGGCCGGCCTCGGCGATTTCTACCCGCCCGGCGCCTCGCTGGTGCGGGTCGAGGAGCGCAGCTTCGAGGGCAATCCGCTCACCGGCGACGCCCGCCGCTTCTCGCGCATGCTGGCCATCGTGCGCGAGCGGCCCGATCTCGCGCTGGGTCCGCCGACCATCGGCTGGCTGCATGCGGCCTGCGCGGCCATGCGCGAGACGTCACGGCATGCCTTCGCCGCCGCGATCGCGACCCCCGTTCTCGCCGTCAGCGCCGGCGCCGACCGGGTCGTGAAGCCGGTCGCGACCGAGCGGCTGATCCGCCGAATCCGGCTCGGCCGCCAGGTCGTCATCCCGGGCGCGCGGCACGAGATCCTGATGGAACGCGACGCGGTCCGCTCCGCCTTCTGGGCCGCCTTCGACGCCTTCATCCCCGGCGCCTGAGCGGCCGGCGCGATCCTCCATCCGGCTGATCTTTCATCCTTTTTGCGTCGGTCATATGGCCTATGATCGATAAGGTTTGTATATTTCCTCGACTCTTCTCCTTGAGCTTGCTCAGTTTTATCGATTTATGCTGCGCCGCGTCATTGAATATGCGCCGCAATATAGTACGATGACCATGGGCTGAGGGGTGTTACGGGCGGCAGGAGTGCCGGCCGGACTCATTGGAGAAACCATGATCCGTCTCGTAACGAGCGCGGTCGCTGTCTTCGCCTTGGCGTCGGCGGCATCCGCGGCAACGCTCTCCGATGTCTCGGGATCCGTCCTGGTAGACAGCGGCAAGGGCTTCAAGAAGGTGAGCGCGGCTTCCGACGTCCCCGTCGGCAGCCGCGTGATGGTGACCCGTGGCGGCAAGGCTGTTCTCGCCTATGCCGACGGCTGCCAGAAGACGCTGGCCGCCAACTCGATCACCACGGTGGTCAAGTCGGGCGCCTGCGAGCAGTCGAGCCAGGTTGCGGCTCAGGCCGGAGGCACGGGCTTTGGTCTGGGACCGGCCGCGGTCATCGGCGGCGGCGTGGTCATCGGTGCGACGACGGCGATCATCGTCGGCGCGTCGCAGGACGACAACAATACGCCTCCCCTTCCGATCAGCCAGTAAGGCACGATCGCAAAAAGGATCTCCGCGCCGAGCGGAGATCCATCGCTCGTGAAGGGTCGGACTACGGGCGCTCTCCCGCTGCGCTCTCGCGCCGTGATCGCCGGCCAACGGTTGGCAACAGGCCGCTCCGCCCGCCGATCCGATCGAGCTGCCGCTGCTCGCGCCCCGGCGTTCCCCGGCTGCAGGGTATCCATCGAGCAGGCCGACATCGCCCCCAGATGACGGCTCATGAGAGCTTTTGAGGGATTATCGCTCCCTCAAAGACTTGGATAGTGCAGCGCAATAGACTACGGTCGGCCGCGTATCCGGGGAACGGGCGTCGCGAGAAGGCGGCCGTTATTGTTGGGGAAACTTATGATCCGTCTCGTAATGAGCTCGGTCGCGATGGTCGCCTTTGCTTCGGCGGCGTCGGCGGCGACGCTTTCCGATGTCTCGGGGTCCGTCCTGGTCGACAGCGGCAAGGGCTTCCAGAAAGTGAGTGCGGCCTCCGACCTTTCGGTCGGCAGCCGCGTGATGGTAACGCGCGGCGGCAAGGCGGTTCTCGCCTATGCCGACGGCTGCCAGAAGACCCTGGCTGCCAACTCGATCACCACGGTGGTCAAGTCGGATGCCTGCAAGCAGACGACCCAGGTCGCCGCGCAGTTCGGCGGCGGTGGTGGTGGTTTCCAACTTGGTCCTCCGCAATTGATCACCAGTGGTGTCATCGCTGCCGCCATTGTCGTGCCTTTTCTACCCAACGACAACGACGCGCCGCCGCTTCAGATCAGCCCGTAAGGCATAGTCTCAAAGAGGATCTCCGCACCGCGGAGATCTTCACCCCATGGATCAGCCGGCGAGCGCGTCCAGGATGCGCTCGTGCAGCCTTGCGTCCCCTGACGCGACGACACGGCCGCCGCCGGCGGCCGATCCGCCTTCCCAGTTCGTGACGCGGCCGCCGGCGCCTTCGATCACCGGGATCAGCGCGACGATGTCATAGGCCTGCAGGCCGGTCTCGATGACCGCGTCCATGAAGCCGGCCGCGACCATGCAATAGGCATAGCAGTCATAGCCGTAGCGGACGAGGCGCACCTGCTCCTCGACGCGGAGATAGGCCTCGCGCTCGGCGCCCTTGAAGAGCGCTGGCGTCGTCGTCGAGATCACGGCATCGGCGAGCGCGGCGCAGGGCCGCGTCGCGAGCGGGCGTGGACCGCCCGGGCCGCTATAGCGCGCGCTGCGGCCATCGCCCGAGAAGCGCTCGCCTGTGAAGGGCTGCGCCATCATGCCGAGCGCCGGCCTGCCGCCGTCGAGCAGTCCGATCAGCGTCCCCCAGACAGGCAGGCCGGAAATGAAGGCGCGTGTTCCGTCGATCGGATCGAGCACCCAGACCTTCTCAGCGTCCAGCCGCTCGTTGCCATATTCCTCGCCCATGATGCCATGCTCGGGATGCGTGGCGTTGATCAGCGCCCGCATCGCCGCCTCGGCGGCGCGGTCGCCCGCCGTCACGGGGTCGAATCCGGTGGCAGCCTTGTTGTCGACGCGACCGGCTGCCCGGAAATGCGGCATGATTGATTCGCCGGCAGCATCGGCCAGCCGATCGAGGAAGGGGAGGAGGGCCGAAAGGCTCATCGGAGCGGTTCTCCAGGGCGCGCGGCCCTCTTGGCGGTGCGGCGCGGCGTCGCAGGATCGCGCAATGCAAGCCGCTGATTCATAACGGGTATCCGGCAGAGATCGGCTCCAGCCGGCTTCGGGCCGGACGCCGTGACGGGATTTTTGCCGGGGTGCGCAGAAATCCCCGATTTTGGCTCTTGATCTTTTTGCACTGCACGGGCATTTTATTGCAATGCGGTAGCTCGATTGGCGTCGAATTACCGCTGCCCTCCTTGGGCGTTTCCTCCCTAGACTTGGGCCGCATCGCCTCGCGAGCGGCCCTTTTTCTTGCGCCTCATTGCCCGCGCCCTCACTCGGCGGCGAGCGGCATCGGCCACAATCCCCCGTCCGGCATTTCCGAGAGCTCGCGCGCGAAGATCGCGAGGTCGGCCACCACCTGCGCGAAGCCGGCATTCGGCTGCAGGCTGCGCTCGTTCATGTAGAGCGCCCGGTTGATCTCGATCTGCAGCGCGTGGATGCCCTCCGCCGGGCGGCCGTAATGCTCGGTGATATGCCCGCCGGCATAGGGCTTGTTGCGCGACACCGTATAGCCGAGACCTGACAGGATCGTGGCAGCGACATCGGCGATCTCGGGCGCGCAGCTCGCGCCATAGCGGTCGCCGAGCACGAAGTCGGCCCGCATCCGCCCCGGCGCGCTGCGCACGGAGGAGGGCATCGAGTGGCAGTCGACGAGCACCGCGAAGCCGAAGCGGCGGCGCGTCGCATCGATGAGACCGGCGAGCCGGTCGTGATAGGGCTTGTAGACATGCTCGATCCGCTCCAGCGCGGCATCGACCGGCATCGGGCGGTCATAGATCTCGACATTCTCCGAGACGACGCGCGCGATCGTTCCGAGCCCGCCGGCGACGCGCATCGAGCGGACATTGGCATAAGGCGGCAGCGCCCCCTCGAACATGCCGGGATCGAGCTCGTAGGGCTCGCGGTTCACGTCGAGCCAGGCGCGCGGGAAATTGGCCCGCATCAGCGGCGCGCCGAGCGGCACCACCGAGAGGAAGAGCTCGTCGACGAAGGTGTCCTCCGAGCGGCGGATGGCGCGCTCGTCGAGCCGCGAGGCGGCGAGGAAGTCGGCCGGATAGGTCCGGCCGCTATGGGGCGAATCGAAGACGAACGGAATCCGCTGCTCGGCCGGGGCGAGCACCTCGAAGGGCGGGACGGGCGCGTCGAAGGGGATGGGACTGCTCCGCGGAAGGGGGAGGATGCATTGGCCGGACATGTTGCCAAAGCGGGCGGGGTAAAGTCCACTGCCGCGCGCGAAGGGGCGGAGATGGCGGCGCCGGCGGCCACGATTCATTCGATCTTTACCCGAAGCGCGGCTAGAATCGCGCGCGGGCGCTCCCGCCTCGATCTCGTGCCCCGCCGCCATGGATTCCCGATGAACCGCATCCTTCTCGCCGAAGACGACAACGACATGCGCCGCTTCCTGGCCAAGGCGCTGCAGAACGCGGGCTATGACGTGGTGTCGTTCGACAATGGCCGCAGCGCCTATGAGCGCATCCGCGAGGAGCCGTTCACGCTGCTTCTCACCGATATCGTGATGCCCGAGATGGATGGCATCGAGCTCGCCCGTCGCGCGACGGAGCTCGATCCCGATCTCAAGGTCATGTTCATCACCGGCTTCGCCGCCGTCGCCCTCAACCCCGACAGCAACGCCCCGCGCGAGGCGAAGGTGCTGTCGAAGCCGTTCCACCTCCGCGAGCTGGTGACGGAAGTCGAGCGCCTGCTCGCCGCCTGAGGGTTGTCAACAGGCCGCTTTCTTCGGGCTTGAACGGATCGGAGCGATCCTCTATACCCCTCGCCACGCAGCCGGTCCCGCCCGGCAGCCATGACGGATGGGCGTGTAGCTCAGCGGGAGAGCACTACGTTGACATCGTAGGGGTCACAGGTTCAATCCCTGTCACGCCCACCATCCTTTTCAAGGACTTGGCTGGAAGTTGCGGAAGCGGGCCAATCGCTGGGTCAGCAATAGGTCAGCAGCGGCGAGAATTCTGGCAGTTTGCGGCCCCGAGCCGCTGCGGCAAGGGCACTGTCCATCTGCCTCAACCCTTCGACCACACGCTCAGGACGGCCTAACGATCGTCGAACAGACCTTAGGGCATCGCGCTGAAATCTGATCGGCGGTGGTGCTCGACCATGCGCCGGAGCGGCTCGGGCGCGATCACTTCGACCTTGTCGCCCCATTGATAGAGGTGCCAGGTCATCTCCTGCCAGCCTGCCGCGTGAAAGCGCACCAGCAGACTGCCGTCCTGTTGCGGTTCCATCACCTGCCTGGGGTGGAACCGGAAGCCCGCCGCGCGATCCGCGGCTTCGGGGGCGAAACGCCAGATCACCTCGCCGAACTGTTCCGGATCCTGCCAGACGCCGAATGCCTGTGCGGCATAGTCGGCAATGGTGAAGCTGTCCTTCAGCGAGAAGGTCTCGTTCAGCGTCTGTGCCGAATGGATGAGGTCTATGCGGAAATTCCGGACCTCATCCGCCTTGGTGGGATCGCGGGCGGCGAGATAGGTCCGATGGCCGAGCAGGACACCGTGCGGCTCAAGGATGCGATGTGCTTGATCGCGATTGTAACGCACGCGCAGTCTGAACGGCCCGCGCAGTGCTTCGATGATTGCATCCAGAATCGTGGGGTCGAGGCTGACCCGAGGGCCGGGGCGCGTCACCTGTCCCATTGCAGTCAGGACCGCCTCGGCGTCCGCTTCGATCCGCGCCCGCTTGGCCGTCCGTGCCAGGAGACCATCCTTCAGATCGGCAAGCGCGCGAGCGTGGCGCAGCCTGCCCTCGGCGTCTGCGTTCTGCGCCGCGATCTCCAGCGCCTCCACGGCTGTCTCCTGGCGCAACTGCAGCCTGTCGAGCCCGGGATCGATCAGGCGCCAGCGGCGCTTGCGATCCTCGCCGATATCGGCCGACACGTTGCCGAATGTCGCTTCCAACGCGTCCGTCATGCGCTGGGCGGTCCGGTGGGACACTCTGAACTCGGCGACAATCTCCTCGAGGCTGATGCCGATCCGGCGGGCCGCAGCGAGCTGCGCAAGGCGGATCAAGTCTTGTGCCTTTGAAAAAGACATTGGGTCCCGAAGCATGCCAGGAACTGTCACCCCGCGAGGTTAGGAATGTTGCCGCGGATTGTCGAGCCGATTTCCCGAACCAGGACTTCGGGCCCGGGAGGCGCGACGCAGCCAGGAGAGGACAAGTGATGAGCGGACATGTGCTGAGGATCGAGCGGATTTCGCCACGGAAAGGCGTGGTGGAGGAGCCGGAGTTCACGACGAAAGGCTATCGGCTGGGGGACCCGGCGCTTGGCCGCCACAAGCACCACGCCGAACATGCAGTGCATGCGCGGGATCTGGACGAGGTGGCGGCGCTGATCGGAAAGGGCTTCTCGCTCTGGATGGGGGCGAAGGGCAAGCGGGCCTCGCTGATCGCCCCGCGGAGCCTGCGGATCGTTCGAAGCGAGGCTGTAGCGCCCCGCCAATAGCGATCTGGTCAACGGGCCCGGCGGTTTGTTCCTGCCATGGGCCGGGCCCAGCGATCATTGACACTGACCGACGTTCTTGAGGAAGCTGCACCTGATGCGACGATTCCGCTTGGGGTTGTGCTTCTTGGTGGATGACGGAGCCCATGCGGTACTTCGGTGACACGATCCTTTTTTCGGCGACCGATCTGATGCGGTTCATGGGTTGTACCCATGCGACGACGCTGGATCTGTTGCGCCTCCGTGGCGAAGGGCCCGAGCCCGGCGAGGCAGGCGAGGACGTCGTATTGCTGCAGAAGCACGGCGATGCCCATGAGGCGGCCCATCTCGCGCATCTGAAATCTTCCGGCCGGGAGGTCATCGAGATTTTGCGCCGCGATCTGGGCCCTGACGCCGTCGCCACCCGCGCTGCCATCGCAGAGGGCGCCGAGATCGTCTACCAGGCCGCGTTCCTCGAGGGAAACTGGGGCGGCTGGGCGGATTTCCTCGAGCGTGTCGGGCGTCCATCAGCCCTGGGCGACTTCAGCTATGAGGTGGTCGATACCAAGCTCAAGCGCCGTCCGCATCCCAAGCACGTCCTGCAACTCGTGCTCTATTCAGACCTTCTCGCCGGCGTCCAGGGCGCGGCACCAGAGTTAGCCCATGTCGAACTTGGCAGCGGCGAGCGAGCGACGCTGCGTCTGGCCGACTACGCCGATTATGCGCGAGCAGCGCGACGGCGGCTGGAATCCTTCGTGGCTGATCCAGTCCCGACCCGTCCCGTTCCTTGTGCGGATTGCGGGATGTGTCGCTGGGCGACGCATTGCGAGAGTGTCTGGAACACCGAGGACAGCCTCTTCAATGTCGCCAACATCACGAGGGGACAGGTCAAGAAGCTCGAGGCGGCGGGGATCGGGACGATGGCAGCGCTCGCCGTCGCCAATCACCCGATCCGGGGGATGGCCGAGACCACGCGCCTGCGGCTCGTCACGCAGGCGCGCCTGCAGCATGCCCGCAAGACAGGAAAGCCGGCTTTCGAGTTGCGCACTCCCGAGCCCGGCAAGGGGTTCGATCTACTGCCGGAGCCTCGGCCCGGGGATCTCTTCTACGACATCGAGGGCGATCCACACTATGAGGGCGGTCTCGAATATCTCCATGGCGTTTGGTACGACGGCCGTTTCCAAGCCTTCTGGGCCCATGACCACAAAGCCGAAGCGCAGGCGCTGTCCAAGCTGTTGGCGTTCTTTCGGGCGCGGCTTGATGCCCATCCGGAGGCGCGGATCTATCACTATGCCGCTTACGAGATCACCGCCTTGCGGCGGCTGACCACGACCTACGGCATCGGCGAAGCCTTCCTCGATCGGCTGCTGCGCGAGCGCCGGTTCGTCGACCTCTACGCCGTGGTGCGAGGCGGACTGATCGGCTCGGAGGCGAACTATTCGATCAAGTCGATGGAGGCCTTCTATGGCCGCACGCGTGAGGGAGAGGTCAAGACAGCCGGTGGTTCGGTCGTGGCTTATGAGACCTGGCGCGAAACGGGCGAGCAGCGCATCCTCGACGAGATCGAAGACTATAATCGTATCGATTGCATCTCGACTGGGGAATTGCGGCATTGGCTCGTCGGCATCCGGCCATCCGCGCCCTGGCCGGTGTTCGAGCTCGACGCCGCACCCAAGGAGGTCGAGGAGGACGGCGAGACGCAAGCCTTGCGAGCGGCTCTCGCTGCTTCGAGCCTGCCGCAGGATCGGCAGGACATGCTGTTCAATCTCGGCCAGTTCCACCGGCGAGAGGTCAAGCCGGCGCAGTGGGCGGTCTTCGATAGCGTCGCAAAGGATGACGATGACCTGATCGACGACCTCGACGCGCTAGGCGGACTGGTGGCTACGGGGCCGGTGGAGATGGTTAAGCGATCCTTCGCCCGCAGCTATCACTATCCCCCGCAGGAGACCAAATTGCGCGACGGCCGCAAGGCAACTGTGCCGGTGCCTGACGGCCCGCCTGCCACTGTCAGCATCGAAGCCCTGAACCGGACCGAGCGCGTGATCACCGTCAAGGCAGGGCCCGGCAAGGCGCATCTTCTTGCCGATCGCCTGAACCTGCATCCTGACTGGCCGCTCGACACGGCCGGCATTGCCGCCGCCCTGCGCAGCGTGATCGCCGATCAGTGCGGCCCGCGCGCCTTCGGCGCCGTCGATGACCTGTTGTCGCGGCGGGCGCCGCGGCTCGCCGTCGGTCCGGTGCCCGACCTGCTTCGCGGGGCCGATCCCGTCGCCGGCTCAATCGCGGCCGTCTGCGCGATGCAGGAGACCGTGCTCCCGATCCAGGGGCCGCCAGGGACGGGCAAGACCTATGTGACCGCCCGGGCGATCATGTCGCTGGTGCTGAAGGGCTACCGCGTCGGTGTTACCTCCAATAGCCATGAGGCGATCCGCAACGTCTTGATGGCGTGCCTCGGCGCCATCGAAGAGGCGGGAGGGTTGCTCGGCCCGGATCTGGTCCACAAGGTCTCGGGCAGCGAGGATGGCTACCCCGACGACTGTCCCGTCCGTCGCACGACCGATAACTCCGAAGCCGCCAGCGGCGGGGATGTCGTGGGCGGCACCGTCTTCTTCTTTGCGCGAGACGAGAATGTGCAGGCCTTTGACTGGCTGTTCGTTGACGAGGCCGGTCAGGTCGGTCTGGCCAACCTGGTCGCCATGGGGCGGGCTGCGCGCAATATCGTGCTGGTCGGCGACCCTCGCCAGTTGCCGCAGGTCATCCAGGGCGCACATCCCGCGCCGGCGAACCTCTCCTCCCTCGAATGGATGCTCGGCGACCACCCCACCGTGCCGCCCGACCGCGGCATCTTCCTGCCTGTTTCCCGACGCATGCATCCGGATGTTTGCCGCTTCATTTCGGATCAGGTCTACGAGGGACGGCTGACAAGCCACCTTGACGCCGCAAATCAGCGGGTAGCCGGGACATCCTTCCCCGAGACCGGGGCCTGGTGGGTGCCGGTCGAGCACGAGGGCAATGCGCAGAGCTCGGGCGAGGAGGTGGTCGCCATCCGGGCTGCCGTAGCCGATCTGCTGATGAAAGGTCGATGGACGGACAAGCACGGCGGGCGCCGCCCAATGAGCCAGTCCGACATCATCATCGTCGCTCCCTACAATGCGCAGGTGAACCTGCTGCGCGAAGGACTGCCCGCTGGGATCAGGGTCGGCACAGTCGACAAGTTCCAGGGCCAGGAGGCGCCGGTCTGCATCGTTTCGATGACCGCTTCATCGATCGATGAAACCGCGCGTGGGATGGAGTTCCTGTTCTCTCTCAACCGGATCAATGTCGCCGTATCGCGCGCTAAGGGGCTGGCGCTGGTGTTCGGCGCCCCACGCCTTCGCGAGGCGCGGTGCGAAACGATCGAGCAGATGCGGCTGGTGAATGTGTTGTGTGCTCTGAGTTCGTGGGGAGACGACTAATGTGGGAAGCGATTGAGGCCAGGGTCGCGGAGAATGATCGCGATGAGTTCGTTCCGTTGCGTCGGGATTTATTCGAGGCGATCAAGGCGACTGATCTGAAACCCGGTGGTAGCGCCAAGAAGATGGTTACTCTGGAAGCAAGTTCTGGCGACCGCATCGTATGGCAGATCGAGAATAGCGCCCGACACTTCTATTTGGGTCGCAAGTGGCAGCAATCGCTGGAGACTGCCGGATTTGCCTGCAAGGAATTTCCCTATCAGGACGGCAAGCAGGATGGTGGCCGCCATTCGAACCTTAGCCGCGCATGGTCGTTCGAAAGTGCCTCCTGCGTTCAAGTGACGATCGACTCGCGGGAGGCCTTCCAAAAGCTGCTCTCTGCCGTTCATCTTGGCGGTGGCGAACTGCATCTTGATCCGGTCGCCGTGACGCGTTGGATTGAACGGCTTCGGCGATTTTTCCCGAGTTTGGATCGTTTTGACCGTCCGGATACCGATTTTGATGCGAGCGAGCGTGGGTACAAGCTCGAGACATCGCAATCCTTGCAGTTGGCGTTGCAAAGCGCCGACGGCGACAGGGCGATGGCGGATGCCATCCTCTCAGCCGCGAGCGCAAGCAATCTTCTCGACTGGCGCACCTACCTTCCGCTGACGGCGAAGGGTGGCGCCGATCGTTCGCGGCTCGATCCGGCACTTGCTGCCCTTGCGCGCGCCGCCCTTACTTCTCCCGATGGTCACGGTGCCGCGCTGGAGGCGTTTTCGCACGCTTGGAAGGATGCGGTTCCGAAAGGCTCCGCCGACGCCGCGCGCCAGATTGGCGAGTTTCTGTTTCTCCATCTCTGGCCGGATGAAGCTGTCTACATCCGCTTTTCCGTACGCGAGGATCTGTGGCGGGAAGCTATGGGGGTGCGGTTTCCGGCGCACGCTTCCTTGGTCGATACGTACGCCGACGAACTTCGCTTCATGCGCGCCGTTCGTCGAGCCCTTGGCGACCGCGGCCTCGCCCCGCGGGACATGATCGACGTTCAGAGCGCTTTGTGGGTCGTTCACAATTACGTGGACGAGCCGGCAGAAACAGGCGGACAGTTCGATCGCATCGCCGTTGAGACGGCGATGGACGCCTTCGACGACTATCAATCCACAGGAAACAACAAGGAGATCTTCGCTCCCTTCGGCGACCCGCGCGACTACTGGGTCCGGTCGACGCGCTCGCGCGGCAATCGCGTCCATCCGACCAAGCCGATCGTCGGCTATTTGCTGAAGAAAACCGAGCTGAACGGCGGCTGGGGCCATAAAGCGGATGCCGCGGCGCGGCTGCACAATGCAGGCTTCATCATCGTCGATCATGAGGACAAGCCGGTCGCGCCTCCCGAAGGCGCCGAGTACCTGATCGCCGATGCGGACCGCATCCGGCTCTGCGCGCTCAACTACTTCGTCGAGCCGGCACGCGAGCGCGGCGAGTCTCACGTATCGGTCAAGGCAGGCGACCTTGCCGCGGACATGGGGCTGAAGAACGCGTTTCCGAACATCTGCAGCGCGCTGGGGGGCTCAAAGTTCCAGCAACTGGCCCAAGTGCCGGTCCCCACTCACACCGAGCCCAACAACAGCAGCACGACCACATTCACCTATCAGCTCGCGGCGCAAAAGGCGGCGGACACCATGCCTGAATCCAAGAACAGCACTTCGCCCTCGGCCACGAACCTAATCCTCTATGGCCCGCCTGGTACCGGCAAGACTTATCAGACAGCCTGGGAGGCGGTCCGCCTCTGTCTCGGCGAGGAGGCCGCCGCTGCGCTAACGGATGACGGCCGACGCGACGCTCTGATGACAGAATATCGGCGACTGGTCGACGAAGGGCGCATCGAATTTGTGACCTTCCACCAATCGATGTCTTACGAGGAGTTTGTGGAGGGGTTGCGGCCAACTGCTGGCACCAGTGATGAACACACGGGTTTCAGCCTACAGGTTGAAAAGGGGATCTTCGTTCGAGCCGCTGAGCGGGCACTGAAGGGCCCCGAAGTCGATGGAGCGATCCGACTGGATGGGCGCCAGGTGTTCAAGATGTCAATCGGCAACTCAAGATGGCCAGAAGATGCTGCGCTATTTCAGGCAGCGATCGCCGATGGCTACGCATTGTTCGGTTTCGATGACATTGACTGGTCGGATGAGCGTTTTGCCGGCCGAGCTGAGATTGCCCGCGCTATGCGCGAGGTCGGGCTTCGCAACGCCGACGCAACTGAGTCGAGCCCTGCTGTGCGAATGACCGACGACTTTCGCAACAAGCTTGAGATCGGCGATATTCTGATTGTCTCGAAGGGCAACAGTCTCGTGCGAGCGATCGGAGAAGTGACGGGTGCATATGAATTTCATCCCCGTGGAACTCCGGGATATAGCCACCGACGGGCTGTCCGGTGGCTTTGGTGGGATTTTGACGGAATCGGCTACAGTAACGTCTACGATCGCGCATTCACCCAGCAAACAATCTATCGCCTATCGTCCGGCGTTTTGAACGTTGCGGGCATCGAAGCACTGATCAACAAGTCGCCATCCGGGGACACGCTGCAGGACGCCGTCCTGATCATCGACGAGATTAACCGAGCCAACATCTCCAAGGTCTTTGGCGAGCTCATCACGCTTCTGGAGCCGGATAAACGGCTGGGCATGCCGAACGAGATCCGCGTCGTACTGCCCTATTCCAAGAGGTCGTTCGGCGTTCCGGCCAACCTGCACATCATCGGTACGATGAACACGGCTGACCGGTCGATCGCGCTGCTCGATACGGCGCTGCGCCGTCGGTTCATCTTCCGGGAACTGATGCCTGACCCATCCGTGCTCCGGGTTAATGTGGACGGAATCGACCTGCAGAAGCTGCTGACCACGATCAACGATCGCATCGAATATCTCTTCGATCGCGAGCATCAGATCGGCCACGCTTACTTCACCGGCTGCAGGACGCGCGACGAGGTCGATGAAGTCATGCGCCACAAGGTCATCCCGCTGCTCGCCGAGTATTTTTACGAGGACTGGTCGAGGGTCGCCGCCGTTCTCGGCGATGCGGCGCAAGGCCCGTCACGCTTCCTGGAGGCGCGCCGGCTGTCTGCACCGAACGGTCTCGACGAGACCGGTTTGTCAGGGGACAAGCTGCGCTGGCGGGTCAAGGACCGGTTCGACTTCTCTGAGTTTGCAGTTTGATGAGGGCCTACACCCTCAGCGAGTGGAAGACGCTGCCCCACGGCGATGGCGAGGGCTGCATCCCGCCACACCTTGCCGGGCAGATCGCGGCGCTGGCGAAGGCTTCTCAATTCTCCGGTCGCGGCGGCAGCGGGGTGCTGGAGGATCACCGCGACGGACTGAAGGCCCGGGGCGTGGTCGGCGTCCTCGCCGTCGAGGGGTGCAGTCTCGAGATACTGCCGAAGATCGAGGTCGGCCAGAAGGAGGGCTCCAGCGAAGAGAGGCGGGAGGTCCGCAAGCGTCTCGTGCACATGCTTGCGGTGGCGCTCGATCTGAAGATCGAAACGGGGCGATTGACCGATCTCGACTGGCAGCGGGACACGCTGCTGGAGATCCTGATCCGGATCTTCTGCGACAAGCTGACGGAGGCGGTGCGCCGAGGTCTACCGCGTCGCTACATCGGCCACGAGGACGATCTGCCGAGGCTTCGCGGCGCTCTCGATGTTCCGCGGCAGTTCACGCGCCATGCTGCGAATCCCGGGCGGCTTGCCTGTCGCTTCGATGAGTTGTCGAGAGACATTGCCCTCAATCGCATCATGAAGGCAGCCATCGCGCGTCTATCCCGGATGTCGCGGAATCCGGCCAACCAGCAGCGCCTGCGCGAGCTGGCATTCGTCTATGCCGATATCGCGACGGTTCCGGTACCGGCGCTGGACTGGGGCGCGGTCGTCATCGACCGGACCAACCGGCCATGGCAGGACCTGTTCGGGCTGGCCGCGCTCTTCCTGCGCAGCCGCTATCAGACGACCAGCAGCGGGGCTGGGCAGGGAACCGCGCTCCTCTTCGAAATGAATGCGCTGTTCGAAGAGTACATCGGAAGGCTGGTCGCGCGCGCTCTGACCGGAACGGAGTTCCGCGTCGCGCTGCAGGGCGGGCGGTTGTCCTGCTTGACCGATCTTGATGACGGGCGTTCCGTGTTCCAGACCAAGCCGGATATCCTGGTCTGGCACGCTGGTGAGATCGTCCATGTCATCGACACCAAGTGGAAGCGGATCTCTGCTCGGATCGATGACCCGAAACAGGGCGTGTCCCAGAGCGACGTCTACCAGATGATGGCCTATGCCCACCTCTACAAGGCGCCCCGGCTGACGCTGCTCTATCCGCACCATGAGGGGCTCGGCGCCCAGGAGGGCGTGCAGGCCCGGTTCCGGATCACGGACCGGGAGACGGTTCTCGAGACCGCGAGCCTCGACATTGCGGACGAAAGGGATCGCATAGCGCGACTATTCAGGATTTTGCGCTCGGATGCTGACGGGGATACGCCAGTTGCCGATGAGCGGATCGAAGCGGTCCACGCGCTGTCAGCTTGGTAGTCAGATACCGAATCTGGGACGTTTGCTGAGTAATGGCGAGCCTAATCGTATTCGCCAGCTGGTGGGCGTCACCGTCGATGCATCCCGCAATCTCTGTGTGGCAGGCAAATACCGCAACGTGATCCATGTCGATCATGTCGTTGCACCGTCTGGTCATACCGGCAATCTCGCGGCCATATTCGGAGATCGGTGGTCCTTCTTGACCACCCAGGGGTGTGGCGTGCGAAGCTCTACGCCATTCGGGGGCATAGGGGCGAGTCGGATGAGTGATGCGTTTTTCCAATCGCCGATCCTCAACTCGCCCTATGAAGAGCCGAAGCGGCACTGGGAGCTGGACGGCAGCGGTCAGCCGACGAATGTCATCGTGCCGCGCCGGCGTGCCAGTGCACTCGTCTCGCCGATCCCGAAGGCGCGAAAGGTCCGCGGCCGCTCGGTCCAGCCTGACCTGCTCGCCGATGAAGGGGGACAGGAATACAACCCCACCGAGGTGATCAACGGCATCCGTTCTGCCGTCGAGAGCTGGCGGAGACTGCCCGAGAGCCAGTGGCAGGTGACACCGACCACGGCTCGGCTGCTCGAGCACTGGCGCAGCTTCGAGTTCAGCAATCAGAAGCCGTTCTTCTGCCAGATAGAGGCAGTCGAGACGGTGATCTGGTTGACTGAGGTCGCACCAAAGTCGTCGTCACAGGGCCGCCGCTTCTGGACCCATCTCGAGGCGGCCAATGCGGCCTCCAATCCCGATCTCATGCGCATGGCGCTGAAGCTCGCCACCGGTGCCGGCAAGACGACAGTGATGGCGATGCTGATCGCCTGGCAGACGGTCAATGCGGTGCGCCATCCGAACGCCAGGCGCTTCTCACGCGGCTTTCTCGTCGTGTCGCCGGGCATCACCATCAAGGACCGGCTGCGCGTCCTCCAGCCGAACGATCCCGAAAGCTATTACAGCACGCGCCAGCTCGTGCCCGAGGACATGCTCACCGATCTCGGTCGCGCCAAGATCGTCATCACCAACTACCACGCCTTCAAGAAAAAGGACGAGATCCCGCTCAACAAGGTCCAGCAGGCGGCGCTGAAGACGAAGCCGCGCGAGGAGAGCGACGGCGCGATGATCCGCCGCGTGGCCGGCGCATTGATGGGCCTGAAGAACATCGTCGTGTTGAACGACGAGGCGCATCACTGCTATCGCGAGAGGCCGCTGACGCCCGAAGAGGAGGCGGCCCTCAAGGGCGATGCGCTCGCCGAGGCGAAGGAGGCCAACGCCGCCGCACGACTCTGGATCTCCGGTCTGGAAGCAGTGAAGCGCGAGCTCGGCATCCAGATGGTCTATGATCTGTCGGCGACGCCGTTCTTCCTGCGCGGATCCGGCTATCGCGAGGGATCGCTGTTCGGCTGGGTGATGAGCGATTTCAGCCTGATGGACGCGATCGAATGCGGCATCGTCAAGCTGCCGCGCGTCCCCGTGATGGACAATGTGCCGGGCGGCGATACGCCGATGTTCCGCAATCTCTGGGATCATGTCGGCGGCGCGCTTCCGAAGAAGGGACGCGCGAGCGCGAAGGGCTACGATCCGCAGAAGCTGCCGAACGCGCTTCTCTCCGCCATCGATGCCCTTTACGGCCACTATGCGAAGACCCATGCTCTATGGCGCGAGGCGCGTGTCGGCGTCGATCCGGTCTTCATCGTGGTGTGCAACAACACCGCCACCTCGAAGCTGGTGCATGACTACATAGCCGGCTACGAAATCGAGACCCCCGACGGCAGCCGATCGCTCGTTGCCGGCAAGTGTGAGCTCTTCCGCAATTTCGATCCCGACGGAGCGGCCTTGCCGCGCATGCGCACGCTGCTCATCGATAGTCAGCAGCTGGAGAGCGGCGAGGCGGTCAGCGCCGAGTTCCGCGAGGCGGCGCGGGTCGAGATCGAGCGATTCAAGGACGAGTTGATCCAGCGCACCGGTGATCGCGCCGCGGCCGAGGCGATCGACGATGCGTCGATCCTGCGCGAGGTCATGAACACCGTCGGGCGCAAGGGTGCGCTCGGAGAGGGCATTCGCTGCGTCGTCTCCGTCTCCATGCTCACTGAAGGCTGGGACGCCAATACGGTGACGCATGTGCTGGGCGTCCGCGCCTTCGGCACGCAGCTGCTCTGCGAGCAGGTGATCGGCCGCGCGCTGCGCCGCCAGTCCTACCAGCTGCAGGCGGATGGGCTGTTCAAGGTCGAATATGCCGACGTGCTCGGAATTCCGTTCGACTTCACGGCGCAACCAGTGATTTCGAAACCGAGCCCGCCCGACGACATGGAGCGCGTCTTCGCCGTCAGTCCCGATCGCGACATGAGCGAGATCCGCTTTCCGCGCGTCGAGGGCTACCGGACCGAACTGCCGCAGGAAAAGCTCTCAGCCGATTTCAGCGCCGATTCCACCCTGGAGCTGACGCCCGAGTTGGTCGGCGCGACGGAGACGGTCAATGCCGGCATCATCGGCGAACAGGCCGACCTGACGCTCGATCACCTCGCCGACACGCGGCTCTCGACGATCCAGTTCCGCCTCGCCGACTGGATCGTGAAGCGCCGGCTGACCGATGCCAACCAGCAGCCGAAGGCCGGGCTGATCATGCAGTTGAAGCCGATCGTGCGGCGCTGGATGGCCGAGCATCTCGTCTGCTCGGGCGGCACGCAGCCGGCGCAGCTGCTCTATTACGGCATCGCCGACCGCGTCGCCGACCGGATCATGGCGGCGATCACGCGCGGCCAGGAGGGCGGCGGCCGCGTCCTGGCGCTGCTCGATCCCTATAATCGCGAGGGCAGCACGCGGCATGTCCGCTTCATGACGTCGAAGGATCGCTACGAGACCGGCCCGCGCTGCCACATCAACTATGCCGTCATCGACAGCGACTGGGAGGCGGAGTTCTGCCGCGTCGCCGATCGACATCCGCGCGTCGTCGCCTGGGTCAAGAATCACAATCTCGGCTTCGAGGTGCCCTATTCCGCCGGGGGCGAGGCGCGGCGCTATCGCCCGGATTTCATCCTCCGGATCGACGACGGAAGCGGCGCCGACGATCCGCTCAATCTGGTCGTCGAGATCAAGGGCGCGCGCGACGAGGACGACAAGGACAAGGCCGAGACCATGCGCACGCTGTGGGTGCCCGGCGTCAACAATCTCGGCTTTCTGGGCCGCTGGAACTTCGCCGAGTTCACCGATGTCTGGACGATCCGGACCGAGTTCGCGGCGAAGGTCGAGACCTGGCTGGATGAGGTGGCGGCCGCGGCAGCGGCGTAGCGAGGGCCGGGCCATTGGTTGCGGCGAGATCGGGGGAGGGGACATGTCCGGCAAGCTCAGCGCGACAAACGAAAATCTGTGGACCTATGCGCACAAGCCGCTCATGCGGTGGCTCGTTCAGGAGGCACTGCTCCAGTCGAAGACGTACTATGTACAGGCAAAGGAGCGCCTCGAGAGGGACGAGAATTTCGCGACAATCTTCCCTACACGCATGGGTTGGGCCGTTGGCAGTCTGATGGATCGGTTAGCGGAGGAAGATCGTGCGGCCCCGCTCATCAATGTCCTGATGGTCTCAAGCAAAAATGGCTTGCCGAGCCGCGGCGCTGGAGAGCACTACGCCCGCCGGTATGGACTGACGAGGCTCAAAGCCGAGAACGCGCCTAAGCTCTACCCAAATGAATGGCGCCGTGCCTTCGAGAGGGCGGTCGAGGATGTCTATGCCTACAAGCTGGGCGACTGGGCGGATTTGTTCCAGCGGGCATTTGACGAACCTCTCGGGCTGGGCGATCCACTGGAGATCGAGAGGGAGTCGACCCGCGGGACCGAGAAGGATGGCATCCAGTACGGCCGGCATGGTGAAGGTCCCAATCACAAAGCGCTCCGCCTGTGGGTCGAGGCCAATCCGGGAGAACTCCATCCCTCCTACTCGGGAGCTCGCGCGGCAACAGAAGTCGATCTTGCGTCTGCCGATCGGGTCGATGTCGTCTTCTATTGTCGCAACAAGACCGTCGTGGTCGAGGTCAAGTCACACGACTCGAATGAGGCGGACCATCTCCGTGGTGTCTACCAGTGCATCAAATACCGGGCCGTTCAGACGGCCATGGATGCCAGAGGGGTTCCAGACGAGCGCGGAGTGCCCCGAGAATTCGGCAAACCGGTGGTGGAAGCGGTCCTTGTGACTGAAGAGCCGCCGTCGCCCTATATAGCCGACCTCCTCCGCCTCTACCGCATCAAGCACATTCTCGTTCCCATGGACCGTTCCTGATGACCAAGCCGCCGCTCAAGGTCGATGCCATCGTGCATGCGGAGGCGTCGCGGCGGAATGCGCCGACGGCGGAGCTGGAGGCGTTTGTGCCGCCGGAGATCAAGGCGCCGATCCGCGTTGCCTATGAGCGGCGCAATCCCGATCTCGATCCGCAATTGGTCTGGCGCGGCAAGGATGTGCTCGACTGGTCGGACCTCGTGGTCGAGGCGCCGCCGCTTTACATCCAGGAGAAGATCCACCCGAAGGCGCTGATCGAGGATCTGAAGCGCGCCAGCGAGCGGCGGCGCGAAGTCGAGGCGGCGCCCGATCTCTTCGCCGATTTCAACGGGCTCGATCCGGAGCAGCGCACCAAATTCTACGCGCATGACCAGCACTGGTCGAACCGGATGATCCTCGGCGATAGCCTGAAGGCCATGGCAAGTCTCGCCACCCGCGAGGGTCTCCGGGGCAAGGTGCAGTGCATCTATATCGACCCGCCCTATGGCATCAAGTTCAACTCGAACTTCCAGTGGTCGACGACCAGCCGCGACGTGAAGGACGGCAAAGCCGATCATCTGACGCGCGAGCCGGAGCAGGTGAAGGCGTTTCGCGACACCTGGCGCGACGGCATCCACTCCTACCTGACCTATCTCCGCGACCGTCTCACCGTGGCGCGCGACCTGCTCACCGAGAGCGGCTCGATCTTCGTGCAGATCGGCGACGAGAACGTGCATCGTGTGCGGGCGCTGATGGACGAAGTGTTTGGGGATGAGAATTGCGTGAGTCAGATTAGCTTCGCGAAGACTAGTAGCGATACATCCCCGTTCTTGTCCTCAACATCTGATTTTGTTCTATGGTATGCAAAAGATGTTTCCTCGCTGAAATATCGTCAACCTCTAGCTGAAAAGCGCGCCGGTGAGGTTGGTGGAACTAATTATAACCAAGTTGAAAGAGATTATTTCGATAGGTCCCCTTTAGGGCGCTTTGGTGATATCGACACGGCCCGCGACCGCATTTACTCTCTCGACAATTTGACTAGCCAATCTATGGGTCGCGACAAAGGCGAGGGTGCGGCCTCCTGGTTTCCAGTCGATATAGAGGGCGAAACATTTAGGCCATCTATGACGGTTCGCTGGAAGACCAATGAGACTGGAATGAGGCGGCTAAAAATCTCGCGCCGCTTAGGATATACATCGTCGCGCTTGGGCTATGTTAGATATTTGGATGACTTTCCAGTCTATCCCTTGAGCGCTAATTGGGGCGATGTTGGCGCGAGCTTTATGGCTGATAAAGCCTACGTTGTCCAAACATCGCCTAAAGTCATCCAACGCTGCATACTGATGACCACCGATCCCGGTGATCTGGTGCTCGACCCAACCTGCGGTTCGGGCACGACCGCCTACGTCGCCGAGCAATGGGGGCGGCGCTGGATCACGATGGATACAAGCCGCGTCGCGCTCGCGCTCGCCCGCGCAAGGCTGATGGGCGCACGCTATCCTTGGTATATCCTCGCCGACAGCCGTGAGGGTCAAATGAAGGAGGCGGAGATCACCCGCTCCCTTCCGGCGACGACGCCGACCTATGGCAGGCTGCGCCACGGCTTCGTGTACAAGCGCGTGCCGCATATCACGCTGAAATCGATCGCCAACAATGCCGAGATCGACACGATCTGGGAGCAATGGCAGCAGGTGCTCGAGCCCTTGCGCGAGACTCTGAACGCCGCGCTCGGCAAGGACTGGCAGGAATGGGAAATCCCGCGCGAGGCCGGCAAGGACTGGCCGGCGGCCGCGATTGAGGCGCATGCGAAATGGTGGGAAGGGCGCATCGGCCGGCAGAAGGAGATCGACGCCTCGATCGCCGCCAAGGCCGAGACCGAATATCTCTATGACCAGCCCTATGTCGACAATGCCCGCGTGCGCGTCGCCGGGCCGTTTACAGTCGAGAGCCTGTCGCCGCATCGCGTGCCCGCCGTCGATTATGACGACAGTCTCTTCGACGAGCTCGAGGCCGCCGAAGGCCGCAGGCAGAAGGGCGAGGCGGTCGAGAGCGCCGATTTCGTCGAGATGATCCTCGAAAATCTGAAGAAGTCCGGTGTGCAGCAGGCGCACAAGGCCGATCGTCTCGTCTTCTCCGCGATCAAGCCATGGCCCGGCCGCTTCGTCTGCGCGGAAGGGCGCGTTCGTCAGGCCTCGGAAGGAGAGGGCGATACGCTCGCCGACAGCCCGGAGCGGCGCGCCGCCATTCTGGTCGGTCCGGAATATGGCACGGTCTCGCGGCCCGACGTGACAGCCGCGGCACGCGAGGCGATGGAGGCCGGCTTTGATCTCCTGATCGTTGCCGCCTTCAATTTCGATGCCCATGCCAGCGAGTTCGACCGCATGGGCGCGCTCACCGTCCTGCAGGCGCGCATCAATCCCGACCTGCATATGCCCGACCTCGCCTCGACCGGCGCCGGCAATCTCTTCACCGTGTTCGGCGAGCCGGATATCCAGCCGCATGACGAGGGCGGCGGCATGATCTCGATCGAGCTCGCCGGCATCGACATGTACAAGGGCGGCCAGATCGAGAGCTCCAGCGCCGACGACATCGCGGTGTGGTTCATCGACACGGACTACGACTATGAGAATTTCCGCGTCCGTCACGCCTATTTCCCCGGCACCAACGATCCCTACAAGGCGCTGAAGACGTCGCTGCGCGCCGAGATCGACCAGGAAGCGTGGGAGAGCCTGCGCCGTACGCGCTCCCGCCCCTTCCCGCGTCCGGCAGGCGGGCGGGTCGCGGTCAAGGTCATCAATCATCTCGGCGACGAGGTGATGAAGGTTCTCGCCGTGTGAGTCGCTAGGCCGGGGGCCTATCCGATGCTGCTTTATGCCTCGACCTTCACCAAGGCCCTCGGTCGCCTGTCGGCGGCCGAGCAGAAGCAGGTCAAGATCGCGACGGTCGATCTCGCCCTCGATCCAACGGGCAACGGGCTGCAGCTGCACCGCGTCGAGGCGTCGCCCGGCTTCTGGACCGCGCGCGTTTCGCAGGATATCCGCCTCGTGCTGCACAAGGATGGCGAGCGCACGCTGATCGCCTATGTCGGCCATCACGACGATGCCTATCGCTGGGCCGAGCGTCGGCGGCTAGTGCCGCATGAGCGGACAGGCGCGATGCAATTCGTCGAGGTCGTCGAAGCGATTTCGGTCGGATCGCAGTCCGGCGCCGGTATGCATGCCGGCGGATCGGGTTTGCCGACCGCGCGCGGGCGGGGACGATTTGCGTCGCTTTCCGACGATCAGTTGCTCGACATTGGCGTCCCTCGCGACTGGCTTGCCGCCGTGCGCGCCATCGACGAGGCCGGCGTTGATCGCCTCTTCGCAAGCCTGCCCGACGAAGCGGCAGAGGCGCTGCTCGACTTTGCCACCGGCGGCCGGCTCGAGGATCACATCGCCATGCGGCCTGCAGCGGGCGCCGATCCCTTCGTTCATCCTGATGCGCAGCGCCGCTTCCGCATCGTCGACGGCATCGAGGAACTGAAAGCGGCTCTCGACGCGCCTTTCGCGGAGTGGGCCGTGTTCCTGCATCCGGCTCAGCGCGCGCTGGTGACGCGTAGCTGGAGCGGGCCCGTGCGCGTCTCGGGCTCGGCGGGCACCGGCAAGACCATTGTCGCGCTGCATCGCGCCGTGCATCTGGCGCGTTACCCCGAGGCCAAGGTCCTGCTCACGACCTTCTCGCCGCTGCTGGCCGATGCCTTGCGGGAGAAGGTCGACCTGCTGAGCGCGGCCGAGCCAAGTCTTCGCGCGCGCATCGTCATTCATTCGCTGGATGCTGCGGCTGCCGAACTCTATGCCGGCGCCTTCGGGCCGCCTCGCCTCGCCTCGCGCGGCGATCTCGTGGCCGCCATTGCTGCGGCGCGCTCGCTCGGTCATGGCCGCGATCTTGCCGAGGTGTTTCTCCTGGAAGAGTGGGAGGAAGTGGTCGATGCCTGGCAGGTGGCGGATGCCGAGGGCTATGCGTCCGTTCCCCGCATCGGGCGCAAGACGAGGCTCGGTCCGCGCCAGCGCGAAGCTGCCTGGTCCGTATTCGACTTCGTGCGTGAATGGCTCAACCGGGAGGGGCTGGTAACGCCGTCGCGTGTCTATGGGCGGCTGGCTGCGTGGCTGCGGAGTGGTGGTCGGCTGCCCTATACGCATATTGTCGTCGACGAGGCTCAGGATCTCTCGGTCGCCGCTGCGCGCTTCCTTGCGGAGGCCGGGGGAGGTCGGCCGGACGCCCTGTTCTTCGCGGGCGATCTCGGCCAGCGCATCTTTCATCTGCCTTTTTCATGGGCGCGGCTCGGCATCGATATCCGCGGCCGGGCGAGCGTCCTCAAAATCTGCTATCGGACATCGCATCAGATTCGCTCGATGGCCGATCGGCTGCTTGCGCCGGTCATCACCGATCAGGACGGCATCGAAGATGAGCGGCGGGGCACCGTGTCCGTCTTCGACGGTCCGGAGCCTGCTGTCGCGCTCTTCGAAAGCGAGGCCGCCGAGATCGCCGCCGTCGCGGCCTTCCTCCGTGCGGGAGCCGAAATCGGTATTGCTCCTGCAGAGCAGGTGGTCCTGGTGCGCGGCGATAGCCAGCGCGCCCGCGCCGAAGCGGCCATACGCACTGCCGGCGCGCCTGTTTCCATAGTGGCCATGCACGACGCCAAGGGGCTTGAATACCGCTCTGTCGCCGTCATGGCGCTGGACGAGGATGCGCTGCCCGACCCGCAGCGTCTGACGGAGGTCGGCGACATTGCCGACCTAGAAGCCATCCAGGAAACCGAACGCCACCTGCTCTACGTCGCCGCCACCCGTGCGCGCGACCGGCTGATGCTCTCGGGCCTCGCGCCCGGGTCCGAGTTCCTCGACGACATCGTAGGGCAGTGATGGGCGCGGTTCTGGCGTCAGTGTGGCAGGATGTAGTCAGGCCAGAGTGCCGTGTCGGGAAGTAGGGAGATCGGCAGCCCGGACGAGCGCTGCGGTGGCTGCGGGGACGCAAACGCTATGACTGCCGCATCCTCCGGCGTCAGGCGGCCGTCGGCGCGATCTGGGCAGATGTTGTGCGTGACAACGATGCTGGCACCGCCGGTCCTGAGGCCAACACGAGAGATGCCGGGCGCCAGTTCGGTTGTGACCAGATCGGGATGATCTGCAGGGTACTGGCTGCTGTCGTTGCCCGAATCGCTGTTGGAAAGAATGGTCTGGTAGAGCTCTAGAAGTTCTGGGCCCTCGGTTTCCTGTGGCCAGAGCACCGCGTTGGCGATGGTGCGTTTGCGAACCATCAGGCGCTGCAACAGGCAATCGAAGGAATTGCGGCCAAGGCGGGGATGCACGGCAAGGGGAATGTGGATCGTGACTGGCTTGGTCTGACCGATCCGGTGGGTGCGGTCGTTGCATTGCTCTTCCACCGCCGGATTCCACCAGCGCGTGAGGTGGATGACATGATTGGCTGCGGTCAAGGTCAGTCCGGTTCCTGCGGCGCGAGGACCCATCACGAGGACATCGAATCCGCGGTCATCAACCAGATGTCGTTGAAACCGGTCGGTGATTTCCTTTCGCTGATCGATGGAAGTGTCACCATTGATAACAGGTACCCGATCCAACCCGAACTCGATCTTGATGAGTTCGGCGAACCAGGCCTGGACGTCGCGGTTCTCAATGAACACGAGGGCGCGCTCACTCCGGGACTTGATATGCGCAAGAATCTCGACGGCCGATGCAAGACGGGCCGATGCCGCAGTGAACGTCTCCGGCACCTCGCCTTCGACGAGGCCTGGATGCAACGACGTGCGGCGGATGTGGTGCAGAAGCGCGAACATCCCACCACCCTTGCCGCGGATTTCGTCATACCGGATTGCTTGGGCCTCCGGCATGATACGCGGGTGCAGCACGCGCACCTTTGGGGGTAGGTCGGACGCCGCGTCCTTCTTCAGCCGGCGTAGTGCGAGCGGGGGACGACCGCATTGACCCGAGAAAAGCGCGGCATGCAGCTGCGCCATGCGCTCCTCCCTCGGCTCGTCGAAAACCCGCCGGAATTCGGCCAGCGGGCCAAGTGCCAGGGGAAAGAGCTGATCCATGATCGCCCAGATGTCGCGCGTGGCGTTCTCCACCGGCGTTCCGGTGAGACCGATGCGGAAATCTGCAAGGACGGCTTTGGCCGCCTCCGAGCGCATCGCGAACGGGTTCTTGAGGTTCTGGATCTCGTCAAACACGGCGACGGCGAAGCGGGTCTGCGAGAAGGAGACGGCATAATTGGCGACCGTCTGGTAGGTGGCGATCACGAGGCTGGGCATGCTCTTGATCGGAGAGAGATCAAGCCGCGCGACGCCGTGATCGATGTCCCGACCGCGTTGCGCCGGACACTTCCAACGCTGGAGGTGTTGGCCGTAGAGCCGGACCGGCTCGCCCCAGAAATCCGGATCGACATGGGTCGCACATTCCGCCTCCCAGTTTCGCAGGAGGGAGGTCGGCGCGACGATCAGAATGGGCAGGGAGGGGACGGCGCCCTCGATCATCGTCTGACGCAGCCAAGTGAGGAAGCTCAATGTCTGCAAGGTTTTGCCGAGGCCCTGCTCGTCAGCGTTCAGTATGCCGGGCAATCCGGTCGCCCATGCCTCCGCCTGCCATTCGAAGGCCCGGACCTGATAAGGGCGAAGCGCCGTCGAGACCTGCGGCGGGAGGCTGAACGCCTCGATCGGGCCGCGCGGCGCAATCTTGGCACCGAAGTCACTGTCCCAGAAATTGCTGTGCGTGAGCGGCAGAAACACCGTCTGGGGATGGCCCGGTGCAGGGGCATCCTTGCGCTTCCGCAGCATTTCAAGCCGTCGCGCCAACGCCTCCATCACTTCGGTGATGACGGGAATCGAGCCTATGCGGTGGGGCACGATTTGCGCGTCCGCGGCCCTCGCTTCAGCGAGCGCGTGCAGCAGGGGCTCGACCTCCTCGTCGAGCAGCATTCCGAGCCTCTCGCCGAGTTCCTCAGTCATCGTGGCTGGCAGCCAGTTGGTGCCGGAGCTCTCTGGCATCGTAGGAGCCGGCCGGGTCCATTCGGCGATGGCGATGACCCGTGACGTCCATGCGGAGGTCTCGGTCCACGCGACGGACACGGCCCGCTCCAAGGCTTCCTGATAACCGGCGGGGCTCATCAACTCGTTTAGTCGTCCGTCGTCGCGTGCCTGGCGTTCGACAGCCTCGGTGATGACGCGCTCGGCATCGCGAATGAAGGCGCGGCGGCCCTCGGAGTCTTGCCGGCCGGCAGCGGTGATCGCTTCCACCACCGGCATGGCTGAGCGATCCAAAATGAGGAATTTCGTAGCAGCGATCCGGTAGGCCGGCTGGGCGCCGCGCGCCATGGCCTGCCGTTGGAACTCAGCCAATTCCCCGGCTTGCACGGCAGAATGCTCCGCCTCGACGGGCGAGTCTGCAGCAAGGCTGGCACCAACAAAAGGAAGGGGCGCGAACTGGCTGTCGTCCGCATCGTCAATATCGAGCCCGATTCGATCGCAGGTGACGATCTCGATCTGTCCGAGCGCTCCCTCAAGACCCATTGGCACATTCTCGACACCCTCAATGCCCAGTGCGCGACGGAACGCGCCGAGCGCGAGCCAATGGGTCTGCAGCGAGGCGCTGGGATCAAAGCTAACAGCAATTCCGATGGCTTCGAAGATCGGGGCCGCAATCCTTAGCAGGCCGGTATCACCACGGAGGAAGGCACCGGTCCGATTCAAGGGCACGCGACGCCCACGCTTTTCCCACCACCAGTCGAGGCGGAAATCTGAATTGCCAAGGGATCCTCGCATCGCAGCCTTGAAGACATAGCGCGTGTTGAGCTCTGGCAAGCCAAGCGCTCGCGCCGAGCTGCTGTCGAGCGATGCCACGAGCCGGTGTGACAAGCGGATGCGTTCGCCCTCGATCGCATAATCGCGCCGGTCGCGGTCGAGCACGCGCAGCCGCGCCAGCGCCATGGCTACCGCGCGCTCCTCGCGCGGAAGGGCGTCGAGGTCATACTGCCGCCGCGCGCCGAGAAAGGACAGAAGGCCGCGTTTCGGCTGAACGACTGACAAGGTGCAGCCGTCCGCATCGGGGAGGCATTTAAAGCTCAGGCTCATCTGATCTTCTCGCGGACCCAGTTCATCCAGTTGCCTGCGGCGTCATGCATGCGAGCATCTTGATGACCTTGCGGCAGAATGAAGCCGTCCAGATCATATTGCCGTTCATAGAGCCTCGGTGCTGTCGTGGAGCCCTGGCGGAACAGATGGACCCGGAAGTTGTGCGAACCCTCGACCACGATGTGCGGTCCAACCCGCATGATCAACAGTGACGTGTTCTTGCGCGAGAGTTGTTGGCCATAGGCCGAATAGGTGATGTCGCCCGTCGTTCGGGCGAGTTGGTCGGCGATGGCCTGCGCATCGGTTCCATAAGAAGGCCATGCCTCGTCGATCCGTCCTTCTTCATAGAGCCCCATCCAGAACCGCCGCCGGGCGGGCCACTGGTCGCCTGCCTCCAGCTTCTCTTCCGAACGTGACACGACGTCGAGAAAGGCTTCCATGCGCTGGCCGGCAAGCCAGCGCAGCATGGTCCGCTTGCCGTCCTCACCCACCTGCGCCCAGAAATGTCCGTTCTCGCGGCGGGGATCGCCGCGATGTCGGATAAGCTCATTGAGCAAGAGCATGCGGAGCGGCTTCGGGGGCATGGTGTTGGCCCACGGACGCAGGAGACGCGCAACCACTCTTGTCGCCCGATCCCCTTCCAACTTGGGAGCGTCGGCCGGGTGTATCCAGGCTAGCATCCTGCGGATCGTCGTCTCGTCCTTGGGTTCTGGCACCGCCGCCAGCCAGTTGTCGTGAACCTCAGTCATAAAACCCGGACCGTGAGGGGCGACGATGCCGCGTTCGATGGCGGCACGATAGGGATCGGCCTGCATGGCCAGCCAGCGCCCGAGTCGGACAGCTCCCTCGTTGGTATCGAGGCTCTCAGGGATCGTTCGAAACACAAGCTGCCAGGATCTGGGCAGCCAGGCCGCGCGATCCTGAATGATACGGGCAAGCTCCGCGGTCCGCGCGTCTCGCGTGACCCACCCGACAAAATAGCCGTCACACACTGCCCCAAGCAGCGACCTGCGGGTGCTGCGGCCAAGCTCGCGCAGGAGAAACTGCTCGACATCCGACGCGACACGAACCAGCCGGCTCGCCCAGGCCCGTACCACCTGCGCGATCTCCCCTTCGGTCAGCCGGCTCCAGTCCCAGCGCCGGATCGCCTGCGTCAACCGCTCGACGAGCGCATCGAGGGCCTGCGGCTTCACTGGCTGCCGATCGCCGAAACGCTGCCGGATGCGCTCTGCCGTCTTCACCAGCCGCTCGGGCGAGACTGGCGAGGGCGGGGCGGAGGGCAAGCGCGCAAGGCGGTCGATGAGGCTCATGGGGCAGGCCTATGGCATGGGACCCGCGGCAAGGAGTTGCCGCAGTCGCGGGAGGTCCTCGATCCGCTGCGGTACGAACTGTTCCTCGGGCGGCGCGAACATGATGAAGCGCAGGTCGATGCGGCGGTTGGCGTCTCGGGAGAGGTCGGAGTCATTATCGCGGATCGGCCGTCCCTTGCCATATCCCGCAACCGAGACGATCGGCTGGTTCTTGAGATTACGAAAACCGAGGAGATCCGGGCTTGCCGTTACCATGATGGCGTAGATGGAGGTTCCGCGCCGCGAGCTGAGGTCCATGTTCAGCACATCCGTGCCGGTGCTGTCTGTATGACCTTCGACCTGGAGCGCGTCGATCAAGGCGACCGACGGATTGCAGGCGGAGGCGAGTGTCGAACGTTCGCCCAGCGAGAAACACTGGAGCTCGTCTTTCAGAATCCCAGCAATAACTTCCATCTTGCGCCGGCCAGTTGCGCTTGGCGCGTCGCTGCCTGATCCGAACAGACCGTCGCCCTTAAACTCGAGGGCATCGCCATTGCGGCTGATGGAGACGTCGATGGAGGTATCGGCAGCCCTGATGCGCTTCTGGATGCGGTCGAGCATCTTGCCGCGCAGTTCGGCAGACTGGAAATTGTATCGCTCGATCGGATTGCCAGCCTGCGCGCTCACCAGGCGCCGAAGCCGCTCGTTTTCCTCCTTCAGCGCCTGGAGCTGCTTTTCCCGGTCAATGAGCTTGTTCGCTACCGTCTCAAAACGTTCGCGCGGCACGGTATCCCTCGGCGCGATCTGAGTGGCGAAGAAGGCGAGCAGGATCATGATGATGAACAGGAAGCTCACCATCAGGTCGGTCATCGAGACGAAGACGGATTCCTCATCCTCCTCGGCCCGCCGAGGGCGTCGCGCAGCCCTCATTCCGGCAGCCGATTCTGCGGCGGCTCGCTCTCTGGCACAAAGCTGCGAGCATTCTCGATAACAGCTTGCAGCACCTGAAGGGCATCGGCGTAGCGGTCATGTACGCCGTCGCTATGCTGCCGCAGTTCGCCCAGCGTGCGCTGAACTTGCTCCACATAGGTCGCGAACGCCTTCTCCAGTTGGCCGTCATAGGCTTTGGCGCGGGCCTCGAATGTGCGGATCAGTTCCTCGATCGACTGGGCAGAGGCGACCACGATAGTCCGCTCAGCATCGATCGCACCCTTCGCCGCATCGACGAGGCTGCGTGTACCATCAGCCATCGCGCGAGCTTGGTCAGCGGTCGCGCGGGCGCTTTCCAAAACGGGGGTGGACGCCGCATTCATGCTGTCGGCCGAGGCAGCCAATTGCCCCGCCGCAGCCTCGACGCGCTGGACGAGGGTGTCGAGGCTCGACGCCGAACGATCGAGCGTTGCGCGGAACCGTTCAGACGTCTCTCCAAGGGCGGACGACAGATCGGCCAGCTTGTCCGCCGCGCCGTCGATCCGCTCCGCCACCTTGTCGAGGGAGGCGCCAATCCGGGCGGTAAGGGTCTGGCCTAGTTCGTTGACCATACCGCCGATGGCTTCCGTCCCGGTAGCTGTGATGCGTTCGAGCGGCCTGCTGAGTTCTGCGATAAGCTGAGTGTTCAGCAATTGCTGTTGAGCCGTCTGCTCCTTGATGGCCGCGAGTTGCTGGTCTGCCAGTGCTTCGAGACTGACAAAGTCCATCCGCTTCTCGAGGTCATGCGCCAGACGGGCAACCGCGCTCTCCAGCTGTCCGCTCCACTACCGATATCCGATCGTGAAAACGATGGAGCAGAAGAGCCCGGTCACTGACATGATGAACTTGGCCGATGCCGTGCGAAGCAGCCCTTCGAGCGCGGCGATCATTTGCGTTTGATCGCCGCCTCCGGCCTCAAGGCTGGCCTGCGTCTGGGCGAGCGCGGCAATCAACCCGAGAAAGGTGCAAAGCAGGCCGATCGAAACGAACAGGCTGGGCCAGGTCCGCCAGCCGGTCAGTCCCATATGCAGGTCATCGAGATTGAAGAAGGCGGAAGGGCGTACGGAGTTGCGCACATGACCTTCGCCATGGCGCGCAGGCTCGATCAGTGTTTCTCGAAATTCTTCAAAGCTCTCGGCGAGATGCCGACCATCCGATCCGCTGCTGCTTCGAATATCGCGCTGGATGTCGTGGAGCTGGCTCTGAAAGCCGGCTGCATCGCCTGCAAATCGCACGCGCCGCGCCGCCCGACGGACCAGCCCGCGGCGCCGGAAGGCGATTATGCTCATGATGCTGAGCAGGACCACCAGAAGCACGAGCAGAGCGAGGCTTATGAGGCCGGGAACAAAATCACGGGTAATAAGCTGCGCGACCGCAAGGATGCCATCCTTGATCCATGTCCCCCAGAACGCCCAGTCCATAGTGCCCCCGCGCCGTACACGCGTGGAAATTGGACGACTGTCTCCATGCAATCAAGCCGTTCGAAGCACTCTTGTCGGAAATGCCGAGCTCAGGTCAATTCCCATTCTGGTCGAAGGAGCGGTTCATGGCCTGATGGTCTCGTCGGCCTAGCCATCGCGTTCCGCCCTGATCCGCTTCCATCGTGCTCTGGTCGCTGCTGCATTCCTCGCCTTTCCCTCGGCCGTCCGCGGTCCGGTCGAGGCGCCTCCGTGGAGGCGACACCGCCTGCGTCCCGCCTCAGCCTTCTTCATGCAGGACGATCCCGAACGGGTTCTGGCGCCGCATAGTGGCCTGTCCGCCCATGGGAGAGGTCGGCCATCACCAGTGAGGCCCATAGCCGCCATCACTGCGCATGATTGGCCGATGCCGCAGGCTGCTTCGGTGCAGGTGGGCGCCACGCCCTTCGCCGGGCAGAGCACGAAGTCATAGAGGTGCCAGAAGTGCCAGTTTGTGGGCGAGATGCCGCTGCCGATAGGTGGGCCTCCGTCAGCGATGTCCTGTCGCCGCCGTTGCTCCACCGCCTCGGCCGCCTGCTCTGCCTCGATCAATCTCGCGATCGAAGTTGGCAATCTTGCCGGTCGTCCCATGATTCACCCCGTTGGAATGTCAGCATTTGTCAGCACGCTCATCGAACCCTAGGGAGCGTCGGCGTTGTACGATCCTTTGCGTCTCCGTGAGCGCACGGCATCCTCAATCCCTGAATTGTCGGGCTTACGCGATGACTGGTCGCGCTGATCGGTTACCGTGAGTTTTCCGGATGGGCCGATCGAACCCCATGGACGGGGCGAACTGCGGCGATGATGATGGTTCGTCTGGCGACAGATCGGCGTCGGGTGCGGTTGGGTTCAGGGACCGCCTGATTGTCGACCGGCGACCTGGACTTCTTCGCCGCGCTTCGATCGCAATTTTTACCGCTTGTGTGCAATCGCCTCCGGTGCTGGTGTTCGCCTTGCCCAGGGGCTTCATGCTTCTCCCACCTCACCCCACACCCCTCTAGGGAGGGGGTGGGGATGAAGGCCGAGGGACCGAAGTCCTCGCTTCCTCACCCGTTCCCCACCTGACCTTCTCAAGGTGTGGGCGACTTTTCGCGCGCCCATTCACCAACCTCAATGTATTTGCGGTCGTTCCCCTTCCGATCTTTCCTTTCCACGACTGCGAGCGCTTTCGACGCAATCCAGAAACGCTGAAGCGCCTTGACCTTGGCCTTGCCGGCAGGTTTCTCGAGATCGATATTGAGGACTTCGGCAATCAACTTGCCTACCCACTCGTTGGCTTGGCTATCGTCTCGGCAGTTCTCTCCGTGGATAGCGCATTGGACCTTGTCCAGGTCACCCAGCGTGAACTCTTCAAGCAGGTCGGGCGGTGTCCAGTTCGCCACGACGCCTACGCTGTCACCCGCGCCCGAAGGTCCGTTCCGGAGGTCGATCGAGGCCATCTTGAACCAGGATGCCTTGTTCGTTGGAGGCGGCGCCGACATGCTGGCCTTGCCGTTGTCCACGCGGAAGTGCAGGCGGCGGTTCTCGACGCCGAGATTCGCGGCCTCCTGCTCGGACATCGGATTCAGGACGCGGGCGGACCGGCTCGCATCGATCAGAGCGACCGCGCCACGCCCATCGGCGATTGTGATTGTCTCGCCCGACGCGATCTTCCGCGTGTGGTGCACGAGTTCCACTGCGCAATTCGTCTGGTCGGCGATCCGAGCCCAGGTCTTGGCCACGCGATTGATCGCGTTGTTGTCGTTCTCCGACACCTCGTGCGAACTCACAAAGGGATCGATGAACACACAGTCGATGCCATTCTCGCGGATCGTTGCCAGCAATGCTTCAACGACTGGCTGCGCCACCGCGGTCCGGTCTCTCGCCTGGTGAGCGACGATGATCTCGGTTTCGCGACCACTATCGATGAACAGGCGATCGGCTATCTCGTGAGGCTGAATGCCGTAGTGGAGGCAACTTGCTGCAATGCGACGCTCAATCTCATCTCTGGGGTCTTCGCCATTCCAGATCCAGACCCGAGCTGAACCGGCGGAGGGAACCCCCAGCAGCGGTCGGCCCGTTATCATCGCCAAGGCCTCGACCAGCACCAGAGACGACTTGCCAAGGCCTCCCGGGGCCAAGGTTGTTGAGATGAACTTGCGCGCATAGTGGCGCCCGTAGAGCCATTCTCGCGGTGGAATCGACGAGGGATCACGCCAAACAAAGGGCGTTGCGCGTATCGCTCTCGGCGGCTCCGTCAGCCGATCGACGACAGATCCATGGATCGCGCTCCGGTTATCGGCCTCGAATGGCCGTGCCTGGAAGTCAACGCCCTCACGCAGCATGGCTTCTCACCACATCATTGATGTCGTTGTCGTCGGCTCGCATAGGTTCGACCAGCGTCACCTCTGCCCCAGCACGGTTCCATCGTTCGCCGCAACTCGTCGCAGCGCTTCGGCCGGCGTCGTCCTGATCAACAGCGATGAAGAGGCCCTCGACGCCTGCGAGAACCGGGAAGCTCCGGATGCCGTTGGCGGCAAGCAGCGACCAGACCGGCAGTGTCCCAAAGGGCGGAAGGCGCCGCAGAGACAGAGTCGTCTCGATCCCTTCGCCGATACCGAGCGCGACTGTCACGTCCATGTCGGAGGAGAGTTTCACTGCCCCGCCGGCTATCGGTCCCAGACTCAGTCGGTCGTGGCCGGCGACTACGATCTTTCGGCCCTCTGGTGAAAGCGCCGTTCGGTGAATCGCTCGCGGGTAGTTGCTCGAAATGTCCGTGACGAGCGCGACCATAGCGCCAGTTCGTTTGCCGGCGAACGGGCAGTGTGGATGCCAACGAAGCGTTGCGGATAGCCGGATCCCTCGGGATATGAGGTATGCTTCGACGGCCGTGCCAGCAGGCTCGACCGCTGCCATCCAGATCTCGGATGCCTGCTCGGTGCGTCGGACGTCGTCAGTCGAATCGAGGCGCACGTAATCCTGCGTGACTTCGATTGAGCGAAGGCCAAGCCGTTTCCGAACATAGTCTTTGCAGACCATCGGATCGTCACCCGCATGCGAGAAGACGACGAAGCCATCCGGAGCAGAATCCGATATCAGAACCGACAGTGATCGGTCGTAGCGGGAATGGCCGGGCCCGGGGACGAGCAGACGATCCCCGCGCGCTACTTCGCCACCGAGCGCCCGCGCCGCGGCGCGAGCGTCTAGCCCGATTCTCAACACATCACCCATGAGTTGTCGACCACGACACGATTCCCGATCGCCAGAGCGGAGGCATCGGCCGTATGAGGTTAAGTCCTATCTAGCAGCCAGGTGCCCGTCAGGCCCTGCGTGGCCGATCTGCATGCGACGACGGCTCTCTCTTTCCGGCGACCGCATGGCGCTTGGGCGACAAGAGCCAGTGCCTAGCGCAATGCACTGGGCCGATTTCGCGTACGCGACGAGACGTGTACCGCTCGCAGACTGATGGACGTCGGCACATCGTCATGCGGCCTCGTCTTGAGCGTTGGATTCCGTCGTCCTGATAGCCCAGAGGTCACGCACGATTGAACGAGCCACGAGCAAGAATCCGGGACCACCTTCGCCGACGGGGTCTGCCCTCATCGCGACCTCGGCTGCCCTGGCCTTCGTCCGGAGTTCGGCGAGCGTTCGTGCAGGGAAGTCGGAGGCATATTTGAGGACGTCGAACAACTCCTTGTCGATTTCAGATCGGTGACCCGGCAGGGCCACTTGATCGTGAGCCAGCTCATCATAGAGTTCTTCGATGTGCGCCGAGAGCGCTTCGAGAATGTTGGTCATTTCGGCCTCGAAGGATCGCGCGTAGGCATCCGCCATGACGGTGGATTTCTGGAGCGTCATGAGGATCTGGTGCAGATTGCTGCGGCCAGCACGCTACTTGCGCTGTGCCGGGTCATGCGGGAGCGCGCCCAAGCGTCGAGGTCGGCGGGGTCATAGACCACGGCGCCGCCGAGTTTGATGTAGATCGGGCCTCCGCCGATGCTGGCGAGCTTGGCCAATGTGCCGACGCTACCGACGCCGTAGCGTCCCTTCAGATATTCAGCAGCTTGCTTTCGCCGGAGGTAATTCGATGGATTGTTCATGGTGTGTCACCCATGGTTGGAACAGGCGTGACACCCTCAGTAAGCGCGAGAACTGACACTCGCAAACGGCCAAATAGGCCTATTTGGCCGTGGGTGGTTCCTCGGGCTCTCCCTGGTGCTTGTAGTGCTCATCAATCACCTTGAGGTAGCTCCTCGCCGTGCTCTCACTCACGCCGATACCGCCGTCACGCTTGGAGAGCTGTGCTCGTTGAACAGCTTCTTTGCTGTCCCATTTTTCCTCTTCATAGATTTCCCAGAAGGCTTCAAGGCGCTCATACCAAGCGTCGTCGGCTTGACTGCGATTGCCTTTGCGTCGCACGACCGCCAAACGAAACATTGTCTGGCCTTTTGGGTCCAGCATGTTCGCGATGACATTAAGGTCGCTACCGTCCAATTGTCCGGAGCAGAGAGCCTCGATCAAGAAATCGCGGACGTCATCTTCTTCGGTGAGGCCAATATGTCCGGCGCCGACGAGGTTTAGGACCAACGAGTAGTCGACGTTTGCCATCGCTCAGCCTTTGCTGGAATAGTGCGAGGTGCTCTCGGCTTTTTCCAGCCTTTCCGCGAGGCGGTTTGAAACGCGCGTTACCGCCTCAACCATGGCGCTGTCAGGGCGGCGCACATAGTGCTTTTCCGTGACGCCGCGCTTGGCGTGGCCGAGCATCTCGCCGATCGTCGCGTCGCCATATCCGAGTTCGGCGGCGGCGGAGGCGAAGGTCCGGCGCAGATCGTGCGACCGCGCATCGTCAAGGCCGGCAGCGTCAAACATCGCCGCGATGGGCTTCTTGAGGTCGGCGGACCTTGTGTCGGAGCGTCCTGGAAAGACGAACTGATTAAGCCGGGGCAGGCCGGCGAGGAGGTCGAGGGCCAGCTTGCCGATCGGTCGTACCGAGCGGCCCGTCTTCGAGTCGTCGAGCCGGATGCAGCTCGAGGCGAAGTCGATCTCGTCCCAGACCAGCCCGCAGGCCTGCTCTCGTCGGAGGCCGGTCAGCGCGATCAGACGCAGGGCCGCGACGGCGAGCGGTCGTTCGCGCTCCTGTTCACGCATGACCCGCCCCAGAGCGCCCAGTTCCTCGGCGGAGAGGAGGCGATCCTTGGCGTCGCCCTTCGACTTCTCCACGCCGGTCACCGGAGAAGGCCCTTGGACAAGGGCGCGCTTCTCGGCCCACGACCATATACCACCGAGGAGTTCGACGACGCGCGCTGCGGTCCCGGCACCGCCTGTGACGCGCGCAACGCCGCGCGCTTTTGTCTTCACCTGCGCTGCCGTCTTCCCCTGAGTGATGGCGTCGGCCATGCGCTGCACGTCGGCGCGCCGGAGATCCCGAGCGAGCTTCCGTCCGATCAAGGGAACGATATGGCGGGCGACGCGGCCCTCGTCGATCGCGATCGTCGAAGCCTTTTTCGGTTTGCCGAAGCGCGTCTTCACGAGGCCTGCATGGGCGGCCGCGAGGTACTGGCGGCAGAGCTCCTCGACATCGATCGCCTCGCGGTCTTCTGCGCGGGCCTCCGCCGGATCTCGTCCCGCGTCCACCTCAGCCAGCATGGCGCGAGCGGCGGATCTCGCCTGCTCTGGCGTCACCACGCCATACCGGCCGACCAGCACCTGACGCTGCTTGCGTTGCCGGTTCCGATAGACAACGACAAAGGCTCCCGCACCGGATGGTTTGAGGCGGAATGCAAAGCGCGCGAGCTCGTCATCCCAGAGCCAGGTGTCCTCCTTCGGGTCAGGCGCGAGAGCAGCCAGAGCGCGGATGGTGATCTTCTTTTTGAGCCTCGGCATGGCCTTTCCTTGCTGCCCGACTGGCCGCCCAGGTCAGCAATGGGTCAGCACCGAGTCAGCAAATGACAGTAGGCCTTGGAAATCACTGCCATGCAAGGTAGAAGGGAAATGCTGTATTTTCAGATAGTTGGTAAGCTCAGGTCAGCAACCGAAAATCGCGGAAAACGAAGTCCACTACGTTGACATCGTAGGGGTCACAGGTTCAATCCCTGTCACGCCCACCATCCTTCAGCCACCAAACAAATCAGTCGCAACGCCGGCCGCCAGTCGTGGCGACGTCGATCGTTCCGCCTGGGAATGGTCATGCCATTTTTGATGGGCGATCGAGGGTAGTCGCGGCCTTCGGGCCGGCTTCGCGCGCGCCCTAAACCGGAATCGCGATCCGTGCCTTGAGGCCTTCCGGGGCGTAGGTGCGGTCGAGGCGGCCGTTGAGGCTGTAGGCGATCGCGTGTTCGATGAGGCGGGTGCCGTAGCCGCCGCCGCTCGGCGGGGTCACCGGCGGGCCGTTCGTTTCCACCCAGTCGATCACGAGTTCGTCCTTCGCCCCGGCGAGATGCCAGCGCACATGGACTTGGCCGTCCGGCACGGACAGGGCGCCGTGCTTGGCGGCGTTGGTGGCGAGTTCGTGCAGGACCAGCCCAAGGGTCGAGATCGTCTTGGCCGGGAGATCGACGGCGGGCCCCGGCTCGATCGACACCGTGCCTGCCTCGCGGCCATAGGGCGCCAGGATGCGCTCGGCCAGTGTTGCGAGCCCGGCCCCCTCCTTCTGCGCGAAGGCGACCTGCTCGGCTTCGGCGAGGGCGCCGAAGCGGCCGAGAAAGGCGTCGCGGAATTCCTCCGCCGAAAGTCCTTCGGTCGGGATCTGGCGGGCGAGCGCCTTCGTCACGGCGAAGAGGTTCTTCATTCGGTGATGCATCTCGCCGAGCAGCAGATCCTTGGCTGTCTCCTCGCGCACGCGCTCGGTCGCATCGACGACGACGAGCAGCATGGAATGGCTGCGTCCGTCGGCGTGGTGCAGCTTGCGTGCCGTCAGCCGCATCACGCGGCGGCCGAGATCGCGGAACTTGTGCTCGACCTCGAAATCGATGACCGCTGCGCTTTTCGGGATGACCTGGCGCAAGAGGAGGCCGAGCTCGGGAATGTCCCATTCGCCGTCGCCGAGCTCGGCGATCGTCCGCCCGATGATCTGGTCGCGGTCGACATGGAAGAGATCGAGAAAGGCACGGCTCGCGCCCTGGACGCGCAGCGACTCGTCGAGGACGAGCATCGGGTCGGCGAGGGTGTCGACGATCCCTTGCGCCTGGACGTGGCTGTTGCGCAGCAGACGATAAATGTCTTCGGTATTCATGCTCAGCCCTGTCGAGAGGCCGGAGACTAGCGAGGCGGCCGCGCTGCAACAACGCGGCCGCTCGGTCGGTACAGTATCGTACCAAGCGAGGGCCTGGCCGATTGGCGCGCGCCTCGCCGCGGATCGTGCCGGTTCCCCGCCGTTCAGCGCAGCGGGCCGATCAGCCGACCATATTCGGCTTCCGGGACGCCATAGGCGTCGGAGGCGAAGCGCTCGAGGCCCTCGCGATCGCGGATGGTGATCAGGCCGCGGGTGGCGCGGATGAGCCGGTCGCCCTCCAGCACATGCAGCGCCGTGGTGACGCTCGGCCGGCGTACGGCGAGCAGGATCGAGAGATATTCATGCGTCAGCGCCAGCTCGTCGCCGTCCATCCGGTCGTGGCACATCAGGAGCCAGCGCGCGAGCCGCTCCTCGACATGATGGACCGCGTTGGAGAGCGCGGTATAGGCGGTCTGCGTGCCGAGATATTGCTGAAAGCGGACCAGCAGCGTGCGGATCGAGGGTGTCTCGGCGAGGATCGCGGCCAGGGCCTCGGCGGCGATGCGATATCCGCCGCCGCTGACCTGCATGACGACCTCATGCACCGTGCTGCCAGGCTCCAGCAGCCCGGCGGCCGGCAGATAGCCTTCGCGGCCGACCAGGCCGACCTCTGCCTTGAAGCCCTCCGGCGAGCGGGCGACCACCGAGCCGATGCCGCTTTCGAAGAAGTAGAGATGCGTGATCGGCGCGCCGGGCTCGGCGATCGGGAAGCCCTTGGGCATGTCGACGGCTTCGAACTCGGAGGCGAGGCGCGCACGGTCGTCTTCGCCGAGCTTGGCGAGGAGGCGGTTTCGGTAGGGCGCTTCGCTTTGCGGCATGCTCGTGTCTTCGCTCCGTCTCGGCCGCTCCGCGACGTGTCGCGCGACACGGCTACGCCCCGCGAAAGCGGCCGGCCATTCAGCCTGAACCAATGCGGTGCGCAGATGTTCCCGGTCAGGCCATGGGAGACGGCTCGTCCGGCGCGTCGAGGCCGTTCGGATCGCCTTCGCCCGCCGCGGCGCGACGGCGGAGATTGTCGATGGCGCGCAGCCAGTGGTCGACCGGATGGCCCCAGAGCGGCGATCCTTCCGCCTGCCAGAGCCCATAGGCTTCGGCGGCGATCTCCCGGTCATCGAATTCCTGCATCGGACCCTCCTCATCCGCTGACGCCGAGGAGGTGTCGGCAAGGGAAACAACAGGCCAGGCGGCTCGCCGGTTCCTGAAGGGGCGGCGCGCCGCGCATTGCGACGCCCTCGGTACGGTGGCGGACGGAGACCGGGGGCGCCGCGCGGGGTTGAAGGTTCATCGCCGCGGCTCCGGCTGTGGCCGCGCTGCCGGTCGCGGCGACGGAACAGGGCGCCCGGAATCCGGTTTCGCTTGTGACGATGCCCGCGTGTCCGCGCCGGGCGACCCTTACCCACAGACGAGGTTTCTCATCATGGTATCGCTCGTTCCGACCGTCGAACTCACCAATGACGTCTCGATGCCGCAGCTCGGTTTCGGCGTCTGGCAGGTCGACAATGACGAGGTCGAGCAGCCCGTCCTCGAGGCGCTGTCGACCGGCTATCGGCTGATCGACACCGCCGAGGGCTATGGCAACGAGGAGGGCGTCGGCAAGGCGCTGCAGCGCTCGGGCATTCCCCGCCGCGACATCTTCCTGACGACCAAGCTCGACAACAGCCGCCAGGGGTTCGACGAGACGCTGCGCGCCTTCGACGAAAGCCTCGGAAAGCTGAAGACCGATTATCTCGATCTCTTCCTGATCCATTGGCCGCTGCCGATGCGCGATCGCTATGTCGAGACCTGGAAGGCATTCATCCGCCTGCATCAGGAGGGCCGCATCCGTGCCATCGGCGTCTCGAACTTCCTGCCCGAGCATATCGAGCGGCTGCAGGCGGAGACCGGCATGATGCCCGTGGTCAACCAGCTCGAGCTGCATCCCGAATTCCAGCAGCGCGGCGTCCGCGACGTCCATCGCCGGCACGGCATCAAGCTCGAAGCCTACAGCCCGCTCGGCAGCGGCGCGGTGCTCGACAATCCGGAGATCGGCGCCATCGCCGACCGCAAGGGCAAGACGCCGGCGCAGATCATCTTGCGGTGGCACATGCAGCAGGGGATCATCGCGATCCCGAAATCCGTGACGCCCGACCGCATCCGCTCCAATTTCGAGATTTTCGATTTCGAACTGTCCGACGACGACATGGCGAGCATCGCCGGCCTCGACAAGGGCGAGGAGGGCCGCACCGGCTCCGACCCGGCGACGTTCGACGGCGGCTGAGGCAAAGGCGCAATCAGCCGACCGCCTGGTCGGTCATGATGACGAAATCGCGGCCGGTGCGGCTGTCGGCGGAGAGCGGCAGGTCGACGGTGATCATGACGGCGCCGGGCGCGAGATTGTTCTGGATCGCCGCGATGATCGCCTGGTCGCCGCGAATGCGGGCGAGCGTATCGGACGGCGTCGATTCCACGTCCCGGGCGGTGCTGTCGTAATAGCCGATCGTGCGCCAGACCAGGCGCTGGTCATCCTCGCCGATGGGACCGAGCACATAGACATGGTTGCCGAGCGGGCGTTCCGGCTCGGCGATCGTGGCCCTGCCCGAGGCGACGACATGGCCGTCGCGCATGACGACGATGCTCCCCTCGGCGCTGGAGACGAGGATCGAGATCGCCGGCCCCGGCGGCACCGGCGTCTTCAGCGCCTTGCCGGGTCGCGCCGGTTTCGCAGCCGTGGCCGCGACGGCTTCCAGCGTCGCCTTGGCATCGCCCGAAAGCACCAGCCCCGGATGCAGCACCGTGCCGGGATAGGTGGCGGCATCGGCGATGATGACGGGCGTCCCCACCGTCGTCACGCTGAACAGCCGCTCGGAAAAGGCGAGCGGCAGGCGGACGCAGCCATGCGAGGCCGGATAGCCCGGCAGATTGCCGGCATGCAGCGCGATGCCCGACCAGGTGAGCCGGTTCATGTTGGGCATCGGCGCGTTGTTGTAGGTGGACGAGCGATGATGCTTGTCCTTTTCGAGGATGGTGAAGACGCCGGTCGGCGTCTCATGGCCGGGCTTGCCCGTCGAGCAGGTCGAGACGCCGATGCGCACGCCGTTGCGATAGACATAGACGCGCTGGTCGGGGATCGAGACGACGACCGCCACCGGCCCGGCCGGCGCCCGCTCCGGATGCCAGACAAAGGCGCCCGGCTCCAGTTCGTCCACCGCCACGACCTGCGGCTCGGCGGCGGCCTCCCGCACCGCAAAGCCGGCGAGAACCATGCCCAACCCGGCGAGCACCGTCCGCCGCCCCACGACTGTCCCCACGATCGACCTCCCCCGTCGCCGCCGCCAGGCGTGCCCGGCGGCCTCATTTCGCGGCCAAGCGGCCAGTTTCGTCAATACGGCAGAGGCTGGCCGCTCTGTGCGCGCCCTCAGCCGAAGAAGACGAAGCCGAGATTGATCGTGTCGATGCGGCGGCGCGAGCGGATGAAGACGCCGATGCCTTCGCGCGAGCCGCCGTCATTGGTGTTGCCCTCGATCGTGACCAGCCGCCCGTCGACGACATCGGCGACGAAGCCGGTATGGCCGTGTCCGCCGCCGGTCTCGATGTAGAAGACCATGCCGGGCGTCACCCTGGCCGGATCACGCCGTGCCTCGGCCGCCGTCACGATCCGGGCTCCCGCGACATGCGGCGCCTTCCGCCAGGAGGCGATGACGCTGGCGGTCCTCGGGGCGGTATTGGCAATGCCGAGCTGGTTTGCCGCCTGCGTGAAGCACCAGTAGACGAAGGCCATGCACCAGGGCTGGCCCAGCAGGCCCGGGCCGACATTCGAGACATAGACGTCGACCTGCGGCCCCCGGTTCGATCCGGGCGGCTGCTCGCGCACGCCGACTTGGCCGCGGGCGACCGCAAGCGCCGCCGCGGCCAGCCCGGCCGCCGGGGCTGATGGCTCGTCGGCGCCGATCGCGTGCGAGCCGAACAGCGCCGCCCAGGTCCGCGGTCCGACGATGCCGTCGACCTCCAGCGGTTCGCCCTCGGCGTCCTCGGAACGCGTCTGCAACAGGCGCACGCCCCCTTCGGTCTTGTCGCCGAAGTCGCCGTCGGGCGAACCTACGACGGTGATGCCGAGCGCCAGCAGGCGGCGCTGCACGCGCTCGACTTCGGCGCCCGACGAGCCGTGCCTCAGCGCCTTGCCCGGATAAAGCGGGGGCGCTGCCGCGCGCCGCCCCTCGCGCCGGATTCCGGTCATTCCCACAAGGCTGTCGCCTTCGCCCCGAAGCACGTCGCTCGGGGAAATCGATTTCGCCATCTCATGCTCCAGAGGGTCATGCCGGCGGCGATCGTCCGCGATCGCGTCTGCCAGCTCGCTGAACACGAGTGTATCAAAGCAACCCATGGTTGCGTAGGTTGATATCTGTGGGACAGCGCGCGTCGCTCAAGCCTGGTGCTCGCCGGGTAGAGAGACGACGCAGCAGAAATCTCCCGGCGCTTGTCGATGCGCGGAGGAGGGGATCAGGCGTCGGAGGTCATTCCGGAAAAGAAAAACGCCCGCCGGGGAGGAGGTCGGCGGGCGTTCTCTAGGGTGGCGACGGGGCGAGGGAGGAGGTTCGCCGGTCGCCGTATCGCTGGAACGAGGGAGGAGGTTCGTTCCTGCGAAGCTCGGTAACTGTGATGAGGAATGTAGCGGCCTCGCCTGGCGCTGAGCAGAGCCGATTTTCGCATGGCAGCTTTGCGTATGACGCAATGCAGCAAGCGTCGCAGCAGCGATGATGCGGCGCATCATCAGCTAGAATCCGAGCGCGATGCCGTCCTTGCGATGATCGCTGGCGCCGAAGAGCGCGCCGGTCTCATGGTCGAGCGCGATTGCCTGGCAGCCGCCGATCGGATCGCCGGAGCGGACGACCTCGTGTCCCATTGCAGCGAGCGTGTCGGCCGTCGCCTCGTCGATCGTGTTCTCGAGCGTCAGCGTGCCGTCGAAGGAGAAGCTGCGCGGCGCATCGGATGCCGCCTGCAGCGCCTTGTCGCGGTCGACGACCTCGGAGACGAAATGCGCATGACCCGCCGCCTGATACTGGCCGCCCATGACGCCGAACGACATCAGGAGCCGGTCATCCTTCGTCAGCATGGCCGGGATGATGGTGTGCATCGGCCGCTTGCGCGGGCCGATGGCGTTCGGATGATCCTCGTCGATGCGGAAGCTGGCGCCGCGGTTCTGCAGCACGACGCCGGATTCCGGCGCGTAATGGCCGCTGCCGAAGGCCCAGAAGATCGAGTTGATCAGCGAGATGGCGTTGCGGTCGCGGTCGACCACCGTGAGATAGACGGTGTCCTTGTGCGCGGTCTCGTCGCGCGGCGCGGCGAGGGGGCCGGCGCGGTCGAGACGGATCGAGGCCCTGAGCGGCGCAATGCTCGCCTCCGAGAGCAGCGCCTCGACATCGAGCGGCGCCACCTCCGGATCGCCGACGAGAGTGTCGCGCAGGCCATAGGCGATCCGCGCCGCCTCGGCATGGAGATGGATGCGCGTCGCCGCGTCGATCGCGCTCTCCGAGAGATCGAAGCCCTCGAGGATGCGCAGCATGATCAGCGCCGTGACGCCCTGGCCGTTGGGCGGGCATTCATGCAGCCGGTAGCCGCGATAGGCTGCGCTGATCGGCGTCACATAGGTCGAGCTGTGGGCGGCGAAATCGTCGCGGTCGAGCAGCCCGCCGCGGTCGCCGAGGAGGCTCGTGATCTCGGCCGCCGCCGCGCCCTCGTAGAAGCCGGCCCGCCCCGCCGCGCCGATCTGGCGGAGCGTCGCGCCGAGCGCGGGATGAGCCATCTTCTCGCCGGCCCGTGGCGCGCGGCCGTCGATCAGGAAGGCCTTCATCGCGCCGGCATCATGCGACAGCCGCTCGGCATTGGCGGCCCAGTCATGCGCGACGCGCGGCGTGACGCGATATCCCTCTTCGGCGGCGCGGCTCGCGGGCGCCAGCACTTTCGCGAGCGGCAGGCTGCCATAATCCTCCGAAAGGCGGCACCAGGCATCGACCGCGCCGGGAACCGTCACGGCATGCACCGAGCGGTCATGGATGACATCGATGCCCTGGTCGCGGAACCAGGCGATTTCGGCGGCGCGCGCGGTGCGGCCGGAGCCGTTGAGCGCGATCGGCATGCCGCCTTTCGGGGCATAGAGGGCGAAGCAGTCGCCGCCGATGCCGGTCATCAGGGGATCGACCACGCATTGCATGGCGACGGCTGCGATCGCGCCATCGACTGCATTGCCGCCGGCGCGCAGGATCTCGACCGCCGCCAGCGTCGCCGCCGGATGCGAGGTCGCAGCCATGCCCGCGTCGCCGATCGCCGTGGATGCGCCGGTGCGCACGAAGTCGCGGTCGGTCCTCATGGTCGTCTCCTTATGCGTAATGGTCCGGCGCGAGGCGCGCCCGCTGCACGAAGAGCGGATCATGCAGCGGGATGAGCTCGCCGCCCGTCTCGCGGGCGATGGCGTTCAGCCGGCGGATCGAGGCGAGCGCGGCCGGATCATCCATGGCGCCGCCGATGAGTTCACGCTCGAAATTCTCGAGAAGGTCTGCGACATCGCCGGTCAGGATCTTCACGCCGTCGCGTTCGAGACGGATGACGGCCGACTGGTGTCCGGGCTGGTGGCCGCGGGTCAACACGAGGTCGAGCCCCGGCATCAGCGCCATGTCGCCATCGACGATGTTCCAGGTGATCGAGGGATCCGAATAGTCGGCGAAGTTCACCCGGCCGCGATCGGCCATCGCGGCCTCGTATTCCTGTCTCTGGATGGTGATGCGCGCATTGCGGAAATCGCGGAGGTGGCCGGTATGGTCGCCATGCGCATGGCTGAGCACGATCTCGGTGATATCCCCGGGCGCGACGCCGAGCTTCGCCAGCTGCGGCAGGAGCTCGTGCTCGGGCAGCACCACCGGCGGCAAGGGGAAGGTCGCGTTCACATAGCGGGCGCGGGCGGCGACGGGATCGTCTAGGCCCTCGCTCGAAAGGCCGGTGTCGTAGAGGACGAAGCCGCGCGCCGTCTCCATCAGGTAGCAGCAGATCGGCACCGCCAGCACGATATGCGGCTGCTCGCCGCGGATGCAGCCGGACTTGCGGATGATCTCGTAGCCGACGAGCAGGATGAAGAGCTTGCGGATCTCGGTCGGGGCGGCGTCGGCCATGCTCCTCTCCTCAGTCCGGCATGCGCTCGGCGGCGCCGAGCGCGGCGAGGCCGGCTCTCGCGATCGCGACATCCTCGTCGTCCGGTGCCGAGCCGATGCCGATGCCGCCGACGCAGACGCCGTCGATGACGATCGGCAGGCCGCCGGCCATGTTGGTGAGCTTGCCGTTCGAGGCGAGCGCGAGGCTCGTCGCGAGCTCGGCGTCGATCTCGGTCGTCGGCCGGCGATGCGAGGCGGCGCTCATCGCCTTGTGGGTGGCGGTCGCGACCGAAAGGAACTTCGCCTCGTCCATGCGCACGGCGGCGAGCAGGTTGCCGCCCTCGTCCACGATGATGACATTCACATGCCAGCCGATCTCCTCAGCCTTGGCGACGGCAGCGGTCAGCGCCTTCAGCGCGGCGGCATGGGTGAGCTTGAGGCTCGGGCGGGTCACGGCATCGGTCATTCAGGTCCTCGGATGGTCTTGTCTGGCGCGGGCCGGGGTGATGCCCGGTCCGCGCCGATCATGGCGAAGCGAAGGATCACTTCAAAGGAATTCGGGATCGAAGACGTCCTTGTAGGGGACATCCTCCTTGAGCACGCCGGAAATGGTGATGATGCTCTTGGTCTTGTCCCAGGCCTCTTCCGGCATGGCGCCGTCCTGCTGCCACATGTCGTTGGCGCGGGCGCGGGTCAGGATCGCGTCGAGATCGTCCTTCGGCAGCGTCGGGAATTCCTCGGCGGCGATGGCGCGCATCTCGGCATCATTGTTGAAGACGAGGTCGAGCGACTTCTTGGTCGCCGCGACGACGGCCTTGGCCAGCTCCGGATCGGACTGGATCAGCGACTGCGGCAGGTTGACCGTCGTCCAGGCGAAGAGGCCGAGTTCCTTCGGCATCGAGGCGAAGGGTTCCTGCCAGATGCCGGCCTTGACGCCCTGCGCGATGAAGGGCTCGAAGACGACCGCCATGTCGGCCTCGCCATTCTTCATCGCCGCGACGCGGCCGGCGTCGTTGGCGATCTCGAGCATGACGAAGTCCTTGCGCGGATCGAGACCGTCGCGCTTGGCGAGATAGAGCAGGATCGAGTTGTCGGTCGAGCCGCGCGTGCCGACGGCGATCTTCTTGCCCTTGATGTTGTCGGCGAAGCTCTTCGACGGATCGACCTCGACGCCGGTGCGGGCGCTGACGAAGGAGTTGGCGCGGTTCGACAGCGCGATGATGGCACGGACCGGCTTGCCGCCCTTCACATTGGCGAAGGCGATATGCTCGGGGCCGCCGATATAGGCATTGGCATTGCCCGACTGCACGGCCGACATCGCCTTGCCGCCGCCTTCGGTCGTGACGACCTGCACGTCGAGGCCGACATCTTTGAAGTAGCCCTTGCGGATGCCGACATAGAAGGGCAGCGAATCCGCCGAATGGCCGGGCTCGGTGACGATGAATGTCTTCGACTGGGCAAGCGCCGGCCGGGCGAGGCCGGTGAGGCCGATGGCGCCGAGGCCGGCGGCACCGGCGAGGATCTGACGACGGTTGAACTTCACCATGGCATTCTGTTCCCTGTTTTTGATCTGGAAGGTATCCGCGTGAAGAATGAAAGATCAGCTCAGATGGTCTTGATGTTCTGCCCCCGTGTGAATTTGCGTTCGAGCCAATTGACGGCGCCGTAGAGTACGATCGCCAAGAGTCCGAGAATGATGATGCCGACCCAGATCATCGCCATGTCGTAGGTCGAGCCGGCATACATGATGATCTTGCCGAGGCCGTACTGGGACGAGATGAATTCACCGGCGATGGCGCCGGCGAGGGCGAGGCCGATATTGATGTTGAGCGAGGACGTGATCCACGGCATGGCCGAGGGCACGACGATCTTGAAGAAGACGTCGCGGCGCCGGCCGCCCAGCGAGAGCGTCAGCTTGACGAGGTCGTCGTCGACGGCGCGCACTCCGGCATAGGCGGCGATGGCGGTGATCACCGCCGTGAAGGCGACGGCGAGCGCGATCTTGGAGCCGATGCCGATGCCGAAGATGAGGATCAGCAGCGGGCCGAGCGCGATCTTCGGGACGGCGTTGAAGACGACGATATAGGGCTGGACCACCGCCGCGGCGTTGATCGACCACCAGAGGCTGAGCCCGATCACGGCACCGAGCGTCGAGCCGAGCAGGAAGCCGATGATCGTCGCCTCGAAGGTGAACCAGGTGTCGGTGAACAGTGTCCCTTCCTCGAGCGTGATCATGAAGGCGCCGTAGATGCGCGAGGGCGAGGACCAGAAGAACGGGTCGATCAGCCCGATCCGCGTCGCAAGCTCCCAGCCGCCGATCACCGCCACCGCGATGACGATCTGCAGCAGCCAGACGGTGCCGCGCCGCCAGGGCGTCTCGCGGGTGATGACCACGCCGGCGCGGCGCGGGCGGCGGCGGAGCCCGGCGGCGGGCGATGCGGCGCTCGTCTTGGCGCTGTCCCTGGTGTTGTCGGCAGCGATGATCGCGTCGTTCGACATGTCGATGAGCCTTTCGGTCATGCGGCCTCGCTTTCCGCCGGTTCGCCGCCCGAGAAGAGCAGGTCGAGGCAGCGTTCCTTGGCGTGGATGAACTCCGGCGCCGTCACGACGTCGCGGCCCCGCGGCCGGGGCAGCGTCACGTGGAAGCGGTCGGCGATCCGGCCGGGCCTCGGCGAGAGCACGCAGATCTCGTCGGAGAGGAAGATCGCCTCGTCGACGTCATGGGTGACGAAGAGAACTGTGCGGCCGAAATCGCGCCACAGCGTCAGCAGCCATTGCTGCATGCGGAAGCGGGTCTGGGCATCGAGCGCCGCGAAGGGTTCGTCGAGCAGGATGACATCGTTGTTGCAGAGGAGGGTGCGCAGCAGCGCCGCGCGCTGGCGCATGCCGCCCGAGAGCGCCGCCGGATAGTGCTTCTTGAAGCGGCCGAGACCGTAGCGCTCCATCAGCGGCTCGGCGACCGCCCGCGCCTCGCGCCGGTCGACGCCCTGGATCTCGAGCCCGAACACGACATTGTCGAGGATCGTCCGCCAGGGCAGCAGCAGGTCCTTCTGCAGCATGTAGGAGACGAGGCCGGCTCTTCCGGTGATGTCCTCGCCGTCGAGGACGACGCGGCCGGCTGTCGGCTGCAACAAACCCGCCATTATGTTGAATAATGTAGATTTTCCGCAGCCAGACTGGCCGATCAGGCTGACGAAGCTGCCGGGCGCGACATCGATCGAGATGTTCTCGATCGCCTTGACGGGCGGCGCGCCGCCGGCGGTCCTGAATTCATGCGAGAGGCCGTCGAGCCGCAGTTTGGGCCGTCCTTCGGCAATGGATGATGCTGTCACGCCTGTCCCTCCTCTTTCGATGCGGGGGCTCGTGGAAAGCATGCGCACTGGCGCGGGACGGACCTGCCCGGCACGGCGCGCATCTGTGGCAATGGGATGATGGCTTGAGACATCACGGCACCCACGGATCCCCTCCGGGTCGGGCTAAGCCCTTCCCAGTGTTGTGAGATCTCCCGGGTTTTTATCCCGCCGTGCATCGGTGCGGATTTCTCCCGCCCCGACTGCAGCTCTCGGTCCTGCGCGGCCTTCCATGAGGCCGCCGGATCCCTAGCCACCAAGCTCGCCAAGAGATACGCAAGCGCCGTGCCAGTCGCAGAGCGACTGAACTGCCAGAGTTCGCATACTGGCGGTACACAGAATCCGCCTGCCCGCTGACCGCAAAGGATTCCGTATGGTCAGGCGCTGACGGATGTGCGGAGCGGCGGGCGTTGCCCGTATGGGGCGAGCATGGAGAGCCGAAAAGCCTGCCGAGGCACCATCTTGCACGCTGTCAACGCAGTCGTCGGCACGAGGTCGGCTGCGATCACGCCCCTGCATGCGGATTGGGCACCTGGCCGGCGGACAACAAAAAAGCCGCGCCGCGAACCGCACGATGCGGCCGCGGCGCGGCTCGAAAAATGCGCCGGGAAGGATCAGCGGAAGGCGGCGATCTTCTCCATCAGGCTCTCGACCTTGTCGCGCTGCACCTTGCCGCCATGCATGCGGCCATTGTCCTTGAACCAGGAGCCGACCACCGCGCCATCGGCGACGCGCATCACCTCGGCGACATTGTCCGGGGTCAGGCCGCTGCCGACGATCACCGGCAGCGAGGAGCCCGCCTTGATCTGCTCGATCTCGCCGACCGGCGTCGCATCGCCGGTGCGGTTGCCGGTCGCGATCAGGATCTCGGCGCCGAAGAATTCGGCGTCGCGCGCCTGCTCGGCGACGGGCCGGTCGCCGACGATGGCGTGGCTGCCATGCTTCACATGAACATCGGCGAGGACGGCGATGTCATCGGCGTCCAGAAGCTGCCGGTAACGCAGCGCCTCGGCGGCCGCGCCCTCGACGAAGCCCTCGTTGGCCACATAGGCATTGGCCCACTGGTTGACGCGGATGAACTCCGCCCCCGAGGCGCGGGCACAGGCGAGCGAGGCCTTGGCGGCATTGGCGACGATGTTGAAGCCGAGCGGCAGCTTCGATTCGCGGCGAATGCGCTCGCCGATCACCGACATGGTGCCGACCGTCTCGTAGCCGATCAGGTCCGGCTTCAGGAACGGGATGTCGCCGGCATTCTCGAGCAGCAGCGCATCGACGCCGCCTGCCTCGAGCAGCAGCGCCTCCTCGACGGCAGCGTCGTAGACGTCGGAGAGCGAGCGGCCGCGGAAGCCTGGCGAGCCGGGCAGCGGCAGCACATGCACCATGGCGATGATGGGCTTCCGGACGCCGAAGAGCTGGTCGAGCCGGCTGGCGGGCGAGGGCGCCGGCTTCGAATGGTGGGCTTGGGTCTGCATGGGGGTCTCCTCGGTCATTCCGTCCGCTCGATGCCCCAGACGCGCGCGGCATTGCGCCAGAAGACCTTTTCGAGGTCCTGGTCGGACAGGCCGATCACCTTCAGCTTCATCTGTTCGACGGCGGGGGACTGGTAGGGAACGTCGGTGCCGTAGAGCAGGCGGTCGGCCGAAACGTTCTTGATGAAGGTCATGATGTCGAAGGGATAGGCCTGCGACATGTCGACGACGATGTTGGGATATTCCTGGCAGGCGAGGATCGCCTCCCACAGGAATGTGTGCATGCCGATATGGGCGAGCTGGAAGGTCACCTTCGGATAGGCCTTGGCGGCCTGCGCCTGCAGATAGGGCAAGTCGCGCGGCGCATCGCCGGAATGCATCAGGACCGTGAGCCCGTATTCCTCGCATTTGTCGAGCAGCGGTCCCATGATCCGCATGTCGTTCGGTCGGTAGAAATCGTAGCCGGCGACAAGCTTGACGCCGCGGCAGTTCCACTCGCCGACATAGCGATCGATCAGCGCTTGCGTGTGCTCCTTGCCGAAGGTCGGATCGATGCGGGCGACGCCGATGATGCGATCCGGGTAGCGGCGGGCCGCGATTCCGATCTCGGCATTCGCCTTGTCGTAGTCGGCATCCCAGGGCGGGCTCATGCGCCGGTCATGCGGAAAAAGCACGCCATGCGAGGCATCCTGCTCGTCGAGCAGGCGGATGACGCTGTCCGGTTCGCCGTGAACCAGATAGGGCACGCAGGTGCTGGCCGCGACATTGCGGTCGGTGCCGTAATGCATATGCGCGTCGATGACTCTCACGACGGGAGTTCCTTTCCGAAGGCGGCGCGGTAGCGGTCCGCGGCGGCGGTGAAGCTCGGGAGGTTGGTCTGGCAGCCCCAGGCCTCGACGACGAAGCTGGCGACCGCTGCGGCGAAGCCGCCAACGACCGGGATCGGCCAGCCCTTCAGCCAGGCTGCGAGGCTCGCGGCGACGAACGAGTCGCCCGCGCCGGTCGAGTCGACGAAGCGGGCGGCGGTGACGGCGGGCACATGCGTCTCGCCCTCTGCGGTGAACCAGCGGCTGCCGGTATCGCCGCCGGTGACGACGACGAGGCGCGGTCCATGCGCGAGTATGCCGGCGGGACTTGCGCAGCCGAGCGACGCCATCAGCGCCGCGCTCTCGCCGCGCGACAGGAAGAGAAGATCGCAGGCAGCGAGGAAGCGGCCGGCCTTGTCGCCGGCGGTGGCGACCATGCCGTTGATGGCGGTGGTGAGCCCCGCCGCCTTCGCATGCTCGATGGCGGCGAGCGTGTAGGGGCTGAAGGCCTCGCTGACGACGAGCGCGCGGGCGCGGCCAATCTCGGCGAGGGGCGCCTGCCACTCGTCCTGGTGCTCGGCAACGCCGAGATGCGAGACGCAGAAGCCGCGATTTTGGGCATCGAAGAAGTTGAAGCTGTGGCCTGACCGCGCGCCGGGAATGAGCGCCGTGCCGGCGAGATCGACGCCGAGCGCCTCGAGATGGGCGGCATAGCCGGAGGCGACGAAGTCGTCGCCGACCACCATGCCGAGGCCCGTCCTGCAGCCGAGCTTGGCGGCGACCGCCGCGATATTGGCGCTGCAATCGCCGAAATGGACCTTCTCCATCTCCTCGATCGGCATCGAAAGCGGCAGCGTCTCGCCTTCCTGCGGCAACCGCTCCATGCGCAGGAGATGGTCGAAGATCGTCCAGGAACCGATCGAATAGAGGTCGAGGCTCATTTCACCGCTCCGAGCGTGAGGCCGCGCGTGATCTGGCGCTGGAAGAGGATGGCCGCGACCATGCCGGGAAGTGCCGAGACCATGGCCGAGGCGGCCATGAGGCCCCATTTGATCTGGTCGAAGGTCATGGATTGCAGGATGCCCATGGTCACGGGCCGGGTGGCACCGCCGGCCAGCACCAGGCCGAAGATCAGGTTGTTCCACGAGAAGATGAAGGCGATGATCATCGCGCTGGCGATGCCCGGCCTTGCGATCGGCACGACGATCGAGACGAGGATGCGCAGCACATTGGCGCCGTCGACGCGCGCCGCCTCCTCGATCTCCTGCGGGATGTCGCGGAAGAACGAGGCGAGGATCAGCACCGAGAGCGGCAGCGTGATCAGCTGGTGCACCAGGATCATGCCGGCATAGGTGTCGTAGAGGCCGGTGCGCGTGTAGATCACGTAGAGCGGCAGGATGATCGAGAGCTCGGGCGCGAAGCGGAAGGAGAGGAACGTGAACTGGATGTTCCGCGCCCCGCCAGTCCGCCGCCGCGCCAGCGCGTAGGCCGCCGGAACCGCGAGCACGATCGAAACCAGCACCGCGCCGCCTGAGATGATCACCGAATTCATGAGGAAGCGCAGCAGGTCGGGAATCTCGCCGGCCGCCCGCTCCGCCTCGCCGCCGAACAGCACCTCGACATAGTTTTCCAGCGTCGGGGTGAAGAGGAAGCGCGGCGGATAGGCGATGATGTCGCCGAAGCTCTTCAGCGACATCAGGAAGATCCAGACGATCGGGAAGAGCACGAAGAAGGCGAAGGCGAGGTAACCGAGCGCGAGCAGCGCATGGCCGCGAAGCGCGCGGAGGCTCCAGTCAGCGGGCATAGCGGCGCGCCTCCTGCCTCTGCCAGAGGGCGAGCAGCGTGCCCGAGATCGCGTAGCAGAGCGCCCACAGCACGAAGACGATCGCCATCGCGCGGCCGAGATTCGACCAGCGATACGCCTCCTCATAGGCCATGACATGCAGCGTGCGGGTCGCGTTGAGCGGGCCGCCACGTGTGGTCGCATAGATGATCTCCAGCGACTTCAGCGCGTCGGATACGCGGAAGAGGGCGACGAGCAGCACATAGGGGCCAAGCAGCGGCAGCTTGATGCGCCGCACGATCTGCCAGGGCGAGGCGCCGTCGACCCGCGCGGCCTCGGTGAGCTCGACCGAGATCGACTGGAGCCCGGCGAGCAGGATGATGGCGGCGAGCGGGGTGAACAGCCAGGTGTCGATCAGCACCACGGAGATCATCGCCGTCGCGGGATTGGCGAGCCAGGGCTGCGGATCGATGCCGAGAAGGGAGAGAAGGTAGTTCAGCACGCCCTGCTGCGGCTGCATCATCGTCTTCCACATCAGGCCGGCGACGACCGGCGGTATCAGTAGTGGCAGCACCAGCACCGAGCGGAAGAAGGACTGCAGGCGGCCGGGAATGTCGAGGAGCAGCGCGAAGGCGAGGCCGAGCGGGAGCTGGATGGCGACGACGAGGGCCGTGTAGGTCAGCGTGTTGCCGAGCGCCGTCCAGAACAGCGGCGTCCCGGCGAGGCGGACGAAATTGCCGAAGCCGACGAAGCGCGTGCCGCCCGCGGCATAGAGCTTCTGGTCCGTGAGGCTCGTATAGAGCCCCGACAGGAACGGATAGAGCGACAGGAACAGGAGGATCAGGGCCGGCGCCAGCAGGAGAAGGAAGGTGCCTCGGGCGAGGCCGTTCTCCGAGGCGTCTTGGCGGCGCGGGGGCATGGGGAGGCTCATCTGCGTCGGCGGCGAGTGGACGGCGGCGTGGGCACCGCCGTCCCTCTTCTCGTCGTCAGGGTGCGATCATCGCCTGGATGTCGTCCTGAGCGGCGCAAAGATTGGTCTTCACATCACCCTGGCCGAAATAGGACTGCTGGATGGCTTCGGCCCAGCGGTCGAGCATGCGGGTGAGTTCGGGATGCGGCGGGAAGCGGAGGGCGGCCACCTCGGCTTCGGTCTTGGCGGCGGCGACATACTGGCCGGGAGTCTCACCCCAGCTCTCCATCAGCGCCGTGACCTTCGGATCGTCCCAGACGGAGGTGCGCACCGGGTTCATGTTGCCGGCGAGCGCGGTCTTGACCGATATGTCCTTCGAGGTGACCCATTCGAGGAACAGCCAGGCGGCGGTCTTGTTCTTGGCCGCCGAATTCATCGACAGCGACCAGATCCACGCCGCGGCGGCGCGCTTGCCATCGGGGCCGAGCGGCGTCGGGGCATAGCCGACATCGTCGGAAATGCTCGACTGCTTGGGGTCCTCATAGACCGGCGCAAACAGGTTCGCCTCGTTGAAGGACATGACATACTGGCCCGAGGCGAAACCCTGCATCGCCTGGTCCCAGGTGAAGGCGCCTGCGTCGGGCGGCGAGGCCTTCTTGATCAGCGTGATGAAATCCTCGGTCGCCTGGATGCTCGCCGGCGAGCAGACCTGCAGCTTGCCATCGGCGTCCAGCATCTCGACGCCATAGGACTGCAGCATGGTGCCGAAGGTGAGGTAAGGCAGGTCCCAATAATGGTCGAAACGGGTGATGATGCCGTTGACCGGGCCGTTGGGACCATCGGTCTTCAGCTTGTCGGCCATCGCCAGCAAGTCGGCATAGGTCTTCGGGACTTCGAGGCCGAGCTTCTTCATGAGGCTCGGGCGATAGGCGAGCTGGTAGCTCTCGAAGTTGATCGGCAGCGCCCACAGCTTGCCCTCGCCGACGCCCTTCAGCGGTTCCAGCGTCCAGCGGCCGGAGGCGAGCACGCCGGGGATGAAGTCCGCGAGGTCGTAGTCGGCGGCGGTCAGCTTGGTGTCGGCGATATAGTCGTCGAGCGGCTCCAGCCAGCCACCCGTCGCATACTGCCAGTTGTTCAGCGGCGAGGTCATGAAGACGTCGTAGCTGCCGGTCTTGGAAGAGAGATCGGCCAGCAGCTTCTCGAAGCCCGGCTGTTCGGCGAGTTCCTCGAAGGTGACCTTGATACCCGTCTTTTCGGTGAATTCGGGAAGCAGCGGCTTCAGGCTGTCGACGAAGGGATGCGAGATCAGAAGAAGATTGATCGTGCTGCCTTCGGCGGCGCGCCAGTTGACCTCGGCGGCGGCGGGGAGAGGCGCGAGCGCGGTGGAGGCCGCGAGCGTCGCGGCGAACAGCCCGGCCGCGAAAAGGTTGGGGCGAGGCGCCCCGGCGTTCAGTGGCATGGAAGGACCCTTCTGGAACGAGGTTCTCATGCGGCGCACCGCCGGGCTTCACGCCTCATGTCGGCAGCCGGTCTTGTCCGGTCATCAACCCGCCCGATCGCGGGCTTGCACTTTCGTGCGACGTTGGCACAAATGAGTGCACCACGCTGTCGCCGACCCGTCAACACCTTTGTGCGGCGACTGCACGAAAGTTCGTTTGCAGCGAGTTCCCCGATGGCGCAGTCCGAAGAAGACTTCCTGGTACAGCTGGCCTGGCTCTACTACGTGGCCAATCTCAACCAGGAAGAGATCGCCGCGCGGCTCGGGGTCTCGCGCTTCAAGATCAACCGCCTCCTGGCCCGGGCGCGCGAAACCGGCATCGTCCGCATCTCGATCGACCATGCGACGGTGGCGACGCTCGAACTCGGCGAGGCGATCGCGCGGCGGTTCGGGCTCATCGAATGCATCGTGACGCCGCCGACCGGACCGCTCGGCGATCCCGCGAGCGAGGAGGCGGCCGCGCGGCGGGCCGTCGGCATTGCCGCCGCCGCCTTCCTTACCCGCCGGCTGGAGGAGGCGGACCGGTTGGTGGTCGGGCTCGCCTGGGGCCGGACGATCGCCGCCCTGGTCGAGGCGATGCCGAGCCTCAAAAAGGCGGAGGCGCGGTTCGTGTCGCTGATGGGATCGCTGTCGCGGACGGCGCGCACCAATCCGTTCGACTGCGTGCAGGCGCTGGCGCAGCGCTGCGGCGGCGAGGCCTATCTGCTGCCGGCGCCCTTCATCGCCGACAGCGAGGCGGATTACGACGTCATCATGAGCCAGAAGCTGGTGCAGGAGAGCCTGGCTCTGGCGCGCCAGTCCGACCTTATCGTGGCGAGCTTCGGCGATGCGTCCGAGAACTCGTTCATCTCGACCTATGACCTCGTCCATCGCGAGGAGATCGAGCAGCTGACGCGCGACGGGGCGGTGGCCGACATGCTCGGCAAGTTCTTCGATCGCGAAGGCCGCATCGTCGACAGCCCGCTCAACCGCCGCACGCCCGGCATCGGCGCCGACGACATGCGGGCGCGCGAGATCGTTCTCCTGGGGGCCGGTCGCGGCAAGGGCGAGGCGCTCGCCGCGCTGCTCCGCTCGGGCCTCGTCACCCGCCTGATCGTCGACGGCGATCTCGCGGAGGCGGTCGCCGCGCTCGAGTGAACGCGGCGACGCCCGCTCAGATCACCTCGAGATAGTCGCGATCCGGCAGCGCCGGGAAGGGCGCATGCGGCAGCGTCTGGTACCAGAAGGCGACCGACGCGATGTCGTCCTGCAGCGGCAGGTAGCGGCGATCCTTCTTCTCGGTGCGCCAGCCGAGCGCCTGGATGGTGACGCGGAGATCCTCGTTGAAGCGGATCGGGTCCATGACGTGCCAGCGATACATGCCGAAGCGCTGTTGCGAGCGATAGGTCCCGTCGGGGCGCAGCACCTGCGGCAAGCCGGCATAGGCGGTGGTGAACTCGCGATAGGCGCTTGTCATGGTGGGGTCGATGACGCCGCCGTCGAAATTATAGGCGCCGCAGAAATAGTCCTCGGTGCCGGTGCCGCAGATCGTCGGGTAGTCGCGGTCGCCGTCCATGAAGAACTTGATCTCGCCCTCGCCCCACCAGCCGGCATTGTTCACGCCCCAGGCCATATAGGTGCCGACATACTGGCCGCGGCCCTTCACGCCTTCGAGGATCGTGTAGTCCGTGCCGAAGGGCAGCGGATTGGTACGGCGGAACTGGGCGTGGAAATAGGCGACGTCGTCCGGCACCTCGGTCAGCGTGTAGTTGATCTGGTAGTAGACGATGGCGTGATCGTCGGGATCGCGGTTTTCCAGCGTGATCCGGCAATGGCGACGGAAGGGCATCTCCCAGTAGCAGTTGAAGGCGCGGCCGGGATTGACGCAGACGGCCAGCGAGGACACCTGCGCATACTGGTTCCAGCCCGAGCAGAAGAAGTCGCCGAGCGGCGCCTCGACGGACGGATTCTCCTGGCCGTCCCAGTAGATGCGCAGGATCAGGTCGCGCCAGCGCACGTTGGCCGGGGTGAGCCAGATCTGCTGGATGGCGCCCGATCCCTCGATCTCGGCAATGGTCCGAAGCTCGCCCGCTTCCATGCGGATCGAGGGCGAGACCTTCCAGCCGCGGCCCGAGCCGTCGGCGCCGAGGCCGCGCGCGCAGGAGGCGCCGGTGCCTTCGGTCGCCATCCCGCCCTTGCCTTTGGCGCCGTCGAAATTCTCGGGGCTGATGGAGCGGGTTACGGCGCGCGACAGCCGCGCCAGGTTGCCCATATGCATGCCGAGGCCGGAGAATTCAGCCATGAAGATACCTCCCGAAGTGAAGTGACGACAGCGCGAGCGGCGCCTATTTGAGGCCGCTCGTCTTGATGGATTCCATGATCTGGCGCTGGAAGATGATGAAGACGATCACGGTGGGCAGCGCCACGACCGTCGATGCGGCCATGATGTAGTTCCAGGACGCCGTGTACTGTCCCTGGAAGCTCGCCACCGCGACCTGCACGACCCGAAGGTTCTCGTCGCTGGTGATGGTGAGCGGCCAGAGAAAGGCGTTCCAGTTGGCGAGGAAGAAGAGGATCGCCAGCGCCGCCAGCATCGGGCGCGACAGCGGCAGGATGATCGACCAGTAGATGCGCCAGTAGCCGGCGCCGTCGATCACCGCCGCCTCCTCGATTTCGCGCGGGACGTTCAGATAGAACTGGCGCAGCAGGAAGATGCCGAAGGCGTTGAAGATCGAGGGGATGATCAGCCCGGCATAGGAATTGAGCAGCCCCAGCGCCTTCACGAGGATGAAGAGCGGCACGATGATGACCGGCAGCGAAACCAGGAATGTCGAGAACATCGCAAGGAAGATCGCGTCGCGACCGGGAAAACGCAGACGCGCCAGCGCATAGCCGGCCATGGAATGAAAGAACAGCGCGACGATCGTCACCGTGGCGGCGACGAAGAAGGTGTTCCAGAGATAGCGCAGGAAGTTCACCTGCGTGAACACATAGGTGAGATTGTCGAGCGTCGGCTTCTCCGGAATGAGATTCATCGTGAAGATCTCATTCTGGTTCTTGAAGGTCACCGACAGCATGAAGAGCAGCGGCGCGACAGTCGCCAGCGCGAGCACGAGCTTCGCCAGCGCGAGCACGGCCGGAACGGCGCGGTAGAGCGATGGCGGCTCGCCGGCGGTCGCGCGGGGGAGGGCGGCGTCAGTCATAGTTGAACCGTCCTCCGCGCGTCAGCACGAACAGAAGCAGCGTCATCGCCATCAGGAGAAGTACCAGGAAAGAAGCCATTGCAGCGGCGTAGCCGTATTCGTTGTACTGGAAGGCCTGCTGGTAGATGTAATAGATGGCGAGCGAGGTCGAATTGGCCGGGCCGCCCTTGGTCATCACATAGATGAGGTCGAAGGCCTGGCCGCCGGCGACTGCGGCGACGGTCGAGACAAGCAGGACGAAGAAGCTCGTGGGCCTGAGCAGCGGCAGCGTGATGTGGCGGAGCTGCGCGAAATAGCCGGCGCCGTCCATGCGCGCCGCCTCGTAATATTCCCTGGGGATGTCCTGCAGGCCGCCGAGGAAGATGAGCATGTAGAAGCCCATCAGGAACCAGACGCTGACCACCACCACCGAGACCAGCGCGAGGTCTGGATCACCGAGCCAGGAAAGGCCGCCGAGGCCGAGGAAGCCGGTCATCTTCGGCACTAAGCCGATCTTGTCGACGAGCAGCACCTGCCAGACGAGCGCCACGACGACGAGGCTCACCATCTGCGGCAGGAAGAACATCGAGCGGATGACGGCGTTGAGCACCGATCCCTTCTGCACCATGAGCGCCAGCGCCAGCCCGACGACATAGAGGCTCGGCACCAGCATCAGGACATAGGCGAGCGTGACCTTGAGGCTCTGCAGGAAGAGCGGGTCGACGAACATGCGCCGATAATTGGCGAGGCCCGAGAACTGGAAGCCGCCAAACCCGTCGAGCGTGAAGAAGCCGAGGCCGAGCGCAAGCAGCATCGGCAGGCCGGCGAAGACGAAGAGCCCGATCGCGTCGGGCGCGACGAACAGATAGCCGGCTATCCATTCGCGGTGCCGGGCGGAGAAGCGGAAACCGGCGGCCTTGCGGGCCGCCGGGGTGGATGATGGACGTGACATCGCCTCGGACATTGCGGACGCTGACCCGATCAGAGGATCGGGGCGCCGGAATAGCCCGCGAGGAAGCCGTCGAGCTGCGCGGAGGCCTGCTCGGCCACTTTGGCCGGGTCCTGGCCGTTGAGCTGCGTCGCCTGGATCGCGTCGGAGATGATCTTGTAGACCTGCGGCGGCACGCGGGGCTCGGCGCGGGTGCCGGGATAGATCTCCTGGCTGAACACCTTCATCATGCCCTCGTTGAAGGCGGCAGCGCCCTTCTCCAGCGCCGACTGGCGCGGCGGCATGTCGCTCTTGGCGACCGTGCACCAGTCGACGACGCGCTGGATCGAATCCGGCGCCATCGAACCGAGCGCCCAGGCGCAGAACTTCGAGGCCGCTTCCACCTGCTTGCCGCGGGCATTGGCGACGAAGGCCCAGCCGCCGCCGACCGTCACATACTTGCCGCCGGCCGGCTGGGGCAGCTTGAAGATGCCGTATTTGAAGTCGGGCGCGCCCTCGCGCAGCGCGGCGATCGCCCAGATGCCGACATTCTGCATCGCGCAATAGCCGGAGCCGAGATTGGGCACGACGTCCCAGCCGCCGCCGCCGAGCGGCTTGCGCGGCGCGGCGCCGGAATTGACCGCGTCCTGCCAGAGCTTCAGCGCCTGCACTGTGCCAGGCGAATTGAACGCGCTCTTGCCCTCAGCGGTCTGGAAGTCTCCGCCGCCCTGCCACATGAAGGGATACCAGGTGAAGTTCTGGTAATAGCCGGGCTGGGTCTCGAACAGGACGCCGAAGCGATCGCTCGTCGTCAGCTTCTTCGCGACTTCAAGCAGCTGGTCCCAGGTCTTGGGGACGTCGTTCTCGTTGAGGCCGGCATCCTCGAAGGCCTTGATGCTGTAATACATCGCCATCGGCTCGACTTCCATGGGAATGCCATAGATCTTGCCGTCGACCTTGCGGTTGGCGATGACGCTTTCGGGGAAGTCCTTCTGCGCCGCCTCGTCGATATAGGGCGTCAGGTCGGCGAGCACGCCGCCATTGTAATAGCGGAGGAAATCGCCGGGCGAGATGATGAAGAGGTCGGGCCCGCCGCCGGACGCGAACGCCGTCTGCAGCTTCGAGCCGTTCATGTACTCGTTGTTGGGCACATAGACGAGCTCGACCTTGACCTCGTTCTGATCGTTCCAGGACTTCACCATCTGCTCGAACCACGTGACCTGTGATCCGACGGTGCCGCCCGGGGCATAGAACTGCCAGAACTTCAGCGTCTCGGCGGCATAGGCGCGCGAGACATAAGGAGCCGAGAGCGCGGCACCGCCGATGAGCGCAGCGCCGCCGGCGAGCACCGAGCGGCGGGTCGGCAGCAGGAACCGGCTGGATCCGGCATTGGCGGAGCCGGTGATGCGAGGCATAGCGTCGTTGGACAAGGCGTCATTCCTCCATGGGGCCGCCGGTTCTTGTGCCGGTCGTGCCAAGGCTGAAACATTTCAGGCGAAACTAGGTCAGAAGGGCTTTCCTATTTCCGGTCGCTTGGCAATCATACGACTTTTCATGGCATTAGGATGGGGCGAGCCCTTCCGAAACGTTTCAGTGATGTCTATCATGACCGCCCGAAGCTGACAAGGAGTGACCGTCAATTGACGACCCTGCGCGACGTCGCCCGCCATGCTGGCGTGTCGATCGGTTCCGTATCCACCGTGCTCAACAACACCGCGCCGGTCAGCCCGGCGCTGAAGGCCAAGGTGCTGAAGGCGGTCGAGGAGCTCGGCTATGTGCCGGACGCGGTGGCGCGCAGCCTGAAGACGGGGCGCTCCCGTACGATCGGGCTCATCGTTCCGGACATCACCAATCCGCATTTCTCGGCCGTCGCCAGCGCGATCGAGATCGCCTGCGACGCGAGCGGCTATGCGCTCCTCCTCTGCAACACCACCGACAGCCCGGCAAAGGAGCTTCGCGATCTGCATCTCATGCGGCGGCAGCGTGTCGACGGGGTCATCCTCGTGCCGAGCGGATCGGGCGAGGCCTATGTCGCGGAGCTGAAGCGGGCGGCCACCATGCCGGTGGTGCTCATCGACCGCACGCTGGAGGGTTTCGACGCCGATGCCGTCGTGCTCGACAACCGCGCCGCGAGTTATGGCATCGTCGATTATCTGGTCCGGGCGGGGCACCGGCGGATCGGGATCGTCGCCGGTCCGACCTCGATGTCGATCGCAGAGGAGCGCCTCGCCGGATACCGGCAGGCGCTCGAAGAGCACGCGATCGATTATATCGAGGATCTGGTGGCCCGCGGGGCGTATCAGCCGGAGCCCGACTATCGCGCCACGGCGAGCCTGCTCGCGCGGCGGCCCCGACCGACCGCCATCGTGTCGACCAGCAACCACACGATGATCGGCGTGATGAAGGCGCTGGCCGACCAGGGTTTCCGCTGCCCGGAGGACATGTCGGTCGCCTCGATCGACGACGTCGTATGGGCGACGGCCTTCTCGCCCAAGATGACGGTGATGGCGCAGCCGATCGTCGAGATGACGGAGCTGGCGGCGTCGCGGCTGTTCGGCCGTCTCGCCGGGACCATGACCGGCCCCGGCACGGTTCTCGTGGCTCAGCCCGCGCTGAAAGTGAGGGACTCGACGCGCCCACTGACGGGGTGACTCGGCTGAGCCAGTTTGAGTATTAATAGGTCAAGAAGTTGTTATCGATACGTCAATTTCATGTATTATTGCGTGCTTTCAGGAAATGTTGCATGGCAACATAAGATGTGCATCGCAACATGTATCGTTTTCCCGGAGAGCTTGATTCTGGATGAGTGTAGGTTCCGTGGAATCTTGGGACGCTCCCTCCGGCGATCTTCCATCCCCCATTCGGACGATAGGTAAGCCTAATCCTAAAGTTCCAATCACTCGTCGCGCCGGGCGGGTTGATAGTTCGCGACAGTTCGCATAAGTTGTAAGTATTAGATCGAGAATGCATTCAGGATCTGCGGATCCCTGGCATTTTCTACCGCACAACATTTCGAGGGGGCAACGGCAGGTCGGTGTAGCAGGGGAGATATACGAAATGCCTATCAGCGGGCAGGCAGGCGTCAGAAGCTACCACGAATCCCTTCCTGGTCGGATGGGGGCGCAGCCGTCGGAAGATTTGGAGGATTCCAGTTCTCCGGCGCTTGGCGGGATGCACGGAAGCATCTCGATACTCGACGAGAATGCATTTGCGCGGGACTGTCTCGCGAGGTGCCTGCGGGAGATCGAGCCGCGCGACACGATCGGCGCCTTCGCCGGTGTCAGGCAATGGGCCGAGGCTCGAGCGTCCGATCTCCGAGCGATCATCCTGCTTTGCGCGTCCGGCGCGAAGTCGACCGAGCAGGTGATCAAGAAGGATCTCGCCGCTATAAGGGCGATCAATCCGGAAGCGCTCTGCATCGTGATGTCGGACAATGAGAGTCCGGACCAGATGATGGACGCGATCGAGCATGGCGCCCGTGGGTTCATCCCGAGCAGTATCGGCCTGGAAGTCGCCGTCGAAGCGATACGGCTTGTTCGCGCGGGGGGGACGTTCATCCCGGCGAGCGCCCTGCTGAAGAGCCGCTCGTCTCTCGACCAGGCGGCTCTGCGCAAGGAGAGCGAGCGCGGAATGTTCACCGCCAGGCAGGCGGAGGTCGTGAAGGCCCTTCGCCGCGGGCAGCCCAACAAGCTGATCGCCTACGAACTCAAGATGGGCGAATGCACCGTCAAGGTTCACATCCGCAACATCATGAAGAAGCTGAATGCCCGCAATCGGACGGAAGTGGCGTTCCTGACCAACGACATGTTTCCTCCGGAAACCGACCGCGCATAGCAAGAGCGAGCGCCGGCGACGGCCCCAACCCGTCCGTCTCCGGTCTCATCACTTCGCTCCGCAAGAGGTCGGTCTTTGGCGATCGGCGCGCCCATCGGCGCCAGGCAGCTCCGCGCAGCGCCCGGGTCCGAAGGCCAAGCACCAGTCCGGAAGTACCGATCTGGAGGCTTTCGATCCTGTGCAGGCGGGTGCTTCACGGGCCGTTCCGTGGCGCATCCGTTCAAGCTAGATCTGCCCGGAACCGGCCTCGTGCCACCGCTCCATGGCGAGCGCCCGGCTCCCTTCGCGAGCCTCGACTCACCGAAGCAATGACGCCACGCCGCCCGCTTCGGGTTCCCGACCCGAAAAGACGATCTCGGCTGCCTTGAGCCCACCAGACTGCAGACGGACGATCGGCTCGCTGCCGAGACGACTGAGCAGGATGCCCATATGTCCCCGCGAGGGTGGCGTCGGCGGCCAGACCCTGATGCCGAGTTCATTCGCCGCCTGACGATCGAGGTCGCCCCAGAATTGGGTCAAGGGGACATGGGGCGCCTGGCGGGCGATCACATTGAGTTCGGCGGCCCCCAGAACGTCATCATCGCGCGGGCGCAGAGCGACCACGACCGCCGCCCAGTCGCCCGGCGCGAACTTCTCCGGGCGATCAAAGAGCGTGACCTCGGCGCCGGCGCGATTCAACCCTTCGGCCAGATGGGGCGCAAACGGATTATCGCAGAGAAGGGCAACGGAGCGGCCCTCGACGTTGATGCCGGCATCGGCCAGCTGAACGACGCAAAGCGGCCCGAGGAAAGGAAAGACGGCGACGGCCGGATGCCTCTCATTGACGGCCGCCACCTTGATGCCCCGATCCCGGCAGGCCTCGATATCGATATCGCCGGCGCGAAACTCCCAGTCCTCGAACATCAAGGCAATGACTGCCGTCTTCGGCAGGAGGCGGACATGCGTGGCCGTGATCGGGCGAAGGCGGCCTGAATTCGTGAGAATATCGCAGCGCCAAAGCGCGGCATCCGGCACGCCGAGCGAAAAGGTGATCCGATGGTCGACCCCGGCGAAGTTCGCCAGTTCGCGGGTTGCCTCGATGGCGTCCCGTGCCGTCCCGTGCCGCGCGGTGTCGCGAGAGCAGGCGTGGACCTTCGCGCCCGCGAGGGCTGCGATGACGGCAGTCGCGGCATAGGCGCCGGTCGCGGCCTCCGTCACGACCTCGCGGCCGCCAAGGTCGAGTTCGAGAATGGCGATCCGGCGCAGGATGCTCTCGAGCAGGGCTTCCTTCTCGTCGCCATCGCGCAGGTGATCGTCGCTCATGTCGGTCCTCCCGGCGGATATCGTCGCTCCGGTGAGCGCGGTGCGGGCGGTCAATGCTGCGCGGGTCGCCAATTGGCGGCGGAGCCGCTCATCTGCTGCTCGAGCGGGCCGCGGACGGCGGGTGGTGGCAACCGGCGTGAAGCAGACAGGGCGGCCGAGATCGCCTCACCGAGTGCTTCGATGACGGTCAGCTGGTCCGTCTCGGTCATCTGCGGATAGAGCGGCAGGATGATGGAGTGATCCCGGGCTGTTTCCGACCGCCTGAGGGAGTGGCGCTGCCGCTGGCCGGCATAAGCGAGTTCCATGTGGGCGCACATGATGCCGCGACGTGTTGCGATGCCCTTGTCGAGCATGTGCTGCATGACGGAGCGCTGGTCGATCTCGGGTGCGAGAGAGACGCAGTAGCTCTGCCAGTTCGACAGCGCCCAGTCCGGCTCCGACGGAGGCGTCACGCCCTCGATGCGCGAGAGCGCGGCCCTGTAGGTTTCGGCGCGCCGCCGCCTCTTGCTGATGATCCCCGGCAGCCGTTTCAACTGCTCCCGGCCGATCGCAGCCTGGATGTCGGTCATGCGGTAGTTGAAGCCGGGAACCGGATAGGTCTCGAGCACCACCTCGGCGCTGCCATGCCGCGCCCGGTCGGATACTGACATGCCATGCTGTCGCCAGAGCCGGAACATGGCGTCCCACTCGCCGCGTCGGGTCGTCAGCATGCCTCCGTCGCCGACCGTGATCACCTTGCGGGGATGGAACGAGAAACAGACGATGTCGCCCTGTGGTTGGCCGATCGGCGCCCAGGCTCCATCGATGCGGATCTCCGATCCGATCGCGCATGCTGCGTCCTCGATCACCGGCAGCCCCTTGCGCCGCGCCAACCGCATGATCGCCGCCATGTCGCAGGGCATGCCCATCTGGTGGACACAGAGGATCGCCTTCGCGCGAGCTGTGATCGCCTTGCCAATCAGCGCGGGATCGATGTTGAATCCGTTCTTCTCGATATCGACGAAGACCGGTGTCGCACCGCATTGCAGGACGGCGTTCGCGGTGGCGATGAAGCTGTGGCTGACGGTGATGACCTCGTCGCCGGGACCGACTTCAAGCGCGAGTAGCGCCAGATGCAGGGCCACGGTGCAGTTGGCCACGGCGCAGGCGAAATCGGCGCCGACGAGAGCGGCGAACTCTTCCTCGAAGGCCTCGACCTGTGGGCCTTGGGTCAGCCAGCCCGAGAGAACCACCCGGCTGGCGGCTTCCGCCTCCTCGGGGCCGACCAGCGGCTTTGCGATCGGGATCACGACGCCATCTCCTGCACGGGTTTCGCTTCCTTGGCGGCGCGCCACCAGTCGACGAGTTCGCCGATACCTTCTGCGAGATCGATCGTGGTGCGGAACCCGATCCTGTCCTCGGCGGCGCGGATCGAGGCAAGGCGGCGCGGCACGGGATTGACGGTGCGCTCGCCCTGGTGCTCGGGACGCAAGCCCGGCCGACCCATGACCGCCGCGAATGTCCCGGCGAGATCGAGCAGGGACGTCTCCGTTCCGCTGCCGACGTTGAAGACCCGGTCGGTTACAGGAGCGGTCGCGGCCAGGATGTTGGCGCGCGCCACATCGGTCACATGGACGAGGTCCATCGTCTGAAGGCCGTTGCCGAAGATCAGAGGCGGCTGCCCGGCCTCGATCCGCTCCATCCACCGCACCATGACCTCTGTATAGCGGCCGTGAATGTCCATGCGCGGGCCATAGACGTTGAAATACCGCAATGCGACGTAGTCGAGGCCATACATGTCGTTGAACGACCGGAGCAAACCCTCGCCGAAGGACTTGGCGGCGCCATAAAGGGTCCGGTTGGCGTAGGGATGGTCCTCCTCCGTCGTCGGGAAGTTCTGTGCCATGCCGTAGATCGAGGCTGATGAGGCCATGACGATCTTGCGGACCTTGTGGATCACGGCGAGGCGGAGCAGCCGGTAGGTGGCGTCGACCATGACTGACATCGCCTCATCCGGCTCGGCCGCGCAGTGGGTGATGCGCAGAGCCGCCTGATGGAAGATGACGTCGGTGCCGGCCACGAGACGATCCATGAGCGCGGCGTCGCGGATGTCGCCCTCGACGAATTCGACGCGGCCGGAGGCGAGTGCGGCGCCGAGATTGTCGCGCCGGCCCCTGACCATGTTGTCGATCACGACGACGCGGCGGGCGCCGAGGTCGACGAGGTGGTCCACGATATGCGAGCCCACGAAACCCGCGCCGCCGGTGACGAGGATCTGCTTGCCAAACAGCATGATTGTCTCTCCTTCGCCGCTCAGGCGGTCTGTGCCAGAGGCTCGGTCGTCAGCGCCGAGAGCGCGGCGATCACAGCGTCGACACCGTCTGCGGAAAGCTCGGGATAGAGCGGCAGCGACAGTGTCTCGCGCGCGAGCGCTTCCGACTGCGGCAAGTCGCCGGGGCCATATCCGAGCCAACGATAGGCCGGCTGAAGATGGACGGGGCACGGATAGTGAATACCCGTCGCTATTCCTGCCTCCAGCAATGCGGCCCGCACCGCCTCGCGGTCGGGTACTCGCACCGCATAGACATGGCAGGCATGGTCGAGGCCGATGGGACCCGGCGGTACCGTCACGAGGGGGGATAGCGCGCGGCCATAGACATTGGCGATGCGGCGCCGGGCGGCGTTCCAGTCGTCAAGCAGCGGCAGCTTGACGCCGAGCACCGCGCCCTGGATCGCGTCCATGCGGAAGTTGAAGCCCTGGCGGACATGGTTGTACTTGCCCTCCTGCCCCCAGTCCCGCAGCGAGCGGACCGCCGCGGCAAGGTCGGCACGGTTGGTCGTGATCGCACCGCCCTCTCCGCAGGCGCCGAGATTCTTGCCGGGATAGAAGCTGAAGCAGCCGATATCGCCGAAGGCGCCGGCGCGGGTGCCGTTCCGCTCGGCGCCATGGGCTTGTGCGGCGTCCTCGATCACGAGAAGGCCGAACTGCCGCGCGACCGCGTTGATGGCATCCATGTCCGCGAGGCGACCGTGCAGGTGTACCGGCATGATCGCCCTTGTCCGGCTGGTCACGCTGGCGGCGATGAGGTCTGGTCGCATCGTCCAGGTCGCCGGATCGATATCGACATAAACCGGTGTCGCACCGGCATTGACGATCGCCGCCGTCGTCGCGACGAAGGTGGCGGACACGGTGATGACCTCGTCGCCGGGGCCGATGCCCGCCGCGAGGAGGGCTAGATGCAGCGCCGAGGTGCCGGAGTTGACCGCGACGGCGAAAGACGTCCCGCAGTAACGCGCGAAGTCGGCCTCGAACCGCTCGACCCTTTCGCCGAGGACGAAGGTCCCGTCGCGCATGGTCGATATCACGGCCTGTTCCAGGTCCGGGCCGATCGCGCGGTATTGGGCACGGAGATCCAGGAAAGGTGTCATGATGCCTTCCTCAGCGTACCGAGTTCCACGGGATGGCCGCGCAGCGCGGCCGAGCGGCTGGCGGTGGTCAGCATCTCGACCACCCGCAACCCGCTCTCGCCGTCGGATGGCGCCGGTGTCCCGTGATCGATCGCCGCGACGAAGTGCTCGATCTCCGTAACCAGCGCCTCCTTGGCAGGGATGGCGGGGGCCCACATCTCGCCGACGCGATAGGAGATCCGCCGTTCACGGAGATCGCCGCCCTCTGCCGCCAGATCGACGCCGCGGTCGTAGACCTTGACCTTCTCGCTGTTCTGCATGTCGTCATAGATGATCATGCGCTGCCGCCCGCCGATCATCGTCTGCCGGACCTTGACCGGTGACATCCAGTTGACGTTGAGGTGAGCCATTGCCCCGTCTTCGTAGAAGACCGACAGATGCGCCATCGTGTCGGGCCGCTCGGGCAGGAAGGCCGCGGCGCTGGCCGAGATCGCGACAGGACGGGATGGCATGAGGAAGTCGAGGATCGCGAAGTCGTGGACGGCGAGGTCCCAGATGACGGAAACGTCGCTCTGCAGGATGCCGAGATTGACCCGCGTCGAGTCGTAGCAATAGACCTCGCCGATGCTTCCCTTCGTGATGAGATCGCCGATGGTCCGGACCGCGCCGGTATAGACGAAGGTGTGGTCGACCATCAGGACCAGAGAGCGCCGGCGCGCCTCGTCCACCAGTCTCTGCGCCTTCATCGGGCTGTCGGTCATCGGCTTCTCGACCAGCACGTGCTTGCCGGCGTGCAGCGCCGCGAGCGCCATCTCGAAATGGGTGTGAACGGGTGTCGCGATCACGACGGCGTCGATAGCGCTCGATGCCGTGAGCTCGCGCCAGTCCGCGAGGAGGTCGATTCCCGGATGCCGGCGGCCAGCCCGCGCCAGCGCCGCCGGCGAGGCGTCGGCCACGGCCGAGAGTGTCGCCCCCTCGACCTCGCTGATGGCACGCGCCAGATTGGGGCCCCAGTATCCGTAGCCGATCACGCCGATGCCGGTCATGGTGCCACCTCGGCACCGGAGGAGGCGCGCAGTCGGCTCGGACGCTGTCTGGACGAGGCCGGGCGTCTGACATCACCGATCACCCGTGCCGGGACGCCGGCGACGACCGCATGGTCCGGCACGTCCCGCGTGACCACCGCGCCGGCACCGACCAGCGCACCGATGCCGATGGTGACGCCGCAGACAATCGTCGCGTTCGAGCCGATCGAAGCTCCCCGCCGCACGAGCGTCGGCGTGCATTCCCAGTCGCCGTCGCGCTGCAGCGTGCCGTCGTCATTCGTGGCGCGCGGATAGAGGCCGTTGGTAAACATCACGCCATGGGCGACCATTACGTCGTCCTCGATCGTGACCCCTTCGCAGATGAACGAATGCGACGAGATCTTGCATTGGCGGCCGATCCTGCTGCCCTTCTGAATCTCGACGAATGGGCCGATGCGGGTGCCGGCGCCGATCTCGCATCCGTAAATATTCACGAGATCCTTATAAAGAATAACAACCCCATCAGAGATGTCGCTTGCGTTGATCGGCATCTTCTATGCGCTCCATATTGGGATGCGACGCGAATTGGCGATGTCGAGAAGCAGTTTATGAAATTCGAGGTGCTATTTGATCGGATGAAAAAGGACGCTGTCCGTTGGTATTGTGCCATACGCCCTTTGGGCGATGCGATGATCGTTCGTCGCTCATTCGCCAGCCGAAGCCAGAGAGGCAGCATGACGGATGCGTGCGCCTCGTCATGACGGCCCGCCCGGCGCTATTCAGCCGGCGCGCGGACTCGCGCGAAACGGCCGAGCAGCTGGCGGGTGCTTCCGACGAGTTCCTCCTTGACCGAGTGCTCGATGTTGAGCAGCGTCACCAGCCATCCCGCGGTTCCGCCCGCTAGGGCGATGACGGTCATGGGCCAGTCGAGCGCAAAGCCCTGCCCCGACACGAGCACCAGCAAGCCGGGCGGGAGCGCGGCGCCCAATGTCAGGGCGATGCTCGGTTGCAGCGCGCGCCAGAGGCGGCGCCAGGAGAGGTCCACCGCAGGTCGGATGAAGGCATAGGCGACGGCCATCTGCAGGGGCGCGACGATCAGCATGCTCGCGGCAACAGCATCGAGACTGATGAAGGCGGCTCCGATGGCGATAATGAAAGAGGGCGGCAGACTGATCAGGCTGGCGAGCAGGGCATCGCGGATGCGCCCGGCCGCGACAAGCACGGGAAAGGTCAGGAAGGCGGGCGCCAGGGCGAGATTGGCGAGGGCAATGATCCGCACAAGGGGGGCCGCCTCGATCCATTGCGGCCCGAGCAGGAGATGCACGACCGGATCGGCGAGCAGCGCCAGCATGATCAATGCAGGCCAGTGTACGGCCGTCGTCAGGCTGAGGCCGCGGAGATATCCTTCCCTCAGATCGCCTCCGGCCCGGACATGTGCAGCGAGGGCCGGCAACACGACAGGCTGGAGCGCCGATACGAGCATGCGATCGGGCAACTGGCTGATCGTCAGCGCGCGGGCATAGAGGCCGACAGCATCGAAGCCGAGGATCCTGCCGAACGCCAGCCTCGGCAGCAGGTCATAGCTCATGTTGAGAATGGTGATCAGCGAGGACCATGTTCCGAAGGACAGGAGCCGCCGCGCCCGGCTGAGCGAGGGCACGAAGATGGAGAGCTCTGGACGCATGGCGAAGGCCAGGATGGCCATCAGCGCGCTCGCGGCCACTGAGCCCCACACGAAGCTCATCGCGCCGTGGTGATTGAGCCCGAGCCAGATCGTCATGGCCGAGCCCGCGAGCGCCGAACTAACATTGACGAATGCGATGCGCCCGAACGCGAGTTCCCGCTGCATCAGCGCGATGACGGGGCCACTGATGGGGGTCAGCAGAAACGCGAGCGAAGAGGCGGCGAGAAGCGGCCCGAGTGCCGGCGCGCCATAGAGGCCAGCCACGGTGTCGGAAAAGGCGAAGGTCAGGGCGGCGCAGACGAATGAGAAGAGCAGCGTCAAGGTGAAGGCCGATCGCACCAGCGCCCGGTCGATCTCCTTCTCCTGGACAAGGTAGGTTCCAACGCCGAAGGCCCGAAAATTGTCGGCAAGCAGGATGACTGCATTGGCCGTCAGGAAGAGTCCCGTCTCGGCCGGCGTCAGCAGCCGAGCCATGACGGCAGTCGTCCCGATCAGGAGCATCTGCGAGGCATATTTCTCGGCCAGCGAGAAGATGAAGGAAGATCGGATGCCGCTCATGGCGGCAGTCCGTCCGCCCTCGCCGCCATCAACTGGATGGTTCGGGTTCGGACCTGCGCCTTGTCTGCGCTCGATCGAGGTCCGCGGACGCGTTCGAACAGACAGGCAAGGCCGGCTCTGAACCAGGATCGGCGCGCTCCCAGAACGGCTCGGGCAATGTTGCGTCCGAGGCGGTCCAGGTAGCGGAACTCGGGCGCGGGAGGCACGGTCGGTCGCAACCTGCCTAGCCCCACTGCCATCACGGCGCGGTCGACTCCCGCATAGAACTGAGACTGGGCGCGCTTCCTGGGCGGTGAGATCGGCAGTCGCTGTTTCGCCGGCGGTCGTCCCGGCGGTGGTGTGGCCTGATCGCTGCTGTTGCCGAGTCGGTCGGCCAGGTCCCGCTGACCGCAACGGCGCAAGGTTGCTCCGAGCCAGCGGAGCCACTCGGTATCGGATCGCGCGGGCAGCGAATGGATGCTGTTGCGGCTCTTCGGAGCGATCTGCAACCGCCGCCGCCGGGGTCGCCGCGGCATGAGCCGGTTCACGACCACGCGCACCCGCGTGAGTTCTGGGTGCCAAAGGGTCGCGTATGTATCGAGGAGGCGCGATGCCTCGTCGGGTCGCCCGGCGCAGACAAGCGAGAGCAGATAGTAGGCCCAGTCGACGGGATCAGGATCGAGCGCACCATAGGCGCCGGTCGTGACCTCCACCAACGCGCCGAACAGGACGCAGGCTTCAACGGCGTTGCCTTCCTGCAGCGCGCAGAGGGCCAGCCCGAACTTCGCTTCGGGCATGTAAGCGACATAGTCGAGACACCGTTCATAAGCTTCGCGCGCCGGGCGCAGGCGGTCGCGCCTCAGATTCGTCGCTGCCTTGTCGAGAAGCGTGCGGTCGGATCCGTTCGCCGGCACATGAACGCTTCCCTCCTCCCGTCGCGCACGGACGAGATCGCCGAACGGCCCGGTCTGGATGATGACCTCATCCGCGGGCAGCCCCTGCCGGAGCGTGAACCACTGGAAGATCTGCGGGCGATGCGCCAGCGTATGGCGGGCGTGAGCCAGGTCGTATCCGGCCTCCGTGATACGCCGCATTTCGTCGCGATGGGCGAAGAGGTGGTCGAGCTTGTCGACGATGTCGCGGTGGTCGGCGAAGACGCAGTTCTCCATGTCGCGAAATCCGGCGGCCTCGAGACCCGCGGTTCGCTCCGTGACGAGCAGGGCCTTCGATGCCGGGATTTCGAAATGCTTGCGCACGACCTCGCCGCCGACGGTTCCGCAGGTTGGCGCGACGAAGGAAGCATTGAGCGCCCTCGCATAGCTTTCTCCGGACAGCAGCCGCGCCGCCGCCTTGCTCTCATAGGCCTGCGAGGGGGAGACGAGACAGGGAAAGCGCTCGATGATCGCGGGAAAGACGGTCTGGCGCCAGGGATAGAGCCCGTAACACTGGCCCGTCAGTGCGACGGGAATGGACTTCTCCTGGCCATAGTCACGGAAGATGTCCGGATCGATGGCGTTGGGCCAGACATAGGTGTTGGCCGCGATCGACGGCGTATAGGCGGGCATCAGGGTGCTGATCGAGAAGAAGGTCTCGATCCCCCATTGGTCCATGTCGGAAAGAAATCCGGCTCGCCGGTCGCACCATGGATCGCCGTTATGCAGCCCGGCTTTTGGAATGCCCGGATGGCGGTGTGTATTTGCAGTGCTGATGCGTCGCGATCCGTGTGAGCGGTATCCGGCCTCGAACAGGGCCATGTCGGGCCGGACCGCGTCGCAGACTGCGTCATAGTCGCAGTCGGTATTCACAACGGTGACGTCGAAGTGATGGGCGAGCGACTTCACATGCTGCTGCATGTGCAGCACCAGATATTTCGCCGCTCCGGCGTTCGGTCTGTGATCCCACTGGAAAAAGACCAGTCTGGGCTTCCTGGCCGTCGCCGGATCGCTCATGTCGGCCGCCTTGCGCCATCGACGCCCATCGCGCCGCGCAGCATGTAGGAGCCGTTGCCCATGATGGAGAGCACAGGTTCCCGGACGCGTCCGGCAGGCCACTGCATGTCCACGACCGTGCTGGACAGCTTCTGGTCGAAATAGGCGATGGTCTTGCCCAGGCCCTCATGCAGCGGCACGGTCGGCTGCCAGCCGAGTTGCTGCGATGCGCGGGTGATGTCGGGCCGGCGCCGCGTCGGATCGTCCACCGGCAGCGGCTTGTAGACGATCGGCGACCGGGATCCGGTCATGTCGACCACCATCTCGGCGAGCTGGCGTACCTCGAATTCGCCTGGATTGCCGAGGTTGACGGGGCCGGTCACGTCGTCGGGCGCCGCCATCAGGCGGACAAATCCCTCGATCAGATCGTCGACATAGCAGAAGGAGCGGGTCTGAGAGCCGTCGCCGAAGATGGTGATCGGCTCGTTGCGCAGCGCCTGGACGATGAAATTGGACACCACGCGGCCATCATTGGGATGCATGCGCGGGCCATAGGTGTTGAAGATGCGCGCGACGCGGATGTCGACGCCGTATTGGCGGTGATAGTCGAAGAACAGCGTCTCGGCGCAGCGCTTTCCTTCATCGTAGCAGGCTCTCGGACCGGTCGGATTGACGCTTCCGCGATAGTCCTCGGTCTGCGGGTGCACGGCGGGATCGCCATAGACCTCGCTGGTCGATGCCTGGAAGATCCGGGCGCCAGTCCGCTTGGCGAGGCCCAGCATGTTGATGGCGCCGTGCACATTGGTCTTCACCGTCTGGACGGGGTCATACTGGTAGTGCACCGGCGAGGCCGGACAGGCGAGGTTGTAGATCTCGTCGACTTCCAGATAGAGCGGAAACGTCACGTCATGGCGGATCAACTCGAAGCGCGGGTGGTCGAGCAGATGGTGGATGTTATCCCTCGATCCTGTGAAGTAGTTGTCGACGCAGATGACGTCGTGTCCGTCCTTGAGGAGGCGTTCGCACAGGAACGACCCAAGGAAACCTGCGCCGCCAGTGACGAGTGCCGGCTTTCTGTCATGCATCGTTGCGCTCCATGGTCGAGGGTGGTTGATTCCGCAGTCAAAAGGCCCCGCCGCGTCCGAGGACGGCTGGGATCGTTCTCAGGAGGATGTGCCAGTCCAGCCAGACCGAACGGTTGTCGATATAGAAATCGTCAATCTGGCATTGCAGGTCGAGCTCGGCGTTGCTGCGTTCCGACACTTGCCAGAGACCGGTCAGTCCCGGCATGACGGTGTGACGCTTGTCGCGGAACTCGCTGCTCATGGCGGCCAGGTGATAGTCGGGGAAGGGGCGGGGGCCGACGATGCTCATCTCGCCGATGATGACATTCCAGAGCTGAGGGAGTTCGTCGCAACTCGACGCCCGCAGCGCCCGGCCGACGAGCGGCAGGATGCGCGGATCGTGCTTGAGCTTGAAGTGCGCCTGCCATTCGGCGCGCATCTCCGGACGAGCCGCAAACAGCGCCTCCAGCCGAAATTCCGCGTCGCGGTACATGGTCCTGAGCTTCAGGACTTCGATCGGCGAGCCGCCGAGACCCTCCCGCCTCTGACGGAAGAAGACCGGTCCGGGGTCGACGGCGTAGATGGCGGCCGCGGCGATCGCGACAAGCGGTGCTGCCAACATCGCGGCGGGAAGGGCGATCGCGAGGTCGAGCAGCCTCCGACCCATGCCGGCAGCCGTGCTGCTCCTTCCCCGCGCGAGAACGAGGCCGATGGTGCCGCCGACGTCGGACGGCTGGACTCCCGAGATTTTCAGGCTCGGCGCGTCGGCCAGCAGGACGATCTCGGCGAAGCTGTCACGCAGCTCCGATACCTGATGGAGCGAGAGACAGATCGGGGAGGTCAGGCAAGCCAACCGGGCTACCCCATGCCGAGACTGCCTGTCGCCGGAAATGTCGGCAACGATCCCCAGCTGCCAGTGACGGCGGAAGTAACCGGCGATCTCCTCGGCCTGATCAGTCGGGCCGAACAGGGCCACGCGCTCGCCCCAGAGGCCGAGCGCACGGGCCGTCCGGCGCGCCAGATGCTGGGTGGCGGGTTGAATGCACAGCATGAGCGCGAGGAAGAGCAAGACGGGAACGATCGTCGATGTCGCGCCGAAGAACACAAGCGGCGGCATGACCGCGAGCCCCGTCCGGACCGAGCCGACCGCGCGACGTCGGATCTGCTCGTGATCATAGATGCCGTAGCCTGGATAGAGGCCCGCGAAGGCGAACTGCGCCAGCGCCAGAACCGCCGCAAACGCCAAGAAGGCCGGCGCTTGCGTGGCGGTTGGCGGAATCGCACCCAAGGCCCACAGCGCGATGGCCGCGATCAGCATCGCAAGACCATCGCCCGCCAGAAGGGCGAGCGCAGCGGCGGGCCGACGCAGGGTGGCCCTGCCGAGCGGCTTTCCGCGCATGTTGGCCGCGTCGGCTGACGTCCGCGGGTGACCGGCAGGCGGCGCGGAAGCCTCCTCGCGGAGGGCGACGGGCGGCTCAGTCGCGTCCGAGGCCGGCAGATCGACCCTGGGAAGGCTGTCAAGGGAGGCGGTCGTTATTGACATAGCGTCCTCACGTCCCGAACTCGCCGGAGGCGGGGCCACTCGGCACGCCGAAAGCTCCGCCCGACCTTGTTGGGTCGGCGCCGTCACGCGGCGCCTCGGTGCGGCGCATGGAGCGTGGTGTCTCGCTGATCGGGAACTGACGGAGATTGAGGCGCTGCAGGGCTGTCAGCGCCATGAATCGGGGGATCACCATCGCGTAGCGCCGCGCCAGGCGGCGCGGCTCCATCAAAAGGCGAAAGGCCCATTCGAAGCCGCTGCGCTGGATGAAGCGCGGAGCCTGCCGCTTGATGCCGGCGTGAAAATCGAAGGCTGCGCCGACGCCGATCAGCAAGGGCGCATGCAGACGGGCGCGCATGCCGCCCATCCATTGTTCTTGCCTGGGCGTGCTCAGCCCGACCCAGACGATATCTGCCTCCGCCTCGTTGATGCGCCGCGCGACGGCTATCTCCTCGTCGACGGTCAACGGGCGAAAGGGCGGGGCGAAGGCGCCTGCAATCTGAGCTCGCGGGAAACGAGCCGTGAGCCGGGCCGTCAGAGCATCGATCGTCGGCTGTGTCGCGCCGTAGAGATAGTGCCTGAGGCCACGGCCTTCGCCAGCGGCGAAGACCGAGAGCATCAGGTCCGGTCCGTAGACGCGGCCAACCGAGGTATATCCGTCGTGGCGAGCGAGCCAGACTAGAGGCATCCCATCGGGAGTCACCATGAATGCCTGGTTGTGAATGGCCCTGAGATCGGCGTCGTCCTGGCAGCGGATCACGCCGTGGGCATCACGGACGCAGACATAGCCCGCCCGCCGCTGATCGACCGCGGCAATGATCCGCGCTGTCGCGCTCTGGAGATTGACCGCGGAGATCCGAACGCCGAGCACGTTCGAAGACATGGTTTCGTCGCCGCTCGCATCGGCCAGTTCGCGACGATCTGCAGCGCTGAGAGGGCGCATAGGCTGCGTCTCCATGCCTAAGGGACGGGCCAGCATCGGCCGGCACCAGCAGCATATTTTCCGCAGCGCGGCGTCCCTATTCGCACTTCCGGCTAGAGCGCGTAGGCAAATTGCTCTTCCAGCTGCGCCCGTTGCAGGGGCTGGCGGGAGCGCACTATCCCTTTTGGGGAGTTCCGGTTCAAAAGCGTGGTTTGACCCGCGTTCCGGGCAGGAGAATCGTCAGGTCACGGGCCGCGGCGCTATCGCGGTTCATGGGCCCGGGAGGACGATATGCTCAATCACTTGACGGACATCGGACGTCCGGATCGCAGCTCTGCGATCATTCGACAGGAACTCGCCGCCAACGGCTTCGTCGTCGTCAGGAATGTCCTGACCGCCGACCAGGTCGCCACGCTGCGCCGCGCCGTGAAGCGGCACCTGAAGTCGGCTGGCTGGTACAATTACGGCGGCAAGTTCCAGGTTCAGGCGATGCACGCCGTTCCCGATGTCGGGAAGATCATGACATCGGACCGGGTGCTCGATCTGCTTCAGGGCATCACGGAGCCGCATGACGTCATGCTGACCGGCGAGTGCGATGTCATGATGAACACGACGTCGACCTGGCACAAGGACATCACTCATCATCCGCTCGCGGCCGAGAGGCGTGTCTTCGAGGACGAGACGTTCCGTGTCTACAAAATCGCCTTCTACCTTCAGGACCAGGATGAGCATTCAAGAGCCACGCTGAAGGTTCGGCCTCGCTCGCACAAGATGGAGAACGGCACCGACCTGCCGGCGAAGCCGGCAGCCGTCCAGGCCGGTGATGCCGTGGTGTTCGACATCCGGATCGATCATGTCGGGCAGTTTCCCTCGTTGTCAGACAAGCTTATCCGTCGCGGCTTCGAGAAGATCGCGCCGCGATTGCATGTCGATCCCCAGAAGGCGTTCTCGAAAGCGAGGGCGCTGCTGCGCTGGTCCCATCCCCATGGCCCGGATCGCATGGCGATCTTCGTCACATTCGGACCGTCGCATGAGTGGACACGCGCCTATGCGAGCGCCTGCGACGAGGTGCATGCGCCGGTCGCGGCCTCAATGAGCCCGGATGTGCTGGCGCATCTGGCTTCGCGCGGCATGTCGGTTCTGAGATCCGACGCTGGTTGATCGTCGGCGTCGGCGCGCGCAACCCCGGGTCCAGTCTTGCCACGCCGCGCGGAGAAAGCGGCTTAGCGCGGGCCGCCGAAGAGCCGGAAACGCCGCTCTGCCGGCCCGACGCTTCCCACATCCATGCCGGTGGCCTGCAAGTCCTGAAGGCTTCCGTAACGCCTGGACCTCATGACCTCGGGACGGAGGTCGAAGCTGCGCGGGCCCAGCCCGCCGCAATAGCGGTTGTCAGCGAAGCTCACATAGCCGGGGCCGTTCCCCGGCTGATAGACCGAGGCGACGAGGGTCGTCTTGCCGTCAAGCGAGACGGTATTTCCCTCGATGCGGTTCGGCTTCGCCCAGTCGGGTTTCCAGCCGCGCCCGGTCCCGTCGTCGACCCGAAAGGCGGCGCCCGAGCCGCCGGAAACAACATTGCCGGTCACGGTGTTGTTCCAGCCGCCATTGATGCCGATGGCCGAGACGTTGTCGATCAGGGTATTGTTCTCGATGGCGATCCCGCTGGCCTTCCCGTCTGTGTAGATCGCCCAACTGATGGGCGTCGGCCATTCCTCGACATTCTCGTAGTCCGTCGGCCAGAAACTCCCGTCGGGGCGGTTCATCAACTGGCGGGTGCCGATGATCCGGTTCGAGCGTATCGCGCTCTGCTGCAGGTCGGCCTGCATACCCATCATCTTGATCGCGCCGCCGTCGGCAGTCATCCGGTTCGCGTTCCGCACCTCGTTGCCGGTGATCATCGCCCGGTGGACGGCGTCCTGCGGCCCCCAGATCGAGCCGCCGAGAATCCCGAACTGCGCCGCGTTCTCGATGAGATTGTCCTCGATCGAGACGTCGTCGGCCGCCTGGAAGACGATGCCGGCGCTCTCGAAATAGACCTCCCCGATGTCGTGCAGGTGGTTCGAAACGATGCGTGCGCCGTCAGAGCGGCCGAAGCTGCCATAGGCCGTGCCGACATAGATCCCGTTGCCGGCCACCGGGCCGATCTCGTTGCCGGCGATCACGACGTCGCGGCTTTCCGAAACGTGGATTCCGACGCCCACATTCTCGATGATGTTGTCGAGCAGGCGGACATGATCGGAGCGTTCGATCCGGATTGCGCCGCCGCCTCGCGTGTCCGTCCCGAACTTGCCCGTTCCGATCGGTGACCCATGACGAAGAGCGAGGCCTGAGATCACCATCCCCTCCGCGCCGTCGATATGGATCAATGTCGGCAGGAGTCCCGCGACGATCCGCGCCTTATCGGGAGGCCGGTCCGTCGGGACGAGCCAGATGCGGCCCTCGAGGCGATCGGGCCACCACTCTCCGGGCGCATCCTGGAACGCCTGCAGGCCGGAGAGATAGTAGCGGCTTCCTTCGGCCGTAAAGAAATAGGCCGTCCCCTTCGTATGGATTGTCCGCGCTGATCGGTCGATGGCCGTCACCGGCAGGGTGTCGTTTCCCCACTGGCTGCCGGGCTCGAAGCCTCCCATGATGGTCGCGACCAGACCATCGATCGTCTCGAGTTCGGGGACATCGCCAACGCGATAGCGGAACTGCGTATTCGCCTGCCAGGGATCGGTGCCCGGCGGGAGCGCATCGGCAAAGAGCCATCCCTCCCTCGGGTCGCTGCTGGAGGGCTTGTCCGGGAAGCGGGCGAGCGGCTGCGGCGTATCGTCGATGAACACTGCCGCGACGTCCGCGCCTGCGGGGAGCGGCGCCGACCAGCGTCCGTCGGCCTCGGGGCGCCAGTCCCGCAACAGGAGGCCGCCATGCAGCACCGGGATCGAGCCGGCCTCGCCCTGGATCTCGAGGCCCGCGTCGCGGCTGTCGAAGGTGACCGGCCCGGCGAGGAAATAGTCGCCGCCCGCCAGGATGATCCGACCCGGCGAGCCTCCGGCGCGCACCGCGTCCCGCGCCGCCTCGATCGTTTTCAGGGGACCGTCCGCACCGTCGTCAGTGGGCAGGCGTTTTCGTCCGCTCCAGCGATCATCGCCTTGGGGCGAGACATAGACGACGTTGGCGGCGGATGATGGATCGCCGAGACCTTGGGTCGACGGTGGCGTCGGAGCGGCCGCGACGGGGACGATGCCGCAAACCGTTGCGGCGGACGTCGGCTCCGCTGCCGCATCCGGGGCCGCATCCGGGGCGTTGACCTGCGCCGCGGCGCCAGCGGGCAGGCTCGAGCCGCATGCAATGACGAGGAGCAGGACCGACAGCGGGGGCGGCCTCATGCGATGAACTGCCCGGGCGCCTCGGACCGGACCCGCTGCGCCGGATGCTGCGGTCCGGCCAGGCCGGCCTGATTTGACCGATAGGCCGGGGTGTGCAGCGAGCACATGATGATGGCGGCCATGAAGACCGTGAACATGCCGTCGTTCTGCACCAGCAGCATGCTCTCCGTCAGGTTCATCACGAGAACCATCACCATCACCACATTCGTCCAAAGCCAGCCTTCGGAGGGCGACCCGCAATGGAGCGCGGCCCCGGCGCGAAACGCGCGGAGCATCACGAGCGCGAAGATCGCCAGCCCGCCAAGACCGAAGCTCAGGAGAATCTCGCGAAAACCGTTGTGAGAATGCGGCGCCATCCAGCCGATATTCGACCAGATCGTCCAGGCCCGACTGTTGGCCTCGGTCCAGAAGGCCTGATAGCCGAAACCGGTCATCAGGTTCTGCGAGATCTGTTCATCGACGAGAGCCCAGAGCGGAACGCGCCCCGTCAAGGTCGCATCCTTGCCGATCGCCTCGAGGAAGGGGACAAGATAGGCAGATAATGCGACGAGGAGCACCGTGCCGAACTCGAGCACCAGGAGCACGAAGGCGACGCGCGTAAGCCCCCCGAGCCGGGGGAGCATCGAATAGACCCAGATCGCGAAGAAGGCCGTCGTTGTTGCAAGGATCGCCGTCATCGAGGTCGAGCCGGCCAGCCCAGCCAGCCCGGCCAGCAGCAGCGCCACCGTCGTGCGAGGATAGTCTGCCTCCCCGTCGAGCAGAACGATGGACGCCGTGATGACGGTCACGCTGGCGTACCAGCCGAGGCTGTTCTTGTGAAGGAAGATGCCGCGCAGGGTCCCGTCCGTCGGCATCCGTGCAAGCCGCGGCGAAACCCCGATCGCGAGCAGGCTGGCAACCACGCAGACACCGGATGTCAGCATCACGAGAAGCAGCAACTGTCGCGGGCTGAAGCGGATCGCCAGCACATAGGCGAGCAGAACGGTGAAGATGAGCCCTATGGCGCGCCGCAGCGACGTGGACGGTGCGACGGACCAGAGTATGGAGACGAGCGGCATCGCCAGCAGCAGAAGGAGATGGAGATTGCGCCGCAATGCTATGGCGAACTGATGCCGGTGCCTCACCAGCATGACGATCGTATAGGCATAGACTGGCAGCGTCAGGAGGCGCAGCCGCGATTTGGCGACATCCGACAGGGCGCCGTCGGCCTCCGACATGAGCAGGGGAAAGATGGCCCCGGTCTGCAGAAAGAGCGACAGTGCGGCCCCCCACCACTCGATCGCACGCCAGCTACAACGAAATCCGGGCCGCGTGGACACGGTCATGGCTTCCCCGAAAACAACGGTCGGACGACGCTTTGCTCAAAGTCTCAGGACAGAGGCTTTGTCATCGCGCCATGCGATGTGGCGCTATGATCATCGCGCTGCCATGCCCGGCGGAAAACAGCTCGAAACGGCTTCCGGTCGTCCGCCAGAAGGATGAGATCCTGTCCTGAAGTATAAGCTCCATTCCGGCGCGAACATCACCTTGGGTGGAGGGCTGCTGCATTTGGAATGCGCGATGATCCATCTGCCCAATTCCTGTCCAATGGGCTCGGGTCTAGTCTGTTCGCGACTTAACGAATGGGCCGTGGCCTTTGTCCGGTTGCCGGCGCCGCCTCATGACTGGCGGAGGTCTTGGCCCGCATTCGGCGTCTGTCCAGCATCGGGATGATGATGATCGCGAAGCCGCTCGCAGCTGTCACGCGCCTCACCGGCCTCTGGTTTCCGGCGGGAGCCGTCGCCGTACTTCTCCTGATTTCGGCGACAACGGTGCGCGCCGCCTCGTCGATCGAGCCTGGTGACACTGTGCGCGTGACGATTGCGGAAACACCGCGACTCGACGGCGAGCGCAAGGTCGATGCGGATGGAACGATCGCTCTGCCGCAGGTCGGCAGCATTGCATTGGCGGGTCTCGGCATCGACGAGGCGCGGCAGCGGATTGAACGGATGCTCGTTCAGAAGGGCATCCTCAAGGCCCCGACCGTTCTTGTCGAAATCGCGCGCTATCGGCCCATCTATGTCGGCGGCCGTGTCGCCCGCCCGGGGGCGATCGAATTCGAGCCGGGGCTGACGGTACGCCACGCCCTCATCCTCGCCGGAGGCATGGGGAGGCCGGCGGCAAATGCCGACTCCGTCAATGTTCCAGAGCTGCGGGCGCGCTGGCAGGTCGCATCCTTCCAGCTTCTCCAGATCAACAGCAGCATCGCGCGGCTCGATGACGAACTCAGCCGCACGCGGCAAACGCCCGTCGAGTCGAAGACGAGCATCAGGCCTGATCTCGGCGCCGTCGAGAAGATCGACCAGGGGATTCTCGTCGATCGCCTGGCGACCTGGACCGAGAGCCAGGCGCATCTCAAGGACCAGATGGCTCTTTATGACTTCGAGATCGATGTTCTCGCCCAGCAGGCAGAGTTGCAGGAGAACGAGCAGAGGCTCGCCACGGAGCAGGTCGCGCGCGCGCACCGTTTGGTCGAGCGCGAATTGATGCCCTTGACCCGCCTGGAGGAACTTCAGGCGGTTCTGTCGAATGCGTCGGAGGACGTGCTCGAGAATCGCGCCGTGACGGCGCGTGCCAAGCAGGGGCGGTCGGATGTCGCGTACGAGATCGCCTCGGCGGACATGAAGTGGCGGCTGGATATCCAGAACCAGTTGCGCGGCCTCCTCGTCGAGCGCGAGCGGACGAAGGCGGAGATCGAGGCGCTCGGCGCGCAGATCGTCGAGGCGGGCGTCACGCTGTCGGAAGCGGATGCGCTCCAGATGCGACCCGCGGTGACGATCTACCGGACGGTGGATGGGCAGGAAACGGCGATATCGGCCGGAATGAGCACGGAACTTCGGGCCGGAGATATCCTCGACGTCTCCTTCGGCAAGGGGACCGGGTGATGGCACGGCCGACCTTCAGCGTCATCATCAACAATTTCAACTATGGCCGGTTCGTCGGCGAGGCGGTGGCCTCGGCGCTCGCCCAGACCGAGACCGACCGCGAGATCATCGTTGTCGACGATGGATCGACCGACGAATCGCGTGATGTCCTCCGCCGGTTCGACAGCCAAATCCGCTTGATCCTGCGCAGCAATGGCGGCCAGGCGGCAGCGCTCAACGAAGGTGTCCGTGCGAGCCGCGGCACCGTTCTCTGCTTCCTCGATGCCGATGATGGCTGGCACCCGCAGAAGCTCGCCTCGATTGCAGCAGCGTTCCGGGCCAAGTCCCGGACCGGGCTCGTCTATCACCGGCTGCAGCCGATGCGGGACGGGAAGCCCGCGCTGCGACCAGTCCCACGCACGCTGTGCTCTGGCGATCTGTCCCGGCGACTCGCGCGATCGGCAGGCTGGTGGCCATTCCCCATGACCTCGGCCATCTCCGTCCGCCGCGCGACGTGGGACCTGGCTGGTGACATCCCTGAGAGCTTCCGTCTCTCGGCAGATGCCTGGCTGACGGGCGCCTATCCCTTTGTCTGCGATGTCGCCGGCCTGCAGGCGAGCCTCGGCTTCTACAGGCTGCATCGCAATGGCTGGTATCGGGACAGCGACGACGCCGCGATGCTGCGCCGGCGGACGCGGCACTGGGAGGCCAGTGTGGAAGCCGTCAACGGGTTCCTGGCCGGCCGGCATTCTCCCTACCGGCTCAATCTCTCAGATCACCTCCCGCACCGGCTGGCGATGGCGCAGCTCGACGGTATCGATATGGGCGGTCAGCTCAGCCTGCTGCGGGATGGCCTTTCGTTTGCCGGCGAACCAAATGCGCTGCGGCGCCTGCGCGACGCTTTGCGCGCCGTCTGGCGGCTTCACCATGCGAATGCCCGTCCCGCCACGCCGAGGGCAGCCGAATGAAGGTGATGATGCTGGTTTCCGAACTCGAGGACTACACGATCTCGTTCGTGAACGGGGTGGCCCAGCATGTTCCCGTCCTGCTCGGCGTGCCCCGGCGCCGCTATGGCTCTCTTGCCGCCTGGTTCGATCCGGCCGTCGACTTGAGGCTTCTCGACTGGCCGCGCCATCGGTCGGCGCAGAATCCCCGATTTTTGTTCGAGCTCACCCGTCTCGTCAGGCGGGAGGCGCCGTCGGTCATTCATTTGCTCAGCAATTCCACGCTGTGGCTCAATCTGGCCGCGCCCTTCTGGCGGCCTGCTCCCCTCGTGACGACCGTCCACGATGTCGAACTCCATCCTGGTGACAGGGACAGCCGTGTCGTACCCCGATGGGCGACGGACCTGATGGCGCGGCAGTCGGATCATCTCGTCGTCCATGGCCAAACCCTGCACAGCCTGGCGGTGGCGCGCTACGCGAAGTCGCGGGACCACGTCCATGTGCTCTCGCACCCGGCCATTCAGCGCTATGCGGACCTCGCCAGGCGCGAGGGCATGAGACGCCGCGCCGAGGACGGGTCCTTCCGCGTTCTGATGTTCGGGCGGATCTTCGCCTACAAGGGTCTCCAGACCCTCATCGGGGCTGAAGCGCTGCTCAAGCGCCGGCTGCCGGAGTTGAGGGTGATCATCGCCGGTCGCGGCGATGATCCGAATGAGTTCAGGCCGCTCATGGGCGAGCCTGTCCGCTACGATATTCGTAACCGGTTCATCGAGGATACCGAGGTCGCGCAATTGTTCCTGGACGCGGACCTCGTCGTCCTGCCCTACACAGAGGCGTCGCAGAGCGGTGTTCTCAACCTCGCGGCAGCGTTCGGCGTCCCCGTCGTCGTGACGGATGTCGGCGAACTGGCATCGACCGTGGGCCCCAACGGTCTCGGTCTCGTCGTGCCGGCCGGCAATCCGGAGGATCTCTCGGAAGCCATCCTTGCACTGAGCAGGGATGCCGGCCTCCGAGCCAGGCTTGGCGCCAACGCGCTCGCCTGGGCGCACGGCCCGAATGCTCCCGGTGCCGTGGGCGAGACGGCCGCCGCTCTCTATCGAAAGGTCGTGCGGTCATGCGTGCCGAACTAGACCAGGCAGAACGGCTGTCTCGCGGCCGCGAGGCCGCGAGCCGCGCGCAGGTGTCATCCGCGTCGGTCGCGGTCCGCCACTATGTGGCCGGCGGACGGGAGCATGGGGGCGGCATCGGGCGTCTCGCCGGCTACATCGTCGATGCCGCGGCGGCGTCCGGCGTCCGGCATGCCGTAACCGACACACGGGGCCGCCGGTGGTCCGCTCCCGTTTCGGCAGCGCAGCTTTTGCTGGCGATGATCAGAATGACATTGGACCGCGTGCAAGCGCCTGCGCTCATCCATCACATCCATGTCGCGGGCCGCGGCAGCACGCGTCGCAAGCTGCTGCTCGCAGCTGCCGCCCGCGCCCTCGGCTGCCGCCACATCGTCCATCTGCATGACTACGACTACGCGGCCGACTATGAGTCCCGCAGGCCTGGCATGCAGGCCGCAGTCCGACGCATGTTCCAGCGGGCCGACCGTGTGATCGCGCTCGGCATGCGCGATCAGGCGACGCTGACCGGCGCGCTCGGCGTGAACCCGGATCGGCTGACCATTCTTCATAACTGCGTCCCCGATCCCGGCGAGACAGTTCGCGTCCGCGCGGCGCGGCCGCTGATCCTCTTCCTTGGAAGACTCGGCACGCGAAAGGGCGTGCCGGAGCTGCTTCAGGCCCTCGCGGATCCCGTCATGGCGCCGCTTTCGTGGCAGGCCGTCATGGCCGGCGACGGGCCGGTCGACGAATACCGCCAGCGCGCGGCGGCCTTCGGCCTTGGCGATCGCACCCGCTTTCCCGGCTGGCTCGGACCGGAGCCGACGCGCGCGCTGTGCCGGGAAGCGGCGATCCTGGTGCTGCCCTCGCACGCCGAAGGGCTGGCAATGGCCGTCGTGGAGGGCATGGCGCATGGGCTCGCGGTCGTCACGACGCGCGTCGGGGCGCATGAAGAGGTCATCAACGACGGCGAGACGGGGTTGTTTGTCCCGGTCGGTGATCCGCGAACGCTCGCAGAGACATTGGCGCGCCTCGTGACCGACGAGGCCCTGCGGCTGCGTCTCGGCGAGGCGGCCAGGCGACGATACCTCGCCGATTTCAGCATCCAGGCCTATCTCTCATCGCTGGAGCGCATCTATGAAACCGTCAAGCGTCAATAGGGCCGGCGGGGTCCGGCTCGCTCCGGTCACGATCCCTGTCCATGACAGCGATGGCTTCCAGCGCAGCCGTTTCGCGGCGCCGCCGCCGATCATGGCGCGCCCCGACGAGTTTGACCTGTCGTCGGGCTTCCGTCTCCTGCGCCGGCGCTTCTGGCTCATCGCGATCCTTACGGCGGTGCTGACGACTGCGCTGGTTCCGTTGATCCTGGCGATGCGGCCGTCCTATCACGCGGAGGCCCGGGTGATGATCAGAAGCTCGCCCGCGACCGCCCTCGATCTCAGCGAGAAGAGCGATACGCCGCCCGACATCGCTTCCGAGATGGAGCGCATGCTGTCGCGGGCAAGCACGGATCGCGTGGTCCGCGAACTCGGGATTGCGGATCGACAGGAATTCAATCCGACGCTCCGGGACGAGAGGATCGTCGATCAGGTCCGCAATCTCATCAGAGGCCTTATCGACCGAGGCACGCGCCGCTCACAGCCCGCCGGCGAAGGCGACGTCATGGAAGCCGTCGTCCAGAGCTACTACCGCGCGCTGGGGCTGCGGCGCGACGGCTTGTCGAACGTCGTCCAGATCGGCTTCGATTCAGAGGATCCGGTTCTCGCCGCATCGGTTCCGGCCAAGCTACTGGAGGTCTATGTCGACGAGCGGGGGGCGATCGAGCGGCGGCGTTTCGAACAGATCGGAAACTTCATCCAGTCACGCATCGCTGAACAGCGGTTGCGGGCTGACGAGGCGCGGGAGGCCGTCCGCCATTATCGTGAAACCGTGGGGCCGGTCTCGAACGAAGCTCAGGCAGCCCAATTCAAGGCGGTCGAGGACCTCTCCGCGCGCCTCAAGCAACTCGCGACCGATCGCGAACAGATCAGCGGGATGATTGTCGATCTGACGTCGCCGGAACTCGATACGGCGCTCGCCAAGATCGACCTTCCCGAGCCTCTGGCGACGACTTTTCGCGAGGTCGGGGCGCAGGCGCGGACCCTGGAGCAGATGCTCCAGGTCTACGGCGACAATGCGGACGAGGTGGTCGAGATCCGCTCCAAGCTCGTCGCGACCCGGTCGGTCCTCAGCGCGGAGGTCGATCATCACATCCAGCTGCTACGAGCCAGATTGGATACCCTCGACAGCGAGAGGCGATCCGTGGCCGAGGAACTGTCCGTCGCTCAAGACAGGCTGACGCGCTCCGCCCAGGCGCAGACGGAACTCGAGGGCCTTCTGGCGCGGGCGGAGGCGGAGCAGGCCGCCCTGGACGCGATCGAGCAGCAGCGCCGATCACTGGCAGATCGTTCTGCGATGCCGGTGTCCGATGTGATCGAGGTGCTCTCGCCGGCGGGCATCCCGCTTGCCCCGCAAGGGCGGGGCCGGCTCTTCTATCTGGTCGCTGCGCTCGGCGCCGCGTTCGCCGTGTCTCTGACCATCGCGTTCCTGCGCGAGATGCTCGACGGGAGCGTGCGCAGCCAGGATCAGCTTGCCGCCGCCCCGGGTCTCGTCCCCGCGGGGCTCCTGCCGTCCATGCCCCGTGGTCGGCGTCAGGGGCGGTCGTCACCCGCCCTTCGTGGCGTCTTCGGCGAATCGATCAGGGCCATTCTCGTCTCGCTCTGGCAGGCGAATGGCGGCGAGTTCCCGCAGAGCATCCTCGTGACATCGTCGCTCGACCATGAGGGCAAGTCCTTCGTGGCAAGAGCGCTGGCGCTCGAACTCGTCGCAGCCGGCAAGTCCGTGCTCCTGGTCGATGGCGACCTGACGCGCGGGGATCTCGGCGCAGAGTTCGCAGCCGGTTCGAGGCCCGGCCTCAATGACCTCTTGTCTCGCCGCGCCGAATTGTCCGATGTCATCCATCACGACGAGGCGACCGGGCTCGACGTCATCCCGCGCGGGGGCCAGCCCGTGCCGCGGAGACAGCATTTGCCTGACCTCGAAGCGGTGCTTCGCTTTGCGCGCGGCAGGGGACAACTCGTCATCATCGACAGCGCTCCGGTGCTCGCATCGACGGACAGCATCTTCCTGGCGCAGCAGGTCGAGCGCACTGTCGTGGTGATCCGCTGGGGGCGAACGTCGATGCGGACCGTTGAGGTCGCCGCATCGCGCCTCGGCGAGGCCAGCCGCTACCCGGCGCTGACAGTGCTGAACATGGTCAATCCCCGCCGCTATCGCCTCTACGGCTTCAGGGATGCTGCGATCTTCTCCCATTCGCTTGCCAAGTACCATCCGGCATAGACATTCTCGGCAGGGTAGAGAGCGATCTATTCGTCCTCACCGTTGGCGGATGACAGGCGGACGGCGATCTCGGTTCTGTTCTTCGCGTTTATCTCGCGCATGATGTTGCGCACGTGAACCTTGACCGTGCTTTCACGCATATTGAGTTCATGGGCGATCGTCTTGTTGCTCTTCCCTTGCCGAAGCAAGGCGATCACAGCCTGCTGCCTGGCCGTAAACCGCGACAGGCGTGACGGCTTGCTCTTCCGCAGGGCCGTGCGGCGATAGTCCGAGAGGCTGTTGGCAGGGACGAAGGTACCACCCGCCGCGACCAGACGGACCGCCTCGAGGGCCACGTCCATGCCAATGCTGCTGGGAATATAGGCCTTGGCGCCCAGATCGAGCGCCTGGAGAATGGTTTCCGGCTGCTCGTCATCGGACACGACCACGACAAGCAGGCCTTCGTGCTCGCATAGCTGGCGCAGTTCCCAGAGAGACGACGCCGAGGGATGGCCGCTGCGGTGAACCAGGATCGCCATCTGGGCGATGGGGCCCGGGTTCTTGCCGTCTAGGGCGAGCCACTCTGACACGCTCGCGAATGCCGCCACCATGGCCGCCACGCCGCTTGCGGCGATCGTCCGCGCCAGGCTCTCGCGACTCAGTCGATTGCGATCAAAGAGAACGAGCGTCGGAGGCTGATCCATGAGCACGCCCAAGGACTCTCATCTGAACGAAGTCTGAGAAGAGTGTTGATTCTGGATTGCTAATGGAAGGATAAAAATCTCGGAGATATCCTCGATATGGTTTTGTTCGAGAGCGAATAAAGACCGCCGCAATCCAAAGCGCATTCGCCAGTAATTCTATATGTAGCATATCGCACCGCGCGCTCTGCAGTTGCCAAATCGGGGTGTGGCAGCGGCGCAGTCACGGCATAAAGGATATGACCCATGCAAAAAGTCGTAGGGCCTGCCGCAATACATGTCCGTCCGGCGGCAATCGAGGCCGCCGGACGGAAGGGCTTTCAGTAGCGCTGCGGGGCTGCGGGCTTGTTGCCGACGATGTCGTCGATGCGGGCCATGACCTCGGGCGTGACCTTGTCGCGGTTGTCGAGCGCGGCGAGGTTGTCGTCGAGCTGCGTGAGCTTCGAGGCGCCGAGGATCACCGTCGAGACATGCGGGTTGGCGAGGCACCACAGGAGCGCCAGATGCGTCATGGAGATGCCGATCTCCTTGGCGAGCGCCGCCAGTTCGTCGACCTTGGCGAGCTTGGCCTTGCCGCCCTCGCTCTGCCAGATCTCCTTCAGCCACTCATAGCCCGGCAGGTTGAGGCGGCTGTCGTCGGGAATGCCCTTCGAATATTTGCCGGTGAGCACGCCCGAGGCGAGCGGCGACCAGATCGTGGTGCCGAGGCCGACGAGATCATAGAGCGGCAGGTAGTCACCCTCGACCTTGTGGCGCTCGAAGATGTTGTACTGGGGCTGCTCCATGGTCGGCGGCGTCAGATTCATCGACCGCGCCACGCCCCAGGCCTCCGTGATCTGCTGGGCCGTCCATTCCGACGTGCCCCAGTAGAGCACCTTGCCCTGCGCGATGAGGTCGTGCATCGCGCGCACGGTCTCCTCGATGGGCGTATCGATGTCCGGGCGATGGCAGAAATAGAGATCGAGATACTCGACCTGGAGGCGCTTCAGCGCCGCATGGCAGGCATCGGTCACATGCTTGCGCGACAGGCCGCGCTGCGTCGGCTTCGAGCCGCCCCAGAACACCTTGGAGGAGACGACATAGCTGTCGCGGCTCCAGCCGAGACTGGCGAGCGCCTCGCCCATCAGCGCCTCGGAGACGCCGGCTTCATAACCCTCGGCATTGTCGAAGAAATTGATGCCCGCCTCATAGGCGCGCTTCATGATCGCGATCGCGTCCTTCTGGTCGACCTGCTTGCCAAAGGTGACCCAGGAGCCGAGCGACAATTCGCTGACCTGCAGGCCCGATTTTCCCAAACGACGATAGTTCATGTGTCTTCCTCGCATCCGGCGGGAGGGGGCCGGCGATGCCGGACCGGTCCCGCGATCAGTGTTTCCAAGCCTTGGTCGCGCCTTCCGGCGCGGTGCGCGGCCGCCAGGGGAGGTGGCTCCGCATGTGTTCCGGCAGCGGGGTTTGCCGGCGACGGCCGATGCGCCATCATGGTCCGGCGCGGCCGAACCGCTCGCCGCCGCGCCATTTGAAACCATTCAGAGCGTGATGCAAGAGCGGCTGGCGCAGTGTTGATCGTCCTCGGTACCCTCTCCGTCTTCGCCGTGCTGGCCTGTCACTGGATCGGCATCTTCCTCGTTCGCACCCTCTTCAACGCCACGCTCGAGCGGTTTCCGGTCCGCCGGATCCTCGGGGCCGAACTCTCGTTCGGGCTCGTGATCTTCGGTCTCGTCATGATCAATTTCGCCGATGTGACGGTCTGCACGCTGCTGGTGATGGCGGGATCGCAGGCCTCGGGCGCGGTGGCCATGAGGTTTGGCGACGCCTTTCTCTTTGCCATTTCAAATTTCACGACCCTCGGCCTCGCCGCGCCGGCGGCCGCCCATGTGCCGCCGATCGCGGGGCCGCTCATCGCCATGAGCGGCATTGTCAGCTTCGGCTGGAGCACGAGCTTCCTCGTTGCTTGCTCGCATGCGGCCCAGAAGTGGCGCAACGCACCCGGCGCGCTCTGATCACAAGAGAGTGAGCGCGTAACGCCTCCTGCCCGGCCTGCGTAGGACAGGGGGAAGGCGGCCGGACGGTGCCTTCCCCAGACGACGGCCCGTCGGCCGTGATCCAACAAGCCGGGGCAGCCATGCTCCCGAACGAAGCCTGTCGCGGGACCCTCGCGGCCGGACGGGACCCCTTTTGCCAAACGGACCGACCCTGTCGGTTCAGACTTCATCCTCCAGAGAAGGACGATCCACCATGAACACCGCCACGAAGACCCTCTTCGCCGCTGCCATCGCCACCATGGCGCTTCTCGGCGCCGCCCGCGCCGAAGACGCGATGAAGTCCGATGCCATGGGCGGAGACGCCATGGCCTCCGACCAGATGAAGCCCGACTGTCCGGCCGGCCAGACCTGCGACGACGCCATGAAGAGCGACGCGATGCAGGGCGATGCCATGAAAGGCGACGCCATGCAGGGCGACACGATGAAGGGCGACGCCATGCAGGGTGATGCCATGCAGGGCGACGACGCCATGAAGCCGGCAAAGTAACGCGCCGCGGCGATGCCGGCTCCGCCTGCGCGGGGCCGGCCTTACGGACGGGGATCCTCGATGGATGGCATCGATCGCAGCACCGCCGAGCGGGCGGCACCGAAGCGGCGCGTACTGGTTCGCAGGCATTCCGGAACCGTGCGGCTGACGCACTGGGTCAACGTGCTCTGCTTCGGCATTCTGCTCATGAGCGGGCTGCAGATTTTCAATGCCCATCCTGAGCTCTATTGGGGCCAATATGGCGCCGATGCCGACTGGTCGTTCCTGGCGCTCGAGGCGAAGCGGGGCGACAATGGTGCGATCGAGGGCGTGACGCGCATCGGCGCGCTGGAGATCCCGACGACGGGGGTGCTCGGCGCCTCCGCGGTCAATGGGGAGATCCGGCCGCGCGGCTTCCCGAACTGGGCGACGCTGCCGGGCTTTCGCAACCTTGCCGAGGGGCGGCGCTGGCACTTCTTCTTCGCCTGGCTGTTTGTCATCAACGGCGCCGCCTATCTCCTCTACGGCCTCCTGGCCGGGCATTTCCGCCGCGACCTCGCGCCCAGCCGCGACCAGCTGGCGCCGCGCCATCTCTGGCACGAGATCGTCACCCATGCCCGGCTTCGCTTCCCGAAAGGGGAGGAGGCGCGGCGCTACAATGCGCTGCAGAAGCTCGCCTATTGCGGTGTCGCCTTCATATTGCTGCCGGTCATGGTGCTGACCGGGCTGACGATGTCGCCCGGCATGGACGCGGCGCTGCCCTGGCTCGTCGATCTGTTCGGCGGCCGGCAGTCGGCGCGGAGCCTGCATTTCATCGCCGCGACGCTGCTCGTGCTCTTCGTCGTGATCCATCTTGCGATGGTGTTCGCGTCCGGCCTCTTCAACAATCTTCGCTCGATGATCACCGGGCGCTACGCGATCGAGACCGAGGAGCCGAAGCCGTGACCATCCGCCTCGACCGCCGCCGCCTCCTGACCGGGGCAGGCGTCACCGCCGCCGCGGCGGCTCTTTCGGCCTGCGCGCCGCTTTCGGCGAGCGATGGCGTCCGCAGCGTCCTCGACATGGCCGAGCAGCTGACGATGCGTGCCCAGCGGCTGCTTCTCACCGGCGATGCCCTCGCCCGCGAATTCACAGAGGCCGACCTCTCGCCGGTCTTCAAGTCGAACGGCACGCACAATCCCGACGACGAAGCCTATCAGCGGCTCGCCGAGGGCGGTTTCGCCGATTGGCGGCTGCAGGTCGACGGCATGGTCGAACGTCCGCTCGCCCTGTCGCTTGCCGACCTTCGCGCGATGCCGGCGCGCACGCAGATCACCCGTCACGACTGTGTCGAGGGCTGGAGCGCGATCGGCAAATGGACCGGCGTGCCGCTCGCAGAGGTGCTCAAGGCGGCTGGCCTCAAGCCCGGCGCGCGCTATGTCATGTTCCATTGCGCCGACGAATACGAGAAGACGCTGGACGGCAGCGGCCGCTACTATGAGAGCATCGACCTTGTCGATGCGTTCCATCCGCAGACGATCCTCGCCTATGGCATGAACGGGCGCGACCTGCCCATCGCGCATGGCGCGCCGCTGCGGCTCCGGGTCGAACGGCAGCTCGGCTACAAGCAGGCCAAATATCTGATGCGGCTCGAAATCGTCGACAGCTTCGCCCGCTTCTATCGCGGCAAGGGCGGCTTCTGGGAAGACCGTGGCTATGAATGGTATGCCGGCATCTGACGCGATCAGCCGGCCCGACGCGAAAGGACTTGGTCATGAAGACATTGGCAGCGCGGATGCGCGACGCACGGATACCGCTTCTTCTCGCCGGCGCTCTCGTCGTCGCCGGCCTCGCCGCGACCGGCATGGTCGGCTCGGCGCGCGCCGAGGGCGAGGCCTTCGTGATCCCGCCGCCCGTAGTGGACGAGGCGGCGAAAAGCGGTTCGGAAACGGCGGTGCTGGCCGGAGGCTGCTTCTGGGGCGTGCAGGGCGTGTTCCAGCATGTGAAGGGCGTGTCGCGCGCGGTGTCGGGCTATTCCGGCGGCGATGCCTCGACGGCCCAGTACCAGACGGTCGGCTCAGGCAGGACCGGCCATGCGGAATCCGTCGCGGTCACCTTCGATCCGAAGGTGATCAGCTATGGCGAGATCCTGCAGATCTATTTCTCGGTCGCGCATGACCCGACGCAGCTCAACCGGCAGGGCCCCGACACGGGGACGCAATATCGCTCGGCGATCTTCTTCAAGGATGCCGCGCAGCGGAAGGTCGCCGAAGCTTATGTGGCGCAGCTCGGCAAGACAGGCGTCTATCCCGGCAAGATCGTCACCGACATCGCCCCGCTCAAGGGCTTCTACCCGGCCGAGGCCTATCATCAGGACTTCCTGACCCTGAATCCGACCTATCCCTATATCGTCTACAACGATCTGCCGAAGATCGAGAACCTCCAGAAGCTCTTCCCGGACCGCTACCGCGCCAAGCCGGTGCTCGTTTCCGACGCCAAAAGCTGATGTCGGGAAGGGCTATCGGCCCATGCCTCACCGGCAAGGGCCGCGCTCTCTTCCCAGTCGGGCGCCTCACGCCGTTCCGGGCGTGAAGGCGAGGGCGACGCCGTTCATGCAGTAGCGCAGGCCTGTCGGCTTGGGGCCGTCGTCGAAGACATGGCCGAGATGGCCGCCGCAGCGAGCGCAATGCACCTCGGTGCGGACCATGCCGAAGGAGGTGTCTCGCGTTTCGCCGACCGCCTTTGGAAGCGGCTGCCAGAAGCTCGGCCAGCCGGTGCCGCTCTCGAATTTCGTCGCCGAGGAGAAGAGCGGCAGCGCGCAGCCGGCGCAGGTGAAGGTGCCGGCCCGATGCTCGTCCAGCAGCGGGCTCGTATAGGGCCGCTCGGTCGCCTCTTCGCGGAGCACCGCGAACTGGTCCGGCGTCAGGCGCTTGCGCCACTCCGTCTCGGTCATGGTCACTTCATAGGAGCCGCCGGCCGCGGCGGATGCGAAGCGCCCGAAGGCGCTCGCACCGAGTGCGGCGGCGCCGGCTCCGACCAGGAATCTGCGGGTGATCATTCAGCGTCTCCGTTTGGCTGGCGAGCCGAAGGGCTCTCATGACGCCATACGCAGCGCCGCCGCCAAACGTGACGGCGGCGGCCTTGGATCACCGACAGTTGATCGTCAGCGTACGGAGGAGAAGGCCGTCGGCTGCAGCAGCTGGCTGGATACGTTGGCGACGATCGGGCCGTTGCGCTCGGTATGGTCGCGGCCGCTGATCCAGTCCGGGTCCTTGATGAAGGCCGTCCATTTCGTTTCGCGCTCGGCGAGCGATTCCCAGGCGAGGAGATAGGTCAGCTGGTTGTTCGATTCGCCGATCATCGTCGTCCAGAAGCCGGCCTGGCGGATGCCGTGCTTGTCCCAGAGGCCGAGCGTCAAGTTCTGGAAGCGCGCGAGCAGGTCGGGAAGCCGGCCGGGCGGGCTCGTATAGATGCGCAGTTCGTAGATCACGGGCGGTTCCTCCCCTGGGTGATGAGGCGGCGAGAATGGCCGAGCGCGTCCTGTCGGACAAGTCCTCGCCGGGACTGGTGCCGCCGCGATGGACGCGGCATTCTCGACGCGTGTCGGGAGGAGGAACGGAATGTTCGAGGGACGCTGGCTGAACGAGCCGCCGCATGTCTGGAACGAGGGCGGCGCGCTCATGGTTCGCACGGGTCGCGAAACCGACTGGTGGAACAACACATTCTACGGCTTCCTGCACCTCTCCGGCCATTTCCTCGGCCGCGAGGCGGAAGGCGATGCGACGCTCATCGTCTCCTTCTCCGCCGCTTTCAGCCAGCAATATGACCAGGCCGGCGCGATGATCCATGTCGACGATCGCACCTGGATGAAATGCGGCATCGAGTTCACGGAAGGCACGGCGAAGTTCTCGGTCGTCGTGACGCGCGACGACCAGTCGGACTGGTCGGTGCGGCCCTGGCATGGCGATCCGCATGGCCCGGTGACGCTGCGGGTGACGCGTCACGCCGAGGCGCTGCGCATCGACGTGCTGGAGGACGGCGCATGGCATCTGGTGCGCCTCGCCTTCCTGCCGATGCCGGCCACCGTCTCCTGGGGGCCGATGGCCTGCTCGCCGAGCGGCGAGGGGCTCGAGGTGCGCTTCACGCGCCTCGAGCTTGGTCCCGCGATCGCACGCGAGATGGTCTAGGCCGCCGTCAGCAGGCCCGCATCGTCGCGCACCGGACGGCCCGACTGGAGCACCGCCACGACGCGGTTCTCCTCCTGCGCGAAGCATTCGAGGCCGGCGAGCGGATTGGCATCGACCACGACGAGATCGGCGAAGGCGCCCTCGGCGATGACGCCGACCTTGCCCTCCATGCGGATGACCTTGGCGTTGTTCACCGTGGCGTGGCGAAGCGCCTCGGCGGCGCCGCAGACCTTCTGGTGGATGAGCAGTCCATCCGCCTGATAGCTCTTCGGCGACCAGCAGAGATCGGTGCCATAGCCGACATTGACGCCGTTCTTCAGCGCCACTTCCAGCGATTTGAGGCCGCTGGCCAGCACCTCGGCGTTCTTCTCCTGGTTCTCTTCCGACCAGCCGAAGCCCATGCCGTAGATGGCGTCGGCCTCATAGGTGATGAGAGTCGGCACGAGATGCGCCTCGCGCTCGGCCATCAGCTTCGCGGTCTCGTCGGTGAGGAAATTGCCGTGCTCGATCGAGCGCACGCCGCAGGAGACGGCGCGGCGGATTCCGATATCGCTGTAGACATGCGCCATGACATAGCGCCCGGAGCGCGTCGCCTCGTCGGCGATGGCGGTGATCTCTTCCAGCGAATATTGCGGATGGACGAGCTTGTCGCCCGGCGAGGAGACGCCGCCGCCGGCCATGATCTTGATATGGTCGCAGCCCTGGCGGATGTTCTCGCGCACCGCCTTGCGCACCTCGTCGACACCGTCGGCGATGATGCCGACACCGCCGAGCGCCTCGCCGCAATTGCAGAATTCGGCGCGGCCGCGATGGTCGCCATGGCCGCCGGTCTGCGACAGGATGCGTCCGGCGACGAACATGCGCGGCCCTTTGAAGAGCCCCTTTTCCTGCGCCGCCCTGTGGCCCTGGTCGGCGCCGCCGGCATCGCGGATCGTCGTGAAGCCGCGATGCAGCATGCCGGAGAGATGCAATCCGGCGCGCGCCGTCATCTCGGAGGGCAGCACCGAGCGGCCGTCGTTGAAGGCGCCGATATAGACATGCGCATGGCAGTCGATCAGGCCAGGCGAGAGATAGCGCCCGCGAAGATCGACGCGCTTCAGGCCGGGATCGAGCGACGCCTCGTCCGTGATCGCGACGATCTTGCCGCCCCCGATGACGACCGCCTTGCCGGTCACGATCGCGCCGGCGACGACGTCGACGATGTTGACGCCGGTCAGGGCATAGCTCGGCAGGCCGTCGGGATTCTTCTGATCAGGACTTGGCATAGGTTTCCACCTTCACGGGCTCGATGGGTTCGGCCGACGGATCGACATACCCATTCTCGATATCGTAGCGCGCCGCGGCCGCGTTGCGCTCGGCCGGATCGCCCCAGCCGGAGCCGCCGGCGCTGTAATTGACGAGGCGCTCGCCCTTCTTGAGCTTGGCGCGATACATGCCGACCTTCTTCTCGCGCGCTTCGCCCGGCCAAAGGACCATATGGTTGCGCACCGGCGAGGATTCGCCGCCCTTCAGGCCCCAGCCACCGGTCTTCGACTTCTTCTTCATCGAGATGATCTCGGTGTCGCCGACCATGCGGATGGCGCGGCGCACGCCGAGGCCGCCGCGATGCTTGCCCGGGCCGCCGGAATTGGGGATCAGCTCCAGCCCTTCGTGGAAGAGGTTCGCCTGCCGCTCCAGCACCTCGATCGGCGTGTTGCGGACCGTGCTCGTCGAGGGATGCTGCAACGCCGTGGCGCCGTCATGGAGATGGGTGCCGCCCCAGCCGATGCCCTCATTGTTGCTGATGACGTAGTATTTGCCGGTGCGGTGATGGCGGCCCATGGCCATGAAGCCCGGCTCGTCGCCGCCGGAGGCGGCCGGCAACCAGTCGATCACCGGGGCCAGCGCCTTGGCGATCAGCTCGAAGGCGACCATGTGCGTCCACGGCATATAGGTCGAGGACGGGTAGACGGCGTGGAACATGTTGCCCGGCTCGGCGCGGACGTCGAGGGCCATGAAGTTGCCGTGGTTCGACGGCGTCAGCGGTGAGGTCAGATACTTGAAATAGGTCTTCGCCATCGAGACCGTCGCGCCATAGGGCACGTTGATCGGGCCTTCGACCATCGGCGCCGAGCGGTTGTAGTCGACCGTCATGCGCTCGTCGGTGATCGTGACATCGACCGCCATCTTGATCATGTCCGGCGTCACGCCGTCGTCGTCGAGCCATTCCTCGGCCGACCACGACCCCTTGGGAAGGCCGGCCAGCGCCTGGCGGGTCTTCTCGTCGGCATGGACGAAGAAGGCCTCGATGGCGGCGAGCACGCGCTCGCGGCCGAACTTCCGGTAGATGTCGCGCACGCAGGCTTCGCCTGTGCGAAGGCACGCGACCTGCGCGCCGAAATCGCCGCGGATCGCTTCCGGCAGGCGGGAATTCGCTTCCAGCACCTTCCAGAGATCGGCGTCGAGCTTGCCTTCCTTGATGATGCGCACGCCGGGAAGGATGAGCCCTTCCTGATGGATATTGGTCGAGTCGATCACATAGCCAGGATCCTTGGCGCCGAGATCGAGCCAGTGCGCGCGCACGCAAAGGAACATGTCGATCGCCTCGCCGTCGACGAATACGGGCGACATGAGGAGCGCATCCGACATATGCGCCGAGTTCCAGTAGGGATAGTTCAGGATCACGACGTCGCCGGGGCGCAGCGAGGCCATGTCCATGTTCTCGATCAGCATCTTCAGCGCGTAGTCGTTGCCGCCGATGAACGAGGTGATGCCGGCCGCCTCGGCGACCATGCGACCCTTCGCGTCGGCAATCGAGATGCCGAAATCGAGCACCTCGTAGATGACCGCGTTGAAGGCCGTGCGCACCAGCGTGCGCCGCATCTGCTCCGCCGCCGAGAAGAACAGGGCCGAGACGATCTCGGTTTCCGCCGCCTTGCTGATGGTCATCTTACGTCTCCGAGCGCGCGATCGAGAGCATGCCATGCTCATCGACCGTGAGGGTCTGGTTGCCGTGGATCGCGAGCGACGAGCCTTCGTCTATGACGAGCAGCGGCCCGGGATAGGCGCGGCCCTGTTCGAGCGCGTCGCGGCTGACCTTCTCGCAATCGACCATGGCGCCCGCAGCCTGGTCGAATAGCCGGTGCGGCGCACTCGCCGTCAGCGTCGAGGAGGCGCGGACGCGCGTGGCGAGATCGGGCTTTTCCGCGACCACCACGAGCTTCACCATCAGCGACACGATCTCGGCCTCGCTGCGGAAGGTGTGGCCGAAACGGTCCTGATGCGTATCGGAGAAGCGGGCGAGGAAGGTGGCCGCGTCGTCGCCGGGCGCATAGGGGATGGAGAGCGTATGCTCCTGGCCGAGGAAGCGCACGCGGGCGAGGAAGGCGACGGACGGCTCGATCGGCCGGCCGACCTTCTCGGCGAGCGCGGCGGTGCTGCGGCTGCGGAGCGCCTCGGCGGTCTCGGCGAGCGCCGCCATGCTCGCGTCGGATATCGTCGCCAGCACGGAGACGCTGTCGCTGAAGGAGAGGTCGCTCGCCAGCATGCCCCAGGCCGAGAACACCGAGGGCAGCGGCGGGATGACGAGTTCGGGCATCTCCAGCTCGTTCTGCAGCATCGGCCCGAGCAGCGGGCCGCAGCCGCCGAAGCCGAGCATCGAGAACTCGCCGGGATCGAGGCCGCGCTCCAGCATCATCTCCTTGATCGACGAGGCGGTGCGCGAGATCAGCACGTCGAAGATCGAACGCGCCGCATCCTCGACCGAGAGGCCGAGCGGCTCGGCGACATGCGTCCGGAGCGCCGTCTCGGCGAGGTCTCGGGCGACATTCATCGAGCCGCCCATGAAATTGCCGGTATCGATATAGCCGAGCACGACGGCCGCGTCGGTGACGGTCGCCTCGGTGCCGCCACGGCCATAGCAGGCCGGGCCCGGCACGGCGCCGGCGCTTTCGGGGCCGACGCGGAGCAGGGCATTGTCGATCCAGGCGATCGAGCCGCCGCCGGCGCCGAGCGTCCTCAAATCAAAGATCGGCTGAAGGATCGGGAAGTTCTCGATCCGCGCCTCGAAGACGTCCATCGGCTCGCCGCCGACGATCAGGCAGGCGTCGAGGCTGGTGCCGCCGACATCGACCGAGAGCACATTGCCGCGCCCGGTCTCGCGCGCGACATGCAGCGCGCCGGAAACGCCGCCGGCCGGTCCTGAGAAGACGGTCGCGATCGGCTCCGCTTCGGCGAGGTCGAAGGTCAGCGCGCCGCCGGAGGAGTTCATGACGAATTTCTGGCCTGCGAAACCCTTGGCGGCCATGCCGCCCGAGACGCGGCCGAGATAGTTGCGGAGCACCGGCTTGATATAGGCGTCGAGCATCGCCGTGCTGGTGCGCTCATATTCCCGATATTCATTGGCGATCAGCGCGCCGGCCGAGACCTCGATGCCGGGGCAGGCGGCGCGGATGAGTTCGACCGCCTCGCGCTCATGCGCGGTATTGGCATAGGAATGCAGGAAGCTGACGGCGAGCGCCGTGCAGCCCGCCGCCTGCAGCGCCTTGGCGGCGTCGACGACCGCCTCGCGGTCGAGCGGCGTCACCTCGTTGCCTTCGAAATCCATGCGGCCGGCGACGCCCTTGATGTCGCGGCGCTCGACGATACGCGGCGGCGGATCATAGTCGAAGCGGTACATGTCGGCGAAGTCGACGGCGCCGCGGCCGATCTCGAAGATGTCGCGGAAGCCTTCATTGGTGATGATGCCGACCCGCGCGCCCTTGCGCTCGAGGATCGCGTTGAGGCCCAGCGTGGTGCCGTGCACGAAGTCGGCGATATCGGCCGGAGGGAAGCCGAGCTGGCCGACCGCCGCCACCACGCCTTCGGCCGGATCATGCGGCGTCGTCGGCAGCTTGAAGGCGCGGAGCTGGCGGTTGTCGAGGTCGAAGACCACCACGTCGATGAAGGTGCCGCCGATATCGATGGCCAGTTTGTGTCGGCTCATTTTTGCCTCGGATCAGTAGACGGCATCGAGCAGGCGCGCCGTGTACTCGTTCTTGGGATTGCTGAGGACATCCCGCGCCGGCCCCGATTCCACGACCGCGCCCTGGTTCATGACATAGACGCGGTCGCAGATGAGCCGCACGACATTCACGTCGTGCGAGATGAAGACGATGGTGAGCGCGCGCTCGCGGATCATGCGCACGAAGAGTTCCAGGATCTGGGCCTGGATGGAGACGTCGAGCGAGGAGAGTGGCTCGTCGCAGACGAGAAGTTCCGGCTCGACGGCGATCGCCCGCGCGATCGCGATGCGCTGCCGCTGGCCGCCGGAAAACTCGTGCGGAAAGCGGTCGCCGGCCGATGCGGGAATGCCGACTTCCTCGAGCAGAAGATCGGCGCGCTCCATGCGTCCGGCCTTGTCGAGGTCGCGCCGGTGCAGAAGCAGGCTCTCCATCACGCTCGCGCGGACGGTGGCGCGCGGGTTGAGGCTGCCATAGGGATCCTGGAAGACGATCTGCACGTCCGACTTGAAGGCGAAGCGCTCGCGCCGCGTGAAGGTCGCGATGTCGCGGCCCTTGAAGCGGTAGGTGCCGCCGTCATAGCCGGTGAGGCAGGTGACGATGTTGGCGACGGTCGACTTGCCGGAGCCTGACTCGCCGAGGATTCCGACCACCTCGCCGCGGCCGATCGTGATGTCGATGCCGCGGAGCGCGAAGCTGCGGTTCTGGATGAAGAGGCGACGGGCGAAGCTCTTCGAGACGCCCTGAAGCTCGACCATCGGAAGCGGTGTTTCGGCCATCGCGTCAGGCTCCCCGGCCGAGGATGCAGGCGCTGAAGCGTGGCGCCAGTCGCTCGTTCAGCGGCAGCGGCGCGGTGCGGCAGATGGGCTCCGCATGGGCGCAGCGGGTCGAGAAGGCGCAGCCCGTCAGCCCGAAGCCGGCGCCGACCGGCTCGCCCGGGATCGAGCGGATATCGGCGAGTTCCTTCTCGCGGGTCGGGATGCAGGCGAACAGCGCCTCGGCATAGGGATGCACGACCCGAGTTCCGATATCGCCGGCATCGACGATGGTGTGCAATTGGCCGCCATAGAGCACCGCGATCCGGCCGACGCTCTGGCGCAGCAGTTCGAGATTGTGGCTGATCAGGATGACCGCGAGGCCATGGCTGCGGCTGCGGTCGAGGATGAGTTCGATGACGCGCCGCTGCGTGATGGCGTCGAGGGCTGTGGTCGGCTCGTCGGCGACGAGCAGCTTCGGATCCTGCGACAGCGCGATGGCGAAGACGATGCGCTGGCGCATGCCGCCCGAGAACTGGTCGGGATACTGGTCGAAGGCGAGCGCTGGTTCGGGAATGCCGACTTCGCCCATCAGGCGGATCGCTGCCTCGCGCGTCTTCTCCGCACCCATCGGCCAACCCTTGGCGAGATGGATCGCTTCGGTGATCTGCTTGCCGATCTTCATCGAGGGATTGAGCGAGGAGAAAGGATCCTGCGGCACGAAGCCGATCGAATGGCCGAGGAGCTTGCGCGCGCTCGCGGCATAGCCTTGTGAGGGGATGTCGCGGCCGTCGAAGCGGACGCTGCCGGCGGCGACATAGGCGTCGTCCTGCAGGCCGAGCAGCGTACGCGTCAGGAGCGTCTTGCCGGAGCCCGACTCGCCGACGATGCCGAACACCTCGCGCGGCATGACCGACAGCGAGACGCCGGACACCATGGTGCGGTTGCCGGATTTCAGCGCCACCGCCGCGTCGCGGATCTCGAGCAGCGGCGCCTCGGACTGCGCGGTGGAGGGAACGGCGGGAGACAGGGTCTCGGTCATCAGCGCCGCCGCGACGTGGGGTCGAGTTCGCGGCGCAGCATGTCGCCGACGACGTTGAAGCTGACCGCAGTGAGGAAGATGGCGAGACCGGGCGCGAGCACGATCCACCAGCCATTGGCGACATAGGAGCGGCCATCGGCGATCATGGCGCCCCATTCCGGTGCCGGGATCTGCGCGCCGACGCCGATGAAGGAGAGGCCCGAGATCGCCAGCATCACGGCGGAGACGTCGAGCGCCACCTGCACGACGAGGACGTCGAGTGCGTTCGGGATGACGTAGTGGAACACCTTCCGGTGGGTCGGCACGCCGAGCGCATCGGCGCTCGCGATGAATTTCTGCGAGAGGATGTCCGAGGTCACCATGCGCGACAGGCGGGCATAGTTGGGCCACCACGAGAAGATCAGCGCCCAGATGGCCGCGGAAAGGCTCGCGCCGAGCGCCGAGGCGAAGCCAAGCGCGAGGATGAGCGGCGGGAAGCCGAGCCAGATATCGGTGAGCCGCATCAGCATGTTGTCGACCGCGCCGCCGACGAAGGCCGAGAAGATGCCGATGGCGCAGCCGATCGCCACCACCACGACGAGGACCAGCATGGTCGCCGACAGCGTCAGCTGCGCGCCATGCAGAAGCCGCGAGAGGACGTCGCGGCCGGAACCGTCGGTCCCCAGCCAATGCTCCAGCGAGGGGGCGTGCAGCTTGCTGCGGAAGGCGATCTTGAGCGGATCGAAGGGGGCGATGAACGGCCCGATGATCGCGAGGAGAACGATGGCGAGCACCAGCACGAGCGCGACGCGCTCGATATTGGTCTTCGGATAGGACCAGAGCTTCGCGAACACGCTCACGCCTTCACCCGCCGGCGCGGATTGATGAGGAAGAGCGTGATGTCGACGACGAGATTGGCGAGCAGGAAAACGAGACCGACCACAAAGACGACCGCGACCACGGCATGGATGTCGGACTGGGTTACCGCCTTCACCGCATAGCGGCCAATGCCGGGGCGGCCGAAGATCTCCTCGACCAGCACCGTCGCCCCGAGCATCCAGCCGAACTGCATGCCGAACACGGTGAGGGCCGGCGTCGCGCCATTGGCAAAGACATGGCGGGCCATGATGCGGCCTTCGCTCGCGCCCTTGGCGCGGGCGAGCACCACATAGTCCTTGCGGAATTCGCTGATCATCGCCGTGCGGGTGATGCGCACGCCGACGGCGGTGAATAGGAGCGACAGAGCGAAGGCCGGGAGAACCAGATGGGCGAGCGCGTCGGCGAACACGTCGAAGCGGCCCTGCGCCAGGCTGTCGAACAGCGTGAAGCCCGTCGCGCCGACGAATTCGCGGTTCTCGAAGCCGAGCCGGCCCGCAGTCGGCAGCAGCTGCCAGTCGCCCGCCACGACCTGCTGCAGGATGATGGCCAGCCAGAACACCGGCAGGCCGGCACCGGCGAGCACCAGCAGGCGCACGAGATCGTCGAAGCGGCTGCCGGCATAGCGCGCCGTCAGCAGCCCGAGCGGCAGCGAGATCGAGAGATTGATCAGCATTGCGATGAAGACGAGTTCCAGCGAGGGCGGGAGCTCGCGCACCAGATCATCGGCGATGGGCTGGCGCGTGAACCACGAGGTGCCGAAATCGCCCTGGAAGACGGCGGCCGAATAGCGCCAGAACTGCACCAGCATCGGCTGGTCGAGCCCCATATCCAGCCGGACGGCGGCGATCTTGTCGGCACCGGCATTCGGCCCCGCGGCCACGATGGCCGGATCGCCGGCCACCACATGGCTGAGCAGGAAGGTGATGAAGAGCAGGACGCAGAGGGAAAGGATCGAGAAAAGGATCCGCTCGGCAACATAGCGCAATGGAGGGATCCTTCGCTCGACCGTCAGACAGCGGATACCGGCCTATTTCAGGCCGATATCCATGTAGTTGAAGGTCTGGTGATGGGCGGCATTGTACTTGTAGCCCTCCACCTTGTCGCTGAGCACCACGACCGAGCCGGGGAACGACACGGTGATGACCGGATAGTCCTTGCCGATCAGCTGCTGCGCCTTCTTGTAGAGCTCGGCGCGCTTCGCCTGGTCCGAAGAACTCGCGGCCTCGTTCAGGAGGGCGTCGACCTCGGGGTTGGAATACTGCGCCCAGTTGTAGCCGCCCTTGGCGCCGGTCAGTGCGCTGTTGAACGATGAGTTCAGCACCGCATGCGGATCGGGGAACAGCGGGAAGGAGTAGATCATGTTGATGTCGGAGGTCGTCTCGACCTTCTGCAGCGTCGCCGCCTGCGCCGGCCAGGTCATGCCTTCGGCGTTGAGGGTGATGCCGATCTCGGAGAGGTTCGACTGGAGCTGCTCGACTGCGCTCTTCTCCTCCTGGATCGCCGGGAGATAGCGGACCGTCAGCGTCGTGCCGGCCCAGCCGTTGTCGTCGACCATCTTCTTGGCGGCGTCGAGATCGAAGGCGGATTCGGTGCCGCTCTCATGGCCGGGCCATGTCGGCGGCAGCGGCCCGTCGGGCAGCGTGCCAAGGCCCATCAGCACCTGGTCGAGATGCAGCTGGCGATCGAAGGTCTTGGCCAGCATCTCGCGGAACTTGACGTTGCCGATCGGCCCTGCGCTGGCGGTGTTGAAGTCGAAATAGAGCGGGGTCGCCGCGGCGCCGACATCGACGGTGAAGCCGGGCGTCGTCTTCAGCGCCAGCTTGTCCTCGACGGTGACGTCGGGGGCGATCTGCACCTCGCCGCTCTTCAGGAGCGAAAGCTGCGTCGACGGCTCCGAGACATAGCGGAAGATGACCTCGGCAACATGGTTGCCGTCCCAGCCGCCCCAATATTTGTCGAAGGCTTTCAGCGTGACGGCTTCGGTCGGCTTGTAGGAGGTGATCGTGTAGGGACCGGAGCCGGCCTCGTTGACGGCGAGCCACTGGCGGCCATTGTCGTCGCCGAGATGCGGCTCGACCGCGGCCTTGCTGACGATGTAGATGCGCGACAGCGCGGAGACGAACGGGCCGAACGGCGCGGACAGCGTCAGCTTGACGGTGTGGTCGTCGACGACTTCGGCGCCCGAGAGCAGGGCAAGGTCGTTCAGCACATTCGCCTTCGCCGCCTTCAGGCGGTCGATGGTGAACTTGACGTCCGCGGCGGTCAGCTTGCTGCCGTCATGGAAGACGACGTCGTCGCGCAGCGTGAAGGTGTAGGTGAGGCCGTCGTCCGAGATGGTCCAGCTCTTGGCGAGCTGCGGCGTCGGCTCGGTCGCGCCGGCCTTGAACTGCACCAGCGCGTCATAGACGCCGATCAGGAGCTGGTCGACCGTCGAGTTGGTCGCGTTGGCCGGATCGAGATTCTCCGGCGTTTCGTTCTCGGCGATCACGAGCGTGCCGCTCGGCGCCGCGAAGGCGAGGTCCGGCAGGACCAGCGCCGGCAGGGAGACGCCCGAAAGCGCCACGATCAAAGCGGGCACAAACCGCATATGGGAACGCATCGACGACCTCCGGAATTCTTTTGGTATACCGACTGTATCCGAAGCTAACATCAGTCCGGGGGGTGTCAACGCTTTTCTCTGGGCAGGCCTGCCCGGTTTTCGGGCGTGCTCGCAAAGCGTGCCGGAAGGCCGTGCTTGACAGCGTCCGCGAGAAGCGGACAACCGGAAGAATGACCACGATCCGCGCCATCACGCTCGCAACCCGGGGCCAGGGCCTCTACGAGTTCACCGCCGAAGCCGAGGCTTTCGTGGCGGCGGAAGGAGTAGGTGATGGCCTTCTCACCGTCTTCGTGCGCCACACCTCCGCCTCGCTGCTGATCCAGGAAAACGCCGATCCGGACGTCGTCGCGGATCTTCAGGCCTTCTTCGCGCGCCTCGTGCCGCCGGCCACGGACCCCGCGATGGACTATCTCGTTCACCGGCTCGAAGGGCCGGACGACATGCCGGCCCATATCAAGGCGGCGCTCACCCAGACATCGATCGGTATTCCGGTCCATCGCGGCGCGCTGGCGCTGGGGCGCTGGCAGGGCCTCTATCTCTTCGAGCATCGCGACCGTCCACACCGGCGCGAGATCGTCCTGGCGCTTACCGCGTGAACCTCACGCGGACGCGGTTCCGAAACGGGTCAGCGTGAAGCCTTCCAGCGCATGCGACGGCTTGCGGCCAGCGACGCAGTCGGCGGTCAGCTGCCCGAGCAGCGGGCCGAGCGTGTAGCCATTGGCCGAGGCGGCGACGAACAGGCCGGGCATGCCGGGTATGGCGCCAAGCAGCGGCGCACCGTCGATATTGACGTTCATGGCTGCCCAGCTTCGCAGCAAATGCAGACCGGCCAGGGCCGGCACCGTCCGCTCGGCCACCCAGAGATTGCCCTCGATGCTGGGACGCAGAACCTTGGCATAACCGGTCGCCGCATCGGTGCCCGCCGTCCAGGCGCCGCCGATGATGAGGTTGCCGTTGGTCGCCTGCTTCATGGTGAGATGGCGGTCGGCATGGGCGACGAGCTGCTTGAGGATCGGCCGCGTCGGCTCGGTCACCAGCATCTGCAGCGGCGCGCCGGAGATCGGAAGTTCGACGCCGACCATGCGGCCGATATGGCGCGACCACCCGCCGGCGGCGATGACGACGCGGCGGGCGCGGATCGTCGCGGCGCTTGTCATCACCTCGTAGCCGTCCGCCTCGGCGCGGATGCCGATGACATTGTGTCCGGCGGCGAAACGGGCACCGCGGCGCTGCGCTTCGGCGACCAGCGCCGGCGTCGCCTTCATGGGATTGATCTTGCCTTCGTCCGGGCAATAGGCCGCGACGACCATGCGCTCGGCGATATGGGGCGCCAACGCGAAGATTTCGTCCCGCGTGATGACCTCGACCGGAATGCCCATGCTGCGCTCGGCTTCGGCCTTGTCGCGCAGGAAGGCGGTCTGCTCCTCGTTCTCCGCGACCATAAGGCCGCCGGTGGTGGTGATCTCGAAGTCGCCGCCGAGCTCGCGTTCCAGCTGTTTCCAGAGCTGCACCGCGTCCCGCTGCAGCGGGATCGTGTTGAGCGCCGGGCTGCCGCCCGCCATGGCCTTGCGGCCGAAATCCCATGAGAGCAGCTGCACATGCAGGCTGCCGGCATTGCCGCCCGAGGCCTGGCTGTTGGGCGCCGCGCGATCGATCACCACCGTCTCGATCCCGGCGCCCGCCGCGAACATCGCGGTGGATGTGCCGATGACGCCGGCGCCGATGACGAGAAGGTCCGTCGTCGCCGGCAGCGGATCGGGCGGCGGCAGATGCGGCGGGTGCGGGCGTGTCTCGACCTCGCGATGGCCGCCCCATTCCGCCTTCTCGCTTTCGAGCAGGATCGCCGGAACTGGCTTTTCCGGCGCCTGCGGCGCGAAGAGATTGGCCGGCACCGCCGCGGCGAGATCGCCGCCGCGCAGGATCTTCAGCGCCTCGCCGGCGCAGTAGCGGCCCTGGCAGCCGCCCATGCCGAGCCGCGTCCGCCGCTTCAGGCTGCCGAGATCGCGGACGCCCTCGTCGCGCAGCGCACGGATGGCGCCGGCCGTCACGTTCTCGCAGCGGCAGACCGGCGTCTCGTCGGCGATTGCCAGTGGCGGCAGCCGGTCGGCGAAAAGCTGCCAGAGATGGCGCTGGAAGCGTCGCGCCCGCGTTCGCCGGCCTTGCGCTGCGCGGGCCATGCGAACGGCCTTCCCGTTCGATCGGCCGAGCGTATCAAGCACGGCAGCGGCGGCGATGATGCCGCCATTCGCGGCGACGACGCTGCCGCCGATTCCCGAGGCATCGCCGGCGACGAAGACGGGACCCGGACCGGCGCGGCCGTCCTCGCCGATCAGCGGGCGCGCAAAGCCGGTGGCCGGATCGACTTCGACCGGGCAGCCGAGCATGCGGAGGAGGGCGGTCGAGGGCAGGAAACCATAGCCGAGGCAGACGGCGTCGACATCGAAGGCGGATTCCTTCCCGTCCTGACCGGCGGCGATGGCCCGCTCGGCCTTGCCGCTGCCGGTGACCGCGACGAGGCGGGTGCCCTCATGGATCGGGATGCCGGCGCGATCGAGCTTGCGGCGGATTGAGAGACCGCGCAGAGCCAGCTTTCGATCAGCTGTGAGCATGCCGAGAAAGGCCGGAGCGTTGGCGGCTCGGCTTGGCGTCGCGCTTTCGAGGATGCCGACGACCTTGCCACCGCCGGCCGCAATCTCGAGCGCGACCTGCCAGTTAAGAGGGCCGTTTCCGGCGACGAGAACGCGGGTGCCGGGCGCGACGCGATAGCTGCGCGCCAGCGTCTGCGCGGCGCCGGTCGTCATCACGCCGGGCAGCGTCCAGCCCGGGATCGGCCAGGGCCGCTCATAGGCGCCGGCAGCGAGAATGACGAAGCGGGCCCGGAGCACATAGGCACGGCCCGACGCGTGGATGCCGAGTTCGACACCGTCCGCGTCGGCGCTCGCATGCCAGACGGCCTCGCCGGAGCGGATGTCGGCGCCGGCGGCCACTGTCGCCTCGACCAGCCGCCGGCCGGCCGCGAACTGCTCGTCCTCGCCATGGGGCAAGAAGCGCTGCGAGGGCGCAAGCGGCTTGAAATACTGGCCGCCCGGCAGCGGGCGCTCGTCGATCACCACCGGCTTCAGGCCGCCTTCCGCGAGGAATTTCGCCGCCGAAAGGCCGGCCGGACCGGCGCCGATGATCGCGACTTCGACCGTCTCGATCTCGGGCGCGCCGGCCGGGCGGCTGCCGAGCGGGCGCAGCGTCGCGAGCGCCGGGTCGTGGCGATAGACGCTCATGCCGGGCTCGGTCTTGACCATGCAGGCGCGCTGGCCGCCGAAACCCTCGATCTGGACGAGGCATTCCTGGCAGACGCCCATGCCGCAGAAGACGCCGCGCTGCTCGTCCGGGCCGGCCTGGCGCAGGCCCATGAGACCGGCGGCGGTGAGGCTAGCGGCGAGGCTTTCGCCCGCTCGTCCATGCACCGTGCGGCCTTCGAAGGCGAAGGCTATCTCCTCGCCGGCGGGTTCGGCGGTACCGCCGCCGAGCCTTCGGGCGCCTCCGGTCGGCTCTTCGCCCAAGGTCAGGCTGCCTTGTCGAGGACCACGCCGGCGCGGGTCAGCGCCTCGGCGACGGAGGGGAGTTCGGCCTCTGGCAGGGGCAGGCGCGGCGGGCGGGGACCGCCGACAGGACGGCCCATCATGGCGAGGGCAGCCTTGGAGCCGGAGACGTAGCGGTGGCCGGCGACGAGGCGGATGACCGGCAGCACGCGATGGTAAAGCGCCTTGGCGCCATCGAAATCGCGCCTGTCTGCCCATAGCGAGAACAGCTCGGCCATCTCGCGCGGCATGATGTTGGAGCCGACCGCCACCCAGCCCTCCGCCCCTTCGAGGAAGGATTCGAAGCCCATGATGCCGCCGAAGACGGTCATCCGGTCGCCGCAGAAATCGAGGATGTCGCGGATGCGCGTCACATCCATGGTCGATTCCTTGATGTAGCGGACATTGTCGATACGCGACAAACGTTCAACAATTCTTGGGGTTAAATCTACATTTGCCGTCGCGGGATTGTTGTAGATCATGATCGGCAGAGCGATCGCCTCGCCGATGCGCCGGTAGTGCTCGAAGAGCTCGTCCTCGGTCGGCGTCGAGTAGAAGGGCGGGATGATCATAACGCCATCGGCGCCGAGCTGTTCGGCCTGGCGCGAATAGCGGATGACGTCGTCGGTCGATTCAGCGCCAGTCCCGATCAGCACCGGCACGCGGCCGGCGGCCTTGCGGATCACCGTCTCGGCGACGGCGGCCTTCTCGTCATCGGTGAGCGACAGGAATTCGCCGGTCGAGCCGAGCGGCACCAGACCATGGATGCCCTCGGTGATCTGCCACTCGGTGAAATCCGCCGTGGCCGCGAGATCGACGCCGCCCTCGGCGTCGAACGGCGTGATCATGACGGTGTAGGTCCCGCGGAATGCTTTGGTCACCTTAGTCTTCCTGTAGCGATGTCCCGTCCGCGAGGGTGAGCAGGCGAAGCGGGTTGAGGCGAAGCAACTGGTCGATATCGGTTTCGGCGAGGCCGGCGCGGCGCATCAGCGCCGGGCCGTTGCGAAGGAGGTGGCCATACCCATGTCCGCCCCAGCGCGTCATGCGCGTGCAGGTGCAGACATCATGGCTGACAAGGATGCGGCTGCCGAAGCCTTCCTCGATGAGGGCGCGGATGAGGGCGAGCCGCTGCAGGTCGGTCGGCAGCTCCACGTCGCCGAACCAGTAATGCGACTGCTCGATGCCGAAGAAATCCCACTCGACATCGACGCCGGTGGCCAGCAGATCGCGTACCCGCTCGCCGCGGGGAAAGGTGCGGTCCATGTGGCAGATGACGGTGCGGGAAAGGTCGGCGCCGGCCTCGTTGAGGATCGCGACGATCTCGAAGGGCGCCTCGGGATGGCGGCCGGGATGGACGCTGATGGCGGCGCCGGTGATACGGGCGGCTCGTGCGGCGGCGATGAGCGCCAGCCGCTCGAACTCGTGCATCGGCCAGGAGCAGCCGATCTCGCCGATGAGGCCGGCGCGGACGGCCGTGCCGTCGAGGCCGCGCTCGATCTCGGCGACGAAGCGACCGGTGAGGTCCTCGACGCTCAAAGCGAGGGTGGCCGCGTCCTGATAGTCGGCCGTGTAGGTGCCGGCGGCGGCGACGACATGGACGGAGGCGGCTTCGGAGGCCGCCTTCAGGCCTTCGGCATCGCGGGCGAGGCCGCCGGTCGACTGGTCGACGAGAAGGTCGCCGCCATCGGCCCGGAACACCCGGAGTTCGGCCGCCGCGATGGCGCGATCTGTCTGCCGGGCATTGTTGCGGTTCTCGTTGGAGCGGTAGTCGATCTGCCAGCGGTTCTCGATCGTGATCGGCGGATCGTCGACCGAAGCGCGATCGCCCGGCCTCACGAGATCGAAGAGGAGATGCTCGTGGAAGGCGACGCGGCCGATCTCGGCGGCGGGCACGTCGCCGCGCACCGTGCGCACGAAGCCGGGCAGCGGTGCCGCCGTCATGCCGCCCGGCTCCCTGCGGTGCCGCACCAGGCGATGATCGCGGCGGCGGTGACCTTCACCATGCGCAGCCAGTCCTCGACATCGACCCATTCGTCGGTGCCGCCGGCCTGGGTGAGATCGCCGCAGAGCGATCCGAAGCCGAGGGCGGGAATGCCCTTCTGCACCAGCGGATTGCGGATGTCGCTCGATGTGTGCATCGGGTTGACGCGCGGCGACAGGCCGGAGACCGAGCGGATGGCGCCTGCGAGCGTCTGATAGAGCGGGTTGCTCTCGGCGACCTCGCTGCCGGTGACGCCGGCGAGGAAGCGGACGACGGGCGGATGTGCGGAAAGGAACGCATCTGCCGCGACCGTTTCTGCGAGCGCCGCCTCGATCTCGGCGCGGACGCTTTCGAGCGTCTCCGGCGGTGGGAACGAGACGGAGGCGGTGAAGGTGAGGCGGCCGGGAACGCGCGTCGTCAGCCCCGGTTCGCCGAAATGCATTTCGGAGATCAGGATATTGGTCGAGCGGCCGACGGCAGCCTCCAGGAGCGGATGGCGGATGCGTTCGCCGCGGGCGGCGTCGAGCCGGCGGAGCGCGGCGATCAGCAGCTCGGCCTTCTCCAGCGGGTGGACCGCGCGGTGAGCGAAGGCGGTGTGGCCAGGCTCGGCGGTCTCCGGCGGCTTTCCAACAACCTCGACGGAGAACTCCAGGAGACCCGAAGCGAGGGCCTTGATCTCGACCATGCCGGCGCCGGATTCGGCGGGATGGAGATAGAGCGCGCCATCGGCACTGGTGTCCTGATGCAGCACCGCCGCGATGCCGCGGGCATGGCGCTTGCTGGGCGTGCTGGCGAAGAGCAGGTCGCCCGCCAAGTCGAGGCCAGACCGGTGGATGGCCTCGATTGCCATCACCCCGGCGGCGATGCCGGCGAGATCGTCGGCGACGCCCCAGCCATGCATGCGGCCATTCTCGATCACCGCGGCGAAGGGGTCGTGCCGCCAGCCTTTCGCGGCGGCGGTCGGCTCGCTATCGGGATGGGCGAAGATGAGCAAGCTGCGGCCCGTCCCGGTGCCGTCGAGCCGGGCGACGACATTGCGCCGTTCGCCCTCGCTGCGGGCGCCGGCTGCGGCGAATTCGGCGGTGACGGGAACGTCCGCGGGGTCATAAACGGCTGCGCGGACCTCGGCGCCGAGCGCCTCCAGCCGGGCGGCGACGGCGGCCTGGACCGCATCCTCGCCCAAGGCCTGAAGGGCGATCAGCTCGGCGAGAAAGGCCAGCGCGCTGTCGCGCCGACGATCGACCTCGCCGAGGACAGCGTCGGTCACAGCCTCAGTCGCGGGGTCCGATAGCGTCGTCAACTGGCTGTCCATAGGGCCTGCATGCGCCGGTGTTCGCATCAAGACAGAACACAGTCGGTATACAATTGCAATGCAATCCCATGCCGCAGGACCGCGCCATGGCGGCGGCCGAAAGGCTCAGGAAACGGCCTTGAGTGCGAAGCGCACCAGCGAGCGGATATGCGTCGCGACCGCCTTCCGGACCGCCTTCGGGTCCTGCGCCGCGAGGGCGTCCAGGATCGCCTCATGCTCGCGCGAATCGGGGCCGAGCCGGTCGGCGAGGCGGTCGATCTCGAAGAGCTGGGTGGTGACGCGCAGCGAGACCAGCGTCTCGGCCATCACGTCGTTGGCGCAGTTGCGGATGAAGAGGCTGTGCACGAGATCGTCGGCGCGCCAATGCTCGATCTTGTCATAGGGGACCGTGTGCTCGACGCGCCGCGCCTCGGCCCGCACCGCTTCGATCTCGTCCGCGCTGATGCGCGGGATGGCGAGCACGGCCGCTTCCGGCTCCAGCACTTCGCGGACCTTGAGGCTCTGGAGATATTCCTTGAGCTCGACCTTGCGCACCTCATAGGAGCGGCCGGGATGCTTCTGCAGCAGTTCCTCGCCCTCGAGGCGCTGCAGCGCCTCGCGCAGCGGCGTGCGCGAGACGCCGAGCCGCTCGGCAAGGTGCTGCTCGACGATCGGATCGCCGCTCCTGAGCTCGCGCTCGCGGATCATGCGCGACAGCGAGTGATAGGCCTGCTGCGCAAGGTTGCGGGGCGCTGGCGGGCCGTCGCCTTCCAGATGAGCCGGCTTCTCGTTGCTGAGCGACATCCCTGGTCGGTTCCGAAGGGTTGGGACAGTGATGCAGCGCGTCTCGACGGGCGCTTCATCGACGAATATATCAGGCGGCGAAGTCGGCGCTACCGGAAACCCGCGCCCAAGGGCCGCCTTCCTGGCGATGCCCCGCCCGGCCCTGACAAAGTGCGAGCGGCGTGAGCTGGGCCAAGCCGCTGATTTCGCGCCGCGAATGGACCTGCCGCCGCAAGCGGCTGTGACTGGCAACAAATACGGCTTGCGAAGCGCGCGCTTTTGCCGTGTTCTCCGATTGTGTACCGCCTGAATGCAGGGCTGGCGCGCTGACCGCGCATCCGGCCCGGCCAGGAGGCGGTCCTGTGCTCAGGGGGAGTTTGCCACAGCCGGCGGAAGATGCCGCCGCCCGAGTGATGTCCACAACCACGGGTCGTCCGCTGCCGGGTGCCGCGCCGGCCACGCACCGGCGGGATTCGGCAGCAACGGGGCGGGTGCGCGGAGATGCCGGCTGGTATGGGCTCCGCGGCCGTGATCATAATCAAGAATCCAGAGGGAAAGACCAGATGATCATCACGAGACGAATGTTGGGTGTCCTTCCGATCGCCATGGCGGCCGCCGTGGCGGGCATGGTTCCGGCCGGCGCCTTCGCGCAGGACGCGTCGACGCTGGTCGTCGACACCGCCTTCCAGCTCAAGACGGCCGACCCGGCGCGCGAGTTCGAGCCGACCGCCAATCTCGTGCTGCATCCCGTCTATGAGACGCTGATCACCTTCAAGGGCAGCGACCTGACGACGCTGGTGCCCTCGCTGGCCAGCATTCCGGTCGTCGCGCCGGACGCCAAGACCTTCACCTTCACGCTCAATCCGGCGGCGAAGTTCAGCGACGGTTCGCCGGTGACGGTCGACGACGTGATCTTCTCGTTCAATCGCGTCAAGAACGTGAAGGGCAGCCCGTCCTTCCTGCTCGACGGCGTCACCGTCGCCAAGGGCGCCAAGGATGGCGAGATCGTCCTCACCACCGAGCAGCCCGATCCCGGCCTTCCCTACAAGCTGGCCAATCCGGCGGTCGGCATCGTCAATTCCAAGCTCGTCATGGCGAACCAGGGTTCGGCCGACGAGGGCGCCGACAAGACCGACCGCGCCGAGGCCTTCCTCGCCTCGACCTCGGCCGGCTCGGGCCCCTATATCCTCGACAAGTTCGACATGGCCGCCGAGGTCGTGCTGAAGCGCAACGATGCCTATTGGGGCGCCAAGCCCGCCTATGACCAGATCGTCGTGCGCAATGTCGACACCAGCGCGCAGCAGATGAACGTCATGCGCGGCGACAGCCAGATCGCGCTCGACCTTCGCCCCGACCAGCTCGACGCCATCAAGGACGCGGCCTACACGCTGTCCGTCCCCGGCGCCGATGTCGTGTTCATGTTCACCAATGCGAATCCGGAGATCTCGGCGACCGCCGCCAATCCGGACTTCCAGCAGGCCGTGCGCCTCGCGATCGACTATGACGGCATCCTCGCCATCGCCGGCGAGGGCGCGGCGCGTCCGGGCTCGATCATCCCGACGATGTTCGCCGGCGCCCTGCCGACCGACGCGGGTCCGAAGCGCGATGTCGAGGCCGCCAAGGCGGCGCTCGCCAAGAGCGGCATCAAGGATCCGTCGATCGAACTCACCTATGTCTCCGACATCACCAAGAACGGCGTCTCCTTCGCCGATGTCGCGGCCAAGATGCAGGCCGACCTCAAGGAGGTCGGGATCACCGCCAACCTGAAGCCCTCGCCGGTCTCGACCTTCCTCGACGACTACCGCGCCGGCACGCTGCCGATGACGATCGTCTGGTGGGGCCCGGACTATCCGGATCCGAGCGACTACCTCCTGTTCGGACCCGGCGAGAAGGTGGGCCTGCGCGCCGGCTGGAAGGCCGGATCCGCGCCCGAGGTCACCGAGATCGCCAAGAAGGCGGCGGTCGAGATCGACCAGGCGAAGCGCGTCGAGCTCTATGACGCGTGGCAGAAGGCGCTGAACGCCAAGGGGCCGTTCACCTCGCTGTTCCAGCCCGCCTTCTCGATGGCCTCGTCCAAGACGCTCGAGCCGGTCGAATACAACGCCATGTGGACGATCGACCTGACGGCGATCGCCCCGGCGAAGCAGTAAGGGCGATCCGGTCCGGCAATGTCGTTTCTGCGCTCAGCCTGGTACGCATTGCCGAACCTCGTCCGCTTCGTCATCCGCCGGCTCTTCGTCGGCCTGCTGCTCTGCCTCGGCATCACCCTCGTCTCCTTCGCGCTGACGCAGGTGGTGCCGGGCGACCCGGTCTCCGCCAATCTCGGCGACCGGGCCGCCAGCGATCCGGAGATCGTCGCCGCCTTCCGCGCCCGCTACGGTCTCGACAAGCCGGTTCCCCAGCAATACCTGCTCTATCTGGAGCGGCTGGTGCATGGCGATCTCGGCGAATCGCAGCAGACGAAACGGCCGGTGACGACCGATCTCGCGCAATATCTGCCCGCGACGATCGAGCTTGCCACCGCGGCGATGATCCTCGCGCTCGTGCTCGGCATCACGCTCGGCGTCGTCGCCGCGATCGGCCGCGACCGATGGCCGGACCAGGTGATCCGCGTCATCTCGCTCGCCGGCGTCTCGATCCCGACCTTCTGGCTGGCGCTCGTCACCTTCTACATCTTCTTCTTCAAGCTCGGCATCGCGCCGGGGGTCGGGCGGCTCAATCCCGGCGGCAAGGCGCCGCCCTCGATCACCAACATGTTCACGATCGACGCGCTGCTCTCCGGGCAGTGGACGACGCTCGGCATCGCGGCGAGCCATCTCGTGCTGCCGGCGACCGTGCTCGCGATCTATACGGTCGGCTCCATCACCCGCTTCACGCGCGCGGCGATGCTGGAATCGCTGTCGCAGGATTATGTCCGCGCGGCCCGCGCCAAGGGCCTGCCGGAGCGCACCGTGATCCTCCGCCATGCGCTGCGTCCGGCGCTCGCCGCGATCGTCACCGTCGCCGGCATGGCCTTCGGCCGCATGCTCTCCGGCACGGTGCTGGTCGAATCCGTCTTCTCCTGGCCGGGCATCGGGCAATATGCCTACAAGAGCGCGCTGGCGCTCGACCTTCGCGCCATCATGGGCGTCAGCCTCGTGGTCGCGGCCATCTATATCCTCGTCAACATGGCGGTGGACATCATCTACGCGCTGATCGACCCGCGGATACGCCTCGGATGAGCGACGGCAGCCTCGCCCCCGCGGAACCGATCGCCCTGCCGCGCCGCCGCTTCCTGCGCCGCTCGGTATGGACGCAGCCGCTCGGCCTTGTCGGCGCCGGTCTCCTCGTCGTGATCGTGCTCCTCGCCGTCTTCGCGCCCTGGCTGACGGCGCATGGGCCGATCGACATGGTCGCCAAGCGCTTCATGGCTCCGTCGGCGGAGCACTGGTTCGGCACCGACCAACTCGGCCGCGACGTGTTCGCCCGCGTCATCTATGGCGCGCGGGTCTCGCTGCCCTATGCGCTGCAGCTCGTCGTCATGGCGGCGGTGATCGGCACGCTGCTCGGCGCCATCGCCGGCTATTTCGGCGGCTGGATCGACGGCGTCATCATGCGCGCCGCCGATCTCGTGATGGCCTTCCCGGACATCATCCTCGCCATGGCGGTGGTCGCGGCGCTCGGGCCGGGGCTCTTCAACGCCGTGCTCGCGGTGGTCGTCGTGTCGTGGCCGATCTATGCCCGCGTCGTGCGCTCGATGCTGCTCACGATCCGCGACGAGCCCTATGTGCAGTCGAGCCGGCTGCTCGGCGTCTCGGCCATGCGGGCGCTGTGGGTCGATGTGCGGCCGAACGTGGTCGGGCCGCTCGTCGTGCTCGCGGCGCTCGAATTCGGCCATGCGGTGCTGATCCTCGCCGGCCTCTCCTTCCTCGGGCTCGGCGCGCAGCCGCCGACGCCGGAATGGGGCCAGATGGTCTCTGACGGCTCGAAATATTTCGACAAATGGTGGCTGTCGGTGTTCCCGGGCCTCGCGATCCTGCTCGTCGTGCTCGCCGCCAATTTCCTCGGCGACACGCTGCGCGACGCGCTCGATCCGCGCACGGCCAAGGCTTTCCGCTGATGGCCGGCGCGCCCCTCCTCTCGATCGAGAATCTCTCGATCAGCCTGCCGACCGCCGATGGCGGGCGGGCGCTCGCCGTGCGCGGCGTCGACATCGCGATCGGCGAGGGCGAGATCGTCGGCCTCGCCGGCGAAAGCGGCAGCGGCAAGACGCTGTCCGCGCTGGCGGCGCTCGGCCTGCTGCCCTCCGGCGCGACGACCGGCGGACGGGTGGTGTTCGACGGGCGCGAGCTCATGGGCGAGGGCGGGCGCGGCGCTGCCGCGGTGCGTGGCCGCGATCTCGCGATGGTGTTTCAGGATCCGATGACGGCCCTGCATCCGATGCTCTCGGTCGGAAGGCAGATGACGGAGCATCTCGTGCAGCACCGGCGGATCGGCCGCGCCGAGGCCGACCGGATCGCGATCGCCATGCTCGACCGCGTGCGCATCCCCAATCCGAAAGAAGCGATGGCCCGCTTCCCCCACCAGTTTTCGGGCGGTATGCGCCAGCGCATCGCCATCGCCTCGGCGCTCGCAGCGGGGCCGCGCCTCCTCATCGCCGACGAGCCGACGACGGCGCTCGACGTGACGGTGCAGGCCGGCATCCTGCGGCTCATCGAAAATCTGCGCCGCGAGCTGAAGCTCTCGGTGCTGCTCATCACGCATGATCTCGGTGTCATGTCGGCGCTCGGCTGTCGCGGCCGCGCCACCCTTACGCGCGCGGGCTGCTCGACGCGCTGCCGCATGGCAGCCCCGCCGATCACCCGCTGCAGGCACTGCCCGGCTCGCCGCCCTCGATCGGCCGCTTCCCCGCCGGCTGCGCCTTCCATCCGCGCTGCCGCTTTGCCGAGGATATCTGCCGCGCCGACATTCCCGAACTGCTTGCCGTGGGCGAGGGCCATGCGATCGCCTGCCCGGTGGATCCGCTCGCGGTGGTGACGGCATGAGCCTGCTCGAGGTCCGTGATCTCTACGTGCGCTATCGCGGCCATTCCGGTGCCGTTGTGACGGCCGTGGCCGGCTGCAACATCGATGTCGAGGAGGGCCAGATCGTCGCGCTGGTCGGCGAATCGGGCTGCGGCAAGTCCTCGCTGGGCAAGGCGGCGGTCGGACTGATCACGCCGGCCGGCGGCAGCGTCACCTTCGACGGCGCGCCGGTGGAACCGCTCGGCCGCAAGGCGCGGCCAGCCCCGCAGCGGCGGCTGCAGATGGTGTTCCAGGACCCGTTCTCCTCGCTCAATCCGCGCCGCCCGATCGGCGAACTCATCGCCGACGGCATCCGCGTCGCGGAAGGGCATGGCGGGAAGCGCCGCTCGGTCGGCGAGTGCCTTGAGCGCGTGGGTCTTTCGGCCGGCATCGCCGACCGCTTCCCGCACCAGTTTTCCGGCGGCCAGCGCCAGCGCATCGCCATCGCCCGCGCGCTCGCCGCCGATCCGCGCTGCATCGTGGCCGACGAGCCGATCTCCGCCCTCGACGCCTCGGCGCAGGCCTCGATCGCCAACCTGCTCGTCGACCTCGTGGCCGATCTCAAGGTCGGCCTCCTGTTCATCTCGCACGACCTCTCGATCGTCCGCCGCATCGCCGACGTCACGACGGTCATGTATCTCGGCAAGATCGTCGAGCGCGCGCCGAGCGAGGCGCTGTGGGCGCGGCCGGCGCATCCCTATTCGCGTGGCCTGATCGGCGCGATCACCGAGCCGGACGGCGAGGGGCGGCTGCCCGACGACCTGCCCGGCGACGTGCCCGATCCGGCGGCGCCGCCGCCCGGCTGCCGCTTCCATCCGCGCTGCCCGATCGCCATTCCGCGCTGCGCCATGGAGGAACCCGCATTCCGGCAGCTCGTTCCGGGTCGCATGGCCGCCTGCCATCTGGCAGAAACCGTTCTCGGGTGAACCGTCCCCGCCACCAACGAAGAGACGCATGATGATCAATTACAAGCAGCGCATGCAGCGCTTCCAGGGCCTCATCGCCGGCGCCGCCGATCTCGTGTTCTTCCCGATCGCGACCGATCTCGACTATCTGACCGGCATTCATCGCGACATCCCCTGCTATGGCCGCGTGCTGCATCCCGGTGCCTGGCTGGAAGGGGCGTGGCTCTCGGCCGACAAGGGGCCGATCCTGACGCTGCCGCGCATGACCGCGGAACTCGGCGGCAAGGGCGGCATCGAGGGCTTCGAGATCCGCGTGCTCGGCGACTGGGACGATCCGGCGGTGATGGCCAAGGCGATCATCGACGAGATGAAGCTGCCGGCTTCGCCGCGCGTCGCGGTCAGCGAGAATGCCGAGGCGGAATCGCTGATCGAGATCCAGAAGCTGATCCCGGACGCCCGCTTCGTCTCGGCGACCAAGATCCTGCGCCAGCTGCGCGTCATCAAGGACGCCGACGAAATCGCGATCATGCGCGAGGCCGGGCGGATTACCGAGGCGGCGCTCACCGACGCCATCGCCACCTTCAAGCTCGGCATGACCGAGCTCGATGTCGTCGCCGAGCTCGACTACCAGATGAAGCGGCACGGCTCGCTCGGCCCGTCCTTCACGACCTCGCTCTACAATACCGGCACCAACCACCCGATGCTGCTCGGCCAGCCGCTGAAGACCTGGCCGCGCAAGCTGAACCCGCCGGTCTCGGTATTGCTCGACTTCGGCGCCGTGCTGGACGGCATGTGCTACGACTATGGCCGCACCGTTTCCTTCGGCGCGCCGAGCGCCGAGCAGGTGAAGGTCCATCGCCTGATCATGGATTCGCAGGCCGCCGGCATCGCGGCGCTGAAGGCGGGGCAGGCGACCTGCGCCGAGGTCGACAAGGCGGCGCGCGACGTCATCGCCGCGGCCGGCTATGACAAGGCCTTCCGCCACCGCCTCGGCCATGCGATCGGCGCCGACGTGCATGAGCCGCCTTTCCTGACCAAGGGCAGCGACACGGTCGTGCAGGAAGGCATGATCTTCACCGTCGAGCCGAGCATCCTGCAGGACGGAAGCTTCTCGGCCCGCGTCGAGGACTGCATCGTCGTGCGCCCCGAAGGCGGCGAGAAGCTCACCAACGGATTCCAGGACCTGATCGTCGTCGACGCCTGAGAAGACCGATGCGCGGGCGCGTCAGTGGACGCGCCCGTGGTCGTTGGCCGGCCGGCGCGCCGCCTCGCGGCGGCGGTGGATTGCGGTGCCGAGCGCGGCGACCCAGGTACGGGCCGGCACGAAATCCGGCTCGCCGGCGCCCTTTTCCAGTTCGGCGATCAGCGCCTCGATCTTGGTGCGCATGACGGCCAGGGTCTCGCGGTCGAACTTGTCGATGCCGGGCTCCTGGTCCAGCGCCTTGCCGATGCCGTCGAGGGCCGCGCGCCAGGCGGCCGGATCGGCGAAGGTGACGTCCTGGTGCAGCGCGTGGTGAAGCGCGCCGAGCTGCTCGATCAGATCCAAGGTCCTGTCCTTCCGCGTTGCGACCGGCGATGCCGCGTCAGCGCTTCTTCCAGAGGCCGGCGCCGCCTTCGAGCCCCGCCTCGTTGGAGGCGATGGTCACGTTCTTCGGCAGATCGAACTCGATATGCTTCGCGTTGCCGCCGCCGATATGCAGCATGTCGTAGTGGAGGAGCGTGTAGATGAGGCCGATCGCCTTTTCCACCCGGTGGTTCCAGTGCTTCTTGCCCTCGGCCTCATAGGCGGCGTTGCCGAGATATTCGTCGTAGGTCTTGTCGTCGTGGATCGGGTGATGCGCCAGCTCCATATGCGGCATCAGATCGCCGTCGCGGAACAGCGCCGTGCCGGCGCCGGTCCCGAGCGTCAGGACGAATTCCAGTCCCTTGCCGGTGATCACCGCCATGCCCTGCATCTCGGCGTCGTTGATGACGCGCGCCGGATGACCGCCGAGCGCCTTCGACAGCGCCTCCGCCAGCTCGAAGCCGCTCCAGTCCTCCGTCCCGAGATTGGGCGCGGTCAGGATGCAGCCATTGCGCACGACGCCCGGAAAGCCGACCGAGATGCGGTCGAAGGCCGGGAACGGCTTCACCAGTTCGGTGATCGCTTCGAGGAACACCTTGGGCGGGCAGGGATGCGGCGTCGGAACGCGGGCGCGATCGGTCAGCATGTCGCCCTTGTCGTCGATGACGGCGGCCTTCAATCCGGTGCCGCCGACATCGATCGCGAGAATGCCGGGCATGGGTGTCTCCTCGTTGCTTTTCCGCGGGCCTTGTCGCGGGGGAACGGTCAGCGGGCGGAATGGCTGCCGTCGTGGCGGGCCTTTTCGACGGTGACTTCGAAGTCGGTGCCTTCCCAGCGCTCGCCTTCCGGCCAGTAGAAGGTGAAGCGGATCGCACGTCCGGCACGGATGCGGCTCGTATCGATGTCGAGGAAATGGATGCCGAAGCTGTTCTCGCTGGTCGGCGTGTCCTCGACGGTCTTCCAGTCGTCCTTCGACCAATGGACGAGCGCCGGCGCCTCGAGCTCGATGCGCAGCGCGCGGCCATGCGCGACGGTGCGGATCTTCTCCGAGAAGCGCCAGATGCGGACCGAGGCGCGGACCTTGTCCTTCTGGTAGCGCTGCACGGTCTGCGGCGGCATGTCGAAGACGGCGCCGTCGCGCAGCGAGCGCAGCAGCTTGATATGCTCCGAATGCGCCCAGACCAGCGGCATCGCGCTGCCCGAGGCATGGCCGTGATAGAGCTCGCGCTCCGGAATGTCGGGCTGGTCCCAGACCTGTTCGGGCAGCATGCCGCCCGGGCTCGCCGAAGCCTCGAGCGTATCGAGGAGCTGCTCGGCGATGTCGAGGCGGCCGGCGGCGATCTCGTAATGGGCGCGCTCGCCGGTCAGGAGCGGCCAGGGCCGCCCGACGCCGGTGCCGTCGAAGGGACTGCCGTCCTCGTGCTCGCCATAGCCGTCGCCATTGTAACGGTACCAGATCGGCCCCTGCGGCAGCTCGATGCGCAGCGTGGCGTCGATCGCCTTCACCGTATCGACGATGCGTGGATCGTCGGCCGCGCGGAGGCCGAAGCGCACCAGCGCCAGCGCGTCGGGGCTGAGCAGCATCGAGGCCTGCTGGTTGGTTTCCGACGGCGGCCGGTTCTTGATCGGCACGAAGCCGTCGAGCGGCGAGGCGGCGTCCGCCGTGTCGGGCGCGGCGATGCGGACATAGTAGCCGTCGATGCCGAGCTTGCGGCTGAGCTCGGTGTCGCGGGCATAGGTCCAGTATTCGATGTCCTCGTTCCAGCTGTCCGCCGTCTCGCGCAGATAGCGGGCGCTCGCATGATGGCCGACGATATCGAAGATGTCGGCCGCGGCGAGAAGGCCGGCCACCTCGACCGCGAGCGTGAAGGGCGAATAGCCGGCATCCTCCTCCCAGCGGTCCTGGCCGGTCACCGGGCCGTTGCGCACGAGGAAGCGCGCCGCCTTCTCGATCATCGGCAGGAAGCGGTGCGCGTCGGCGGCGTCGATATGGCCGTGGCGGCGCAGCATGTCGGCGAGGATGATCGGGAAGGCGCATTCGTCCATCTGGACGCCGGCCCAATAGGGCCAGCCGTCCAGCCAGATATTCTGCGACCAGTGGCCGTCCGCCTCCTGCACCGAGGCGAGATAGGACAGCACGGCCTTGGCCTGCTGCGTCGCGCCGGCGGCGAGGAAGCCGCCCGCCGTCTCGACGAGATCGCGCGGCCAGACGAGATGATAGCCGCCGAGATCCTCGTCGCCCTTGTTGAAGCCCCAGGGGATTGAGAGGCTGGCGATCGCCGCGCCAGGGAAGGAATCGGGCTGGTGCGTCGCCAGCACCGCGGTGCTGATGCGATAGGCGTTGAGGTTGGAGGCGCCGGCCGGACGGTCGAGCGGCTCCAGATCCTTCTGGAAGGCGCGCCAGCCGGCGGCATAGCCGCGGCGCGCGACCTCGAAGCCGTTCTGCAGGCTCGACTTCGCCTTGTAGGCCGCTTCCTGCCAGCGCGAGCCGAAGCCGATCGCGACGAGCGCATGGCCGTCATGGCCGGCGAGGTCGATCTCGGCGCACATGGCGACATTGCCCGCCTCGGCCATGCGATAGCCTTCCTCGAGACGGCCATTGGCGTGGAGCTGCTGCCAGCCGTCCGAGGTGCCGACATAGCCGACCGAGCGCGAGACGAGCGGCACCGAGCAGGCGAGGGCGAGCGCGCCGGCCTTGGCCCCGGTCGCGAACAGCATCGGCATGCCCTTGTAGTCGTCCACCCAGGCAGTGTTGTCGGCGCCGGAATTGATGAGATGCGGCGAGAGCAGGCCGAACACGCGGTAGTCGGCGAGTTCGCCCTGCAGCGCCTCGAAGGTGATTCGCTGCAGGAGTGTCTCGCGCTTCGGATCGGTCAGGATCTCCTTCTCGATCCGCCACTTGCCGTCGCGGGCGGTGTTCATGATCCGGAAGGCGGGGACACCCTCCTCGATCATCGCGATCGAATGGTCGCAGTCGCGCTTTTCCTCGGCGAAATAGCCGTCCGGGCCGGTGACGATGAAGCCGAAATCGCGGGTACAGGCGGCGTCGACGCGCGGCCAGTAGATCTCGTTCAGGATGCCGTGGCTGAGCGTGAACCAGATGCGGCTGGCGGCGGTGCCGGCGGTTCCGACGCCGGTCTTGGCGCTCGACGTCCAGCGCGGCGGCAGGCCGGGCTTTCCAGGCGGTGTCATCTCCCCGGGCGTGTCCATTCTCGCTTCTCCGTCGCTTTGGACTTGCAGCTTAGGCAGCAATCCGTCGTAAATCCATGCGGTCGCATGAGTTACGGGTACCGAACGGAGCGCCGTCCGGGCGCGACCGCGGACCGGGCTTAACGCGACCTTAGCGCGGCCGGCCGCAAGCAAGGGTTAGCGCGTCGATGGACGCACCAGGAGAAGGGGACGCCCGATGACCGCATTTCCCGGCAAGCCGGTCCTGCCGAAGGACGCGACGCCGGCGCCGCCCTCGACGCTGATCATTTTCGGCGGCTCGGGCGACCTGACCAAGCGCCTCGTGATGCCCTCGCTCTACAATCTCGCCAAGGACGGGGCGCTGGACGACAAGTTCCGCATCGTCGGCGTCGACATCGTCGACCATACCGAGGAGGACTACCGCGCCTTCCTCACCGAGACGGCGAAGGAACTGGCGGCCGCCGGCAATGCCGATGTCGACGCCGATGCCTGGCATTGGCTGATGGAACGCACCGGCTATGTCATCGGCGATTTCGAGAGCGACGCGACCTATGACGCGGTCAAGCAGCGGATCGCGGCCAACGAGCCCGAATCGCATGGCGCGGTGTTCTATTTCGCCGTCGCACCGCGCTTCTTCGGCGCGATCGCCGACCATCTGGCCAAGGCCGGCCTCATGGAGGAGAGCGAATCGGAATTCCGCCGCATCGTCGTCGAGAAGCCGTTCGGCATGGACCTGCCCTCGGCGCGGGCGCTGAATGCGCGGCTGCTGGCGGCGGCCGAGGAGCACCAGATCTTCCGCATCGACCATTTCCTCGGCAAGGAGACGGTGCAGAACGTCATGGCGATGCGGTTCGGCAACGGCATCTTCGAGCCGATCTGGAACCGCAACTTCATCGACCATGTGCAGATCACCGCCGCCGAGACGGTGACGGTCGAGCGGCGCGGGCGCTTCTACGACGCGACCGGTGCGCTGCGCGACATGGTGCCGAACCACATGTTCCAGCTGCTCGCGATGATCGCGATGGAGCCGCCGAACTCGTTCGACGCCGACGCGATCCGCACCGAGAAGGCCAAGGTCATCCAGGCGATCAAGAAGCCGCGCCCCGAGGAGGCGGACCGCCTCGCGGTGCGCGCGCAATATGCCGCCGGCTCGATCGGCGGGGCGCCGGTGAAGGACTACATCGAGGAGCAGGACGTCGCCCTCGACAGCACCACCGAGACCTATGTCGCGCTGAAGCTCGAGGTCGAGAACTGGCGCTGGTCGGGCGTGCCCTTCTATATCCGCACCGGCAAGGCGATGTCGGTGCGCAAGACCGAGATCGCGGTGCAATTCAAGAGCCCGCCGCACACGCTGTTCGAGGATACGCCGACCAGCGCGCTGCAGCCGAATGCGCTCATCATCCGCGTGCAGCCGGACGAGGGCATCTCGCTGCGCCTCGCCGCCAAGGTGCCGGGCCGGGCGGTGCGTCTCGCCGAGGTCGACATGAATTTCCGCTATTCCGACTATTTCCAGCGCGAGCCGTCGACCGGCTACGAGACGCTGATCTATGACTGCCTCGTCGGCGACGCGACGCTCTTCCAGCGCGCCGACAATATCGAGGCGGGCTGGGCGGCGGTCGAGCCGATCCTCGAGGCCTGGGCGAACCTGCCCGGCGAGATCCACTACTACCGCGCCGGCACCGCCGGCCCCGTCGCCGCCGACACGCTCATCGAGCGCGACGGCTTCTCGTGGTTCTCGCTCGACGACAAGGCCGGCAAATGAACAAGCGCGCTCTCCCCAAGCGGATCAGGCTCTTCGTTTCCGACGTCGACGGCACCATCGTCACGCCGAGCCCCGAGAAGCGGGTCACCGAGGCGACGATCGCGGCGGTCGACAAGCTGCGCGCCGCCGGCGGCTTCTTCTCGATCGTCTCCAGCCGGCCGCCGCGCGGCATGCTGCATGTCGCCGAGCCGCTGAAGCTCGACCTTTTCGCCGGCTTCAACGGCTCGTCGATCGTGCGCGGCGACCTCTCGCCGGTCGAGCGGCATTTCGTGCCGGAGGCGGCGGCGCGGATCGCCGCTGCCGAGATCGCGGCGACGGGCGCCGATGTCTGGATCTTCTCCGGCAACGACTGGTACGTCACCGACCGCGACGGGCCTTACGTCGCGCATGAGGAGCACACGGTGAGCTTCGATCCCGTTGTGGTGCCGAGCTTCGAGGGGCATTTCGGCGAGATCGGCAAGCTGGTCGGCTCCTCGAAGGATTTCGACCGGCTCGCCGAAACCGAGGGCAAGCTGCAGGCGCTGCTCGGCGACACCGCCTCGGCGCGGCGCTCGCAGAACTACTATCTCGATGTCACGCACCCGACCGCCGACAAGGGCCATGCCGTCACTGCGCTGGCGCGGCATTTCGGCGTGCCGCTCGAGGAAGTGGCGGTGATCGGCGACATGTCGAACGACCTGCCGATGTTCGCCGTCGCCGGCCTCGCCATCGCGATGGGCAACGCCCATGACGACATCAAGGCTGAGGCTGACCTCGTGACGCGCTCGAATGCCGAGGACGGCGTCGCGCATGCGATCGAGACCATGATCCTGCCGCTGATGGGCTGATCAGCTTCCTCCCGGCGCGGCGCTGCGGAACAACGGCCCCATGGGCGGGTTGGGCCGCATCACGCAGCGGGAGGAATTGCTGATGCGCATCGCTCAGGTCGCGCCTCTGGTCGAGGCCGTCCCGCCGCGGCTTTATGGCGGTACGGAACGGGTCGTGTCGTGGCTGACCGAGGCGCTGGTCGCCGACGGCCATGACGTGACGCTCTTCGCGACCGGCGATTCCCGCACGGCGGCCGAGCTCGTGGCCGTGCGCCCGGCGGCCGACCGCATCGCGGGCGCCGAGCCGGAAGCGGTCGCGGCGCTGTTCGATGCGGTCATGAGCCGGATCGACGAATTCGACATCGTGCATTTCCACACCGAGACCGCGCATTTCCTGCCCTTCCGCGGCTTCGAGGAGAAATGCGTGACGACGCTGCATCTTCGGCTCGACTCCGAGGCGGCGCATGCGGCAATCGCGACCAATCCGGCGATGCCGCTGGTCGCCATCTCCGACAACCAGCGCCATTTCCTGCCCGAGGCGCGGTTCGTCGCCACCGTGCCGCATGGCATGCCGGACGATCTCGTCGCGATCGGCGACGGCGGCGAGGGGCATCTCCTCTTCGTCGGCCGTATCTCGCCGGACAAACGGCCCGACCGCGCCATCGAGGTCGCCTCGCGGGCCGGACTGCCGCTCAAGATCGCGGCCAAGATCGACGCCGCGGACGAGCGCTACTTCGCGGACGAGGTGGCGCATCTCTTCGAGAATCCGATCGTCGACTATCTGGGCGAGGTCGACGATGCCGGCAAGGCGGCGCTGCTCGCCGGCGCGCGGGCGCTGCTCTTCCCCATCGACTGGCCGGAGCCGTTCGGTCTCGTGATGATCGAGGCGATGGCGGCCGGCACGCCGGTCATCGCCTGGCGCAACGGCGCGGTGCCGGAGGTGATCGAGGACGGCGTCAGCGGCCGGATCGTCGACAGCATCGATGCCGCCGCCCAAGCGGTCGCAACGATCGGCGAGATTTCCCGCTCCGGCGTTCGGGCCGCCTTCGAGCGGCGCTTCACCGATCACCGCATGGCAGCCGACTATGCGGAGGTCTATCGCGCGCTTATCGACCGACGATCATAGCGGCTTGCGGTTGAGCCAGGAAAAGGCTTCGGCGAGCGTCGCTGGGTCGACGGGCTTCGAACAATGGCCGATCGTCGCGTAGTGCTCGGGAATCTCCGAGGCATCGAAGCCGGTCGCGAAGACGAAGGGAACACCATCGGCGCGCAGCCGGTCGGCGACCGGAAAGGCAAGCTCGCCATTCAGGTTGATGTCGACAACGGCCGCGTCCGGCCGCGTCTCGCCGATCAAGCCCAGCGCCTGACGCACCGAGAAGGCCGGGCCGATCACGGTGGCGGCGGCGCGGAGGAAGCTGTCCGACATCGCTTCGGCGATGATCACATCGTCCTCGACGATCAGAATCTTGAGCCCGGAGAGGATCGGCGCCTCGATCATGCGGGAATTCCTGTCCCTGCGGTGGCTGTGGCGACGAGGCGATTCCAGTCAGGGACGCGGGGGCGCCGCCCCGCCGTCGGCGAGCGGTCAAGCATGATCGTCCTCCTCCCGCACATCGTTGCGATGCCGGCGGGTCGAGCCACCGGACGATACAGAATCGCGGGGAGCCCCGCTCGTTCCACAGCGCCGACAATTCACGCGCAACTCTGGCAGGAGCGAGGCGTTGGCTCGGCACAGCCGATCGCGCCGGATCGTCCCTGTAACGAGCCGGTTCCGGTGTCCGTATGGCCTCAGCGACAAGGAGACGAGGATGACGAAGGACGATCTCGAGCAGGACGGCCCTTTCCAGCCGATCGACAGCGCGCCCAAGGACGGGCGGCTCATCATCGGCCGCGATGGCAATGGCGACGCCCATCTCATGCGCTGGCGGACCAAGACGGCCATGGTCGAGGAGGACGGTCCGGACGATCAGGGCGAGCATCCCTATTGGGCGCGCTGGCGGACCGACACCGGCCTTGATCCGGTCGAATGGGCACCGACGCGGCTCACCAAGGACGAGACGCTCGACCGCGCCTAGGGTGTTTCGGTGCGCGTGACGCGGAGCAACCGGGCGAGCGCGTTCTCGCCGCGGCTGCGCACGCGCCCGGAGCGCGTCTGCCGCAGGATCGAGGGCAGAAGCCCGTCCTCGAAGGCCTGAACCACGAGAGCATGGACATAGCTCTTGCGGGCGACCGTCGGGGTGTTGGCGAGATCGGCCGAGACATTCTTCATGACCTCCGCGATCTGCCGGCGGCGCGACCGTTCGGACGGCCCCGGCTCGACCTGCGCGAGATGCTCCGCCGCCGTGGCGCTCGCCGCCAGCATGCGGAAATCCTTGGCCGAGATGTCGCGGCCCGAGACCCGCTTCAGATAGGCGTTGACGTCCGAGGCCCTCACCGGGTGGGTCGCACCATTCTCGTCGACATATTGCAGCAGTCTTGAGCCGCGGATCGTCGCGATACGGCGGATCGCGCGCACCAGCGCGCGGTCCTCGACGGTGCAACTGATCGCGGTGCCACCCTTGCCGCGGAATTTGAGGGCGAGGCCCTGGCCGTTGAGCTTGACCTGGCGCTTCAGCAACGTCGCGGCGCCGCGCGCGCCGCTCGACTGGAGATAAAGCTCGCAGCCGACGCGGATATGGGTCGCATCGATGAGCGCGACGGCGCAGGCCACCGCCTTGCGGCGGCGCAGCGTCGCCAGCGCGATATCCTTGCGCACCGCGGCGCGGATGCGGGGGAGAGCCTCGATCAGCGTCTCGAGACGCTCGGCCTTGTGAGCCTCGCGCTCGAGATCCCAATCGGGGTGATAGCGATATTGCAGGCGCCCGGCTGCATCGCGGCCGATCGCCTGCAGATGGGCGCTCGCGGAGGCGGCGATGCGCACCTCCTCATAGGCGGGCGGAATGGCGAGGCTTCGGATGCGCGCCAGAACGGCCGCGTCGTCGACGCGCTTGCCGTCCGGTCCGAGATAGGAGAAGCCCTTGCCACGGCGCACGCGGCGGATGACGAGGCCCGCCGCCTCGACCCGTTCCAGCGCCTGACGCTCCGTCACCGTTTCGCTCATGATCGCCCTCCCGCCACCTCTCGCGGGCGGCGTGGGAAATCAATCCGGCGCGACGACGGCGGTTCCGGTCAGTGCCGCCATGCCGCAGTCGTCACGGCGCAGGGCGGCTTGAGCCGCTTGCGTCAGTGATAGAACTGGCCGCGCACCTTGCCGCGGAACACCCAGTAGGACCAAGCCGTGTACATGAGCACGATCGGCAGCAGGAACAGCGTTCCGACGATCAGGAAGGCCTGTGTCGCCTCCGAGGAGGCGGCCTCGGTGAGCGTGTACTTGTAGGGCACGATCATCGGGAACAGGCTGATGGCGATGCCGAGATAAGAGAGCAGGAACAGGAGGATGGCGCCGATGAACGGCCTCGCCTCATGATGCGAGCCGAGCGAGCGCCAGGTGAAGAAGGCGGCGGCGAGCGCGGCGATCGGCACCGGGGCGAAGATGACGATATTGGGGAAGGCGAACCAGCGCGAGGCGATCACCGGCTGGGCCAGCGGCGTCCAGATGCTGACGATGCCGATGGCGACGAGGACGCCGACGAGGCAGATGCGCCCATGGCGGCGGGCGGCGGCCTGGACCTCGCCTTCCGTCTTCAGGATGAGCCAGCCAGCGCCCAGCAGGCCGTAGCCGAACATCAGCGCGATGCCGGTCACCACCGAGAACGGCGTCAGGAAATCGAAGGACGAGCCCGAGAAGGTGCGGCCCGAGACCTCGAAGCCCTGGATGAAGGCGCCGAGCACCACGCCCTGCGAGAAGGTGGCGAGGCCCGAGCCATAGGCGAAGGCATGGTCCCAGAAGGTCTTGTTCTCGGAATCGCGGAAGCGGAACTCGAAGGCGAGGCCGCGGAAGACGAGCGACAACAGCATCACCAGCACGGGGAAATAGACGGCCGGGATGATGATCGCGAAGGCCAATGGGAAGGCGGCGAGGAGCGCGACGCCGCCGAGCACGAGCCAGGTCTCGTTGCCGTCCCAGACCGGGGCGACCGAGTTCATGATGAGATTGCGCGAGGGCGTGTCCGGCGCGAGGCCGAACAGCATGCCGACGCCGAGATCGAAGCCGTCCAGCATCACATAGAAGAAGACGCCAAGCGCGATGATGGCCGTCCAGATCGGCACGAAGTCGAGAACCGGATTCATGGTGTCGCTCCTTAGCTCTCAATCGCGCCGGCGAGGACGGGCGCCTCGGGCCGGCCGGCCTCGACCGGGCTGTCGCCTTCGCCATGGCCGGTGGACCGCGGCCCCTTGCGCACGATGCGCGCCATGAGGATCACGCCGGTGGGATAGACGAACACATAGACGAGGACATAGGCGAGCAGCGAGATGAGCACGTCCACGCCGGTGAGCGAGGGCGACATCGAATCCGCTGTTCGCAGGTGGTCATAGATCGTCCAGGGCTGACGGCCGGTCTCGGTGACGACCCAGCCGGCGATGACGGTCAGGAAGCCGATCGGGATCGTGAGCTGCAGGACCGTGAGATAAAGCGGCGTGGTCGTCAGCCGGCCACGGATCTTCAGCCAGTTCCCCCAGATCACGAGGCCGAGCATGATGATGCCGAGGCCGACCATGACGCGGAAGCCGAAGAAGGGCAGCGCGACGAAGGGCCGGTCCTCCTTCGGGAAGGCCTTCAGCCCGGTGATCTGGCCGTCGAGCGAATGGGTCAGGATCAGGCTGCCGAGATAGGGCACCTCGATGGCGTAGAGGTTCGTCTCCGCCTCCTGGTCGGGGATCGCGAAGAGCGTCAGCGGCAGTTCGCTGCCCGTCTCCCAGATCGCCTCGATCGCGGCGAGCTTGGCCGGCTGGTACTGGCGCGTGTTGAGGCCGTGCGCGTCGCCGACATACATCTGCAGCGGCACCAGGACGGTGAGCAGCCACAGCGTCATCTTCATCATCACCTTGCCTTCCTCGGCGAAGGTGCCGCGGCGGATGAAATAGGCGCTGATGCCCATCACCACGAAGCCGGTGGTGATGTAGAAGGCGATGACGTTGTGGGCGAGACGATAGGGGAAGGACGGGTTGAAGATCGCTTCCGACCACGAGGTCGGGAAGAAGCGGCCATCGACCACCTCGAAGCCGGCCGGCGTCTGCAGCCAGCTGTTGGCGGAGAGGATCCAGAAGGCTGAGAGGAGCGTGCCGCCGGCGACCATCAGGGTGGCGAAGAGATAGGCCCAGCGCGGCACGAGATGGCGGCCGAACAGCAGCACGCCGAGGAAGCCGGCCTCGAGGAAGAAGGCGGTCAGCGCCTCATAGGCGAGCAGCGGCGCCAGAACGTTGGCGGCAGCGTCCGACAGGCGGCTCCAGTTGGTGCCGAACTGGAACGGCATCACCACGCCGCTGACGACGCCCATGCCGAACGAGATCGAGAAGATCTTGATCCAGAAGGTCGACAGGCGAAGATAGATTTCGCGCTTGGTGATGAAGTGGATCGTCTCCAGAACCGCAATATAGGACGCGGTGCCGACCGTGAAGGCCGGCAGGATGACATGGAAGATCACGACCCATGCGAATTGCAGTCGTGACAGGAACACCGGATCGAGTTCCATCCCCTTCCACCTCCCGAAAACGAATCAGGCCAGCCCGTCTTGCACACCCGCCCCGGATACCAGCTCCGGGGAGGCTAGGGCGGATCGCCGCCGCTGTCGATAAGGATGCCCAATTGTTGGACGATTCGTCCCTATCAAAGCGTGTAGAGGCCTCCGCCGCGGGCATGGCTTCGTCGCCCCGGCCCTTGAAACCGCTCCGCTCCCGGCAAGATGACACCGGAGGCGGCGCGGGAGCGGGCAGGGAGACGGGCGTATGGGGCCGGTGGCGCGATTGCGTGCGTGGTGGGCGGCGGTGGAGCGCTATGCGGCGCATGCGGACCCGCGCGTCGCAGCCTGCAACTGGATCGCACTCGTCGTCGCATCCAACCAACCTTTCTATCCGCTCTATGTCGAGGGCGTCGCGGGCACGGGCGGGTTCGCGGCGATGCTCACCTTCCTCTCGACGCCGTTCTTTGCGCTGACACCGTTCGTCGCGCGGCGAAGCGATCGCCTCGGCCGCGCGATGCTGCCGCTGGCCGGCATCGCCAACAGCCTGCTGGCGCTCATCCTGTTCGGCGAGGCTTCCGGTGTTCTCCTCTTCCTCGCGCCCTGCGTCGTCATCGCCGGCCTCGCCTTCAGGCCCGACGAGCGGCGCTGGTCGTTGCCGCTGATCGGCCTCTCGGCGCTCGCCTATCTCGCCGGCCCCATGATCGCCGCGACGCCGCTGGTGGCGCTGGGCGAGGCAGGGAGCCTGGCATTGCTGCGCGTCAACGCCTTCAGCGCCGGCTGCCTGCTGGCGCTGACCGGGCTCAGCTTCTCGGGCGCAATGGCGGATGGCCGCGCGCGATCGGGCGCCTGACACGGACGCGGCGCGGCGCGCGAGACATCCTGTTACATTTCAGTGCTGGAAAATCGGTGCGACCTGCGCTGAATGAACGGCAGTTCCCGATCCGGAGCGGGCATGGACCGCACGCCACATATCCTCGTCGTCGACGATCATCGCGAAATCCGCGAACTGCTCGCGCGCTATCTCGTCAAGAACGGGCTGCGCGTCTCCGTCGCCTCGGGCGGCGTCGAGATGCGCCAGGCGATGCGCGCCGGCGTGATCGATCTCGTGGTGCTCGACGTCATGATGCCGGGCGAGGATGGGCTGACGCTCTGCCGGCAGCTGCGGCAGAGCGGCGAGATCCCTGTCGTGCTGCTGACGGCGGTCGCCGAGGAGACGGACCGGATCATCGGGCTCGAGCTCGGCGCGGACGACTATGTCACCAAACCCTTCAACCCGCGCGAACTGCTCGCCCGCATCCGGGCGATCCTCCGCCGTGCATCCACGGCGCCGCGCGCCGAGGCGAGCGAGGCCGGGCAGCGCTTCCGCTTCGACCGTTTCGTGCTCGATGTCGACCGGCGCGCCGTGCTCGACGAGCGCGGCGAGGATATCGGCCTCGGCAGCGCCGAGTTCCGCCTGCTGCTCGCCTTCGTCACCCGGCCCGGCATCGTGCTGTCGCGCGAGCAGCTCCTCGACATCACGGCGGGCCGCGCGGCGCAGCTTTTCGACCGCAGCATTGACAATCTCGTCAGCCGGCTCCGACGCCGTATCGAGGCGGACCCGCAGCGGCCGGCCCTGATCAAGACGGTCTGGGGCGACGGCTATTCCTTCGCCGGCAAGGTGGAGCCGGCCGCGTGAGGGCGTCGCTCGCCCGCCTCTGGCCGGGCAGCCTCGCCGGACGGCTCGTCATCCTTTTGGTCGCGGCATTGGCCTTGGCACAGCTCGGGCTGACGCTGATCCTGCGCATGCAGCAGGATGCGCTGCTTGATGGCGTGATCCATGGCCAGGCACTGAACCAGACGGTCGCCCTGGCGCGCCTCTTGACGGACTACCCCGCCGCGGACGGGGACCGCATCGCGCGCGCCTTCGGGTCGCGGGGCTCCTGCGCCAGCGTGGCGGCGGCGGCGCCGCCCGGCCATCCGCCGGGCCCGGCGGAGCGCGATCTCGCGGGGCTGCTGCGCCAGATGCTGCATGGCATCGAGTCCGGGCCGCCGATCGTCTCGGTCGAGCCGCTCGGACCGGACCGGCATCCCTGCCCGACAGGCCGTCCCGGACCGCCGCCAGGCGCGCCTCCCTTGGATCGCCGTCCGCCGCCGCCGGATGGCGAGCGTCCCGGCGGGCCGCGCCGCGTCGCCGCCGTCGCGATGACGGTGCCGCTCGCCGATGGCCGCTTCGCGACGCTGCGCTCCGCCGTGGAATTGCCAGGCGGCTTCGGGCGCGTGGCGCTGCTGTCCTTCCTGCTGTCCGCCCTGGCAGTGGCGGCGGTGGCGGTGCTGGCGATCCGCCGCCAGACGCGTTCGCTGCGCACGCTGGCCGACGCCTCCGAGCGATTCGGCCGCGGCGAGAGCGTTGCGCATCTTGCCGAGACGGGGCCGGGCGAGGTCGTCGCTGCGACGCGTGCCTTCAACACGATGCAGCAGCGGCTCGGCGACTTCATGCGCGACCGGCTGCGGCTGCTCGCCAGCATCAGCCATGATCTGCGCACGCCGCTGACGACGCTGCGGCTCAAGGCGGAATTCATCGAGGACGAGGCGGTCCGCGACGACATCGTGGCGACCATCGACGAACTGACGGTGATCTGCGAGGCAACGCTCGCCTTCACCCGCGCCGAGGCGACGAGCGAGCCGACCGTGGCGCTCCGGCTGGACGAGCTTGTCTTAGGCTGCGTCGAGGAGTTCCGCCTCGCCGGCGCGGATGTCGAGACGGTGGATCTCGCCGCGGTCACCTATCCGTGCCGCCCGGTGGCGCTGAAGCGGGCGTTGCGCAACCTCATCGAGAATGCGGTGCGCTACGGCAAGGAGGCGCGGGTCTCGGTCGCCGACGAGGCCGATTCCGTGGCGCTCGCGGTGGCCGATGCCGGGCCGGGTCTGCCGGAGGATCGCATGGACGAGGCGTTCCAGCCCTTTGTGCGCCTCGAAGCCTCGCGGAATACCGAGACGGGCGGCATCGGCCTCGGCCTCGCCATCGCGCGCTCGATCGTGCAGGCGCATGGCGGTACGCTGACGCTGGAGAACCGCCGCGAGGGCGGCCTCGTCGCCACCATCCGCCTGCCGAAGACGGCGGCCTGAGGCGGGCGAGAGGGAGGCGATGGCGCCGCGCATGCTTCCTGCGGGCGGTGAATCGCTCTAGTCTCGCGCCATCATTCACCCTCCACGGAGCACCCGACATGGCCGACGCTGCCTGGCGCGCCGATCCCCTGGCCTGGGGCCACGGCCCACGCGTCTTCGAGGCTTTCCTCGAGCCGACCTGCCCTTATTCCGTCCGCGCCTTCAACAAGTTCGACCTGCTTTTGGCCGAAGCCGGCGCCGACCGCATCACGATCAAGATCCGCCTGCAGTCGCAGCCCTGGCACATGTATTCCGGCGTCGTGACGCGCTGCGTCATCGCCGCCTCGACGCTCCCCGGCGGCAAGGAGGAGGCGAAGAAGGTGCTCGCCGCCGTCGGCGCGCATCGCGAGGAATTCGAGTTCGACAAGCACTGGGGCGGCGCCAATCTCGACGCGACGCCGCGCGACATCATCAAGCGCGTGGAAGACTATAGCGGCGTCGCGCTCTTCGACGCCTTTGCCATTCCCGATCTCGACAAGGAGATCAAATGGCACTGCAAATATGCCCGCCAGAACGGCATCCATGTCTCGCCGACCTTCATGATCGACGGACTCATCCAGGCTGACATGTCGAGCGGCGACGCGGTCGCCGACTGGGCGGCCAAGCTGGTCGGCAAATAGCCAGTCGGGGGAAGAGAGCCGGCGCTCAGGTCCAGCCGCCGTCGACGACGAAGCTCTGCGCCGTGCAGTGGCGGCTGTCATCGGCGGCGAGGAACAGTGCCATGCGGGCGATGTCGGCCGGCTCCATCTTGTCGGGGATGCATTGCCGCTCGGCGATGCGCCGCTCGCCGGCCTCGTCGAGCCAGAGCTTCACCTGCCGCTCGGTCATCACCCAGCCGGGGACGAGGCAGTTGACGCGGATGCGGTCCGGTCCGAATTCGCGGGCGAGGGCGCGGGTCATGCCATAGACGCCGGCCTTGGCGGCGACATAGGCGACGCAGTCGGCTGCCGCCATGGACACGACGATCGAGCCGAGATTGATGATCGAGCCACCGCCGGCGCGGGCCATGCCGGGGCGCACCGCCTGCGCCGCGAAGAACTGCGGGCGGAGGTTCACCGCCATGCGGTCGTCCCAATAGGCGGGGTCGACCGCCTCGACCTTGTGGCGGTCGTCATTGGCGGCGTTGTTGACGAGGATGTCGACATGGCCCGCCTCCGCCTCGAAAGTGGCGATGGCGGCGCGCAGAGCATCGACGTCGCGGATGTCGCAATGGCGATAATGGACGGCGGCGGGGAGGGTGGCCATCAGCGCGGTGGCGGCGGCATCGTCGATGTCCACGAAGCCGACGCGGGCGCCCTGTTCGGCGAAGTGACGGGTGAGGGAGGCACCGATTCCGGTCGCTCCGCCGGTGATGAAGACGGATTTCGAGGCGAGGCTGGGATAGGTCGCGAAGCTGGACATCGACGCGGATTCCGCTCTATTTCATGTAACGATATATATCGCGGTAGCATCGTTTCGGACGGGAAGGCAAGCATGACGAACGAAGCACCGGGGCGGCGGCGGGCGACGATCAAGGATGTCGCCAAGGCGGCGGACGTTTCGCCGATGACCGTCTCCAACGTCCTGAACGGGCGGCTGCAATATGTGAGCGCGGCGACGAAGAAGCGCGTCGAGCGCGAGATCGAGCGGCTCGGCTATCGCCGGCAGGCCAATGCCCGCAACCTGCGCGTCGCCGAGCAGCGCTCGATCGGCATGGTGATCGTCGACGAGTCGCCGGCCTTCCTCGCCGATTTCTTCACCTGCCAGGTCGTGGCCGGCCTCGCCAATGTGCTCAACAGCGCCGACTACACGCTGACGGTGCAGGGCATGCGCGGCGACCAGCTCGAGACCTCGATGATCACCCGCAATTTCGAGGTCGGCGGCTTCTGCGCCATGATCGCCGGCAGCGGCGAGGAGCGCCGGGCGACGATCCAGCGCCTGATCGATCTCGACCAGCCGGTCATCGTGTTCCAGGAGCCGATCACGCTCGAAGGCGCGGATTTCTGCGCCATCCGGCAGGATGATCGCGGCGGCGGACGGCTGATCGGCGACCATCTGCTGGCCCGCCGCGTCGAGGATTTCCTCGCGGTCGTGCCCGCGCAGGACTGGCCGGCGATCGAGGAGCGTCTGGCGGGCCTCAGGGAAAGCCTTGCCGCCAATGGCGGTGGCGCGCGGCTCACCGTGATCGCCGCGGCGAGCGAGAGCTTCGCCGACGTGCAGGATGTCGTCGCTCGCCATCTTGCCGATCACCCGCTGCCGGGCGCCATCATCGGCGCCAACGATCCGATCGCCACCGCCGCGATGCTCTATCTCTTCGACCACGATGTCCGTGTCCCGGAGGATGTGCGCATCGTCGGCTTCAACGGTTTCGAGGCGCATCGCTATGCGCGGCCGCGACTGACGACGGTCGATTCCGCCGCCTACCAGCTCGGCGAGCAGGCCGGCCGCGCCATGCTGGAGCGGCTGGAGAGCGGCCGTTTCGCCCGCGGCGAATATATCCTCCCCGTCCATTTCGACGCCGGCGCGACGACCTGAAGCCCCGTGACGACGGGCTCAGAAAGGGACTTGTCAGCCTTTCTGATTTAACGTTACATGGACGCAAGGAGGAACCATGACCGACCAGAAGAAGCCCGTAGAGGCCGATACGCCGCCAACATTTTCAGGTGGTTTTTCAACAGAATCCGCGGCTCTTTCGACATCTTCCGACACGCCTCCTGCGCATCGCAGCGCGGAGTGGTTCGGCCGCGCCGGCAAATATGGCTTCATCCCGCGGAGCTGGATGAAGAGCCAGGGCTTCTCGGCCGAGCTCTTCGACGGCAGGCCGGTGATCGGCATCTGCAACACCTGGTCCGAGCTCACCAACTGCAACCGGCATCTGCGTGAACTGGCCGAGCACGTGAAGCGCGGCGTGCTGATGGCCGGCGGCTTCCCGCTCGAATTTCCGGTGACGAGCCTCGGCGAGCCGCTGATGCGGCCGACGACGATGATGTTCCGCAATCTCGTCGCCATGGATGTCGAGGAGACGATCCGCGCCAACCCGATCGACGGCGTCGTGCTCCTGGCCGGCTGCGACAAGACCACCCCGGCGCTGCTGATGGGCGCGGCGAGCTGCGATGTGCCGACCATCCTCGTCTCGGGCGGCCCGATGTTGAACGGGCGCTATCAGGGGCGGGTGCTCGGCTCGGGCACCGACGTGTTCAACCTCGACCAGGAATACCGCACCGGCAAGATCAGCAAGGCGGATGTCGAGGCGGCTGAGGCGGCGATGAGCCGGTCGGCCGGCTCCTGCATGACCATGGGCACCGCGTCGACCATGGCGCTGATCGCCGAGGCGATGGGAATCGGCCTGCCGATGAACGGCACCATTCCCGCGCCCGACAGCCGCCGCGCGGTGTTGGCCGAGGAGGCCGGCAAGCGCGCCGTGCGCCTCGTCGAGCAGGATATACGGATATCGAAGATCCTTACACGCGACGCCTTCGAGAATGCCGTGAAGGTCGCCGGCGCGATCGGCGGCTCGACCAACGCGGTCGTGCATCTCCTGGCGCTCGCGGGCCGCCTCGGCGTCAAGTTCACGCTCGCCGACTGGGACGAGCTCGGCCGGGACGTGCCCTGCCTCGTCGACCTGAAGCCGTCGGGGCGCTTCCTCATGGAAGAGTTCTTCGATGCCGGCGGCCTGCCCGTGGTGATGAAGCGCATCGCCGACAAGCTGCGGCTCGGCGCGCCGGTGGTCGAGGGCGGCACCATGGGCGAGCGCATCGCGGAGGCGCGCGGCTGGAACGACGAGGTCATCCGCACGGTCGACAATCCGCTGACGCCGAAGGGCGGTCTCGTGGTGCTGCGCGGCAATCTCGCGCCGGACGGTGCCATCCTGAAGCCCTCAGCGGCCACGCCGCGGCTGATGCAGCATCGCGGCCGCGCGGTCGTGTTCAAGGATGCCGAGGATCTGCGCGCCCGCATCGACGATCCCGACCTCGATGTCGACGCCGACAGCGTGCTCGTCCTGCAGAATGCCGGGCCGCGCGGTTATCCCGGCATGCCGGAAGTCGGCACCATGGCGCTGCCGAAGAAGCTGCTCGCCGCCGGCGTCACCGACATGGTCCGCGTCTCCGATGCGCGGATGAGCGGAACGGCCTTTGGCACGGTCGTGCTGCATGTCGCGCCGGAATCGGCGCTCGGCGGGCCGCTGGCGCTGGTGAAGACCGGCGACATGATCGTGCTCGACACGGCCGGGCGGCGCATCGATGTCGAGATCGACGCCGAGGAGATGGCGCGCCGCCGCGCCGCCTTCGTGCCGCCCGAGCCGGCCTATGAGCGCGGCTACGGCAAGCTCTTCATCGATCACGTGCAGCAGGCCGACAAGGGCGTCGATTTCGACTTCCTGGTCGGGTCGAGCGGCACGCCCCCCTCCAAGGTTTCCTTCTGAAGCGAGGCTCCATGACGACCCCCTTGCCCTTCCGATCGCGGCAGAACGCTCCTCTCCCCGAAGGCTGGGAGCAGCTCTATTCGGCCGTGCTCTCGGATTCGCTCGACGCCATCGGCGTCACCAACCAGGCGATGACGCCCGCGATCCGGCCGCTCGACGAGACGCTCAAGATGTGCGGCCGCGCACGGACCGGCATCTATATGGAGGTCGCGCATGTCGAACCGGGCGAGAACCCGTATGAGCTCGAGATCGCCATCGTCGACGACCTGAAGCCGGGCGACGTTGCCGTCTTCGCCTGTGGCGGCTCGACCCGCATCGCCCCCTGGGGCAGCCTGCTCTCGACGGCGACGACCGTGCGCGGCGCTGCCGGCTGCGTCACCGACGGCTTCGTGCGCGACATCCTCGAGATCCGCCGGCTGAAGCTGCCCGTCTTCCATGGCGGCATCGCGCCGCTCGATTCCAAGGGCCGCGGCCAGATCCAGGCGGTCGACGTGCCGGTCCTTTGCGGCGGCGTTCGTGTCGCGCCGGGCGATCTCGTGTTCGGCGATGCCGACGGCGTCGTGGTCGTGCCGCAGGCGGTCGAGGCCGATGTGCTCAAGGTCGCCTTCGACAAGATCAACGGCGAGAGCCACTCGATGCGCGAATTGCAGGCGGGCGGCTTCCTCCGCGACGTCTATGCCAAATACGGGGTGCTCTGATGGCGCATGCTGACAAGGCGCCGTCCAACCCGGTCGCCGGCTTCTTCAAGATCGAGGGCACGGCGATCGCGCTGGTCTTCGTGCTCCTCGTCATCCTGTTCATGCTGACGGCGCCGCGCGCCTTTCTCGGCTACCGCGTCTATATGAGCTTCATGGCGACGGTGCCGCCGCCGATGATCATCGCGCTCGGGCTGACGCTGGTGGTCGTCGCGGGCGAGATGGATCTCTCCTTCCCGTCGGTCGTCGCCTTCGCGAGCTATGTCTTCTGCCAGCTCTACCAGAGCTACGACCTGACCTGGCTGGCGCTCGTCGCGGCGCTCGTCACCGGAACGGTGATGGGCTTCATCAACGGCCTCGTCGTCACCAAGCTCGGCATCCCGTCGCTGATCGCGACGCTCGGCATGCTGTTCCTCTGGGGCGGCCTCGTCACGGTGGTCTCGAACGGCGCCTCGCTCGCCATTCCCGATATCGAGGGGCGGCTGATCCACACGGTCCTCGCCGGCAGGATCGGCGTCATCCCGGTGCAGTTCCTATGGGCGCTCGCCGTTGCGGTCGTCGTCTGGCTGATCCTCAACCGCCACCGCTTCGGCGAGAGCCTCCTCTTCATCGGCGACAATCTCAAGGTCGCCAAGGTGGTCGGCATCGCCATCGACCGCGAGAAGATCAAGCTCTTCACGCTCATGGGCCTCCTGTCGGCGCTCGCCGGCGTCTTCCTGACGCTGGAGACGACGACCTATTTCTCCCAGGCCGGCATGGGCTACCTGCTCACCGTCGTCGCGGCGGTGTTCATCGGCGGCACCTCGATCTTCGGTGGCGCCGGCAAGGTGGTCGGCACGGTGTTCGGCGCTCTGATCGTCGCCATCATCGAGGCCGGCCTCGTCGCCAGCGGCGTCGCCGGCTTCTGGACGCGCTTCTATATCGGGCTCGTCTTCATCGTCTCCGTCACCATGAATGCGGCAATCGAGGACCCCGACAAGGTCCCGTTGCTCCGGCAACTCCGCTCGCGCGCGAGAAACTGACGGCACTTTCCAGAAAACAACCAAGGGGAACACGACAATGCGCAGGATCACGAAAACGATTGCCGGAATGGCGCTGGCGGCCATGGTCGCCGCGCCAGGAGTTTCGGCCGCGGCCGAGGCCGTCGATTCCGGCATGACCATCTATTTCCAGATGGGCGGCAATCCCGGCGACACGGCGACGCTGGCCCGCGAGCTCGGCGCCCGCGACGCGGCCCGCGTGCTCAAGGTCAACCTGATCGAGCAGCATGCCGGCTGGGATCCGCAGAAGATGATCGTCCAGGCCAAGGAGGCGATCGCCGCCCAGCCCGACGCGATCGTCGTCATGGGCCATCCCGGCACCAACGCGATGAAGTCGGTCCTCGACGAGGCCAAGGCGGACGGCATCGTCGTCGTCGTCAACAACAACGAGCTGCCGGGCACCGGCCTTTCCTATTTCGGCCTCGACAATTACGGCGCCGGCAAGAACCTCGCCAATCTCACCATCGAGAACGGCAAGCTCAAGGAAGGCGACAAGGTGCTGGTCTATGGCGCCTTCGTCGAGGGCGCTGCCGGCGCGGACGTCGCCAAGGGCGCGACCGAAGTGCTCAAGGAGAAGGGCATCGCCTTCACGCCGCTGCAGTGGTCGAACGAGGCCGTGCAGGATCCGGCGCTCTCGGTGCCGGTGCTCGTCGCCTATCTCGAGGCTAATCCCGACACCAAGGCGATCATCGTTCCCGGCCATGGCGGTATCACCGCCGTGCTCGACAAGGTGCTGAAGCAGGCCGGCAAGCAGCCGGGCGAGGTCGTCACCTCGGGCTTCGACATCTCCTCGGCTGCCATCCAGGGCGTCCGCGACGGCTACATCACCGTCGTGCTCGACCAGCAGCCCTATCTGCAGGGCTTCATGCCGGTCGCCGCCGCGGTACTGCAGAAGAAGTACGGCCTCGCCGGCCTGCAGCTCAACACCGGCGGCGGCTATCTCACCAAGGACAATGTCGACGCGCTCGCCGCGCTCGTGAAGGACGGCATCCGCTAAAGGCGGGGCCTCCGGCGGCGCGGTTCCCCCGCCGCGCCGCCACTCCATCCCATCCTCACGAAGCGGATTTCTCCCAATGACCGTCACGCCGGCCGCCGCCACCCCGATCGTCCGTCTCGAAAATGTCGGCAAGAGATATGGCAAGGTCGTGAGCCTCAAGGAGGTCACGCTCGAGATCGGACCCAACGAGATCGTCGGGCTCATCGGCGACAACGGCGCCGGCAAGTCAACGCTGATCAAGGTCCTGACCGGCGTCGAGCCGCCGACTTCGGGCACGCTCTATGTGCGCGGCCAGCGCATCGACGCCGCGTCCTATTCTGTCAAGGAAGCGCACAAGCTGCGCATCGAGACCGTCTACCAGGACTCCTCGCTCGGCGAGAAGCAGCCGCTCTGGCGCAACTTCTTCGTCGGCCGCCCGATCACCAACCGCTTCGGCTTTATCGACGTGAAGGCCGAGAAGCGCATCGCCGAAGCGATCATGCGCTCGACGATCGGCTTTCGCGGCGTCGGCCTCGATGTCGATACGCCGGTCTCGCGCCTCTCGGGCGGCGAGCGCCAGGGTGTCGCCATCGGCCGCGCCATGCATTTTGACAGCGACCTCATCGTGCTCGACGAGCCGACCGTGGCGCTGGCGCTGAAGGAGGTCCAGAAGGTCCTCGACTTCATCCGCTCGATCAAGGCGGGCGGCCGCTCCTGCATCTATATCGAGCACAACATCCATCACGTGCACGAGGTCTGCGACCGCCTCGTGGTGCTCGACCGGGGCGAGATCGCGCTCGACGCCCCGACCTCGTCGATGACCTACCAGGAACTCGCCGATTTCCTGATGTCGCTGCATCACCGCCGCCCCGTCGCCGCCAGTTAAGAGACCGTCATGACCGCGCGCGCCTTCTGTGACTGCCACGTCAATATCTGGAACGACGAGCATGTGCTGCCGCTCTATGCCGAGCAGCTCGCCCGCGTCCGCGCCGGGGCGATGGCGCCCAAGTCCGACGCCGACACGCTTTTTGCCGAGATGGCGCATGTCGAGAAGGCGATCGTCTTCGCGCTGCGCTATGGCGACAGCATCGGCATCGAGAGCGACGACGAGACCACCGCGGCGGCGGTCGCGAAATATCCGGAGAAGTTCGTCGGCTTCGCCTATGTCGACCCGCGGCGGGCGGACTGCATGGACCTTCTCGTCCACGCCATCGAGGATCTGAAGCTCAAGGGCGTCAAGTTCGGGCCGATCTATAACGGCGTCGCGCTCTCGGATCCGCGGCTCGTCCCGGTCTACGAATATCTGCAGAAGAACAATATCCCGCTCACCATGCATATGGGCACCACCTTCGCCCGCAACGCGCCCATCGATATGGGACGCCCGCTGCATGTCGAGCCGATCGCGCAGAAATATCCCGATCTCGTCATGGTGATGGCGCATATGGGCCATCCCTGGTTCGAGGAGTGCATCGTCGTCTCGCGCAAGCAGCCGAATGTCTTCTGCGAGATCTCGGCGCTCTCCTACCGGCCATGGCAGTATTACAACATCCTGATCGCCGCGCAGGAATACCGGATCACCGACAAGATCTTCTTCGGCACCGACTTCCCCTTCGCGCGGGTCGACGAATCCGTCGATGGCCTGCTCACGATCAACGACCAGGTCGAGGGCACCAGGTTGCCCCGCGTCAGCGAGGAGACGATGCAGCGCATCCTTGAATCGAACCCGTTCGCCCATTGGTGGCACGGCGACAACCCGCTGGCCTGAGCCGAGGACCCGAGAGATGACCGCGCGCGCCTATTGCGATTGCCATGTCAATATCTGGAACGACGAGGATGTTCTGCCGCTCTACGAGACGCAGATTGCCCGCGTGAGGCCGGGCGCGATGGCGCCGAAGGCCGATGCCGACACGCTTTATGCCGAGATGGCGCATGTCGAGAAGGCGATCGTCTTCGCGCTCAACTATGCCGACAGCTCGGGCATCGAGAGCAGCGACGAGACGACGGCGGCGGCGGTCGCGAAATATCCGGAGAAGTTCGTCGGCTTCGCTTATGTCGATCCGCGCCGACCCGACTGCATGGACCGCCTCGTGCACGCGGTCGAGGATCTGAAGCTGAAGGGCGTCAAGTTCGGGCCGATCTATAATGGCGTGGCGCTGTCGGACCCGCGGCTGGTGCCGGTTTACGAATATCTGCAGAAGCACAACATCCCGCTGACCATGCATATGGGCACGACCTATGCCCGCAATGCGCCGATCGACATGGGGCGCTCGCTGCATGTCGAGCCGATCGCCCTGCGCTATCCCGACCTCGTGATGGTGCTCGCCCATATGGGGCACCCCTGGTACGAGGACTGCATCGTCGTCTCGCGCAAGCAGCCGAACGTCTTCTGCGAGATCTCGGCGCTCTTCTACCGGCCTTGGCAGTATTACAACATCCTGATCGCCGCGCAGGAATACCGGATCACCGACAAGATCTTCTTCGGCTCCGACTTCCCGGCGGCGCGGGTCGACGAATCCGTCGACGGGCTCCTCTCCATCAACGACCAGCTCGAGGGCACGAAGCTCCCGCGCGTCAGCGAGGAGACGATGCAGCGCATCCTCTGGTCCAACCCGTTCGAGCACTGGTGGAAGGGCGACAACCCGCTGGGGTAGGGCGCTTGCGCTCGCAGTGATTTTTGGCATAGGGTCCGGACAACAAGCCAAATAATCCGGACCTTCCGATGTTGCATGCCCTCGACCAGGCGATCGAGCGGGAAAGCGAAGCGGCCTTCGACCTGCTCGAAGCGCTGGTTGCTGCGCCGAGCCCAGTCGGCCGCGAGCAGGCGGCGCTGGAGGTCTTCGCGGCGGCGGCGGAGCGCGTCGGGCTCGATGTCGAAAGGCTGCCCTTCGCGGCGGGTCCCGTCGCCGATCCGCGCGCCGGCGTGGCGCCGCCGGCGGATGCCGTGTCCGACGAACGCTATCAGGTCGTCGGGCGGACGCCGGGCAGCGGCCCGCTCACGCTGCTTCTGAACGGCCATATCGACGTCGTTCCGGCGACGACGCCCACGCTGTGGACGACGCCGCCCTTTGCGCCGGCCCGTCGCGACGGCCGCCTCTATGGCCGTGGCGCTGGCGACATGAAATCCGGCTTCGCCGTCGGCATGCTGGCGCTCGGCGCGCTGCGTCAGGTTGCGCCCGATCTCTTCGCGAAGAAGCGGCTCGGTTTCATCGCGGTGGTCGAGGAGGAGTGCACCGGCAACGGGACGCTGCGCTCCATCACCGACCATGGCGTCGTTGCCGACGAGGTCGTGGTCCTGGAGCCGACCGGGCTCGGGCTGCTCACCGGCGGCGTCGGGGTGCTGTGGGCGGATATCACCGTGTCGTCGCCGGCGGGTCATGCGCATGCCGCGGGCAGCCGGGCGAGCGCGCTCGATCTTGCGCTCGGGCTGGTGGCGCGCCTCAAGGAGTGGTCGCAGGAACTGCGCCTCTCCGAGCCCGAGCCGGGCATGGCGGGCGCGGCCGATCCCTATGTCGTCAGCGTCGGAACACTGTCGGCCGGCGACTGGATCTCGACCGTGCCGTCGGAGGCCCGTGTCGGCGTCCGCATCGGCTTCCCGCGCGCGTGGACGGCCGAGCAGGCCGAGCAGCGGCTGCGCTATGCCGTTGCATGCCACGCTGCGCGCAGCCCGTTCGCGCTGCAGCCCGTGGTGTCCTTCACCGGCTTCCGCGCCCGCGGCTATCTGCTCGACGACGACAACGCTCTGATCCGCGACCTTTGCGAGGCGCACCGGTCCGCGCATGGGCGCGCTGCCGAAAGCTTCATGCTGGGCAGCACGACCGACGCCCGCATCTATCTCAACGAGTTCGGGATTCCGGCCGTCTGCTACGGCGCCACCGCGCATGCGATGCACGGCGTCGATGAATCGGTGGAGCTCGACAGCATCGTCGGCGCCGCGCGGACCCTCGCCCGGTTCATCCTGAGGCGCTTCGGGGAGGAAGGGCGATGACCGAGGCCGGCGACAGCGGAGCGCATTGGGGCGGCCCGATCGTCGCCCGCCACGTCGCCGACGACGTCGTCGATCGCCTCGTCACGGCCGTCGCGCTCGGCCTCTATGTCACCGGCCAGCAACTGCCGACGGAGCGCGAACTCGCCGCGATGCTCGGCGTTTCGCGCTCCAGCGTCCGCGAGGCGCTGAAGCAGCTCACCGACAGCGGCTATCTCGATGTCCGCCGTGGCCGCAATGGCGGCTATTTCGTGCGCGCCGACTGGGGCCCGCGCTCGGCCGAGCATGTGCAGCGGCAGATCGTGGCCAAATGGTCCGAATTCCTGCACATCTTCGACGCGCGCACGCTGGTCGAGCCGCTGATCGCGCGGACTGCCGCGGCGCGGCGGACCGAGGCCGATATCGCGGCGATGACGGCGGCGCTCGCCGACTATGTCGCGGCGCCGGATCACGACGCCTCGCGGCGCGCCGATTCCGCGCTGCATCTCGCCATCGCCGAGGCGACGCACAATCCGATCCTCGTCGCGATGTCGGTCGATCTTCGGGCGCGGATCACGCTCAATCTCGGCGCCGAGCCCTATTCGGACGAGGCACGACGCACCGCGCTCGTGCAGCATCACGATCTCGTCGCCGCGGTGGTCGAGGGCCGCGGCGAGGAGGCCGCCGCGATCGCCGCCGTGCATTTCACCATTTCGGAGAAGCTGATCCGCGACCTCGTCGCGCGGGCCGGCGCGGGCGGGGAGGGCGCGCCATGAGCGGGCCGCTCGCCTTCGTGCTCCGCCGCCTCGCCATCACCATCCCGATGCTGGTGGTCATGAGCATCGTCGTCTTCCTGATCCTGCGCCTCGTGCCGGGCGATCCCGTCAGGACGATGCTCGGTTTCCGGGCGACCGACGAGAATGTCGCGACGCTGCGCCAGCAGCTCGGCCTCGACCGCAGCCTCTTCCAGCAATATCTCGACTGGGCTGGGGCGCTTCTGAGGGGCGATCTCGGCAAGGACATCGTCAGCCACGCGCCGCTGTCGCAGCTCTTGGCGCAGCGCCTGCCGGTGACGCTGGAGCTTGCCGGTCTCTCCATGCTGATCGCCGTCCTGGTCGGCGTTCCGCTCGGCATCGGCGCGGCGACCGGCGGTCGTTGGCAGCGCCGGCTGACCGAGGGCTTCGTGGTGTTCGGCATCAGCGTGCCCGACTTCTGGCTCGGCATCATGCTGGTCCTCGTCTTCGCCGCGACGCTCGCGCTGCTGCCGCCCTCCGGCTATGTGCCGTTCTCGCGCGATCCCATCGGCAATCTCCGCTACATGACGCTGCCCGTGCTGACGCTGGCAACCGGCGAGGCGGCCTATATCCTGCGGACGACGCGCGCCGCGATCGCCGGCGTGCTGGGCCGTCCCTTCGTCACCTTCCTGCGGGCCAAGGGCGTGTCGCCGCGCCGCATCCTCTACGGGCATGCGCTCAGGAATGCCGGGCCGGCGATCGCCACCGTCGTCGGCATCCAGGTCGGCGTGCTGCTCGGCGGCGCCATCGTCATCGAAACCATGTTCGCGCTGCCCGGCGTCGGAAGGCTCATCGTCACCGCGATCAACCAGCGCAACTATCCCGTCGTCCAGGCCGGCGTCCTCGCGGTAGCGACGCTGTTCATCCTGGTGACGCTGGTGACCGATCTCCTCGTCGCCTGGCTCGACCCGCGCGTCGCAGACGGAGGATCACGATGACGGTCGCCGCGACGGAGCAGCGTCCGGGCGCCCGGACACGCGAAAGCAACCGCCTGATCCGCATCGGCGGCGGGCTGATCGCGGCGCTCATTGTCATCGCCGTGGCCGCGCCGCTCCTGGCGCCGCACGATCCCGAGGCGGTCGAGGTCAGCCGCGTCCTCGGCGCGCCGGACCTGGCCCATCCCTTCGGTTCCGACGTGCTCGGCCGCGACGTGCTGAGCCGGGTGATCTTCGGCCTCCGCGCCAGCCTCGCCGTATCGATCGCCGCCGTGCTCGGTTCCTTTGTCGTCGCGGTGCCGCTCGGCCTCGCCGCCGGCTATTTCGGCCGCTGGACCGACAGCGCCATCTCGCGCCTGCTCGACCTGATCCTCGTCTTTCCGGCGATGCTGCTCGCGGTCGCGTTCATCGCCGTGCTCGGGCCCGGCAGCAGCATCGCGGCGCTGGCCATCGCCGTCATCTATCTGCCGATCCTTGCCCGGGTCATGCGCGCAAGCACTCTGATCGTCAGCCGCAACGATTATGTCTCCGGGGCCCGCGCCCGCGGCGCCAGCCATTGGCGTGCGATCGTGCAGCATGTCGCGCCGAATGCGCTGGGGCCGGCCGTGGTGCAGGCCTCCGTGCTCGCGGCCTTCGCGTTGCAGCTCGAGGCGGGCCTCTCCTTTCTCGGCCTCGGCACGCAGCCGCCGACGCCCTCGCTCGGCGGCATGCTGGCCGACGGACGCGAGGTGCTGGTGCAGGCGCCCTGGGTCGAGATCTTCCCGGGCCTCGCCATCGTCATCGCCGTGCTCGGCTTCACCTTCCTCGGGGAAGGGCTGCGGCGCGCCCTCGATCCGCGCGGGGTCGCCGAGTGACCGCGCCGCTCGCCTTCGACGACGTCCGGGTCCGCTTCGGCGCCGCGGAGGCGGTGGCGGGCGTCTCGCTGGCGCTGGAAGCCGGCGAGATCTTCGGCATCGTCGGCGAGAGCGGCAGCGGCAAGTCGACCCTCGCCAATGCGGTGATGGGACTGCTTCCGGGCGCGGCGACCGTCTCCGGCAGCATCCGCGTCGATGGCCGCGAGATGGTCGGCCTCGACGAGGCATCGCTCAGGACACTGCGCGGTCGCTCCGTCTCGATGATCTTCCAGGACCCGACGGCCAGCCTCGATCCGACCTGGGGCGTCGGCGACCAGATCGCCGAGACGATCCGGGCGCATGGCCTCGGCAGCGCCCGCGAAGCCCGCACCCGCGCCATCGCCTTGATGGACGAGGTCGGCATCGCCCGGGCGGCGGAGCGCTATCGCGACGTGCCGCACCGCTTCTCGGGTGGCCAGCGGCAGCGAATCGTCATCGCGGCGGCGCTTGCCAACGACCCGAAGCTGCTGATCGCCGACGAGCCGACGACGGCGCTCGACGTCACCATCCAGGCGCAGGTGCTTGAGCTCATCGATCGCCTGCGCCGCGAGCACGGGACGACGGTGCTGCTGATCACGCATGATCTCGGCGTGGTGCAGATGGTCTGCGACCGCGTCGGCGTCATGTATCGCGGCCGACTGCTCGAGGTTGCCGCCACCGCCGATCTCTTCGAGCGGCCGTCGCATCCCTATACGCGCGCGCTGATCGCGGCGCGGCCGGCGGCGGCGAAGCGCGGCGCGCGGCTGCCGGTGATCCCGCGCGAATGGAGCGTGGAGAGCCTCGAGGCGCGCGAGAGCGAGGGCGCGGAGGCGGCCGATGGCTGAACTCCTGCGCGTCGAGAACCTCGTCAAGACCTATGCCGCGCCGGGCGGATTTTTCGGCCGGCGGCGCGCGACGGCGCTCGGCGGCGTCTCGATCGCCGTGGCGCGCGGGGAGACGCTCGGCCTCGTCGGCGAAAGCGGCAGCGGCAAGTCGACGCTCGGCCGCTGCATCCTCGGCCTGACGCGGCCCGACTCCGGCGCGATCCTGTTCGAGGGCGCCGATGTCCAGGGGCTTTCCGGCCGGCGGCTCGCGGATTTCCGCCGCCGCGTGCAGCCGGTGTTCCAGGACCCGTTCGGCAGCCTCGATCCGCGCTGGCCGGTCGGCCGCAGCGTGCGCGAGGCGCTCGACTGCTTCGGGATCGGCTCGAACAGCGATCGCGCGCGGCGCGTCGCCGATCTTTTCGCCCGGGTCGGCCTCGATCCCGTCTTCGCGAAACGGCTGCCTTCGCAGCTGTCCGGCGGCCAGCGCCAGCGTGTCGCCATCGCGGCGGCGCTTGCCAGCGAGCCGGAGCTGATCGTCGCCGACGAACCGGTCAGCGCGCTCGACATGAGCGTGCAGGCGCAGATCCTCAATCTCTTCATGGACCTGAAGCGCGATCTCGGCCTCGCCGCGCTCTTCATCACGCATGATCTCGCGGTGGTCGCCCATGTCAGCGATGCCGTCGCCGTCATGCAGCAGGGTCGCATCGTCGAGACCGGGTCGGCGGATGCCGTGATCGACGCGCCGAGCCACGCCTACACCAAAGCCCTCATCGCCGCGGTGCCGCGGCCCCGTCCCGCCTTCCGAGGAGGATAGAATGCCGAAAGTCCAGCTGAACGGCCTCACCACCAACTACCAGATCGATGGCGAAGAGGGTACGAAGGGCACGATCGTGCTCGTCAACGGCCTTGCCGATGACCTGACCTCCTGGGGCTTCCAGGTCCCCGCGCTCGTCGCGGCCGGCTACAAGGTGCTCTCGTTCGACAATCGCGGCATCGGCCAGTCCGACCGTCCGGCCGGCCCCTATTCCTCAAGGCAACTCGCCGACGACGCCAAGGCGCTCGTCGACCATCTCGGCCTTCGCGACTTCCACATGATGGGCGTCTCGATGGGCGGGATGATCGCGCAGGAATATGCGCTCGCCTATGGCGCCGACCTCAAGTCGCTGACGCTCGCCTGCACCTATGGCACCGCCGACGCCTTCTGCCAGACCATGTTCGCGATGTGGGCCGATCTCGCGCAGAAGATCGACGTGCCCTTCGTGATGCGCGACGTGGCGCTCTGGGCCTTCACCGGGCCGTTCTTCAACGAGCGGCCCGCCGACGCCGCCGAGTTTGCCGCTGCCATGGCGGCGCTCGACATGAAGGTCGAGCCCTATCTCGCCCAGCTTGCCGTCATCCAGAACCATGATGCGCTCGGCCGGGTCGGCGCGATCAAGGTGCCGACCATGGTCCTCGCCGGCGAGGAGGACATCCTGATCCCGGTGCGTCTCTCGAAGCTGTTGCAGGAAGCCATTCCCGGCGCGCGCTGGCAGACGGTGCCGGGCGGCCATGCCTGCATGTGGGAGAGCCCCGACCCGTTCAATGCCGCGTTCGTCGAATTCGTAAGCAGCGTCTGAAGAACAGACCGAACCTCCAGCCAGGGACATCCGAAATGACCTCCACACAAGCAAGAGCCGGGGTCCGCGTCGCGCGACCCCTTGTGCGCGCACTCGCCGCGTTCTCGATCTCGCTGGCGCTCGCCGGCCCGGCCGCGCTCGCCGCGGAGATCAAGCCGGGCGGCGAACTGCGCGCCGCGCTGACGGGCGAGCCCGACGTGCTCGATCCGGCGACCTCGTCGATCTATACCGGCGCCCAGGTCTATGAGGGCATCTTCTCGAAGCTGATCGACATGGACCCGTCCGGCCAGTTCGTGGGCGATCTCGCCACTGCCTGGAAGCAGGTCGATCCGAAGACATGGCGCTTCGAGCTCGTTACCAATGCCAGCTTCCACAATGGCGAGAAGTTCACCTCCGCCGACGTCAAATACACCTTCGAGCGCATCCTCGACCCGAAGACCGCCAGCGCCTATGCCGGCCTCTATTCGCAGATCGACTCCGTCGATGCGAGCGACCCGGCCGTCGCGGTGTTTCACCTCAAGTCACCCTTCGGGCCGTTCCTCACCAATCTCGCCACCAACGGCCAGATCGTGAACAAGAAGGCGATCGAGAGCGGCGATCCCGCCCGCAATCCTGTCGGCACCGGGCCGTTCGAATTCGTCGAGTGGGTTCAGGGCGACCACATCACCGTCAAGAAGAACCCCAACTACTTCAAGCCGTCGCTGCCTTATCTCGACGGCGTCACCTTCCGCTTCCTGCCCGTCGACCAGAGCCGCATCGACGCGCTGGCCGCCGGCGAGCTCGACTGGATCGACGCGGTGCCGCTCAACCAGGTGCCGGCGCTGAAGGCCGACAGCCGCTTCACCTATGTGACCAGCCCGGTGGCCGGCATTCCCGACTTCCTGGCGCTGAACACGCGGAAGCCGCCCTTCGACGATCCCAAGGTTCGCCAGGCGGTGGCGCTCGCCATCTCGCGCGCCGATATCCGCGACGTCGCCTATCTCGGGACCGGCGAACTCGGCCTGGAGGAGGTGCCCACGGGCTCGTCCTGGTATGATGCCGAGGGCCTGTTCGGTGCCGCGCAGGACATCGCCAAGGCCAAGGCGCTGCTCGCGGAGGCCGGCCATCCCGATGGTCTCAAGGTCGAGTATCTCGGCCTGCCGCAATATCCGGAGTTGCTGAAGACCGGGCAGGTGGTGCGCGACCAGCTGAAGCAGGTCGGCATCGACATGGAGATCAAGCCGGTCGACGTCTCGGTCTGGTACGACGCCTTCGTCTCGGGCAACTTCTCGATCACGAGCGCCTATCAGGAGCGGACGATCGATCCCGACAACTTCTACTCGCTGGTCATCCGCTCCGGCGGCCCGATCAACACCACGGGCTATTCCAACCCGAAGGTGGACGCGCTGATCGACCAGGCGGCCTCGAGCGACGACACCGCGGCGCGCAAGGCGCTCTATCGCGAGATCCGCGGCCTCGTCACCGCGGACGCGCCGATCGTCTTCGCCCATTACGAGACGCTGAACTATCTCATGAACACCAATGTGACCGGCTCGGAGATCACGCCGACGCTGTCGCTGCACATGGAGAAGATCGGCTTCACGGAATGAGACGACGCGCCGGCCGGTTAACCAATGCCGGCCGGCGCCGAAGGACGGGAACGCTCCTGCAGGGAGCGTTCTCACCGGCGAGGCCGGTCAGTGCCGCGTGCCCAAGCCTGCGCGAAGCCGCTGCGCGCCTGCAAGGGCGCGCGGTTCAGAGCAATGATCTAGCTGCTGTTTTACCAATCATCAGCGGATTGGTGGAGCCGAGGGGAGCCTATCCCCTGTGGATCAGAACCGCAGGAATGGCCTGAATCCTTGCGTTGCAGCCCGTCCGTGGGGTACGCACTTGGGGTACGCAAGCGGGTGCGCAGGGCATTGAATGGGAAGATCATCGGACGCCGACCGTCGTCATCTGGAGCAGCACCATGGGCAATGGCGCGTCGTGGTGGCGGTTCCGCGCGGCCTGCACGGGCGCCTCGGGACGAAGCTGAAGCGGTCCCTCCAGACCGACAGCCTGGCGGTTGCTAACCGCCTGAAGTGGCCCGTCATCGCCGAACTGAAGGCTCTCATCAGCAATGCCAGTGACGACAGTGGCAAGAACCAGTTGATGCAGGAGGCCGTGGAGATGGCCCGACTGCGGCGCCTCGCTCGTGACGACCACGACATTGAGACAATCGATATCGGCATCGAACTGCGGGCGGAGGAGATCGCCGGTGCGCCCGTGGGTGTTGGGACGGACGATGATACGGGACGTGAGGAGCCCATCCTCGACCCTGCTCGAGCCCGCATCGCGGGCCACTATATCACCGTGGCAAGAGGCGAGGCTACGCCGCTTGACCTGCATCATGCGGCCTATAAGGCGTCCCTCTCCGTCAAGGCGAGAACGCTCGCCGACGACGACCGGGCGCTCGACTATCTGACACAGTGGTGCCGCGCGAACCATTTACGCCCCGCCGTTGAAGCCATCACGCCGAAGCTTGCAGGGCGGTTCATGGACGACTTGGCGAGCATGACCAAGGGCGTGTCGCCCGTCACGCTCAACAAGTACCTTCGCCGGCTGTCGCGGTACTGGCAGTGGATGGAGAAGCGGCATTATGCGGCCTCGAACGTCTGGCATCGCAAGACGTTGGAGGAGCCGACGAGCCGGGGCGGCGAGGAGGAGAGACCATTCACGGATAGCGAGATGGTCAAGCTCCTCGAAGGCGACGCCTCGCCGGCCATGGCAGACTTGATGCGCATCGGCGCACTGACGGGCGCGCGCCTCGATGCCATCGTCTGCCTCTCGGTCGGCGATTGCGTCGATGGCTTCTTCCGCTTCAAGCCGCAGAAGAAGGAGAAGGAGGCGCGAGCCTGCCCGATCCATCCTGTGTTGCTCTGCATCGTCGCGTCCCGGTCTGAGGGAAAGGACCATTCCGACCCGCTCTTTCCAGAATGGCCGGGGCCGAAGAAGGCGGGGTCTATGCGCGAGCGGTCCTTCAAGGCCTCGAACCAGTTCACCGACTATCGGCGGCTAGTTGGTGTTGACGAGGTGATCCCCGGCAAGCGCCGCTCGCTCGTGAACTTCCATTCCTTCCGCCGCTGGTTCATCACCAAGGCCGAGCAGGCGGGCCAGCCTGAGCACATCATCGCGTCTGTCGTCGGCCATAAGCGGCAGGGTATGACGCTTGGGCGCTATTCGTCGGGGCCACTGTTCGAGCAGGCTCGGCAGTGTGTGGAGGTCGTCAGCCTGCCGACAAGGCAGAGCCTGAGGATTCCTGCGAGGGGGCTTCGCGAGACGGCGCGGGGCGGCCAACTCGCCTGACCGCCTTAGGTCGTGCCCCGCCCAGAAACGCTAAGCGCCGAGCCACTGAGACATTTGGAAAGGCCTCCAGATGGACTAGGCCTCGCGGGCTGAACACCAATCGAAAACCCCAGCGTCTCCGCCTAGAGCGACCCCCGCGAGCGCCGTCACGACGCTCGCTGCACCCTATATGCCGGTTACACCGCCTGCGGTGGCGACAGACCTCTCGGCGGAGGTTTAGGATCGTCTTCCGGGATGATCGTTGCAGGTAGGGCGCGGCTCCAAAAGTCCCGCGCTTCGTCACGCCAGAGCTCCTCAAAAACACTGAGATTTCGGTTGGTGCCGGTCATCGCAGGTTGGATGAGCCGCATGATCGCTACAGCGTTGTCCACAAGCACAAACACCTCTCTGTACGTCGGGAGTCGAGCCGGTGGCCCGCGTCTCAGCAAATGGACCGCGAAGTGTCGATAGTCGGTCACCCTGGTCAAGGCGTCCCTGATGGCCGACGAGCGGCGCATCCTGCACCAAATGCGGCTGGCGTCATCGATCAGCCGCTGTACTTCAGTCCCGTCCCTGTCCCAGCTTCGGTTCCGGTCACACAGCACGGCCTTGCAGCGGTCTTGCTGGAGGAGCCGAAGGAGCAACGGGATAGAAGCGAGATCCGTTTTGTTGAAGGCTTGCGCCTTGGTCGCACCGTTGCGTGGGACCGGTGTCTCATAAAGCTTCGCAAGAGCAAGCGCCAACTCGCTGACATAGGCCTGCTGGATCACCCTGAACGCTTCGGCACCATAGATCGCGGGGCGCTGCCTGGCATGCACCTCTTCGTTCAATACCTCCATCGATGCTTCTATCTCGACGGCGACGGCGAGTTGACCTGCTATCGGCTCGAGCATCTGATCCATGGCCTCAATGGCCATGTGCTTCTTCATTGGTCGGGCGCGCTTCGCCAATGCGCTTCGCCTTTCGGGTATAAGCTTGGAGACCACCGAATACCGCTCGCTCCTAGAGAGCGGAAGTATATGTGGCGGAGGGTAGTGAGTGGGTGATTGTCATCCAAATCCACTCTCGGTATCAACCATACGAACCGCTTAAGTAGGGACGCATGACCAAGTACTCCTGCATCGGCTCCAGCCTCGTAGTCGCCATCCTAGTCATCAGGGTTCTGGTGGCGGTGGGATGGACGGCGTGCCGTTGACGCCGGACTGACCCTCGATGGCCGACAAGAGCGCCTATCAGGAGATCATCGACCGGTACAAACCGGTGTTCGACTTTTCCCGGATGTTCCTAACCGTCTACGCCCTTTGGTCGCTCTCGGCGCTGGCCGTACTGTCGATACCGAAAGACCAACTGAACTTCGACTACTTGCTAGGCGTCGCGCCAGGAGTGATTGCGATACTAGGGCTGACCGCCCTAGCGACCAACAAGCTGTTGGCAGTCGCGGCGGCATTGGTCGCGGAGCGCTTCGGCCATCGCTCACTCCTTGGCCCGGGCCTGCTGAGCATCGCGTTTAGCATGGTCGTCCTCGTCACCTTGATGAGCGCCGTGTTCTCGATCATGCGCATCGTGACCCGCGCCGTTCATTGATCAGTCGTCGCGCGCCCCCCACTCTTCTCGGTGTCGCTGTTGCCAATCCTCGCTAGAAGGCGAGGGTCTCTCCAGTCCATCCTAGCGTCTCTAGAGGCCATCTCTTCGTCTGCGGAGTAAAGCCGATGTGGACGCCTATACCGGCTCCCCGTCTGACTCCGTGGCCCTGAACGGGCTCCTGAGGTGGACCCGAGGGGGCGTTTCATTTTACTGGAAAATTCCGTGTGGTGGCCTCGATAAGAGACGAATCACGATCCCCCCTGCCGGCTCCTACCGCTACTAATCTCTCGGTAGTGCGATCCGCCGCCAAAAGTGGTTCGGGTCCGATGGCCCGAGGCTGGTAGCGCCCAATAGGGCAGGGCCTACCGGACGCGTCCGCCGTGCTCTTCCGCTACGCCCAATAGAGTGGTCTTGACATTTCGGACGCATGGTGACTCTATGGCCCAGAGCCTATTGGACACACGGGAGCCCCGCCATGCTTATCGGATACGCCCGCACCTCGACGACGGAACAGGAAGCAGGCCTTCAGGCGCAGCAGCGTGACCTTGACGCGGCCGGGTGTGAACGGGTCTACGCCGAACACGTCTCTTCGGTCGCGCCTCGGGACCGGCTCAAGCTGGCCGTTGAGTTCGCTCGGGAAGGGGACACACTCGTTGTCACCAAGGTGGACCGCTTGGCGCGCTCAACGGTTGGCCTCTGGGACATCGTGCGGGAGCTTGATGCGAAGGGCGTGGGGCTCCGCGTCCTGAACCTTGGCGGGGAGACCGTGGACACCCGCAGCGCCACCGGCCGGCTTATCCTGAACATCTTCGCGGGGTTCGCTCAGTTCGAGCGTGAGATGATGCTAGAGCGCCAACGCGAGGGCATCGCTAAGGCGAAGAGCGAAGGCAAGTATAAGGGCCGGAAGCCGACCGCGAGAGCCAAGGCCGATGACGTTCGGGCGCTGCATCGCGAGGGCAAGACGCCGACTGAGATCGCAAGGGCGCTCGGCATTGGTCGGGGGAGCGTCTATCGGGCATTGGAGACCCCTGTGGCTGGGGCGCCGTCCTAAGGCGCGAGGTCCGGCAGTCTGCTAGCCTAACCTCACAAACCTGTCCCGCACCGGCACCAAGTCGCAGTGAAAGCCCTGCCAGCCCGCCCGCCGCGCCATGAGCGACAGCGGTTTTCGAGGTTTGAACATCTCGGGAAGCTGAAGATCCGAGGCCAGGTAGAAGATGGCGTGCCGCTTGAGATCCTCACTCAACTGCTGCGTTCGGTCGACCCCAACATGCCAATCCAGACCGCTCACATGTTCATTGCGGTAGCGCGATATTCCGGTCTCGGAGCTGAGGAGCTTTGCGACCTCCTCAAGCTGTCGGCGTCGTCATGCTCGCGCAACGCCAAGATGTTGGGCCGGGGCTCTCCGCCAGATAGGCCGGGTATGGGCCTGATTGCGTCGCGCCGAAGCGTGAAGGACGGCGCATCTCCCTCCGCCTCACACCGAAGGGGGGGCACTGGCCCTTTCTATCGCGCGGCGGATAGGAACCGGGGAATAGCGGCGCCGCGCGCCTCATTGAGGTCGCCCATCGAAGGGGTTTGGCCGACGATCCCTTAGGCGAGTACTTCGGGGATCGGACGCGCCCGTCACAACGGCCCACGACAACGCCTGCCGACGTACTCGAGGGGGCCCCGTGGTGTCATCAATTGCCACCCACACTAGGAAGTACAGGCGCCAGCTCCTCGGCAGCTAGCAGATGCCCCTCACTAATGGGCGAGAGGATATCCCTCACCCTAGGAAATGCAGCGCCGATTTCCGCGCGCGTTCGCCTGTGCCCTCCCGTACCTGTTTCTTCACCTCGTGTAGCGGAGCCCCTGCATGCCCCGAGTGCTCCCCCTCAATCGCCACCAGTGGTTCGACCCTTGGCGCGGCGCTCGGGGCACCGCTCTTCGCAACCTCGTTCGCGAATTTGCCGTCGCTATCGATATCCATGAGCTGACCAACGGCCTCAGGGCGCGGAGGCGGAAGGCGGTCGATCAGGAGCATCATGCGGCCGCTATCGAAATCGTGGTGGCGAACATCGCCCATGCGGTCCTCATGCCGCCAGAGACCGGGTGGCTGGCGGTTCTCACGGGCAACGGAACCAGCGGCTTCACGCGCTATGACAACCCCGCCTTAGGGAAGCCGTTCAGGAGCCTCCTCAACCGCCTCGGCGACCTTGGGCATATGACCCTGCGGCTACCAAGGAAGCGCGGTGAGGCGTCTTCTCTGGCGCCCACAGGCTCCTTCTCTGCCCTTGTGCGGGATGCCGGGATATCGCTGGCGGACTTTGGCCGGCGGGATGGTGAGGAGGTCATCTTGCTGGCGCGGACTTCCGTGGAGTGGAGGCACGGCCTGCGGTTCCGGTATCGAGACAAGGCCGAATATGAGGAGACGGCCGAGACCATCGCCATGCGCCGGGACGTGCGGGCGCTCAACGGCTTCCTGGCGGGCGCCAACATCACCTTTGAGGACGACGGGGGCAAGCCGGTAGACGTCCATGAGCGCCGGATGCGGCGTCACTTCGTCATCGCCGGGAGCGACCCCCTTCCCCAACGGTTCGACCGGGGAGGCCGGCTTTATGGCGGCTTCTGGCAGAACCTGAAACGGTCGCGGCGGGCGGGGATCAGGATCGATGGGGAGAGAGTTGCCACGCTGGACTACTCATCCATGTTCCCGAGGCTGGCGCTCGCAGCGGCCGGCGCTCAACCTCCGCAAGGCGACCTCTATGCAATTCCCGGCCTCACGGATCATCGGCGGGCGGTCAAGCTCGCCACCAACACGCTGCTGTTCGACACCTCATTGCGCCGGCCCACTTGGCCCAAGCCGGATGATGCTGCCGATGAGATGCCCGAAGGCTGGACCGTAGCGCGCTTCAGGCAGGCTCTTCTGGCGCGGCATCCGGGATTGTCAGCAAGCCTCGGTGTGGGCCTTGGTCACCGCCTCATGCACACCGAGAGCCGGATCATGGTCGGCGTGCTGCTGGCGCTGATGGATGAGGACATTGTTGCCTTGCCGCTGCATGACGGCCTGCTCGTCAAGATGTCGGTGGCTCGCGAGGCTGGGATGATGATGGCGGCTATCGCCGAGATGATCACCTCATCGACGATCCCGGTGACCATCAGCGGCTGACCAGCCACACATCACCCACCCCTCTATACCATCTATAAGACCCATAAGCCCCGGCCCTCTCGACGCCCCCCGCTTAGCCGGCTGAACTGACCCTCCCTCAACATCGCCAGTCCGCCCCGACGTGCGCCATCCATGGCCGCGAACGGCACTGTCACGTCTCCCCGAAAGGAACCTTCCGAATGATGACCTACCTCATCAAGACCAACGCCGCGCCACTCCCGACCGCCGCAGCGGCCACCATTGTCGACATCCAGCTTGCCAAGGTGCTCGGCTATGGCCGTCCGACGAACATCCGGCTTCTGATCAAACGGCACCTGCCGATGCTGGAGGCAATGGGATTGGTGCATCAGCGTGAAGCGCCAACCGTCTCCGGCAAAGGCCGCGTCTCGACGGTCACCGAATACTACCTCAACCGCGCTCAGGCGGCTTTCATCATCGCCAAGTCGGGCACCAAGCATGCCGATAGCCTTACCGTGAAGATGGCCGAGGTCTTCGCCCTGTTCACGGGAGGCGGTGTTGTCGCTGTCGATCAAGCAGCCGCAGTGCAGCTCGCAGGCATCGAAGCGCGCGAAACGGAGCGCCGTGGACTCATTGCAGCCGAAGAGCGCGAAGGGCGGGACGCCGCGTTCGCCATCATGAAGCGCCGCTAACAGAGCCCCAAAGGGACTCGCCCAAGCCCTTTAGCACCCGCCTGCGCCTATCCCGGCGGCATCCTTCAGATCGCCGTCAGGGAGTCTCGCTGGCCTTCTATTGGCCTCCCGCTGATGCCCACGCGGCAGGGCTCAACTCTTCCAACAAATCTCTTCAACGCATCCCGGCGCGGCCCCCTCAGCGGCCCGTGATCGCGGAACCATGTCCAACCGAAAGCACCCCTGCACATGACGACTTCACGCATTCCTCGCCGCCCCGTCATCCACACGAGAGACACGGACGGTCGCCCCATCGTCCTCGTTCCGCTGGCGAACGGCGCCCGTGCCAAGCTCTTCCCGCGTCACCATGAGCGACTCCAGCGCATGGGCATCGGGCCGAACTGGTTCCTGAACGACAATGGTCAGGGCATCGCCTACGTGCGGGTCAAGGTTCCCACCGCGCTCGGCTGGGGGAACAATGCCCAGATCGCGCGCCTCATCGCCTGCCCGAGCAAGCGCGGCGCGTCCGTGAGCTATCGCGACGGCGACAGGCTCAATCTCCGTCTCGACAACCTTCACGTGGCCGGCTCAAAGGGGCGCGGTAAGGGCCGGGAGCAGTTCCTGCCGGACGGTGCCGAGCGGGTCCGTGAGTTGGCGGCATGAGCACCCACCACGACGACAGCGCGCAGGCACCCGACGACTTTTTTTCAGCACCTCTTTCGCGGCGTGTTCTGCGTCGTCGGCAATGAAGCAGCAGTGCCCGTCCTCTGGCGGGCCGTGATGCGCATCGACACCGCCACCACCATCATCGGCGTCTATGCCGATCCGCTCCGGGCTTCCATCGCTTATGACCTGGCCCTGATGCTGCGCGGCCTTCCGCCCATCAACTTCACGGGGGCGCAATATCGTCAGGCCGTGACGCCCGACTTCATGGAAGCCGCCTTGTGGGCCATGGGGGGGCGCCTGAGCCTCACCCTGCATACCGGGTCGAGCCGGGGGAGCACCACATTGGGGTACGCAGAGCGGGTACGCATTGGGGTACGCACCTGCAAAAGCGACTGGCTTAAGTTTCTGATTTCATTGGATCTTCTTCAATCCATGACGGATTGGTGGAGCCGAGGGGAATCGAACCCCTGACCTCTGCAGTGCGATTGCAGCGCTCTCCCATCTGAGCTACGGCCCCGTCGCGATGCGACGGCGCCTTGTAGGGCGCGGCGGGTGGCGGTGTCAAGCGGCGGCGACGCGGCGCGCGGGTTGCGGGAGCGGCGGTCCACCGCTACATGAGGGGGCGGCCAGCCGGCCGTGCCACCTCTTGCGGAAAAGCGATGATCGCCGTCCTCAACGTCATCATGTATGCGCTGAACATCTACTGGTATGTGATCATCGCGAGCGCGATCTTCAGCTGGCTGTTCGCCTTCGGCGTCGTCAATCCGCGCAATCCCGTGGTCTCGGCGATCGGCAATTTCCTCTACCAGGCGACCGAGCCGGTGCTGCGGCCGATCCGCCGCGTCGTGCCGACGCTCGGCGCCATCGACATCTCGCCGGTCATCCTGCTGCTCGGGATCATCCTGATCCAGCAGGTCATCATCCTCTACGTCTATCCCATCGCATTTTGAGCGGGCCGGCCCGGCTCGCCGGCGGCGGCATCCTCATCGATGTCCGCCTGACGCCGCGCGGCGGGCGTGATGCCATCGACGGCCTGTCGACGCTCTCCGACGGTCGGACGGTCGTTGCCGCGCGCGTCCGCGCCGTGCCGGAAAAGGGCGCCGCCAACGCCGCCCTCGCCGCTCTGATCGCCGACGCCTTCGGCGTCGCGCGCGGCGCGGTCGCGGTGGTGAGCGGGCAGACGGCGCGGGTGAAGACGGTGCGGATCGAGGGCGACGCCGCGGTCCTCATGGACCGTGCGTCAGGGCTCGGCCCGGAGGCCGGCCGGCGGGGCTGAGCCCCGCCGGAAGAGGACGGCCCGCCACCTTTTCAGTGCGTGTAGAGCCCGCGCAGGGTCGATTCCGCATAGTGGATGTCGCGGATTCGCCAGCCCTTGGCCGTTTGGACGAGCATGAGATCGATCGCGACCGGGACGCCGCCATTGGTGAAGCGGACATGGCCGGTCGCCTTGCCGGCGGCGCCGTGGTCGACCTTGATCGACAGGCGCTTGATCTCCCAATCCTGCGCATTGAGGAATGGATCGCCGTCGAGGAGCGGCATGTCGCCAGCGGCCTCCGCGCGGGCGCGGTCGTCCGCGATCATGGTCGCGAGATCGGGCGTGAAGTAGCGGTCGAGCGCGCGCTTGTCGTTGAGATCGATGCCGCTGCCGTCCCCGAGATAGGCCGCATAGATCGCCTTGAGAAACGCTTCCGGGGTCTCGGCGGCGCGGACCGGGCGAAGGGCAAGCGTCGAGCCTGCAAGGACGAAGGCGGCCAGAAGGCCGCGCCGCGAGAGCAGGGGAGCGGAGGCCATAGTCAGCCCTTCTTGTAGCGCTCGATCGCCTCGACGATGAGTTTCTCCGCCTCGGCCTTGTCGCCCCAGCCGGAGATCTCGACCCACTTGCCCTTCTCCAGATCCTTGTAGTGCTGGAAGAAGTGCTCGATCTGGCGGAGCGTGATCTCGGGAAGATCGGTGTAGCTCTCGATCTTCTCGTAGCGGCGCGTCAGCTTGGTCGAGGGGACCGCGATGACCTTTTCGTCCTCGCCGCCCTCGTCGCGCATGCGGAGCACGCCGACCGGCCGGCAATTCATGATCGCGCCGGGAATGATGGCGCGCTGGTTGGTGACGAGCACGTCGATCGGGTCGCCGTCGCCGCAGAGCGTGTGCGGGACGAAGCCGTAATTGCCCGGATAGCGCATCGGCGTATAGAGGAAGCGGTCGACATAGAGCGCGCCGGCTTCCTTATCCATTTCATACTTGATCGGCTCGCCGCCGACCGGCACCTCGATGATCACGTTGATGTCGTGCGGAGGATTCTTGCCGATCGGCACAGCGTCGATGCGCATGGGATGATCCCTCAGGCGGAGTTGGCGGACTGCGAAGCGCATTGTGCGCTGCACGGGCGATCCGCTCTTAAGCGGCCGGGCGGCGCCCTGCAAGGGAGAAGCGGAAAAAGCCGCGCGGGTTCCGTCTCAGCTGCATCGATCCGCAACCGGGAGATGTCGCCACCTGCGTGTTACGATCCGGCTCCCGGGCGGTGCGGGCGGATCGAAGGCGATAAGCGGGAGGCGACAGTGGCGAAGCGACCCAGAAGCGGGCAGGCGGATGCGGCGGGAAATGCGGCGGCACCGAGGCTCCTTTCCGGCGGCAATCCGCAGATCGCGAAGGGCGAGGGCGCAGCGCCCGTTGCCGACTATATCGCGGCGATGCCCGGCTGGAAGCGCGCGACCGGTGAGCGCCTCGACGCTGTGATCGTCGAAAGCGTGCCGGGCCTCCGCAAGGCGGTGAAATGGAACTCGCCCTTCTATGGCAGCGACGAGGGCTGGTTCCTCTCCTTCCACTGCTTCAACGCCTATGTGAAGGTCGCCTTCTTTCGCGGCGCCGACCTCGATCCGCCGCCGCCAGGCGCCTCGAAGCAGGCGGATGTGCGCTATCTCGACATCCGCGAAGGCGACGACTTCGACGAGGCTCAGTTCGCCGACTGGGTGAGGCAAGCTGCCAGCCTTCCCGGCTGGGTCATGGGCCAATGAGCCTTCGGCGTCAGCCGCGGGCGAAAGCGAAGGCGACCTTGGCGAGGGTGACGTCGCCGAAGCGCTCGCTGCCGCGCGCCACCTTGCGGCCGCCGGCATTCTTGTAGAAGCGGCAGGCACCCTCATTGTCGGCCAGCGCCCAGACCACGGTCGTATCGAAGCCGTGCCGCACGAGTTCGCGCCGTGCGGCCAGGAACAGCCGTGTGCCGAGGCCGATGCCCTGATATTCGGGCCGGAGGTAAAGCTCGTAGACCTCGCCGCGCTGCACGAGATTGCGCGCCCGGTTGGGGCCATAGGTGGCGTAGCCGGCGATGGTGCCGCCCACCTCGAGAACGAGGATGCCGGTGCCCCGGCGGATGGCGCGGCCCCACCAGGTGTGGCCGCGTCGCGCGATCATCCGGCTCAGTTCGCGAGCCGGGATCAGGCCGTCATAGGCCTGTCGCCAGGCAGTGTCGTGGACCGCGGTGATGGACGCCGCGTCAGTCACCTCAGCCCGGCGTACACCGATCGACAGAGTGCTCATGATGCTGAGGATAGGTCCGCTTTCGAGGCGGGGGAAGCCCCTTTCGCGCGCCACGATGCCCGTCATGACCAAGGTGTGACAAAGCTCCGCAGGACCCTGTCGCGGCCCTGCTGAATCCTGGTCGTTCCGGCGCGGGGAGGGGACGCCGCCGCCGGGGCGGCGCCCGGTCAGGCCGTCTGGCGGGCGCGGTCGGCGCGCTTGCGCTCGATCGGATCCAGGATCGCCTTGCGGAGGCGGATCGACTTCGGCGTCACTTCGACCAGCTCGTCGTCCGAGATCCAGGACAGCGAGCGCTCGAGCGTCATGCGGATCGGCGGCGTGAGGCGGACGGCCTCGTCCTTGCCGGCGGAGCGGACGTTGGAGAGCTTCTTGCCCTTGAGGACATTCACCTCGAGGTCGTTGTCGCGGGTGTGCTCGCCGACGATCATGCCCTCATAGACCTTCCAGCCGGGCTCGATCATCATCGGGCCGCGATCCTCGAGGTTCCACAGCGCATAGGCGACGGCCTCGCCGGCCTCGTTGGCGATCAGCACGCCGTTGCGGCGGCCGGCGATCTCGCCCTTATAGGGCTGATAGGAGTGGAACAGGCGGTTCATGATCGCCGTGCCGCGCGTGTCGGTCAGCAGTTCGCCCTGGTAGCCGATCAGGCCGCGGGTCGGCGCGCGGAAGACGAGGCGCAGGCGATCGCCGCCCGAGGGGCGCATCTCGATCATCTCGCCCTTGCGCTCGGCCATCTTCTGCACGACGACGCCGGAATGCTCCTCGTCGACGTCGATGATGACCTCCTCGATCGGCTCCTGGATCGTGCCGCTCTCGTCCTTCTGGAAGACGACGCGCGGACGCGAGACGCCGAGCTCATAGCCCTCGCGGCGCATGTTCTCGATCAGGATCGCGAGCAGAAGCTCGCCGCGGCCGGAGACGACGAAGGCGTCCTTGCCGGCGGTCTCCTCGATCCTCAGCGCCACATTGCCCTCGGCTTCCTTGAACAGGCGGTCGCGGATCATGCGGCTCGTGACCTTGTCGCCCTCGGTGCCGGCGAGCGGGCTGTCATTGACCATGAAGGTCATCGAGACGGTCGGCGGGTCGATCGGCTGCGCCTTGATTGCCTCGGTGACGGCGGGGTCGCAGAAAGTCTCGGCGACGGTGCCCTTGGTCATGCCGGCGATGGCGACGATGTCGCCCGGCACGCCTTCCTCGATCGGCTGACGCTCGATGCCGCGGAAGGCGAGGATCTTGGAGACGCGGAAATTCTCGACCGTCGAGCCGTCCTGCGACAGGACCTTCAGCATCTGGGTCGGCTTGACCGAACCGGAGCTGATGCGGCCGGTGATGAGGCGCCCGAGATAGGGATTGGCCTCGAGCAGCGTTCCCAGCATGCGGAACGGGCCTTCCTCGACATGCGGCGCATCGACATGCTCGAGCACGAGGTCGAAGAGGGGCGCCATGCCTTCGTCATGCGAGGCGTCGGGCGAGCGGCCCATCCAGCCCTGCTTGGCGGAGCCGTAGAGGATCGGGAAATCGAGCTGCTCGTCGGTGGCGTCGAGGGCGGCGAAGAGGTCGAAGACCTCGTTCACGACTTCCTGGATGCGCGCGTCGGGCTTGTCGACCTTGTTGATGGCGACGATCGGCTTCAGGCCGACCTTGAGCGCCTTGCCGACGACGAACTTCGTCTGCGGCATCGGGCCTTCCGCCGCATCGACGAGAACGATCACGCCGTCGACCATGTTGAGGATGCGCTCGACCTCGCCGCCGAAATCGGCATGGCCGGGGGTATCGACGATATTGATGCGCGTATCCTTCCAGACGATCGAGGTCGCCTTGGCCAGGATGGTGATGCCGCGCTCCTTCTCGATGTCGTTCGAATCCATCACACGCTCGGCGACGCGCTGGTTCTCGCGGAAGGAGCCGGACTGCTGCAGCAGCTTGTCGACAAGCGTGGTCTTGCCATGATCGACATGCGCGATGATGGCGATGTTGCGAAGGGACATATCTCGATCCAGAAAGGCAACGGCGCCACCGGGGCTGCGCGACGGGGCGGTCCCGCAGCGCGGCCCCGGGGCGAAAACGCTGCCGGGCCATTTTGCGGTGCAAAATGCTTGAAACGCCTCGAAAAGGCAACAAGCATCGTCAGTCTGCCGTTCCGGGTCGTGGGGGCCTGCGACGAATGGGGTGTTGCGGGCGAAGATGCGATCGCAGATAGATTGACGGCCAGTAATAGGGCAAATATTATATGGTTTACATATAATATGCTACGGGGGATCAGGTTTTGGTAGCTACGATCGAGGATCCGCTAGGATTCGTCCTCGTCGATGTTGCGCGACTTCTGCGACGTCGATTTGAGAAAGCTCTTGAAAATGCCGGTCTCGGGCTGACTGTTGCCGAGGCGAGGACGCTCGCCTTCGTCAGCCGTCGTCCGGGACTGCGCCAGTCGACGCTGGCCGACGAATTGTCGGTCGAGCCGATGACGCTCGTCGGCTTTCTTGACCGGCTCGAGGCGGCCGGGCTCGTCGAGCGCATCCCTGACCCGGCCGACCGCCGGGCCAAGCTCATCCGCCTGACGCCTTCGGCCGCCAACATCGTCCGCCGCATCCGCGCCATCGGCAAGCAGGTGCGCGAGGAGGCCGAGCGCGGCATCGATCCCGCGGTGCTGGAGACGATGCGGCTGACGCTGTTGAAGCTGCAGGACAACATCGTCAACTCGCCGGAGCCGGTCGCCTGATCCGCTACTGCGGCGCCGCCACTTCGGCGAGCAGCAGGCCGAGCCGGCGATAGGGCGCGTCCTCGACGTCGACGAAGCCGCCCTCGAAACGCGGCTCGATCGCGTCATAGGCGTCCGGATCATCGGTCCGCATCGCAAGCAGCGCGCGGCGCAGCGCATCCTTGGCCTCGGCCGGCAGATCGCTGCGCACCGCATGCGGCCCGAAGGGCACGAGGTCCGAGCGCCAGATCACACGCAGACCGCCGGGCGGCAGGCCGCCATCGGCGGCCAGCATGCCGATCGGGCCGCTGTCGCGTGGGGCGGTCAGCGGCTCGTCGGCGGTCGACCAGGCGACGGCGAGATCGGCGTCGCCGCTTTCGAGGGCCTTCAGCGCGGCGAGCGGATCCTCGGTCTCCACCAGGCTGGCGAAGGTCGTCTCGGCGTCGATGCCCTCGGCGGCGAGGCCGGCGAGCGGCACCAGCCGGCCCGACAGCGAATCCTTGCGGGCGACCGCGAGGCGCTTGCCGCGGGCGTCGTCGAGCGAGGCGATGCGGCTGTCGGCCGGCGTCACGATCAGTGCGCGGAAGCCGCGAGCTCCGTCGGCGGCCACCGGCTGGACCAGAGGTTCGGCGCAGTGGCAGGCCTGGTCGAGCGCGACATAGGCGAGCGATGACAGGATCGCATACTGGATGCGGCCCGAACTCTCGGCCTCGATCAGCGCCTGATAGGACCGGGCCGGAAACAGCGTGACCGGGACGGCCAGCGCCGTCTGCAAGCGCCAGCGGAACTTCTCCAGCCGCGCGACCTCCTGTGTCGGGTTGTCGCCGGCGATGAAGCCGACCTTCAGCGTCTTGACCTCGTCGCGCCAGTCCGCGAGCGCGGCGGCGGGCGAGAGGGCGAGGGCGATCAGGGCAACCAGCACGCGACGCATCGAAGACCTCATCAGCCTCACCAATCCTCAGGGCGTGCGCCCGAGGGCGACGCGTGCATTATCGGAGAAATCCTGCTCGCGCGCGAGCGCCTCGTATTCCGGGCCGATCGACACGCCCGTCAAACGCTCCGTCGCCCTTCCGTCCGCGGCATGGTAATGCGGCCATCACGGCGTGGACAAGGCGAGGCTTGCACGCGGGGCCGGGTCGGCTAGGCTTCGGCGACACATCGAGACGAGGCGGACGAATGGCGAGCGTGACGGTCATCAACCATCCCCTGGTGCAGCACAAGCTGACCATCATGCGGGACAAGCACACCTCCACCGCCGGATTCCGGCAGTTGCTGCGCGAGATCGCGACGCTGCTCTGCTACGAGGTCACCCGCGATCTCGAGCTGACGACGACGACGATCGAGACGCCGCTCGCCGAGATGCGGGCGCCGACGCTCGCCGGCAAGAAGCTGGTCTTCGCCTCGGTTCTCCGCGCGGGCAACGGGTTGCTCGAGGGCATGCTCGATCTCGTCCCGGCGGCGCGCGTCGCCCATATCGGGCTTTATCGCGATCCGAAGACGCTGCAGGCCGTCGAGTACTATTTCAAGGCGCCCGACGATCTCGACGAGCGTCTGACCATCGTGGTCGATCCGATGCTGGCGACGGCCAATTCGGCCATCGCGGCGATCGACCGGCTGCAGGAGCGCGGCGCCAAGGACATCCGCTTCGTCTGCCTGCTCGCCGCGCCGGAGGGCATCGACAAGTTCCATGGCGCCCATCCCGAGGTGCCGATCTACACCGCCTCGGTCGACAAATTTCTGAACGACAAGGGCTATATCGTTCCCGGTCTCGGCGATGCCGGCGACCGCATGTATGGCACCAAGTGACGAAGCGCCGGCCGGCGGGCTCGCCGTGAGCTTTTCCGACGACGAAGTCGCGCGCTATGCGCGGCATCTCGTTCTCGCCGAAGTCGGCGGACCCGGCCAGCAGCGGCTGAAAGCGGCGCGCGTCCTCGTCATCGGCGCCGGCGGCCTCGGCTCGCCGCTCGTCCAGTATCTGGCAGCGGCCGGCATCGGCACGATCGGCATCGTCGACGACGACGCCGTGGCGCTCTCCAACCTGCAGCGGCAGGTGATGCACGGCACCGCCGATGTCGGCCGGCCCAAGGTCGACAGCGCGGCGGACGCGGTCAGGGATATCAACCCGCATGTCGCGGTCGAGGCGCACCGCCTGCGGCTCACGGCCGACAACGCCGACGCGCTGATCGCGGCCTATGACGTGATCGCGGACGGCTCCGACAATTTCGAGACCCGCTTCCTCGTGGCCGACAGGGCCGAGGCGCTGGCACGGCCGCTGGTCACCGCGGCGGTCGGTCGCTTCGATGGCTCGCTCACGGTTGTGATGCCTTTTGCCGAGCGCGACGGCATGCCCAATCCGCGCTACCGCGATCTCTTCCCGGCGCCGCCGCCGCCCGGCCTCGTGCCGAGCTGCGCCGAGGCCGGCATCCTCGGCGCCGTCACCGGCATCCTCGGCACGCTGCAGGCGGCGGAGGTATTGAAGCTCGTGCTCGGCATCGGCACACCGCTGGTCGGGCAGTTGCTGCTGGTCGACGTCCTTTCCATGCGATTCGAGACGATCGCCTATCGCCGCCGCGCGTGATCGCCGTTGGGCCCGAGGCCGAGCGGCAGATGGGCGGCGCCGAAGGCGAAGCCGAGGATCGCCGTCGTCACCCGGTCGAGGCGCGGCCGTCCGGGCCAGAAGGGCGGCTCGGGTTCAATTGGCTCGGGCGCTTCGAAGCGCTGGCGATAGGCGGGGCGGAAGAAATAGCTCGCAGGGATCATCACGGAACTCCCATATTGTATCGATTCAATTTCGCATTGTGGTGCTCTTGAACCGGTTCAAGTCTAGGATCGGCCGCGTATGGCGTCAAGCGAAATTTGAACCGATCCAAGAGACTTGCTAAGTGAAGTTGTCTCGATGTCGGGGATGAAGCGCGGTTCCGCGGGGAGGGCTGCGCTTGCCTGTTTCGCCGCGGGCGCCCATGGTTCTACAATGCGGCGACATGGAGGGCGCGGGTGACGCGGATCGTCAGACTGTCGGATGTCGCCAAGGCGGCGGGTGTGTCGCAGGGTACGGCATCGAATGTGTTCAACCGCCCGGACATCGTCCGCAAAGAGGTGCGCGAGCGCGTCGAGGCGGCCGCGCGCGAACTCGGCTATGCCGGTCCCGACCCGAAGGGCCGCTTGCTGCGCGCCGGAAAGGTCAATGCGATCGGCGTCGCGACGGCCGAGCCGCTGTCCTATTTCTTCGAGGATCCGTTCGCCCGCGTGCTGATGGCCGGCATCGCCAGCGCCTGCGACATGCAGGGCGCCGGCATCTCGCTGGTCTCGGCTGCGAATGACGAGAAGCTCGCCTGGAACATCCAGAGCGCCATCGTCGACGGCTTCGTGCTGTTTTGCGTCGAGGGCGGCAACCGCCTCGTCGAACTGACGCGGGAGAGGAAGCTGCCTTTCGTCGCCCTCGGACTCGAACATGAGGATGCCTCCGTTTCGATGGTGGGGATCGACGACCGCGCCGGCGCTGCCGCCATTGCCGGTCATCTCGCCGATCTCGGCCATCGCCGCCTCGCAATTCTCTCGCTGCAGCTCGTCGACGGACGAACCGGCCTCGTCACCGACGCGGAAATAGCATCTGCAATCTATCACAACTCAAGGTATAGAATCGAGGGTTATCGCGCCGCCCTGGCCGAGCGTGGCATCGCCGCGGCGGACGTCCCTGTCTACGAGACCGAGAACGACCGGACCAGCGTCGAGGCGGCGCTCGCATCGCTGTTCGGCTCCGCCGAGCCGCCGACGGCGCTGCTCTGCATGTCGGACCGGATCGCGCTCTTTGCGCTCGAATGGCTCGAGGCGCGCGGCATCGACGTGCCGGGCGCCGTCTCCGTCGCCGGCTTCGATGGCGTGCCGGAGGGCCTCCTGTCCAATCCGCCGCTCACCACCGTGGCGCAGCCGATCGCGGAGATCGGCCGCATGGCTGTGCAGTCGATCTTCGAGGATGCCGGCGAGCCCCGCCATCTCCGCCTCGATGTCGCGCTGACGATCCGCGGCTCGACCGCGCCGCCGCCCGCCGCCTGAGACGGACGCCGCGTCGTCAGAGCATCGAGGGCAGCACGCGGTCCGGCGGCTTGTGACCGTCGAAGAAGGCGCGGATGTTGATGAGTACCTTCTCGCCCATCTCAATGCGCCCCTCGATCGTCGCCGAACCCATATGGGGCAGCAGCACGACCTTGCCGGCCTCGGCGAGGCGCAGCAGCTTCGGATTGATCATCGGCTCGTTCTCATAGACATCGAGCCCGGCGCCGGCGATGGCGCCGGAGGCGATGAGCTTGATCAGCGCCGCCTCGTCGACGATTTCGCCGCGCGCCGTGTTCACCAGATAGGCCTCCGGCCGCATCAGCTTCAGCCGCCGCTCGGAGAGCAGGTGATAGGTGCCGGGTGTGCGCGGGCAGTTGATCGAGATGATGTCCATGCGGGCCAGCATCTGGTCGAGGCTGTCCCACCAGGTCGCCTCGAGCGCCTCCTCGACCTTCGGCGCGACGCGGTGGCGGTTGTGATAGTGGATCGAGACGCCGAAGGCCTTGGCGCGGCGGGCGACGGCCTGGCCGATGCGGCCCATGCCGACGATGCCGAGCCGCTTTCCGGTCACGCGGCGGCCGAGCATCCAGGTCGGGGTCCAGCCCGCCCAGTCACGATCGGCGGACAGGACGCGCGCACCCTCGACCAGCCGGCGCGGCACCGCGAGGATCAGCGCCATGGTCATGTCGGCCGTGTCCTCGGTGAGGACGCCGGGCGTGTTGGTGACGGCGATGCCGCGCTTCAGCGCCGCTTCGACATCGATATGGTCGAAGCCGTTCGAGAAGCTCGCGATCAGCTTCAGCTGCGGTCCCGAGGCGGCGATGAGCGCCGAATCGATCCGGTCGGTCACGGTCGGCACCAGCACCTCTGCGCGCTGCATCGCGGCGGCGAGCGCGTCCGGCGACATCGGCACGTCGTCGATGTTGAGCTCGGTCTCGAACAGTTCCCGCATGCGGGTCTCGATCGCATCCGGCAGGCGGCGCGTCACGACGACATGCGGCCTCTTCTTCATAGCTCGCCCTTCCCATTGAGGCCGCGTTAACCACGGACCGGGCACAGTCCGGTCGGGTGGCCGGGCGCGGCTGATCTTCGAGCGAAGCTTCTACCCGACGCGGCCGGACGACAAGTCCGGCGCGATACCGGCCGTATTGTGATCGGGCTTCCCGCCCGTCTGCGGACGAGCATCGATATGAAACAGAAGACGCTCACTTCTCTCGTTCGGCGGCTGCCATGGGCCGGTGCGAAACCGGCGGCGGCGCTGCTGCTGGCGGCGGCTTTCGTGTTCTCTCCCATGCAGGGCGTCGATCCGGCGCTGGCGCAGGGCGCGGCCGGCGCGGCTCCGAAGCTCGGCCCGAGCGGGCTTCCGCTACCGCGCTTCGTGTCGCTGAAGGCGGCCCGCGTCAATGTGCGCGTCGGGCCCGGCCAGGACTACCGCATCGCCTGGGTGTTCACGCGTTCCGGGCTGCCGGTCGAGGTCGTTCAGGAATTCGACAACTGGCGCCGCATCCGCGATTCGGACGGTACCGAGGGCTGGGTCTTTCACAGCCTCCTGGCGATGAAGCGCACCGCCGTGGTGGCGCCTTGGCAGAAGGGTGACCCGCTGCCGATCCGCTCGGGCCCCGACGACACCGCCGCGATCACGGCCTATCTGGAGCCGAAGGTCGTCGCCAAGGTCAGCGAATGCGAGGGCGGCTGGTGCCAGCTCTCGGACAATCGCTTCAAGGGCTGGATCCGGCAGGACCGCCTCTGGGGCGTCTATCCGGACGAGAGCTTCGACTGATGGGGTGAAAGAGGCGCGTCGCCGGCTCAGTCGGCGGCGCGGCGCAGGCGGACAATGATGTCGACGCGGGCGATCTCCATGCCGGGGATCGGCTCCGGCAGATCCTCGACCCGAAGGCCGGAGACCGGGATATCGACGATCCGGTTTTCGCCCTCGATGAAGAAGTGGTGATGGTCGTCGGTATTGGTGTCGAAATAGGTCTTCGATCCGTCGACCGCGACCTCGCGCAACAGGCCAGCTTCCGTGAACTGATGCAGCGTGTTGTAGACGGTGGCGAGCGACACCGGCACGCGGTGCGTCATCGCCTCCTCGTGCAGACCTTCGGCCGAGATGTGCCGGTTGCCGTCGCTGAACAGGATCTCGGCCAGCGCCACGCGCTGGCGCGTCGGCCGCAGGCCCGCCCCGCGCAGGATCGCCCGCACTTCCGATGATTTCCGGTCGGCGCGCGCGCCCCGCTTCGCCAGATCAATCCGCATCAAGGAACCGTTCCGCCTGCACAAGTCCGAGAACCGGCGGCCCTGCCCATGGCCGGCCGCCGCGATGACGCTAACCTAACTTTCTCGGGAAGGTTTTGCAACGGTTGCGCATAACGATGAAAGAAGGGCCGGCGCTGGGGGCGCCGACCCTTCTTTCCGATCGCGCGATGCCGAGGCCGTCAGGCCTTGGCGGGCTGGATGTCCGTCGACCAGAGCGCCGTGTCGGCGGTGTCGTAGAGCGTCACGGTCATGACGCCGGTATCGGCGGCGATCTTCACATGGCCGAAGAACTGCAGGCCGGAGGCGGGCGACAGGTTGACCTGACCGGCCGGCGGCGCCTTCACATATTTCGCTTCCGGGCCGAAGGTCATGTCGAGCTCGCCGGGGCCGAAGGTGCCGGCATGGATCGGGCCGGAGACGAACTCCCAGAACGGCTCGAAATCCTGGAACTGAGCCTTGTTCGGATCGTAGTAGTGCGCCGCCGTATAGTGCACGTCAGCCGTCAGCCAGACGGTGTTCTTGATGCCGGCCGCCTTGATGAAGCGCAGCAGGTCGGCGAATTCCAGCTCGCGGCCCAGCGGGGCGCCGGCATTGTTGTTCGAGACGGCCTCGAAGCCCTTGCCCTTGTTGTCGACGAACTGATCCCAGACGACGAGCGACAGCGGCATGTCGGCGGCGATGACCTTCCATGTCGCCCTGGAATCGAGCAGCGCCTGCTTCAGCCAGGCGAGCTGGTCCGGACCGAGGAACGCGGCGACGCCGCCCTCGGCCGTTTCGAGATTGTCGCCGTTCGGGCCGCGATAGGTGCGCATGTCGATCATGAACACGTCGAGCATGGGGCCATAGGCGATCTTGCGGTAGACGCGCTGCGGCTCGGCCATCGTCGTCGCGATCGGCATCCATTCGTGGAAGGCCTTGGCGGCGCGGGCGGTGAGCACGTGGATGTTCTTCTCGGTGTAGGCGGCGCCGAGCTGCTTGGAGTCCGACCAGTTGTTGGTGACCTCGTGGTCGTCCCACTGCGTCAGCACCGGCACGGCCGCGTAGAGGGCGCGGACATTGTCGTCCATGAAATTGTACTTGTACTGGCCGCGGAACTCGTCGAGCGTCTCGGCGACCTTCGACTTCTCCGGCGTGACGATGTTCTTCCACTTGGTGCCGTCGGGCAGATCGACCTCGGCCTTGATGACGCCGTCGGCATAGACGTTGTCGCCGGAATGGATGAAGAAGTCCGGATCGTGCTTCAGCATGGTGGCATAGCCCTTCATGCCGCCGGCGTCGGGGTTGATGCCCCAGCCCTGGCCCACGGTATCGCCCGACCACACGAAGGAAATGTCGCGGCGGCCGGCCGGCGCGGTGCGCAGATGGCCCGTGACGGGATCGGCGGTGATGTTCGGGTCCGCGAGGTCGGCGAAGCGGACGCGGTAGAAGATCTCCTCGCCGGCGGGCAGGTCCTCGGCGAGGATCTTCACCGTGTAGTCATTCTCGGGCAGGGCGGTCAGCGTCGGCAGGCGGCGCGGATCGGCGAAGCTCTCGGTCGTCGACCATTCGAACACGGCGCGGGCCGGGCGATCGGTGCGCGACCACAGGACGGCGCGGCCCTCGCTCACGTCACCGGACTGGATGCCATGGGTCACGACCGGGCGGTCGGCGGCGCGGCTGATGCCCGGCAGGGCGAGGCCGGAGGCGGCGACGAGGCCGGTCGCTGCCGTGGAGCGCAGGAACGCGCGGCGCGACAGCCGGTTTTCGGTGATGCGGATAGCCATGGGGGTGTCCTTGTTCGCGGGGAGAGGCTGGAACAGGTCCAGCCTAGCCGGCGCGAATGACACCCCCTTCAAGGGCGTGTAACGCTTCCATGACGCCGCGGCGGGGCCGCGGCGCTGGCGTCCCTCAGTCCTTGGCCAGCCGGTCGCGGGCGGCGAGGGTCCTGAGGCGCAGCGCGTTCAGGCGGATGAAGCCGGCCGCGTCCTTCTGGTCATAGGCGCCGCGATCGTCCTCGAAGGTGACGAGCGCGTCAGAATAAAGCGACTTCGGCGACGAGCGGCCGACGACGATGACATTGCCCTTGTAGAGCTTCAGCCGGACCGTGCCCTCGACATGCTCCTGGCTCTTGTCGATGAGAGCCTGCAGCATCAGCCGCTCGGGGGCGAACCAGAAGCCGTAATAGATCAGCTCCGCATAGCGGGGCATGATCGAATCCTTCAAATGCGCGGCCTCGCGGTCGAGCGTCAGGCTTTCCATCGCGCGGTGCGCGGCGAGCAGGATCGTGCCGCCGGGCGTCTCGTAGACGCCGCGCGACTTCATGCCGACGAAGCGGTTCTCGACGAGGTCGAGCCGGCCGATGCCGTTGTCGCGGCCGAGCTCGTTCAGCGCCGTCAGCAGTTCGGCAGGCGACAGCGCCTTGCCGTCGATCGAGACGGGGTCGCCCTTCTCGAAACCGATCTCGACATAGGTGGCCTTGTCGGGCGCATCCTCGGGCGCAACGGTGCGCATGAAGACATAGGGCGGCGGCTCCTCGGCCGGATTCTCCAGCACCTTTCCTTCCGAGGAGGAGTGCAGGAGGTTGGCATCGACCGAGAACGGCGCCTCGCCGCGCTTGTCCTTGGCCACCGGGATCTGGTTCTTCTCGGCGAAGTCGATCAGGTCGGTGCGCGACTTGAAGTCCCAGATGCGCCAGGGCGCGATCACCTCGAGCTTGGGATCGAGCGCGGCCACGGTGAGCTCGAAGCGCACCTGGTCGTTGCCCTTGCCGGTCGCGCCATGGGCGATGGCGTCGGCGCCGGTCTCATGCGCGATCTCGACGAGGCGCTTGGCGATCAGCGGCCGGGCGATCGAGGTGCCGAGCAGGTAGGTGCCCTCGTAGAGCGCATTGGCGCGGAACATCGGGAACACGAAATCGCGGACGAATTCCTCGCGCAGATCATCGATATAGATCTGCTTGACGCCCATCATCTCGGCCTTCTTGCGGGCCGGCTCAAGTTCCTCGCCCTGTCCGAGATCGGCCGTGAAGGTGATGATCTCGGCCTGGTACTGCTGCTGCAGCCATTTGAGGATGATCGAGGTGTCGAGCCCGCCGGAATAGGAGAGCACGATCTTCTTGATTTCGGACATGGAAGGGCTGTTCCGCAAGGTTTCCGCTGGCCCGGCGTTATAGCGGCACGCCCCTGCCGCGGCAACCGCGCCTCAGAGCCGCGCCAGCGTTCCGCGCAGCAGGCGGCGCAGCTTCAGCCCCGCGCGGCCGAGACCGGTCTCCACGGCGGCGTCGAGCCGGTCGCCGAGCGGTCCTCTCACCATCACGCGGTAGAGGATGAGAACCACGCCCGCCGTCATGCCCCAGGACAGCATCACATCGGAGAGGTAATGCCCGCCGAAGGCGAGGCGGTTCAGCGACAGTGCGAGGCCGACCAGCGCGACCGGGATGCCGACTGCAAGCCGCAGCGAGGCCGGCAGCAGCAGCACCGGCGCCAGCAGCCAGATCGCCGTCGAGGCCTCGCCGGAGACGAAGGAGCAATTCGAGATGCAGGCGCCGTTGAAATGCCAGGCCGGCACGAAGCTCCAGTCGCCGCCGAAGAGGTCGGTCTGGATCGGGCGCGGCCGGCCCGACCAGCTCTTGAAGATCGCATTGACCACGAGGCCGGGGCCAAGCGCGAGGCTCGCCAGGAGATAGAGCGTCGAGCGCGGGCGGATCGCCATCGGCCGCGCCGGCCAGACGAGCTTGCCGACGAGGCTCGCCGCGAGCACCACGAGGACCAGGATCACGAGCTGGTCGCCGAGCCGGCGCAGCGCCATCAGCGAAGCGAGCTTCGTCGCCGGGAATCCGCTGGCATCATGGAACCAGCCGGCAACGGCCGTGTCGATCGCCGGGAAGGCGATGAACACGGCCGAGCAGGCCAGGAGATAGAGGGCGACCCACAGGAGCGGCTCAACGGCCAGCGCTCCCACGCCGCGCCGTCCGCTATCCTCGCCGCTCACCCCCTCATCCGCCATCGTTCGCCCGCCTTCGTCGCCGTCAGGAGACGGCTAGCCGCCCCTGATGGCGAAGGCAAGGCGCCGGCCCGGATCGGAAGGCGCCATCGCCATCCCGCCATGGCGGCCGGGACGACGGCCGCTCGCCCCCGAATTCGGCAAGCACGCCAACGCCTTGACGCTCGCATGCGCCGCCTCGCCGCGACAATGGCAATATTTGACCATATCGGGCGGCGCGGCCGGGACGCGCGCCGCCCGGGCACTTCCGAGCTCAGCGGCGGCGCTGCTGGGCGTGGAACGAGTGCGGGTAGGGGAGGCGCATGGCGCTCGCGCTGTCGAGCTTCTCCATCTGCTCGGACGTTAGCGCGATGTCGCTCGCCGCCAGCGTCGCCTCGAGCTGCTCGACCGAGCGCGCGCCGAGGATTGGCGAGGTCACGCCTTCCTTGGCGAGCAGCCAGGCGATGGCGATGCCCGCCGGCGGCTTGCCCGTCTCGCCGGCGACCGCATGCAGCGCATCCAGCGTCGCCCAGGTGCGCTCGTTGTCATAGTCGGTCCAGTTCTCCGACCAGCCTTCGGCCTCCGCCTTCTCGATGCGCGAACCTTCCAGCGGCTTGGTCATGCCGCGCTTGAACTTGCCGGACAGCCAGCCGCCGCGCAGCGGGCTCCACGGCATGATGCCGAGCCCCTCCGAGACGGCGAGCGGCACGATGTCCCATTCGAGCTCGCGATCGAGGAGATTGTAGAGCGGCTGGATCGAGACGAAGGGCGCGAGGCCGCCGGCGCGCTGCAGGCCGACCGCCTTCATGATCTGCCAGGCGGCGAAATTGGAAAGGCCGAGATAGCGCACCTTGCCGGCCTTCACGAGATCGTCGAGCGCGGAAATCGTCTCCTCGATCGGCGTCTCGAAATCCCACATATGCACCTGGTAGAGGTCGATATAATCGGCCTGGAGGCGCTTCAGGCTGGCGTCGCACTCGGCCATGATGTGCTTGCGGCCGAGCCCCCGCTGGTTGGCCCCCGTGCGCGTGCCGAAGCGGACCTTGGTCGCCAGCACGACGTCGTCGCGGTTCTGGTTGACGAGCCAGGTGCCGATGATCGTCTCCGACACGCCGGCGGTATAGACGTCGGCGGTGTCGATGAAATTGCCGCCGGCCGCGACGAAGCGGTCGAGCATCGCATGGCTGCCGGCCTCGTCGGCCTCGCGGCCGAAGGTCATGGTGCCGAGGCAGAGCCGCGAAACCTCGAGGCCCGTCCTTCCGAGACGTGCGTATTGCATGGGAGTTCTCCTCGCCTGTCGTGATGATTGAAACGGTTCAATCGGACAGTAGGCGTCGGAGCGGGCGGGGTCAAGCGCGGCGGCTGCATGGCTTCGCGAGCGGCGAAGAGGCGCGCGGGGCGGCTCGGCCTGCCGGCGTACGGGCGGCGCGCCGGCGGGAGAGGATGCGTGGTGGGGGTTGCCCGTACCGCCCGATCCGGCGGCCGGCGCCCCGCGCCCGAGAGTTGGACGGCCTGTTCCCGAGGGACCGTGGGTGTTACGGTTGCTTTCGGTCGCCCGGCGACGAATCCCGCGCGCCATTTTCAGGGTGGCGCGCCGTCGCTGTCCCGCGTCTACGGGGCCGGCGCCTCGGGCTTGGCCGCCTTCCGCGCCGCGCTCGTGACACGCGGCGGGGAAGGCCCTCGCATCCCCGCCCGCGAACGGAACGACCGGTTCGCCCTCTTCGATGGGCGGGGACGGGGGAAGTATAGGCGCGCCCGGACAAGCGGGGATTGTTATTTTTCGCCTCCGCCCGGCGATCCGCGCAGCGCCCGGACTTCTCTGCCGGCGGTGAAGACTTGTCTCCGCCGCAAGGCCGCCGCAATCTCGCCCGATGGGGAAGGGGAAATGCCGGGACATGAATTCGGGCAGCGTGATCGCGCCGACCGGCTGACGAAGAAAGACGACGCTCATGATGACCAGTGACCGCATCGCTGCCGGCGCCATGCCGAGGACCGCCGCAGGCGGGCTCAGCCGCCGCTCCTTCCTCGTCGGCGCGGGCGCCGGGGTGAGCGCGCTGGCCCTTTCCGGCTGCGTCACCGGCGGGATGAGCATGGCCGAGGCGGAGCGGGTCTATGGCCCGGTGCCGACCGAGAAGTTCCCGATCCCGGCGGTGAACCTTTCCAAGGTGAACCCGAAATATTTCCGCCGCACGGTGAAATACGACACCAAGGAAGCGCCGGGCACGATCATCATCGATCCCAAGAACTACTATGTCTACCGGGTCGAGGAGGGCGGGCTCGCGACGCGCTACGGCGCCAATGTCGGCCGCGACGGCTTCCGCTGGAACGGCGACGTCACTGTCGGCCGCAAGGGCGAATGGGCGACCTGGACGCCGCCCAAGGAGATGATCGCCCGCCAGCCGGAAGCGGCGAAATACGCCAAGGGCATGCCCGGCGGCCTCGACAACCCGCTCGGCGCGCGCACGCTCTATCTCTACCAGGACGGCGTCTACACGCTCTATACGATCTACGCGACCATCCACCCGGATTCGATCGGCAAGGGCGTCACCTCAGGCTGCACGGGCCTGCTCAGCCAGGACATGATCGACCTCTACAACAAGACCCCGGTCGGCACGAAGGTCGTGATGCTGCCGAGCTGAGGGGGCTTTCCTCCGCCTTTCGGTGAGGGTGGGTGGCGCGGCTTGGTGCCGAGCCGTCGAGAGCGGACGACGGCGGCGACGCCTTCTTCCCCCTCCCCCCTTGTGGGGGAGGGCCGGGGAGGGGGGTATCCGCCGTGACCTGTCCGGCAGCCGCCCAACCCACGCCCGGCAGCCCCCCCTCTCCACCTCTCCCCCACAAGGGGGGAGAGGGCAGGCTGCGGCCCGGCATCGACGCTGTGGCGTTCGCCAATCGACGGCCCTCTGTCGCACCCCATGGGCGCCGAGTGTCGCTATCGACGATGCTGCGCCTCTCGAGGGAGGGCCGGGGGAGTGAAGGCCTGATATGTATCTTTAAGACTGACCAAGCTGTCTCTATTTGAATCTGAACTTGGTCGCGAATAGCAACCTGAATCCGCAATGGACAAGAGATGCGCTCGGCCGCGCTGTGCTCAACTGCGTCAGACGATCGACCCGGGTAACCAAGCGCTCGCGAAATCGTGGTCCATCATGATATCGCGGAGAAGGGCGGCGTCGCAAGTTGCGTGAGCGCTGCCACCCGCCAAATGGTTGCCCAATTTTGTCTGTTGTGATCTCGTGCGACTATCGCCCAATTTCTGGCTCTGGATGTGACATGAGGCGCAAAGTAATTGAAAAAATAACAAAAGGTCCGTCATCGCGATATCCGAAGATTAGGTTGGATATTAAACGCTATTTGATCGATCTAAATTTAGATCTGGACAATATATATAGAGTCGTAAGTGAAAGTCGATACTCTCCATCCGTATACTTTCTATCTTACGATTCAATCAGCGAGATTGAGCGATTTACAATATTTCTAGAAGACAGGAGGTTTTATAGACATTTTGGTCTAGACATATTCTGCATTCCCAGACTGTTTCGTCAATTGATGTCTGGTCGTCGCGTGGGGGCAATTTCAACAATCGATCAGCAACTTGTCAGAACTATTGTGGATCGAAGAGAGAGAACGATATCCAGGAA
>JAFKFV010000014.1:35938-279894 GCA_017307955.1 Allobosea sp. | reverse complement strand
CATTATCTTCATCGGCGAAAGTGCTTTACAACCCTAAGGCCTTCATCACACACGCGGCATGGCTGGATCAGGCTTGCGCCCATTGTCCAATATTCCCCACTGCTGCCTCCCGTAGGAGTCTGGGCCGTGTCTCAGTCCCAGTGTGGCTGGTCATCCTCTCAGACCAGCTACGGATCGTCGCCTTGGTGAGCCATTACCTCACCAACTAGCTAATCCGACGCGGGCCCATCTTATGGCGATAAATCTTTCCCCTCTCGGGCTCATACGGTATTAGCCAAAGTTTCCCTTGGTTGTTCCGTACCACAAGGTAGGTTCCCACGTGTTACTCACCCGTCTGCCACTCCCCTTGCGGGGCGTTCGACTTGCATGTGTTAGGCCTGCCGCCAGCGTTCGTTCTGAGCCAGGATCAAACTCTCATATTGAATGAGACCTTGAACCGGCTGGTCACTGCGTTAACGTCTATTGACGAGTCCCAAGCACGCGTCATCAAACCGTCATCGCTGACGATCTAACAACTAGCGAGCTTAGAAAGAACGTAGTGCCGCCGTTAATCTCCGACACGCTTCAGGCCTTTCGGCCCCAAACGCATCCGCAAGGACAGCGCCGCCTACGTTTCTCTTTCTTCCTATCAACTTGTCAAACAACAGACGGTCCGAACCGTCGCATCCCAGAGGCCGCCGTCGCCGGCTCGCCCACACCGACGTCATCTCCGCCAACCTTCCGGCCGGCGCGGCGCTCTCTCTAATCACCTCGCGGCAACCAGTCAAGCCCCAAAACATCCAAAACTCAGAGACGAGTTTTTCGCTCGCGGTCAACTGCGTCAACCGCGGCGTCGATGGCCGTTATGTACGGAATGGCTCCCCGGATGTCAACGGCCGAAAATGGCCCCTCGAACATTTTGCCGGTTTCGCAGGCGCCCTGTGGATAAGGGATGGGCACCGAGGCCACTCGCCGGCCCGAAACGGTCGGGAAATCGGCCGCTTTCGGGCGCCCTCGCCGGCGGGACTTATCCCCAGACCCCCTCATGCTGAGCAGCCGCCTCGTCTTCGAGAAGAGGTCCGACGACCTCGACCTTGCGCTGTCCCGCGGCGAGCACGACCTCGCAAGGGAGATCCAGGGTGGGGTTTTCCGGGTGATTTCCGGTCAGGCCCTTCATGCGTTTCTCGCTCAGGCCATAGACGACGCGCCCGATCCCCACCCAATAGGCGGCACCGGCGCACATCGCGCAGGGCTCGGCCGATGTGTAGAGCGTCGCCGAGGCCAGGAAGCGCGGGCCATAGGCGATGCCGGCGCGCGTCGCGATGAGCCGCTCGGCATGCCCCGTCATATCGCGGTCGGGCATGTAGCCGTTCGCCTGCTCCATGAGCACGGCGCCATCGCCGCCGACCAGGATCGCGCCGAACGGATGCTGGCCGGAAGCCTTTGCCGTTTCGGCGACCTTGAAGGCGAGGCGGAGGTAATGCGCGTGATCGAGCTCCGGCAGTCCGGCTCCGCTGGTTTCCGTGGTCCCCGTCATATCCCCTCGCCTGCCCGAATGATCGCGATGCCGGCACTTCGCCGGGTCTTCGCGAGATTGCGCGGATTCTTGGCCTTTGCGAAGAGCGGGCGGCGCGGAGGCGATCCGCCCCTCCCCTTTGAAGCCTCGATCTTGACGGTAATCTGCGCTAGCGTCCCTTCGCCGGCCCAAGGACCGGATCACACGCCCAGCGCCACGCAGCATCGCGCGTCCCTTATCAAGGAGACGCAGCGTCCCGGCCGCGCCCGCGGCCTCGTCGCGGCGCCGGGCCTGTCAATGCGGAATGGAGAGGAAACGCATCCATGGACTATCGGCTTCTCGGTCGCTCGGGCCTCAAGGTCTCGACGCTTTCCTTCGGCACCGCGACCTTCGGCGGCGTCGGCGGTCTCGCCAAATGGGGCGCAACGGACACGGCCGAGGCGCGCCGGCTGCTCGATATCTGCATCGATGCCGGCATCAACCTGATCGACACCTCGAACGCCTATTCGAACGGCCGCTCGGAAGAGATTCTCGGCGAGGTGATCAAGGGGCGCAGTGACGACCTCGTCATCGCGACCAAGGTGCGCTTCCGCATGGGCGACGGCCCGAATGGCGAAGGGCTGTCGCGTCGTCACATCGTCAGCCAGGCCGAAGCGAGCCTGAAGCGGCTGCAGGTCGAGACGATCGACCTCTACCAGCTGCATGAATGGGACGGGCAGACGCCGCTCGAGGAGACCATGGAGGCGCTCGATACGCTCGTGCGCTCGGGCAAGGTGCGCTATGTCGGCGCGTCCAATTTCTCCGGCTGGCAGCTGATGAAGGCGATGGAGATCGCCCGCGCCAACCGCTTCGTGCCGCTGGTCAGCCAGCAAATCTACTATTCGCTCGAATCGCGCGATGCCGAATATGAGCTGATCCCGGTGACGCTCGACCAGGGTCTCGGCGTCCTCGTCTGGAGCCCGCTCGCCGGCGGCCTTCTCTCGGGCAAATATCGCCGCGGCAAGGCGCCGGAGGAAGGCGGCCGTCACTTGAATGACTGGCACGAGCCGCCGCTTGCCGACGAGAACCGCCTCTACGATACGATCGAGGTACTTGTCGAAATCGCCGAAGGCCGCGGATCCACGCCGGCTGAAGTCGCCCTCGCCTGGCTGCTCGGCCGGCCGGGCGTCACCTCGGTCATCATCGGCGCCCGCCACGAGCATCAGCTAACGCGCAATCTCGGCGCAGCTGAACTGAAGTTGACCGAGGAGGAGCGCGCAAAGCTCGATGCCGTCAGCCTGCAGCGGCTGATCTACCCCTATTGGCATCAGCTGGCGAGCGCCGCCGACCGCCTGGGCCCGCCGGAGCTCAGCCTGATCAGCTCCTACATGAAGCGCTGAGGCACAGGATCATGGGTGACGACGACGCGGCCCTGCGCCATGCGAAATATGACCGGCTGATCGCGGCGGCGCAGGCGCTGCCGCGGCTCCGCGTCGCCGTCGCCCATCCCTGCGACGCCGTCGCGCTCGGCGCGGCGGTCGAGGCCGCCGAACTCGACCTCATGGAGCCGATCCTCGTGGCGCCGCCCGGAAAGCTCGCGGCGACGGCCGCTTCCATAGGCGTCGATCTCGCCCGTTTCCGCTGCGTCGATGCAGCGCACAGCCATGACGCCGCTGAAAAGGCCGTCGCCCTTGTGCGGAGCGGCGAGGCCGACGCCCTCATGAAGGGCAGCCTGCACACCGACGAGCTGATGGGCGCCGTCGTGGCCCGCGAGACGGGGCTGCGCACTGGCCGCCGCATCAGCCATTGCTTCGTGATGGACGTCCCGAACCACGCCGATCCGCTGATCATCACCGACGCGGCTGTGAATATCGCGCCGAGCCTCGAGGAGAAGCGCCACATCGTCCAGAACGCCATCGACCTCGCCGCGGCGCTGCGTTTCGACGAGGCGCGCGTCGCGATCCTGTCGGCGATGGAGACCGTCAATCCCGAAATTCCGTCGACGATCGAGGCCGCGGCGCTGTGCAAGATGGCCGATCGCGGCCAGATCACCGGCGGTGTCGTCGATGGGCCGCTCGCACTGGACAACGCGATCGATCTCGGATCGGCGGCGATCAAGCAGATCCGCTCGCCCGTCGCCGGCCGCGCCAATATCCTGGTCGTGCCGGATCTCGAGGCCGGCAACATGCTCGCGAAGAGCCTCACCTTCCTGGCCGGTGCCGATGCGGCCGGCATCGTGCTCGGCGCGCGGGTGCCGATCATCCTCACGAGCCGAGCCGACAGCGCCGAGGCCCGCCTCGCCTCTGCGGCCGTCGCCGCCCTGCTCGCGGACTATCAGCGTGGATCGCTCGCTGCGGCGCTCAAGGCGTAGCGGTCGTCAGCCGCCGTCCGTTACCGTGATCGCCAGCACATAGTCGCGGCTGCCGCGCGGCTCGATGGTCTCGGTGACGAGGTTGCCATCCTCGATCCGCGGCAGCGCCGTGCCCGGCTCGATGCCGAGCGCGAAGACGCCCGACTGGTAGGAGCGCCAGACGAGCAGCGAAGGAAGCTGCGCCTGCCGGTAGGCGAGTTCCACGCCGATGCCGATCGCCGGATTGCGGAGGCCGACGACGAGATCGCCCCTCTCGTCGGGCGGCAGCTGAAGATGATCGACGATCTCGCGCGTCTCGGGCCGCGGGCGGGGCGGCAGCGCGGCGAAGCGCGCGGCGAAATCGCCGAAGGCGCCTGTCAGCTCGGTCGTTGCGTCGAGGAGCGGATAACCGAAATTGCAGTGATAGAGCAGCGCATGCGGCGCCGGGTTGAAGCCGCAATTCACCACCCGATCGGCGATGGTGATGGTCCGGTCATAGAGACCGAGATCTATGCGGCGATGCAGCTCCAGCACATCGCCGAAGACGCCCGATTGCCGGACGACGCCCTCGGCGAAGATCACGCCGGCATCGGGATCGAGCCCGTAGCCGACCAGACGGGCCGGCAGGGACGCGATCTCGCCATGCTGCGGATAATCGCGCTGCAGCCGATGCGGGCTGACCATGGTGTCGCCGGCGGCCTGGCGGGGCGGTCCGTAATAAGAGAGGCCGCAGGTGACGAGGAACCCGTCGAAATTGCGCAGGAAACCGTAGCCGTCCTCGCTCGACGGCAGCTGCGTGGGAAAGCGCATCTGGTTCTGCGAGTGCCAGCCGAGCTGAACCTGGCCAAGGCTGAGCGCCGAGAGATCGAAGCCGCGGTCGACGGCGATCTCGAAGCCGATGCCCGCCGCATTGCGGGCGAGAAGCATTCGCTGCCCGCGGCCGGGCCCGTCCTCGAGGCGCATCAGGCGGATGTCGCCGAGCGCGCGGAGATCGGGGGATTTCGCGGCAATGTCGGCGTCGGCGGATACGATCTCAGACAGGCGTTGAGAGAGCGGCTCGGGCATGGCGGGCGACCTTCTGGCGGGCGGTTCCGATGACGGACTCGTAGCCTGTTCGCGGCGGCCGCGCCATCGTCCGTCAGGGACCGGCGGCCGGCTCCTCGCGCGGGATGGCAAAGCGGACGACGGCGACCGAGGCGAAGGCGACGAGCCCGAACAGGACCATCGGCAGTTCGGGCGAGATGCCGGTCAACGCCGAGCCGCCCATGACGCCGATCCCTTCGCCGAGAAAGCCGAGCGCCGTGTTGTTGCCCATCACCGCGCCCTGCCGCTCGGGTCCGACCCGCGCGGACAGGAGGCCGCTCAAGGCGCTGAAGCCGACGGCGAAGGCGATGCTGGCGAGGCCGCCGAAGCCCACCGCCACCGCGACGCCGCCTGGCAGCAAGGCGAGGAACACGCCGAAAGCGCCGATGAGCGTCGAGAGGATTCCGAGCCGCCGCATGTCGATGCGGCCGACGAGGATCGGCAGCAGCACGAGATTGCCGAGGCCGGCGGTGACGGCGAGCAGTGCATAGTCGATCGTCACCTGGCCGACCGTCAGGTCGAACATGTCGACGAGATATTCCGTGACGACGCGCCAGAAGCCCATCGACGCGACGAAGAGCAGGAAATTGGCGAGGTAATAGGCGCGGAGCGGCCGATCGGTGAAGAGCGTCCGGAGATTGCCGAGGCTGGAGCCGATCGGCACCTCCCGCGCCGATGGATCCGGCGCCCGCGTTTCGCGGAAGAAGAGCAGCACGAGCAGGAAGGTCGCGGCGAGCACGCCGACCATCGCGGCGAAGGGCACAAGGTAGCCGAAATGGGCCGCGGCGAAGCCGCCGAGGACGGGGCCGAGCACATAGGAGACGCTGGTGACCGACCAGAGATAGCCGAGATATTTCGGACGCTCCTCCTTGGTGGTCGCATCGGCGATGGCGCTGGTGCCGATCGCGGCATTGGCCTCGCCCAGCCCGCAGAGGATGAGCGCCGCCCCGAGCAGCCAGAGCATGTGGGCGGCGAGCGCCGATGCGATCAGCGCATAGGCGATTGTCGTCACCGCCAGCGACGCGACGAGGATGGGCCGGCGGCCAAAGCGATCGGAGAGCGCGCCGAGCACGGGAGAACCGATGACCTGCGCCAGCGGGTAGAGCATCAGCAAGAGGCCGACGAGCATCGCCCGCTGGCCCGCCGTCGAACCCTCCGGCGCATAGGTCGAGCCGGGCGAGAGGATCATCGGCACGAACAGCGTCGCCATCATGGCGTAGCCGAGATAGGAGATGCCGACGACGCCATAGACCGGCGCGACGCGGGCGAGCACCTGCGACGGCGGGACTGAATCCGATGTGATGGCGCTCACGCTGGGCCTCCGCCAGAGCATCGTCGAGCGAAAGGCGGTCCGTTCGCGTCGCGACAATGCGTCGATAGGTTGCATGGAGCCGGATGAACCGGCGGTCAAGCGCTCAGAAGAGCAGCAACCAGCCGGGGCCGGGACAGTCGAACAGAGGTTTCGCCGCGCCCTCGAAGCCTTCGTCGCTGAGGCTGAGCACGGTGACGACGTTCGAATCCCAGTTGGCGATCATGCAGCAATCGCCATGGACGAGGAGATGCTGCGGCCAGGCGCCACCGGACTCGATCTCGGCGACGAACCGCGGCGCAGGCGACGTCACGTCGAAGGCGGCGATGGTGTCGTGGCCGCGATTGGCGAGATAGACGAAGCGGCCGTCGCCGGAGCGCTGAACGTCGCCCGGATAGTTACGCGGCGTCCGTGTGCGGGCTGGGCCGGTAAGGCGCGTGCTGGCAATGCTCTCCCAGCCAGCCGGCGGCGCAGCGGCGCCGACGATCAGGCTGGACGCGAGTTCGCCGGACAGCGCGAGCCGGCCGCCCGGCAGGAAGACGCCGTGGCGTGGCCCGCTTCCCGCCGGCGCCTGCAGCGGTTCGATCGGCGTGATCATCCGATCGACGGGCTGCGTCAGGTCGAGCGCGAAGCGCCGGACGAGGTCGGCGCCGAGATCGACGACGAGCATCAGCCCGCCGTCGAAAAGGATCTGGTGCGGATGGGCCGCCTCCTGCCGCTCCGCATCCGGCCCCTGCCCGTCCAGCGACAGCGAGGCCGTGTCGCCGAGGCTGCCATCCTCGCGGAGCGCGATCAGCGTCAGCGTGCTCGATTCGTAGTTGGCAGCGACGAGAAGGCGCCCGTCAGGACCGACGGCGAGATGGCACGGATCGCCGGCGCTCGGCACCTCGCCAAGCGAGGTCGCTGCCCCGTCTTCGACGCGCCAGGCATGGACGGCGCCGCGCGCACTCGCCGTGCCATAGACGATCGGCAGCACCGGGTGACGGCAGAGGGAGGAGAGCTGCGCGACCGTCGCGAGCTGGCGGCCGCGCCATGACTCGCCCTCGGGGACGAACTGCCAGAGCCCATGCTCCGGCGCTGTCCCGCGCGCCGCGACGAGCAGGCTCCGTCCCTGTTCGAGAGTGACCATCGCCATGAACAGGGCTCCGTTCCTGTGCTCGGCTGGATGCGGACCCGAACCGGGATTCAGCTCAGTCGCGCAGCAGCTCGTTGACCGAGGTCTTGGCGCGCGTGCGCTCGTCGACGCGCTTCACGATCACCGCGCAATAGAGCGACGGTCCCGGCGTACCGTCCGGCAGCGGCCGCCCGGGAAGCGAGCCCGACACCACGACGGAATAGGGCGGGACGCGGCCCATATGGATCTCGCCGGTCTCGCGGTCGACGATCTTGGTCGAGGCGCCGATGAAGACGCCCATCGAGAGCACCGAGCCCTCGCCGACCACGACGCCCTCGACCACTTCCGAGCGCGCGCCGATGAAGCAGTTGTCCTCGATGATCGTCGGCCCGGCCTGCAGCGGCTCCAGCACGCCGCCGATGCCGACGCCGCCGGAAAGATGGACGTTCTTGCCGATCTGCGCGCAGGAGCCGACCGTCACCCAGGTATCTACCATGGTGCCGCTGTCGACATAGGCGCCGAGATTGACGAAGGACGGCATCAGGATCGCGCCCGGCGCGATATAGGCCGAGCGCCGGACGATGCAGTTCGGCACCGCGCGGAAGCCGGCCTTGGTGAAATCCTCGCCCGACCAGCCGTCGAACTTGGACGGCACCTTGTCCCACCAGGTGGAACCGTTCGGGCCGCCGGGAATGGCCGTCATCGGGTTGAGGCGGAAGGAGAGCAGCACCGCCTTCTTCAGCCACTGGTTAACCACCCAGCTGCCGTCACGCTTCTCGGCGACGCGAACGGTGCCGGCGTCGAGCAGCAAAAGCGCCGTCTCGACGGCATCGCGCACCTCGCCCCTGGTGGCGGTCGTGATCGCCGCGGGATCCTCGAACGCGGCTTCGATGGTCGCTTGCAGGGCGGCGGTATCGGCGATCGACATGGAGCATCCCGAAATTGGTGTGACGGCGCGCGACACTATCGGCGTCGACCGCGAAGTCAACGCCGCAGCGTCCCCGCCGCGCCTCAGCCGGTGGTGCGCGCCGCGAGACCGTCGACGATCGCCGTCAGGAAGTCGCCGAGATGGTCTGTGATGAAGTCGATATGGGCACCCTCGCGCCCCTCCGTCTCCCAGGCCTCGGCGAGGACCGGCTCGGTGCCGCGCGGCACCACGAGCACCGTCGCCATGCCGAGCGCCTTCGGCACTTCGAGATTGCGCGCGAGATCCTCGAACATCGCCGCCTCGCCCGGCGCAATGCCGTTCTCGGCGAGGAAGCGGTCATAGGTATCGGCATGCGGCTTCGGCACGAGATCGGCGCGGACGATGTCGAAGATGTCTTCGAAATCAGGCCTGAGGCCGAGCCGCGCCATCACCTTCTCGGCATGGGCGCGCGAACCGTTGGTGAGGATGTAGCGCTTGCCCGGCAGGCGCGTGATCGCCGCCGCGAGTTGCGGATCGGGCGCGACCGCCGAGTGGTCGATGTCGTGGACATATTCGAGGAAGTCGTCGGGCGCGATCTTGTGCTCGAGCATCAGCCCGCGCAGCGTCGTGCCATAGCGACGGTAATACTCACGCTGCAGAAGCTGCGCCTCGTCCGCCGGCAGCGCGAGCAGGCGCTGGACATAGTCGCGGATGCGCACATCGACCTGCGCGAACAGGTTGGTGTGGCGCGGATAAAGCGTGTTGTCGAGGTCGAACACCCAGGCCTTGACCGCGGCGAAACGGGCGAGATCGGGCGCGCTGGAAAGGACGTGCTCTGGCATCAGCGCTTCAGCAGCGTGCCGGCGCCGTGTTCGGTGAAGAGCTCGAGCAGCACGGCATGCGGGGTCTTGCCGTCGAGAATGACGACGCCCTCGACGCCGCGATCGAGCGCCTCGATGCAGGTCTCGACCTTGGGAATCATGCCGCCCGAAATGGTGCCGTCGGCGATCATCGCCCGCGCCTCGGCGACCGTCAGCTCCTTGATGAGCTTCTTGTCCTTGTCGAGTACGCCGGGAACATCGGTCAGGAAGAGGAGGCGCGAGGCATGCAGCGCGCCGGCGATGGCCCCGGCGAAGGTATCGGCATTGACGTTGTAGGTCTCTCCGTCCTCGCCGGCGCAGACCGGGGCCAGCACCGGGATGATCTCGGATTTCGCCAGCACTTCGAGCACTTCCGTGCGCACGGTCTTCGGCTCGCCCACGAAGCCGAGATCGACGATGCGCTCGATATGGGAATCGGGGTCAACGACCTTGCGCGTCAGCCGCGTGACCGTGACCATGTTGCCGTCCTTGCCGGTGAGGCCGATGGCGCGCCCGCCGGCTTCGGTGATCGTCTGCACGATCTCCTTGTTGATCGAGCCGGCGAGGACCATCTCGACGACCTCGACGGTCGGCTTGTCGGTGATGCGCATGCCCGCCGCCCATTCCGACTTGATGCCGAGGCGGGTGAGCATCGCATTGATCTGCGGCCCGCCGCCATGCACGACGACCGGGTTGATGCCCGCGAGCTTCAGGAGCGTGATGTCCTCGGCGAAGGCCTTGCCGAGCTCCTCGCTGCCCATCGCGTTGCCGCCGAACTTCACGACGACCGTCTTCTCGTCATAGCGCAGCATATAGGGAAGCGCGGTGGCGATGAGCTGGGCGGTCAGCACCGGATCGGTGCCCGACGTGGTGGCGGTCTCGGTCATGGAAATCTCTCCGCTCGGGGCAGCGCTCTATAACGAGTTTGGCATGGCGGAACAATGACGCCGGCTGATCCCGGCTGCGGCGGAACAAGGACGCCGGCTGATCCCACCTCGCGCGAACGCTAACCCGCGAGCGCCGCGATCTCGGCGCGCAGGCGGTCGAGCCCGGCGCCCTTTTCCGAAGAGGTCGCGATGATGGTCGGATGCGCCGCGGGACGGCGCGCGATGGCCGCCGCGGTCTCCGCGACCACGCGCTCGATGCCGCCCGGTTTCAGCTTGTCGGCCTTGGTCAGCACGATCTGGTAGGAGACGGCCGATGTGTCGAGGAGGTCGAGCGTCTCGAGATCGTTCGCCTTCAGCCCGTGCCGCGCATCGATCAGCACATAGACGCGGCGCAGCGAGACGCGGCCGCGCAGATAATCGCGGATCAGCCGGTTCCAGGAATCGACCAGCGGCTTCGGCGCCTCGGCATAGCCATAGCCCGGCATGTCGACGAGCATCAGGCCGGGGCCGGGTGTGAAGAAATTGAGTTCCTGCGTGCGGCCCGGCGTGTTCGATGTCCGCGCCAGTCCGCCCTGGCCGGTCAGCGCATTGATGAGCGACGACTTGCCGACATTGGAACGGCCGGCGAACGCCACCTCGGTGTCGCCGATGGGCGGCAGCGTCTCGATCGACGGCGACGAGCGCAGGAACTGCCACGGGCGCGCGAAGAAGAGCCGGCCCGTCTCCAGCCGCTCCGCCTCTTCGCGCAGCAGCGCCAGTTCGCTATCGGAAATCTCCGGCATCGATCCCGTCCGTCCTCTCGGGCCTCAGCTTTTGGCCTTCGAGGGCTTGCCCGGGCCGCCCTTGGGGCCCGGCTTGTTGCCGTTGGCCGGCTTGCTGGCGCTGACCGCCTTCGGGGCCGCCGACGCCTTGGGCGCGGCCACGGCCGCTTGTCCCGAATCGGCCGGTTTAGGCTTCTTGCGGAACGCGTCCATGATGTTGCCGAGGAGGTTCACCTCGACGCCCTGCCGCCGCATGATCACATATTGCTGCGCGATCGAGAGCGTGTTGTTCCACGTCCAGTAGATCACGAGGCCGGCCGGGAACGAGCCCAGCATGAAGGTGAAGATCACCGGCATCCAGGTGAACACCACCTGCTGCGCCGGATCGGTCGGCGCCGGATTGAGCCGCATCTGCACGAACATCGTGATGCCCATGATGATCGGCCAGATGCCGAGCATCAGGAGATGCGGCGGGCTCCAGGGGATGAGGCCGAACAGCGTGAACAGGTTCGTCGGATCAGGCGCCGAGAGGTCCTGGATCCAGCCGAAGAACGGCGCATGCCGCATCTCGATGGTGATGAAGATCACCTTGTAGAGCGAGAAGAAGACCGGGATCTGGATCAGCACCGGCCAGCAGCCGGCCAGCGGATTGATCTTCTCCTTCTTGTACAGCTCCATCAGCGCCTGCTGCTGCTTCACCTTGTCGTCGGCGAAGCGCTCGCGGATCGCAGCCATCTCGGGCTGGACCTTCTTCATGGCGCTCATGGACTTGTAGGACTTGTTGGCCAGCGGGAAGAACACCGCCTTGACCAGAACGGTCACGAGCAGGATGGCGACACCGAAATTGCCGACCAGCTTGTAGAAATAGTCGATGAGATAGAAGAGCGGCTTGGTGAAGAACCAGAACATGCCCCAGTCGATCAGGAGATCGAAGCGCTCGATCTTCAGGTCGTCGCGGTAGCCGTCGATGATCGACACCTGCTTGGCGCCGGCGAAGACGAGACTTTCCGTCGAGGCCGAGGCGCCGGGCGCGACCGAGAGCGGTGCACCCTGGAAATCGGTCTGGTAGAGGCCGACACCGGTGTCGACATGCGCGAAATGCGCCGTGAAGGGCTGACCTCCGCGCGGCACGATCGCCGTCGCCCAATATTTGTCGGTGATGCCGAGCCAGCCGGTCGCCACGTCGGTGAAGGTCTGCGGCCCTTCCTTCTTGAGGTGGGCGTAGTTCAGTTCCTGCAGGTGATGGTCGCCCATCCAGCCGATCAGGCCCTCATGCAGGATGTAGTAGCCGGCGACATGCGGCTCGCCGATGCGCGTCACGCGGCCATAGGGCGACAGCGTCAGCGCGGCGCCGGTCGCATTGGTCACCTCGTCGCGCACCGTGAACATGTAGCTCGGGTCGATCGAGATGATGCGCTTGAAGGTCAGGCCCGCGCCATTGTCATAGGTGAGCGCCACCGGGGTGTCCGGCGTCAGCTTCGCGCCTTCCGGCGCCGTCCAGATCGTGTCGGGACCGGGCACATTGGTGCCGGCCGGCGCGCCGACCCAGCCGAACTCGGCGAAATAGCCGTCCGGACCGCCCGAGGGCGAGAGCAGGATCACCGTCGGGCTGTCCTTGGCGACAGTCTCGCGATAGCCCTTGAGGCGCAGGTCGTCGATGCGGCCGCCCTTGAGATTGATCGAGCCGCTGACCGACGGCGTATCGAGCGGCACACGCGGCGTCGCGGCGAGGGCCGCGTCACGGGTGAGATCGGTGCTCGCCGTCGCCTGCGTCGGTGCCGTGGCGCCGGGCGTCGTTCCAGCCGCGGGCGCCGCCGTACCGCCGGACGTGCCTGCCGCCGGCGTCGATGCCGTTCCGGAAGCCGCCTGCGTCGCCGCCTGCTCGCGCTGCGTCTGCTCGAGCCGCGGCGAGGCCACGAAATACTGCCATCCGAAAACCACCGCGATGGACAGGGCCACGGCGAGGATCAGGTTGCGGTTGTCGCTCATCGGTGGGGTCTTTCGGAGGAACGGTCGTCGGAGCCCGTGCCGCCATCCTTCGGACGGGCAAGGGCGGATTCAGTCGTTGCGCTGGGAGCGCCCTGCGGCGTCTTCGCAGCGGCGGGCCGCTCGAGCGCGGCGAAACCGGAGATAAGGTCGCGGGTGAGCTCTTCGAAGGGCTGCGACAGTGCGGCGCGCCGGCCGACCAGCACATAGTCGGTCGCCGCGCGGGCATTCCCGGCGAAGGAGAGGCGCACCGCCTCGCGGAGGCGCCGCCGGATGCGGTTGCGCTCCGGCGAATTGCCCATCTTCTTGGTGACCGTGAAGCCGAAGCGGGTCAGCGTCCCCTCGACCTCGCGGCGGTCGCGCTTCTGCAGCACAAAGCCGCGCCGGGAGACACGAGGCCCTCCGGCGACGGCGAGAAATTCGGCGCGTTTCTTGAGCCGCTCCATGGTCTTCGCTCGATCCATGGCGAGCCTTTCCGGGCGCCGGCCGGCTGCGGCCGCCTTCTGCGGGTCAGGCAGTGAGCTTCTTGCGGCCCTGGGCGCGGCGCTGCGCGATCACCTTGCGGCCGCCGACGGTGGCCATACGGGCGCGGAAACCGTGGCGGCGGGCGCGAACGAGCTTGCTCGGCTGATAAGTACGCTTCATGGGTCGTCACCGCCGGGGGCGGCCCTCATTCGATCAAAACAATGGTCGGAAGAGCGACAGCGGCTTTCGAAGCGGAGCACGCCTTGGTGCACGCGACCCCGGCATGCCTTCTGCCTGCTCTCGTCGAGGCCGGCTTATACGGAGAACCCCTCCCCAAGTCAACGCAAGGTCAACGCGACATCGACGCGAGGTCGGCACGGCGGAAACGACGTTTCGGGCGGCGGAAACGGCTCTCTTGGGCGTAGAAGGCGCGTCGCGGCACGTCTGTTTGACGGGAGGGGTACCGCCGTCGCAAAATGGCACGCTGCGTCGCAGAGCGCTTCTGAAGGGGGACGAGCGGCATGGCGGAGACGAGCCCGGGCGAGGCGATGGCCGGCCGGGAAGAACCGTTGGCGGCAGCGGCCGCCGCGCGGCGTCGGCGCGCGCCCAGCCTTTCCGTCAAGCTCATGATCCTCACCGTCGTCTTCGTGATGGTCACGGGCATTGCCGGCTTCGTGCCGACGATCGCCGCCTTCCGCCTGCGCTTCCTCGAGGATCGCATGGCGACGGCGCAGGCGGCGAGCATCCTGCTCGATTCGGCGGCCTGGAGCGACGTGCCGCGCGGGGTTCAGGACGAGCTTCTGGACACCGTGGGCGCGACGGCGATCGTGCTGCGCACCGGCCCCGCCACCCGCCTTCTCGCCGCCGTCGAGATGCCGCCGACCGTCGACGAGACGGTCGATCTCCGCCAGCCGCTGGTGCTCTCCTCGATCGGCGCCGCCTTCGCGACCCTGGCGGCGAGCGACCCGCACACGCTGCGCGTCATCGGCCCGGCGCGGGACGGCAACAGTCTTGAGCTCGTCATCAGCGACCGGCCGCTCAGGACCGCGATGCTGCATTTCGGCGGCACGATCCTCTTGATGTCGGCGCTGATCTCGATCATCGCCGCCATCCCGATCTATATCAGCCTGCAACGGCTCTTCGTCCGCCCGATGCGGCGCCTGTCGCAAGCGATGGTGCACTTTTCCGAAGATCCCGAAGACCGCTCCCGCATCATCGTGCCGAGCGGGCGCGCCGACGAGATCGGCGTCGCCGAGACCGAGCTCGCCGCCATGCAGCGGCAATTGTCCGAAACGCTGCTGCAGAAGACGCATCTGGCCGATCTCGGCCTCGCGGTTTCGAAGGTCAACCACGACCTCCGCAATCTCCTTGCCTCAGCGCAGCTCTTCTCCGACCGCATCGCCTCGCTGCCGGATCCGACCGTGCAGCGATTCGCGCCGAAGCTGATCGCGACGCTCGGGCGCGCCATCGACTATTGCCAGACCACCCTCGCCTATGGCCGGGCGCGCGAGCGCGAGCCGAGCCGCCGCCTGGTGGCGCTGCACCGCGTCGCCCGCGACGTCGTCGACGTGCTCGGGCTGGAGAACCACGCGACCATCCGCTGCGAGATCCGCATCGAGAGCGCCTTCGAGATCGACGCCGATCCCGACCAACTCTTCCGCGTCCTGCTCAATCTCTGCCGCAATGCCGTGCAGGCCATGGATGGCGAGAGCGACCCGGCCATCGTCCGCCGCCTGCTGATGGAGGCCGACCGGCGCGGCACGGTCGTCACGGTACGCGTCTGCGATACCGGCCCCGGCGTTCCCGAGCGCGCCAAGGCCAACCTCTTCCAGGCCTTCCAGGGCGGCGTCCGCCCCGGCGGCACCGGCCTCGGCCTCGCGATCGCCGCCGAGATCGTCCGCGCCCATGGCGGCTCGATCACGCTCGTCGACACCGAAGGCCCCGGCGCCATCTTCGAGATCGCCATCCCCGACCGCCCGGTCGCCTTCGACCGCGCCCGCCGCGCACAGGCGCGGTGACGGAAAGGCGCAGGCGCAGCGGCTTGCTTCGCCGGCTCGCCGCCGCCGCGTCTATCCACAGGCGCCGCCGCTCTGGAACGAGGCGCTTGCAATCCCGAAAGCGAGCGGCTAACAAGACGCCGCCGCCGATTGGCGGCCCTCGTCGCTGGAACAACCGCTTCCACGACCGGCAGGCGCCCGTAGCTCAGCTGGATAGAGCACCAGACTACGAATCTGGGGGTCAGGAGTTCGAATCTCTTCGGGCGCGCCATTCGGCCTTTCTGCAGGCCGCAGCTTCTTCTGACATTCCGATAGTCTTCGAGGTCCAGCGCTATCCTTGCGCCTTGGCCTCCTCTCCGCCGAGCCGCAACGCGAGGATGGCGCCGCCTATGGCTGCGGCGCCGCCGCCGAACAGGGCCATCAGCCCGCCGCCCAGTTGCTGGTCGGCGAGCGGGTCGAGGCCGAAGGCGCCGAGGCAGAATTGCGGCGCGTAGATAAGTCTTGGCGCAAGCACGAGCAGGACGCCGAGCATCGCCATATGCATCGAGGTGAGCAGCATGGCGAGCGCGCCAGATGCGGCGTGGCGGCGGCTGCGGCTGAAAAAGGCGGTGCCCCAGAGTGCGAGGCCGGCGCCGAGGAAGCTCGCCTGCTGGACAGCGAACATGAAGGGCGATGCGGCCGCCGCCTCATGGAGGGCCGGCGCATGCCAGCCCCAGACGACGACGAATTCCAGCGCGGAGACGGCGAGGGCAGCGGCCAGCGGCTGACGCGACCGTAGCCACTGCGCCGGCAGCAAGCGAAGCGCGCCGATGGCCAGGAGCGGTGCCGCTGCGAGCGTGACGCCGAGATGCAGGATCATATGCGGCGAGAAGGCCCGCCGCGCCATATCGGGCAGCGGTCCCAGCCAGAGGGCGGCGAGCAGCGCGAGCCCTGCAATGAGCGGCCACGCACGCGTCGCCGACGAGGCGCGTGTCATTGGCAGAGCGGCAGCGCCAGGACGGGGAAAAGCGTCCACACCGTCGCGACGACACCGACCAGGCCGCCGCCGAGGCTCACTGTGCGCACGAAGCCGCGGCTGGCGCCGAAGCGCCGGGAAAGAAGCAGGACGAGCAGCGCGACCTGCACCAGCAGCGCGGCGGCGAAGGAGAGCGCGAGCAGAACGCGCGCCATCGGCAGGCCGGCGACCGTGCCCTCCGGCGGCGCGGCGCAGAGCACCCCCTGAAGCCCGTAGACGGCGCTGAAGGCGGCGAGCCAAACGACGGGGGCGACGAGAATGCGCAGCAGATCCATCATGACAGCGCCACCGGCAGATAGGCGGCGAGCAGGATGACGACCGCGATGCCGCCGCCATAGGCGCCCCAGACCGGCAGGATGGCGATCTCCGCGCGGCGGCGCGGCGAGGTGTAGCCGGCACGGACCCGGGCGATGAGGAAAGCGGCCATCAGCGCGACGACAATCGCGTGCAGGATGCCGTAGCCGCCGAGGACGAGCAGGGTCGCGCCATAGGCATGGCCGGTCGGGGACGGCGCCATCATGAGCATCGCCACCAGCGCCGCGGCGATCGCGGCAGATCCGGCAAGCGAAAGGGCGAGCCCCACGGCCGGGTTGCTGCCGCCCGCATTGGCGCGCGTCGCGAAGAATGGCCCGATGATCGAAAGCGCAACCCCGACGCCGGCGAGCGCGACCACGATCGCCGACGGTGCGATCCATTCCGGCGGCGGCCAGCCGGGCGCGATGGTCCACAGGAAGGCGTAGCCGAACAGCAGCGAGCCGAACAATGTCGCGTCGGCGACCAGCAGGAAAACCGAGCCCCACCAGCCGGGCGGCCGGTCGACCTCGGCGATGGTCGGCAGTGACAGGCCGCACCCAACCGATACCGCGCCGGCATCCTCCCGCCGGCCGAGCACCCAGACCCAGCGCCAGGCAAGGACGGCGACGCCGATCATGGCGAGCGGGGCAACCCACAGGACCTTCAGCAGCAGCGCCAGGAAGAAGAGGCCGGTGACGGCGGCGAGCACGATCGGCAGATGCGTGTTGCCGGGATAGATCACGTGATGCTCGGGGGTGCCGCTTGCGACATCGACGGCGAGCGTCTCGCGCATCATGCCGTTCGGCTCTCCCAGATAGCCCTCCCCGCGGGCGAGGCGGGCGGGCAGGTCCGGGTCGGCACGCAGCGGCTCCCGGTCGTCAACCTCAGGCAGGCTTGCGAAGTTATAGGCCGGTGGCAGCATGGCGGTCGCCCATTCCAGCGTCCCGGCCCGCCAGAGATTTCGCGGCGCGCGATGGCGCACGACGAGATGAAGCACGACCTCGATCAGCACCATCACCAGCCCGAATGCGAGGATGAAGCCGCCGATCGATGAAATGAGGTTGATCGCCGTCCAGCCGTCCTCCGGCGAATAGGTCGAGATCCGCCGCCGCTGGCCCATCAACCCTGCGAAATGCATCGCGAGAAAGGTGACGTGGAAGCCGATGAAGATCAGCGCGAAGGCGACCTCGCCGAGGCGGAAGAAGCGCGCCCGCCCCGTTGCGAGCGGCAGCCAGTAATAGAGGGCGGCGAGCAGCGGGAAGACGAAGCCGCCGAAGAGCACATAGTGCAGATGCGCGGTGACGAAGGCCGTGTCGTGCACCTGCCAGTCGAACGGCACCACGGCGACCATGACGCCGGTCAGTCCGCCGATGACGAAGGTGGCGAAGAAGCCGAGGATATGGAGCATGGGCAGGCGCAGCTGCGGCCTGCCCTTCCACAGCGTGCCGATCCAGGCGAAGACCTGCACCGATGTCGGCACCGCGACCAGCGTCGATGCGGCCGAGAAGAAGGCGAGCCCCATATGCGGGATGCCGGTCGTGAACATGTGGTGCACCCAGAGCCCGAAGCTCAGGATGGCCAGCGCCACGGCCGCCGCCACGACATAGCGATAGCCGAGCAGCGTGGTCGAGGCCATGACGGGCAGGATGGTTGAAACGACTCCCGCCGCCGGCAGGAAGATGATGTAGACCTCCGGATGGCCGAACAGCCAGAAGAGGTGCTGCCACAGGAGGCTGTCGCCGCCGAGCTCGACCTGGAAGAAGGGCAGGCCGAAGGTGCGCTCGAGCTCGAGCAGGATCGAGCCGAGGATCAGCGGCGGGAAGCCGGTCAGGATCATCAGCGAGGTGACGAGCATGTACCAGGCGAAAATCGGCATCTTCGATAGCGACATGCCCGGCGCGCGGTAGCGGAGGATCGAGACGGTGAACTCGACCGCGGCCGAGATCGCGGAGATCTCGACGAAGGTGATGCCGAGCAGCCAGAAATCGGTGTTGATGCCCGGCGAATAGACCTTGCCGGTCAGCGGCGGATACATGAACCAGCCGCCATCCGGCGCGATGCCGAGAAGAAGCGAGACGAGCAGCATCGCGCCGCCGAAGAAGTAGCACCAGTAGCCATAGGCGCCGAGGCGCGGATAGGCGAGGTCGCGCGTCCCCAGCATCTTCGGCAGCAGGTAGATCGCCATGCCCTCGATCGCCGGAATGGCGAACAGGAACATCATCAGCGTCCCGTGCATGGTGAAGATCTGGTTGTAGATCTCCGGCCCAGCAAAGGCCGAATGTGGCGTCGCGAGCTGGGCCCGGATCAGCATCGCCAGGACGCCGGCGACGAAGAAATAGAAGAAGGCCGTGACGAGGAACATCAACCCGACATCGTTATGATTGACGGTCGAGAAGAGCCCCTTCCAGCCCGGCCGGGACGACCAGATGGCGGTGAGGCGGCGGTGGCGGGCGAGCGCGTTCATTGCCGAGCCTCCGTCTCATTGCCGCTCATGAAAGCGGCCCAGTCGTCGGGCGCATGGGCGACGACGGTGAAGGCGAAGCCGTCATATCCCGTGCCGCTGAATTCGGCGCTCACGCCCTGATAGGTGCCGGGCTGCTCCGCCTCGATGCGCAACACGTTGACATGGCCGGGCACGGCATCGAGCTTGCCGGCGAGGCGCGGCACCCAGAAGCTGTGAATGACATCGGCGGTGGTGATCGCGACATCGACCGGCCGGCCGGCTGGAACATGCAGCACGCCGTCCGTCCTGCGCCCGGGAAGATCGGGATAGGTGAAGGTCCAGGCGAAGCGCCGCGCCTCGGCCCCGACGCGGAGGATATCCGGCGCCGTGCGCGGCATCAGCCGCTCGCCGATCACCAGCCCGAATCCGAGCAGCGCCGCGAGCACGACCGCTGGAAAGGCGAGCCCGAGGCCGAAGATCCAGACGCGTTCACCGCCGCGCTTCGCCCCGGCGGGCTGTCGCCGCCAGGCAAGGACGATGAGCGCCGCGACGAGAAGGACAATCGCGCCGGCGGCGGCCAGCATCACCCACCACAGCGTCGCGATCGCCCGCGCCCCTGGGCCGGCCGGCGACAATGTCGATAGCGGCGCGTCGCAACCGGACAGTCCAAGCGCCGTTGTGCCGATGACCAGAGGAACGAGGAACGAACGCTCATGACGACGAAGGAGATGGCCGCCGAAGAGACAACGACGGACGAGATCGAAGGCGCGGACGAAAAGCTGATCGATCCGGTGGTCGAGCAGCCCGGCTTCGATGACACGCAGTCCCGCGTCGCGCTGTTCGGCCATCCGATCCATGCGATGAGCGTCGCCTTTCCGGTTGCCCTCACCTTCAGCACATTCGGCGCCGACGCTCTCTACTGGTGGACCGGCGATCCCTTCTGGACCCGGGCCGCGATCTGGGCCGTGGGCGGCGCCTTCCTGATCGGCATGTTCGCCGGCCTCTCGGGAACGGCGGAGCTGCTGCTCGTGCCCGGCATCAGGGCCAGGGCCGCGGCCTGGACGCATTTCATCATCGCCGTGACGCTGTTGTCGCTGCTCGGCGCGAACTGGGGCTATCGCCTGGGCGATGCGGAAAGCGCGGTGCTGCCCTATGGCCTGCTCCTGTCGGCAATCTCGGCGGGGGTGGTGATTCTGACCGGCTGGCATGGTGGCAAGCTCGTCTTCGACTACGGGCTCGGCACGAAGGGCAGCTGACGCCCCTGCGGCGTCACCAGCCAGTGCGGAAAGGAGAGGCCGGCAAGGTCCGGCTTGGCAAGCACCAGCACCAGGATGCCGGTCGCGCAGGCGAGGACGCCGCCGATCGGCCAATAGGGACTCGGCGGCCTTCGCCTTCCAGGCGCCTCGGCTATGCGCAGGATGACATGGCCGATCGTGGCATGGAGCGCCATCAGCGCCGCGACCAGCGCCAGCTTGGCGAAGAGCCATGGCTCGAAGACATGGCGCAGGAAGATGAGCCAGGTCCCGGCGATCACCGCCACCACCGCCGCCGGCGTCACGACCATCGTATAGGTGAGATGCGTGGCGTGCCGGATGATCCGGTAGTCGCCCGGTGAAACCGCGGGATCGTGCAGCGCGAGCATGATCGGCAGCACGATGAGGCCGCCACACCAGAGCGTGAGCGCGATGATATGCAGCGCCTTCCAGAGCGGGATGGTGGCGGCCAGCCAGTCGGGAATGGGAAGGCCGCTCACGCCGGCGACCCGCGCCGTCCAGTCGCGCAGAAGAACGAATCGGCACGCGCCACCCGGCCCCTGGAGGACCCGATCATGACGCAATGGTGCCGGTCTTCTGTCACGGGCCTCCCTGCCGCAGCGAGATGTCAATCGACGCCAACGGCTGGAGGCCGGCCAAGTTCCGGCTCGCGCGCATGAAAAGGCCGCGGAAGCGATACCTCCGCGGCCGGAACTTCAGGGTGGTGCGATCCTCAGGGCTGCTTCGTCAGCCGCGAACAGGCAGCCATCGCGTCGTCGCCCGTTTCGAGATAGCAGACATCGAGCGTCTCGCCGGAGAGCGTGCCGAGATGGATGCCATCGTCTCCGACGAGGAAGATGCCCTTGCCATCCGGCGTGACAGTGCCGATCAGGTCTTCGCTGATTTCGCCCTTCTCGGACGGGTACGAAACCTTGGCGCGGAACGACCGACCCTGCTGCTCGGTGACCGTGATCGTCACGTCGCCGGTCGTGAAGCCGGGCTGCTTGCCGATGGCGTCGCTCTTGCCCTTCCAGGCGCCCGACAGGCTGGGCGTATCTTGCGCCAACGCCGGCGCCGAAGCCAGCGCTGCGAGCAGCGCTGCGGCGGCGAACAGGCTGGACGTCTTCTTGTTCATCGTCATGGCGTTTCCTCCGGGCAGCCTTTTCGGCTGCGTTTGCCAGACGAACGTCGGCCAGCAAACGTTAATCGCTCATGGAGGCTTGACATATTGTTTTAACGGCCCGTCGATTCCTCTTGCATCGACCGATAGGACTGGCCCGTAAGCGCAGAGCCGGGGCAGAAATACATCCCACCCAGGAGACAATGTCCCCGTCACCAGAAGGGACGCACCTCGACATTGGCTCGGCAGGCTGTTGCTGCCTTGCGGCCCCAGCTCAGCGCCTCGTCCATGCTCGGCAGTTCGAGCACCCAGAAGCCGGCGATATGCTCCTTGGTCTCGAGATAGGGCCCGTCGGTGATCATGAGATCGCGCCCGCGCCGACGCACCGCCCGCGCCTCGCCGAATGGCTTGAGTCCGCCCACGAACAGGCGGATGCCCGCGGCGACCATCTCGTCGTTCAGCCGGTCGATGTCGCGATGCATCGCCTCGTCTTCGCTGGCACCGTCATAGCCATCGGGATGATGGATGGCGACGAGATACTGCGTCATGGCTGCGCTCCCTTGCTAAGCGGGACCAGCCTGCTGCCGTCCCTCCCCTTCTTGACGAACGACTTCGGCGGGCGACGACAATTTGTGACGCGCTTCTCCGCACTTTTGTCGCCACACTGTCCTCTATCATCGTGTCCGGCCGCAGCCTGATGAAGCGGAAAGAACACAAGGGGGGAAGCGGTGATCCATCTGGCCAAGCGCGTGACGAAGCTCGTGACGGGCCTTGCGACGGCCCTTCTCATTGCCGCGACCCTGGCTCCCCCGACAACGGCCGCGGCGGAGGAGCCGCTCATCGCGCGCGGCAACGAGCCGTCCTTCATCATCACGATCGGCGAGGACGAAGTCGTGCTTCAGATGCCGCTCGACGGGATCACGTTCAGGAGTTCGAACGTGACGCGCTCGACGGTCGACGGCCATCCCCGCATCGAGGTGAGCGCCGGGGGCAACACGCTGCAGGTGACGATCGAGCAGCGTCTCTGCGCCGACTCGATGACCGGCATGCCCTTCCCCGTCGCGGTCCGGGCCGACTTCAACGGCCGGAGGCTCGACGGCTGCGGCGGCTCGACCTTCACGGCGATCGAAGGCGGCTGGCGCGTCCTCGCGCTCGAAGGCAAGCCGCTGCCGGACGGCGTGATCGCGACCATCGCCTTCGAGGCGCCGGACCGGGTCAGCGGCAAGACCGGCTGCAACCGCTATTTCGGCGCTTTCAGGCTCGACGCGGAGAGCCTCGCGATCGGCCCGCTCGGCGCGACGCGAATGATCTGCCCGAAGGACGAGATGGCCGCAGAGAAGCTCTTCCTCGACCTCGCCGCCCGGGTGACCCGCGCGACGCCGGGCGAGAACGGCCGCATGAAGCTGATGGCCGGCGACGACGAGGCGATGTTGCTGGATCGCGTCGACTGAAGCGCGCATTTGACGGAGCGCAAGGTCGGCGTCTCGCCGCCGCGCTAAGCGCGTCTTCGGAGCGGCCGCATCCAGGGCCGCAGATGAAGGCCGATCGACAGCGATGAACGCTCCCTTTCCCGCGCCGAGCCTCGATGCCCTCACGCGCCGCATGGTGCCGCGCTATACGTCCTACCCGACCGCGCCGCATTTCTCCGATTCCGTGACGGGCGAGACCTATGGCGCCTGGCTCGAGGCGGTCGCGCAGTCGGATGCGCCGATCTCGCTCTATATCCATGTCCCCTATTGCCGGTCGATCTGCACCTATTGCGGCTGCACCACGCGCGCGGCGCGGCGCGATGAGCCGCTTCTCGCCTATGCCGCGACGCTCCGGCGCGAGATCGCCCTCGTCGCCGCAAGGCTCGGACGCGTCGCCGTCTCGCATATCCATTGGGGCGGCGGCACGCCCAACATCTTGCCGGCCGGCACGATGGAGGCGATCCTTTGCGACCTCGCCGGCCATTTCCGCTTCACGGACGATCTCGAGCACGCGATGGAGCTCGACCCGCGCCATGTGACGGCGGAGGGCGCGAAGGCGCTGGCGGCGCTCGGCGTCAACCGCGCCAGCCTCGGCATCCAGACGCTCGATCCTGCCGTGCAGGAGGCGATCGCCCGCGTTCAGCCACTCGACGTCGTCGAGGCGAGCTTCGCCGCGCTCCGCGACGCCGGCATCACCGCGATCAATGCCGATCTGATGTATGGCCTGCCTCTGCAGACCGAAGCCTCCATCGCCGAGACCGCCGAGGCGATGCTGGCGCTGCGGCCGGCGCGCTTCGCCAGCTTCGGCTATGCCCATGTGCCCTGGATGAAGCGGCACCAGACGCTGATCGACGAGGCGACGCTGCCGGACGGCGACGCGCGGCTCCGCCAGGCGGCGCTGATGCGCATGCTACTTGAGGCCGGCGGCTATCAGGAGATCGGCATCGACCACTTCGCCCTGCCGGACGATCCGCTGTCGGCGGCGGCTCGCGAGGGCCGACTCCGCCGCAACTTCCAGGGCTACACCGACGACGATGCGGTGACGCTGATCGGCGTCGGCGCCTCCTCGATCGGCCGCACCCCCGCCGGCTATGCCCAGAACGCAGCCGACGAGCATGGCTGGCGGCGGGCGATCGAGGCGGGCAACCTGCCGATCACCCGCGGCAAGGCCTTCGAGGGCGACGATAGGCTGCGCGCCGCGATCATCGAGCGGCTGCTCTGCGATTTCGCCGTCGACCTCCCCGCCCTCGCCGATGAGCATGGCGCGGCCGGCGAGACCTTCGCCGCCGAGCAGGTGAATCTTGCCCCGCTGGTCGCCGCCGGCTGGGTGAGCCTCGACGCCGGCCGCCTCGCGATCCGCGCCCATCACCACGCCCTCGCCCGCGTCGTCGCGGCCGAGTTCGACGCCTATCTCGGGCGCGGCGGCCGGCATTCGGTCGCGGTCTGATCGCCGCCCACGTCGTCCTCTTGATCGGCGCGGTGCGGCATGGCACGAGACATCATGCCCCCCGCACCAGATGCCGCGACAGCGGCCGACCCCGTCGCGCTGCTTTCAGCGCTGATCCGTTGCCCCTCCGTCACGCCGACCGAGGGCGGCGCGCTCGCACTTCTCGAATCCGTGCTCGCCCCGGCCGGCTTCACGGTAAGCCGCCCCGTCTTCAGAGAGGCCGGGACGCCAGACGTCGAGAACCTGTTCGCGACCATCGGCTCCGGCGCGCCGCATCTCGTCTTTGCCGGCCACACCGATGTCGTGCCGCCGGGGGACCCGGCGCGCTGGTCGCATGGCCCCTTCGCCGGCGACATCTCGGACGGCTTCGTTCATGGCCGCGGCGCGGTCGACATGAAGGGCGGCATCGCGGCTTTCGTCGCGGCGGCGCTCGGCTATCTCGCGGATCGCGGCGGTGCGCCGCAGGGCACGATCTCGCTGCTCATCACCGGCGACGAGGAAGGCCCATCGGTCAACGGCACCGTCAAGCTGCTCGACTGGGCGTCACGGAACGGCCACCGCTTCGATGCGGCGATCGTCGGCGAGCCGACCAACCCGAAACGCCTCGGCGACGCGATCAAGGTCGGCCGCCGCGGCAGCCTCTCCGGCCGCATCACGGTCTTTGGCCGCCAGGGCCATGTCGCCTATCCGCATCTCGCCATCAACCCGATCCCGCAGCTGACCAAGCTGATCCGCCGCGTCACCGCCGAGGCGCTCGACGAGGGCTCGGAGCGCTTCGATCCGTCCAATCTCGAATTTGTCGGGCTCGACGTTGATAACACCGCCTGGAATGTCATCCCGGCAGAGGCCAGCGCCCGTTTCAACATCCGGTTCAACGACCAGTGGACGGTGGCGACGCTGGAAGCCTGGCTCGCGGCGCGGCTCGACGAGGCGGCCGGCAACGAGATCGCCTATGAACTCGAACTGATGGAGGGATCGAGCGAATCCTTCCTCACTCATTCGGCCAGCCTGATCGACAACCTCTCCGACGCGGTCGAGAGCGTGACCGGTCGCCGGCCGGACCTCTCGACGAGCGGCGGCACCTCGGACGCGCGCTTCATCAAGGACTACTGCCCCGTCGTCGAATTCGGCCTCGTGGGCGAGACGATGCACCAGGTCGACGAGCGCGCCGCGGTCGACGACGTCGTGGCGCTCACCGCCATCTATCGCCGCTTCCTCGACGACTGGTTCGGCTGAGGCACGGCGCAAAATGCTCGATCCCGCGACCCGCAGCTCGATCCGCGGCGCCACCCAGCTGCTGCTCGGCCGGCGCGAGGCGCTGTCGGAATTCGATCTTTCGGTCGACGGCTTCTGGCATTCCTTCCGCGCCATGCTGCTGGCCCTTCCCTTCGCTGCGATCAACGCGGCGGTGCAGCACGGCATGCTGCTCGCCGATTCGATCGTCGACAACGGCTCGGATGCGGCCTTCATTGCGGCGCAGCTGACGGATTACGTGGTCGACTGGGTGGCCATGCCGGCCTTGCTGGCACTTTTCGCGAGCCAGCTCGGCATCACGCGCGGCTATGTCGCCTATATCGTCGTCTGCAACTGGGCGCGGCTGGTGCTCTCCGTGCCGCTCGCCGCGATCGCGCTGCTGCTCGGTTTCGGCTTCCTGTCGATCGAGATGGCGCAGCTCCTGCTGCTTGCCATTCTCGGCGTCGGCATCTTCTACAACTATCGCATCATCCGCTGGACGCTCGGCAAGGGCGCGGGCTTCGCCGCCGCGCTGATCGCCGCCGACCTCGTGCTAAGCATCGTCCTCAGCCAGGTCATCGACCGGCTCTTCGGCCTGTAGCACGCCATACTCGACGCGGACGAGATAGAGCCCGCCGGGCGGCGCCACCGGCCCGCAGGCCTTGCGATCGCGGGCTTCCAGCACGTCGCCTACCCTCGAGGGCGGCCATTTCCCTTCGCCGACCTTCTTCAGCGTCCCCACCATGGAGCGCACCTGATTGTGCAGGAAGGACCGCGCAGAAACGTCGAACAGCACCTCGTCGCCGGAGCGCCGGATCTCGAGGGAGTCGAGCGTCTTCAGCGGGCTCTTCGCCTGGCAGTCCGCCGAGCGGAACGTGGTGAAGTCATGCTTGCCCAGCAGGAGCTTGGCGCCCTCGCGCATCGCCTCGATATCGAGGCGCCGCCGCACGTCCCACACCCGGTCGATGTCGAGCGCCGCCGGCGCGCGGCGGTCGAGAACGCGATAGAGATAATGGCGCTTGGTCGCCGAGCGCCGCGCATCGAAGCTGTCAGAGACGGGCGCCGCTTCGATGACCGCGATCGGGGCCGGCCGCAGCTGCGCGTTCATCGCGTCGCGGATCCTGAGGCCCGTCCAGATGCCCGAAAGATCAAAATGCGCCACCTGGCCGGTGGCATGCACGCCCGAATCCGTGCGGCCCGCCCCCTTGGTGACCGCCGCCTCGCCGGAAAAGCGCTGGATCGCCTCCTCGAGCGTCTGCTGCACGGAGGGCGCATTGGCCTGCCGCTGCCAGCCGGCATAGGGCCGGCCGTCATATTCGACGAGGATCTTGTAGCGCGGCATCAGGGAAGGCGGGCGCCGGCGCCGATGGTGGCCCCGCGAAGGAACGCTTCCGCCGACAGCGGCTTGCCGCCGGCCCGCTGCAACTCGACGAGGCGCACCGCGCCGCTGCCGCAGGCGATCGTCAGACGGTCGTCGAGCACGGTCCCCGGCTGGCCGCTCCCCTCGCCGGCGGTCGAGCGCAGGATCTTCACGCGCTCGGTCTTGCCGGAAAGCTCCATCTCGCACCAGGCGCCGGGAAAGGGCGACAGCCCGCGGATATGGTCATGGACGGCACGGGCGTCGCGCGTCCAGTCGATGCGCGTCTCGCCCTTGTCGATCTTGGCGGCATAAGTGACGCCGGCCTCCGCCTGGGGCTGGCTCGCCAGCGCGCCGCGCGACAGCGCCGCCAGCGCCCGCACCATGAGATCGGCGCCGAGCCTGGCCAAGCGGTCATGCAGGTCGCCGGTCGTGGCGTCGGCAGGAATGGCGATGCGCTCGGCCATGGCGATGGGGCCGGTGTCGAGCCCCTCTTCCATCTGCATGACCATGACGCCAGTTTCGGCATCGCCGGCCATGATCGCGCGATGGATCGGCGCCGCGCCGCGCCAGCGCGGCAGCAGCGAGGCATGGAGGTTGAGGCAGCCGTCGCGCGGTGCATCGAGGATGGGTTTCGGCAGGATCAGGCCATAGGCGACGACCACTGCCACATCGAGATCGAGATCCGCGAACGCCGCCTGCTCATCCTCGCCCTTCAGCGAGCGCGGGGTGAAAACGGGGATGCCGAAGCGCTCGGCGACGAGGTGCACCGGCGACTTGCGCTCTTCCATCCCGCGACCGGCAGCCTTCGGGGCGCGCGTGTAGCAGGCGACGACCTCATGGCCCTGGCCGACGATCTCCGTCAGCGTCGGCACCGCGAAATCCGGCGTGCCCATGAAGGCGATGCGGAGGCTCATCCCTCACATCTCTTCGCTGGCGTGCGACTTGAATTCCGGCTTGGTGCCGCTCTTGGCGGCCTTGGTGAACTTGCGGATCACCATGTCGCGCTTCAGCCGCGACAGGTAATCGATGAAGAGCTTTCCGTCGAGATGGTCGACCTCGTGCTGAATGCAGGTCGAGAGCAGGCCATCGGCCTCGATCTCCTGCTGCTTTCCTTCGCGGTCGAGATAGCGGAGCCGAACGCCGGCCGGCCGTTCCACCTCGGCATAGTAATCCGGGATCGAGAGGCAGCCTTCTTCATACACCGAGCGGTCGTCGACTGACGAAACGATCTCGGGATTGATGAGGAAGAGCGGCGCGCGCGGCTGGCCTTCTTCGCGCGGCGAGACGTCGATCGTCACGATGCGGCGCGGCACGCCGACCTGGATGGCGGCGAGGCCGATGCCGGGCGCCTCGTACATCGTCTCCAGCATGTCGTCCAGGAAGCGGCGCAGTTCGTCGTCGATGCGTTCGACGGGCGCGCTCACGAGACGCAGCTTCGGATCCGGCAGGGTGATGATGTCGAGCTTGGCCATGGAACTCCTCGGGCGTGGCGCCTGAAATAGGCGCTCGGCCGAGGCCGGTCAATCGTGGAAAGCCTGCCTCCCAGCCGTTTTCGCCGACAAATGTTCTCGTTTTGATCTGGTTCTTTCAACAAAATCTGATATGCGTCAACAGATGCAGACAGTCCCTTTCGACCTCGCCGGCCATCCCGTCACGCTGCTCGAGGCGGCGCTCGCCGGGGTGGCGCTGCTGCTCCTCATCCTGCTGCTGGCGGCCCTCGCGGGACGCCGCCGCGGCGTCGATGATGAGGAGGATGCCGCCGAGGAGCGGCTCGCCGAGGTGATGCGCATGCAGAGCGAGATGGCCGGGCGGATGAACGCCATGGCCGAGCTTCTCGCGCGCCGGCAGTCCGACCTCGTGCACGGCCTTTCGGAGCGCATGGACATGCTCGGCCACCGTATCGGCCAGAGCATGACCGAGCAGGCGCGCAGCGCCCATGCCGATCTCTCGCGCCTCAACGAGCGGCTGGCCGTGATCGACACCGCGCAGAAGAACCTGACCGAACTGTCGAGCCAGGTGGTCGGCCTGCAGGCGATCCTCGCCAACAAGCAGACGCGCGGTGCCTTCGGGCAGGCGCGGATGGAGGCGATTGTGCAGGACGGGCTGCCGCGCGGCCGCTACGCCTTCCAGGCGACGCTCTCCAACGGCAACCGGCCGGACTGCGTTGTCGAATTCCCCAACGGCGCGCCGCGTCTCGTCATCGACGCGAAATTTCCGCTGGAAGCCTGGAACGCGATCCGCGCCTCGGAGGGCGGCGATTCCCTGCGCGGCGCCGAGGCGCAGTTCCGCCGGGATGTCGGGAAGCATCTGAAGGACATTGCGGAGCGCTACCTGATCCCCGGCGAGACGCAGGACACGGCCTTCATGTTCGTGCCGTCCGAATCGATCTTTTCAAGCATCCACGAGCGGTTCGAGGATGTCGTGCAGCAGGCGCACCGGCTGCGCGTCGTCATCGTCTCGCCCTCGCTGCTGCTGCTGTCGATCCAGGTCATCCAGTCGATCCTGCGCGATGCCGACATGCGGGCGCAGGCGCATCTCATCCAGAACGAGGTGATGAAGCTGATCGAGGATGTCGGCCGCCTCGACGAGCGCGTCGGCAAGCTGCAGACGCATTTCGGCCAGGCCTCGCGCGACATCGAGGACATCCTCGTCTCGACCCGCAAGGTGAAGAGCCGCGGCGAGCGCATCGGCGCGCTGGAACTCGCCGATGACGAGGCAGCCCTGCCCGCCCAGCGCGACCTTCTGGCGGGGGAGTGACGGCATGGCCGGCCAGGAGCGATCAACGGCCGGGAACATTGCGCTCGCCGGCGCGGCCTATTTCGCGGTCGTCTTCCTCGCGGGCTTCGTCCTCGGCACCGTGCGAACGCTGTGGCTGACGCCGACCATGGGCCCGCTCGCGGCCGTCGCGGCCGAGTTGCCGCTGATGCTGGCGATCGCCTGGTTGGCATCGGCGCCGATCATGCGGCGCTACGCCGTCTCGCGCCGCACCAATAGGCTCGCCGCCGGGCTTCTCGCCTTCCTGCTGCTGATGCTCGCTGAAGTCGTCCTCGCCGCAGCATTCGGAGTGCGGCCCGCCGCCTATGCCGCAAGTTGGCTGACGGCTCCCGGCGCCCTCGGCCTTGCCGGGCAGGTGCTGTTTGCGCTGATCCCGGCTCTCGGCAAAGAGCGGCCCCCTCAGTAGCCGCGCCCATGCTCGGCAAGAAATGCGTCCTCCTCGGGCGTGTTCTCGCGGCCGAGCCAGGCGTTGCGATGCGGGAAGCGGCCGAAGCGGCGGATCAGGTCGCGGTGCTTCTCAGCGAAGACGAGATAGTCCTTGTAGGTCTCGGTCTGCTCGGCCGGCGCGGCGGCAAGCAGCTCCTCGAACAGGCGGACGGAGAGGTCCTGGTCCTCGATCGCCTCGCTGTGCTCGAAGGGGAGATAGAGGAAGACCCGCTCGACGAGCGCGAAACGCCCGACGCCGGCGGCAATCGCCGCCCGGGCATGACGCCGCGCCGTCTCGTCATAGGCGAAGGCCCGCTTGTCGGCGCGGAAGATGTTGCGCGGGAACTGGTCGAGCATGATCACGAGGCCGACGATCTCGGTGCGGTCGAGATCGGCGAGCATCCAGTCATTGGCCGCGACCGCGTCGAGGAACGGGCCGAACATCGTGAAGATCTCGGTATCGGTCGCCTCGCTGCGCTCGAACCAGATCGCAGCCTTCTCTTCCGGAAAATACTCGGCCGTCGGCAGATGGCCGCACCAGTAGCGATGCGCCTCGGCAAGGATGTCGTCGGGGATCATCGGAACACTCCCTGTCCTCAAAGCGGCGTGCGGGCGCGGATGGCGGCCGAGAGGGTGCCTTCGTCGAGATAGTCAAGCTCGCCGCCGACCGGCACGCCATGGGCGAGGCGCGAGACCTTCACCGGCAGGCCGGCGAGACGATCCATGATCACATGCGCCGTCGCCTGGCCGTCCACCGTGGCGTTGACCGCGATGATCACTTCGGAGACCTCGCCTGAAGAACAGCGCGCGACGAGCGCGTCGATGGTGAGATCGTCGGGACCGACGCCGTCGAGCGGCGACAGCGTGCCGCCGAGCACGTGATAGCGGGCATCGATGGCACCGGCCCGCTCCAGCGCCCAGAGATCGGCGACGTCCTCGACGACGACAATCGTACGCGCATCGCGGCTCGGATCGGTGCAGATCGTGCAGGGATCGGCGGTATCGACATTGCCGCAGACGGAGCAGGTGACGATCCGCTCGGCGGCGACCGTCATGGCGCTCGCCAGCGGCGCGAGGAGGAGGTCCTTCTTCTTGACGAGCGCCAGCGCCGCCCGCCGCGCCGAGCGCGGCCCGAGACCCGGCAGCCGCGCCAGCAGCTGGATCAGCCTCTCGATCTCGGGACCGGCGACGGCGCGCGACATGACTGGACTCTCTTAAGAAAAACGAGCAACGCGAACTTATACGGCCGGCTGCCCTCCACCCCTCCCCCAAGGATGATCGGGACCGACGTCCCTTTACCTCTCCCTCAGGGAGGTCGACGCGCTCGCAGAGCGCGGCGGGTGAGGGGTTACGGCCCCTCTGGAGAGGGCGCACCCCTCACCCGGACCTTCGGTTCGACCTCTCCCCATGGGAGAGGTGAAGGAACGCGGCTGACGCGGCAGGCGGCGGAGACACACCGTTGATGGAACGGTCCGTCAGAACGGCAGCTTGAGGCCCGGGGGCAGGCCGAGGCCGCCGGTCAGCGACTGCATCTTGTCGGCCATCAGCTTCTCGGCCTTGCCGCGCGCATCGGCATGGGCGGCGATGACGAGGTCTTCGAGGATTTCGCCTTCGTCGGCCTTCAGCAGCGAGGGATCGATGGCGATCTTCCGGAGGTCGCCCTTGGCCGTCATGGTGACGGTGACGAGCCCGGCGCCGGCGCTGCCCTCGACCTCGAGCGTGGCGATCTCGTCCTGCATGGCCTGCATCTTGGACTGCAGTTCCTTGGCCTTGCTCATCATGCCCATGATGTCGCGCATCGGCGGTGTTCCTCTCGCTTCGATTGGCAATGGGTTCAGTCGTCGGCCTGTTCGGCGGCGTCGTCGCCAGCCTCGACAGGCGGCGGCGCGATCGGCGCCTCGGCGCTCTCCTCGCCACGGATCTGCACGTCGACGATCTCGGCGCCGGGGAAACGGGCGAGCACCGCGGCGACTAGCGGATCGGCCTTGGCGTCGCTCTTCTGGCGCAGCCGCTCGGCTTCCTGCCGCTCGGCGATCGTCTCGCTGGTGGCGCCGCGCCCGACCACGACGGAGAAGCGCTCCCCCGTCCATTCCGTGATCCGGCGCGAAAGGTCGGAAGCGAGCGTGCGCGAGGCATGCTCGGTCGGCTCGAATTCCAGGAGGCCGGGCTCGAAGCGGATGACGCGCACCTCGCGCTCCAGCGCCAGCTTGAGCGGCAGGTCGCGCTTCTGCCCGACAAAGGCGACGAGATCCTCGAAGCGCTGGAAGCGGATCGCCGGAACGGCCTTCTGCGGCGCGGGAGCCGCCATCTGCGGCTCGGCCACGCGCGCCATCGGCGTGCCGGACGAGACCAGCGACGGGCCGCCCGAGGAGAGGCTGGCGCGGGGCGGCGACGGCTGATAGCCGGACGGACCGGATGGCGCGGACGACGGCTGAGGCGCGCCCGCCGGCGGTGGCGCCAGGGCGGCCGCGCCGCCCTTCAGGAGACGCAGCGCCTCGTCGGGCGTCGGCAGGTCGCTCGCATGGGCGATGCGGATCAGCGCCATGTCGGCGGCGGCGAGCGGCCGGCTCGAGCCCTGCACCTCCTCGATGCCCTTCAGCAGCATCTGCCAGGCGCGCGACAGGACGCGGAGCGGCAGCGAGGCCGCGAACTCGCTCGCCCGGCGGCGCTCGGCCTCCGGCATGCCGCCATCCTCGGCGGCGCCGGGCACGACCTTGATGCGCGTGACGAGATGGGTGAAGGCGGCGAGGTCCTGCAGCACGACGCCGGGCTCGGCGCCGATGTCATACTGGTCCTTGATAAGCGCCAGCGCCTCGGCGATCCGCCCGGCCATCAGCGCCTCGAAGAGATCGATCACGCGGCTGCGGTCGGCGAGGCCGAGCATGCCGCGCACATCCTCGGCGACGATCCGCCCGGCGCCATGGGCGATCGCCTGGTCGAGCAGCGACAGCGAATCGCGGGCCGATCCTTCCGCGGCGCGCGCGATCATGGCGAGCGCCTCGTCGTCGATCTCGACGCTCTCGCGCACCGTGATCGACCGCAACAGGCCGATGAGCCGATCCTGCTCGATGCGGCGGAGATCGAAGCGCTGGCAGCGCGACAGCACCGTCACCGGGACCTTGCGGATCTCGGTCGTCGCGAAGATGAACTTCACATGCTCCGGCGGCTCCTCGAGCGTCTTCAGGAGCCCGTTGAAGGCCGCGCCCGAGAGCATGTGCACCTCGTCAAGGATATAGACCTTGTAGCGAGCCGAGACGGGCTTGTAGCGCACCGCCTCGATGATCTCGCGGATATGGTCGATGCCGTTGTTCGAGGCGGCGTCCATTTCGATGACATCGACATGGCGCCCTTCCATGATCTCGGCGCAATGGATGCCGAGCTCGGGCATGTCGATTGTCGGCCGGTCTACCTTGCCGGGCACGGCATAGTTGAGGCCACGGGCGAGGATGCGGGCGGTGGTCGTCTTGCCGACACCGCGCACGCCGGTCAGCATATAGGCCTGCGCAATGCGGCCGGTCGAAAAGGCATTGGTGAGGGTGCGGACCATCGGCTCCTGGCCGACGAGGTCATCGAAGCTGCGCGGACGGTATTTGCGCGCGAGCACCCGGTAGGCGCCGCCCGCCTGCCCGTCCCTGATGCCGCTGCCGTCCATGCCTCCGCCGTCCATGCCTCGGCCCTTGCCTCGTTCCGTCGCCGCGATCCGGCCGGGCCGGACGAAGCCGCGCGGGAGCCTAGCACGCAAAGGCGGCATGCTCGACAGGCGGCCGAAAATAGCAGGGGAAGGAAGGAGGCTGGCACGCGACCCGTGCCTGGCTCGTTGGGGCTGCTTCCTTCCGGACCTGACCCGATTGGCGAGTGGCCCGTCCGCCACCAACCTCCCGCGGCGACATATCGTCGTTTCCGTCCCGCTTGGCAACCCCCTTGGCAAGCCCTTCGTCGCGGGGGATACGCGGTGCGCTATCGCGCCCGGCGCTTCTGTGGCGTAATGACGAGCCCTTCCCGGCCGCGTCGCGGCCGTCACCACAGCGCCGAAGCCTCCCGCCATGACCCGTTCCATCTTCAGACGCCTGCCGTCGCCCGAGCCGAGCACGCTCACCGGCTTTTCCGGCAACACGCTCGACCGGCGCAGCGAGCAGCGCAACGAGGCGAGCCTCTCGGCCGCGCTCGGCGATCCGACCGCCCGCATCTTCCTGCTGCGGGGCGACGAAGCCATGCTCCGGAGCGGCGAGGCGGCGAACGCGCTCTTCACCATTCGCGAGGCGGAGGCGATCGGCGCGGCGCTCGACGAGGTGATCCTGCTCGGCTGGGACGGCGCCTCGCCGCGCCTTGCCACCACCATCACCAGCGAGACGAGCTTCGACGTCGACGCCTTCCACGCGGTCTCGCTGCGCACGCTGGCGATCAACGGCGCCGCCGGCAATCTCCTGGCCGACACGGCCGACCCGGAGACGCTCGGCGCCCTTGCGCAGGCGCGTGCGCTCCTCCACTGGCACCGCTCCTGCCGCTTCTGCGGCCGCTGCGGCACGCGCACGACCATGGCGCAGGGCGGATACCGCCGCGACTGCCCCAATTGCGACGCGCAGTTCTTCCCGCGCACCGACCCGGTGGCGATCATGCTCGCCATCCACGAGGACAACTGCCTCATGGGGCGGCAGGCGCGCTTTGCCCCCGGCACCTATTCCTGCCTTGCCGGCTTCGTCGAGCCGGGCGAGACGATCGAGGACGCGGTGCGCCGCGAAATCGCCGAGGAATCGGGCGTGAAGATCGGCCGCGTCGCCTATCACGCCAGCCAGCCCTGGCCGTTCCCGATGTCGCTGATGATCGGCTGCTTCGCCGAGGCGGTGACGACCGATATCGTGCCCGACACGCACGAACTCGAGGACTGCCGCTGGTTCAGCCGCACCGAGACGCTCGCCATGCTGGAGGGAACCCATCCGAACGGCCTCTCGACGCCGCCGCGCATGGCCATCGCCCACACGCTGATCCGCGCCTGGGCCGAGGGCGATTGAGGCTCCGACGGGGCTGGGCAATCTTCGGCAACGCCCCGGCCCTCCCGGATACAAAATCCCGACAATTCATGACGTGATCAGCAGGGCGTCGCTCTCCTAGCATCCATCCCGAGACCGGACCGCGGCCGGGGGATCGCGACGGAGACTGGGACCCTTGAAGACGGTGGTGATCAGCCTGGCGCGCCGGGTGGACCGACGCGCCGAATTCGAACGCTGGAATCGCGGTCAGCCGCTTTCCTTCAGCATCATGACCGCTTGCGACGGCGAGAGGATCGACGAAGCGCGACTGGTCGCCGGCGGCCTTCTTTCGGAGGGCGAGCGCAATTTCAGCAAGCCGGCGCTCGCCAACGCGCTCTCGCATGCGACGCTCTGGCGCGACTGCGCGGGCGGGCGCGAGCCCTATTTCATCCTCGAAGACGATGCCTGCCTGCGCGGCGACTTCTGGCGGCATGCGAAGCCGCTCCTTGAGCGCCACCTCGCCGCGGCCGACCTGATCGCGCTCGGCTACAACACCGATTCGGTGGTGGCGCTGCACGGATCGGACGGCGTCGTGTCGGCGCTTCGCTTCGACGAGACGGCGAAGCGGAAGCCCGGCTATTTCGACGCCTATGCGCGGCTGCACGACCAGCGCCCCAACCTCATGCGCTGCGTTCAGTTCTGGGGTCTGCTCGCCTATGCCGTCACGCCGGCCGGCGCGGCGCGGCTGCTGGCGCACTGCCTGCCGCTCTCGTCCAGGGACAGCGTGCCGCTCTTCGGAACGGGCCGCATGGTCCGCCCCTATGGCCTCGACAGCATGGTCAATCTGGCGCTCGCGCGCGGCCATGTGCGGGCCTGCGCTTGTTATCCGGCGCTGGCGCTCGGCCCCAACAGCCAGGCGACCTCGGACATCCAGACCGCCGCCCCGGCACTATCCGCGGTCGGCGGCGCGGAAATCTGACGCCGGATAGACGCCGAGAATGCGCAGTTCATCGGAGAAGAAGTGCAGCTCCTCCAGCGCCAGATGCAGGCCGCGATCGTCGGGATGGCCCTCGACGTCGGCATAGAACTGCGTCGCCGTGAAGCGCCCGCCGAGCTGGTAGCTCTCCAGCTTGGTCATGTTGATGCCGTTGGTGGCGAAGCCGCCAAGCGCCTTGTAGAGCGCGGCGGGAATATTGCGCACGCGGAAGACGAAGGTGGTGATCACCGGGCCGTTGCCGGACGGCGCCCGCTGCGGCTCGCGCGACAGGATGACGAAGCGCGTCGTGTTGTGGGCGGCGTCCTCGACATTCTCGGCGAGGATGGCGAGGCCGTAGATCTCGGCGGCGAAGCGCGGGGCGAGCGCGGCGCGGGTGATGTCGCCCGATTCGGCGATGATGCGCGCCGCCCCGGCCGTATCGCCGGCGACGACCGCCTTGTAGCCATGGGCGCGCAGGATGCGGCGGCACTGGCCGAGCGCATGCACATGGCTCTCGACCGTCTTGATCGTCTCCAGCGTCGCGCCATGCGGCGCCATCAGCTGGAAGCGGATCGGCAGGAAGAACTCGCCGATGATGTGGAGCCCGGAATCCGGCAGGAGATGGTGGATGTCGGCGACGCGGCCGGCGAGCGAATTCTCGATCGGGATCATCGCGAGATCGACATCGCCGCGCGCCATCGCCTGGAAGCAATCCTCGAAGGTCGGCGCCGGCACGGCCTCGTAGTCGGGATAGACCTCGCGCGCGGCGATGTGCGAATTGGCGCCAGGTTCGCCCTGGAACACGATCTTCTTCATGGGAGAGACTTCCGAGGAACGCCGTTCACGGCGCGGGAGAGGTGGGAGCCGCGTCCGGTCAGCGGCTTTCGGCGAGCAGGCGGCGCGCCCGCTCGAGGTCGGCCGGAGTATCGACACCGAGCGGAACGGCGTCAACGACCTCGACATCGATGCGCATGCCGGCTTCGAGCGCCCTGAGCTGCTCCAGCCGCTCTCGGATTTCGAGCGGCGACGGCGGCAGCGCGACATAGCGTTCGAGAGCGGCGCGGCGATAGGCGTAGAGCCCGATATGGTGCAAGAGCGGCCCGGCGCCCCAGGGCGCGGTGGCGCGGGTGAAATAGAGCGCGCGCAGCTGCCGCTCGCTGAGGACGCCGCCGATGAGTTTCGGCGAGCCGACGATCTTGACGACGCTCTCGTTCGTCCGGTCCGCCTCGTTGTCGATGACCGCTGCGATGGTGCCTATATCGACGGACGGATCGGCGAGCGGCGCGAAGGCGGCGGCGACCGAGGCGGGCTCGACGGTCGGCAGGTCGCCCTGGACATTGACGACGAGGTCGAAGGCGCGGCCGGGATCGACGAGCCCGACGGCCTCGTGGATGCGCGATGAGCCGTTCTCGTGATCGGCACGGGTGATGACCGCCTCGCCGCCGGCCCGGCGCACGGCCGCGGCGATATCGGCATCGTCGGTCGCGACGAAGACGGGGCCGATGCCGGCCTCGGAAGCCCGGCGCCAGACATGCACGATCATCGGCTCGCCATGGATATCGGCGAGCGGCTTGCCCGGCAGCCTCGTCGAGGCCATGCGCGCCGGAACCATGACCAGCGCCTCTTTCCTGTCGCCCATCGCGCTCAGCGTCCCCCTCGCCTTCACCCTCGGGTGTCAAAAGGTCTCAACGGCGCGACCTTCATACGTATTGCGCCGCCCGTGGGAAAGCAGGTAGTTTCCGCGCCACATGCGATGGCTTCGCCCGAAGGGGTGGATTGCCGCGACCTTTTTTGATCGATTCGACTGGGGCCGGGACCGATGAATTCCTTCGAGCTGAACAAGATCCTGGGCGCGGTCCTGTTCACGCTTCTGGTCGTGATGTCGCTCGGCATCGTCGCCGAGGCGATCTATGCACCGGCCGAGCCCGAGAAGCCCGGCTTCGTGATCGAGGTCGCCGACGAGGCACCGGCCGGCGGCGCGGCTCCGGCCGCCGCCGAGGATCCGCCGATCGCCGTGCTGCTGGCCAGCGCCAACGCCACCACGGGCGAGACCATCGCCAAGAAGTGCGCGGCCTGCCACAACTTCGCCGAAGGTGCCGGTGCCAAAGTCGGCCCCGACCTCTATGGCGTCGTCGGCCGTCCGATCGGCGACATGCAGGGCTTCAAATATTCCGAGACGTTCCAGAAGGCCCACGCCGCCGGCGACAAGTGGACCTACGAGCATCTCTACCACTTCCTGAAGAAGCCGAGCGCCGACATGCCCGGCACCGCGATGGGCTTCGCCGGCCTGCCGAAGCCGCAGGATCGCGCCGACCTCATCGCCTATCTCCGCACTCTGGCCGCGACGCCCGAGCCGCTGCCGACCCCGGAAGCTGCTCCGGCTGCTCCCGCCGAAGGCGCCGCTCCGGCTGCTCCTGCGGAAGGCGCTGCCCCGGCCCCCGCAGCGCCTGCCCCGGCCGAACCGGCCCCGGCTCCTGCGGCTCCGGCTCCGGCAGCGCCCGCTGCTCCGGCCGAGCCCGCTCCGGCGGCCCCCGCGCCGGCCAACTGAGCCGCGCCTTACATTAAATCTCGGACAGGAAAGGCCGGAGCCGACGCTCCGGCCTTTTTCATGCCCGATTTCGCCAAGCTTTTTGCGGCTGGGGAGGCGTTTTCGCGGCAGCAGAACGGCTCGCCGATTGCCCTCGCGGCATTCGACCCTAAGAATGTGACGAGCCCAACGGAGAATCGCCCGTGATCAGAGCCGCCCTCGCCGCCCTTGCCATGCTCTCGGCTGGCCTCGCGCTGCCCGCGGCGGCGCTCGCCGAGGACGCGGCGTCGGACGGTCTCGTCTGGCGCCACAGTTCCTCGCTGATCGGCGAGCCGAAATATCCGGAAGGCTTCAAGCACTACGACTATGTCAATCCGGACGCGCCGAAGGGCGGCACGCTGAACAGCGCCACCGACGGCACCTTCGACAGCTTCAATCCCTATGTCGTGCAGGGCCTTCCGGCAGCCGGCTTCGCCTCCTTCGGCGGCGGCCTCCTCTACGACACGCTGATGGACCAGGCGACCGACCAGCCCGGCACGAATTATGGCCTCATCGCCGAGGCGGTCGCCTATCCGGACGATTTCGCCTTCGCCAAGTTCCGCTTGAACAAGGCGGCGCGCTGGCATGACGGTCAGCCGGTCACGGCCGAGGACGTCGTCTGGTCGTTCGACACGCTGAAGGCGCAGAGCCCGCTCTACAACAAATATTACGCGAATATCGTCAAGGCCGAGAAAACCGGTGACGACGAGGTGACGTTCACCTTCGACAAGCCGGGCAACCGCGAACTCCCCAATATCCTGGGCGACCTGCCGATTTTGCCCAAGCACTGGTGGACGGGCACGGACAAGGCCGGCAAGCCGCGCGACATCACCAAGTCGACGCTGGAGCCGCCGCTCGGCTCGGGGCCCTACAGGATCGCCTCGTTCCAGCCGGGCCGGCAGATCATCTGGGAGCGCGTTCCGGACTATTGGGGCAAGGACCTTCCGACCAAGGTCGGCCGCGAGAATTTCGACCGGCAGAAGATCGACTATTTCCGCGACCCGACGGCGACCTGGGAGGCCTTCAAGAAGGGCGGGCTCGACGACTACCGGCTCGAGAACCGCATCGGACGCTGGGAGACGGAATACGACTTTCCGGCCGTCAAGAACGGCGGGGTGATCAAGACCTCGTTCCCTGTCCATTCGTCAGGCCGCATGCAGGGCTATGTGCTCAACCAGCGGAAAGACAAGTTCAAGGACGTTCGCGTTCGCCAGGCGCTCAACTACGCCTTTGATTTCCCGACGATGAACCGGACGCTGTTCTTCAACAAATACAAGCGGATCGAGAGCTATTTCTCGGGCATCGACCTCGCCTCGAGCGGCGTGCCCGAGGGCAAGGAACTGGAGATCCTCAACTCCGTGAAGGACCAGCTGCCGCCGGAACTCTTCACGCAGCCCTTCCATCTCCCGGCCAACGACACGCCGCAGGCCTTCCGCGACAGCCTGAGAAGGGCGGTCGAGCTGATGCAGGAAGCCGGCTGGGTGCTGAAGGGCAACAAGCTCGTCAACGCCAAGACGGGCGAACCCTTCAAGATCGAGTTCCTCGAGACCGATCCGTCCTTCGAGCGCGTGGTGTCGCCCTATATCCAGAATCTGCGGCGCATCGGCATCGATGCTTCGCTGCGCATCGTCGATCCGGCGCAGTATCAGAGCCGGGTCGATCATTTCGATTTCGACGTGATCTCCACGGTGATCGCGCAGTCGCAGTCCCCCGGCAACGAGCAGCGCGAGATGTGGTCGTCGGCCGCCGCCGACCTCCCCGGCAGCCGCAACCTGATCGGCATCAAGAACCCGGCCATCGACACGCTCGTCGATCGCGTCGTCTTCGCCACCAATCGCGACGAACTCGTCGCCGCGACGCATGCGCTCGATCGCGCGCTGCTGTGGAATTACTACATGGTGCCGCAGTGGTATAACGACGTCATCAATGTCGCCTACTGGAACAAGTTCGGCATTCCCGAGAAGCAGCCGGATTATGTCGGCATCGACGTCAGTTCCTGGTGGATCGATCCGGCCAAGGAACAGGCGCTGGCCAAGAGGACGGCGCCTTGAGCGGAACGGGGCCGTCGCGCCGCGCCGTCCTTGCCGGCAGCCTCGCGGTTCTTCTGCCGCCAATCGGTCTCGGCAAGGCGACTGCGGCCGAGCCAGCCGCGCGGACCGGGTTGCACGGCCTGTCGGTCTTCGGCGAGCTCGCCTATCCGGCCGACTTTCCGCATTTTCGCTATGTGAATCCGGCGGCGCCGAAGGGGGGCAGCTTCGTCTTTTCGGCGCCGAACTGGTATTACAACCAGGCGCCGAACACCTTCGACACGCTGAACGGCTACACATTCAAGGGCAATGCGCCGCCGCGCGTCGAGCTTCTCTTCGACACGCTGATGGTCTCTGCGCTCGACGAGCCGGATTCGGTCTATGGCCTCGTCGCGAAGAGCGTCTCGATCTCGCCGGACGGCAATGTCTACACCTTCGAACTGCGCCCCGAAGCGCGCTTCAACGACGGCACGCCGCTGACCGCCGCCGATGTCGTGTTCTCGCTGGAGACGCTGAAGGCCAAGGGCCATCCCGACATCACCGAATCGATCCGCGACTTGGCCCAGGTGACGGCCGATGGCGACCACCGCGTGATCGTGACATTCTCAGGCAAGCAGAATGCCAAGGCGCCCCTGATCGTCGCCGCCAACCTGCCGATCTTCTCCAAGGCTTTCTATGCCGGCAAGGATTTCGAGGCGTCGAGCCTGCAGCCGCCGCTCGGCTCCGGCCCCTATCGGGTCGGCAGCGTCAATCCAGGGCGCTTCATCACCTATGAGCGCGTCGCCGACTATTGGGCGAAGGACCTGCCCGTCTCGGTCGGCCAATACAATGTCGACCGCATCCGCGTCGAGTTCTACAGCGATGAGAATGCCGAGTTCGAAGCCTTCGCCAAGGGCGACATCACCTGGCGCGAGGAGTTCTCGTCGAAGAACTGGGCGACCCGCTACGACTTTCCCGCCATCCGCGACGGCCGCGTGAAGCGCCCGGAATTTCCGTCGGAGAAGCGGGCCGACATGTATGGCTGGTTCTTCAACCTCCGCCGTGGCCAGTTCGCCGATCCAAGGACGCGGCGCGCCATCGGCATGGTGTTCGACTTCACCTGGACCAACAAGAACCTCTTCTACGGCCTCTATGCGCGGTCGAGTTCCTTCTTCGAGACCTCCGATTTCGCCGCGATCGACCCGCCCGACGCCGCAGAGCGCGCGCTGCTCGCCCCCTTCGCCAGCCAGTTGAAACCCGGCGTCCTCGATGGCCCGCCGGTCAGCCCGCCGACCGCCGACGGCAGCGGCCGTGACCGCAAGCTGATGCGCGCGGCGCAGGCGCTACTCGTCGAGGCGGGATGGACGCTCAAGGGCGGCGCCTTCGTCGATGCATCCGGCAAACCGCTTGCGGTGGAATTCCTGATCGAGAACGAGGCCTTCGAGCGCGTGCTGCTGCCCTATATCGCCAATCTGAAGGCGATCGGCGTTTCCGCCTCGCTGCGCCGTGTCGATCCGGCCCAGTATCAGCGCCGGCAGGGCGATTTCGATTTCGACATCGTCGCCAAGCGCATCTCCTTCGATGCGACGCCGATCGACGGCATCGCACAGCAGTTCGGCTCGGCCGCGGCGGATGTGACGAACGGCTCCAATCTCGCCGGCCTGAAGGACCCCGTCGTCGATGCGCTGATCGCCTCGACCGGGACCGTCACCAGCCGCGCCGAACTGGTCACGCATCTGCGGGCGCTCGACCGCGTGCTGCGCTCGCTGGAAATCTGGATTCCCGCCTGGCACACCGAGGCGCACCGCGTCGCCGCCTGGGACATGTTCGGCTGGCCCGAGGAAAAGCCGCCCTACGGCTTCTCGCCGGAGGTGCTGTGGTGGGTCGATCCGGCGCGCGCCGCCGCCATCGGCAAGGCGGGCTGAGGACGATCCATGGCCGCCTATATCCTTCGCCGCATTCTGCTCATGATCCCGACGCTGCTCGGCATCCTGGCGCTCACCTTTGTCATCGTGCAGTTCGCGCCCGGCGGGCCGGTCGAGCGCGTCATCGCCCAGTTGCAGGGCAATGACGTCTCGGCGACGCAGCGCATTTCCGGCGGCGGCGCCGATGCCGGCATGGGCGGGCAGGACCAGACCGGCCGCGGCGGCCCGATCAACTCCAAATATCGCGGCGCGCAGGGCCTCGATCCCGAGTTCATCGCCAAGCTCGAACGGCAGTTCGGCTTCGACAAACCGCCGCTCGAGCGCTTCGGCCTGATGCTCTGGAACTATGCCCGCTTCGATTTCGGCCAGAGCTATTTCCGCGATGTCAGCGTCATCGACCTGATCAAGGAGAAGCTGCCGGTCTCGATCTCGCTCGGGCTCTGGATGACGCTCATCTCCTATGTCATCTCGATCCCGCTCGGCATCGCCAAGGCGGTGCGCGACGGCTCGCGCTTCGACGTCTGGACGTCGGGCGTCATCATCGTCGGCTATGCCATTCCCGGCTTCCTGTTCGGCGTGCTGCTCATCGTGCTCTTCGCCGGCGGCAGCTATTTCGACTGGTTCCCGCTGCGCGGGCTCTGGTCGGACCGCTATGCGACCATGGGCTTCTGGGAATGGGTGACGAGCCCCGCGGCGCTGGCCGACTATTTCTGGCACATCACGCTGCCGCTCGTCGCCATGTCGCTCTCGGCCTTCGCGACCACGACGCTTCTCACCAAGAACTCGTTCCTGGACGAGATCCGCAAGCAATATGTCGTCACCGCGCGCGCCAAGGGCCTCACCGAGCACCGCGTGCTCTACGGCCATGTCTTCCGCAACGCGATGCTGATCGTCATCGCCGGCTTTCCCGGCGCCTTCATCGGCGCCTTCTTCGCCGGCTCGGTGCTGATCGAGACCCTGTTCTCGCTGGACGGGCTCGGCCTCCTCTCCTTCGAATCCGTCATCAACCGCGATTATCCGGTCGTGTTCGCGACGCTCTACATCTTCTCGCTGCTCGGCCTCGTCATCGGCCTCATCTCCGACCTCGCCTATACCTGGGTCGATCCACGCATCGACTTCGAGAAGCGGGAGGTCTGAGCATGACCGACGCAGCCCTTCCTGGGGCCGAGATCGAGGTGCCGGGGCGCTTCGCGCTCTCGCCGATCAACCGCCGCCGCCTCGCGATCTTCCGCGGCAATCGCCGCGGCTACTGGTCGTTCTGGGCCTTCCTCGTCCTTCTCGTGGTGACGCTGCTCTCCAACGTCATCGCCAATGACCGGCCGCTGATCGCCTCCTACAAGGGCGAACTGCTCTTCCCGGTCCTGACCGACTATCCGGAGGAGAAGTTCGGCGGCTTCCTCGCCACGACCAATTTCCGCGATCCCTTCATCCAGGAGGAGATCGAGGCGAATGGCTGGATGGTTTGGCCGGCGGTCCGCTATTCCTACAATACGGTCAACAACGAGATGGCGAGCCCGGCGCCGGCGCCGCCCTGGTGGACCATGACGGCGGAAGAGCGCTGCAAGGCCTATCCGCTCGGCGTCGAGGACCCCAACTGCACGCTGGGCAATTTCAACTGGCTCGGCACCGACGACCAGGGCCGCGACGTGCTGGCGCGCAGCCTCTACGGCCTCCGCCTCTCGATCCTGTTCGGATTCCTGCTCACCTTCATCTCCTCGGCGATCGGCATCGCCGCCGGCGCCGTGCAGGGTTATTTCGGCGGCTGGACCGACCTCATCTTCCAGCGCTTCCTGGAAATCTGGACCTCGCTGCCCGAACTCTACATCCTCCTGATCATCTCCTCGATCCTGGTGCCCGGATTCTGGGTCTTGCTCGCCATCCTGCTCGTCTTCTCATGGACGCGGCTGGTCGGGCTCGTGCGCGCGGAATTCCTCAGGGCCCGCAACTTCGAATATGTCCGCGCCGCGCGGGCGCTCGGCGTCGCCGACCGGACGATCATCGTGCGCCATGTGCTGCCGAACGCCATGGTGGCGACGCTGACCTTCATGCCCTTCATCCTGTCCGGCTCGATCGTGACGCTGACCTCGCTCGACTTCCTCGGCCTCGGCCTGCCGCCGGGCTCGCCGTCGCTCGGCGAACTCGTCAGCCAGGCGAAGAACAATCTCCAGGCGCCGTGGCTCGGCTTCACCGCCTTCGTGATCATTTCGCTGGCGCTGTCGCTGCTCGTCTTCATCGGCGAGGGCGTCCGCGACGCCTTCGACCCGCGCAAGGCGATCGGCTGATGACGCAAGCTCCAATGATGTCCTCCCCCGCCGCGTCGGACGCCCCTCTCCTCGACGTGCAGAACCTTTCCGTCCATTTCGTCCAGGGCGGGACGCGCAGCGTCGCGGTCGACCGGATCTCGTTTGCGATCCGCCCGCGCGAGACCGTGGCGCTGGTCGGCGAATCGGGTTCGGGCAAGTCGGTGACGGCGCTCTCTGTGCTGAAGCTGCTGCCCTATCCGCCGGCCGAGCATCCGACCGGGCGCATCCTCTTCAACGGCACCGATCTTCTTTCTGCCGACGAGAAGACGCTGCGCAGCGTGCGCGGCAACAAGGTCACGATGATCTTCCAGGAGCCGATGTCGTCGCTCAATCCGCTGCACACGATCGAGCGGCAGATCGGCGAGGTGCTGCTCGTCCACCAGGGCATCAGCGGCAAGGCGGCGCGCAAGCGCATCCTCGAACTTCTCGAGGAAGTCGGCATCCGCGACGCCGCGAAGCGGCTCGATTCCTATCCGCACCAACTCTCCGGCGGCCAGCGCCAGCGCGTCATGATCGCCATGGCGCTCGCCAACGAGCCGGAACTCCTGATCGCCGACGAACCGACCACGGCGCTCGACGTGACCGTGCAGGCGCAGATCCTGAAGCTGCTCAAGGACATCCAGGAGCGGCGCGGCATGGCGCTCCTCTTCATCACCCATGACCTCGGGATCGTGCGCAAGATCGCCGACCGCGTCTGCGTCATGACCAAGGGCCATATCGTCGAGACCGGCCCGACCCGCGAGGTCTTCGCCAACCCGCAGCACGAATACACCCGCCACCTTCTGGCGGCCGAGCCGCGCGGCCGGCCGCGCGCCGCCGATCCCGCCGCGGCGGAAATCGTCGCGACCGACGATCTCAAGGTCTGGTTCCCGATCAAGGCCGGCCTCTTCCGCCGCACGGTCGACTATGTGAAGGCCGTCGACGGCATCGATATCTCCGTGCGCCGCGGCCAGACGCTCGGCGTCGTCGGCGAATCGGGATCGGGCAAGACGACGCTCGGCCTCGCGCTGATGCGGCTGATCTCGTCCAAGGGGCCGATCCGTTTCAAGGGCGCACGGATCGACGGGCGCGGCTTCGCGGAGATGAGGCCGCTGCGCCGCCATATGCAGGTCGTCTTCCAGGACCCGTTCGGCTCGTTGAGCCCACGCATGTCGGTGAGCGAGATCGTCGCCGAGGGGCTCAAGGTGCACCAGCCGGACCTCTCGCCGCGCGACCGCGAGGTGAAGGTGGCGAAGGCCCTGGAGGAGGTCGGCCTCGATCCGGCCAGCCGCCATCGCTATCCGCATGAATTCTCCGGCGGCCAGCGCCAGCGCATCTCGATCGCCCGCGCCATGGTGCTGGAACCGGATTTCGTGATGCTCGACGAGCCGACCTCGGCGCTCGACATGTCGGTGCAGGCGCAGGTTGTCGATCTCCTGCGCGACCTGCAGGAGCGCCGCGGCCTCGCCTATCTCTTCATCAGCCACGATCTCAAGGTGGTGCGTGCGCTCGCCAACGACCTCGTGGTCATGCGCGGCGGCAAGATGGTCGAATATGGCCCGGCCGAGCAGGTCTTCGCGGCGCCGGCCAACGACTATACACGGGCGCTGATGGCGGCGGCATTCTCGGTCGAGACCGCGCCGGAGGGCGTCGTTTCGCAATGACACTGCCCGGCATTCTCGTCGCCTGCGGCCACTGGGACCCGGAGCCCTGGGCCGCGCCCTTCCGCGAGGCCGGCCGGCCTGTCGCGATCTGGCCGGAGGTCGGCGATCCGGCCGCGATCCGCTACGTCCTCGCCTGGGGGGCCTCCAGCGCCGTCTTCGCCGATCTGCCGAACCTCGCGGCCATCTTCTCGCTCGGCGCCGGCGTCGACCACATCGTCGGCAAGGCGGAGCTGCCCGACGTGCCGATCGTCCGCGTCGTCGATCCCGACCTCACCATGCGCATGACGGAATGGGTCACGTTGCAGGTGCTGTTGCATCACCGCCGCCAGCTCGCTTATCTGGACCAGCAGCAGCAGCGGGTCTGGCGCGAGCTGCCGCAGCCGCCGGCAAGCGCCGTGCGCGTCGGCATCATGGGGCTGGGCGAACTCGGCCGCGCATCGGCCAAGGTGCTGGCCAGACTGGGCTTCGCGGTCGCCGGCTGGAGCCGCTCGCCGAAGACGCTGCCGGGGATCGAGATTTACGCGGGCGACGACACGCTGCCCGCCTTCCTGGCGCGGACCGACATCCTCGTCGTGCTGCTGCCGTTGACCGGGGCGACTCGGCGGATCATCGATGCGAAGCTGCTCGCCGGCCTCGCGCGGAATGGAGCGCTCGGCGGGCCGGTGCTGATCAATGGCGGCCGCGGCGGATTGCAGGTCGAGGACGATATCCTCGCGGCCGTCGACGCCGGCACGCTGATCGGCGCCAGCCTCGATGTCTTCGCCGAGGAGCCGCTCCCCGCGACAAGCCCGCTCTGGTTGCGCCGAAACATCGTCATCACGCCGCATGTCGCGGCGACCAGCGACGCGGGCGTCCTTGCCGCGGGCATCCAGCGCGCGATCGAAGCTTTCGAGGCCGGCAAGCCGCTCGAAAACCTCGTGGATGTCGGGCGCGGCTATTGATGGCGAGCCGGGGGCGCGGGTGATCGAGACCAATCCGCGCCGGCTGGGTCCGATCACCCCCCGCGAGCAGGTCCGCATCTATCTCTATCTCGCGCCGGCCGTGATCGTGGCATTTGCTGCTTTGGCCGGCTTCTACGGGTGGCGGCTCGCAACCTTTCCCCGCACCACCGCGACGATCGGAAGACTCTGGGAGGTGGAACGCACGACGCGCCGCGGAACCTGGATCGCGACCTTCGCCGAACTGAGCTTCACGCGCACGACGCCCGACGGGCGACGGATCGACTGTCGGCACGAATTCGAGATCGGCCGGCCGCGCGACGGCTACAGGGTCGGCGACACGCTCACCATCATTCCCGCCAAGGGTACCTGCCAGAGGGTGGACATCATCGGCCGTCCGGAAAACAGCCCCTGAGAAAGCATCGCCTCTCTCCATGCGGGCCGATCAATCTCCCGCGGGCAGGCGCCAGCCGGTTCGCAGCGCCCATTCCTCGGCGCCGTCGATTATGATGTCGAACACCGGGTCCTTGATGTCGTAATAGGCGTCGGCATCGTCCGGAAATCGGGCGGCCAGGCGCTGCTTGACGAGGCCATAGGCGGCGGTCGCGACGGGATGCGCCCTGAGGAAATCCCGGCACAAGAGAGCGAAGCGCTGATTGTACCGACCGAGCTCGCGGACATGGATGTTGGCCGGGCGGCCGGGTGCCTTGTAGAAGCGCTTCGAGAGTTCGGGCTCGGCGAGATCGAGGCCGGGCGGCGCGTGATCGACGAGATCGTAGCGCGCGACGAAACCCAGGGCCACCAGGCCGCTATCGTCGAATGTCGCGAGGTCCGTCACCGTGATCTGGACATCGATGACATCCTTCGCCGGCAGGCCAGGAACCGCGGTCGACCCGATATGGTGGATGGCGTGCGGCGGCGGGATCGCGGCGAGGATCTCCGCCTTCAGCGCGGCGAAGGCGTCCGGCCAGCCGGCCTGCGGCGCGACGATCTCGATGCGCTCGCTCATGCCTCGAAGCGGATGCGGCGGACGGCGGTCGGGGGGCCGGCGGTGAGGGCGATGCGGGCGACGGCTTCGTCGAGCGGCTCGGCGACGACCTCCATCTGATAGCCGCTGGCATGCAGCAGCGTCTCGGAATCGGCGAGGATGCCGACATGGCCGGGCCAGAAGACGAGATCGCCGCGCTCGCGCGGTCCCGCGAGGCCATCGGGCAGGGCCTCGCCGAGCATCGCCGCCTGCAGGTCGGAATCGCGGGGCGCATCGATGCCGGCAGCGGCGAGCGACAATTGCACCAGAGCCGAGCAGTCGAGGCCGAGGCTGGTGCGCCCGCCCCAGAGATAGGGTGTCTCCAGGAAGCGCTCGGCGACGGCGACGAAATCGATCGCCCATGGTGCATCGAGCGGCGCGACATGGGTTTCCGCCAACGCGCCGGCGCCGTTGGCGAGGAGCAGATAGGGCGTGCCGCGCGTCACCGCCACGTCGCCAAGCGCCAGCTTCGCGCCAAAGGACAGCGCGCCGAGCGGCGGCTTGCGGAGGTCGGCCTCCGGATAGACGAAGGTTCGGAGCGCCGTCACGCGATGGGTCGGCAGTGGATCGAGCGGCCCGAGCGCATCGGCGGCGACATAGCCGACATAGCGGTCGGTCTCGAGCTGGACAAAGGCCCAGCCCTCCATCGTCTCCTCGAAGACGCGCAGCACCTCGCCCTGCAGCGCCTCGCTGTCGATCACCCCGTCGGGGCGCGGCACGCGGCGGATCGGCGTCGAGGCGGCAGTCACCCGGGAGAGGGTCCCTTCGACGAAGCGCTCCGCCGTCACCTGCCCCTTGAGACGGAGATCGGCGAGATCGGGTCGATAGGCGTTGAGCCGCCGGTCGAGCACGGGCAGAGTTTCGGTCAAGGTTTCGCTCATGGTGGCAACTCCTTGTGGCGGGCGATGATCAGATCGCCGAGGCGCTCGACGGCGAGCGCCCCGCCCACCGTACGCTGCACGACGACGTTGCGCCGGTCGGCCGGGTCGCGGTGGCGGCTGACGAGGCCGAGCCGGCCCATAGTATCGAGCGCGCGGGTGATGGCCGGCTTGGTGACGCCGAGCTTGGCGGCGAGGCCGCGCACCGTATGCGGCGGCATCTCGAGATAGACGGTCAGCAGAACCGCCATCTGCCGCGCCGAGAGATCGTGCTCGCCGTCGCGGACGAGATCGAAAGTGACATCGTGCCAGAGGCGGAGGGCCTGCGAGGGGCGCAGACTGACGGGCATGCCGGGCGCTCCGCGGCCGATCGTTTCGGAACCGAACTATTTAGCCGTTCGGCTCGCGCAAGCGCAAGCGCCGTCAGCCATAGCGCGCGGCGATCAGCGCGAACAGCGCTCGCATCGCCTGCGCCTCGCCGCCCTCCGGGCGGCCGGGGCGGGAGGACGGGTTCCAGGCAAAGATGTCGGCATGGATCCAGGGCACCGTCTTCGGCACAAAGCGGGAGAGAAACAGCGCCGCCGTGATCGACCCTGCGAAGCCGCCCTGCCCGGCATTGTTGATGTCGGCAATCCGCGAGTCGATCATCTGCTCATAGGGCTGCCAGAGCGGCAGCCGCCACAGCGGATCGCCGACCCGCTCCGCATGACGGGCGAGATCAGCCGCGAGTTCGTCGTCATGCGTATAGAAGGGCGGAATGTCCGGGCCGAGCGCAACGCGCGCGGCGCCTGTCAGCGTCGCGAGATCGACGAGGAGATCGGGCGTCTCCTCCGCCGCGAGCGCCAGCGCATCGGCGAGGATCAGCCGGCCTTCGGCATCGGTATTGCCGATCTCGACCGTGACGCCGGCGCGCGAGCGCAGCACGTCGCCGGGGCGGAAGGCGCCACCGGCGATGGAATTCTCGACCGTCGGGACGAGCAGGCGCAGCCGCACCGGCAGCTTCGCCTCCATGATCAACTGGGCGAGGCCGAGCGCGTTGGCCGCGCCGCCCATGTCCTTCTTCATGAGCAGCATGCTGCTCGACGGCTTGATGTCGAGGCCGCCGGTGTCGAAGGTGACGCCCTTGCCGACCAGCGTCACCTTCGGATGGTCGGGATCGCCCCAGACGAGATCGACGAGACGCGGCTGGCGATCCTCGGCCGCGGCGCGGCCGACGGCGTGGATCAGCGGCAGATTGGCGGCGAGGAGCGCGGGGCCGACGGTCTCGGTGACCTTGGCGCCGTGGCGCTCGCCGAGCGCATGCACCTGCAGCGCGAGATCGGCGGGGCCGAGATCATTGGCCGGTGTGTTGACCAGATCGCGCACCAGCGTGACGGCGCGGGCGAGGCTGCGCGCCTCGCCGATGACGACGCCCTTGGGCACGACGAGACGCGGCGCCGGCTGGCGGGCGGTCTTGTAGCGCGAGAAGGCATAGTTGCCGAGCGCCCAGCCGAGTGCGCCGAGGCCGGGATCGGGCAGGTCCGTGACGAATTCGTAGTCGCCCGCGGGAAGGATGGCCGGCAGCTTGCCGGTGACGAGCGGGCTGCGCCGCCAGGCATCCTGGCGGCCAAGGCCGAACAGCACGCGGCCGACCTTGCCAGAGGAATCGGCGATGATGGTGACGGCGCCCATGGCGGCGTCGAAGCCCGTCGCGCGCGCCCAGCCTGCCTCGACATCCGAGAGCGTGGCGAGGACCGCATCGAGATCGTCCGTCGCCACGGCATGGACGGGGATGGACGCGTCGGAACGTTCGATCAGGCTGTCGCTCAAGGGAAGGGTCCTGGAGGTCATGGATGCGGATTGGGCCGCGATCATGGACCGCCGCCCCCTCAGGAGCAATGGCCGCGGCCTGCGCGAAAGCCCCGCAGGCGGGGCATTAACCCCGCGTTAGGGTTAACCATTTATTGCTGAGGCAAGGCTTCGATGCCGCCCCTCGTCTCCCTCCGGGTCACGCCATGCCGCTTGCTACCGTTCCTTCCGATCGTCCCGCTCGGCGCACAGTTCGTGGCCTGTTGCCCGTTGCCGGCGCGCTGATCGCGGCGCAATTGGCGCTGGCGGGCTGCACGACGGGTTCGGGCGTCGATCGCGGCACGACCGGCTCGATCGGCAAGCCGATGACCAGCGCCGATTTCCAGCAGCAGGAGAGCTACTGGAACAGCCGATACGCCCGCGATCCGGCCTCGAAGGAAAACGCCCTCAACTTCGCCGCGGCGCTGCTGCGCACCGGCAACAGCGACCAGGCCGTCGCGGTGCTGCAGAAGGCTGCGATCCGCTATCCGCGCGACCGCGAGATCCTCGCCGCCTATGGCAAGGCGCTCGCCGCCGACGGCCAGCTCGAACAGGCGCTCGGCGCCGTGCGCCGCGCCCAGACGCCGGACCAGCCCGACTGGCGGCTTCTCTCGGCCGAAGGCACGATCCTCGACCAGCTCGGCCAGGCCGATGCGGCGCGTGCGCTCTACCAGAAGGCGCTGGCGCTGAAGCCGAACGATCCGATGGTGCTGTCCAATCTCGGCATGTCCTATGTCCTGACCGACCAGCTGCCGCAGGCCGAGCAGGTGCTGCGCATTGCCGTCGTCCAGCCCGGCGCCGACAGCCGGGTGCGCCAGAACCTCGCGCTCGTCGTCGGCCTGCAGGGCCGGTTCCAGGAAGCGCAGCAGATCGCCCGCGCCGAGCTTTCGCCGCAGCAGGCCGAGGAGAATGTCGCCTATCTGCAGGCGATGCTGGCGAACCGGGCCAAGAGCGGCGCCATCAGGACCGCCGCCAAGGCGAATACGGCGCCCGCGCAGGCGCAGGCGATGCCGCCCCTCCCCTCCGGCTGAGGCCGCGCCGCCCTCTCCATCAAACGAGAAACCCCGGAACGGCGCCGTTCCGGGGTTTTCTCTTTGGGGGTCTTGGGCAGAGCGACGGCGGGGTGGCACCGTCGGGCCGGCGACCCCGTCAATGGCGGACTTGCATCACCTGGATGGCGGCCGGGCCGGCGATGACGGCGAACAGCACCGGCAGGAAGAACACGATCATCGGCACGGTCAGCTTCGGCGGCAGCGCAGCGGCCTTCTTCTCGGCGTCGTTCATGCGCTGGTCGCGGCTCTCCTGCGCGAGGACACGCAGCGACTGGCCGAGCGGTGTGCCGTAGCGCTCCGACTGGTTGAGCGCCATCACGACGCCCTTCACCATGTCGAGCCCCGTCCGGTTGGCGAGATTCTCATAGGCCTGCCGGCGGTCGGGCAGATAGGAGAGCTCGGCCGTCGTCAGCATCAGTTCCTCGGCCAGCTCGGTCGATTGCGCGCCGATCTCCTCGGCCACCTTGCGGAAGGCGGCTTCGATCGACATGCCGGATTCGACGCAGATCAGGATGAGGTCGAGCGCATCCGGCCAGGCCTGTTTGATCGATTGCTGGCGCTTCTGCACGCGGTTGGAGACGAACACGACCGGCAGGTAGAAGCCGGCGCCCGCCGCGAGCAGCGCGAAGCACATCTTGGCGATGGCCGGCTGCGTCATCTTCGAGAGGAAGAAGAAATAGACGATCGCGGCCGCAAAGAGCAGGAAGGGCAGCACGAAACGGGCGAAGAGGAACACCGTCAGCGGCGCCTGGCCGCGGAAGCCCGCCATGCGCAGCCGGTTGATCGTCGCCTCGTCGACCAGCGCCTCGCGCAGATTGAAGCGCTCGACGATGCTGCGCATATAGGCGCGCGGCTCGGTGCGCAGCGAGACGCGGCTCCGCTCCAGCTTGGCGCGCTCGCGGGCACGGATCCGCTCGCGCTCGACGGCGACGGTCTTCATGCGCGCCGGCAGGCGGTCGCGATCGAGCAGCGGCATCGAGAGGCCGATCACCGTCGCCGCCACCGTCACCGCCGAAAAGGCGGCGATGAGGACCGGCGGGTCGGTCAGCGTCTGGACGATGTCTCTCAGCATGGCGCCGATCCTAGTACTTGAAATCGATCATCTTGCGCATCACCAGGATGCCGATCAGCATCCACACGGCCGAGATGCCGAGGATGACGTTGCCGAGCGGATGCTGGAACAGGAGCATGATGTATTTCGGGCTCGTCACCGTGGTGATGGCCATGACGAGGACCGGCAGCGAGCCGATGATCCAGGCCGAGGCCTTGGCCTCCATGCTCATCGCCTTGATCTTGCCCTTCATCTTGGCGCGCTCGCGCAGCACCCGCGACAGATTGCCGAGCGCCTCGGAGAGATTGCCGCCGGCCCGCTGCTGGATGGCGATGACGATGGCGAAGAAATTGGCCTCGGTGACCGGCACGCGATCCGGCAGCCGCGCCACCGCTTCGGAGAGCGGCAGGCCAAGGGCGTGCTGCTCGTCCACGATCAGGCGGAACTCGCTGCGCACCGGCTCCTTGGCCTCGCGGGAGATGATCTGCAGGCAGTCATTGATCGGGAGGCCCGACTTGATGCCGCGCACCAGCACGTCGACGGCGTTCGGGAACTCGTCGAGGAACATCTTGAAGCGCCGCTTTCGCATGAAGCTCACGATCCAGCGCGGCAGGCCGAGCCCGGCGCCGATCGCGGCGGCGGCCACGGCGTAGAGCGGGAGGCCGGCGATGAGCGCGATGAGCCCGAAGGCCGCCGCGGCGCCGAACGAGATCAGGATGAAGGTGCGGCGCGACCAGTCGAGGCCGGCCTGCTGCAGCTTCAGCATCAACGGCGGCGAGTTGTTGCGCTTCGCCTTGGCCTTCTGGTTGACCTCGATCTCCTTCAGCGTGTCCTGGATCGACTTGCGCCGCCGCATCGCGTCGCTGACGCGGCCCGTGGGCGAGAGAGCGGCCGACTTCGCCTGGACGCCGGCGAGGCGGCTCTCGATCTGGCCCTCGTCGCGGATGCGGGTCGCCAGCATCGCATAAGCGAGGCCGCCGACGCTGAGCATCGTCAGGAGGGCAATGGCGAGGATGATCGCGTTGGCGCCGAGCATGATGTCACGCGGCCCCTCGCGCTTCCTCGGAGGTCTCGGCCGCGTCGAGCGCGGCGGCGAGGCGGTTCTCCTCGTTGAAGTAGCGCGCGCGCTCCCAGAATTTCGGGCGGCCGATGCCGGTCGAGCGGTGGCGGCCGATGATGCGGCCGTTCTGGTCCTCGCCGAGGATGTCGTAGAGGAAGACGTCCTGCGTCGTGATGACGTCGCCCTCGAGGCCGATCACCTCGGTGATGTGGGTGATGCGGCGCGAGCCGTCGCGCAGGCGCATGACCTGCACGATGACATCGATCGAATTGACGATCATCTCGCGCAGCGTGCGCGAGGGCAGGCTGAAGCCGCCCATGGTGATCATGGATTCGAGGCGCGACATGGCCTCGCGCGGGCTGTTGGCATGCAGCGTGCCCATCGAGCCGTCATGGCCGGTGTTCATCGCCTGGAGCAGGTCGAAGGCCTCCGGTCCGCGCACCTCGCCGACGATGATCCGCTCGGGGCGCATGCGCAGGCAGTTCTTGACGAGATCGCGCATCGTGATCTCGCCCTCGCCTTCCAGATTGGGCGGGCGTGTCTCGAGGCGCACGACATGGGGCTGCTGCAATTGCAGCTCCGCCGCGTCCTCGCAGGTGATGATGCGCTCGGTCTGCTCGATCGAGGCGGTGAGGCAGTTGAGCAGCGTCGTCTTGCCCGAACCCGTTCCGCCCGAGATCAGCACATTGCAGCGGGAGCGGCCGATCACCTCGAGGATGGTCGCGCCTTCCTGCGTGATGGTGCCGAAGCGGACCAGCTGCGGCAGCGTCAGCTTGTCCTTCTTGAACTTTCGGATGGTGAGGGTCGGCCCGTCGATGGCGAGCGGCGGCGCAATGACGTTGACGCGGCTGCCGTCGGGAAGGCGGGCGTCGCAGATCGGGCTCGCCTCGTCGACGCGGCGGCCGACCTGGCTCACGATCCGCTGGCAGATATTCATGAGCTGCGTGTTGTCGCGGAAGCGCACCGGCGTCAGCTGCACGCGGCCCTGCACCTCGATATAGGTCTTGCCGGCACCGTTCACCATGATGTCGGCGATGTCGTCGCGGGCGAGCAGCGGCTCGAGCGGACCATAGCCGAGCACGTCGTTGCAGATGTCCTCGAGCAGGTCCTCCTGCTCGGCGATCGACATCACCATCGCCTTCAGCGAGACGATGTCGCTGACGATGTCGCGGATTTCCTCGCGCGCCGCCTCGAGATCGAGCTTGGCGAGCTGCGCGAGATCGATCGATTCGATCAGCGCGGCGAAGACCTGCGCCTTATGGGCGTAGAACTCCTCCGAGCGGCGGGCGGTGAGCCCCTCGTCGAACACGGTCGGCGCGACGGGCGCCGGGACGACGGCCGCGACCGGCGCAGGGGCGGGCGCGACGCTGGCCGGCTTCGCTGCCGGCGCTTGAGGAGTGGCGCCACGCTTTCCGAACATGCGTCAGGCTCCGTTCTTCTTTCCGCGCAGCTTGGCGAGCAGCGGCGCGAGCGCGCTCGCCTTCTTCTGCTTCACCTCGGCCCGGCCGGTGACGATCTGGGCGATCTGGTCGAAGGTCGCGGCGACGGCATGCTTCGGCTCCGTCTCGGCGATCATCTGGCCGTTATTGGCGGCGGTGCCGAAGAGCTGCGGCTCGAAGGGGATGACAGCGACCGGCTCGACCCCGAGCGCGGCGGCGAAATCGACCACCTTGATCTCGGGCCGCTTCGGCATGCCCTGCTTGTTGATGACGAGCCGCGGCGGCGCGTCGCTGCGCCGCTGCTGGCGCAGGAGATCCATGAGGTTCTTGGCGTTGCGCAGGCTTGCGAGATCCGGCTCGGCGGTGAGCACGATCTCGTCGGCGGCGATCAGCGTGCGCCGCGCCCAGCCCGTCCACAGATGCGGAAGGTCGAGCACCAGCGCCGGCACATTGGCCTGCGCCACCTCGACGATGCCCTCGAAGACCGTCTCGCCATAGTCGCAGGTGCGATCGAGCGAGGCGGGCGCTGCAAGCAGCGACAGATTGTCGGTGCAGCGCGCGAAGAGGCGGTCGAGGAAGGTGTCGTCGAGCCGCTCCGGCGCGCTCAGCGCATCGGCGATGCCCTGCGCCGGATCCTGGTTGAAGTCGAGGCCGGCGGTGCCGAAGGCGATGTCGAGATCGGCGATGACGACATTGCTCTGGAAGCCGCGCGCGATCGCGAAGCCGACATTGTGGGCGATCATCGACGAGCCGGAACCGCCCTTGGCCCCGACAAAGGCGATCGAGCGGCCGAGCGGCGCCTTGGCGCTGTCGAGATAGAGATCGGCGACGCTCTTGATGACGCGCGCCATGTCGACCGGCACGACGAGATATTCGCTGACGCCGCGCCGGATCAGCCGCCGGTAGAGATCGACATCGTTGGCATGCCCGATCACGACGACCTTGGTACCGGCATCGACCACTTCGGCGAGATGATCGAGCTCGGCGATGAGCCGTTCGCCGGACTGGCGCGACTCGACGATGATGAGATTGGGCGTCGGCGCCTGGCGATAGAATTCGCCGGCCGCCGCGAGACCGCCCATCTGCACCTTCACATGGGTCCGCGCCATGCGCCGGTCGGCGGCCGCGAGTTCCATGACCGCCGCGAGATCGGCGGATTCGCAGAAGGCCTGGATCGAGATGCGCGGCAGCGGCCGCACATCCGCGAGCGGCGTGGTTTCGGGCGCCGGCGCCTCCTCGGCGCTCTCCCTTTCGGCGGCGAGGCTGATCATCAGTTCGTCCCTCCGATGCCGGACACCAGGTTGACGTTGTCCAGCCCCTCATAGGTCCCGGACGGATTCTTGCCCTGCTGGTAGTTGCCGAGCACGGTCATGCGCCGCGTCGCGTCGGCGGGCGTCATACCGCGCGGATAGAGAAGATCGAGCGGATTGGCGGTGGTCGCGGCGAGGTTCTGCTGGCTGGCGCAGCCGAAATTGTAGTAGCTGCGGTTCTCGGTCTTCATCCAGAACGCCTGGTCCTCGGCGGGCCACTGGCCGCAGCCGTCGACATGAGCGCCGATGCGCGAGAAGGCGAGCCGGATCGGCGCCTCGGTCTCCTCGGCGCCGGCGGCATAGCTGCGCACGTCGAGCTGCTTGCGCGGCACGCCGGCGGCGACGAGCGCATTGGCCGTCTGCCGGGCGATGCCGTTCGCGACCCGCGCGTTCGGGCTGTGGCTCGGCACCACGATCGCCAGCGTCGTCGCGCCCGAAGCGCGGTATTTCTGAGCGAAGCCGGTGATGTTGCCGACTTCCCGCGGCGCCAGCTTCGGCACGTTCGGGCCGACCGGGATATCCATGGTCGCCAGCTGCTGGTCGATCAGGATCGGATGGCGGTAGCGGTAGTCGTCCGGCCCTAGCACGGCGCCCGTGACGTCATATTTGGTCTCCACGCAGCCGGCGAGCGCGGCGGCGAGCACCAGGATCGAGAGCGGAGCGACGAGGCGGCGGCCATGCCGTCCCCGGGCACCGGGCGATCCGGTGGCGTCAGTCGGCCGGCGGCCGAGCGGCGAAAGCCCATTCAGCGCATTCATGACAGGTCCCCCGCCCGATCACTCGTAGATGAAGCCGACACTGCCGGCATAGTTTCCGCGCGGCACCGGGTTCCCCACCGTGCCGTAGATGCGGTTCAAGCGGCCGAGAAAGGTCACCGAGGCGTCGCTCGGCGTCTCGAAGCCGTCGTCGGGCCGGGCGAGCGCGGTGCGCGCCACCGGCTTCGCCATATAGGGCGTGACGATGATGACGAGTTCGGTCTGGTTGCGCTTGAAGTCGCGGCTCTTGAACAGCGCGCCGAGGATCGGCACGTCCATCAGCACCGGGAAGCCGGACAGCGCCTGCTGGATGTTGTCCTGAAGGAGGCCGCCCAGCACCAGCGATCCGCCGGACGGCAGCTCGATCGTGCTCTCGGCGCGCCGCACCTTGAGGCTCGGGATCTGGTACTGGCCCATCGACACCGCGCCCTCATTGGAGATGTCCGAGGCCTCGGTCTTGACGCGCAGGCTGATCCGGCCTTCCGAGAGCACGACCGGCGTGAAGGCCAGCGAGATGCCGTAGGACTTGTAGGCGACGGTGAGCTGGTTGTTGGTGGCGTCATACCCGGTCGGAACCGGGAACTCGCCGCCGGCGAGGAACGTCGCCGGCTCGCCGGAGATGGCCGTGAGCGTCGGCTCGGCGAGGACGCGCACGCTGCCGTCTTGCTCCATCGCCTGCAATTCCGCCGCGAAGCCGGAGCCGCTGCCGGCCGAGGCCACGATCGCCCTGTTCGCCGGCGAGAACAGCGGACCGGCGATGGCGAAGGGATTGTTGGTGGCGAGCGCCGCGATCTGGCCGCCGACGGCGGTGATGTTGACGCCGAGCTGCTTGGCGACGTCGCGGTTGATTTCCGCGACGGTAACCTTGAGCTGCACCTGGTCCTCGCCCTCGATGGTGAGGAGGTTCAGCACCTTGGAGTCCATCAGCGTCTTGCCGGCGTCGCTGGCGACGCCCGCGCCGGTGCCGCCGGCGGAGGACGGGCCGCCGCTGTCGCCGCTGGCCGTGACGCCGGTGTTCTGCGAGCCGTTGGCGAACATGGTCGCCAGCTGCTGCGCCTTGTTGGCGTCGCCGGCATTCTTCACCGTGCCGGTGAGAACGATATTGTCGTTCATCAGCTCGACATGGATGTTCGAATCCGGGATCAGGCGCCGGATCATCGTCTGCAGCGCCGCCGTGTCGCGCTCCACGAGGAGGGCGAGATGCAGGATCTGCTGGCCGTTCTGGTCGAGCACGAAGAGATCGGCCTGGCCGACGGTGACGCCGGTCAGGAAGATACGCCGCGAGTCGCGCAGCACGGCCGTCGCGATGCGCGGATCGGAGACGATCACGTCGCGGGCCGCCTTCGGCAGGTCGATGATCTTCGACTTGTGATAGCCGAGCGAGAGCGTCTGTGAGGCGCCCATCGGCAGCGACACCGTCGAGGTGCTCTGCGCCATGGCCGGCAGCGCCGGCAAGAGGGCGAGCCCGGCGGCGATCGCCGCGGCGCTGAGCAGGCGGCGAAGCGCGGCCGGCCGGCGCTGGTTGGTCATGATCTGTCCCCCGAGAAAAGTCATCAGCGCGTCTCGACCTGCTGCGTGACGCCGTTCCGGACGATGCGCACCCCACTGCGCGACCCGCCCTCGATCAGATGCGTGGCGCTCGGATCGGCGCTCGCCGTGGCATCGGCGAGGCTGCGAAGCGCCAGAGTGAGCTTCTGGTTCGGACTCATCTGCTGCGCGACCGTCAGGATCTCGGCCTGTTCGGCGCTGAGCTCGAGCGTCGCGGTCTGCCCGACCACCACCTTCTCGCCGTCCTTCTCGCCGAGCGTCTGGTCGATCGCCAGAACGCGGACGTTCGAGAGGATGGTCTCGGTGTCGTAACGGTCCCTGCCGCTCGAGTCGGCCTTGCGCGTCATGATCACGTCGACGCGGTCGTTCGGCAGGATGAAGCCGCCGGCCGAGGTATCGGCCGAGATCGCGGTCGCGACGGCGCGCTGCCCGGCCGGCAGGATCGCCGACATGAAGCCGCGGTCGGAGCGGATGAGCTTCGCCTCGTTGATCGGCTCGCCGGTCACGAAGCTGGAGCGGGCGATGGAGCCCGTCAGCTCGGCGAGAGCGCCCGGACGGGCGTCGCGGGTGATGTAGCCGCCGGAAACACCGGTCTTCGGCCAGGCCTGCCAGGAGAAGGCGGCGGTATCGAGGGCGGAGCCCATCGGCAAGTCTCGGCTCGCGACGAGGACATCGGTCGTCGAAATGGACGGTCCGGCCGCGACGACGGTCGGGGCCGGACGGTTGAGCAACTGTCGCGCCAGGAGGGCGGCCGCAAGGCCCGCCACCAGGGCAACGCCGATTACTGCGACTCGCGCCGTCTTCATGGGGACGTTACCTCGGAAGGAAGTGGTCTAGTCGATGCTGCAGTCTCACCCGCGAGTGGTGTATCTATGGTTAACGAGAGGTGAGAATTTCTGCTTAATGAAAGGTAAAGGCGCGCTGGATCGGCCGTTTTACATGAGGCCCGCGGCAAGGGCCGCGAAGGGCGTCGCCGGGTAGACCATCATGGCGCCGGCAGCGAGTGCGATGCCGTAGGGCACGCCGACCGACTTGTCGTGCAGCCGCATCACCCAGCCATGGCGGAGCGCAAAGGCGGGCAGCATCCAGCCGCGGAACATCATGATGCCGAGCGTCAGGGCGCCGCCGAAGAGACCGGCATAGACGAGAAAGTCGAGCATGGTCGGCCCGAAGCCGAACCAGAGACCGATCGCCGCCGCGAGCTTCGCATCGCCGCCGCCGATCCAGCCGCGGGAGAAGAGGACGATGCCGAGCGCCAGCATCAGGAAGCCGGCGAGAAGATGCATGCCGACGAGGCCGAGCGGCATGCCGATCGCGAGCGCCGCGAAGGGGAAGACCAGGGCCAGCGCGCCGGAGAGGCGGTTCGGGATGGTCATGGTGGTGAGGTCGGACACGGCCGCGAGCGCCATCGCCGCGGGAAAGGCGAGATAGATCGCGAGATCGAGGACTGCGGTCATGGTTTTCCTCCGACAGGGCCATCCAGGCATTGCGCCGCCCGGAGGTGACGCAATGCCCAGGTTGGGGGTGCCCCGCCTCAAGCGGCGGTGGCCTTCTTGGTCAGGATCCGGCCGAGGCGAAGGCCGTACTGACGATCGTGTAAAGCGAGAGGACAGCTTCCCGCAGCACCGGCATGGCCGCCAGAATGGCACCGCTCATGATCGCCGCGACCAGCCCGTATTCTAGAGCGGTGGCCCCCGAGTCGTTTCGAAAGAGACGCAGGATCGGCGGCTTCATGGCTTCGCCCCCGGCGGGATTAGCGTTACAGGATCAGCCGCCCGAGGTCGTGGCGTTCGAGACGGTCGAGCCGAGGTTCGTGAAGGCCGACTGCAGGTCACCCGAGAGGATGTTGATGCCGGCGATGATGCCGACGCTCATCAGAGCGGCGATCAGGCCGTATTCGATCGCGGTGGCGCCGGACTCGTTCTTCACGAAACGGACGAAAAGGGTCTTCATGATCTGATTTCCTTGGATTGGCTGATTGCGAGGATGGCTAGGCTGGCGATCAGCCGCCCGAGGTCGTGGCGTTCGAGACGGTCGAGCCGAGATTCGTGAAGGCCGACTGCAGGTCACCCGAGAGGATGTTGATGCCGGCGATGATGCCGACGCTCATCAGCGCGGCGATCAGGCCGTATTCGATGGCGGTCGCGCCGGACTCGTTCTTCACGAAACGGACGAAGAGGGTCTTCATGGTATTTATTCCCCGATACTTGGTTGGACTGAGAAGATTGCCGTTTATCCCGAGGTCCACTTCGTCGTTCGTTCGTGGCCCCCAACGAGATGCAACTTAGCACCCACCTGCTGAGCCTTAGTTAAATCAAATTCGAATAAATCAGGTGTCGTTTCATTTTAAATTAACCACGTTTCAGCCGTCGCGCCGCAGACATCTGTAGGAATTGAGTTTTTCAAATCGCTGTTCTTTTGTTTACCGATCCTTAACTGACTGAATTAACGTTTCGTTCGGCATCCTGCTAAGAGCGTTTCGGCGCTCGCTTGCCGCCTCGGCTCCCGAAAGCGCCGTTTCCCGCCGATCGGAGGGCCATTGCCGCGACCGGGCGAATCCTTGCCGCGCGTTAACGAGTTGCAGCTCGATCGAGCGCCTTAAGTGTTCATTCACCATCATCGGGCAGGGTAGCGATCGCGACCGTGCGCCGGGGAAGCGCGCCGCCACCGGGGATCTGAGCCATGATGATGAACAGGGGTCCTGCCGCCGTATCGCGAGCCGCCGCGCGCTCCGCGTCACGCCGGCGCCTCGCCGTGCTCGCTCTGGCTGTACCGATCGCGCTCGCGGTCGCCGGCTCGCTGGCGCATGCGACGGACGCGGTCCCGATCTCGATCAAGATGGACCGCGCCAAGGTGATGCGTATCTCGCGCCCGGCCGCGATCGTCGTCGTGGGCAACCCGGCCATCGCCGACGCGACCATCCAGGACCGGCAGACGCTGATCATCACCGGCCGCAGCTTCGGCACCACCAATCTCATCGTGCTCGACGAGAAGGGCGAGCCGATCGCCGACGAGCTGCTGACCGTCAGCGCCTCCGACGACCAGATGATCACCGTCTATGCCGGCGGCGACCGGCGCAGCTTCTCCTGCGCCCCCGACTGCCAGCCGGTCATGACGCTCGGCGACACCGCCACCGCCTTCGGCGACGCCCGCACCCAGCTCGAGCAGCGCAACTCCGTGCTGCAGGGCGCGACCGGGGTCACCGCCGGCGCCAACTGAGGCGCCAGGCTCTCAGGAATCACGCGCGCCACGCGCGCGAGGCGGCAGGGTTAATGCTTCCTTGCCGCGATCCCCCGCATTTTCGACAAAGCCGACAAACATTCCGCAAGGCCTGCCTGCTAGGTGATCTGGCGAGGCGAAGCGCCCGCGATCCCGCGGCGCGGCCGGGGAGCTGTCGGACATGGCTGCTGCACAGTCGGGGGCATCTGCAGGCGCCGCCGCGCCAGCGCGCCGCAAGGGGCGCGGCTTCTGGCGCAACAATCGCGGCGCGACGGCGGTCGAGTTCGGCCTGATCGCCCTGCCCTTTCTCGGCCTCATCGCCGGGCTGCTCGAAACCGGACTCATGATGTTCGCCGACAGCGCGCTCGACCAGGCGACCAACCGCGCCGCGCGCATGATCCGCACCGGCCAGGCGCAGCAGCAGAACTTCAACACCAACAGCTTCCGCAACGAGGTCTGTTCCGGCGGCGTCGCGACGATGTTCGACTGCACCAAGCTGAAGATCGACGTCCGCACCGCGACCGACTTCGCGTCGATGAACCTCGCCAGCCAGGACAAGCCGGACGGCAGCGTCGACGACGCGTCGCTGACCTACAATGCCGGCCACGGCTCCGACATCGTCGTCGTGCGCACCTATTACGACTGGCCGATCCTCCTGAACCGCCTCGCCACCTTCGGCGAGGGCCAGGATGGCAAGACGCGGCGGCTGACCTCGACCGTCGCCTTCCGCAACGAACCGTTCAACTGGTGAGGATGGGGCCGATGCGCGCCGCACTCGTCAATGCCGTCCGCCCCACCCGCTCGCTGCTCGCCCGTTTCCGCGCGGCGCGCTCCGGCCTCGCCGCGCTCGAATTCGCCCTCATCCTGCCGATGATGCTGGTGCTCTATGTCGGCGGCGTCGAGGTCAACGACGCGATCAGCATCCGCCGCAAGCTGAACCACGCGGCGAGCACGCTGGCCGATCTCGCCGCGCAGTCGAACGCGACCGTCACGTCAGCCGCGATCACCGATCTCTTCTATGCCGGCAACGCGGTGATGAGGCCTTATGACAGCGCCAAGCTGAAGCCGGTCATCGCCGGGGTCACCATCGACGACAAGGGCAAGGCCACCATCGCCTGGGCCAAGTCGGCGAATGGCGCCGCCTGCCCGGCCAAGGGCAGCGCCGCGTCGATCCCGGCGAGCCTCGCGACGCCGAACAGCTTCCTGATCATGGTCGATGCCAGCTACGCCTTCACGCCGAAGATCGGCTATGTGCTGACCGGCACCTACAACATGGACGAGCGCGTCTACCAGCAGCCGCGCATCGGCAAGGCGATCTCGGGCCCCGACTGCTGACAGCCGGAGCCCGGGCGCCTGCTCAGGCCTTAGGGCCGTGCGGCCGCGCGAAGGTCTCGGCCAGCATGTCGACGAACTTGCGCGGATCCGCCGACAGCGCCAAGTCGACATTCGGCTTCATGCCGCTGCGGAACTGCGTGTCGACGATCGTCGTGCCGACCGCGAGCGGGCTCGCCGTCTCGACCTCGACCGGATAGCGCGTCGTCGAGAGGATCGAGCGATCAACGAGAGCGGCGACGCAGACCGCGTCATGCACCGGCGCCGAACCGCCTTCCTCGCCCATCTTCTGATACTTGTCGTGCACGTCGATGCGGAAGCGCACGATCTCCGCCGTCGCGGTCGCCGCCGGCGTGCCGAGCGCGGCGAGGCGATCGCAATCGGCCAGCGTCATCAGCGCCTGGTGCGTCGCGTCGAGCGGCACCAGCGTCACCTTCTCGAAGCCGGAATTCAGCACGCGCGCTGCCGCCTCGGCATCGGCCCAGATGTTGAACTCGGCCGAGGGCGTAACATTGCCGAAGGCATAGCCGCCGCCCATGATGATGAGCTCGGGCACCAGCTTGACGAAGTTCGGATAGGCAGCGAGCGCCGCCGCGACATTGGTGAGCGGGCCGACCGGCATCAGCACGATCGGATCGGTCGCCGCGCGATAGGTCTCGATCAGGAATTCGACCGCGGCCTTCTCGGCCTTCGCCGAGCGGGCGGGCGGCACGGGAAGCTCCTCGGGGTGATACTTCTCGCCGCCCTCGTCATAGCGCTTCACGATCGGATGGCCGGTGCGCACCAGGGGCCGGTCGGCGCCCTCATAGACCGCGATGTCGGCGCGGCCGATATGGTCGAGGACGCGCAGCGAATTGTCGGTGCAGAACTGCACCTCGACATTGCCGTTCACCGTCGTGACGCCGACGAGCTCCAGCTCCGGATGCAGCGCTGCGAGCATGATCGCGACGGCATCGTCGGTTCCGGTGTCGACGTCGAGGATGAGCTTCTTGCGATCGGCGGCCATGCTGTCGTCCCTTGGGTGGCGTTGCCCTCTCCGGTTAGTGCCTCCGCCCCGCCGCGGCAAGGGCGGGACACGGTGAGGCAACTCTTCCCGCACGAAAGAGAGACTGCCCGCACGAAAACGGGCCGCGTCATGGACACGGCCCGATCAGACGGCAAGAGGCGGTTCGGCCTTACTCCGCGTCGTCGGCGGGGGCGGACTGGAGCAGGGCGTAGCGCTCCGGGCCGAGGGACTTCAGGAGGTCGAGCTGGGTTTCGAGGAAGTCGATATGGCCTTCCTCGTCCATCATCAGCTCCTCGAAGAGCTTCATCGACACATAATCGCCCGCCTCGTGGCAGATGTCGCGCGCCGCCTTGTAGGCGTTGCGGGCCGTGTATTCGCCGCGCAGGTCAGCCTCCAGGATCTCCTGGATCGTCTGCCCGATCTCGAGCGGATCGAGCACCTGCATGTTGGGGAAGCCTTCGAGGAAGATGATGCGCGCGACCAGGCGGTCGGCGTGATGCATCTCCTCGATCGATTCAGCGCGTTCCTTCTTTGCGAGCTTCAGGAAGCCCTTGTCCTCGAGAAGGCGGTAATGCAGCCAATACTGGTTGACCGCCGTCAGCTCGAGCCGCAGCGCCCGATTGAGCTGTTCGATGACGCGCGCGTCGCCCTTCATGAGCCTTCTCCCACTGGAACCGTTCCAAGATGGATTCTAGGGGAGCACCGGGCGAGGGTCAAACCCCTCGGAGGGTCCGCTCAACCGTAAAGCGCGTCGTTCTTCTCGTCATCGGCGCCGGAGCCGAGGGGCTCGGGACACGTGACCGCGAGACCGCTCTCCATCACGATGCGCCGGACCAGCGCGAAGCAGACCGTGCACTGAGCCCGCATCTGCAGGAACCGGTAGATGCGGGCCGGCGTCAGCGCACGGCCGGGCTGCTCCCGTTGCAGCATCTCGGCCGCTTCGAGAATCTGGGCCTTGGTCAGGATGTTGCAGGAACAGACGATCATGGGCGCCGCGTCTTGAGGAGCGTCCGCCCAAGATAGGGTCGGAGGCCCGGTTCGGCCAGTTTCGTCGCGCTCAGCGGAGAATGGCGAGCGCGACGATGACGACGAGAAGAGCGATCAGGCCCCAGACATAGGGTCCGCCGAGGAAACCGCGACCGGCCGCGACCTCGATCTCCTGCTCCACCTCTTCGACAATTTCGGCGACATGCGACGCGTTGTCGTCGACCCTGTGCTCCAGGCGGTCGACGAGCTCGTCCTGCGCGGCCTCCTCGGGCGTCTCGGTGGCAAGCGGCGGGGCAGCGACCAGCGGTTCGCCGAGCCGCACCGCCAGCGCGCCGAAGAACGCCTCGGCGAAGTCGCGCGCCGCGGCGGCGAGTTCGGAGGCGTCGATGCCGGCCAGCGCGCCATGCGGCTCGATATGGGCTGCATAGGCGGCGCGCGTCGTATCGCCCGCTTCGGAAAGCGCGATCTCGACCGAGCCGCGGAGAGCGCCGGCATGGCTGCCCTCGACGCCGCCCGAAAGCGCGACACGCTCCCCCGCGAGACCGGGGCCATAGGTGAGCCTGCCCGCGACGGGACCGGCAAGATGCGCGACCGCGAGGTCGAAACCTCCCGTGAGCGTGTCGCCCTGGCGGGTCAGCGTCTCGCAGCCCGGCAGGGCCGTCCGCAGCATCTCGGGATCGTTCAGCGCCGCGAACACGACCTCGCGCCGTGCCGGAAGCTGGATTTCGCCGGTGATGTCCATGGGCGCTGCCTTCCCTTCGATGCGCCGCGGCGCGGCTTTCCTGCGGCCGGGCCGCTCGCGGTGAGCATTAAGGCGGTGCCGCTGAAAGGGCAACGGCCGCGTTTCGCGGCCTTGCCCGGCGCACGGGCGATTGGCAAGCAGCCCGGCGCGGATTAAGAACCGGCCATGCACCCGTCATCCGAAACGCGGCCCGCGCCGCACTGGCCCCTGATGCTCGAGACCGAGGGCTGGCGCGACTATGCGCTCATCGACAGCGGCCATGGCCGCAAGCTCGAGCGCTATGGCAAATATCGCATCGTTCGTCCCGAGGCGCAGGCGCTGTGGACGCCGCGGCTCGCCGAGAGCGAATGGGAGAGCGCCGACGCCGTCTTCACCGGCGCCAAGGACGAGGATTCGGACGGGCGCTGGCGCTACAAAAAGCCGATCGGCGAGACCTGGCCGATGGCCTGGCGGCTGCCGCGCGAGGCCGGCGAGAAGGAAATCCGCTTTCTCGGACGCTTCACCGCCTTCCGCCATGTCGGTTTCTTTCCCGAGCAGGAAATGCACTGGGCCTGGTTCGCCCGCCTCTGCACGAGCGCAAAGCGGAAGCCGAAGGTGCTCAACCTCTTCGGCTATACCGGCATCGCCTCCTTCGTCGCCGCGCTCGCCGGCGCCGAGGTGACGCATGTCGACGCTTCCAAGAAGGCGATCGGCTGGGCGCGCGAGAACCAGGCGATGTCGGGCATCGCCGACCTCCCCGTGCGCTGGATCGTCGACGACGCAATGAAATTCGTGCAGCGCGAGGTGCGGCGCGGCTCGCGCTATGACGGCATCATCCTCGACCCGCCGAAATTCGGCCGCGGACCGAATGGCGAGGTCTGGGACATCTTCGAGAAGCTGCCGGAGATGATGCGGCTCTGCCGGCAACTGCTCGCCGAAGACGCGCTGTTCCTCTGCCTCTCGGCCTATTCGATCCGCGCCTCGTTCATGGCGGTGCACGAGCTTTCCGCCGAGGCACTGGCCGGATTGCCGGGGCGGCTGGAATCGGGCGAACTGCTCTTGCGCGAGGAAGGCGGCCGCCGGGTCCTGTCGACCTCGCTCTTCTCGCGCTGGTCGAGGGACGATTGATGGCCGACGACACCGCCCTCCCCGCCCCCGGCCAGGTCCGCGTGGTGACGAGCCTCACCAACCCGACCATCAAGGAAATCCGTGCCCTCGCGCTGCCGAAATATAGGCGCGAGAGCGGCCTCTTCGTCACCGAGGGCATGAAGCTCGTCGCCGACGCCGTCGAGGGCAACTGGCCGATCCGCATCCTCGTCTATGGCGCCAAGGTCGCCAACCATCCCGTCGTGCGCCGCGTGGCCCAGACGGCGCATGCGCGCGGCGGCGATGTGCTCGAAGTGTCGGAAGCCGTGCTCGCCAAGATCACGCGGCGGGAAAACCCGCAGATGGTGGTCGGCGTCTTCGAGCAGCGCTTCATCGACGCCGCCGCGATCGAGCCGGGCAGCGACGGGCTCTGGGTCGCGCTTGAAGGCATCAAGGACCCCGGCAATCTCGGCACCATCATCCGCACTGCCGACGCGGCCGGCGCGAAGGGCGTCATCCTCGTCGGCGACACGGTCGATCCGTTCGGCGTCGAGGCGGTGCGCGCCACCATGGGCTCTATCTTCCACATGCCGCTCGCCCGTTTCTCGCTCGAAGCCTTCGCGGCGTGGCGCAAGAGCTGGCCGGGCATCGTCGTCGGCACGCATCTCTCCGGCAAGGAAGACTACCGGAAGGTCGACTACGACAGGCCTGTGCTCCTGCTGATGGGCAACGAGCAGTCCGGCCTCGACGACCGCTTCGCCGCGCTCTGCGACAATCTCGTCAAGATCCCGCAGGTTGGCCGCGCGGATTCCCTCAATCTGGCGATCGCGACCGGCGTCATGCTGTTCGAGATCCGCCGCGGCAAGCTCACGCTGTCATGACCGAACCGACCGAAACCGGCACGAGGCCGCCGGGGCCGATATCCGCGCTCGGCCTCGCGATCATCGCCGCCGTCGTCATCATCGACCAGATCTCGAAGGCAATCGCCGAGGCGCGGCTCGACTACCAGCACGGCATCGAGCTGTTGCCGATCCTCGCGCTCTACCGGGTGCACAATACCGGCGTCGCCTTCTCCTTCGCGCATGGCTTCGACAGCCTGCTGCTCGTCGGCGGCACGGCACTGATCACGCTCGTCGTGCTCTGGCTCTGGGCGACGGCGCGCGACGGCGGGCGACTGGTGGCGGTCGGATTCGCGCTCATCGCCGGCGGCGCGATCGGCAATCTCATCGACCGCATCCGCTTCGGCCATGTGGTGGATTTCCTCTATCTCCACCTCGGCGACCGCGGCCTCTTCGTCTTCAACCTCGCCGATGTCGCGCTGACCATCGGCCCGATCCTGCTCGCCTGGCACTATCTCATCGGCGAGAGGAAGGGCTGAGCACGGCGCTCAGAACACGGTGCCATCGCTGGCGATGGTGAGCGGCGGGGCGCCGCCGGGGCGCTTCTCGGCGGCAAGCTTGCGACCGGCGGCCCAGGTGCCGCCCTGCAGGACCTTGGCGAGCGGCAGCGCGACGCGGTCGACGCCGAGCCGCTCGCGGATCATGTCGGCGGTGTGGTCGAGCAGCGCCACGGTCAGCGCCCGCCATTCGACGACGAATTCGTCATCGACATGCCATGTCCGTGTCAGCGCATCGCGCCGGCGCGGCACCAGCACGCCCATGTCGATGAAAAGCCCGCCATTGCGGTATTCCGGCAGCCCCGTCAGCCCGTCGACATCCTCGACGGCGACGCCGGTCCACAGGAGCGGCTCCAGCAGCGAATAGGTCAGCCACTGCGAGAGCTTGTGGAACGGGACGAGATGATTGGTGGCGTCGTCGGTGGCGAGCTTCGTGTGCCGCCAGGTGTCGCCGAGGCGCACGCCATCGATCAGAATGCGTCCCGGCCAGATGGCGCCGAGCCCGTCGAGCACCAGTGCGAGCACGGCCGGCGCGGCGATGCTCCCATCCCCGGCAGCGGCGACACAGGCATCGAACAGCCCGCCCGGCCGCGCCTCGTCCTCGCCGAAAAGATCGGGCCGCTCGGCGACGGTGCGCCCGAGCGCGTTCAGGAGCGCGACGCGCCCTTCGAGACCGACGATCGGATTGGACGGGGTGACCTGAAGCCCGGCGGCGAGTTCGTCGGCCGTCAGCGCGGCGAGCGCGCTGGCATCGGCCCGGAGCGGATCAGCCGGATCGGCGGAAAAGAGACCGGAGGCGAACATCGCGAAGCTCGCGACGCCGAGGCCCTCGGAACGGGCATAGGTGCCGCCCGTCGCGGCCTCCTCGTAGCGCCAGTCGGGGCCGGCGCCGGCATCGAGCAGCACGCTGACGATGGCCAGATCATAAGCCGCGCGGCCGAAGCGCAGCGGATCCTCGGCAAGGCCTGAGGCATCGACGAGGCCACCCCAGCGGTTGATGTCGCCGGCCTCGAAATGGCGCCAGCGCGAATGATAGGGGATGTCGAGCTCGGGATAGGCCTCGCGCATCGTCGCCAGCACGAAATCCGCCGCCTTCGGCAGCCGGTCTAGCCGCACGTCGAAATGCTCGAGCTCGCCCTCGATGCCGAGTTCATAGAGCCGGTGCGCGCGATCGCGCACGGCTGCGGCGGAAAGGAGGTCTCGTGCTGTGGCCAAGGGTGAGTCCTGTCGGTGAGAGAGGCCGTTCCCGGCTCCGGCGGCATGCCGCATCCATGCAGGCAGGGTGTCGGTGCTCGCCTAGCCAACTCGGCCCCGCCCGGTCAAGCCCGTCGGATGGACCTATTCGGCTGCAGACGCCGAAAGACGCACGCCCAAGGCACGGGCAACACCGAGCAGCGTCGAGAGGCGCGGATCGCCATCCGCCGAAAGAGCTTTGTAGAGGGCCTCGCGCGTGACGCCAGCCTCGCGCGCGATATCGGTCATGCCCCGGGCACGGGCGACGACGCCAAGGGCCTGCGTGATATAGCCGGCATCGCCGCTCTCGAAGGCATCGGCGAGAAGCTCCAACTGCGACTCCGGCGTATCGAGATAGCGATCCGCATGGAATGGAACCGTCGGTGCCGGCATTTCAAACCTCCCTCGCGAGAGCGATCGCGCGCCGGATGTCGCTCGGCTGCGTCGACTTGTCCCCGCCGCAGAGCAGGATGATGAGCGTCTCGCCGCGGCGGACGAAATAGACGCGATAGCCCGGCCCATGATCGATCCGCAATTCGCCTATCCCGTCGAAGAACCTGACGTCACCGAGGAGCCCGGCACTCGGGCGGACGATACGCTGGGCGATCTTCTTCGCAGCTAGACCATCCTTCAGGCGTTCCAGCCAATCCTCGAACACTGCGGTCTGCCGAACGTCGAACATTGTGAATTATAGTTCACAACCAGCTGAGGATCAAGGGCCGGGGCTGGCTAGTACTTCTCCAGCGGACGGCCGACCGTCCTCGTCAGGTCCTCGGGGCTCGGCGCCGGGGCGGGGCTGAAATAGCCGTGCGCCCTCTTGGCGTCGATCTCGACGCGGGCGTCGGGCGGGATCAGTTCCTCCGGGATCGGAACGCGTTCCACGATCTCGATGCCCGAGTTGGTGATCGCCTCGTATTTCATGTCCGACATCGAGATGAAGCGGTCGATGCGGGTGATGCCGAGCCAGTGCAGCACGTCGGGCATCAGTTGCTGGAAGCGCGCGTCCTGGACGCCGGCGACGCATTCGGTGCGCTCGAAATAGGTCGCCGCCTGGTCGCCGCCTTCCTGCCGCTTGCGGGCGTTGTAGACGAGGAACTTCGTCACCTCGCCGAGCGCGCGGCCTTCCTTGCGGTTGTAGACGACAAGGCCGACGCCGCCCTTCTGCGCCTCCTTCACCGCCTCCTCGATGCCCTGGATGAGATAGGGCCGGCAGGTGCAGATGTCGGAACCGAACACGTCGGAGCCGTTGCACTCGTCATGGACGCGGCAGGCGAGCGTGCGCGCCGGATCGGAGAGCGCCGCCGGATCGCCGAAGATATAGATCGTCGTCCCCCCGATCGGCGGCAGGAACACGTCGAGGTCCGGCCGGGTGACGAGTTCGGGATACATGCCGCCGGTCTGCTCGAACAGCGTCCGGCGCAGCTGGTCTTCGCCGACGCCGAAGCGGGCAGCGATGCCGGGGAGATGCCAGACCGGGTCGATCGCCGCCTTGGTCACCGAGACATCGCCATTGTCACGGACGATCGTGCCGTCGATGGGAAGGCGCTTGAGCCGGATCGCCTCGTGCAATTCGGCCATGGTGAGCCGCGCCTTGGTGATCGCGATCGTCGGGCGGATATCGACGCCCTCGGCGATGAGGGGCGCGAAGATCTCCTGCGCGCGATGGCCGAACGGATCGAGCGAGACGATACGGCCGGCCTCCGACCACTGCGGATGCGGGCCGATCTCGACGACGGGCGAGGTGTTGCGGAGGTCGGGCCGCTGGATCGGATTGAGTGCGCCTGACGAGACCGCGAGCGCGCGATAGAGCGAGTAGGAGCCGCCATGCGTGCCGATCACGTTGCGGTCGGCGGGATTGGCGACGCTGCCGATCACCGGGCCGCGCTTTTGCGGGTCGCTCGCGCCCCAGCGGATCGGGAAGCGGACAGGCGCCTGCGCGCCCGGATGCGAGGTGAGGCGGATATGGGTCGAGCGGTTCGTGCTCATGCTGCGTGCGGCCCTTCCAAAGCCGACCGGCGCCCCGAAGGGAGCGCCGATCGTCTAGAAATGCGCACTTTTCAGCGAATTGCAAAGGCCCAGCTGCGGACCCGCCGCCTCAGCAGAAATCGTCGTCCTTGGAGGCGACGGCCTTCTGCCAGTTGGGGCCGAGCGTGGTGCGCGCCGAGATGGAGCGCTCCGAGCCGGGATCGCCCATGCGGAACATCTGGACCGTCAGGACCTGGTCGTAGCTGCCGCCGATGATCGCCTGGCCGCCGGTATAGGTCGTGGTCGAGCGACCGGAGACGAAGGCCGTGTTGCCGGCCGTGGTGCCGAAGCCGTCGGTCTGCGTCTGCGCCTGCACCGGCGTGTAACCGGTGACGCGGGTGTTGTTGGCCTGCTGGACGCCGACGATGACGAAATTGTCGAAGCCGCGGCGCAGCGTCTCGACGGCCGCCCGTTTCAGCGCGGCGGTCTGCGCGCCGGAGGGGCCGCAATCGGGATCGGCCTGCGCGGTCACCTGGATCGTATCGGCCGAGAGCGGCATCACCGAAGTGCTGGCGCAGCTGGCAAGCGAGAGGATGGCAAGGAGGGAAGCGGCCACGCGGCCGGCACGGTTCATCATGTTAGCCCCTGTTTCTCTGGTCGGCATGGTTCGAACTGAGGCCGGGCCGCTCCCCCGCGCGGCCCGCACGCCTTACGCACGCGAGAAGACGAACAGCGTCTCCTGGCGGTAGATCTCGCCCGGCCTGAGCACGGCACTCGGGAAGCCGGGCTGGTTGGGCGAATCCGGATAGATCTGCGGCTCGAGGCAGAGCCCGGCATTGGCGCCGTGCATCTCGCCGGTGAGGCCCGCATCGCGGCAGGCGATCATGTGCCCGCCATAGAACTGCACGCCCGGCTCGGTGGAATGCACCTCGAGCGCCACGCCGCTCTTGGGCGAAACGAGCCGCGCCAGGAGATGCGGGATCGCCGTCCGGCCCTCGGTGACGTTGAAGTTGTGGTCATAGATATCGACGACAGCCGCCGGATCGCTGCCGACCGGCCGCTCGGCCCTGAAGTCATAGGCCGTGCCGGCCACTGGCCGGCGCTCGCCGGTCGGGATCATGACCGCGTCGGTCGGCAGATAGGTCTCGGCCGGGATCGTCAGCAGATGATCGCGGATCGTGCCTTCGCCGGCGAGGTTGAAATAGCTGTGCTGCGCGAGATTGACGAGCGTCGGCGCGTCGGTCGTCGAGCGGATGCTGGTCCTGAGCGTCCCCGGCTCCTCGACCGAATAGGTGAGCTCCGTCTTGACCCGTCCCGGATAGCCGCTGGTGCCGTCCGGATCGTCGAGGCCGAGCGTGACGCTCGCCTCGTCGATGTCGAGGATCGACCAGACCCGCGCCCCATAGCCGTCAGTGCCGCCATGGAGATGGTTAGCGCCCTCGTTCTGCGACAACTGGAAGGTTTCGCCGTCGATCGAGAAGCGGCCACCGGCGATGCGGTTGGCGTAGCGGCCGGCGACGGCGCCGAAATAATTCGGATTGTTCAGATAGCCCTCGACCGTCGGGAAGCCGAGCACGAGCGGATGCGGAACGCCGGCGAGCCGCACGTCCTGGATGATCGCCCCGAGCGTGATGATGCGGGCGGACAAGTCGCCGGCGGCGATCGTCACGGCCTCGACTTTGGTTCCGTCGGGCATGGTGCCGAAGGTCGTGGCGTTCATGGTTGGCGTCTCCCGTCCCGTTCTCTTCAAAGACCATGCATGCGGCGCCCGATATGGAGGGCGCCGCATGTCCGTTGATGCAAAAGCGTCAGATCGTCTGGTTGTAGGCGCCGACCTCTGGGTTCTCGCGCAGCACGCCGTCGACGGCGTGGAACATCTCGCGGAGGCGCGCCTCCGAGACCGGGCTCTCGACGACGACCACCAGCTCCGGCTTGTTCGACGACGCACGCACGAGGCCCCAGGTGCCGTCCTCGTTGGTGATGCGCACGCCATTCACCGTCACGAGGTCGATGATCTTCTGGCCGGCGACCGGCTCGCCCTTCGCCTTCATCTCCTCGAAGCGCTTCACCACCTTGTCGATGACGCCATACTTCACCTCGTCGTCGCAATGCGGCGACATGGTCGGCGAGCCCCAGGTCTTGGGCAGCGCGTTCTTGAGCTCGGAGAGCTTCTTGCCGGGATTGCGGTCGAGCATGTCGAGGATGGCGAGCGCCGAGACGAGACCATCGTCATAGCCGCGGCCGACCGGCTTGTTGAAGAAATAGTGGCCCGACTTCTCGAAGCCGGCCAGCGCGTTCAGCGCGTTGACGCGGCGCTTGATGTAGGAATGGCCAGTCTTCCAGTAATCGGCGGTGACGCCGTTCGCCTTCAGGACCGGATCGGTCGCGAAGAGGCCGGTCGACTTCACGTCGACGACGAAGGTCGCGTTCGGATGAAGGCCCGAGAGATCGCGCGCCAGCATGACGCCGACCTTGTCGGCGAAGATCTCGTCGCCCGTATCGTCCACGACGCCGCAGCGGTCGCCGTCGCCGTCGAAGCCGAGCCCGACCTCCGCGCCATGCTCGAGTACCGCATCGCGGATCGCGTGCAGCATCTTCATGTCTTCGGGGTTCGGATTGTAGCGCGGGAAGGTGTAGTCGAGGTCGGCATCCATCGGGATGACGTCCGCGCCGATCATCTCCAGAACCTTCGGCGCGAAGGCGCCGGCCGTGCCGTTGCCGCAGGCGGCGATGACCTTGATCGGCCGCTTGAGCTTCGGCCGGTTGGTCATGTCGGCCATGTAGATGGCCGGGAAATTCTCGTGGAACACATAGGAGCCACCGCCCGAGAGGTCGAAGGCGGCCGAGAGCACGATCTCCTTGAGCCGGCTCATCTCGTCCGGTCCGAAGGTCAGCGGCCGCGCCGCGCCCATCTTGACGCCCGTCCAGCCATTCTCGTTATGCGAGGCGGTGACCATGGCCACGGCCGGCACGTCGAGCTCGAACTGGGCGAAATAGGCCATCGGCGTCACCGCGAGGCCGATATCGTGCACCTTGGCGCCGGCCGCCATCAGGCCGGTCGCCAGCGCCAGCTTGATCGCCGAGGAATAGGACCGGTAATCGTGGCCGGTCACGATCTCCTTCTTGATGCCCATCTCGCCGAGCAGCGTGCCGAGGCCCATGCCGAGAGCCTGGACGCCCATCAGGTTGAGCTCGTCGTTGAAGAGCCACCTGGCGTCGTATTCCCGGAAGCCCGTTGGCTTCACCATCGGCTTCGATTCGAAGTCGTAGGTGTTGCGGAGCAGCTTGGGGACCGGCTTTGGAAACATGCGGGAAGACTCCTCGTGGATGTATGCCTGACTTTGGCGCGGAAGCACGCCGCAAAGCAACTCTCGCCTCCTCTAGAGTGGCCTTGATCACAGGATCACGACGGTAGGCGAACTCAAGGCGAAAGAACCATCTGCCGGCCGGTGACGCGGAAGCCGCCGAGCCGCGACAGGAAGCTCATGCCGAGGAGATCGACGTCGAGCGCGCCCTCGGGCAGCACGAGCGCATCGACATCGGCGATGCGCGCGCCGCCGATGCGCACCTCGGCCAGGCGGATCGGGGCGGCTGCGACCGTGCCATTGGCCGTCCGGGTCGCCGCGGTGAAGGCGCTCTTGTCGACGGCAAGGCCGATGCGCCGCGCCGTCTCGGCCGAAAGCGCCACGCGGGTTGCGCCGGTATCGACGACGAAGCGCACGGGCCGTCCGTTGATCGAGCCGTCCGCCATGTAGTGGCCGCTCCCATCCGCCTCGAGCACCACGGGTCCTCGCGCCGGCGCCGGCGCCGGCTCGGGCGCCGCCGCCTCGGTCAGCGCGGGCGCGAGCCGCTCCAGAAGGCCCGAGCCCGACAGGGCTCCGACGGCGACGAGGACGACTGCGGCCAGGATGACGACGCGCGCGAGCATGGTTTCCCCAGATGATCCATGAGGGATCGCCGCCCGGCACTAAGGAGGGGTGAAGACGGCCGGCTTTTCGCGGAGAGACTGAACGAGTGGTGAAGACCGTGACCTTCGTCATATCGCACCGTCCCCCTCCCCTCTATCGGTGCGCGGACATCGAGGGGGACGCGCCATGCAGCGCTTCGTCTTCACCACGGTCCTCGCCGCGATGATCCTGCTGACGCCGCATGCCGATGACGCAGCCGCGGCCGACGAGAACGGGTTCGCGACCTGCGACGAGAGCCGCTGCGTCGCCTATGCGACGGCGGTCTCGATCGACGAGATCATGACCGCGGCCTGGCTGCGGGTGACCCGCGCACCGGACGGCCGCCAGCACTGGCATGCCGCCGTGGCCCTGGCTACCGGCGGCGGCACCCGCATCAGGACGATCGCGCTGCCGCTGCGCACGGGCCGCTCCCTCGGCCGCAGAGCGCCTGATCCTGTGACTGAGGCCAACGGGTTCGCCTTCGTCGAGCTGGATCGCGCCAAAGCCGAGACAATCCGGCGCTCGCGCGCGGGCAGCTTCGCCGTCATCCGCGCCGCGACCGGCGATGGCGACGTCATCGAAGCGACGATCCCGCTCGACGGGCTTCGGCGCAGCCTTGCCTCGATCGAAGCGGCGGCAGAGGCCAGGGCGCTACCGGCCGGGTCGATGGCGGAGGAACTGCGGGCGGCGAACATTCCGCCTGGCGACTGGCCCGATCGCCCGTAAGGTCAGCTCTGCCGCAGGGCCACGAAGCGGGCGGCGCCCGCGAGCGTCGCGGCGGCGGGGCCGAACGGCGCCAGCAGGGCTTCCGCCTCGGCGACCAGCGCGTCGAGCCGGGCGCGGGTCGCTGCGACACCGTAGAGCGAGACCAGCGTCGCCTTGCCCCGGTCGGCGTCCTTGGCTGTCGCCTTGCCCATCGCTTCCACCGTCGCCGTGACGTCGAGGAGGTCATCGGCGAGCTGGAAGGCGAGGCCGACGATCTCGCCATAGCGGCGGATGCGAGCGCGCGCTTCCGCATCGGCGCCACCGAGAATGGCGCCGGCCTCGCAGGAAAACCGGATCAGCGCGCCGGTCTTCATGGCTTGCAGGACGAGGATGCCATCTTCACCCGGCGCAGCGCGCTCAGCCTCGAGGTCGAGCATCTGGCCGCCGGCCATGCCGCCGAGCCCCGAGGCGCGGGCAAGGCCGAGCACGAGCTCGGCGCGGATGGCAGGATCGGCGTCGGTCGCCGGATCGGCCAGAATGTCGAAGGCGAGGGTCTGCAGGGCATCGCCGGCGAGGATCGCCGTCGCCTCGTCGAAGGCGCGATGCAGGGTCGGGCGGCCGCGGCGCAGATCATCATCGTCCATGGCCGGCAGGTCGTCATGGACGAGGCTGTAGCCGTGCAGGCATTCGATGGCGGCGCCGGTGCGGATTACGCCTTGGTCGGAGCGGCCGAACAGCAGCGCAACCTCGCGGGTCAGCGCCGGCCGAAGCCGCTTGCCGCCGCCGAGCAGGGCATAGCGCATCGCCTCGCGCAGCCGCTCGGGCCGCGCGATCTCGCCCGGCGCCGGATTGGCAGCAAGGAGTTCATCGAGGCAGGCCTCGACGGCGCGGGCGGTCTCGGCGAGGCGGTCGGAAAAGACTGGGGCGGGCAATTCTGGCTCCGGCGTCGCCGGCCAGGCGGCCGGGCCGACGCCGGAATAGGCGGGTCGCGGCCGGCCCGTCAAGCAGCCTCGGCGGCCTCGAGCGCGATCGCCGCCGACTGGATGATGGCGGCATAGCGGACGGCGGTCTGCACGGCCTCGGTCGGCACCTCGGCCTTCTTCAGCACGGCCTCATGGCTGTCCATGCACATGCCGCAGCCATTGATCGCCGAGACGGCAAGCGACCACAGCTCGAAGTCGGCCTTGTCTACACCCGGATTGCCGATGACGTTCATCCGGAGCTTGGCCGGCAGCGTGCGGTATTCGCCGTTCGAAACAAGATGCGTGAAGCGGTAATAGACATTGTTCATGCCCATGATCGCGGCGGCCGACTTCGCGGCGGCGAGCGCGGCGGGCGAGAGGTGTGGCGTCGCCTCGGCGACGAGCGCCTCGCGGACAGCCGGATTGCGGCTCGCAATGCCGCAGGCGACCATCAAGCCGTATTTCTGCTGCGGCGTCAGCGTCTCGTCGCCGGCGAGCGTCGACAGGTTGAGGCGGACATCCTTGGCGAAATCGGGGATGCGGGACTTGAGGCTGTCGATCGACATGGCGTGTTCGGTTTCTCGTCGGAGGAAGCCCCCCGGAGGGGTCCGGGGCGCCGTTCTTCGGATGATGCGGGATCAGGCCGCGAGCGTGGTGCCGCCGACTTCGCGGTTGCAGGCGCAGAGCTCGTCGGTCTGCAGCGCGTCGAGAACGCGCAGCGTGTCCTTCGGATTGCGGCCAACATTCAGGTTGGTAGCGTAGACGTGCTGGATGTCGCCATGCGGATCGACGATGAAGGTCACGCGGTAGGCGACGCCGTCCGGCGAGCGCACGCCGAGGCCGTCGACCAGCGAGCCATTCGTGTCGGCGAAGGACCAGATCGGCAGCCGGTCGAGATCCTTGTGGTCGCGGCGCCAGGCGAGCTTCACGAACTCGTTGTCGGTCGAGCCGCCAAGCACGACCGCGTCGCGATCCTCGAACTCCCCGGCGAGACGGGCGAATTCGGCGATCTCGGTCGGGCAGACGAAGGTGAAGTCCTTCGGATAGAAGAAGATCACCTTCCACTTGCCTGGGAAGCTGTCCTTCGTGATCGTCTCGAAGGCGCTTTCGCCATTCTCCTCGTGCTTGTTGAAGCCGGGCTTCACGCCGGTAACCGAGAAATCAGGCAGCTTGTCGCCGATGCCGAGCATGTCCTACTCCTGTCATGTCGAGACGGATGATGTCGCAGCGCACACAGATTGCCTGTCGGGCTGCTGCATGAGCGAGAAACTGCCATGCTGCAGCGCATCGGTCAAACCGTAAAAAACGCACACCTCGATCGGTTTTACCGATTGCAGGCGGCGGCATCGGTGTTTAGTGCAGGACCCATGCAGCTTCCCACCCTCCGCCAGATGCAGTATTTCGTCGCCCTCGCCGAGACCGGCTCGTTCAGCCGCGCGGCCTCCGCCTGCGGCGTCACGCAGTCGACGCTCTCCGATGCCGTCCGCCAGCTCGAGGAGACGATCGGCGTCGGCCTCGTCGACCGCGCCAACCGGCTGGTCACGCTGACCGCGGCGGGCGAGGCGAGCCTGCCGCGCATGAAGGCGCTGCTCGTCGATACGAACGAACTGATGGACGCGGCGCGCAGTTCGCATGCCCCGCTCGCCGGCCGCATCCGCCTCGGCGTGATCCCCTCCATCGCCCCCTATGTGCTGCCGCGCGTGCTGCCGGAGCTCCGCAAGGCCTATCCCGGCCTCAAGCTGCATCTGCGCGAGGACCTGACGCGACCGATGCTGGATGATCTCCGCGCCGGCCGGCTCGACGCGGTGCTGATCGCCCTGCCCGCGCCGGTCGACGGCCTCGTGGTCGAGACCGTCGCCGAGGACAGCCTGCTCGTCGCCGTTCCGGGCGAACACCCGCTCGCGGGGCGCAGCAAGGTCGGCGCGCGCGAACTCGCCTCGGAAACGCTGTTGCTCCTCGAGGACGGCCATTGCCTCAGCGACCATGTCCGCGCCGCGGCGCCCGAGCTTGCCGGCCGGGAGAGCGACGAGATCCGCGCCTCCAGCCTGACGACGCTGGTGCAGATGGTCGACAACGGCCTTGGCATCACCTTTCTCCCCCGCATCGCCACCGAAGCGGGCATCCTGTCCGGAACGCAGATCGCCCTCATGACCATCGAACAGCGCGAGGCGCGCCGCAGCCTCGCCCTCTGCTGGCGGCGCGGCACCAGCCGCGACCAGGATTTCCGCCTGCTCGCCGGCCATCTCGGCCGCTTCGCGCTCGAACCGGTGCGGGCCGCGTCATGACCGAAGGATCGCAGAACCGGCCGGACGACGCGCCGGCGCCCGATGTCGCGGCCGTCATGCCACTTTCCGCCCATGACGGTGAGCCGGCGCGCGTCGAGACGATCGAGCCCGTCGCGCCACCGCCTGCCAGTTCTGTCGCGCCGGCGCGACCCCGCTGGAAGCGCTTCGCCATCCTCGGCGCGAAGATCGCGCTGGTCATCATCGCGCTGCCGCTGGTGCTGACGCCGATCTACTGGATCGTACCGCCGATCTCGACGCTGATGCTGTGGTCGGCGATCACCTTCCAGGGCATGGACCGCGACTGGGTGGCGTTCGACGACATCTCGCCCAATGTCGTCAATGCCGTGACCATGTCGGAGGACGGCCAGTTCTGCGCCCATAATGGCGTCGACTGGAACCAACTCGAAAGCGTGCTGTCGCGCGAGGGCGGCCCCTCGCGAGGCGCCAGCACCATCCCGATGCAGACGGTCAAGAATCTCTATCTCTGGCCCTCGCGCAGCTATCTGCGCAAGGGGCTGGAAATCCCGCTCGCGCTCTACGCCGACTTCATCTGGTCGAAGCGCCGGCTGATGGAGATCTATCTCAACATCGCGCAATGGGGCCCCGGGCTCTTCGGCGTCGAGGCGGCGGCGCAGCATTATTTCAAGAAGCCGGCCAAGGCGCTCAGCGCCCGCGAAGGCGCGCTGCTCGCCGCGGCGCTGCCGAACCCGATCCTGCGCAATCCCGGCAAGCCGTCGCGCGCGCTGCAGGCGCATGCGCGCATCATCCAGCGCCGCGCCAGCCAGGCCGGCCCCTATGTCGATTGCATGTAGAAAAACGGCGCCGCGCGGAGGCGGCGCCGTTGCGGCTCAGTTGCCGGCGATCACCTTGTCGACCTGGCTTGCGATCCAGGCCTGCGGCGTCACCTTCGCGGCGGTCGCCTCGGACGTCACCTGATTGGCGATCGCCGAAGGAAGCGCCACGTCGAAGATGATCGTGTCTTCGCTTTCAAGACCGAAGACGATCCGCGTCACGCGCGAGGCGAAGGCCCGCATGCGGTCGGTCTTTTCGGCATCGGAGAGCCAGCTCTCCTTGGCCATCACCGGGCAATAGCGCGACACCAGGATGTCGATGACGACGGCGCGCGAGACGCCGGCGGCGGTCATCGCATCGACGGCGGCATTGAGCTTCACGACATCATCGAAGGCATCGTCCGGCGGCAGCAGCGCAGCGACCGACGCATCGACCTTGGCGCCGGCATCCGGCACCGGGCATTCGAACGCGCCGGCCGCCTCGGCCTGCAGGACCGGCAGGGCAGCCGTGACGGCGGCGGCGAGAAGGAGAGAGCGAAGCGTCATCATCGGCGGAACTCCGGAAAAATGGCGGTTCCAGCCCCGCGGCGCGGGGCTGGACGATCGACAGGGCTCTCGGCGCAGCGATCTACTCGCGGACCAGCGGATCGGGGTTGAAGTCGTGCAGCGGCACGTCGTCGACGCCCCAGCTGCGCTTGATCGCATGCTGATGGATGTCGCGCGCGCCATGCTTGGCGACGGTCTCGACGATCCTGGCATCGGCACCCTTGTCGGGCGAATGCACCCAGAGCACCAGACCGCCGGCCTCGATCTGGCGGCGGATGAAATCGGCGTGGCGATGGCCGAAGAAGCGGGCGAGCAGCATGCCGGCGCCGCCGCTGGCCAGCGTGCCGCCGACGGTGAGCGCGAGCGTCGGGATGAGCGAGAGGCCGGCGGTACCGGCCGCGAGCGCCGCGCCGAGACCGACGATCAGCGCCGGCGCCCCGGTCATGGCGGTCGCCTCCTCGGCCCGCGATTCGGCTGGCATATAGGCGGCGCGCGCGACCTTCGGATTATCCTCGATGCCCGCGACCGGCACGCCGAGCTCGGCCAGCTTGCCCGGATCGGCGAGGACGCTCATGTCCTCGCGCTCGAGGCCGGCGGCGATCAGGTCGTCGACCGCGGCCTGCAGCGCCTTCTCGCTGTCGAAGACCGCGACGACCTCGCGAACCTCGTAGCTGGTCTCGCCGTCATCCTCGCGCAGTCCAGACGCCATTCTCGCCTCCCGTGTTTCGAATCCGTGGCAGCGGCGACCGCCGTGCCGTTCCGGCTCCTACCATAGGCAGGGCGAGCTTCAACTCAACTGCCGGGAAAGGGAAAAGGGACCGCGGCCGGGCGCCGCTGCGCCAGACCGGACAGAGGGAAAGGTCAGCGGCCTTCCATGAAGCGGTCGAAGGCTTCCTTGACTGTGCCGATATGCTCGCGCATCGCCCGCGTGGCGAGATCGCGGTCGCCACGCAGGATCGCCTCGACGACCCGGTCATGCTCGTCGAAGGAGAGCGCGAGGCGTCCGATGCGGCTGAACTGCGCCCGCCGGAACGGGGCGAGCCGCGCGCGGGTCGCGAGCGTCAGCTCGGAGAGATAGCCGTTATGCGCGCCGGCATAGATCGCGCTGTGGAAGCGCTCGTTGGCCTCGGCATAGCGGGTCGGATCGCCGGACTTCACCAGTTCGCCGAGCGCGCGGTGCAGCCGCTCCAGCTCCCGGCGCTCGAGGAGGCTCATCGCCTCGGCGGCGAGGCCGGCGCAGAGGCTCTCGAGCTCCGCCATCACGACGAACATTTCCATCAGCCGCGCCTCGGAGGGACGCGTGACGATGGCGCCGCGATGCGGCCGGATTTCGACCAGCCCGCTCGACGACAATTGCCGCAACGCCTCGCGCACCGGGGTGCGCGACACGCCGTAGCGCGCGGCGAGGCCGCTTTCGTCGAGGGCGTCGCCGGGCGCGAAGATGCCGCGGACGATCTCGTCGGCGAGTTGCACCCGGAGATCATCGGTCCGCGTGCGGCGGACGGGCGTTTCCTTCATCCCGGCCGCCCGTGCCGTCATGGCTTCTCCCCGCCCGCCGGATCGGCAATGAGGCTGACATGCGCCGCGGCGACGCGCCAGCCGGCGACCGTCTTCACCCAGGTCTGCATCTGGCGGCCGACCTTGCCGGGCGCGCTGTCGCGATAGAACAGGGTCGAGGCGACGCCGAAATCGCGGCCATAGGTCGTGATCACGGTCCGATCGAGCCGGCGCGCGAGATCGCGCGGCGAGCGGGCCTGACGGAAGGCGGCGATCTCGGCATAGCCGTAGAGATTTTCGCCGCCGCCATAGCGGATCGTGGTCGGCGCGACGAGAAAGAGCTCGTCGAGCACCGCGACATCGTTCTCCACCAGCGCGGTCTCGTAACGAGCGAAGGCCGCTTCGAGTTCGGCTTTGGTCTCGGGATGGTCGATCTCGATGGTCACGCCGCCCTCACGCCTCTTTCGCCTCGATCCGCGCCCGAAGATCGTTCAGGAACGGGATCGATGCGTACTGATCGGCCTGCACGAAGTCCCAGGCGACGCCGGTCGGCCGCGTCATGATCGTCTTCGTTTCGATGACGCCCTGCTCGGTCGCGATATAGTCGAGCGGAGAGTCGTGGGCGAGCATCGGCAGCAGCACGTCATCAACGAGCTGGACCGTGTGGACCGTCGTCGCCACCGGAGTCGCCGGCGTGACCTTGCCGAGTTCGCGAAAGATGCCGAGCTCGAGATCGGCGAAGCCGCCGCCCTTCCCTGTGCGGCCGCCGGCACGGCTGACGGCGACGCAGCCGACCACGACGAAATCGAGCGGTTCCATCTCCTCGAACTCGACCGGATCGCCATGCTCGACGAAGCCCTGCGAGGTGGCGGCGAGTTCGAACTGGATGCCCTTGGCCTCCAGCACCGCCGGATCGAGCCGCACGAAGGGAAAGCCCTTGGTGAGCTCGGGGACCGGAGCGTAGAGGATCTTGCCGTCATAGAGCGCGCGCAGGCGCACCGGGATCTGCGGCGGATCGGGATTGCACTTCACGACCCTGGCATTCTTCCAGGCGTCGAGCCGCGAGAGATGCAGGGCAGCGAGGTCGGCGCCGGCAAAATTCGGGATGCGGCTGTCGACGGGGCCGACATTGACGCCGTCCGTCACCAGCTGGCCCCAGATCCGGTCGCGCAGCACGTCCTTGTCACTGTTGCGGCCCGCCCAGCGGGCGCTCGTTTCGGTCTCGTTCGTCATTCGCTCGTTCACGTCTGGGCGACCGGCGCGGAGGTCGCGCCGGACTGGTGCAGGGCTTCGGCGACGCGCAGCGCGATATCCTCGCGCCAGGCGGGGGCGACGACCTGCACGCCGATCGGCAGGGCGGCGCCCGGCAGCCACACTGGAACCGCCACCACGGGCAGCCCGACGAAGCTGATCGGCTGCGTGAAGATACCGATATTCGGGCGCGCGGGCAGTGTCGCGCCGCCGATCTCCACCGTCCGCGTGCCGGATTTCAGCGCCGGGAAGGGTGTCGCCGGCGCGAGGATCACGTCGACGGTCTCGAACAGCGATGCGAACGCGGCTTTGGCCGCGGCGCGGAGGCGCTGGGCCGAGAGATACCAGGCGGCCGGGACCATGGCGCCTGAAAGGAAGCGGTCGCGCGTGTCCGGATCGAAATCGCCGGCGCGGCTGCGCAGCCGATCGAGATGCAGCGCCGAGGATTCGCTCGTCGTGATGAGATAGGCCGCCGCCCGCGCCGCCGCCGCGATCGGGATCTCGACCTCGCGCGCCGCCCCCAGCGCCCCGGCGACATGAGCGACGGCGGCGAGCGCTTCCGGCCCGGCGCCATTGCGGAAATAGCCGCCTGCGACGGCGATGCGGAGATCACCGACGCCACGCCTAAGATCCGCCACCGCGGCAACGGCCGGGCGGCCGATCAGCGCCGGATCATCTGCGTCGGGTCCCTGCAGGGCATCGAGCACCAGCGCGAGGTCGCGCGGGCTGCGCGCCAGCGGACCGAGATGATCGAGGCTATGGACAAAGGGAAAGGTCCGCGCCCGCGACAATCGGCCGAAGGTCGGCTTCAGGCCGTAGAGCCCACAGAAGGAGGCCGGGACGCGGATCGAGCCATTGGTGTCGGAGCCGAGCGACAGCGCCGCCATGCCGGCCGCGACCGAGGTCCCCGAGCCGCCGGAGGAGCCACCCGACATGCGGGACGGATCATGCGGGTTCAGCGAGGCGCCGTCATGGGCGTTCTCGCCGGTGAAGTCATAGGCATATTCGCCCATATTGACCGCGCCGACGAGCACGGCCCCGGCCGCGCCCATCCGCTCGATCAGCGTCGCGTCGCGCGCCGCCGGCGGACGGTCGCGATTGATCTTCGAGCCGGCCCGCGTCGTGATGCCTTCGACGTCGAAGAGGTTCTTCACAGAATAGGGCACGCCGGCGAGCGGCAGGGTCTCGCCGGCCGCGATCCGCGCGTCGACCCGGGATGCCTCGGCGAGCGCACGCTCGGCGGTGATATCGGTAAAGGCGCCGAGCCTGCCATTGCCGGCGGCGATCGCTGCGAGCGCCGCTTCCGCGACCAAACGGGCCGACAGGCGGCCGCTATTCACATCCTCGGCGATGGCGTGGCCGGGACGGGCCAGGATGTCCGGGACCGTCACGGCTCGAACACCATGGCCAGCTCGACCGTCTCGTCGAGCGGAACGGCGGCGACGAGCGCCGCCATGCGGGCGGTCGCCGCCATATTGGCGACGACGCCTTCCTTCCAGGCCGGATCGATGGCGAGGCCGAGCAGGTCGGCCATATGCTCGACATGACCGGCGGCGTCGAATTCCTTCATCGGCATTTCCTCAATTCATGGCCCAACGGCGGCCTCGAGCGCCGCGAGCGGCGCCGTCCAGCCGACGATGGCGCCCTGCGCGCGGACCATCTCCAGCGTCGCCTGCTTGAAGGCCGGGAAGTAGCTTTCCGTCGCGTCCTCGATCAGCAGGCACTCATAGCCGCGGTCATTGGCCTCGCGCAGCGTCGTCTGGACACAGACTTCGGTGGTGACGCCGGCGACGACGAGATGGGTGATGCCATTCGCCTTCAGATGCGCCTCGAGCGGCGTGTTGTAGAATGAGCCCTTGCCGGGCTTGTCGATGACGAGTTCGCCCGGGATCGGCTCGTTCTCCGCGATGATGTCGTGGCCGGCTTCGCCATGGATGAGGATGCGGCCCATCGGCCCCGGATCGCCGATCCGAAGGCTCGGATTGCCGCGATCGCGCTTCGCCGGATGCAGGTCGGAGAGGTCGGGTTTATGGCCTTCGCGAGTGTGGATGACCATCCAGCCCTTGCGGCGGAAGAGATCGAGCAGCGCCGCGACAGTCGGAACGATCGCCTGCAGCAGCGCGACATCGTTGCCCAGCGTCTCGCCGAAGCCGCCCGGCTCCACGAAATCGCGCTGCATGTCGATGACGATCAGCGCCGTCTTCCCTGGTGGAAAGCTATAGGCGAAGGGTTCGGCGGCGACGGTGATCATCTTCAATGCCCCGCCATGGCCTTGCCGATCGCGTTGCGGTCGGCCTCGGCGATGGGGACGACATAGTGGATGCCACCGCCCGACATGACCGCGACGCGGTCGGAAAGCTCCAGAACCTCGTCGAGATCCTCCGAGACGAGCAGGACGGCGGCGCCGCGATTGCGCTGGTCCATGATCTGCGAACGGATTTCGGAGACCGAGGCGAAATCGAGTCCGAAGCAGGGATTGGCGACGATCAGCACCTCGACCTCGCCCGAGAGCTCGCGCGCCAGGATGGCGCGCTGGACATTGCCGCCGGAAAGATTCTCGATCGGCTCTTCGGTCGAGGGCGTCTTGACGCGATAGGCGGCGATCAGCTCGCGCGCCTTCTTGCGCATCGGCTTCGGCGACATGAAGCCGAAACGCGAGGCGATCGGCGGCTCGTCGAAGGAGCGGAAGGCGATGTTTTCGGCGACCGTCATGCGCGGCACGGCGGCATTCTTGAGCGGCTCCTCGGGCAGGCCGAACACCTTGTATTTCGCCATTTGCTGACGCTGCGGCACGAAGTCCTGGCCATCAATGAAGAGCTGGCCCTCCGACATGTCGCGCTGGCCGGAGAGCACCTCGATCAGCGCGGACTGGCCATTGCCGGAGACGCCGGCGATGCCAACGATCTCGCCGGCATGGACCTTCAGATTGACGGCATCCACCGCCGGCAGCCCGGCATCGTCGAGCGCGCAGACACCGGCAAGCTCCAGCGTCACCTTGGCGCCCGAAAAGCTCTTGCGCGCCGCACGCTCACGGATCTTGGTGTCGCCGATCATCATGCGGCTCATGTCGTCGACGGTGAGCTCGCCGACGCGTCCGCCGCCGATCATGCGCCCGCGCCGGAGCACGGTGACGTCGTCGGCATAGGCCGTCACCTCGCGGAACTTGTGGCTGATCATCAGGATGGTGAGGTCACCCGCCTCGGTCATGCCGCGCAGGAGGCCGAGCACCTCATCGGCTTCGCCGGGCGTCAGCACCGAGGTCGGCTCGTCGAGGATCAGGAAGCGCTGGTCGAGATAGAGCTGCTTCAGGATTTCGAGCTTCTGCTTCTCGCCGGCCGAGAGGCTGGCGACCGGAACCTGCAGCGGCACCTTGAACGGCATCTTTTCGAGGAAGGCTTCGAGCCCGGCGATCTCCTTCCGCCAATCGATGACCGCCGGGGGATGGGCGCGCGAGATGACGAGATTCTCCGCCGCCGTCAGCGAGGGGACCAGCGTGAAATGCTGGTAGACCATGCCGATGCCATGCGCATGCGCGTCGCGCGGCGTGGCGATCACCTCCTCCTTGCCGTTGATCAGCACGCTGCCGCGCGTCGGCTGGTAGAAGCCCATGATGCATTTGACGAGCGTCGACTTGCCGGCGCCGTTCTCGCCGAGCAGCGCATGCAGCGTGCCCGGCCGGACATGGATCGAGACATCCTCCAGCGCCACCAGCGATCCGAAGATCTTGGTCATGCCGATGGTCTGCAACTCGATGGCGCGCCGACCGGACGCGGCTTGGGGATCGGGCAGCGCGCTCATGATTGCAGGCCTCCTGAGGCAGGGGACGAGGGAACGAGGTGGCGGTCGACGATGACTGCGACGGGGCCGCCGCCGTCGGGGCCCTGATGCTCGGCGCCGCCCGAGACATAGATGCCGGCATGGCCGACGAGCGAGCCGAGGCTGCCGGCGACGAAGGCGCGCGCGTGACGGGTCGAAGAGATGTCGCTGTCGTCGAGCATGGTGTGGCGGAGCCCGCGCAGCCGGCCGGTGGAGGGCGCTTCCGCCTTGGCGAGCAGGGCAACCAGCGCGGGTCGCTCGGCGGGCGAGAGCTGTCCATCGGCGGCGAGGCCGAGCCTCCTGAGCGCGGCGCGCACGGGCTCGATGTCGATGCCGTCTTCCATCACGGCGTGGTCGATGGCGAGCGGGCCGGACCAGGCCGCGCTCATGCCCATGACGACGATCTCGTGATTGGCGAGTTCGACGCCGGCCGAGGTCGAGGCGCGCGACGACCACAACGACGGGTCGCGGCCGATCACGGGATCGGTGATCGCCGACGGCTCGATCTCGCCGAGCGCCAGCGCGACGCCGAGGGCCGAGGCGCCGCGCGAGAGGCCCATGGATTTCAGCGTGTCGCGGACCGCGACGGTGCCGCCGCGCGCATCCACGGCGGCGATCCGCTCGGCGGTGAGCAGCGGGCATTTGATCTGGACGAAATGCACATCGGCCGGATCGTCGATGCCGGCATCGCGCATCGCGGCGCGCACGCCCTCGGCGACGAGGTTCACCTGGCCGAGGCGGCCGAGATCCTCGAAGGGCATGTCGGGCGTGTGTGCGCCGCCGACCGCGAGCGCCGGCGACGGGCCGGCCGAGGCCGCATCGCCGCGGCCGAACACGACGAGATGCGGCGACATCGCGCCTTCCGTGCCGCCGGACATCACATAGGAAACGCCCTCGACCTCGGACGGCGACAGATGCGGCCGCAGCGCATCCTTGAGCGCGCGCACGGCGAAGGCGCGGGTGAAGTCGTTGACATTGCCGTTGCCCTCGGTCTTGCCGAGGATCGCGACGATACCCTTCGCGTCGATGCCGCCATCGGCGAGCGCGGCTTCGAGCGCCGTGACGTCGTCGGGCGCGGCCGTGGCGAGGCGATGGACGAAGGCTGTGCGGGTCATGGCTGATCTTCCCCCTCTCCCGCCCCGCGGGAGAGGGCCGGGGTGAGGGTCTTCCCGAGGCGACGTGCAGCAAGAAAGCCCCTCACCCGGCCTCTCCCGCGAGCGGGAGAGGTGAAGGAAGAAGGGAGGTTCCAGCGTGTCATCAGAGCCCCGCGATCAGCGCATCGGACGTCGCCACCGCGCCGAAGACGCCGCCCTGCATCTTGACCATGTCGATCGCCGCGAGATGATTCTCGCGCTTGGTCGCGGCGGTGCAGTCGGAGAGCAGAACGCATTCGTAGCCGAGATCGTTGGCGTCGCGCATGGTCGTGTGCACGCAGACATCCGTGGTGACGCCCGTCAGGACGATGTTGCGGATGCCCTTCTGCCGCAGCACCAGTTCGAGATCGGTGGCGACGAAGGAGCCCTTGCCGGGCTTGTCGATGATCGCCTCGCCAGCGATCGGCTGCAATTCCGGGATGATCTCCCAGCCCGGCTCGCCGCGCACCAGGATGCGCCCGCACGGCCCCTGGTCGCCGATGCCGGCGCCGATCCGCTGCGAGCGCCAGCGCTTGTTGGCCGGCAGGTCGGCGAGATCGGGCCGATGGCCCTCGCGGGTGTGGATGACGTGATAGCCCTTGGCACGCATGGCATCGAGCACGCGGCGGATCGGCTCGATCGGCTCGCGGGTCAGCGAGATGTCATAGCCCATCGAGTCGACATAGCCGCCGGGCGCGCAGAAATCGACCTGCATGTCAATGACGATGAGCGCCGTGTTCTCGGGCCGGAGGTCGCCGTCGAACGGCCAGGGATAGGGATCGGAGGCGATGGTGCGCCCACCAGTCTTCATGGCCGCGGCGACGCGCTCGTCGAGAGTCTCGGCTGCCATGTCCTACTCCGCCGCGTCCTTGAACTTCTCGCCATAGCGGCGCGTGGGGGCCGGGAAGCCGCAGGACGTGCCGTCCGTGTGAACGACCTGGTCCTCCCAGGGCAGGCGGTACTTCCCTGCGGCGAGGTCGGTCATGTAGGTGTAGGGGCAGTCCTGCGCCCCGCCCTTCACCGCAACATAGGCGCGGTGGCCGAACTGGTAGATATTGTTCTCGACGCCCCAGTTGATGCGCGCCTCGCGCACGAGATCGGGCCGCACCTCGGCGGTGATGATCTCGTCCGGGCGCCCGCTGGTGCCGGCGGCGAGGATCTCGCCGTCGAAATTGACGATCATCCCCTCGCCCATGGAATCGAAGGTGCCGTCGGAGCCCGACATGCAGACATTCGCTGTCACCATGAGATTGCAGAACGAGTTCGACTGATTGGTGAAGCGCCAGGACGAGCGGATCGGCGCCGTGTAGCCGGCGGTGCGGATCATGATCTCCGCGCCCTTATAGGCGCATTCCCGTGCCATCTCCGGGAACATGCCATCATGGCAGATGATGAGCGCCAGCTTGCAGCCCTTGGGGCCGTCGATGACCGGGATGCCGAGATCGCCGGGCTCCCAGGGTTCGACCGGCACCCAGGGATGCAGCTTGCGATAATAGAGCTTCAGCGCGCCGGTATCGTCGATGACGATACCGGAATTGTAGGGATTGCCGCCGGGGTTCCGCTCCATGATCGAGAAGCAGCCCCATATGCGGTGCTCCGCGCAGGCGGCCTTGAAGGCCGCGACCTCCGGCCCGTCGAGATCGCACATGATCTCGGGATTGGTATCCATCGAGAGGCCGTGCAGGGCATATTCCGGAAAGACCACGAGGTCCATGCCGGCATTGTTGCGCCGCGCCTTGCCGACCAGCTCGACCACCCGCGCCGTCTGGCGATCGAGATCCGCCTTGGTGACCGTGACCGGCAGCTGCAGCTGCACGAGGCCGATGACGACGCCGTTCGGCGACTTGTTGAGACCGCCAAGCCCGCTCACAGGCAAACCCCGCTCATCGCTAACTCCTACTTGGTGATGGAAAGCTCGCCCGGCGCGCCCTTCAGCGAACGCTTCGGCGAGACCGAGGCGATCATGATGAAGAGCGTCAGCAGGTAGGGCGCGGCGTTGAAGAAGTAGTAGCCCTGCGTGATGCCGACGGATTGCAGCGCCGGGCCGAGCGCACCGGCCGCGCCGAAGAGGAGTGCCGCGCCGAAGCAGGCGAGCGGATTCCAGCGCGCGAAGATGACCAGCGCCACCGCCATCAGGCCCTGGCCCGAGGAGAGGCCCTCGCTCCAGGCTCCCGGATAATAGAGCGACAGGAAGGCGCCGCCGACGCCGGCGAAGAAGCCGCCGACCGTGGTGGCGAGGAAGCGCACGAGATCGACGGAATAGCCCATGGCGCGCGCCGCGGCGGCGCTGTCGCCGGTCATGCGCACGATGAGGCCCCAGCGCGTGTTCTTGAACGCCCACCACATCACGACGGCGAGCAGCACGCCGATGAAGAACAGCGGGTTGATCTCCAGCGCCGACTGGACCTGCGGCAGACTTGACCAGCCGCCGAGCGAGATCGAGGGCAGATGCGGCGCCTGCGGCTGGATGAAGGGCTTGCCGAAGAAGAAGGCGAGCCCGGTGCCGAACAGCATCATCGCGATGCCGATGGCGATGTCGTTCACCTTGGGAAGCTTGCAGATACAGCCATGCAGCGCGCCGAAGAAGCAGCCCGAAATGCCGGCCGCCAGCACGCCGAGCCAGGGCGAGCCGGAGAGATAGGCGATGGCATAGCCGGCCATGGCGCCGAAGACGAGCGTGCCCTCGAGGCCGAGATTGATGCGGCCCGACTTCTCCGTAAGGCACTCGCCGAGCGAGACGAACAGGAAGGGCGTCGAGACGCGGATCGCGCCGGCGAACATCGCGAGCGGCACGCCCCAGAAGCCGATATCGGTCTCGTTCATCGGCGGTCTCCTTTAGCCCGGAAGAAGGGAAGGCGGCCATAGAGCGTCTCGCTGACGAGCAGCACGACGAACATCAGCCCCTGCAGCACCTGCACCGTGGCGTCGGGCATGCCCATGCGCCGCTGGATGAGGCCGCCGGCCGCAGCGATGCCGCCGAGGAAGATCGCGACCGGCACGATGGCGATCGGGTTCTGGCGGGCGAGGAAGGCGACGAGGATGCCGGTGAAGCCGTATCCCGCCGCCAGCGAGGCATTGGCCTTGCCCTGGATGGCCGCGACTTCGAAGAAGCCGGCGAGCCCGGCACAGGCGCCGGCGATGGCGCAGGCGGTGACGATCAGCTTGCCGACCGGCAGGCCCTGCGCCCGCGCCGCGCGGACATTGCCGCCGGTGACGCGCGCGGCGAAGCCGAAGGTTGTGCGGTTCATCAGCACCCAGAGGAGGATGGCGACGACGATGCCGACCGGCAGGCCCCAATGCACGCCGAGCCCCGGCACCTCGCCGATCATGTTGGCCTCGCCGATCGGCTGCGTGGACGGCTTGTTGGGATTGCCGGGATCGCGCAGCGCGCCCTCGACGAAGAAGTTCATGATCGCGATGGCGATGTAGGACATCAGCAGCGAGGCGATCGTCTCGTTGATGCCGCGATAGTGCCGCAGCGCCCCGACGATGCCGATCCACACCGCGCCGGTCGCCACCGAAGTGACGAGCATGGCGCCGAGCACGAGGAAGGGCGGCGCGCCTGCGTTGACGAGCGGGATCGACGCGACCGCGCCGGTGAAGGCGCCGAGCACCAGCGCGCCCTCGCCGCCGATGATGACGAGGCCGAGGCGCGCGGGAATGGCGACGCAGAGCGCGGTGAGGATGAGCGGCGCCGCGCGCACCAGCGTGTTCTGCCAGGAAAAGCCCGTTCCGAAGCCGCCCTTCCAGAGCAGCGAGAAGAACATGGCCGGCGACTGGCCGAGCGCGAACAGGAAGAGCGAGAAGATGAGGCCCGCCACGACCAGTGCGAAGAGCGGGATGACGACATATTCCGAGGATCGTCGGAGCCGGTCCATCGTCTCGGCGAGGCCGCCGGCCATCGCCGGGACGCCATCCTGCTGCGCGATATCCGCCATCGAGGGATCTCCAGAAGCGTTGTCGCCGCGACGCCCGTGCCGCGGGAGGCGGCCGCCCCGGCCGAAGCCGGAGCGGCGAAGCGAGGGCGGGGTCGTGCCCCGCGCGGGATCGCTCAGGTGATGGAGCCGGTCACGCCTTCGACGAGGAAGTTGATCTGGTCGATCCACGGGTCATAGGGCGGATGCGAGGTGCCGGCCGGGATGACCTCGTTGCCCTTGTTGTCCTTGAGCGGACCGACATAGATCGGCTTCTTGGCCTTCATGTCGGCCTTGGCGGCGTCGGCCGCCTTGATCGCCTCGGGCGTCGCGCCGGCGCCGTAAGGCGTGTTCTGCACGAAATCGAGGTCGTAGCCGCCGGCGAGGAAGTTCGGCAGCGTGCCGCCCTTCGACAGCGTGTCGGCGAACTGCTTGTAGATCGTCTCCCACTTGTATTCGGCGCCGGTGATGAAGCCCTTCGGCGCGAGATCGGCCTGCGAGGCATTGTGGCCGCAGCTCTTCACGCCGCGCTGCTCGGCGGTCTGGATGACGGTCTTCGGGCTGTCGACATGGCAGGTGATGACGTCGCAGCCGGCATCGACGAGCGCGTTGGTCGCCTCGGCCTCGCGCACCGGCATCGACCAGTCGCCGGTGAAGATCACCTGCACGGTCGCGTTCGGATTGACGCTCTTCGCGCCGAGGGTGAAGGCGTTGATGTTGGAGAGAACGGTCGAGATCGGCTTGGCGGCGACGAAGCCGAGCTTGTTCGACTTGGTCGAGAGACCGGCGGCGACGCCGTCCACGTAATGCGCCTGGTCGAGATAGCCGAAATAGCTGCCGGCGTTCTTCGGGTCGCCCTCCTTCCAGAGCGGCGCCGCATGGCGGAACTGGACGTCGGGATACTTCTTCGCCGCATCCAGCATGAAGGGCGAGTAATAGCCGAACGAGGTCGCGAAGATCAGGCCGGCGCCGTCGAGCTCGACCATGGATTCCATCGTCTTGGCGACGGCGATCGTCTCGGGGACGTTCTCCTCCTCGACGACCTTGACGCCCGGCACCTGCGCCAGCGCCTTGGCGGCGACGGCATGGGCCTGGTTCCAGCCATAGTCGTCGCGCGGGCCGACATAGATGATGCCGATCGTGAGGTCCTCGGCGAAGGCCGGGCGCTGCGTGAGCAGGCCGGTCGTGAGGCCGAGCGAGCCGATCGCGGCGCTCTTCAAAAGGGTTCTGCGGGACAGCAGGAAGCTGGACATGGACGATTCCCCAATCGCAAAGGTCTCGGCGCCGCGCGTTCGCGCGCCGGGGTTCTCCCGGGGAACTTCTTCGCAACTGCTGTGCCAAGCGTGCCGCCATAACCGGGCGATTTCGCACACATGTCCGCAAGCGACTGGCATTGCTTGCGAATTTCGAACACCTTCTCCGGCGCTTCAAACGCGAGCGATACACCCTCTGCGAACCGGCCCTCGCCGTCGCCGCGCCATTGCATACAATTCCGCTCGATTGCATACAGTTTAGCCAGACATGGCGTCATGCGGCAATGAAAGACCAGAAAAGCGGCAGCCATGCCGCCGCGCACTTGTCAGATGAGTCGAGGCGCGGATTGGCACGGGCGGATCGGCGCTATAGGCTGCGCGTCCCTGTGGCCGGCCAGCACCGGCTCCCCCAAAGAAACGAACCGAGGAAACGCCCGATGCCGCTCGACACGACCCCTGCTTTCGCGCTGCCCCAGGATGCGGGCGAGGCAACGCTGGTCGGCCGCGTCTTCCGCCCCGATCTCGACGGCCCCAGCGTCGTCGTGCTGCGCGGCGATGCCGTCATCGACATCACCGCCGACGTCATGACGATGCGCGATCTCTGCGAGGCCGAGGATCCGTCCTACCGGGCGCGCGGCGCCGAGGGCGAGACGATCGGCACGCTCGCCGACCTCCTCGCCAACACCCCGCGCGCGACGCGCGACCCCTCGAAGCCCTGGCTGATCTCGCCCATCGATCTGCAGGCGGTAAAGGCGGCCGGCGTCACCTTCGTCGTCTCCATGCTGGAGCGCGTCATCGAGGAGCAGGCGCGCGGCCTGCCGGAACGCGCCGCGGCGATCCGCTCGGAGATCCAGACGACGATCGGCGACGACCTCGCCAAGCTGAAGCCGGGCTCCGAGCAGGCCATGGCGCTGAAGGCGCTGCTCATCGAGAAGGGCATGTGGTCGCAATATCTCGAGGTCGGCATCGGTCCCGACGCCGAGATCTTCTCCAAGGCGCAGCCGATGTCCTCGGTCGGCCATCTCGCCGAAGTCGGCATCCATCCGATCTCCACCTGGAACAATCCCGAGCCGGAGGTGGTGCTGGTTGTCTCGTCGAACGGGCATATCGTCGGCGCGACGCTCGGCAACGACGTCAACCTGCGCGATGTCGAGGGCCGCTCGGCCCTGCTGCTCTCCAAGGCCAAGGATAACAATGCCAGCGCCTCGATCGGGCCGTTCATCCGCCTCTTCGACGCCTCGTTCTCGCTCGACGACGTCCGCGCGACGGAGGTGAGCCTCACGGTCACCGGCGAAGACGGCTTCCGCATGGAGGGATCGAGCGCCATGTCGAAGATCAGCCGCGATCCGGAGGATCTCGTCCGCCAGACGGTCGGCAAGAACCACCAGTATCCGGACGGCTTCGTGCTCTATCTCGGCACGATGTTCGCCCCGGTGCAGGACCGCGGCGGCCCCGGCCAGGGCTTCACGCACAAGATCGGCGACATCGTCACCATTGCCGCGCCGAAGCTCGGCCAGCTCTCGAACCGGGTCGTGCTGACCTCGGACGCCGAGCCCTGGACCTTCGGCACCACCGCGCTGATGCGGAACCTCGCCGGCCGCGGCCTGCTCTGAGGGGACGACGCCAGGTGCTCTGGACACAAGAGCCCCTCCCTAGCCCTCCCCCGCTTCGCGGGAGAGGGCATGGCGCCTGGCATATCCGGGTGCCTGTCCAACGATAGCGTCGAGAATTGAGCCTCGCCCGCAGACTAGGCGCGCCCTGCCCTCTCCCCCTTGTGGGGGAGAGATGGAGAGGGGGGTACCGTCGCCGATCGCTCAGGCGCTCTGGCGTTCCAGCGTCGGGTCTTCGGCGAACTGGTAGCGGTAGAGCTTCTCGTAGAGGCCGGCCTTGCGCACGAGTTCGGCATGCGTGCCGCGCTCGAGCACGCGGCCATGCTCGATCACCGCGATCTCGTCGGAGTTCAGGATTGTCGCCAGGCGATGCGCGATGACGATCGTCGTGCGGCCCTCGACGAGCCGGTCGAGCGCCGCCTGGATCATGCGTTCCGATTCCGAATCGAGCGCGGAAGTCGCCTCGTCCAGAAGCAGGATGGGCGCATTCTTCAGGATCGCGCGGGCGATCGCGACGCGCTGGCGCTGGCCGCCCGAGAGCTGGACGCCGTTCTCGCCGACCGTCGAATCGTAGCCCTTCGGCAGGCCCATGATGAAGTCATGCGCGAACGCATCGCGCGCCGCAGCCTCGACCTCGGCGTCGCTCGCGTCCAGCCTGCCAATGCGGATATTGTCGCGCACCGTGCCGGAGAACAGGAACACGTCCTGGCTGACAAAGGCGATGTGCTGGCGCAGCGAGCCGATCGAGACCGTGCGGATGTCCTGATCGTCGACGCGGATCGCACCCTTCTTCACGTCGTAGAAGCGTTGGATCAGCGACAGGATGGTCGACTTGCCGCCGCCCGACGGGCCGACCAGCGCCAGGCGCTTGCCCTGGTCTACGCTGAGCGTGATCCCGTGCAGCACGTCCTCATTGGCGCGATAGCCGAAGGAGACGTCGTCGACATCGATGCGGCCGCGCGTCAGCTTGATCGGCGGATGCTCGTCCGCCTCGGTGACGCTGATCGGATGGTCGAGCACGCCAAAGAGGGCCTTCACGGCGACGAGGCTCTCGGCGAGGCCGACCTGGACGCGGGCGAGGCGCTTGGCCGGCTCGTAGGCGAGCAGCAGCGCCGTGATGAAGGACATGAACTCGCCCGGCGTCTTGCCGGCCGAAATGGTGCTCCAGCCGGCATAGAAGATGACGATGCCGATCGAGATGCCGCCGAGCGTCTCCATCAGCGGGCTGGTGCGCGCCTGCAGCTTGGCGATCTTGTTGGCGCGGGTCTCCACGGCATGCACGGCGTCGGACATGCGGCCGCGCATGTGATCACCGAGGCCGAAGGCCTTCACGATCTTGGCGCCGTGCACCGTTTCCTGGATCATGGAGATGATCAGGATGCTGGAGGTGAACTCGGCGCGGGCGATGCCGCGGATGCGCTTCACCAGCTTGGTGATGCCGATGATCGCGACCGGCGCGATGACGAGCGCGAACACCGACATGATCGGCGCCTGGTAGACCATCACGAAGACCAGGCCGATCAGCGTCACGAAATCGCGGCCGACGCTGAGCACGATCGTGTCGATGACATTGCGGATGCCGTTCGCACCCGCGGTGATCGACATGATGAGCTCGCCCGAGGCGCGCTCGTTGAAGAAGTTCAGGCCAAACTTCAGGACGCGGTCATAGAAGCGCTTCTGGTTCTCCGCGACGATGCGGTTGCCGATGCGGCTCTGGATGACGATCTGCCCGTAGGTGGCGAGGCCCTTCACGACGAAGATCATCATCACCGTCGCCGAGAGCACGACCAGCATCTCGCGGTCCTGCTTCACGAAGATCTGGTTGACGACGTCACTCATGATCCAGGCGGACAGCGACGTCATGCCGGCGACGACGAACAAGAGCGCGAAGGACAGCGAATAGCCCTTCCAGTGCGCCTTGTAGTTGCCGCGCAGGATGCGCGAGACCATCGCGACTGTGCCGTCCGGGTCCGCCATCGACGCCCGGAAATTGTGCCAGCGCTTCGCGAGCCCGCGTGGGGCGACCGCGGCGGCCGGCTGGTCGGCGTCGGCCTTCACTTCGGTTTGTGCCATAGAAACATGAGTCCGTCGCCTCGATGTGCAACGCGATCGGACACTGCTCCGCTTGTTGACGATGGGGTCCTTGTAGCGATTGCGCGCCCGGGTGTCCATGGAAGCGCCTTGCGGCGAATTCGAGCAGCGACTGACCCTTGCGCAGCGGCGGTCGCGACACCACCCGCGACCGCGGAAGCCTTATTCGGCGTCGCCGCCGCCGGCCCCGCGCGCGATCAGCCGGCGATAGGTGGCAAAGCTCTCCTTCGGCGTGCGCTTCTGCGTCTCGAAATCGACATGGACGATGCCGAAGCGCCGCCCATAGCCCCAGAGCCACTCGAAATTGTCGAAAAGGCTCCAGACCATGTAGCCGCGGAGATCGACACCCCGCGCCCGCGCTTCGAGCGCGGCATCGACATGGCGCTCGATATAGTCGGCACGCAGCGGATCGGCGACCATGCCGTCGCGGAACACCTCGTCGCCCTCGCCGAAGCCGGCGCCGTTCTCGGTGATATAGATCGGCGGATTCCCGTAATCGTCGCGGATGCGCTCGAGCAGCGCGGTCAGATATTCCGGCCGCACCGGGCCGTTGAAGGCCTGCGGCGCCGGATCGGGATTGGTGTCGTGCCAGCGGAAGCCGAACGGCGCCGCCGCGTCATGCTCGACATAGGTCGGCGCGTAGAAATTGACGCCGAGGAAATCGGGGCGGTTGGCCGAGAGCACCGCGAAATCCTCCTCCGCGATGCGGAAGGCGGGATCGATGCCGCCGATGATGCGCAGCACGGGCTCCGGATAGCGGCCCTTGAACATCGCATCGAGGCACCAGCGATTGATGATCGCGTCGGCCCGCTCGGCGGCGGCCGCGTCCTCGTCGGTGCCGCGCGCATTCAGCGTCGGCATCAGCGGCAGCGCGAGCCCGACCGTCCCGGCGAAGCCGGCGGCACGGAAATCGCCGATGGTCAGCGCGCTCGCCATCATCCAGTGATGCAGCGCGAGACCTTCGCGGGCCATCATCGCCTCGGTCACGCTCCCCCCGGACTTGATCGCCGCGATCATCGGCCGGAACAGCATCAGGTCGATGAAGGGCTCGTTGAAGGTGATGTATTTCGAGACGCGCTCGCCGAGCGCCTCGCGCACGACGCGGGCGTAATTGCGATACCAGTCGATCGACGCGCGCTCGTGCCAGCCGCCGCGGTCCTCCAGCGCCTGCGGCAGGTCCCAATGGAACAGCGTAACCACCGGCTCGATGCCGGCCGCGATCAGATCGTCGCAGAAGCGCTGATAATGCGCGATGCCGGCCGCATTGACCGCGCCCGTCCCCTCCGGCAGCACCCGCGACCAGGCGATGGAGAAGCGGTAGCAATCGAGGCCGAGCTGCTGCATCAGCGCGATATCGGCGAGATACTGCGTCCGGTCATAGGCGTTGATCGCGACATTGCCCGTCTCGACCTTGCCGGTCAGCGGCAGCGTGACCTTGTCGTCATTGGTCCAGACATCCCAGTTGCTCAGCCCCTTGCCGTCGGCCTGCCAGGCGCCCTCGACCTGGAACGCGGCGCTCGCCGCGCCCCAAAGGAAATCCTTCTTGCCCACCGCCATTGCCGTCTCCCTCGCGCGTCGCCCCGCTCACCGATCCATGCCATGATCGGGCCGACAGCGCGATGGCCGACCCGAGCCTTGTCCAATCGCACGGTCGGATTGTCCACCAGGGGTAGACAACCTTGTTCCGGACGGCCGATTGTCAACCGGACGCGCTATGACGATCTTTGCGTCAGACATTCGACGCATGGGGAGACAAGACCATGACCGACCTGACGCTCGGCGGCTTCCATCATCTGACGGCCATCACGGCCAACGCGCCCGGCAATCTCGATTTCTATACCCGCGTGCTCGGCCTTCGCCTCGTCAAGAAGACCGTGAACCAGGATGACACCACCGCCTATCACCTCTTCTATGGCGACGGCGACGCGACGCCCGGCTCCGATATCACCTTCTTCGACTGGCCGGCGGCGCCCGCCCGGCGCGGCACGCATTCCGTGACGCGCACCGGCTTCCGCGTTTCGCCGGCGAGCATCCCCTGGTGGCATGCCCATCTCGTCGCGGCCGGAGCCAAGGTATCCGAGCCGAGCGAGGCGAGCGGCCGCCTGACGGTCGCCTTCGAGGATCCGGAGGGGCAGCGCCTCGCGCTCGTCGCCGACGAGCGCAACCCGGCGCCGCATGTCTGGTCGAAGAGCACCGTGCCGCCGGAGCACCAGATCCTCGGCCTCGGCCCGATCACAATGAGCGTGCCCGATCTGGCGCCGACCGAAATGGTGCTGACCCGCGTCATGAACATGCGCAAGGTCCGCGACTATCCGGTGAGCGCGATTTCGGCGGATACCGTCCATGTCTTCGAGATGGGCGAAGGCGGCCCCTCGGCCGAGCTGCATGTCGCGGTCGAGCCCGGCCTCGCCCCGGCCCGCGAAGGCGCCGGCGGCGTGCACCATGTCGCCTTCCGCACGCCGGACCATGCCGGCCTCGCGGCCTGGGCGGAGCGGGTGCGCGGCTTCCGCATCCCGTCCTCGGGCGAGGTCGAGCGCTTCTATTTCCGCTCCCTCTATTTCCGCGAGCCGGGCGGCGTCCTGTTCGAGATCGCGACCGACGTGCCCGGCTTCACGGCCGACGAGCCGCTGGAGACGCTCGGCGAACACCTGTCGCTGCCGCCCTTCCTCGAAGCGCGCCGCGCCTCGATCGAAAGCCGGCTGCAGCCGCTCGGCGACTGAGCGATAGCCTGTCAATGTGCGGCGGCCTGCGAGGCCGCCGCGTCCCTCCCCTCTTCCGGATGATCCGATCATGAGCCTCACCAGGACCAGCGCCGGCGCCCCGCATGGCGGCCGCCCCGTGCTCGCCGCCGGAGCGCCGCTCGAGACGGCGCGCGGCGCCGTCGTCATGCTGCATGGCCGCGGCGGCAGCGCCGCCGACATAATCTCGCTCGCCGCCTATTTCCGTGCCGGCGACATCGCCTTCCTGGCGCCCGAGGCGGCGGCCAATGTCTGGTATCCGCAGCGTTTCATGGAGCCTCGCGCCATCAATGAGCCGGCGCTCTCCTCGGCACTCGGGACCGTCGCGGCCCTCGCCGACGATCTCAACGCCGCCGGCATGAGTGACGACCGCATCGTGCTGCTCGGCTTCTCGCAGGGCGCCTGCCTCGCGCTCGAATCGGCCGCCCGTCGTCCGCGCCGCTATGGCGGCGTCGTCGCGTTGTCGGGCGGCTTGATCGGCGCCGACGCGGAACTCTGGCAGGGCGACGCGGCGCTTGCCGGCACGCCGGTGCTCCTCGGCTGCTCCGAACGCGACGCCCATATCCCGCTCGCCCGTGTCGAGACCTCCGCCGAGCGCTTCGAAAAGAGCGGCGCCCTTGTCACCAAGCGCATCTATCCCGGCACCGGCCATGGCGTGAACGACGACGAAGTCGGCCTCGTCCGCACCATGCTCACCGGCCTCGGCGCCGGCGGCTGAGGCTCTTTGGCCGGAGCGGACGCCGAGGCCTCGGCCGGAACCGGAGCGGCTGGCATGCGGCGATGAGCTGGCTGCCCCGGCGCGACATTCTCATTGGAGGGAAAGGCGGCGCGCCGCCTCCCCCTTCGATTGCCTGGGGAAGCCGCGCCGCAGCCCTTGCAAGAGCCGCCGCGTCCATGTATTCACCCCATCGCGCGAACGGCGCCACCGCGGAGAGGTGGCAGAGTGGTCGATTGCACCGCACTCGAAATGCGGCATACTCGCAAGGGTATCGGGAGTTCGAATCTCCCCCTCTCCGCCAAATTTCTTTTAGAATCAATGACTTAGCGGACGGTCGCTTGTGGGCGGCCTGGATATGTCATCCTCTTGCGGATCGGCTTGGCACAAGTTTGGCACAGGTCGACCGTCATGGCGTCTATTCGCAAGCGAGGTAACTCGTGGCACGTCCAGATTCGCAAAGTGGGTTTCCCCAGCCTCACGAAGACGTTCGAATCGAAGGATGACGCCGTTCGATGGTCAAGAGCTAGGGAGCATGAGCTCGATCGAGGAGTGGTTGACCCTTCGGCAAAGGCGCTGAAGAACATAGTCTTGGCCGATCTCCTCGATCGCTACCGAGAGACCGTGACCAGCGCCAAACGCAGTCCTGACAGAGAACGCTACAACATTGCGGCGTTGATGCGACAACCGATGTCGAGGCTGTCACTGGCGCAGTTGACCAGCGCTGTCCTCGCCGCATACCGAGATCATCGTCTAGCTCAGGTTCAGCCTGGAACAGTTCGAAGGGAGTTGGCAGTCCTCCGACACTGCCTAGAGGTCGCAAGGCGTGAATGGGGCATACCGCTCAATCGTAACCCTGTAACCCAGATCGCAATTCCATCGGCCGGCAGACCGAGACAACGTCGCCTTGAAGTAGACGACTTAACATCGTTCGCCAACGGGCTTGAAGACGCCCCTTGGTATCTTCGCCCTATCGTCGAACTTGCGATCGAAACCGGTATGCGCCGGGGCGAGCTGCTTATGCTGCGGTGGAGCAATATCGACCTGGATAGAGGCCTTGCGACGCTTCCGATCACAAAGAATGGCGATAGGCGGCACGTTCCGTTAAGTCCCCGAGCGATTTCCACATTGGTCGGATTGGAACGGCTGGGCGACGATGTCTTCCCGATTAAGCCAGGCACCGTTCGGCAGGCGTGGGATCGCTTCACCAAGCGGGAGGGCCTCGCCGACCTCCGCTTCCATGACCTTAGGCATGAGGCTATCAGCCGCTTCTTTGAACAGGGGCTATCAGTGCCCGAGGTAGCCTTGATTAGCGGCCATCGTGATACGAAGATGCTATTTCGATACACTCATCTCCGACCCGAGGATGTAGCCAAAAAGCTGGGACAATCCGCTGTATCAGCAACGGTCGATTTGACTATCAAATAATAACAGGTTCTAGAGAGTGTAATAATGTCAAATGGCTCGAACAAAGATAAGCGCAAAGCCCTTCCCGGCGTTTCGTTGCAAGAACTTGTCGATGCCGGGATAGTGGATGATTTCTATAATCTGCAGGATTCGGTTGATATGCCACCGCTTCGCCTGACCCGCCACTCTTATCTCCCCGACCTACCCAAGAGAACCGTGGAAACCAGCGAAGAAAACGACTTGGCGAAGACCGGGGAAAAGCTGAATGACAATCCCTGAGCCCGCCAGTTGCCGCAATTGCCGGTTCCTGTTCAATGGAATCGGCGTCGGACAGGGGTTGAGATGCTCTCACGATTCAAACCGTGGCATAGTTCTAGCGCCTGATGGCCCTCCGCCCTCGCAGACATTCCCCCTGCCCGTCATTCCGTCACGAGACTACGTATGTCCACATCACGAGAGAGAGTTAAGTTAGGAAACGATCATCTGGAACATTTGTATTATTAGGCAATATTAATCTCTTTCATTAGCTGAAATCAACGGCGGTTGCATTTAGAACATAGGCTCCACTCGCAATAAATCTACCTAGATCGACAAACAAAGCAATATTGATATTGACAAGCCATCGATTTTGTGATAAATGTAATGCTTGTCTTCAAGACATACTTTGTCGTCGATGCCCTGGCGATCTCGGCCGGTGCCCTCGTCGTGGCGACCTGGCGCGTCGCCCGGCGGCGGATCGCTGGGCGAACCGGTTGAGTGCAGATATTATGATGAAGGCCCTCCGCGTTTTTCGCGAGCAAGGCTTAGCCGGCCGCTGCCTAGGCATTAACGGTGGTTAGGCCGACAACGTTAATAGCTCTCGGATGCATTATCTTGGTACAGCCATCAGAAGCGTCGCTACCTCCTCTCGGATCTCCGGGAGCTAGAGAAAGCTGTCGAAGTTCGGCTGCATCTGCACTACGCGGTTGAGGCTCGACCGGACGTCAGGTGGCTAGTCCTTTATGAGCGCGACGAGCGAGGACCTCAACTGGCCACTCTCGGCTCGTGTGCTTCAAGGGAAATTCAACTCGATCTCCATCGACCATCGAGAGATAGGAGCCGAGATTCAGCTCGGCCGTGCCGGCGACATGATCGAAGCCGAGCGGGGCAGGTTCGCCGCCGAGGATCCAGGTTCGGAGATCGGCCGCCATGTCCGACCATGCGGCGATGAAGCCGTCCTCCTTCTCGTAGGTTTCGATCCGTTCCCCAGCCTTTGAATAGACCCGTAGCCGGTCCTCGCCAATCACGGAGACGGAGCCACGGCTGCCGGCTAGTATCATGGTCACGCTGTCGTTGAGATAATCGACGCCCGTCTCGACGGCCGCGCGGCCGCCGCCGGGAAACTGCATGAATACCATCGCGTGATCTTCCATGGCGTGGCCGAAGCCGCGCCGATCGGTGACCCGTGCCTGACCGAGGACCCATTGCGGCATGGAATCCTCATGGAAGAAGCGGAACATGTCCAACCAGTGCGAACCCCATTCGCTCAGGTCCCAGCCGTCGCCGATCGCCGCCGTGACCATGACGCGCTCGCCGATCTCGCCCGATGCATAGATGTCGCGGGCGCGCGCGAACGCCTTCAGGTAGCGTCGGAAATGCGGAACGATGATCTTCACGCCAGAATCCGCCACGAGCGCGCGGAGTTCGGCGAGTTCCGCCGGCGAGGCCACGAAGGGCTTCTCGCAGATGATGCCCTTCACGCCGGCGGCGATGCAGGCTTTGATCATGCCGAGATGCAGGCCGACATAGGTGCATAGGCTCACGACATCGGGACGCGCGGCGGCGAGCATCTCGTCTATGCCGCCATAGCCGGGCACGGCGAACTGCTCCTGGAAGGCGGCGAGGTTGCCGGGATTGATGTCGGCCGCCGCAGCGAGTTCGTAGCCCGGCGTGCGGCCATACATCTGCGCATGGACATAGCCGATGCGGAAGGACCCGGTGGTCGGACTTCCCTTGCCACGGGCCTGGCCGACGCCGACGATGGCGGAACGAAGCGTTGTGTTTGGCATGTCAGATCTCGCAGTTGCTGTCAGCGCGTGGAGGCGAAGGCGCGAAAGTCGCGCTCGATGGCTTCCGGATCGGGCCAGCCGTCATGCACGATCACCCGGTATCTGAGCCGGAGCGGTGCGCGCGCGGCCAGCCGCATCGGCTCGTCGCGGATCGGGCTGGGACTGATGTAGCCGAACTGGGCGGTGTCGAAATAGACGTAGCTCGGCGCCGGATGGCGCGGATTGCTGGGGTGATCGAGAATGGCGAGGCCGGCCGCGATGTCGGTGCCGCCGTCGGCGATGCCGGAGAGATCGATCCAGCGCGCCCGCTCGCCATTGGTCGCCTCGCCGGTCGAGCCGTTGCTGTTGATGGTCCTGAAATCCCTGAGCGACCGCGCTGCTCGCCAGCCGAGCCCAGCATAGCCGCCCCATGGCGTCTCCGGCGTCACGGGCGTCACGCCGAGCGTCACAGCCTCGTCGCCGACCGTGAAGTCATGCTCCCAGTCGATGCTGAAATCGCCGTAGGATTGCGGCGCGCAGAGACGGACGAGCCGCCGCTCCGTCATGACCTTGCGGCCGGTCGGGGCGACATAGTCGATCCAGGTGGTGACTTCGGCCTGCTGGGGACCGAAGGTCACCGTCTCGTTCCCGGCGACTTCGGTCCGGCCGTCGCTGACGCTCAGCAGGCGGCCGTCGATCTCCTTCGGCGCCTCCTCCCAGTAGTTGACGCCATTGATGTACTTCCAGGAGAACCAAAGCCCGCGATGCCAGACATGATCGGACGGCTGGAAAGCCGTGAGCGGCACGCCGGCAACCGTGCGCAGCGGGTGGATGTAGGGCTTGGCGCTGTCGCTGGTCGAGAAGCTATAGGTCGCGAGCGTCTCGCCTTCGCAGACGAGGCTCAGCTTCCGACGGGGATGATACTCCCAATGAAACTGCCGTGGCATGACTCTGTTCTCTGTGGGTGCGATTCGACCTCGGTTCAGACAGCCGCACCGCTGTCCGGATCGAAGAGGTGGATGTGATCCGGCGCGACGGCCAGGCGAAGGTTGTCGCCACGGGCAAGGACGGGCCGGCCGTGGTCGATCACCGTCATCGGCTGGCCGCCGCAACGGCCGAGGATGATGGTCTGGCTGCCGGTGCGCTCGATCGTATCGACGACCATCGCCATCGTGCCGTCCGTCGCCACCGCGAGATGCTCCGGGCGCAGCCCGATCTGTACCCGCTGCGCGGCCGACAGACGGCGACCGAGCGACAAGGGCCGTTCGAGGCCCTCCCAGGTCACGTGACCGCCATCCGCCGTGACGGCCCCCTCGATGAAGTTGATCGAGGGCGAGCCGATGAAGCCGGCCACGAATCGATTGGCGGGCCTGTCATAGAGCGCGAGCGGGGGCCCCTGCTGCTCGATGCGTCCGGCCTTGAGGACCACGATGTGATCGGCCATCGTCATGGCCTCGATCTGGTCATGCGTCACATAGATGGACGTCGCGCCGAGCCGCTCATGCAGGGCGCGGACTTCGCCGCGCATCTTGACCCGCAGTTCGGCATCGAGGTTCGACAACGGCTCGTCGAAGAGGAAGACCTTGGGATGACGGACGATGGCCCTGCCCATGGCGACACGCTGCCGCTGGCCGCCGGAGAGCTCGCGCGGGTATCGTCCAAGCAGGCCCGAAAGGTTGAGCGTCGCCGCAGCCTCGCGCACGGCAGCGGCGATCAAGTCCGCGCTGCGCCGCCGGAGCCGGAGCGAATAAGTCATGTTTCGCTCGACATCCATATGCGGGTAGAGCGCATAGGACTGGAACACCATCGCCACGTCGCGCCGGCGCGGCGGCACGTCGTTGACCCGTTCGCCGGCGATGCTGATCGTGCCGGACGAGATCTGCTCAAGCCCGGCGATCGAGCGCAGCAGGGTAGACTTGCCGCAGCCCGACGGGCCGATCAGGGCGACGAATGCGCCCTCGGGTATAGAGAGATCGATGTTCCTGAGGGCGTGATATTCGCCATAGTGCTTCTCGACGGCGCTGAGCTCGACCTGGTTCATGCTGCCGGTTCCTATTTGAGCGCACCGGCCGTCAGGCCGCTGATGATCCTGCGCTGCAGGAAGATGAAGACGATCAGGATCGGGGTGACGAGGATCGAGGCGAAGGTCATGATGCCGATCCAGTCCGTCTGCTGCGCGCCGATGAAGTTGCTGAGGCCGAGCGTGAGGGGCTGCAGCTCGATCTTCGCGATGAAGGAGCGCGAGTAGACATATTCGCCCATCGTCTGGATCGCGATCAGAACCGCCGTCACGACGATGCTGTTGCGGGCCAGCGGCAAGGCGATGTTGAAGAAGACGCCGACATTGGAGTTGCCATCGACGAGCGCCGCATCGCGCAGTTCACGCGGGATCTGCAGGAACGCGGTCCGGCAGATGACGATGAAGAAGGGCAGGCTCTTCGCCGCCACAGCGAGCACGACGGCGAAGCGGGGTGTATTGAGCAGGCCCGCCATGTTGAAGAGCACGAAGAGTGGCGTGACCATCAGCGACGCCGGCAGCGCCTGCAGCAGCAGGATCGTGAAGAGGATGAGATCCACGAAAAGGTTGCGGCGGAGCGCCAGCGCATAGGCCGTCCCCGTCCCCACCACCACCGTGATCGCGGTGACGCCGAGCGTGATGACGATGCTGTTGACGAAGTACCGAGCGACCGAGAACTTCTGGAAAACCTCGGCATGGTGGAACTGCGGTTCGCTAGGCCACAATGTCGGCGGATATTGGACGGCTTCCGTCAGCGTCTTGAAGCTCGTCGCATACATCCAGTAGATCGGAAACAGATAGAAGCCGAGCAGGGCGACGGCGATGAGCGTCGGGATGGTGCGTCGCATCATGGTCAGGCCGCCCGCTCGGAACGCGTCGCGGCGACATAGATCGACGCGATCACCACGACAACGAGCAGCATCAGCACCGAGACCGCGCTGCCGAGCCCGATTTGATAGCTCTGAAACGAGAGCTGCCAGGACCAGAACTGCGCCACGTTGGAGCTGTTCACGGGGCCTCCTGCCGTGAGCGCGGCGATCAGGTCGAACTGCTGCAGCGTCAGGATCGCGCCGAGCGCCACCAGCGCCAGCAGCGTGTCGCGCATGAGCGGCAGCGTGATCCCGCAGAAGCGCTGCACGGCATTCGCACCGTCGAGTTCGGCCGCCTCGTAGAGGTCGCGCGGGATGGCCGAGAGGCCGACGGAGATCAGCAGGAGATAGAAGGGAATGCCGAGCCATACATTGACGAAGGTGATGGTCAGCAGCGCCAGGCTCGGATCCGACAGCCAGTAGACGGGGCCGTCGATGATGTGCAGCGACCGAAGGAAGTAGTTTGCGATGCCCGTGTCGCCGGCCAGCATCCACTTCCACACTTGCCCGATTGCGTAGCCGGGGGTGATCCATGCGGCGAGGAAGAGGCCGCGCAGCCAGCTCGCTCCGGCGAAATCCTGCATGAAGAACAGGGCCAGCGCAAAGCCGCCGGCAAGCTGGCACACGGAGGATAGCGCGACGAAGACGACGGTGTTGCGGACGATCAGCCAGAAATCCGGATTGGCGAGGATCTTCTGGTAGTTGGCGAAGCCGACGAACGGCCGGTCGATGCTCGCGATGTTGAAGAGGTCGACCTTCTGGAACGACATCAGGACGTTGAACACGAACGGGGCGCCGGCGAAGAGAAACAGATAGACGGCCGACAACCCGATCAGGATCATCTCGAAGCCGCTCCGGTCGCGGACGAAGTCGAGGGCGCGGTTCATGATCAAAGCCTCGGGAGAGGTCCACCGCCAGAGGCGGTGGACCGGTCTGCAACTACTGCTCGTTCTTGATCGTCTCGATCTCGGCGGCAGCCCGCTTCAAGGCCGAGTCGACATCACTCTGGCCCGAGAGCGCTGACTGGATCGCGGTCTGCAAGGCGATCGACACGTCATTCCAGCGCGGCGACGGACCGAGGACGCGGCCGAACTTCAGCTGTTCGGTGAACACCTTGTAGGCATCGGGCCATTTCGGGTCCTTGGCTTCGAAGGCATAGGCCGGCAGCAGCCCGAACTCGTTCCAGTTCCTGTCCTGCTGCGAGTAGACATACTCGATGAACTTGAAGGCCTCGTCCGGATGGGCCGACTGCTTGTTGATGCCGTAGGTGAAATTGCCGGCCGCCGAGACCTGCAGCCCGCCTTCCTTCTCCGGCGGCAGCAGCGCGAGGCGATACTTGAAGGGCAGCCCTTCCATGTTCGGCAGGTCCCAGTTGCCCTGCAGCACCATGGCCGCCTTGCCGGCGCGGAACATGTCGGCAGCGTCGCTCTGCGCCTGGACCAGGACTTCCTTGGAGGCCAGGCCCTCGTCGACGAAGGTCTTCCAAAGCGTCAGCGCGCGCCGGGCGCCGTCCGTATCGACATTGGTCCAGTCCTCTCCGGTCATGCGGACGAAGGGCAACCACTGCCAGGGACCTTCCTGCCCGTTCTTGGCGCTGAAGGCGATGCCAAACACGCCCTGATCCGGCTTGGTGAGCGCCTTGGCATAGTCGTGCAGCTCCTGCCAGGAGCGCGGCGGCTTGTCCGGATCGAGGCCGGCCGCCTTGAACATGTCCGGGTTGTAGTAGAGCGCGATGGTGTCTGCGGCCTTCGGAACCTCCCAGATTCGGTCATTATAGGTGATCGCGGCGAGATAGCCGGGGAAGATGTCGGACGGCTTGATGACGCTCGACGCGGCGATCCGATCCGTCAGATCGACCAGAACGTCTCGCGCCGCATAGAACTGCGTGTCGGTGGTGTTGATCATGAAGATGTCGGGACCGCTGTTGGTGGCGATCGCGCGCGCGAAGTCGTTGTTCGCGTCGTCGAAGGCGACAAAGCGGTATTCGAGCTTCACGTCGTCATGCTTGGCGTTCCACTCGTCGACCATGATCTGAGTGTAGCCGGGATTGCCGCTGCCGGTCTGGTTGTCAATACCCCAGACGCTGAGCGTGATCGGGTCGGCCTGGGCGCCGCCCGACAGTGCGACCGCGGCAGCAGCCGCAAGCACGAGCTTCCTCATTCTTTCCTCCCTCTGTTGTAATTTCGGCGGCTTTTGCCGCTATTGGGCGCCGAACGACTGCAGCAGCGCGTAGCTCCTGCGGACATTGTCGTCGCCGGCGATCTCGAGCGTCGAATATTCGGCCGGGCTGTCCTTGACGACGTCATAGACGCCCTTGATGTCGACCACGCCCGTGCCGAGCGGGATCACCGCCATGCCGCAGCCGAACACCGTGCCGCGTTTCGGCTCCCAGTCAGCCGACATATCCTTCCAATGGACGTGGAAGATGCGGTCGCGGAACACCTTCGCCATCTCGACCGGATCGGTTCCGGCGAGCCAGCAATTGCCGGTGTCGAGGTTGACCCCGACGGTGTCGGGATGGCCGAGCCGGTCGAGCACCGCGGCCATGCCGTCGATCGTCCCGGTGACGGGCCCGTGCGGCTCGAGCAGGATCTTGACTCCGAGCGCTGCGGCGAGGCGCACGGGCTCGTAGAGCTTCTCGGCGAACACGAAGATCTGCTCTTCACGCGTCAGGGCATGGCCCCAATCGGTGCGCGGCTCGCCTTCGGTGGTGATGACGTCGCGGACCTTCATGCCGGCGGCAAGCTGAACGGCCTTGGTGACTTCAGTGTTGCCATAGCGCGAGGGCGCGCTCGCATCGAGGAGATTGGCGTGGGCACAGACGCTGGTCGCGGTCAGGCCGTGCCGCGCGAACATGTCGGCGAGATCGCGGGGATTGTCGTCGAGGCTCGCCGTGGCGCTGAAGCCGAACTCCCGCCCGAGCAGGCCGCCCGGGTGATTATCCGTGACGTCGGCATATTTGAAGCCGAGCCCGGCGATGCGGGCCAGCTGATGCTCCAGAACGCTGAACGGATCGACTAGTGCGAAGCACCCGACTTTCATGTGGTCCTCCCATTGTTGCCGTATCGATAGCGACAGGCCAAGCTGGCGTCTTTCGGTTCCGGGCTGGGATGATTTCGAAAGTCGGCGGGCATGGCGCGTGCCAAGCTTCTGGTCGGTGGCCGAGGCTTGCAAGCCGCGGCTAGGCGCGCAAAGGTCTCCACCGGAGAGAGAAATGAGCGTACCGAGAGTCTTCGAAGACGCCGGCCGCATCTTCCGCGCCGACACCTGCGAGCCGCTGAAGGCGGCCATCAAGCGCGAGGATGTGGGCTTTCAGGGCTGGGCGCGCGGCAATTATCCCGGGACGCTGCTGCCGCCCCGTGTGCTGCCCGGCATATGCTCCGTCGGCGTCTGGGACGCGCGCGCGCAGCAGAGCTGGGGCCTCGGCGAACATTGCAACGAAGGGCTCGAGATCACCTATCTCAGCCGCGGAAGCCTCGCTTTCTCGGCCGATGACCGCGATTACATCCTGCGCGACGGCGACGTGACGGTGACAAGGCCCTGGCAGATCCATGAGGTCGGCGATCCGTTTATCAGCGCCAGCCGGCTGGGCTGGATCATCATCGACCTGAATGTCCGCCGCCCGAACCAGGATTGGCGTTGGCCGGATTGGATACTGCTCTCCGAAGCGGAGCGTCGGCGGTTGGCGCACATCATACAGAACACCGATCAAACGATGTGGAACGGAGCTGAGCTCGCCGCGCATTTCGAGCGCCTTATCGGTCTCCTTTCCGAGGCCGACCCGGCGCGCGCCGAGACCGAGACCAAGCTCGCCGTGAACAGCATCCTAGTCTCGCTTCTCAAGACGCTCGATCTCGGCGACGACTATTCGCTACCTGGCCGCGACAGCGCGCGCGAGACGGTCCGCATCTTCCTGGAGCGGCTCGACGAGCATCTCGCCTATGACTGGACGCTCGCCGACATGGCCGATCAATGCGGGGTCTCGCGCAGCGCATTCGTCGAGCATTGCCGGTCCATACTGAACGACACGCCGCATGCCTATCTATCGGCGCTCCGCCTGCAACGGGCGAAGCTCCTGCTGCATACGCGCACTGACATGAGCCTGACGGATATCGCCTTCGAATGCGGCTATGGATCGAGCGCTTATTTCTCTTCAACCTTCCGGCGCCTCACCGGCTCGTCTCCATCGGCGTTCCGCCGCCTTTCCTCCGGGGCCCTGAACGCGAAGGTTACTCCTGACTAAGCCTGGTTATTGATCGGAGCACAAAAGCTGCGCCACAGCCACACATCAGCATCCTTCGAATACGTTCAAGCGGCGGTCACTCATACGACATAGCAGATGCGGTCGAACGGCAGCGGAAGATTACAGAAGACAAGTTTGGCGACAGCCAGAACTTTCTGGTCCGACAGGTTGCCATTGGTGCCCAGAAGAGGACTGGACCTTGCCCAGGTCCCGCCCCCGTAAGCGATTGATTCTGCAAGTCGATGACCCAACAGCAGTGCCACAGTTGGTAGCACAGTGCCGGCGATGGCGGCAAGCAGCCGTGCCCGACTGAACTCGACATTCGTGGACGCTGCCGCGTGATCGAATCGGACCATGTTCTTGGCTGGTGCCGCTTGCCGCCGTGAACTACGCAAGCGCCCGTTGCGCGAAGCGCGCGGCATCATAACCCGCCGCGGCGATTTCCTTCAGGTTTGCCCTGTTCCGCTCGCGGCCCGTCTCGGCCTCGCCCGACTCGCAGTGATGACCTCAGACAAGCTCCTCGATTTCTTCAGTCAGGCGCCCGAGGAACTAAGGGCAGGCATTCTTCGCCGACTGAAATGGATGGATACTTCACCGACAGCGACCGCCTTTGCAGAGCGCTTGCTGGAGCCAGATCTCTTGGGCAGCTGCGCGGCTTTGAATACTAAGGCTGGCTCGAAAGCGCTCGATTGTCTTGTTCACATCGTACCGGATGCGGCTGTCCGCACAATCGAAAGAGTTTTCGGCTCACTCACCGTCGACGAGTTGAGGGCCTCTGAAGGTGCGCGACGTTACCAGGTCTGGTCGCTTGCCAAGCTGGTATTCCGCAAGCAGTCGTTCGACAGCGCTGCCAGACTTCTTCTAAAGTCGGCAGTCGCAGAGAACGAAGGTTGTTCGAACAATGCGACCGGGACATTTCAGCAGCTTTACTAACTCTACCTCAGCGGGACAGAAGTTGGTCCGGTGGCTCGCCTAGTGATTCTTGACGAGGGCCTGAGGTCCCCGAATGGCGCAGAGCGCACGATTTGCGTGGACGCGCTCGGGCGCATGCTGACAGACGGGCATTTCACTCGAACCGGAGGGGTGGAGCAGATCGGCAGCGCCGAGGCGATGCAAGACTGGCGTCCCCGGACTTACAGAGAGGTCTGGGACTTCTATCGTGCCGCAATGTCCCGGTTGACCACTATTGCGACGAGCAATGACGTACATGCCGAAACTGCTCGTAGCCACCTCGCGGCGCACATTCGCGGCCTACTTAGTCATCTTCCGGTGGCAGAAATTAGAGCGATGATAGAGGCTGTGACATCGCACTCAGGATTCTGGCCGGAGGCGATCACCGCAGTCTCTGACTGGCTCTATTTTGATCGAAGCAAAGGCGCGCCCGACGAGAGGGCAAGAGAGGTACGCCAGCTCTACTCCGATCTTCTGCCTGCCGATCCAATCGAATTGGCTGTGCTCTATACCCATGGCTGGCAGACAGACTTGCACGATCCCGACACTAACTATGCCCGAGAGCATAGAGCGAAGCATGACTTTGAATACTCAATGCGGCAAGCGATTGCGATTGCCGATACCATCGCGCAAGACAAGACCCTGACTCGCCGCGCAGTCGAGCGAATGGTCTGCAAAGAAGCACACGGCATTTCCGTGTTCACAAATGCATCAATGAGGAAGGTGGCCGACCCGAAGGCAGTGTTCAATCACGCCCTCGCGATGGTGGAGGCCTCCCCCGGCGAGCCCAATCGCGGCTTTTTGGGGGGACTCGTATCAGACGTGCATGAGCGTGATCCCGCTCTCGGAAAATCTCTCGTGAAGCAAGCGCTGAAGTCACCAAAGCTTCGCTCTCACGCAATTGCGATCATCGGATCTGGGAGCCTGGAATCCGACGAAATCTCGATGGTGATTTCGCTGCTTCAGAGCCGCGATATCCAGCCATGGGAGTGTCAGAACCTCGGTCTCTCGCGCGCTGACGTGAAAGCGTTGATGCCATTGCTAAGCGAGTTGGAGAACCACGGAGCGGACGGACTATGGACCATCCTCGACATTATTGACATGTATCTCTAGGGGGCACGAGGAAGGCAACCGAGGACTTGATTGACGAAGTGAAGCGCGTTCTGGTTGCACCCGAATTGCTTGACGCCGTTCGCAACAACATGGACGGCCATCACCTTGAGAACCACGTCAAGCGGCTAATTGGCGTGGGAGCGATCAGCGCGCCGGACGCGCGGCAGTTGAGCAAGCAACTGCTTGGAATATGTCGAGAGGACGCCGATCGGGTATTCTATCAGTTAGGCGATCCGGCTCGGAAAGTGCTGAGCTTGTTGCTGCCACTGCATCCCCAACCCGTCTGGAACGGGATCGCGAAGAAACTTGCAAGCAGATCCTGGCACGCTCGCTTCTATGTCAGGAACCTATTAGCAATACATAACGGCTTTGACGGGGATCACTTGGGACGGGGGCTGGGCATTGATATCCCAGCGGCACAGTTCCTTGAATGGGTCAGGGCAAAGCCCGGCAAACGCGCAGTTACTGCGGTAGACTGGCTTCCAATAGCAGAGCGAGACACGAACGGTACTCTCTCATGGCACAAGGAACTCGAAGCATACGTAGCCGAGTTCGGCGACGCGCCGGGAGTCCTTGAAGCTATCACGTCCCGGCTGCATCCCAAGTCATGGTCGGGTGGTTTGGCGCCGTACCTCGAACCTATTGTTCCTCTGGTGCAGACATGGGTGGGTCACCAGAATCCAGCGGTGAGAGATTGGGCTTCAAAGCAAATCGAATTGCTCATGAGCAGCATTCGGGCCGAGCGCAAACGAAGCGAGGAGGATGTCGTGCGTTATCTCTAGCCCATGTCGCGACCCGCACGAGGACGTCACTAGTCGGAAATCGCCGTCACCCAAACCGGCAATCAGCGGATTGGCAGCTCTAGAGCGATCATGAGATCGACCTCAAACGGCGGGAGTAAGGGCGCAGAGCAGCCGTTCACAGCGGCGTGTAGACATGGGCGCATCGCGTCAGTGGCTAACATTGAGCCGCTTTCGCCACAAGTGTCGCTACTGCAGCCGCAGTCTGCGCAGGCTATCCTCCGCCCATGACCTACGGCGTCTTCGTCCACCGCACCGATTCGATCTACGACGACAGCCCGGCTGAACGGTATCAGTTTCCGCGCCGGTATCTCGGCCGCGTCGAGGCAACGGTCGGTGACTGGATCGTGTACTATGAGCCGACGAAGGTCATGGGCGCGCGCGGCTATTTTGCCGTGGCGAAGATCGAACGCGTCGTGCCCGACCCGACGGCGCCGGGCATGTTCCTCGCTTTGATCGAACCGGGCAGCTATCTCGACTTCGCCCACCCTGTGCCCTTCGCCGACCCAGACGGTCTCGTCGAGCGTGGACTGCTCAACGAGGAAGGGAAGATCTCGGGTCGCGCGCAGGCTGCAGTCCGATCGCTTTCGCCCACGGACTTCGACCGTATCCTCGCGGTGGGCCTCGACGATCGCGACGCGCTTCTCCCGCGGATCGGCGCGCCACCGCTCGGAGGCGGCTTTGGGGAGGAGCAGGCACCGTTCCAGTTGGAACAGCCCCGCGAGCGGGGTCTGTCGCTAACCTCGCGCATCCTCCGAGACCGGGTTTTCCGCCGTGTGGTGCTACGTGCCTATGACGAGCGCTGCGCGATCAGCGGGCTGAAGCTCATCAATGGTGGCGGTCGCGCCGAGGTCGATGCCGCGCATATCAGGCCGGTCGAAGCGAGCGGCCCGGACATTATCAGCAACGGCCTCGCGCTCTCGGGCACGGCGCATTGGATGTTCGACCGCGGATTGATCAGCCTCGCCGATGATCTCGAGATTCTCGTCTCGCGACAGGCTAACGATCCGGATGGTATTCGGGCCTTCATCAACCGCAGCGGCCGCGCGCTGGCGCCTTCCCGTGCCTCGGACCGACCGCATCCGCATTTCCTCACCTGGCATCGCGAGAACTGCTTCAAACAGTGACGTTCTTCCAACCCACGGCCGTCGGAAGTCAGACGACATGCTTTTTGGTATCTGGGCCCGACTTTAGAGTTTGGCTGCTTGCACTGTGAGGCCTGACAGCCCCATCCCTCCCTTGGGGGGCTCTGGGTCCCCTACGGCCTTCTCTGGCGGGCAGTAATCTGCTGGCTATGTCGGGCCATCGCATGGTTGCGCCTGCCCGTGGTCGCGGCCGGCAGGCTGGATGTCGGCGGATCTGAACTCAACCAGCTCGGCCGCCCCTGATGGATTGGCGGATTGTATAGTCCAGGCGAAATCTAGTGGTGACGTCTGCATCGTGGGCTCGCAGGACTGTCTTGTCGCCGGCGCGCGCGGCGCTTGTGCACTCGCTCGAGCAAGCGCGGTTGAGGTCAGACTCGTCGGGTTGAGCGCAGAGGTGTCGCCGGCCGAGAGTCGCCCCGCCCAATGCCGCCAACACGCCCAATCGACGGCGGATCGATCGCTCGACGAGATCGCTTGCCGCGCGTCGCCGCAAAGGCCGTTGCCTTGATCGCAAGCGCACCTCTCGCTCCCCGGCGGCTGCGTGAGCTCGATTTCGTGCCGGGATGCAGCTTCGCATGTCACATTCGGATGGCCCGGCTCGTCCTGACCCCGAACGTCGATCTCCGGCGCTCTAGCACAAGGACGAGACATGAGCGAGAATAAGCGACTGGTCTGGCACGAAGTGGCCCCGCACGGGGCTAAGGCGCTCTACGGCATCCACCATTACATCACCACCGGCACCGACCTGCCGCATGAGCTGATCCACCTCGTCTTCTTGCGCGTGTCGCAGATCAACGGTTGCGCGCACTGCATCGACCTGCATACGCGCGACCTGCTCAAAACGATGCCGATCGAGAAGGTGGTTCTGGTTCCGGTCTGGGCCGAAGTGCCCCTTCTCTTCCCCGAACAGTACCGGGCCGCCCTCGCCTGGGCTGAGGAGGTGACGCTGGTCAGCGAGACGCACGCCTCCGACGAGGCCTATGCCGCAGCCAGCGCTGCCTTCGGACCGAAGGACCTCGTGGACCTCACGATCGTCATCGCGACGATGAACGCGTTCAATCGGCTTGGCGTGCCATTCCGGCTCCCGGTTAAGGCGAGACCCTAGTCTGCCAGGCCGCATGACGAAGGGCGGCGCCATAACCAACCCCCCCGCCGGGGCCGTGCGACGATCATGGCGACGAAGCGGGACCACCCGCCAGCTTCTTTGCTAAGTTGGTCGCCAGGCCTCGTCAGCGGCATTGCAGCGCAGCAGAACCCACGGTCGAGCAAACGCGTATGCACGAGCAAGACGACGCCACGACCATCTTTGAAACACATCGCGCGCGGCTCCTGCGCATTGCTTACCGCATGCTCGGCTCACGCAGCGAAGCCGAGGACATCGTGCAGAACGCGTGGTTGCGCTGGGTTGCTTCGGATCGAAAGGGTGTCGCTGCGCCATATCCGTTTCTTGCTCGCGTCGTCACACGCCTGTGCCTCGACGAGATGAAGTCGGCACGCGCCCGCCGTGAGACCTATGTGGGTGCCTGGTTACCCGAACCACTGATCTATACCGAGGATGATAGCCTCGAAGAGGATGACCTCACTCTGACGCTGATGATGGCGCTCGAGCGCCTGTCTCCGTTGGAGAGAGCGGCCTTCCTCCTGCACGACGTGTTCGGCGTGCCGCTTGGCGAGGTGGCGGACGCGCTCGGCCGGGAAGCCGCGGCTGTGCGCCAACTCGCGGTCCGGGCACGCCGAAACATTCAGGCCGCGCGCCCGCGCTTCCCGATCGAGCGCAAAGAGGGCGAGCGGATCGCGCGTGCCTTCTTCGCAGCCTCGACCAGTGGCGACACCGCAACGCTGCAGAAGCTTCTTGCCGAGAACGCGGTTCTGCGGTCGGACGGCGGCGGCAAAGTCCCGGCCTTCATCAATCCGATCACTGGCCTCGACCGCCTCCTTCGCTTGTATCAGGTTGCGCGTGAGAAACGGGGTGACGTGCGAACAGAATTCTTCGAGCCGGTCTGGATTGACGGCTTGCCCGGCTATCTTAGCCGCGAGCGTGGCGATGTCCTCCAGACAACCGCCTTCGCCATCGAGGACGGCCGCATCACCGAGATCTACGTCACCCGCAATCCCGACAAGCTGCGCCACATCGCCGAGCCTCTCGCGGCGAGGTCGGACCCGGCCTATCGTTCGCAGTGATCGGGGAGCGCACCGCCCGGGGGCAGCGTGTGCGTGATCGCCGACACTCGACCTCACAGGCGAATCGCGCATCGGCGCCATCGTCGTCGAGTCGACTCCCGGTCGCGCGTAATCAGGCGACCAGCCGGCGGATATAGTCGATCGACCGCTTCGCCAGCAGCTTCCAGTCGCCCGGATTGTCATGCTCGACGACAAGCAGGTTTGCCCGTGTCGCATCGAAGAGCGGATAGAGCGACGGCCAGTCGATGATCCCGTCACCGGTCGGGGTCCAGCCCTCGTCGCGCTCCGTTCCGGCCGGGGCCGTATCCTTGAGCTGGATCATCGTGATGCGGTCCGCGTATTTGCGCAGCTCGCGGGCCGGGTCGGCCCATCCACGCACCACCCAGCCGATATCGATCTCGAAATCGACCTTGGGGCCGGCGGCCTCGAGCAGGTGATCGATCGGCCGGCTCCGATCCTCGAGGCGGACATACTCGAAATCGTGATTGTGCCAGGCGACCTTCAACCCCTCGGCGCCGGCGCGTTCGGCCCCGTTGCCGAGGCGCTCGCCGACGCTACGCCAGAAATCGGCGCTCGGCCGTCTTTCAGCCTGCGGAACATAGGGCGGGATCAGCGTGTCCGTGCCGACCTTATGGGCGAGATCGAACCATCGGCGCGGTTCGGCGACGAGACCGGCGAGCGGCATATGCATACCCGAGCATTGGAGACCGGAATCGTCGAGCGCCCGGCGGAGGCCGGCCGGGTCGCTCTCAAAGGCCTGCGGCCAGAGCTCGACGGCGTCGTAGCCGACCGACTTTAGATAGGGCAGCTGCGGGAACACCGGCGGGAACAGGCGCGAGGAATAGAGCTGGAACGACACGGAGTAGCGCGACATGGCGGTTTCCTAGGCTAGGGCGCCGAGACGAATTCGGCGGGGGCATCGACGGCCTTCAGGCGGCGCGCCGTTGCAGCATCGAGCGGTGCCGGGCGCTCGACCGAGCTCCCGATCTCCACGAACAGGCCGTCCTCGGCCGATTGGATGATGGCGAGCAGCACCTCGAGCACATGCAGCGCAAGCTCGCCCGAGGCGCGTGCACCTCGTCCATGGGCGACACCGTCAAGCATGTCGGCGAGCCCGAGGCCACGATAATTCCCGATCAGGGCCCCGCGCGGCTCTCGCCAGTTCGGACTCCCGAACGGCGTGTCGTCGGTATCGATCCGGCTGCGGCCGCCCTCGGCGATGATGTCCAGCGCGCCGGCGAAATAATTGGGATCGGACAGCATCAGCGAGCCCTCCGTGCCGTGTAGTTCGATCGGGTGGGCGTGGCCATGTCCCCAGACATCGTAGCTGGTCGCGAAATGGACCTGCGCGCCGGAACGGAACTCGATGAGCGACTGGCTGTTCGTCGGCGTCGCAACGCGGACGCTCGTACCGCGGTTCGGTCCCTCCGCCGCCACCAGACGCTCCTCGAAGAAGGTCGTCGCCAGCGACGCGACCCGCCTGACCGGCCCGAGCAGGCTGACGAGAACGGTGACGTAGTAGGGACCCATATCGAGAACGGGGCCGGCGCCCGGCTGGTAATACGGGAAAGGATTCGGGTGCCAGTTCTCCATGCCGTGGTTCATGAAGTGCGCGCTGCCCGCCTTGATCGTGCCGAGGCGGCCGGCGTCGATGAGCCCGCGCGCCGCCTGATGGGAACCGCCGAGGAACGTGTCCGGCGCCGCCGCGAGCCCGAGGCCGTCTCGCATGGCGAGATCGACCAGATGACGCGCATCGGCCATGGCGAGGGCCAGCGGCTTCTCGCTGTAGGTATGCTTGCCGGCCGATAGCGCGGCGGCCGTGATCGTTGCATGGCTCGCCGGATTGGTGAGATTGATCACGGCCTCGATCCCACTTTCGGCAAGCAGCTCGCTGACGCCGAGCGCCTTCAGCCCATACTGCTCGGCCCTGCGCGCGGCAGCGCGCTGGTCGATATCGGCGCAGGCGACGATCTCGATGGGTGCGAACACGCGCGAGAGGCGTGCATAGGCGTCGAAGATGTGACCGCAGCCGATGATGCCGACCTTGAACCTACCTGTCATTTCTACCTCCCCATCCGTTGCCGCTGGTCCTGCCGCACTCGTCGCCACTCTCTATGCCAGGCTGCCGAAATCCGGCGACGAGGTCTCGGCGCAACGGCCGAACACGCTTTGCCAGCCGCGCCGGCCGTCCGCCGGACAATCCGCTACCGAAATCCAGAATGTGGATCAGCGCCATCGAGATGCGGCGCCGGGGGCTTTGACGCCGCGCGCTCTCCTGATGCCATAGACGTCGCGGCCCACGGCGCAAGGCGGGAGTGACTTCGCCGGCCAGGCCGATGTGCTCAGGAGGAGACACTATGGCGAAAGACAGGATCGAGGCGCGTCGCCGACAGGGCCCCAGCCGCCGTCAGCTGCTGCAGGGCGGCGCGGCGCTCGGCGCAGCGGCTGCGATGGGCGGGCTGGCGCCGCAGGCTCTGGCCCAGGAGAAGATCAAGCTCACCATCTGGGCCTGGACGCCGAAGACGCAGGAGCTTGCCAATCTCTATTCCAAAAAGAATCCGAACGTCGAGGTCGTGGTTGAGAATGTCGGCCAGGGCGCGCCGCATTACGTCAAGCTCCGGAACGCCATCACGGCGGGGACCGGCCTGCCCGATCTCGGCCAGATCGAATTCAACTCGATCCCGAGTTTCCGCGCGCTGAACGCGCTTGCCAACATCGGCAAGGACGGCGCCAATTCGGTTAAGGACGCCTTCGTCGACTGGACGTGGAGCGCCGTCAGCGATGGCGATGCCGTCTATGGCCTGCCATGGGACTCCGGCCCGATGGCTACACTCTATCGCGCCGACGTCTACGAGAAGCACGGCCTCCAGCCGGCCGAGACCTGGGACGATTTCGCCGAGCAGGCGACGAAGCTCGCCCAGGACGCGCCCGGCACCTACCTGACCGACTTCGCGAATGACTCCGGCTGGACGGCGGCCGTGCTCTGGCAAGCCGGCTGGCGGCCGTTCAAGACCGAAGGCAGCAAGATCCAGATTCGGATCAACGACGACGTTGCCAAGAAGTGGGCAAACTATTGGCAGAAGCTGATCGACGCCAAGGCGGTCGACACCAAGCCCGGCTGGACGAGCGAATGGTTCGCCGCGTTCGACGACGGCACCTATGCGGCCTGGGTCACAGCCGGATGGGCGCCGGTGCTGATGCAGCAGGCGATGAAGAAGAGCTTCGGCAAGTGGCGCGCCGCGCCGATGCCGCAGTGGGAGAAGGGTGGCAAGGTTACGTCGAACTGGGGCGGCTCGACCTTCGCAGCCTTCACGACGACGCCGCATCCCAAGGAGGCCGCCGATCTCGCCGCATTCCTGACCACCGATCCCGAGGTGTCCCGCAAGTGGAACACCGAGGCCTACCTGTTCCCGGTGCTCAAGTCGCTTCTCGCCGACAAGGATCTCATGGGCCACAAATACGACTTCTACGGTGGCCAGGCGGTCAACGAGATCTTCGCCGCGTCCGCGGCCGAGGTTGATCCAAGCTTCGAGTTCTCGCCGTTCCAGGACTATGTGAACTCGCAGATCGAGGACAACTTCGCCGCGGCGGTGAGCGGCAAGGGCACGCTGGCGGAAGCCTTCGACCGGATCCAGGACACCGTCGTCACTTATGCCAAGGACCAGGGCTTCGAGGTGACCTGAGCCGCCGCATGACCTCGCCGTGCGTGAGGCGCGGGCCGAGGCCATGGCGGCAGCCGGGCATGCTTGGGCCCGGATCGGCTCGCCCCGCCGCCCCGACGCTCCTCCCCATGGGGCGGCGGGGTTCGCTTTCCCCCTGTTCCGGAGCTGTCCCTTGACTAACCAGAAATCGAATGGTGCTGGCTTTTCCCGCTTGAACCGACGCCAGCTGCTGCAGAGCAGCGCCGTGCTCGGCGCTGCCGCGGCGGCGGGAGGCGTCGCGCTGCCCGCGCGCGCCGAAGACAAGGTCAAGCTGACGGTCTGGGCCTGGACGCCCAGGACGCAGGAGATGGCCGACCTCTACATGAAGAAGAAACCGGATGTGCAGGTCGTCGTCGAGAATGTCGGCCAGGGGGCGCCGCATTATGTGAAGCTGCGCAATGCCATCACCGCCGGGACCGGTCTGCCGGATGTGGCGCTGATCGAGTTCAACTCGATCCCGAGCTTCCGTGCGCTGAACGCGCTCGCCGACCTTTCGCCCAATCTCCCCGCGGGTTTCGGCGATCAGTACATGGACTGGACCTGGAAGGCCGTGAGCGATGGTGGCAAGGTCTTCGGCCTGCCGTGGAACAGCGGCCCGATGGCCCTGCTCTACCATGCCGACGTGCTCGACCGGCACGGAATTGCCGCGCCCGAGACCTGGGACGACTTCGCCGAGCAGGCGCAGAAGCTCGCCAAGGCGGCGCCCGGGACCTATCTCGCCAATTTCGGTGTCGACCCCGGCTGGACGGCGGCGGTGCTCTGGCAGGCCGGCTGGCGGCCGTTCCGGACCAACGGAACGGAGATTGAGATTCGCATCAACGACGGCATCGCGAAGAACTGGGCCAATTACTGGCAGGGGCTGATCGACGCCAAGGCGGTCGATACCAAGCCGGCCTGGACGACCGAGTGGTTCGCAGCCCTCGACAACGGCACCTACGCCTCCTGGGTGACAGCCGCCTGGGCGCCGATCCTGATGGAACAGGCGATGAAGAAGAGCTTCGGGAAATGGCGCGCCGCGCCGATGCCGCAATGGCAGAAGGGCGGCAAGGTGGCGTCCAACTGGGGCGGCACCGTCTTCTCAGCGTTCACGACGACACCGAACCTCAAGGCCGCGACCGATTTTGCCGCCTTCATGTCGGCCGATCCGCAGGCGGCCCGCTTCTGGCTGACCGAGGTGTTCCTGTTCCCCGTGCTGACCGAACTCGTCGATGACAAGAATCTGATGGGGCACAAATACGATTTCTATGGTGGCCAGCCGGTCAACGAAGTGTTCGCCGAGGCTCTCAGCCAAGTCGATCCGAGTTTCGAGTTCGCCCCGTTCCAGGATTACGTGAACCTGCAGATCGAAGACCATTTCGCGCAGGCGATCGCTGGTCACGGCACGCTCGCCGATGCCTTCGACCGGATCCAGGACGCCGTCGTCGCCTATGCTGGCGACCAGGGCTACACGGTGAAATGAGGTCGGTCGCCGGGGCAGGCGATGGCCGGCCCCGGACCTGACACCCACGGTCACGGGAGAGCCAAGAGTGACACGTTTCCTCGCCGGGCATCGGCCGCGAGTCATCATCGGCAAGAAGATCGCGCCCTACGTCCTGCTTCTGCCATTCGTGCTGGTGTTCGTCGCCTTCCTGATCGTGCCGATGATCTATGCCTTCAACCTTAGCCTCCACAAGACGGCGCTGGTCGGCGGCACGCGCTTCGTCGGCTTCGACAACTATGCCCGCGCCTTCGTCGATCCGAATTTCTGGTCGGGCGTCTGGCTGCTGGTCCGCTTCGGCTTCATCCAGATGCCGATCATGCTCTCGCTCGCGCTGGCCTTCGCGCTGATCCTCGACAGCGGCCTCGTCTATGCACGCGGGCTCTTCCGCATCGCCTTCTTCCTGCCTTACGCCGTGCCCGCCGTCATCGCGACGCTCATGTGGGGCTATATCTACGGGCCGGCCTACGGCCCGCTCGCCCAGATCGCCGCCTTCCTGTCGCTGCCGAAGCCGGACTTCTTCTCGGAGAACGCCATCCTCGGCTCGATCGCGAATATCACGATCTGGGAATACACCGGCTACAACATGATCATCTATTTCGCGGCGCTGCAGGCAATCCCTGCAGATCTCGAGGAGGCCTCGAAGATGGACGGCGCCAGCGCGTTCACCTATGCGGTGCGCGTCAAGCTGCCGATGATCGTTCCGATGATCATAGTGACGATCATGTTCTCGATCATCGGGACACTGCAGCTGTTCAGCGAGCCCTACCTCATCACCAATCTCGCCCGCAGCGTCATCAACAGCCATTTCACGCCGAACTATTACGCCTACACGCTCGCCTTCACCGCCCAGCAGTACAATTATTCGGCGGCGATCTCCTTCGTGCTCGGCGCTGTCGTCGCGGTGTTCTCCTACGCCTTCATGCTCGCCAGCAATCGCGGGACGCGCTGATGGGCATCGTCGGCAACACGGTCCGTTCCGCGCGGTTCCGGCGCAGTCGATGGGTGCTCACCGCCATCCTCTGCGTCTATCTCGTCTACACGCTGATCCCGATCTTCTATGTCGTCACGGCCTCCACCAAGACGAATGCCGATCTGTTCGGCACGTTCGGCCTCTGGTTCTCGGATGATTTCCATCTCCGCGAAAACCTCGTCGACCTCTTCACCATCCAGGACGGCATCTTCCTGCGCTGGCTGGGCAATACGTTCTTCTATGCGCTGACCTCGGCGATTGGCGCCGCCTTCTTCGCGCTGCTCGCCGGCTATGCCTTCGCCAAATATGATTTCGCCGGCAAGCGCCTGCTCTTCGCGCTGGTCCTCGGCGCCGTCATGATCCCGCAGACCGCGCTCGTCATTCCGCTCTATCTGCTGTTCTCGAAGGTGGGGCTTCTCAACACGCCGCTCGCGGTCATCCTGCCCTCCCTCGTGTTCCCGCCGGGCGTGTTCCTGATGCGCGTCTATGTCGAGGAGGCCGTCTCCGATGAGATCATCGATGCCGGCCGCGTCGATGGCGCAGGCGAGCTCCACATCCTCTCTGGGCTGACCTTCAGGCTGCTGATGCCGGGTCTCGCGACCGTGTTCATCCTCGCCTTCGTCGCGGCATGGAACAACTACTTCCTGCCGCTGGTGGTCATGTCGACTTCCGATCAGTTCCCGGTCACGGTGGGGCTAGCCATCTGGTACGCCTCGGCGACGACCGGCAGCGGCGGCAATCTGCTCTTCACCGTGGTGATGGCCGGGTCCCTCGTCTCGATCCTGCCGGTCATTCTCGCATTCCTGATCATGCAGCGCTTCTGGCAGGGCGGTCTCAGCGCCGGCTCCGTCAAGGCGTGAGGGGTATTCCATGGCGGTCATCACGCTTTCAGGCGTCACCAAATCCTTCGGCTCGGTCTCGATTATCAAAGGGGTCGATCTGTCCATCGGCGACGGGGAGTTCGTCATTTTCGTCGGCCCGTCCGGCAGCGGCAAGTCGACCCTCCTGCGCCTCATCGCCGGCCTCGAGGAGACGTCGGGCGGACATATCCTGATCGACGGCACCGATGTCACGGATCGCGGCCCTGCCGAGCGCGCGCTTTCGATGGTGTTCCAGTCCTACGCGCTCTATCCGACCAAGACGGTGCGCCAGAACATGAGCTTCGGGCTGGAGGTGGCGCGGCTGCCGCGGGCCGAGATCGATCGACGCGTCGATGCCGCCGCCGCCATCCTGAAGCTCGAGCCCTATATGGCGCGCAAGCCGCGCGCCCTCTCCGGCGGCCAGCGCCAGCGCGTCGCCATCGGACGCGCCATCGTGCGCGAGCCCGTCGCCTTCCTGTTCGACGAGCCGCTGAGCAATCTCGATGCGGCGCTCAGGGTCGACATGCGCGTCGAGATCGCAAAGCTGCATCGTCGGCTTGCCGCGACCATGGTCTATGTCACGCATGACCAGGTCGAGGCGATGACACTCGCCGACAAGATCGTCGTGCTCGACGGCGGCGTCATCCAGCAGGTCGGCTCGCCGATGGAGCTCTATGAGCGGCCCGCCAACCTGTTCGTCGCGCAATTCATCGGCTCGCCGAAGATGAACGTACTGCCCGCCTCGGCCGATGGCAGGGCGATCATCGTTCCCGGCGGCAAGGTGCGCCTTGCGGCGCCGCCTCCGGCGATGATCGCCCATCTCGGCGCCCGACCGGAGAACATCGTCGTCACGCCGCCCGGCCAGGGCGACATCGACGGCCGGGTCGACGTCGTCGAGCGGCTTGGCTCCGACACCTTCGCCTATGTCGCGGTGCCCGATGCCGGCGTGCTCACGGTGCGGATCGTCGGCAACGATGTCGGTATCGCCATCGACCAGCCGGTCGGCCTCGCCTTCGATACGCAGAGGCTCCACCTCTTCGACACGCGCGGTCAGGCGGTGCCGGCCGCCGCAGCGTGATCATTGTGCGAAACGGCGGCCGCGTGGATTGACATGCGGGGTCGGCCGGCCTGAAGTCCAGTTGCTCACGGTTCTGGGGAGGAGCGGATGAGCAGTCAGCGCAATGGTGTCGACGCCGCCATGGATCTATTGGCGGCGCTGGTGAAGCAAAGCCGGGGGTCGGGCGTCGATCTCGCCGGGCAGCTGGGCGTCCCCCGCGCCAGCTTCTATCGCCTCACGCGGATGATGGAACGCTATGGCATCGTGCGTTGCGGCCGGGATGGCATTGCGCCCGGCCCGCTCGCCCGCACCATGCTGAAGGCTCACAAGGTTGCGCTGGAGAGCGAGGAGAAGCGTCAACGCACGCTTTTCGGCGACCATGCGCCGGCTCTTCCGGGGGCGTTGCCGGCCGAGCCTCCGCCGCTCGCGCGCCCGGCCCGGATCAACCGCCGCAGGAGGTTCCGCATCGGGTTCGCCAATCGGGGCCTCAGCAATGCCTGGCAGGTCGCATTGGTGCACAGCGTCGAATTCGCGGCATCGCGCCATTTCGAGGATCTTGAGGCGGTGACGGTGATGCATGCCGATGACGATGCCCGGCTTCAGGAGGAGCAGATCCGCCAGATGGTCGCCGATGGCGCCGATGGCGTGCTGGTCAGCGCTGTCTCGCCGCGCCGGCTGGCACCGCTCACCGAGGAGCTGATCGCCGCGGGAAAGCCGGTGGTTCTGGTCGATCGCGGCGGCGTGCCCGACATGCCCTGCACCAGCTTCGTCACCTCGAACAACTGCGCGATCGGTCAGGTCACGGCGGAATGGCTGGCCCACCGCATCAAGGGGCGTGGTCGCGTGCTGATGCTCTGGGGCCATGTCGATGCGGAACTCAGCCAGAGCCGTGACGGCGCGGCCCGCCGGGTTCTCTCCGGCTACCCCGATATCGAGGTCGTCACGGCGGACGCGACCAATTTCGACCGCGACGCCGCCCATGCCGCAGCCACGGCCGCCATCGTGCGCCATGGCGGTGAATTCGCCGGGGTCTGGTGCGACAGCGGTCTCAACAGCGTCGGATCCATCGCCGCATTTCTCGATGCGAAATTCGAAGCCGGCCGCATCCCGCCGCATACGGGTGGCGACATCAACCTGTCCTACAAGCTTGCCGTCGGCGCGCGCGTGCCGCTCGCCTCCGTCGACTATCCGCCGGCGATGGGGATCCGGGCCTTCTCGGTGCTGGTGGCGGCCCTGCGCGGCGCCACCGTCCCGGCCTATCTCGATGTCTGGTCCCGACTGGTCGCGACCCGCGGCGGCAATGTTCCGCAGGGAACGGTCATCTGGGCCGACCAACGCGTGCGCTGGGACATGCCCGACGATCTGGTGTTCGGAACCGGGCTCGGACCGTCCTACACGCCCGAGGCGTTCCGCGTGAACTATCCCGGCAACATGCGAAACCGCTCGGCCGCGTCGCGGCAGGGTGTCGACGCGTGACGCGCACGGGAAGACGCCGGTGAGCGTCGCTGAGGCGGCAGGCCTCGCCGCCTTCAGCCGTATCCTGGCGGAACTGAGCGAGGGACGACCGATGACCATCAACGAGCTCATCGCAGCCTGCGAACTCCGGCGCTCGACAGGCTTCGACATGGTTCGCCGCATGGAGGTGCGCGGTTTCGTCTCGCGAACCACCGATGGCCGCTATACGCTCGGCCCCGCCGGCGGCGCCTTCGGCTATGCCGCGTTCGGCCTCGGCCAGCTCTACGAGGTGGCTCAGGCGCTGCTCGCCTGGCTGCGTGACGAAGCCGACGCCACGGTGGCGCTGGAGGCGACCGACGGTGCCGTCTACGTCAATCTGCAGACCTGGACGGCGCCCTGGTTTCGCCGCGACCAGCCGAGCCTGCCGGCCCTGCTGGTGCCGATCGGGGCGCCAGGCGGTCAGGAGGTCGCTCGATTGCGCCTGCTGATCAATCGCCATCTCGACGAGCACGCAATCGACGAGACGCTGGCGCTGGCAAGAAAAGTGGCGGCGCGCCTCGGCGATACATTGAAGGACGCCGCCCCGGCCGCCTGAATCCCCGACAGCCTGCCCCATCGCGTGGTGCGAAGCCGGCGAGCCCGCTCCGTCACCGGCCCGGATGCCCCGAACCCGGCTATGCCGCGGCAGGACGCTGCGGTTTCAACGCATGGCGCGGGTCGCGATGCAGGTCGCCGTCCTTCATGATCATGGTGAAGCGTCCGGGGCCGACGAGGACGGACTGATCGACCAGAGGATCGCCGTCGACAAGGAGGAGGTCGGCCAACGCACCGGGCCTGATGACCCCGAGCTCGCCCTTGTGGCCCATCAGGTCGCCGCCGACGGCGGTGGCGCATTTCAGCGCCTCGGCCGGCGAATAGCCGAAGAACTTGACGAAGTGTCCGATATCGCGCGCGTTCTGGCCCATCGGCGTGATCGTGAAGCCATAGTCGCCGCCGACCACGACGCGCATGCCGCGGCGACGCATCTCGTGATAGGTGGCGATCGTGTGTTCGAGCTTGCGCGGCAATCCCATCCGCTCGGCGACATCGCGCGTGAGACCGACGACGTCGCCCTCGAACACGGAGTTGTGCACCAGGCCGAACGCGGGACCGACGATCACGCGATCCTTGGCGGCCTCGAGCATGTCGAGCGCCTCCTCGTCCGCGAAATCGCAGTGATAGATGCAGTCGACCTCCGCGCGCACCGCACGCTTCACCGATTCCGCCGCGCGGCTGTGGCACGCGACGCGCTTGCCCCAGTCATGCGCGATGCGCACGCCGTGGCTGAGCTCCTCCTGGGTCATCGAGATGATCTCGGCGCGGGCATGGCCGACGAACTCGTCGCCGGACACGTTGAACTTCACATTGTCGACACCCTCGCGGCAGCAGATGCGGACGGCCCGGCTGATCTCATCGATGCCGTCGGCAATCATGCCGAAGCTTTCGAAGCTGGAATGCTGCTTGCGCTCGTCGCCAAGCCCGCCCGTGACGGTGATCTCCGGTCCGGCCGCCTTGTAGCGCGGGCCCTTGAGATAGCCGTCCTCGATCTCCTGGCGGACGACGACGTCGATCCTCAGTTTGGCGCTGGCTGCCGAATAGCAGGAGGTGAAGCCGTGATCGAGAATGAAGGTGGCGTTGCGCATGGTGCGCAGCAGGTGTTCCTCCGGCGGGATCTCGCCGAGGTCCTGGTTGCGCGCCGGTCCCACGAAGGAAAGGTGGCAATGGCCCTCGACCATTCCGGGCATGAGGAACTGGCCCGCCCCGTCGATGACCTCGGCGCCGTCCTCGGACGTGATCGCGCCCTGCCTCGCCACCTTGGCGATGCGCTTGCCCTCCACAAGCACCTCACCCTGATAGGGGTGATCGTCGATGCCGTCGAAGATCGTGACGTTCTTGATGTGGTATGCGGCCATTCTTGTTTCCTCCCCGCCGACAGGCGTCATTCGAGAATAGCGGCGGCCGGGGAGGTCCGGACTGTCGGATGGCGCCCAAGTCCGGGATATGCATCGACGGACCGGTTTTCCGTCGACAGCAGGGCCGGATGGCATCCGGGATCTGCCCGTGGCTTGAGAAAGGCCGGAGCGATGCGGCTAGGCGGTATCGGGTTGCCGATCGAGGAGTACCTGACGCATTCGCTCCTTGCCAATGATCCGTGCGACATTCTTGAAGGCGAAGAACGGCACCAGCGAAACGAACAGGATGATGGCGACGATGGCGAGGCCGAACGGTCCGCCGCCGCCGAAGGCAAATAGGCTTTCTCTGGCGGCTGAGCCCTTCATCCATCCAACCACGAGCCGCTCGGCGCCGTGGTAGACGGGGGACAGAGCCGTGCACAGGCTCGCTTCGAAGAGGATCGACAGGATAGCGGGTCGCCGCCGCAGCCACCGCGCGAAGTCGAGATGCTCGATCAGCAGCATGACCTTGGCGAGCACCAACGCGTTCAGAACCGCGAATCCCTGAAGGCTAAGGCTCTCGCCGCGTTCACGCAGAACAACTTCATGGTTGAGGACAAACAGTCCGAACAGCACCCAGAGATAAAGGAAGAGGACGAAGAAGAGGCGGAACTCACCGAGCATCCGTCGCGTCAGCGACGGGCGATCCGTCGCTGACGCGCGAGACGGGGACGCGCTCATGCCGCCGCCCCCGCTTCGCGCATCGCCAGCTCCTCGGCGAGCATCGGCACGGCGAGATTCACAGACGCAACGCCGGATACGACGCAGATCTTCAGCACCTCAGTGATTTCAGCGACGCTGGCGCCGGCCGCCCGGCCCCCCTGATGTGGCGGCGCGTTTCCGGCCATGGGCGCCCCATCTTGATGATGGTCAGCACTTCGTCGCACGTGGCGCCTGCGGCGAGCGCCCCCCTGGATTTGCAGCCGCGTGCCGTTCGGATCGAGATTGGTGCAGGCCGTGGCGACCGCGACCGCCACCACCGCGACGAATTTCGGCGCGAGAACTTCGCCCCGCCACGGGTTGGTCGCCATGGCGCGGCAGGCCTGGGCGAAGGCCGGGTCGCACTCGGAGAGCAGGCCTAGCGCGGCCGGATCGAACGGCCCGACGGGGAGGCTTTCCAGCGGCGCCCCGCTCATCGCGATGACCCCCTTGTGTCGGACAGCCACCGCGCGATGAAATCGCGCAGCTTGCCGAGCGCAAGGCGCTATTCCGGCGAGTCCGGGATGCGGTCGGGGAAGTTGCCCGCGACGTCGTGGAAATCGTGGCCCCGCCGCTGCAGGGTCCGGACACCGCGAAGGTTTCCGACCTGACGCGGTAAGCCACTGAGCTCTTCAGCCGGAAAAATCGCTGTCCAGGCGTCTGCTACCTCGACCAGGGCGATTCCGTCGCCCTGGTCGCTTTATATCACTGATCCGATTGACAGATTCCGCTCTGTCCCGAGTGATCGGGTGAATCCGCATTATTCACCGAGAGAGAGAGCGCGGCGCGCGCCGCCTCTGCACGCATCCTCCACTCTTTTGAATCTTCAGTCCTATCTTCAATCTGGTCACTCTGGACAGTCACAGTAACCGATTGAGTCTTATGACGCTTTCCTAGCCAGCGCGAGCTCTGCGCTCCCTGGCCCGCCCTGGCCTGGCGGGACACCGCGGCCGCTGTCGATCACCAATCCAAACCATCGAGTCAGAAGCAGGTTCAATGTTTTGATCGTTTGGTCAAAATAATACAGCCAAGGCCGGCTCAGCCGCAGGAGCCTCTTAGCTCATAGCATCCCGAGAGCCCAGCCTCGACCTTAAGGCGGGATCAGATTCCTCGAAAGTTCGCGATCTTGAGGAGTCGAGAGAACCTAGATATTGTATAGTATGGAAACGTCTAGACAATATATATGTTGTGGACTCAACGGGACGGGACCTTGATACAGCCAGGGAATCGACCGCCGCCGCTACATCCCACTGTCACCTATCGACGCAGTCGCACAACTGCAAGCCGGGCACGGACGGTTCCTGCGCGCTCTCGGTACCAATCAGCAGATGACGCCGAAGTCTGAACTCAACCAGCTCAGCTCCACGAAACGCCGGAGAGGCACTCACTTCACCAGGATCTACGGCAAGCCGTTCCAACGGACCACTGAGCAACACGGTTGACATTCCGAAGCAAACAGCCGGGTTTCTGCCGGAATTACGTCCCCGGTCTGCCGCGATGCGGCCGCAGTGTCATCCGTGTGGTTGGCCGTCGCCGAGATGATGAACCGATCAGCGTCGGCTTCGAAGGCGAGAACGATACGCACGCGACCGCTTCGCGATCTACCGGCTGGTGACCAAGGTCCGGGTCTGGCGGAGGCTCTCTGGTTTGAGTTGCTCCGCCGGACTTTGTGTACGCCGCGAGCCCCGACCTTCTGAGCGAACGCGCCACTTCCGCAGATCGGCGGGGTGCTCCATCGAACGACCCATTGCTCCTCTACCGCCCCGCCTCGCCGGACAGCGCCCGTACCGCGCCAAGATCCTGGAGAAACTGGCCATAGGCGGCCTCCTTCGCCGCCGGATCGGGGATGCGCAGCAGGTAGGAGGGGTGGACGGTGATGAAACCCTTGTGGCCGCCGAGTTCGTGGGGGCCGCGGACCTTGGTCACCGGCAGCGCCTTGCCCGTCAGCGCCAGCACGGCGGTCGCGCCGAGGGCAACCACCAGCTTCGGCGCGACGAAACCGAGTTCGCGCGTCAGCCACCAGCGATAATGCTTCACCTCGCCGGCAGTGGGCGACTGGTGCAGCCGCCGCTTGCCGCGCTGCTCGAATTTGAAATGCTTCACCGCATTGGTGACATAGACCTTGGACCGGTCGATGCCGACCTCGCGCATTGCGCGATCGAGCATCGCGCCGGCCGGCCCGACGAAAGGCCGCCCTTCGATATCCTCCTGGTCGCCCGGCTGCTCGCCGACAAAGGCGATGTCTGCCCCGAGAGGTCCCTCGCCGAGCACGGCCCGCGCTCCGCCCGTCACCATCGGTTCGGAGGCCGCGATCAGGGTGTTGAGCGCCTCGAGCGTCTTCGGGTCCTGGTCCGCCATGGCTGCCACCGCCTTCTCCGGATTGCGCTTCGCGGAGGGCATGGCCATGCGCTCCGTCATGGCATCAACGCGCGAGGCCGCCGATCGGACGAGGTCCGGAATGAGGCTCGCCTCCGGCAGGTTGCGCCAGTAGCGCTTCGGCATCTCGGCCCGCATCATCACCGGATTGACCCGCGCGGGGTTGAAGGCGCTTTCGTAATAGCCGCGCCAGCTCTCCTCGATCACGTCCTTACCCGCCGCGTCGCGCCGATCGGCGGAGGGGCCAACCGCCAGCGCGGCGCCGTCCCAGTGCAGCGAGCCAACCGGCGTCAGGATCGACCAGCGCATGCTGCGGAAACGATCGACGAAGAAGGGCGCGGCGCGTTCGAGGATGAAATGATCGGGCTCGAACCACGCCACGAAATGCTCGCCGTCCCCGGCCGGGACGGAACGGAAGCGGACGAAGGCATGCATCTTGTGAATGTCGCGCCGGATGGCCTTCGCCATCATCGAAAGGCGATGAACGAGCGGATCGCTGGCGAGCACCGGCAGGTCGCGCTCGCCATGCAGCACCCGCCAGATCAGCGCATAGAGCAGCGCGTAGCGCTCGGGATCGCGATGGCAGACGACCAGGGCGACGAGATCGGCGACGGCGCGTGGCAGCGCGAATGGCGGCGCCTCGGCGATCGATGCCTCGCCGAACAGGGCCGGCTTGTCGTCCGTGCTCCAGGCGACATCCTGCGGCGGCACCTGTTCGGCGACCAGATATCGAACCGCGCGGCGGAAGCCGTCGGGATCGGCGCCCTCACGAAGCGCGACGCGGCGCCTCATTCGAAGAGGCTCAGCTGCCGCGCCGGAGGCGTCAGCCGCGCGCGGAGATCGGCCCGGTCGATCAGCCGGGCGGGATGATGGTCGGCTGTCACCAGGAAGGCTCGCGCGCGGCGCAGCCCGCCGCTCAGCCGCGCGACATCGTCCCATCTGAGGCGGGTCTGGCGCCGGCAGGTGAGGATCTTGTCGACGGCGCGGCTGCCGAGCCCCGGAACGCGCAGCAGCAATTCGCGGTCGGCGCTGTTGACGTCGACCGGAAAGCGCTCGCGATGCTTGAGCGCGTAGGCGAGCTTCGGATCGATGCCGAGATCGAGCATTCCGCCCTCCCCTCCCGAGGCGATCTCCTCGACCGTGAAGCCGTAGAAGCGCAGCAGCCAGTCGGCCTGGTAGAGGCGGTTCTCGCGCCGGAGCGGCGGCGCCTTGACCGGCAGGCTCGGGCTCGCCTCCGGGATCGGGCTGAAGGCCGAGTAATAGACGCGCTTCAGGCGGAAGCCCGAATAGAGCGAGGCGCTGGTGCGCAGCACGGCCTCGTCGGTGGTCTCGTCGGCGCCGACGATCATCTGCGTGCTCTGTCCCGCCGGCGCGAAGGCGCGCCGCTCCTCGCGCGCCTCGGCGATGCGCTCGCTCATCTGGCCCATGGCCGCGTCGATCGAGCCGCGGTCCTTCTCGGGTGCGAGTTTCTTCAGACTGACATCGGAAGCGAGCTCGATATTCACCGACATGCGATCAGCGAAGAGCCCGGCCTGTTCCAGCAGCCAGGGGCTCGCCTCGGGGATTGCCTTCAGATGGATATAGCCCGCGAAGCCATGGTCGCGGCGCAGCTTCTTCGCCACCAGCATCATCTGCTCCATCGTATAGTCGGGCGAACGGATGATGCCGGAGGAGAGGAACAGCCCCTCGATATAGTTGCGCTTGTAGAAGCCGAGCGTCAGCTCGACGACCTCGTCGACGCTGAACCGCGCCCGCTTCACATTCGACGAGCGGCGGTTGATGCAATAGACGCAGTCGAACAGGCAGTAATTGGTGAGCAGGATCTTGAGCAGCGACACGCAGCGGCCGTCCGGCGTGTAGGAGTGGCAGATGCCGCTGCCCGTGGTCGAGCCGATGCCGCCCGGCTTCGCGGTCCGCTTCTCCGCCCCCGACGACGCGCAGGAAGCGTCGTATTTCGCCGCGTCGGCCAGGATGCGGAGCTTGTCGAGGCTGGTCTGCGCCATCGTCTCACCCTTCCATGTTCATTGTTTGTTCTAGACAATCCGAAGCTAGGGTTGGAGTCACTTGTGAACAGAGGGCGGCGGCGATTTCGTTTAGGGCGCGGCGCATGCAGGCACCGCCGCACTGTCGGCTCAGGCAGATTTCGCGCTAGAGTTCTCTCCGCGAGGAGCGCCCACGGATCGACGCATGCTTTGTGCGCTTCGCGCGACAGCGATGGGGGAGACGGCAAGCATGAACGACCGCACTCAAGCTTCGGATCGACATCGGTTGCCTGTTGCCGATCGACGGCTGACGGCGGCCCGCGCCGGGCTCGCCGCGCTGGCCCTTCTCGCGAGCCCTCTCCTCGCATCCCCGGTTCTGGCCGAGCCGCTGCCGCCGCAGGTGTCGGCGGTCGCGATCCCCGACGGGCAGGCGGACAAGGCCGTCGCGCGCCTCGATGGCATCGCGACAGAGATCATAGCCAAGAGCGGCGTTCCCGGTCTCGCCATCGCCGTCGTCCATGACGGACGCACCGTCTATGCGAAGGGCTTCGGCGTGCGGAAGCTCGGCGAGGCGGCGCCCGTCGGGCCCGACACGGTTTTCCAGTTGGCATCGCTGTCGAAATCGCTCGCGGCGAGCGTGGTGGCGCATGAAGTCGGCGCCGGCACGGTCACATGGGACACGCCCGTGGTCGCTCATCTGCCCTGGTTCGCCTTGAAGGACCCGTGGGTGACGCAGCATGTGACGATCGCCGACCTCTTCAGCCACCGTTCGGGGCTGCCGGAACATGCCGGCGACAATCTCGAGGATCTCGGCTTCGATCGGCACGCGGTTCTGGAGCGCCTGCGCCTTCTGCCGCTCGATAGCTTCCGCGACACCTATGCCTATACGAATTTCGGCCTGACGGCCGCGGCCGAGTCCGTCGCCGCCGCTTCGGGCAAGACCTGGGAGGACCTCTCGGAACAGGTCCTCTACGCCCCGCTCGGCATGACATCGACGAGCTCCCGCTTCTCCGATTTCGAGAAGCGGCCGGATCGCGCCTTCGGCCATGTGAAGGTCGGCGACGCCTTCGAGCCGAAATACCAGCGCCAGCCGGATGCGCAGTCGCCCGCTGGCGGCGTCAGTTCCTCGGTGAACGACCTCGCCCGCTGGATGGCGATGGTCCTTCAGAACGGCGACTTCGGCGGCCAGCCGATCATCGCCGCCGATGCGCTGCTGCCGGCCATCCGCGCCGAGATGATCTCGGCTCCCTCCTACGCCCCCGATGCCAGGCCGGGCTTCTACGGCTATGGCTTCGGCGTCGGGATCACGCCATCGGGCAGGACGCTGATCACCCATTCCGGCGCCTTCGCGCTCGGCGCGGGGACGTATTATGGCCTGCTGCCCTCCGCCGATGTCGGCATCGTCGTGCTCACGAATGCATGGCCGACGGGCACTGCCGAGGCGATCGGCGCGAGCTTCATGGATCTCGTGCAGTTCGGCACCGTGACCGAGGACTGGTTCGCCCTCTACAGCGCCCGCTTCAACGCGATGCTGGCGCCGGTCGGCGATCTCACGGGCAAGGAGAAGCCGGATCACCCGGCGGCGCCCGCTGCGCTGGCGAGCTATGCGGGGGTCTACGCCAATCCCTATTTCGGGGATGCCGCCATCGCTGTCACCGGCGACCATCTCGAACTCTCGATCGGTCCGGCCGGCAAGACCTATCCGCTCACCCACCGGGACGGCGACATTTTTGCGATCAGCCCCTCCAGCGAGAACGAGCCCGACGGCTCGCTGTCGTCGGTCACTTTCGGACCCGGCGGCGACATGAAGATCGCCTATCTCGACCGCGACGGTCTCGGGATGTTCGTGCGGCGGTGACCGGCGCGGCAAGGAAGCGGAGTGCCTCGGTTCGACGGTCCTTTGACATTGCGTCCGGCGCGCTAATTCTCTGCCGATGAGCTTTGCCACCACAGCACGCGATCGCTTCTCGCGCGTTTGCCGCGTCTTCGACGCGCCCTCGCCTGCCGGCGCGGCGGCGCGGCTGTCGGCATGGGCGCTGCCGCTGGCCGTGCTCGCGGCGGCGATCGCCACGCGGCTGGCGCCGGCCGGGCTTCTGCTCGCCATCAGCCTCTTCGCCGTGATGGCGGCGCTGGCGGTCGCCGGGCTTCGCCAAGCCTATGCCCATCAGCGGCTCGGCCTCTGCAACATGGTGACGCTCGGCCGCGCCGCGCTCGCCGCTTCGCTCGTCGCCCCGCTCGCGACAACGGAGCCCCTGTCGCCCGAGGACGAATGGCTGGTGGTGGCTGTCGCGACGGTGGCGCTGGCGCTCGACGGGATCGACGGTTGGCTGGCGCGCCGGAACGGCCTCGCATCCTCTTTCGGTGCGCGCTTCGACATGGAGGTGGATGCTGCGCTCGGCCTCATCCTCGCGCTCCTGGTGCTCGCTTCAGGCAAGCTCGGCCCCTGGATCCTCGCCCTCGGCGCGATGCGTTACGCCTATGTCGCCGCGGCGCTCGTCCTGCCCTGGCTGAATGGCAGCCTGCCCGAAGCCTATCGCCGCAAGGCCATCTGCGTCGTTCAGATCGCTGCGCTCATCGCACTCAACGCCCCGGTCGTGACCGGCGCGCCGGCAACTCTTCTCGCGGTCGCGGCGACATTGGCGCTCGGCTGGTCCTTCGCGATCGATATCGTCTGGCTCGCCCGAAGGCGCCGCCCGTGACGGCGGCACGTCCGGGTTGGCGCGGTATCGTCGCCCTCATCCTCGCGGCGCTGTTCTTTCAGTTGGTGCTGATCGCGCCGGATGCGCCCGGCGGCTTCACCTGGGGAACCCTGCTGCGGTTGCCGTTGGAACTGCCGGCGATCCTGCTTCTGCTCGCCGCCCTCCCCCGCCATTCGATCGCCACGACGCTGCTGAGAATGGCGCTCACCGCCGTGCTTGTCTTCGTCACCCTCCTGAGACTCGCCGATATCGGCACCAGCCTCGCCTTCGCCCGGCCCTTCAATCCGGCGGTCGATCTTCACCTTGTCGAAGCCGGCATCCGCCTCGGCTTCTCGACGCTCGGTGCGCCGCTGGCGCTCACCGCGCTCGCCGCCGCCGCGCTCGCCATCGCTTGCCTCGCCGCCGCGCTCTGGTGGGCGAGCGGTCGCTTTGCCGGCCTGCTGCATGGCCCTGTCACGCTGGCGGCGGCCGCGCTGGCGATCGTCGCCGTGGGCGCCGCGGTCGCCGGCTCGCTTCCGCTGCGCCCGCCGCTGACGGTCGCGACAAGCCGGCTCGTGGCCGATCGCCTCCAGACCTATGCAGCGACACGCGCCGATCTCGCCCGCTTCCGTGCCGAGACCGCGAAGGATCCCTTCGCCGGCGCGACCGGCCTCTTCGACCGCCTCGCCGGCCGCGACGTGCTGATCGTCTTCATCGAAAGCTATGGCCGCGCCAGCTTCGACAACCCGCTTTATGCGCCGACCCATCTCGCGACGCTTCGGGCGGCCGAGCCACGTCTTGCCGCGGCCGGCCTCACAATGCGATCAGGCTGGCTGACTTCGCCGGTCGAGGGCGGGCAAAGCTGGCTCGCGCATGCGACCCTCGAATCCGGGCTGACGATCTCGAGCCAGACCCGCTATCGCGCGCTGCTCGCGAGCCGGCGCGCCACGCTCTACGACCTCGCCGCCCGCTCGGGCTTCCGCACCGCCGCCGTGATGCCCGGCATCACCATGGCCTGGCCGGAAGGGCCGGAACAGGGTTTCGAGACCATCCTGGCCTCGGCCGATCTCGGCTATCGCGGCCGGCCCTTCAACTTCGTGACCATGCCGGACCAGTTCACGCTCGCGGCATTCGACCGGCTGGTGCCCCGCGGGCCCGAGGCCGGACCGCTCGTCGCGCAGATCGTGCTCCTCTCCTCGCATGCGCCCTGGGTGCCGGTTCCTGAGCTGATCCCGTGGAACGAGGTCGGCGACGGCACGGTGTTCGATCGCTGGGCGCTGTCGGGCGATCCGCCGGAGGTCGTCTGGCGCGACCATGACCGGGTGCGCGACCAGTACCGCCAGGCGCTCGACTATTCGCTGCAGACAATCCTCTCCTATGCCGCGCGGCAGTCGGACAGGCCGCCGCTGATGGTCGTGCTCGGCGACCACCAGCCGGCGCCCTTCGTCGCCGGCATCGAGAGGCGCGACGTGCCGGTGCATCTGATCGGGTCACCCGACCTCGTGGCACTGTTCGAGGACTGGGGCTGGACCGCCGGCCTCGTCCCCGCCGCTGACGTCCCGTCCGCACCAATGAGCGACTTCCGCGACCGCTTCATCCGCGCGCTGAGCACGAACGCACCGGCGCCGGCGAACTGACCGAAGTGGCACGACGAGCACGCGCTCGATCCTCCGACCCAGCGCTTCCGATCCCTTCGTATCGGCGATTGCGCCGAAGGTGAACTTGTGAGGCCCGGCGCGCGAAACCTACCCTCGACCCATCACAAGACAGGGTCCGGACGCCTGTTCCGGGTCGTGCCGACGGCACGGCGACACCTGCCAATCCAGAGGGTGACGGATGCCAATATCAAGCATGACGAGAGACCGCGGGCCGGTGCGCCGCCTGACGGCGAGACATCGCCCTTCCCTGATCGCCGCCATGGCGGCGACGGCGCTTCTCGCCGGGCCGGCCCTCGCTGCCGAGACCGCCTTCGCGCCGAAGCCGCTCGCGGCCGACGAGATCGGCGCCGGACCGCGGCTCATCTATCTTCATCACGAATATCCGGCGACGCTTGATCCCCAGAACACCTCGGCCTTTGTCGGCCAGATGGCGATGGAGCTGTTCGACACGCTGGTGACCTACGAGATCGACCCGGCGACCGGCATCGCCGACCAGACCAAGATCGTCCCCCGCCTCGCTACCTCCTGGGACATCGCGCCCGACAACAAGACGCTCACCTTCCATCTGAACCCCGCCGCGAAATTCTGGGACGGGACGCCGGTCACGGCCGACGACGTCTACTGGTCGATCCAGCGCGCGCTCGAGGGCCGCATGGGCTGGGGCACGACGCAGATCGAGACCGGCGGCATCTTCAAGACCGACCAGATGAAGGTGATCGACCCGCAGACGATCGCGATCACCTATCCGGACGGCATGGGGCGCTACTCGCTGCGCAACTTCGCCTCGATGTCGCTGACCGTGATGTCGAAGGCGGCCTGCGAGAAAGGACGCGCCGAGGGCGACACCTGGTGCGTCGACTGGATCAAGAAGAATGCGATGGGCTCGGGCCCCTACAAACTCGGCGAGCAGCAGAGCGGCGAGGCGATCACCATCACCGCCAACAAGGATTATTGGGGTGCCGCGAAGCCCTATTACTCCGAGGTGATGTTCCGCGTCGTTCCGGATGCGCAGACGCGGGCTCTGCTCATGGAGAGCGGCGAGGCCGACTTCGCCTTCGTCACAGCCAACGAATACGCAACGCTCGCGAAGTCCGGCGCCGTCAAGGTATTCAGCGTGCCCTCGCAGCAGGACGTGACCGTGCTGCGCTGGAAGCCGGACGTCCCGCCCTTCGACGACATGAAGATCCGCGAGGCCGTGATCAAGGCGATCCCCTATGACCGCCTCGTCACGGAAGTCTGCAAAGGCTTCTGCACGCCGGTTCAGAATCTGGTCGGCGTGACGACGCCCGGCTATGTCGCGGACCCCTATTTCACCACCGATGTCGAGGCCGCGAAGAAGCTCGTCGCCGAAAGCAAATATGCCGGCAAGGTGCCGTCCTTCGAGGTGCCGGTGGTTCAGGGCTCGACCAATATGGCGGCGGCCGTGATCATCCAGGACGCGCTGCGCGGCGTCGGCATCGACATGCAGATCAAGCCGCTGACTCAGAACGCCTTCGACGACGCGGCCTGGGGCAAGCGCGACCTCAAGGTCTCCATTCACGCCATGGGTCCGTGGTGGAACGACTTCATGTACTGGGCCTACTGGATGTATCGCAGCGACAGCGCGACCAATCACATCCAGTTCGCAGATGCGACGCTCGACAAGGACGTCCTCGCGGCGCTGCTGATCCCGCAGAGCGACGAAGCGAGCTACATGAAGCTGCAGGACGAGGTGCTCGGCATCCTCAACGGCGAGCACCTCGCGGCGCCGCTCTTCCAGGTCAACTGGAACGCTGCCGTCTCCAGCCGGGTCTGCGACGTGAACAAGTTCCCCTGGGGCACGATCGCCTTCTCCTGGCTCCGTCCCTGCTCCTGACGCACGCCCGCACAGCCGCGCGCCGCCTCCCCGGCGCGCGGCCCCTTCTTCCGGAAATCGACCAGCCGATGCGGATTCCTCCCGTCCTCGCCTATGTCCTGCGGCGCATCGCGATCAGCGCGGTGGTGCTCCTCGGCATCAGCGCCGTGGCCTTCTCGATGGCCTATCTGCTGCCTTCGGACCCTGTGACGAGCCGCTATCCCGACATCACCAACGAGCAGCGCGCCGAGATGCGCCGTCAGATGGGCCTCGACCAGCCGCTCCTCGTCCAATATGCGCGCTACATGCAATCGGTGTTCGCCGGCGAGTTCGGCCGCTCGCTCGGAACCGGCAACAGCGTTGGCGAGGACCTCGCCCGTCGCATCCCGGCGACGCTGGAACTCGCCGTCTATGGCATCCTTCTCGGGACGGCGCTCGGCATCCCGCTCGGCATGGTGGCCGCCATCCGCCGCGGCCGGCCGACCGACCATCTGCTGCGGGTCGTCAACATCGCGATCCAGTCGGTTCCCGCATTCTGGCTGGGGATCGTGCTGATCTTCGTGCTCTTCTACCAGCTGCGCTGGGTACCGACACCGGTCGGCCGCCTCTCGCCGATCCACTCGCCGCCACCCTTCTTCATCGGCTTCTACACGATCGACGGCCTCGTCGCCGGAAAGTTCGACGTCGCGCTCGCCGCGGCGCGGCAGCTGATCCTGCCCGTCCTCGTGCTCGGCCTCGGCGTCGTGTCACCGCTCGCCCGCATCACCCGCGCCGCCATGGGAGAGTCGCTTGGCGAAGACTATGTCATCTTCGGACGCGCGCTCGGCCTAGGCGAGCGGCAGGTGGTTCTCGGCGACGCGTTTCGCGGCGCATTGGTGCCGATCGTGACGACGCTCGGCTTCGTCGTCGGCAATGTTCTGGCCGGCGCCGCCATCGTCGAGACCGTCTTCTCCTGGCCCGGCATCGGCCGCTATGCCGTCACCGCGATCACCACATCCGACATGGCGCCGGTCTCGACCTGCATCCTGCTCGTCGCCTCCGGCGTGGCGCTCACCAATCTTCTGGTCGACCTCTCTTATGCGCTGATCGACCCCAGGATCCGTCATGGCTATGGCAAGTGAGACCGTGGCGAACGAGCGGATGACCCCGGCGCCGGCCCGCCAGAGACCGGCGTGGCGCGCGATCTATGCGGGCGTCTTCGCCGGCGATCCGCTCGGGCTCGCGGGTGTCGCGATGCTGGCGATCCTCCTCACCGTGGCACTGCTCGGGCCGCTGCTCGTCACGCATGATCCGATCCTGACGACGCCGGGAACGCTGCTGCCACCGTCGGCCGAGCATTGGTTCGGAACAGACGATTTCGGCCGCGACGTCTTCTCGCGCACCCTCGTCTCGCTCCGGATCGATTTCATCGTCGCCGGCGTCGGCGTCACCGGCGCGATCCTGATCGGCTCGCTGATCGGCCTCGTCTGCGGCTATCGCGGCGGCTGGCTCGACGACACGCTGATGCGCTTCGTCGACATCATCCAATCCTTCCCGCTGATCCTGGTCGCGATGGTGCTGGTGCTCGCCATCGGCCCCAGCGTCGGCAGCATCGTGGTCGTGACGGTGCTGATCAATATCCCCCTCTATGCGCGCGTCATCCGCGGCCAGACGCTCGCGGTGAAGCATCTCGATTATGTCGACGCCGCCCGCTGCTCGGGCGCGACCGAGCTCGGGATCATGATCCGCCATGTGCTGCCGAACACGCTGAACCCGATCGCGATCCATGCCAGCCTCAACCTCGCCGCCGCCGTCGGCAATGTCGCCGTGCTCTCCTTTCTCGGCATAGGCATCCGACCGCCGACGCCCGATCTCGGCGTCATGGTCGCGGAAGGAACGAGGTTCCTGGTGCAGGGCGCGTGGTGGATGAGCCTCTTCCCCGGCCTCGTCCTCTCGGCCACCATCTTCAGCCTGAACCTTCTCGGCGATGCGCTGGAGAGCGGGCTGGACCCGCGCCGGCAGGAGCGTTGAGATGAGCGACCCGGCCCTTTTCGAAATCCGCGACCTGACGATCGAGAGCGTGCGCGAGGGCAGCCGCCGCCGCATCGTCGAGGGCATGAGCCTCTCGGTGCGCCATGGCGAAATCGTCGGGCTCGTCGGCGAGAGCGGCTCTGGAAAGTCGATCTCGATGATGGCGAGCGTTGGACTCGCCGCCGCGAGCCTGGACATCACCGCCGGCGAAATCGCCTTTGCCGGCCGCCGCTTCGCGGCTTCAGACCGCGAGGGGCTTCGCTCGAACCTCTCGCACGGCGTCTCCCTGCTCTTCCAGAATGCCAAGGGCGCACTGAGCCCCTTCCTCACCGCGGGTGCGCAGGTCGATCGCGTGCTTGCCGGGCGAATGCCGAAAGCAGCGCGCCGGCGCGAGGCCGCCGAGCTCTTCCGGGTTTGCGGGCTCAATCATGCCGATCTTGCCGACAAATATCCGCACCAGATCAGCGGCGGCCAGGCGCAGCGTGTCGCCATGGCCTGCGCGCTCGCAACAGAGCCCCGCCTCCTCATCGCCGACGAACCAACGACGGCGCTGGACGTGACGACCGAGCGCGAGCTGCTGCGCTTCCTGGCACGGCTCTGTCGCGAACGGGATCTTGCCATCGTGCTGATCGCGCACAATCTGTCGCTTGTCGCCGAATACTGCTCCGGCCTCACAATCCTGCATGCCGGCCAGATCGTGGAGCGTGGCCCCCTCGCCTCGGTCTTCGCCGAGCCGCTTCACCCCTATACGCGGGGGTTGATCGCCGCCGTGCCCGATGTCGACGAGCCGCATGAGCTGGTACCGCTGGCAGGCAGCGTCTGGGGCGGACGAAACGACATCGAGCGCTGCCGCTTCTCGCATCGCTGCGCCTTTGCGCGGCCGGACTGCGAGGCCGCCGTGCCGCCGCTTCTCGAGCGGGCAGGCCATGAGGTGCGGTGCGTGCTCTATCGGGAGGACGCGGCATGACGGCCCCCGCTCTCTCCGTGCGGCGCCTTGAGCGCCTTTTCCGCAATGCCGCCGAACCCGAGGCGATGCCGGTCGGCGTGCGCGACGTCTCGCTGGAGATCGCGCCCGGCGAGGTCGTCGGCCTGATCGGCGAGAGCGGCTGCGGGAAGACGACCCTCGGCCGCTGCATCGTCGGGCTCGAGCGCCCGGACAGCGGAGACGTAGTGGTCGGCGGCACCGATTTCACGGCGCTTTCCGGGCGCGACAAGCGGTCCTTCCGCCGCAGTGTCCAGGTCGTGTTCCAGAAGCCGGAAACATCTCTCAATCCGCGCATGACGGTCGGCCGCTTCGTCGGCGAGGCGCTGGCGAATTTCGATATCGTGCGGCGCGCCGCCCGCCGCGAGCGGCTGGAACGTCTCGCCGGCCTCGTCGGCCTTCATGCCGGTGCCCTCGATCGCTATCCGCACCAGCTTTCCGGCGGCGAGCGGCAACGGGTCGCCATCATGCGCGCGCTCGCCTCCGAGCCGCAGGTAATCGTGCTCGACGAGCCGACATCGGCCCTCGACGTCTCGGTGCAGGCCCAGGTGTTGCGGACGCTGAAGGCGCTGCAGGCCGAGTTGCGCACGGCGATGCTGTTCATCAGCCATGACGTGGCCGTCATCCGCTATGTCGCAAGCCGCGTGCTCGTCATGTATCTCGGCGTCATCGTCGAGGAGGGGCCGGCGGACGCCGTCTTCGCGGCGCCGTCGCATCCCTACACCCGCGCCCTGCTCGCAGCGGCGCCGCGGCTGAAGCCACGCGCGGACGATGTTCCACCGATGCGCGGCGAGCTCGATCTTCGCGCCGTCCGACCGGGCGAGTGCCCCGTGCGGCCGCGCTGCCCGCTGGCACACGACCGCTGCCGGCAGGCGCCGCCCATGGCCGATCTCGGCAGCGGACACAAGGCCGCCTGCTGGCTGGCCGAAGACCTCAACAAGCAGAGTTCCCAACAGACCTACCGGGAGAAGACGGCATCATGACCGTGAGCGAGAGTTTCTACGACCGATCGATGGAGCTGCCGTCGGAACTGCTGGTCGGCGCCATTGACAGCCATGTTCATGCCGGACCGGTGCTGCGCTCCAATCCCGGCCATCAAGATCCGTTCGAGGTGGCGATCGAAGCGCGCGAGGCTGGCATGCGCGCGATCGTCTATTACGACGTGTTCGGCTGGGCTTCGGGCACGGCCTGGATGGTCAACCGCCATGTGCCGGGCATCCGCACCTTCGGCGGCTATCTGATGAATTCCTGCCATGGCGGGATCAACCCCCGCTCCGTGCGGACCGCGCTCTACATGGAGGAAGGCTGCCGCTTCATCTCGTTCGGCTCGCACTGCACCTTCTTCTCCGCCTCGCGGGAATCGACGCTGATCGACGGCGAGTTGGTCCCGTTCAAGGACGCCTATCCGGAGTTCGAGCGCGAGGAACTCTCGCGTGCCGTCCGCATCCCCGTCGAAGGGCCGATCTCTGACGATCTCGCCGAAATCCTGCAGATGATCGCAGATCATCCGGACGTCTATCTCAACACCGGCCATGTCTCGGGCCCTGAGGTCATGCGCATTCTAGACCTCGCCGAGGAATTCGGCATCCGCAAGGTGCTGATCGCCCACCCGGCCCGCCAGCAGCTGTCGATCGAGCAGCAGAAGGATGCGGCGCGGCGCGGCTTCTTCCTCGAGGGCTGCCTCGTCGACTGGCTCTACCCCCATGCCCCGCGTACGCACTATTACGTCGAGAAGAAATACATGGATCGCTCCGGCGATGTCCCGCGGCCGCGGCGCACCGCCGCGCAGTGGATGGCCGATATCCGCGAGGTCGGCCCGGAGCATTTCGTCCTCGGCACCGACTACGGCATCCGGGCGGCATCGACCCCCGTGCAGGGCATGCGCACGCTGATCACGACGCTGCTCGATTACGAGTTCAGCCCCGACGAAATCCGCACCATGACGGCGCACAATCCCGCCCGCCTCATCGGCCTCGACCCGGTCTAGGAGCAAAGCCCGTGGCAACCTACGAGCCCTTCTACAACCGCACCATGGAACTGCCCGAGGAACTCCTCGTCGGCGCCATCGACAGCCATGTCCATGCCGGACCGGTGCTGCGGTCCAATCCCGGCCATTTCGACCCCATCCAGGTCGCCGAGATGGCGCGGGCCGCCGGCATGCGCACCATTCTCTACTACGACGTGTTCGGCTGGGCCTCCGGCACCGCCTGGATGGTCAACCGCTACATGAAGGATTTCCGCACCTATGGCGGATATCTGATGAATTCCTCTCATGGCGGGATGAACCCCCGCGCCGTGCGCACCGCGCTCAATCTCGGTGAAGGCTGCCGGATGATCTCGTTCGGCTCCCACTGCACCTGGCATTCTGCGACGACCGAATCGACGCTGGTGGACGGCAAGCTCGTCCCATTCAAGGACGCCATCCCGGGCTTCGCCGAGAAGGAGCTGTCGCGTGCTATCCGGATCCCTCTCGACGGACCCGTTCCGGATGCGCTGAAGGAAATCCTCGACATGGTCGCCGAGCGGCCGGAGGTCTATCTCAACACAGGTCATGTCTCCGGGCCCGAGGCGATGCGCGTCGTCGAGCTCGCGGAAGAATGGGGCATCCGGAAGGTGCTGGTCGCCCATCCGGCCCGCGCGCTGCTGACCGTCGAACAGCAGAAGGACATCGCGCGGCGCGGCTTCTTCCTCGAAGCTTGCGCGGTCGATTTCGGTGGGCCATGGATGCCGCAGACGCATTACTATGTCGAGCGCGAGCTGATGGACATGAGTTCGCTGGTCCATGGCCGGGCCATGAGCTGGCTGCAGGGCATCCGCGATGTCGGACCGGAACAGTTCGTGCTAGCGACCGACTACGGCGTTCGGGTCTTGCCCTCGCCGATCGAGGGCATGCGGATGATGATCTCGATGCTGCTCTATTTCGGCTTCTCGATCGAGGAGGTTCAGATGATGACAGCGACCAATCCGGCGCGCCTGATCGGGCTCGACGGATGACGGAGAGGTTCGATCTCGCCATCGTGAATGCCCGGATCGTCGGGGAGGACCGCGATGGCGTCGGCGGTCTTGCGGTGAAGGACGGGCGGATCGCCGCCATCCTGGACCGCGCAGCTGTCCCCGACGCGGCGGAGACGATCGATGCGGCCGGGCGCGTGCTGATGCCCGGTCTCGTCGACGCGCATGTCCACTTCTCCGAGCCCGGCCGCGGCCATTGGGAGGGCTTCGAGACCGGCAGTCACGCCGCGGCGGCTGGCGGCATCACCACTTTCGTCGAGATGCCGCTCAACGCCCATCCGCCGACGATCAATGCCGAAGCGCTGCGCCTGAAAAAGGCAGAAGCCGAGAAAAGCATCGTCGACTATGCGCTGTGGGGCGGCCTCGTCGACGACAATCTCGCCGATCTCGAGGACCTCCATGCCGGCGGCGTCGCCGGCTTCAAGGCCTTCATGTGCACCGCGACCGATTTTCCGCGGATCGATGCCCGACTGATGCGCGCCGGCATGACCGCGATCGCGGGCTTCAGCTCTTTCCTCGCCGTCCATGCCGAGGACGAGGTCATGACCGGACGCCTGGCGGCAGCCCTTCGAGCGGCCGGCCGGCGCGACCGCGCGGCGTGGGGCGAGGCACGGCCGATCACCGCCGAACTCGCCGCGATCGACGAGGCGATCGGCCTCGCGGAGGAGACCGGCGCGCGCCTCCACATCGTTCACGTCTCGTCGGCGGCCGGCATCGACCGGATCAGCGCCGTCAAGGCGCGCGGCGTCGCCGTCACCGCTGAAACCTGTCCGCATTATCTCTTTTTCGACGAGACCGATCTTGAACGGATCGGGCCGCTGGCGAAATGCGCGCCGCCGCTGCGCGCGCCTTCTGAGCGCGAGGCCCTGTGGGAGCGCGTTCTGGCCGGCGCCGTCGATGTCATCGCGTCCGATCATTCACCCTGCCTGATCGAGGAGAAGACGGCCGGCGACGACGACATCTTCGCCGCATGGGGCGGCATCTCCGGCCTGCAATCGACGCTGCCCGTGCTTCTCACGGAAGGGCCGAAGCGTGGATTGTCGCTGTCGGACATCGTGCGCATGACGGCGTCCAATCCGGCGCGGCTGTTTGGCTTCCACCCGAAGAAGGGTTCGCTGACGATCGGCGCCGACGCCGATCTCGTGCTCGTCGACCCCGACGCCGAGTTCACGCTGCGCGAAGACGACCTCTTCTATCGCAATCGCCACAGCGCCTATTGCGGCGCCACGTTCCGCGGCCGCGTCGACATGACCATTGCACGTGGCACGGTGGTCTACCGGGACGGCGAGATCCACCCTCGCCGGGGCGCCCGTCTTGATGGCGCGGGCCTTGCCGCTGTTCGCCAGCCGCTCGGCGAGACCGCCTGATGGGTTTCCCGGTCGGTGATCTGCCGGAGACGACGGACCAGCCGCTGGCGCGGCCGCTCTATCGCGACGACGACGGCACGCACATGCTGCGCCTGCAGCGCATTCTTGCTGTCGATCTCGCCGCCCCGGATCGCGGCCGCCTCGACGAGCGGCTCCAGCGCGCGCTCGCCGTGACCGGCGCCGGCTGGGCCGCCGTGCTTCTTTCCAGCGATCGCGGCGCGAAAATCCTCGTTGCCGGCGACATCCCGCCCCTGATCCACCGCCATCTCGGCGACCTGCGCCTGCAGGCGGCCGGGGCCGTCACCATGCCGACCTTCATGGTCAACCGCGCCGCGAGCCAGGGCTTCGCCGTCGAGGCAGCTCCGCTCGCCGGACGCGACGGGCCGCGCGGCCATGTCCTGCTCGGCTTCCCACGCTCGGAACGGGCCCGGCCGGAACGCGCCGAGCTGGTGCGGCTCGTTGCCGACGACCTGGTCGGCTTCCTCGACAGCAACAGTCTCGCGGCGCAGATCGAGCGCATCAAGAGCCACCTGGCGCTGGTGCACCGGCTCGGCCAGCAGGTGACGTCGATCCATGATCGCACCGAACTCTTCGGCGAGATCACGCGGCTGATCCACCATTCGCTCGGCTACGACCACATCCAGTTGCTTCTGGTCGACGAGGAGACGCGTCGGATTGCGCTCGTCCACGCCTCGGGCCCCTTCGCCGACCAATTGCTCGCCGCGGGCTTCAGCGAGGCGGCCGGGCGCGGCATCATCGGCCGGGTCGCCGAGACGGGCCAACTGCGCATATCCGCAGACGTGACGCAGGACAGCCACTTCGTCTCGCATGTGATGCTGCCAAACACGCAGTCCGAACTGGCGCTGCCCCTGCGGCTGGGGCAGCGGGTCATCGGCGTGCTCGATATCCAGAGCGACCGCCGCGACGCCTTCCGCCGCGACGACGTCATCCTGCTTCAAACCATCGCCGACCAGATCGCGCCGGCGATCGAACAGCATCGTCTCTTTGCCGCCGAGCGACATGAGCGCGCGCTGGCCGACACGCTCGCGGATGTCTCGCGCATCATCTCGTCCAGCCTCGATCCCGATCAGGTGCTGGAGGCCGTGCTGAAGGAGTTGGAGCGCGTCGTGCCACACCGCGGCTGCCGCGTGACATTGCGTGGCGAGGACGGCCTGATGCGCGTTGTGGCGGCCAAGGGCTACCCGGACAACGATAAGGTGCGCGCCGTCACCTTCGATCCAGCCGAGACGCCGCTGTCGCGGCCGGTGCTGGAAGAGCATCGCACCATCATCCTCGCCGATGTCACCAGCGAGGCGGACTGGGTCGTGCAGCCGGGCACCGAGCAGGTCCGCTCCTGGTGCGCCGCCCCGCTCGTGCTCGGCGGCGAGTGCCTCGGCTGGCTCTGCATCGACTGGCCGGAACCGGGGTTCTACATGCCCGAGAGCGGCCGCATCGTCCGCACCTTCGCCGATCAGGCGGCGGTCGCGATCGCCAATGCCCGCCTCTTCGCCCGCGTACGCGATCTTTCCGAAGCGCTGGAGCAGAAGGTCGCCGACCGCACAATTGAGCTTCGAGCCGCCCGCGATGAGATCGAGCGCAAGGCGGTCGAACTGCGCGCGCTGCTGCGGCGCCTCGTCGGCGTCCAGGAGGAGGAGCGTCGGCGTATCGCCTATGATCTGCACGACAGCGTCGCCCAGTCGATCCTCGCCTCGACCTACGAATTGCAGGCGCTGCGCCGCCGCGTCGGCGACCGGCCCGATCTCGATGCCCGCCTGACGGAGTGCCAGCGCATGCTCGACACGACGCTGCGCGAGATGAAGCAGATCATCTATGCGCTGCGTCCGACCGTTCTCGACGAGCTCGGCCTCATCCCGGCGCTCGAAAACTACCTGGCGTCGCTGCCATCGAATGTGCCGCTCGCGGCCGAGATCCGGGTCGACGGAACGCCCTTCGCACTGGGTCCCGACGTCGACCTCGCCATCTACCGCATCGTGCAGGAGGCGTCGCAAAACGCCGTTCGCCATGCGGGTGCGCGCAACCTCAACCTGACCCTCGCCTTCGGTCCGTCCCGCCTCGATGTCGCCATCCGCGACGATGGCCGCGGCTTCGCGCTCGACGCGGCGGAGCTCGGTCTCGGCCTCGTCGGCATCCGCGAGCGCGCCCATGCGGTGGGCGGCGAGGTCGCGATCGAGAGCCGCCCCGGCGGCGGCACCTCGATCCTGATCGGCGTCGGGGGCATCATCGGAGAATCGGATGGAACAGCCGCGCATTAGGGTCATGATCGTCGACGATCACGAGATCTTCCGTCGCGGGGTGAAGAGCCTGCTCGGCGACGAAGAGGACATGCGTGTCGTCGCCGAGGCCGGCAATGCCTCCGACGCGCTCGATGAACTCGGGCGCCGGCGCCCGGATGTCGTGACCATCGATATTCGCCTCGGCACCATGGACGGCATCCAGCTGACTCGGATCATCAAGGCGCGCCCCGACGCGCCGAAATGCATCATCCTGTCGACCTATGACGACCGGCAATATCTCGTCGGCGCGCTCGAGGCGGGCGCCGACGCCTATCTGCTCAAGACCAACTCCTACGAGACGCTCGCCAAGGCGATCCGCGCCATCCATGGCGGGCAGCGCATGCTGTCGGCCGAGCTGATCCCGACCATGATGGAGGAATACCGGCGCGTCGCGGCGCAGCAGATCCAGCGCGACAGCGGCCTGACGGCGCAGGAGGTGCGCATGCTGCGCCTGCTCGCCGATGGCGGGCGCACGCAGGACATCGCCGAGGAAATGGCGCTGACCGAGATCACCGTGAAGCGCAAGGTGCAGGAGATCACCACCAAGCTCAACGCCAGCAACCGCGTTCAGGCCGTCGCCGAGGCCGTGCGGCGCGGCGTGATCTGAACGACGGAAAGGCGCGCCTCCACCGTCAAGTGGTCGCGAGATCGGCGACCGTGGTCACGGAGCCGGGCCGGTGGCGTGCGGCGGGATGGGTTTCAGGCAAGCGGGCGTTGCCGGCGCCGAACAGCCTTTCGCGGAGCGTCGGCAGCGTGCGCTCGGTGCGCATCAGCCCGATCCGCTGCAGTTCCGGCACCACCTGCTCGGCGAAGTCCACATAGGAGCCCGGCGAGACGAACGGCGTGAAATTGAAACCGTCGAGATCCGTCTCATCGACGATCGCGGCGATGGCTTCGGCGGCGTCCCGGGGCGTGCCGGTGACGATCAGCTCGCGCATGCCACGGCGCAGGAAATCGGCAACGGCTTCGCGCACCGAGACGTCGCGATAGCGCTCGACCTGCGTTCGGCCGCCCTCGGTCGTCACCTTCGCGAAGGCGGAATCGGGGTCGAGCGCGGCGAGATCGACGCCGGTCATCATCGCATAATAGGCGCGCGCCGCGTCCGGATTGACCCAGGAGAGCCACTCTTCGAGCTTGTCCTCGGCCTCGGCACGCGAGGGGGCGGTGGCGACCGAGAGCCCCGCGATCGCCTTGACCGCCTCAGCGCCACGTCCCGCGGCGGCGGCGCGGCGGCGGAGGTCGTCGACCTGCTCGCGCAGCATCTTCGCGTCCTTCCCCTGCACGAAGGCGACTTCCGCATTCGCGGCGGCGAAGGCGCGGCCGACTGGAGACGCGCCCGCCTGAACGAGAACGGGCGTCCGCTGCGGCGATGGCTCGGAATTGAAATAGCCATGCGAGCGGAAATAGGGTCCGTCATGGGCGATCGGATGCACGTAGCGGCTGTCGGCATAGAGCCGCGCCGCCTTGTCGACGACGACGGCGCGATCTTCCCACGAGCCCTCGAACAGCTTGTAGGAGAGATCGAGGAAATCCTGCGCCATGGCATAGCGCTCGTCATGCGGCAGTTGCCGCGTGCCGAACAGGTCGGCCACCACGGCGCTGCTGGTCGTCACGACATTCCAGCCGATGCGGCCGCCCGTTAGATGATCGAGCGTCGCGAAGCGCCGGGCATTGGCATAGGGGTGCTCGCAACTCGTCGAGGTGGTGACGACGAAGGAGAGGTCGCGCGTCGCCGCCGCCAGCGCCGGGATCAGCAGCATCGGGTCGTTCTTCGGAATCTCGACGGCCTGCTCGAAGCTCACGGGCGGCACCGCGCCGCCGAGAAGCGGGTAGCCATAAGAATCGGCGAGGAAGAGAAAGTCGAAGAAGCCCCGCTCCAGCACCTTGGCGAGTTCGGTCCAGTAGGCGAGCTCCTTGTAGCGATAGGTGTTCTGGTCGGGATGCGCCCAAAGCCCCTGGCTGGTGAGATTGACCTGATTGATCTCGAACGCGCCCAGAATGATCGTCTTCATGCTGTCTCTCCTGCGCCCGCGTCCTCGGAAAGCCACGCATCGATCCCATCGAGAAGCCGCTGCCGCGTGGCGAGGCTCATGCCGGCGGCGAGGGCTCCGGCGCGGGCGAATTCGGCAATCTCGGGATCGGCGAGGCCCCACTCGGTCCGGGCGATCTCGTATTGAGCGGTGATGCCGGCGCCAAACCACAACGGATCGTCGGCATTCAGCGTCACCGGCACCCCTTCGGCGATCAGCCGTGGCGCCGGGTGGCGCGCAAGATCGGGCACGAGGCCGAGCCGCTGGTTGGACACCGGGCACATGTCGCAACAGACCCGCGCATCGGCCATCCGATGCACGAGATCCACCGACTCCACGGCCCTGAAGCCATGCGAAATGCGCGTCGCGCCGAGCTCGTCGAGCGCCTCGGCGATGCTGTCGGCGCCGCCGGTCTGGCCGGCATGGCTGACGATCGGCAGCGCGGCGGCGCGCGCGATCCCGGCAGCCCGGCGGAAACGACCAAGGCCGGCGGGTTCGACGAAGCCGGCCGTGCCGAGTGCCGTTATGCCCTTGCCGGCGTGGCTGGCGGCGATCGCAGCGAGGTCCTCGGCGATCGCGAGATCCTCGTCGGTATTGATGGTCAGCATCGCGCCGACCTCGACATCATGATCGCGGGCAGCTTCTGCGAAGGCGGAAAGCATCGTGCGGGTGACTTCGCCGAGCGAACCGAGCCGCGGCGCATAGAGCTGCGGCTCGATGGCCGGTTCCATATAGACGACGCCCCCGCCTGCCTCGGCCTCGACCAGAGCCCGGCAGAGCGCCGCCAGATCCTCATGAGTCTCAACGAGCTTCGGAACTTCCCCATAGGCAGCGAAGAACTGCCAGACATCCTCGAAGCGCTCCGGCACGGAGAACGGAACGCCGCGCTTTCGCGCCAGCGCCTCGACCGCCGCCCGAGGATAAGAACCGTCGAGATGGAGATGGAGATGCGCCTTCGGCAGTCGCCGGAGCGAACGCGCCGCCCCCGAAACGCCGGGCCCTTCACCGGCTGCCGCTCCTGTCGTCCCTTCGACCATTGGCGGCTCCGCTCCTCGTCGTTCCTTGCCACAGCCCCGGAGCTTAGGTTGACAGTCGGAGGCCAGCGAGTTCTGTTTCAGCCATGTCCTATAAGCGATCCTTATCGGCAGAGGCAGTGACGCCATGAGGGATCTCGATCTGAGGCTGCTGCGCTATTTCGTGACGCTCGCCGAGCACCAAAGCTTCACGGCCGCGGCGGAAACGCTCGGCGTCTCGCAACCGGCCTTGAGCCAAGGCATCCGGCGCCTGGAGGATGTGGTCGGCGCGCAGCTGATCGGCCGGCCGCCGCGCGGCTCGTCGCGCGCCTTCACGCTGACGGGCGCGGGCAAGGGGCTCCTCGAGGATGCGCGGCACCTTCTCGCCCATGCCGGCCGGGTCATGAAGCATGCGCGCGACAATGCCGGACGCATGACGGTGCGGATCGGGTTCGGCACGAGCACGCCGCACACGCTGCCGCGCGCCGTGCTCGACAGCGCAGGCGACATTCCGCATATCGAGATCCGCCTCGAATTCGTCCGCTGGGGCGACGAGATCGGCGCCCTCGAACGCGGGGATATCGACGCGACCTTCCTGCTGGCGCCGGCCGCCTTCTCCGATCCGAGGCTTGACGTCGTGCCGCTCGGTGTCCTTGGCAGGCTCGGCGTCTTTGCGGCGGATCATCGGCTTGCCCGGCGCCAGGAAATCCGCCTCGCCGATATCGAGGACGAGCCGATCATCGATGCGGCCTCCGACCGCAGCTACTGGCTGGTCAGCCCCCGCCCGTCGGGACGCCGCCCGGTCACTGTCGCGCCCGCTGCCCGGACGGTCGACGAGATGCTGACCTTCGTCGCCGCCGGCCGGGGCATGGCGATCACCAGCGAGACGGTGGCGGAGAAGCACTCCTGGCCCGGTCTCGCTTTCGTGCCGATCGCCGATCTCGAACCCTCGACGATCTTTCTCGCCGGCCATCGCTCGGAGCCGCGCGCCGAGGTGCGCCACGTGCTGCAGCATCTCGGCGGCGCCATGGCCGCGGCGCAGCCGAGGCGGTGACGCGCCGGCTCTTTTACCCGCTCATAACGGCGGCTTATAGGAGGCGCTGGAAAAAGCCCTCGCACGCGGGCGGTGCCGGAACTAGCTTTGCTGCATTGCACAGCGTCAGGCGAAGCCGGTCTCTCCGCCGAGGCACTGGGCGGGGATCACGCGGCCATTGTCCAGATCGATCAACATGATGCACGCCGGCTCAAGCCCGGCACCGGCACCCTGCCAGGATGGCGGGGAAACGCCCGGGCGCATCCAGGCATCGGCATGAGCCAGCGATGAGCGAGCCGGCGCCGCGCAAGCCGATCATCGATCTCGAAGGCGTCTCGCTGGCCTTCGGTCCGGTTCGCGCCGTCAGCGATGTCTGGCTGACGATCGCGAGCGGCGAATTCTTCACGCTGCTCGGCCCCTCCGGCTGCGGCAAGACCAGCCTCTTGCGCATCCTCGCCGGCTTCGAGACGCCGACCTCCGGGCGGGTCCGCCTCGAGGGCACGGACGTCACCACGACGCCGCCGCATCTGCGGCCGGTGAATACGGTTTTCCAGAGCTATGCCCTGTTTCCGCACATGACCGTGGCCGAGAATGCCGGCTTCGGCCTCGAAATGCTCGGCTGGCCGAAGCAGGCGATCCGCGAGCGCGTGGCCGAGGTGCTGGCGCTGGTCGGCCTTGCGGCGCTGGGAGACCGGCGCCCTGACGCCCTTTCCGGAGGGCAGCAGCAACGCGTCGCCCTCGGCCGGGCGCTGGCGCCGAAGCCGCGGGTGCTGCTGCTCGACGAGCCGATGTCGGCGCTCGATCTGAAGCTGCGCAAGGAGATGCAGAACGAGTTGCGGCGTCTGCATCGCGAGGCGGGGATCACCTTCGTGCTCGTCACGCATGACCAGGAGGAGGCGCTGGCGCTTTCCGACCGCGTCGGCGTGATGAAAGAGGGCGAGATTCAACAGATCGCGACACCGCGCGACATTTATCGACAGCCCGTCGACTCCTATGTCGCCGACTTCATCGGTGAGGCCAACCTTATCCCCGCCGGCGAGCTCGATCGCGAAGGCGGCGGCCTGGTGATGGTGCGGCCGGAGGATGTCAGCCTCGCGGGCAAGGGAGTGCCGGTCCGCATCGAGGGCCGCCTCCTCGAACTGCGTTTCCTCGGCAGCATCGTCGAGGCGGCGGTGGCGACGCCGGGCGGCACCATGATCCGGGCACGCTTTCCGAGCGCCGCGATGGAAGAGGTCGCGCTGCCGCCCGGTGAGACCGTCGGCCTTGCCTGGCCGGATGCGGCCGAGCGGCATCTGGAGCGCTGAGAGCATGGACCCTTCGCCATGACGCAGCGCGCGAGCCCCCTCCTCCTCACATCGCCCGCGCTCGCCGTCATCGGCGTCTTCATGCTGGTGCCGCTCGGCTACGGCCTCGCCTATTCCTTGCTGACGGCGAGCCCCTATGGCGGGGCCGAGCTGCCGCTGAGCACCGAGGGCTACGTCCAGATCCTCTTCCAGCGCGACTTCGACGACAGCCTCTATTTCTCGCCGACCTATCTGCTGATCCTGCTGCGCTCGATCGTTCTCGCCGGGCTGACATCGGTCATCTCGGCGGCGCTCGGACTTCCCGTCGCCTGGTTCATCGCCAGCCGGCCGGCACGATGGCAGGGAGCGCTGCTCTTCGTCGTGACCCTGCCCTTCTGGGTCAACAGCCTGGTGCGGACCTATTGCTGGGTGCTGCTGCTGCGCGACCAGGGGCTCATCAACATGGCGTTGCAGGGCGCCGGCCTGACGCACGAGCCTCTGCCCCTCATGTACAATGATGGCGCCACGCTGGTGGGGCTCGTCTACAATTTCCTGCCCTTCATGGTGCTGCCGATCTATGCCGCGCTGGAGCGGCTCGATCCGCGCCTGATCGAGGCGGCGCATGATCTCTATGCGACGCGGCGCCGGGCCTTCCTGCGCATCGTGCTGCCGCTCGCCGTGCCGGGCATGCGGGCCGGCGCGCTCATGGTCTTCGCACCGGCGCTCGGCTATTTCCTCGTGCCCGACCTCCTCGGCGGCGGTCGCAGCCTGATGATCGGCAACCTGATCCAGTCGGCCTTCACCAGCGGCCGCAACTGGCCGTTCGGCGCCGCGCTCTCGACCCTCGTCACGGCCGGGGTGCTCGTGTTCCTCGTGATCGCCGCGCGTCGCGGCCGCGTCGAGGCGACGCCATGAGGGGGGCAAGCATCAGGGGGCAAGCATCGAGGGGCGAGGCATGAAGCGCGCCTACGACCCCACCCACAGCCCGGGCCTCGGCGCCTATGTGGCGCTGATCATCCTCTTCCTCTACGCGCCGCTCGCCGTCCTCACGGTCTATTCCTTCAACGGCGGCAATCTCGTCACGGTGTGGAACGGCGCCAGCCTGCGCTGGTTCGAAGCCGTCATCGCCAATGGCGACATCCAGGACGCGGCGCTGAACTCCTTCATCATCGCCGGCTCGGCCACGGTGCTGGCGACGCTCATCGCCATCCCGGCCGCGCTCGGGCTGGAGCGGGCCTCGCGCCGGCTGGGCGTGGCGCTCGGCAGCCTGTTCGCGCTGCCGCTGCTGGTGCCGGAGATCGTCACCGCCGTCACGACGCTGGTCTTCTTCGCCAGCATCAAGCTGCGCCTCGGCCTCGCCAATCTCGTCATCGCGCATACGGTGTTCTGCATCCCCTTCGCGATGATGCCGATCCGGGCGCGCGTGCGCGGCATGGGCGAGACGCTGGAGAACGCCGCGCGCGACCTCTATGCCCCGCCGCTCGCCGTCTTCCGCCGCATCACGCTGCCGCTTCTAGCGCCCGCGATCTGGAGCGGCGCGATCCTCGCCTTCGTCGTGTCGCTGGACGACTTCGTGATCAGCGCCCTCGTCGGCGACGCCGGCACGACCACCCTCCCCGTCTATGTCTACGGGATGATCCGGCGCGGCATCACGCCCGAGGTCAACGCCGCATCGACGCTGATGCTCGTCTTCTCGCTCATCCTCGCCGGCCTCGGCCGATCTCTCAGCCGGCGGCGAAGCCGCCGATAAAGCCAAGCCCGACTTCGGCAAGGCAGGCCGGGGCCGGAGCAATCAAGCAACCTGCCGATCCAGAGGGACCAAAGATGAAGCTCGCCTCCTCCCCAAAGAGCCCATCGCGGGCGATCGCCTCCGGCGCCGCCCTGATCGGGCTGATGCTCGGCGCCTCCAGCGCACTGGCCGACGACGCGAAGGAACTGCGCATCTTCAACTGGGGCGGCTACACCGCGCCCGATCTCGTGGCGAAGTTCGAGAAGGAGACCGGCATCAAGGTCACCGTCGACACCTATGACAGCAACGAGACGCTGCTCGCCAAGCTCTCGGCCGGCTCGGCGGGCTACGACATCGCCGTCGCCTCCGCCGACTTCGTGCCGATCATGATCGAGCAGGGGCTGATCCAGCCGGTCGATATTGCGGCGCTGAAGAACTACGGCAACCTCGCGCCCGAATGGAAGGACCGCGCCTGGGACCCCGGCAACCGCTATTCGATCGTCTGGAACTGGGGCACCACCTCGGCGATGGTCGATACCGCCGTCTACAAGGGGCCGCTCGACTCCCTCGCCGTGCTCTTCGATCCGCCGGCCGAGCTGCAGGGCAAGATCGGCATGTCCGGCGCCACCAGCGAAGTGGTCTCGCTGGCCCTCGTCTATCTCGGCAAGCCGCAATGCACGGCCGAGATCGAAGACCTGAAGGCGCTTTCCGCCCTGCTCGAGAAGCAGAAGCCCTTCGTGAAGACCTATGACGCGGCCGGCATCGCCGAGCGGCTGGGCGCCGGCGAGGTCGCCGCCGCCGAGGCCTGGAGCGGCGCCGCCTACCAGGCCCGCCAGCAGCGCGCCTCGCTCGCCTATGTCTATGGCAAGGAAGGCGTCTATGGCTGGGCCGACAATGTCGTCGTGCCGAAGACGGCAGCCCATGTCGAGAACGCCAAGCTCTTCATCGATTTCCTGATGAACCCGGAGAATGCCGCCATCCTGTCGAACTACACCGGTTCGCAGAACGGCATCACCGGCAGCGGCGCCTTCATGACGCCCGCCCTCGCCTCGGCGCCGGAGATCAACCCGCCCAAGGGCGAGACGATCGTCTTCGGCAAGGTCTGCCCGCCCGAGGCGACCAAGGCCTATGAGCGGATCATGACTAAGGTCCGCAGCTGAGCCAGCACGCGGCGGCGGCCAGGTGCCGCCGCTGCCATCGGCCTCGGGCGGACCGGCGCACCGCCCTACCGCGAGCGCGAAGGGTGCGGGAGATTGATCGGCGGAGCCGTGAGGATGGCACCGTTGGGCGCCTCTGGCGGGCGCCGCCCGGAATCCTAGCCGACGATCTCGTGGAGGCGCTTCAGGATGTGGCGGGTGCGGCGGTCTTCGGGGTCGGCGCGCATTTCGTTCATGACATAGCTGAAGCCGACCTTCTCGGTCGGCCAGGCGCCATGGATCGAGCCGCCGGCGCCGGCATGGCCGAAGGCATCGCGCGGCGGGCCGAAGCGGCCCTGCGGTGTCTGCAGCGCCCAGCAGACGCCGAAGGCCATCGCCTCGGCGATATAGGGGTCCATGAAGCGCGACCGCTCCGCCCGCCCGAGCGCGACCGTCTCGGGCTGCAGCACCGTGACGCCGTCGATCGAGCCGCCGAGCGCCATGCAGCCGTAATAGCGCGCCATGGCGCGGGCGGTGGCGATGCCGCCGGCGCCGGCGATCTCCGCGGCATGGTAAGCGCGGCTGTTCCAGGGGAGATCGGCGGGAAAGAGCGGCGGGTTGCCCCAGGCCGAGACGAAGGTCGGGTCCTGGCGCAATTCGGAGGAGAACGCCTCCTCATAGGGCAGCATGTCCGGGCCGAGCGCGAGGGCGCCGACGCGCGGCTCCTCGCTTTCGGGAAGGCCGATAAAGGCGTCGAGCCCGAGCGGGCCGGCGAATTCCTCGGCGAAGAAGCGGCCGATGGTGCGCCCGTCGATACGGCGCACGAGCGCGCCGACCAGCCAGCCGATCGTCACCGGATGATAGCAGTGGAAGGCATTCGGATCGGGCGGCAGCGACTGCGCGGCGAGCAGCGCCTCCATCTTCTCGAAGTCGGTATAGTCGGCCGTCGTGAGCGGAGCGGCGATGCCCGGAAGGCCCGCCGCATGCGACACGACATGGCGGACGAGGACGCGACCCTTGTCGGCGCTCGCGAATTCCGGCCAGTAGCGCGCGACGGGGGCGTCGAGATCGAGCGCGCCGCGCTCGACGAGCTTGAGCACTGAGGCCGCCATCAGCCCCTTGGTGCCGGAATAGATTACCTGCAGCGTGTCCGCCGCCCAGGGCCGGCCCGGCGCGGCGCTGCCGCCCCAGACATCGACGACGATCCTGCCGTGATGGGTCGCGGCGAAAGCGGCGCCGAGATCGCCGCGGAGGGTGAAGTTGCGCGCGAATTCCTCGGCGACCGCCTCGAAGCCGGGAGCGACATGGCCCTTGGCCGGCGCGCTTTCGGAAGTCCAGTTGATGCTGCTCACGTCGAAGCCCTCACTCGCGTCTCAGTCACCATTCTCAGTCGCCGTCCTCAGTCCCCGTGGCCGGCCGCGTCGAATTCCTCGCCGCCCGCCATCAGGTTCAGGACTTCCTCGCGGGTCTTCTCGCCCCGCTTGAACTGGCTGGCGATGCGCCCCTGGATCAGCACGGTGAAGCGGTCGCCGACCTGCAGCGCATGCGTGGCGTTGTGGGTGATGAAGACGAGCGCGATGCCCTGCGACCGCGCCTTGATCATCAGGTCGATGACGATCTTGCTTTCCTTGACGCCGAGCGCCGCGGTCGGCTCGTCGAGGATCAGCAGCCGGGCGCCGAAATAGAGAGCGCGAGCGATGGCGAGCGCCTGCCGCTCGCCGCCCGACATGGTGCCGACGAGCTGGCCGGCATCGTTGATGCGGCGGATACCCATCTCGCGGATCTGCTCGAGCGCGATTCGGTTGGCGGTCGCATGGTCGAGGCGGCGGAACGGCCCCCAGCCTTTGGTCGGCTCGTTGCCGAGGAAGAAGTTGCGCGCCACCGAGATGAGCGGGATCGAGCCCACGTCCTGGTGCACGGTGCCGATGCCATAGGCCTTGGCGTCGCGCGGCGAGCGAAAGGCGACCGGCCGCCCGTCGAAGGTCAGCGTGCCGGAGCTCGGCGGCGTGACGCCCGACATGATCTTGATCAGCGTCGACTTGCCGGCGCCATTGTCGCCGAGCAGGCAATGTACCTCGCCGGGATAGGCCTCGAGGCTGACATCGTCGAGCGCGAGATTGTTGCCGAAGCTGCGCGAGACGGACTGAAGGGTCATCAGCGCGGACATCAGGACTTCCTCTTGCCGCGGTTCAGCGCCAGTTCGCGCACGAAATTGTTGGTGAGCACGGCGATCACGAGCAGCGCGCCGATGAAGGTGGCGAGCCAGTCGGTCGGCCAGCCCGTGTAGAAGAGGCCGAGGCTGACGATGCCGTAGATGAAGGTGCCGAGCACGATGCCGGTCACCGAGCCGAAGCCGCCCTGCAGGAGCACGCCGCCGATCACCGCGGCGATCGCGCTCTGGAAGACATAGCCCTGGCCCTGCGCGGCGTTGCCCTGGTTGTACATGATGGCGCTCATCACCCCGACAAAGGCCGAGGAGACAGCGGTCCAGATGAAGAGGATCAGCTTGACGCGGGCGACCGGCACGCCGGCCCGGCGCGCGGCGTCGACATTGCCGCCGGTCGCGAAGATCCAGTTGCCGAACGGCGTCTGCTTCAGCACCCAGGCGGCGATGACAATCGCGACGGCGTACCAGAGCACGGAGACGTTGAAGAACATCCACTTCGAGCCGAACACCGCCTCGGCCCATCCCGCATCCTTGAGCGACACGTTGGAAGAGCCGGAGATCAGCCGCGACAGGCCGAGCGAGGTGCCGGCGAGGATGAAGTTCGACGCCAGCGTGACGATGAAGCTCGGCAGCCGGGTGACGCTGACCAGCAGCGCGTTGAAGCAGCCGACGGCGATGCCCATCACGAGCGCCATGCTCATGGTGAGCGCGACGGGCAAGCCATAGAAGCCGGTACCGAGCGCAACGATGATCGCCGCCGCGCCGACCACCGAGCCGGTCGAGAGATCGAACTCGCCGGCGATCATCAAAAGGCCGATCGGCACGGCGATGATGCCGAGCTCGGCCGCCGTGTTCAGCCAGCCCGCCGTGCCGGGGATCGACAGGAAGCCGGAGGCGCCGCCGACGATGACGAAGAAGACATAGATGACGATCGCCGCGATGGCGGGACCGATCCAGACGATGCCGAGCAGCCGCTCGATCAGGCCGTGGCGCCGCGCCGGGCCGGCGGGCGTCGAAGTCTCAAGGGTTGCTGTCATCGGCAGATTCCGGACGCGATGCGGGGACGGCAGACGCAAGATGGACGGGCGATGCGAGGCAGCAGGCGAAGGCGGCGGCGCGCGGCCGCCGCCTTGCGCCGTCAGTTGGCGCCGCGCGAGCCGGGAATGGTCTTGTTGACCTCGAGCACAGCGGCCGCATTGTCCTTGGTCACCATATAGGGACCGACGCCGATCGCCCCCGACGGCGCCATCTTGTACTTGTTGTACATCATCGGGATCATCACGCCGTAATAACCCTGCAGGAAGGGCTGCTGGTCGGAGGCGAAGCTCATGTCGCCGGCCGCGACGGCCTCCAGCACGGTATTGCCGAGATCCATGGTGCCGAGATCGACCGAGCGGCCGGTGGCGCGGACCTGCTTGATCGATTCGAGCGCGTCGACGCCGACCGCGACGCCGAGCGTCACGACGCCGTCGATGGTCTGGTCCTGCATCAGCATCGCCGAGACCGCGGCCTGCACCTTCTGCGAATTGCCGATATCCTCGGAGGCGAGGATGACCATCTTGGCCTTGCCACCGGCTTCGGTGACGGCGTCGATATAGCCCTGGCAGCGCTGCTCCAGCACCGGATTGGCGGCGATCTGGTTGATGCAGAGGCCGTTCTTGACGCCCTTGCCGACGGCGACCTTCCCGCCCTGATAGCCCATCTGGTAGCTGTCCTCGCCGATGAAGGCGATGGCGCCGAGATCCTTGTACTTCGCGCCGCCGGAATTGATGATCACCACCGGGATGCCCTCGGCGGCGGCCTGCTTGATCAGCGGCTCGGTCGGCTCGGGGAAGAAGTTGCCGACGGCGATGGCGGCGGGCTTCCGCGCGATCGCGGCCTCGAACATCTTCGTATAGACGGGCACGATGTCGTTGAAGTCGGCCGGCGCGGTCCACTGCGTCTTGACGCCGAAATCCTTGGTCGCCTGGTCGAAGCCCTGCTGGACCGCGCCCCAGAACGGGTCGGAGCTCGGACCGCCGAGCATGATGATCACGTCTTCCTCGGCATGCGCCGCGAACGGCGCAGCCGCGATCATGGCCGCGAACGCGAGCGCGCCCAGCTTCTTGATGCTCATAGCTTCCTCCCACGCAGAAGGCGTTGCGCGTCCTCCCGACGCGCATTTGCCCCTCGGGCGCGACTGACGCCCTCGCTTACGATTATTAGGTAATATGTATGATGTAAAGAGGCGCTAGCGGACGTTGCGAAGCGCGAGCAGCGCCGCGACCTCGCGGGCCAGAGAACGGCCGAGGACCTCGTGCGCGGCCTCGTCGAGATGGATGCCGTCGATCCCGGCTGCCACGACCTTGTTGGCGTCGAAATGGAAGCAGCCGGTGCGGTGCGCCACCTGTTCGAGATAATAGGCATGGTCGCGGCAGCGCCGGTGGCCGTCGCCCCACATGGCCGGCTCGGCCGCCTCGGTGATTGCCGGCGGCGTGACGATCAGCACCTCCGGCGGATGCTCGACCATCGCGTAGTGGCCCTTGACCATCTGGATCAGGGTCAGCATGCCGCGCGCCGAATTATAGGCGCTGATCGCGAGCTGGTCCTTGAAATCATTGGTCCCGAGCATGAGGATCAGCACGTCCATCGGCGCATGCGACTCGAGGATCGGGATCAGCGTGCGCGCGCCGTTCTTGTGGATGCCCTCGATCGGATCGTCGAACACCGTCGTGCGGCCGGAGAGGCCCTCCTCGACGATCCAGGTGGCCGGCCCGAGCGCGCGGCCCATGACATGCGCCCAGCGCCGCTCGGGCGTGATCCGGTCCGGCGTCTGGGCGATATTGGCGAAGGGCGGGCAGCCCCAGGTGTTCGAATCCCCGAAACAGACGATGGTGGCCATGGGGCGGGCTATCCGGTGGGCAGGGGCGCGAGCGTTGCGGGCTGGCGCCATGGTTGCGTTGGCGCCTGCCTCTGAGGTATAAGTCCTACATATCCTCGATTGCAATCCGGCGCCTTGGTGGAACAGCGCGAAGTGCCGGCCGCTGCTGGAGCCCTTTCGTGACCGTCTATCGCCGCCCAGACCCGATCCCGCTGCGCAGCGCCACGGCGACGCCGAGGGCGGCCGGCCTGGCGCCGGTGCGGGCCGAGGCGGAGAGCCTCAACCGCCTCGTCGCGCGCGACATCTTTCTCGCGATCGTCGGCGGCCGCTTTCCGGCGGGCAGCATCCTGCCCAACGAGCATGAGCTGGCCGCGAGCCTCGGCGTCAGCCGCACCGCGCTGCGCGAGGCGGTGAAGGGCCTCGCCTCCAAGGGCCTGCTCGAGACGCGGCGGAAGCGCGGCACGCTGGTTCTGGAGCGCGAGCACTGGAACCTGCTCGACGCCGAGCTCATCGCCTGGTCGCGCCGGGACAACAGCGCCCGCACCAGCCGCGAGCTCTGGGAGGCCGTTGCCGCCGTCCAGGCGCCGCTGGCCGCGGAGATCGCACGCGGCGGTCACGGCAAGGCGGTCGAAGGCGCCATTGCCAGGCTCGAGGCCGCGCAGGGCACCGAAGAGCGCCGCGCCGCTTTCGCGCAGCTCCTCTTCACCGTCGCGGCCGCCGGCAATCCCTATCTCCGCGCGCTGAACGCCGCTTGCCTCGGCAATCTGATGCGGGACGACCCGGCCTTTCTCGACGTCGAGATCGGCCGGCTGCGGGGAGAGACGCTGCGCGCCCTCGTCGACGCCCTTCGCGAGCGCCGTCCTGAGGCCGCGTTCCGCGCCATGCAGCGCCTCCTTGCCAAGGAAGAGGCCGTCGCGGCGGAGCGCGGCGAAACGGCGGGGAGCAGCCTGCACGTCTAGCGTTGCGGCGATCCGAACTCCCCTTCTGCCACGCCGCCATCGAGGAAATGGCGTGAACGCATCGCCTTGTCGCGGGTTATGAGGGCGCGGCCGGTCCCCCGCTGGCCGCAGGCGGCGGAGCGATCCGTCGGGGTCGTCGGCCATGCCGCGGCCTGCTGCCCGGCGAGGCCCCCAACAACCATGCCGGGCAGTCCACCCCGGGCGCCCCGCCCCCCGGCTCAGCGGCGCGGCACCAGCGGCTTTTGCAGGAACACGCGCCGCCGGCCGACCGGAAAATCGGGCAGCACGCCGAACACCTCATATCCCTGTCGCCGATAGGCGCTCTCCGCCTTCGGATTGAAGGTGTCGATGAAGGCGCCATGGCAGCCGCGCGCCTCGGCCTCGGCCTCCGCGGCGGCCAGCAGCCGCCCGGCCAGCCCCTGTCCGCGCAGGGGCTCGGCCACGAACAGCCACTGCACATAGAGCCATCCCCAGGCGGTGGTGCCCGAGAGCCCGCCGCGCACGACACCGGTCTCGTCCCTGAGGAGGACGGCCAGTGGCACCCGGCCCGATGGTCCGACATCGCTCTCGTTGAAGTCCGTCAGGCCCGCACTGATGACGGCGAGGTCCTCGGCCTGCGGCGCGGCGGTGACGTCGATCGCGATGTCCATTCCTCATCCTCGCATGCGGCGGAGAGCCCGCTCCGGGCCACGGTTCGGAAGCGTACGAAACGCCGCCGCGGGGAACAAATCCTGCCTGCCCAAGTTTGCCGGCGCCCTTACAGTAGCCAAGCTTAAGCTGATTAAAATCAACGAGTTAGAGATGAAACCCGACGCGGTTTCGGTCGTTATTCGCTCGTCCCATCCAAAAGGAGGATGACAATCATGGCCAACAATCAGGATACCTCGAACCGCGGCTTCGCTTCGATGGACGAAGACAAGCAGCGCGACATCGCCTCGAAGGGCGGCCAGAGCGTGCCGGACGAGAAGCGCAGCTTCTCGCAGGATCGCGAACTCGCAGCCGAAGCCGGCCGCAAGGGCGGCCAGAGCGTGCCCGATGAGAAGCGCAGCTTCTCGCAGGACCGCCAGCTCGCAGCCGACGCCGGCCGCAAGGGCGGCGAGGCCTCGCATGGCGGGCAGCAGCAGGCGTCCGGCAGCGGCGGCTCCCAGCAGGGCGGCAGCGGTTCGGAGCGCGGCGGCAGCGGCAACTTCGCCAATGACCGCGAGCGGGCTTCCGAAGCAGGTCGCAAGGGCGGCCAGAGCTGAACCTGATCTGACGCTGAACCTCAGCAAGGTCCGGCAATCGTATCGAACTCATACAACGAAGGAGATGACGAATGGCGACCGAAAGCACCCGTGGCGGCACGCATGAACAGCATGTGAAGGCCGGCCAGCAGAGCCACAAGAACGACGACAACAAGACCAGCGGCAGCAAGAGCGCCAGCGGTTCGTCGGGCTCGAAATCCGCCTCGTCCAGCGACGACACGTCGTCCTCGACCCGCGGCGGCACGCATGAGCAGCATGTGAAGGCTGGCCAGCAGAGCCACAAGAACTCCTGACGGGGCCAAGCCTCGATACGGACGCTTCAAAGGACAAGGGTCGACCGTCAGCGGCCGATCCACGAACCCGAAGGGGCCGAGCGCCGCCCATCCGGCGCCCGGCCGGGAGAGAGACCCCGCCCCGACACCGTCGCGGCGGGGCTTCTTCTGTCTGGAACGGCGCGGGGCGCGCGACGTTGGCTGCAGGTCCTGCGGCGACCGAACGGCAGAGATTTGCTCCGCGTCCTCACCTACAACGTCCATTCCTGCATCGGCACCGACGGCCTGATGTCCATCGAGCGCATCGCCACCGTGATCGCGGCCGAGACGCCGGATGTGGTGCTCCTGCAGGAGATCGATGTCGGCCGCCTTCGCACCGGCCGGCACGACCAGGCGCATCGCATCGCCGAGGCGCTGCACATGACCCGCCAGTTCCACGCCGCGCTCACCTTCGCCGAGGAGAGCTATGGCGACGCCATCCTCTCCCGCCTGCCGATGACCCTGGTCAAGGCCGGGCCGCTCCTCGGCCCGCGCCGGCTCACCGGCGAGCGGCGGGGCGCGCTCTGGGTGCGGGTCGAGGTCGAGGGGCGGAGCGTCGATGTGCTCAACTGCCATCTCGGCGTGCTGCCGCATCAGCAGGCGGCGCAGGTCGCCGATCTCTCGGGACCGGACTGGTCGGGCTCGCCTGCCCTCTCCGCATCCGCCATCCTCGGCGGCGACTTCAACGCCCCGCCGGGCACGCCGACCTATCGCCGCCTCGCCGCGGCCTGGACCAACGCCTTTCGCGGAGAGCCCGGCGACCGCCGCGGCGCGACCTTTCCGAGCCGCCGCCCCTTCCTCCGGCTCGACCATCTCTGGCATCGCCCGGGCCTCCGCGTGACCGGCAGCCGCGTTGTGCGCACGGCGCTGACCCGCCTCGCCTCGGACCATCTGCCGCTTCTCGCCGAATTCGCCTTCGCGGATCCCGACGCGGATGGAACGGCAGCGCCGGCTGCGCCGTTCAGAGGATCATGACACAGCCCGTCGCCGCAGAACGCCCGAGCCGATCCTCCCAAACCGAAACGCGGCGGAAGCCCCGCATCAATCCAGAGCTCAAGCGGTGGATCATGCGCGCCTTCTGGCTGCTCGGCCTCGTCGCGGCGGGCGTGCTCGTCTGGCTGACGCTGCGCAATTACAGCCTTGGCGAGATCGTCGCGGCGATCAAAGCCGTTCCGCCGTCGAGCATCGCGCTCGCGCTTCTCTTCACCGCGGCGAGCTATGCGACGCTCACGCTCTCCGACCGGATCGCGCTCCGCCATCTCGGCCATCGCATCCGCTATCCTTTCATCGCGCTCGCCTCCTTCGTCAGCCTGTCGATCGGCCACACGGTCGGCTTCTCGGGCCTCAGCAGCGGCGCGATCCGCTATCGCTTCTATCGCCGCCACGGGTTGCGGCTCGCCGATCTCGCCAAGCTGACGGCGATTTGCGGATTGACCGTCGCGCTCGGGCTGCTGTCGCTCTCGATCGCGCCGCTGCTGGTGCATGGCGATCTCTCGACGCGCCTGCTCGGGAGCGCGACGCTCGGGCGAACCGTCGCCGCGCTGGCGGCCGTCGCCGTCGCGACCTATCTGCTGCTCGCCTGGCGGTTCGGCGGCAAGACGATCACCCGCTGGAAGATCGGCGTGCCGGATCTCCGCACGGCCGTGGCGCAGACGCTGGTCGGCGCGATCAATTTCGCGCTGGTGTCGGCCTGTCTTTTCGTGCTGGTCCGCACCGCCGGCGATGTCGACTATCTCGACGTCGCGGCGATCTTCGTGCTCGCCAATATCGCGACGCTGGTCACCCATGTTCCGGGCGGCATCGGCGTCATCGAGAGCGTGGTGATCCTGCTCCTGCCGGGCGAGGCCGTGGTCGGCCCCGTGCTTCTGTTCCGGATCGTCTATTTCCTCGTGCCGCTCGCGATCGGCGCCGCGCTCCTCGCCGTCACCGAGCTGGCAGCAGCCCGGGCGCCCGGCGGCGATACGCCCCGAGACGGAGCAGCCAGCCGGGTTCGAACGGCGCTTCGGGATCGAGAAACCGCGTCCCCCAGACGAAATGAGCGGGACCCGGCGTCAGCGGGAACGGCCGCAATCCGCGCGGGCGGTGGTTGAGCCGCTCGATCGCGCGGATGAGCGAGCCGGTCTCGGCGACCGCGGCCGCGACCGCCTCCGGCTCGGCGCCGAGATGCTCCGCCAGAAGGCCGTCGCGGATCGCGGCGATCCTCTCGCGGTCGCGCTCATGTGACGCCTCGAGCGCGAGATCGCATTCGGTGTCGAGGCCGACCGAGCGGTTGTTGAGATTGGCCGAGCCGATGCGGATCACCTGATCGTCGGTGATGATCAGCTTGGAATGGACATGCAGGGCGTGCTCGCCATCCTCGCCGGCAACGACGGGATAGTAGATCGCGAGACGGCCATGACGGTCCGCCTTCTTGAGCGCGCGCACCATGCGCATGCAGTTCTCGCCCATCACCAGCCGCTCGACGAGGACGTCGGGCATGCGGTTGAGGACGACGACGATCTCGGGGCCGGTCGGCCGGCGCAGCAGGCGGCGCAGCGCCGTGCGCACATAGCGCGCGCTGAGATATTGCGCCTCGATGTAGAGATGGCGCTCCGCCGCCATCAGCATGTCGCGGATCATCGCCTGGCTTTCATAGGCCGGCGGCCGCGTGCGCCAGCGCGGCCATGTCCGCGCGATGGCGACCGGAAGGTCGGAGAATGTTTCCGGCAGTTCCGGCGGCCACAGCGCGTCGAGATCGGCGCCCGTGACGCGCGGCAGGGTCTCGCCGGTCGCGACCAGCCAGCGATCGCGCGCGATGACGCCGAGCGCCGCCGCGGCCGGGCCGCTGACGGCCATGTGCACATCGTGAACGGGCTCGGCCGGCTTGCCGTCCGGGCCGGCGCGGCGCGGCTCGTCGGGACGATGCTCCGGCGTATCGCGGCGGCCATTGGTCATGTCGATGCCGCCGACAAAGGCGAGCGCATCGTCGATGACGACGATCTTCTGGTGATGCGCGGCATAGAAGGGGTGCGCGGTATCGAGCTTGACGCTGATGCACGGATGCTGCTGCCAGGGCGAGCCGAACAGGAGCGGCATCACCGGGCTCGGCGCATGCAGAACCGCGACGCTCCAGATGAGCACGCGCACTTCGAGACCCGGATGCTCCTCGACGAGACCGCGCAGCAGGTCGCCGAGCTGTGGTCCGTCATCGGTCAGCCGGATCGCGTCGTCGAAATCCCAGCCGATGACCATGATCGAGCGGCGGGCGCGACGGAGCGCCTCTTCGAGATGGCGGAAATAATCGAAGCCGTCGACGATCACCGCCGTCCGCGCCGAGGTTTCGCTGCGCCAGGCATTGCGGCCGGGCGCGAGCAGGCCCGTGGCCGACGGGCGCCCCCGCATCGATTGCGTTTCATCGGCCGGCTCGGCGACGGTGCGGCGCGCGCTCATGGTCATGGTCATGGTCAATTGCGGTCGAACCCCTTGTCGGCGCCATCGCCGAGCATGGCATCGGTATCGGCGGCGAATTCCTCGACGAGCGGAGCGAGATCACGCGAGACGAGCCGCGCCACCTCCTCGGCCCGCGCCCAGCGGCGGCGGCGGCGATCCGATTCCGGCCAGGCCGCCGCTTCCTCGGCGACGCCGAGCGGATAGACGAGGATATGCACCGTCCCCGCTTCGCCCGTATGGTCGAAGCCGCCGATCGGCAGCATGTCGATCGAGCCCTTCACGCCCGCCTCTTCCCAGGCTTCGCGCTCGGCCGCCTGGAACGGAGCCTCGGTCGGGCGCATATGGCCCTTCGGCAGGATCCAGCGCCCGGCGCGGTCCGTGATCAGCAGGATCTCGACGTGATCGGCGCGCAGCCGATAGGGCAGCGCGCAGCAGAGCTTGTCGGGAGCTTCGGAGCCCGGAGGACTGGACATTCAGGCCCACCGCCCCTCGGCGCCCCCTTCGACCCTGAGTTCCACGGCATAGCCCTCGGCCATGGCGCGGCCCGCGGTGCTGACCGCGGCCTCGAGGGCGGCTTCCTTGGTGACATAGGGTCCGGCGACGTCCTCGTCGTGACGAACGACCCAATGGTCCTCGCGCGGCAGAACCTCATATCTGGCAACAGTCATGACCCGCCCTCCGACGATCGGTTGCGATATGCAGCCAACAGCGTCGCCGCCGGCTGGTTCCCGGAGCAGCCGTCGACGGGACAGGACGCGGCCTGGACGCGATCACGCAGGACGCCCCGTGCGGGACATGAAAAGGCCGCCACGCCCCTTCGAGGATGCGGCGGCCTGGATGAGGTGCGCGGCCAGAGCCTTTCTGGTGAACTCCGGTTCACCGGCGATGCTCCATCGCTCTGTCTTGATGCATTTCTTCACGCGAACCGGTGGCCGTTTCGCTCGAAAACGCTCTAGAGGATTGGCTTGCCGCCGGTCACCGCGATGGTCGCGCCCGAGACATAGCTCGATTGCGGATCGGCCAGCATGACATAGGCGGTCTGAAGCTCCGCCGGCTGGCCGGGCCGCTGCATCGGCACCTGCTTTCCGAAATTCGTGACCTTGTCCTCGGGCATGGTCGAGGGGATGAGCGGCGTCCAGATCGGACCCGGGGCGACGCAATTGGCGCGGATATTCTTCTCCGCCAGCATCTGCGCGAGGCCGGCGGTGAAGTTCTGGATCGCGCCCTTGGTCGTCGCATAGGCGAGGAGATGCGGGCTCGGCGTATCGCTGTTGATCGAGGCGGTGTTGATGATCGACCCACCCTTCGACATATGCGGCACCGCCGCCTTGGTCAGGTAGAACATCGCGTGGATGTTGACGCGGAAGGTCAGGTCCCATTCGTCGTCGCTGATCTCCTCGATCGAGGAGAAGCTCGCCTGATGCGCGGCATTGTTGACGAGGATGTCGATGCCGCCGAGCTCCTTGACCGCCGTGTCGATGATCGCCCGGCAATGTGCCGGATCCTGGATATCGCCGGCGACGAGCACGGCCTTGCGGCCCTCCGCCTCGACGAGCTTGCGCGTCGCCTCGGCGTCGGCGTCCTCGTTCAAATAGGCGATGAGGACATCGGCGCCCTCGCGGGCATAGGCGATCGCGACGGCGCGTCCGATGCCGCTGTCGCCGCCGGTGATCACCGCCTTGAGGCCCTTGAGGCGGCCGGAGCCCTTGTAGCTCTCCTCGCCATGATCGGGCACCGGCTTCATGGCCGCGGTGGCGCCCGGCATCGGCTGCTGCTGCTTCTCGAAGGGGGGAGTCGGTCGCTCGTTCATGGGAAGCCTCTTTCGTTGGGGAGGGTTTGAGGACCCAACCCCGCCGGAAGAAGCCTGTTCCCGAACGCGTTGCGCGGCATCAGCCGTGCTGCGTCACCTCCGCGAGATGATGGGCATGGCGGACGGCATTGCGCGCCGCGTCGTTCTGGTTGAAGAGTTCGAGCACCTCGGTCTCGTCCTCGGCGACCGGCATCAACGCCTGGTCGCGATAGGCCTTGCGTTCAGGGTCGGCCTCGATGCGGCGGCGGACCCGCTCGAGCCGTGCATAGAGCGCGATGAGATGCGCCGACTTCGCCACCACGCCGAAGGCCTCGCGCGGATAGAACCGCCAGGCCGGCTCCAGCGGCAGTGTCGGCCGCCGGTCGCGGCGGTGGCGAAGGCGCAGCACCCCGCCCTGCAGCGGATGCACCTTCTCGACCGCGACCGAGGTCGAGAACCACATCAGAAGCTTGGCGATGCTGCCGGTCTTCACGCCGGTGGCCGCCGCGCGCTTCAGGATCACCGTCATGTGCTCGGGCGTATAGAACAGCGACCAGGCCTCGCCATAGATGCCCTCCCATTCCGCCTGGCTCATGCGCGGATGGGCGGTCACGGCATGTTCAAGGTCGTATTTATTGAGGTCGGCATCCATCGCGACGCCGGCGCGATGCAGCTTCTGGTGATCCTCCGAGCCGGGCAGCGGCGTCAGGAAGAAGAATTCGAGGATATCGAGCGGCAATTCGCGCTGGATGATGCCGATATCGCGGCGGATGCTCTCCGGCGTGTCGCCCGGGAAGCCGAGGATGTAGCCGGCATAGGTGATGATGCCCTGCGCCTTCCACGCGAGCAGCATCGTCCGGTATTCGGTGATCTTGTTCTGCCGCTTCTTGGCAGACATCAGGTTATCGGGATTGATGTTCTCCAGCCCGATGAACACGCGCGTGACGCCGGCCCGCTTGCATTTCTCGATGAAGTTCGGAATGCGGTGGCAGAGCGTATCGACCTGGACCATGAGGCCGATCCTGAGCTTGTCCTCCTCGCGCATCCTGATGATGCGGTCGAGGATGATCTCCCAGTCGCGGTTGCGGGCGAAGTTGTCGTCGGTGATGAAGTAGTTGTGGATGCCCTGCGAAAGGTTCTCGCGGATGAGCGCCTCGATATCGTCCGGCGAGCGGCGGCGCGACTTGCGCCCCTGGACGTTGATGATGGTGCAGAACGAGCACTGGAAGGGGCAGCCCCGCCCGGCGTCGAAGCTGGTATTGCCGCCGAGCGTCCGCGTCACATAGCTCGCCGGCAGGAAGGGTGGCGGCGTGCCCTCGATGCTCGGCAGGTCGTCCATATAGTTGTAGAGCGGCTTCAGCGTCCCCGCCGCCGCGTCGATGAGCACCCGGTCGAGCCGGTCCTCCGCCTCGCCGGCGAAGAGGGAGACGCCGAGATCGAGCGCCGATTGCAGGTCGACATGGAGGTCGGGCAGCATCGCGAGGCAGCCCGACACATGGAATCCGCCCATGGCAACCGCGATCCCGGCCTCGCGCAGCGGCCGCGCCAGGTCGAGCGCGCGTGGATACTGGTTGGACTGCACGCCCACGAGACCGACAAGGCCGAAATTGCCGTTAGCCGCGAAGTCGCGGACGATTTCGTCGATGCGCACGCGGGTATTCGTCTCGTCGATGGCGGTGATGGCGATCGAGACATCGTCTCCGAGCACGCGGCGCCGGTCGCAATCGAGCGCGAGGCCGTAAAGGCTCGCGAGCGAATTGGACGGGATCATCGAGCGATACCAGCGGATGACATAGCCGTCGTCGTCGTAATGCGACGGCTTGATCAGGACGAGCTTGAAGACCCTGCTCATCTTCGGCGAACCGCGTTTTGCTGCGCCCGCATGTCGTCATCTCCCCGAATGAGACCCCGGAAGCTTAGCAGGCGGGCGAAAAAGCCGATACCCAAGAGTGGAGCGATGGTTTTCGACCTCTGGACAGGCATCGGCGGCCATGCTTGGTCACCGCCCGACAGTGCCCGAGCCCGGCCAGGACCATGACCGCTCCCATCATCCATCTCGTCTTCAAGACCCATCTCGATATCGGCTTCACCGACCACGCGGCCCGCGTGCGGCGCCAGTATCACGAGCAGTTCATCCCGCAGGCCATCGCGACCGGCGAGCATTTCCATCGCGAGGCGCCGGAAGCCCCCGCCTTCATCTGGACGACGGGCGCCTGGCTGATCTTCGATCATCTGGAGACGCAGGCGCCGGACAAGGTGCGGCGGCTCGAAACGGCCATCGAGCGCGGCCTCGTCACCTGGCACGCCCTGCCCTTCACGACCCACACCGAACTGATGACGCCGGCCCTTTTCCGCGCCGGCCTCTCCTATGCCGAGATGCTCGACCGCCGCTTCGGCCGCAGGACGACGGCGGCCAAGATGACCGACGTGCCCGGCCATACGCTCGGCATGGTGCCGCTCCTGGCCGAGGCGGGCGTCCGCTTCCTGCATCTCGGCGTCAACACGGCGAGCCCGGTGCCGGACGTGCCGCCGCTCTTCCGCTGGCGCGCAGGCGACGGCTCCGAAGTCGTCGTCATGTATCAGGGCTCCTATGGTGCCACGGATTTCCCGGCCGGCCCCGATGTCGGGCTCAGCTTTGCCCACACCAACGACAATATCGGCCCGCAAAGCGTCCCGCAGACGGTCGAGACGCTGCGCCATCTCCGCCACGAGAACCCGGGCGCGGTGATCCGCGCCTCGACGCTGGACGCCTTCGGCGACATCATGTGGGCGCGCCGGGCCGAGCTTCCCGTCGTCGAACGGGAGATCGGCGACAGCTGGATCCACGGCACCGCCTCGGACCCGGCGAAGCTCGCACGCTACCGTGCCCTTGCCCGGCTCTATGACCGCTTCGCGGCCGAGCCGACGGAGGAGCGGCGCGCCTTTGGCCGCGGCCTCACCATGATCGCCGAACACACCTGGGGCGTCGACATCAAGAGCTATCTCCGCGACGAGACCGCCTTCGACCGCGCCGATTTCGACGCGCTGCGCGCCACCGACTACCGCTTCGCCTTCACCGAGCAGTCCTGGGCCGAGCAGCGCGCCTATCTCGACGCCGCGCTCGACCGTCTCGGAGCCGCCGACCGGGCCGCTGCGGATGCCGCACTCGTGGCGACAGAACCGGCGCCGGAGCCGGCCAGCGTCACCGCAGGCACGCGCCTTTCCGATGGCGGCTGGTTGGCCGAGCTCGACGCCGAAACGGGCGATATCGCGGCTCTGGTCGCCCCGGACGCACGGCGCATCGCGGGCGTCGACGGCTGCCTCATCGGCTATCGCCACGAGAGCTACGACGCCGCCGAACTGCAGAAGCATCTCGACGCCTATCTGCAGCACCGCATCGAATGGGCGATCCTCGACCATGACAAGCCGGGCCTCGCCTCGGCGAAGACGGCGCGCACCGCGCGCTTCGCCGGGCGGCTGCTCGGGACAAGCGATGAGCGGACAGCGCTGGCCGAGCTTCCCGACGAGGCACGGCTGCTTCTCGGCGGCCCGCGCCGCCACGCGCTGCGGCTGACGGCGCTCGGGCCGGACCGGGTCGAGATCGCGCTCGTCCTCCATGACAAGCCCGCCAACCGCATGCCCGAGGCCGGCTTCCTGCTCGTGACGCCCAAGGGCGCGCGCGACTGGACCTTCGAGAAGCTCGGACGGACGGGTGCGGCCGGCGACGTCGTGGCGCGCGGCGGCGGCCAGCTGCAGGCCGTGCAGTCGATCGGCTGCGCCCTCGGCGACGGGCATCTCGCCATCGAGCCGCTCGACAGCGCCCTGGTCGGCCCGGCCGATCGTGCCTTCATGCCGTTCCATCCCGCGGCGCCCGACTTCGCCGCCGGCGTGGCGATCAATCTCTACAACAACAAATGGGGCACGAACTTCCCGATGTGGTGGGAAGGCAGCATCCTGAGCCGGCTCATCATCACGCTGCGCTGACTGGCCGGCCGCTGCACCTGAGAGACTTCCGCTTCGCGCCTTGCATCGAGGGCGCGGGCGGGGGAGAAAGGGCGGAACGGGACGCGGCCACGCCGCTGCGCCCGCTCCATGCCGCGCGGACCAGCGCGGACCGTGGCTCCCCTCCACCACGAGGCTCCTTTCATGAAGACCTACAGCATTCCCGGGATCGATTTCCCGGTTTCCAGCGTCATTCTCGGCCTGATGCGCATCTCGGCCATGGATGCGGCGGCGATCCGCACCCTCGTCGACACGGCGCGCGAGGCCGGCATCAACTTCCTCGATCACGCCGATGTCTATGGCGAGGGACCGCATGGCGCCGAGCGGCAGTTCGGCGAGGCGATCCGCTTCACGCCGGCCGAGCGCGAGCGCGTCGTCATCCAGACCAAGGCGGGCATCCGCAAGGGCTCCTTCGACTTCTCCAAGGAGCACATCCTGAAGACGGTCGACGAGTCGCTGGCGGCGCTGCGCACCGACTATATCGACGTGCTGCTCCTGCATCGTCCCGACGCGCTGGTGGAACCGGAAGAGGTGGCAAGCGCCTTCGACACGCTGGAAGCCGCCGGCAAGGTCCGCCATTTCGGCGTCTCCAACCAGACGCCGGGCCAGATCGCGCTGCTGAAATCGGCGGTGAAGCAGCCGCTCCTCTTCAACCAGGTGCAGCTCTCGATCACGCATGCGCCGCTGATCGCCGCCGGCGTCGCGACCAACATGAAGGGCCTTGACCAGTCGATCGACCGCGACAACGGCATCCTCGACTATTGCCGGCTGAACGGCATCACGTTGCAGGCCTGGTCGCCCTTCCAGAAGGGCTTCTTCGACGGCTCCTTCATCGGCGACCGCGAGGCCTATCCGGAGCTGAATACGGTGCTGGACGAACTCGCCGAGACGCACAAGGTCACGCCGACCGGCATCGCGCTCGCCTGGATCACCCGCCATCCGGCGAAGATGCAGGTCGTGCTCGGCACCACCCGTCCCGAGCGCGTCAAGGAAGCGGCGGCCGGCGCCGATGTCGAGCTGTCGCGCCACGACTGGTACCGCCTCTTCACCGCCGCCGGCTACATCCTGCCGTAAGCCGAAGCGCCGGCACTGAGCCGGCTCACGACAGAGCGAGACCGGCGCATTCTCCTCACCGCGGATGCGCCGGCTCGCACAGACGGTCCGGCACGCGCGCGACGATGGGTACCCTTCTGGAAGCCCCTTGCGCTAGAGTCGTTATAACGTCATAACTCTCCCGGTCAGCCGGCGCCAAGCCGGATCGCGCAGGGAGAATTCAACATGCAGATGTTCCGGACCATCGCGCGTGCCGCCGGCACCGCGGTCCTCCTGCTTTCGGGCAGCGTCCTTGCCCATGCGGTGGACGTTTCCTTCCTCACCCACTGGTCGCCCGAGACGGTCGCGAAGCTCGAGGCCGCCGCGGCCACCTATGCCAAGGACCATCCCGACACGACCATCACGGTCAGGGCGGTGCCGTTCGGCGACCTCCTGACCACGCTACGCTCGTCGGGCGGCGGCTCGGGCGGCGCCACGATCGCCGGCATCTATGACGCCTGGCTGCCGGACCTCGTGAAGGACGGGCTCGTCGCGCCGGTTCCCGATGCGATCGCTGCCGACACCAAGGCCAACTGGCCGGCCGGCGTGATCGGCGCCGCGTCGATCAAGGGCACGCTCTACGGCATCCCGAACGAGATCGACGTCTACGCGCTCAACTACAACAAGAAGATGTTCGAGGCCGCCGGCATCACCGAGGCGCCGAAGACCTGGGACGAATTCCTCGTCGCGGCCGAGAAGCTGACCGACAAGTCGAAGGGCCAGCAGGGCTTCGGCATGATCAATTCCTGGGCGGCGGGCGTGCTGCACCCCTTCGCCTCGCTGCTCGTCTCGAATGGCGGCGACCTCGTCGTCGACGGCACGCCGGTGCTTGACAGCAAGCAGGCGACCGAGACCTTCGCGCTCTACGAGAAGCTGATCAAGTCGGGGTGGAGCGACCCGGCAATGGCGACGGCCGACGCCAACACGACCGGCCCGTTCCTCGACTCGTTCGTCTCCGGCAAGACCGGCATGATCATCATGGCGAACTGGTGGGAATCGGCGCTGAAGGCCGGCATGGGCGACAAGTTCGCCGACATCGCCACGGCGCCGATCCCGGTCGGCCCCTCGGGCGACAAGGCGCGCTCGATCTCCTATTCCTGGATGACCGTCGTCAACGCCAAGGCTTCGGCCGAGGAGCAGAAGGCGGCCTGGGACTTCCTCGCGTGGCTGAACGGCCCGACTTCGGGCGCGAACGGCGCCTCGGCGATGGGTGACATCCTGATGTCGATGGGCATCCTGCCCTCGCGCACCTCCGACGGCGCCGCCTTCGCCGACCGCCTCGCCTCCGATCCGTTCCTCAAGGGCTATACCGAGACGCTCGCCGACGCGAAGCCGTTCCCGGTCGTGCTCGGCGGCCAGGAATTCTCCGAGGCGCTGCAGAAGACGCTGGAAGCCGTGCAGTTCGGCCAGCTTTCCGCTGCCGACGCGCAGAAGACCGCCCAGTCCGACGCCGTCGAGATCCTCGGCCGCGCCGCGCAGTGACCTGCGCCGCGCTGCCGGTTCACATGCGGGACCGGCAGCGCGGCCGCCTCTCCTCCCCCGGAAGTGCGCCTTTCACCTCTCCCTGAGGGAGAGGTCGACGGCGAAGCCGGCGGGTGAGGGGTTACGGCCTCTCCGGAGAACCCGCGCCCCTCACCCGGACCTTCGGTCCGACCTCTCCCCATGGGAGAGGTAAAGCGAGCGCGCCCGCTCCAGGCATTACCCGCGATCAAGCGACACCGGTTTCGACCCGACATGCACAGCCAGTCCCTCCGATCGACCATCACCATGCTCGCGCCGGCGACGGGGCTGATCACGGTGTTCGTGCTGGCGCCGATGGTCCTGACCGTCGTACTCGCCTTCACCGCCTGGTCGACGCAGACCGGCTTCGAGACCGCCCGCTATGTCGGCCTCGCCAATTTCTTCGACATCTTTTCGCAGAGCTCGGTCGGCCGCGATTTCAAGGCGGCGCTGGCCAATACCGCGCTCTACACGCTCGGTTCCGTCGTCCTGATCCTGCCGCTTTCGGTGCTGTTCGGGCTCCTCGTCCACCAGAAGCTGGCGCCGGGCGGCATCCTGCTGAGAACGGTGCTCTTCTCCAGCTACATGGTGCCGATGATCGCGGTGGCGCTCGTCTTCTCGAAGCTCTATTCGCCGACCGAAGGCCCGATCAACCAGATCATCGGCTGGATCGGCATTCCGCCGCAGACCTGGCTCTCTTCGCCGAAGACCGCCCTCTTCTCGATCGTCCTGCTCAATGTCTGGCAGCAGGTCGGCTATTTCACCGTGCTCGTCGTCGCAGGCCTGACGCAGATCCCCGGCTCGCTGCATGAGGCGGCGCGGATCGACGGCGCCAACGCGATCCAGCGCTTCCTCTTCGTGACGCTGCCGCTGCTCGGCAACACGCTGCTGTTCTCCGCGGTGATCGCGGTCATCAATGCGGTGCAGGTGTTCGAGCCGGTGGCGCTCATCACCCAGGGCGGCCCGATCAATTCCACTAATGTCCTCACCTATCACATCCGCCGCGTCGGCATCGAACGCGCGCAGGGCGGCCTCGGCTCGGCCATGGCGGTGACGCTGATGATCTCGCTCGCGGTCGCCGTCGGCGCCCTGTTCGCCTTCGCCAAGGCGCGGGAGGCGCGCACCACATGAGCACGGCAAACGCCCTCCCCCGTCCCTCGCGAAGCTTTACGCCCGGCGCCGCCGCGCTGACGCTCCTCATCATCGCCATCGCCGTCGCGAGCGCCTTCCCGCTCGCCTGGATGCTGCTCACGAGCCTGAAGACGCCGCAGGAGACGATGCAGGTGCCGCCCGTATGGCTGCCGGCCTCGCCGAGCCTCGACGCCTATGCCCAGGTCGCCGGCGTGATCAGCCTCGGGCGTTCGATCGTGAACTCGGCGCTCATCGCGACGCTGACGACGGCGGCGATCATCGTCACCAGCCTGATGGCCGGCTACGGCTTCGCGAAATACCGCTTCAAGCATCGCGACACGCTTTTCGCGGTGCTGATCGCCACCATGTTCCTGCCGCCGATCGTGACGCTGATCCCGCTCTACCGGATCGTCGTCACTCTCGGCCTCAACGCCTCGCTCGCCGGGGTCGTGGTGCCGAACCTCGCCAATGCCTTCGGCATCTTCCTGATGCGCCAGTTCATCCGTGGCGTGCCGGACGATCTCATCGAGGCGGCGCGCATCGACGGCGCCTCGGAACTCAGGATCGTCTTCCAGATCGTCGCGCCCTCGGTCCTGCCGGCGATCGCGGCGCTGACGCTGTTCGCCTTCGTCTATCACTGGAACAGCTATCTCTGGCCGCTCACGGTCCTGCAGGGCAATACCGACGCCTATCCGATCGTGATCTCGCTCTCGCGCCTTCTTTCCTACAACCGGGGCGCCATGAACACCGGCCTCGTGATGGCCGGCAGCACGCTCGCCGTCCTGCCGCCGGTCGTCCTCTTCATCTTCCTGCAGCGCTTCTTCGTCGACAGCGTCGTCGCATCGGGGGTGAAGGGATGAGCCATATCCTCGCCATCGATCTCGGCGGTACGCATTATCGCGCGGCGACGGCCTTTGCGGCCGATCCGGAGCTGGTTGCGCCGCTCGAGAACGGTCCGGCGCCGCGCGACCGGGCGTCCTTCCTTGCGCTTCTCGAGCGGCTGCTTGCGGCATCGGGCGCCAGCCGGCTCGGGATCGGGGTGCCGGGGCTCGCGCGCGGCTCGCTCTGCCGCTGGGTACCCAACCTGCCCTGGCTCGACGGGCTCGATCTTTCGGCGGCGCTGCCCGGCGTCTCGGTCGGGCTCGGCAATGACGCGCAACTCGCGCTGCTCGCCGAGGCGAAGGCCGGCGTCGCGATCGGGGCCGGCGATGCGCTCCTCGTCGCGATCGGAACCGGCATCGGCTCGGCGGTGCTCGCCGGCGGCCGCATCGTCGCCGGATCGGGCGGCGGCGCCTGTTCCTTCGGCTGGGCCGCCGCCGATCTCGATGATCCCGGCGAGGATGTCTCGGGCTGGCTGGAGCGCCAGGCTTCCGGACGGGCGCTCGACGCGACCGCGAAGGCGATCGGCCTCGACGGCGGAGAAAATCTGATCGCGGCGGCCCGCGCGGGCGACGCCCGGGCCCTTGCCGCGCTCGATGCGCCGGCCGCAGCGCTCGGCACCGCGCTGGCCGGCGCGGTGGGGCTGCTCGACCCGGCGGTCATCATCCTCGCCGGCGGCGTCGCCCGCGCCCTCGACATGCTGGGGCCGAAGGTCCAGAGGGCGCTCGACCGGCAGCTGCCGCCGCACCTCCGCGGCGTGCCGCTGCGGGCCGCCCATTTCGGATCCTCGGCGGGCCTCGTCGGTGCGGCCTTTGCCGGCGCGGCGGGCAGCGACTGGAGAAGCTTGGCATGACTGACATCGTGACGCTGGAAAAGCCCGATCGCCGCCGCCCCGAACCGCTCTGGCACCAGGCCGAGACGGCGCTGCGCGGTCTCATCGAGCGCGGCGAATGGACGGCGGGGATGCAGATCCCCAACGAGGACCGGCTCTGCGAGCTGCTCGGCATCTCGCGCATCACCGTCCGCCACGCGCTGCGCAATCTGGAAGAGGCCGGGTTCCTCCGCCGCGAGCATGGCCGCGGCACCTTCGTGCGCGCCGCCACCATGGTGGCAGGCGTGCGCGGCCTCACCTCCTTCACCGAGGAGATGAAGACGCTGGCGCTGTCGCCGGGCACTCGCCTTCTCGAGGCGCGGCTCATCGCGGCGGATCAGGAGGTGGCCGACGCGCTGGAGATCGCCGCGGGCGACACGGTCGTGCAGCTCCGCCGCCTGCGGCTCGGCAACGGCCTGCCGATCGGCATCCAGACGGCGCATCTCCCCGAGGCGCGGGTTCCGGGCCTCTTCGAGGCCGCGCACGAGGTGCAGTCGCTCTACACCTGGCTCAAGGAGCATTGCGGCATCACGCCGGTGAAGGCGAAGGAAGTCTACCGCGTGGGCCGCGTCGCCGAGGCGGATGCCGAGCTCATCCAGCAGGCGCCGGGCACGCCGGCCTTCGAGGTCGAGCGCATCGCCTATGACCGCGGCGGACCGTTCGAATACGCAATCTCGACCATGCGGGCGGATCGCTACGAGATCCGCTCCACCCTCCACATCTGACCCTCAACCCCACCGAAAGAAGAAGGGCTTCCCATGTCCACGCTCTATATCAGCCGCCTCGTGAAGATCGCGGAAGAGGCCGCCGCGGCCAATGCCGAGGCCTTCGCCAAGGCCTCCTCCGCCGTTTGCGAGACGCTGGCCAATCGCGGCCTTGTGCATCTTTACGGCTCGGGCCACTCGGTGCTGCCGGTGCAGGAGACCTATCCGCGCTACGGCTCCTATCTCGGCTTCAACCCGCTGACCGACCCGCGCGTGATGTGGCACAACATCCTCGGCGCCGGCGGCGTGCGCGAACTGCTCTGGCTGGAGCGCACCGAGAACTATGCCGACAAGTTCCTCGACCACCAGCCGCTCAACCCCGGCGACACGCTGATCGTGTTCGGCCATTCCGGCAGCAACGCCTCCGGCATCGAGGCGGCCCTCTATGCCAAGAAGCGCGGGCTGACGGTGATCGCGATCACCGCCAAGTCGAACATGGACAAGCCGGCCTCGCACTCCTCGGGCAAGCGCCTGCCGCATGCGGCGGACATCGTCATCGACACCGGCGCGCCGATCGAGGACGCCATCGTGCCGATCAAGGGCTGGAGCCGCCCGGTCGCCGGGTCCTCGACCGTCCTCGCCATGATCATGATGCACGAGCTGCTCGCCGAGAGCGCGCAGAAGCTGGCCGATCGCGGCATCGAGCTGCCGGTCTTCGCCTCGCCGACCATCGCCGGCGTGACGCTGCACGACACCGACATCATCTATGGCCAGTATCGCGAACTGATGCTGGAAGCGCAGCAGAAGCATCTACCGCATTTCAAGAAGTCGATGGCGAAGGAAGGCTGAGCCACGCTTTGAGATCCGACGCGGCGCCCCGGTGGTGCCGCGTCGTGCCGAGCTACCGCCCGACCGCGCGCCTCAGCCGGCCCGGCAGGCGGGCGCGATAGCGGGCGATGGCGAACCGTGCGAGCCCCGCTTCCGGCGGCAGCGCCCACTGGCGCCGGAGATAGTCCGGAAAGCGCCGGAGACGACCGGCGAAGCTGCCGCGGGCATGCGCCTTCCAATAGACATACCAGATGGATGGCAGGCTCCCGAGCAGCGCCGGCGGCCGCAGCCGCCCGTCGGCATAGTAGAGGCGCACCGTGCGCCCGCTGACCGGAACGGCGTCGAGCACGGCGAGGGCACCGGCCGGGACCGGCAAGCCCATGCGCTCCGAGAGATAGCGGCAGGCGATGCGGGCATGGATCGCATAGGGCGTCGCCGCCGCGATGGCTGCGAAACGGCCGAAATCGACTTGTCCAGTCCCGATGATCGCCGCGGCGTCGAGCACCCAGCGGAACGGTCGGTGGTGATTGGCGCGCGCGCCATGCACCATGGTGTGCAGCAGCATGTCCTCGAAGGATTGCAGCAGCACCGGCACGCCCTTGATATGGCCGGAACGGGCCCGCGACCATTGCGCCTCGGTCAGCGCCGTCTGTGCCGGCGGCTTGCGCAGCATCAGGAGGCGCAGCGGATGCAGTTCGGCGGCGTTGTAGAAGGCCTGCCAGTGCAGGTCGAGCTTTGCCCTGTCGGGAATCTCGAAGGTCGCCGCGTGGCTGAGCGCCGTATGCGCGCCCGTGAAGTCGACCGAATCCGAGAGCGCGAGCCCCACCTGATGCCAGCCCGCCTTTCTGAGCCTCGCCACGGCGGTCTCGACATGCGCCTCCCGCAGCAGGAGGTCGGCGTCGTCCGTCATCCGCGCGCCGGCGCTCGGAAACACGTCGGTCATCATCGCGACGCCCTTGAGCAGCATGACCGGGATGCCAGCCGCCGCGAAATCGGCGACGATCGCCGCCGTCCGGTCGAGCAACAGCTGGTTGCGGAACCAGGCCTGACGATAGACGCCTCGGATGCGCCCGGTGATCGCGCCATCCTCGATCGAGAGCGCGGCGAGCCTCAGATGCAGCATCGGCAGCGCGCGCAGCACGGCGAAGGGAATATCGTCGAAGACGGTGACCTTCCTCCACGCGTCCCAGCGCGCACGGAACTCGGGATCGGGCGCAAGCACGAGGCGGAGGAACGCCTCCTCGGTCGCATCCGGGAAGCTCTCGGGATAGAGGCTAGCCCGCGTCATCGGCGCTCGCCGCCTCGCGTCTCTTCAGCGCGCGTCGCGCGACGCGGACATAGTCGACATAGCTGGCGCGCTCGGTGACGCCCGTATTGCTGTCATGGATGCGGCGCTTCAGATGAACGCCCGGTTCGAGCCGCCAGGTAAAGCCCGCGTCCTTGGCACGCGAGAACCAGTCGATGAATTCTCCGACCTTGAGCGCCGTGTCGAATGGCCCCACCCGCTCCACGACCGCGCGGCGGACGAGCGCCGTCGCCGCGACGATTCCCGCTTGCGGCTCGGTCGGGCAGGCCCTCCGCTGCCTGACCTCCTCGGGGAGCTCCGGACTGACGAAGCACTGCATCTGCGTGAAGGAGAGGCCGAGGCCGGGCTCCTCGTCGAAGGCGCGCATCTGGTGCTCGATCTTGTCGGCCGTCCAGATGTCGTCGGCATCCATCAAGGCGATGAAGTTGCCCTTGGCCACCGTGAGCCCGCGGTTGCGGGCATCGCCGATGCCCCGATTGACGGGACTGTCGATCGCCAGCAGCCGGTCGCCGAAAGAACGGACGATATCGCGCGTGCGATCGGTCGAGCCGTCATTGACGACGATGAGTTCGAGGCGGGGATAGGTCTGGCCAAGCACGCTCGCGATCGCCTCGGCGATGTAGCGCTCGGCATTGAAGGCCGGCATCACGACGCTCACCAGCGGATAGGCGTCGGCCGCCGCGTCTGCGCCCTCAGATTGCATGATGATCCCCCGATCAACCTCATAGACCCGGTCGAGCAGACCGGCAAGGCCGCGATTGTGGCTGGCGAGCAGCGTCGTCGTCCCGCGCGCGCGAATGCCGCCGAGGATCGCCGCCACGGTCGCATCGTCGAGATGGTTGTCGGGTTCGTCGAGCAGCAGGATGTCCGGCACGCGCAGGAAGGCGCGGGCCAGCGCGATGCGCTGCGCCTGTCCGCCCGAAAGGCGCATGCCGCGCTCGCCGATCACCGTGTCGTAGCCCTCGGGCAACGAGGCCACGAGATGGTGTATTTCGGCCTGCCGGCAGGCCTCGTCGAGGGCGCCGTCCGGAACCTCGCCGAGCCCGAAGGTCAGGTTCTCGCGGATCGTGCCCGGGAAGAGCAGCATCGATTGCGACAGCACGCCGACGCGGCGGCGATAGCTCGCGAGGTCGAAGCTCTCGATCGGGCGGCCGTCGACCGTCAGCTCTCCGCCGCCGAGCGGGTGCAGGCCGAGCAGCGCGCCGATGAGCGTCGTCTTGCCCGAGCCCGATGCGCCGAAAAGGCCGACGATCTCGCCCTTGCCGAGGCGGAGCCCACCGTCCCGGATCACCGTCGCGTCCCCCATCGCGACGGTGGCGCCGGAAAGCTCCAGCGCCTCGCGGAGACCCTCGAAATTCTCGCCGGTCGCGGCCGAGGGCGGCGCGGCGAGATAGGGCGCGAGCGCCTCGGCGCTGGCGATGCCTTCGCTGATGATCGGCAGTGCCCCGGTCACGATCCGCGTCTGCGCGGAGAGGATGTTGAGGCAGACATAGAAGGAGAGCAGGCCGCCGATGCTGACCTCACCACCCAGCACCTGCAGCCCGCCGATGAGCAGGACCAGGACGATGCCGATCGAGAGAACGTAGTTCTGGAGGACGGTATGTGCCGTGCCCATCCAGGAGAGGCGATGGCCGGAACTCCGCATCGCCTCGGCGGCGCCATGGACGCGGTCGAGCGCCGCCGACTCGGCCGCCTGGACGCGGATCAGCTCGCTGAAACGGAACAGGAAGGCCACCACCTTGCCATAGCGGTCGTAATCGCTGTGGAAGCGATCGACATGGCGGCGCATATGGGCGCGGAAGAGACGGGTGATGCCATAACCGGCCGCCATGGCCGATGCCGTCGCCAGGAACAGCAGCGGATTGAGCGCGAGGAGGACTGCGGACAATCCGGCCGAAACCACGAGCGCCGGAAAGATCTGCGTGAACAGCGCCGTCACCAGCCAGTCGACGCGCTCGCTGCTCCTCACCATGGCAGTCTGCAGCTCGTCGATATCGGCCGTCGCGAAAAAGGCAGGCTCGCGGGCGACGAGATTGCGGGCGGCATCCGAGCGCATCCTGCGGATACCTGGCTTGATGATGCCGAGGGCGACATGGCGGGTCGCGATCGTCGCGAGCGCATTCAGCGAAAAGAGCGCGAGCACGGCGCCGAGCGCCAGCACGAGGCCGGCCCGATCGCCGGCCGCCAGCGTATGGTCGAAGACATGCTGGATCAGCCAGGCGATCGGCAGAACCGCGAGCGCCTGAACGACGATCAAAAGCACGACGCCCGTCGCGCGCAGCTTCTGGCCGGAGAAATAGGGGATGAGCGGCCTCAGAGCATCGGCGTCGCTCAATCCGGCCCCCTGTCGATGAAGGCGGCGAGCGCATCGGCGATCTCGGCCGGATCGCGGCCGAGCATCAACCGATAGCAGGGAAGCGAGGCGACCAGCGTGCGGAGCGCGCGCATCAGTTCGGACCCGCCGCTGAGCGAGACATGCAGCAGCGAACTCGGCGCCAGGGCCAGGAACGCCGCCTTGGCATCGGCGGGCTCCAGGAAGGTCCGCTCGCTGCGATTGATCACCGGCACCGCGATGCCGACAAGCGGCGCGGAGGATAGCAGCCGCTCTGGCATCGCCTCGGCCATGAAGATCACCGATTTGAGGCGTTCGCCGACATCGCGCTCGCGGATGAAGCGGCCATAGTTCGGCAGCATCGCGAGGCTCGCATCGGTGAGCTTCGCCGAGTTGAAGAGGCAATGTGCCTCGGGCGGCGCACCGTTGCGCACGGCGACATAGTCGTCGGCGAGATAGCCGAGCCCGGCGGCGGCCGCCGCCAGCGCGGTGGTCGACTTGCCGGAGCCTCCGCGCGCCGTGATGAGCAGCGCGCGCTCGCGCCGGCCGACCGCCGCGCCATGCATGAGATGCACGTCGCGAGGCGCGAAGAACCATTGCAGGATGCGCCGAAGCGGCGCCGCCGTCACCCAGCCGGGAACCGCCTCGAGCGAGGACAGCCAGAAATAGGCCTGCGCGCGCTCGAAATCGATGAGGTTGAGCGTGTCTTCCTTGCTGACGAAACCCGCCAGCAGCCCCGGCTCGTCGGCGGCGACGAGCCCGTCCGCCTCGGTCTCGGGCAGCATATGCGCCGGCGGCGGCAGCCCGTTCGACGCCGAGTCCCAGACATGAACGTCGAGATCGACCGAACCCTGATGATCGGGCAGCAGCGCATGTGCAAAAGCGCGGCCGAGGCGTTCGGCCAGCGGCGCGCCGGCAAAGGTCACCCGCACGATGCTGCCCGCCAGCGCATAGCAGCGCACCACCCTGCCCGACCGCTCCTCGGCGAGCACGACCGCCGGCTCGACGATCCGCTCCACGAAGCGCCGGCGGAGCCCTCCGCGCATGGCGACACCCGGATCGGCCATCCCGCTCATGCGTGGCCTCCGCGACGAAGGCGGCTGCGGATCGCGTCGAACTGTCCCCGCTGCACGGCGCCCGCCTTTGCCACGGCGGAACGGTCGTGCCGGCGATAGACGAGGACGATCTCGGTGGTGACGGCGATCCTCACCCCGGCCTCGCCGATGCGCGCCGCCATGTCGAGATCCTCGCCGGCGCGCAGCACCGGTTCGAAGCCGCCGACGCGATCGAAGACCGACCGCCGGTAGAGGCCGGCGCCGAGCAGGATCGGCTGATAGCTCTCGCCGAGATCGATGCCGGGATCGGCGAGCGCCGTCATGCGCGTCCAGCCGCGGGCGCAGTCGAGCGCGGGGTCGGCGAGCATGGGAAGAAGGCTCGCAAGATGGCGGTCCGTCCAGAGATCATCGGCATCGAGGAAGCCGATGATGTCGCCGCGCGCCGCCGCCAGGGCGTCGTTGCGCGCCACGGCCGAACCGGCATTCATCTGGCGCCGGATGAGACGGACCGGATCGCCGAAGCGCTCGACGACGGCAACCGTCTCGTCCGTGCTGCAATCGTCGACGACGATGATTTCCCGTTCATGTCCGCCGGCCTGCGCCAGGATCGACCCGATCGCCTCGGCGATGAAGGAGGCGCCGTTGTAGACCGGGACGATGACGGAGATCAGGGCGTTCTCCTAGGTCGGAGGCAGATGAGGCCAGCCGGCGAGCGTCACGTCATGGATCGGGTCGGCGAGCAGCAGTTCCTGCATGTCGTCGAAGCGCTCGACCGACGGCGCCTCATACGGAGCCCGCCCCTGTGCCGCGATCACGGGCGCCGCCACGGCCCTCGGCTCCGCGGCGACGACCAGACGGTCGCGCACGAGGCTCTCGACGAAGCGCTCGATATCGCCGGCGGCATCCTCGGGCGCAACATCGAAGCGCGCAGCGACGACGGCCGGGAAGGCGGCGGCCGGATGCCCGTCGAGGATCAGGTTCCAGACGACCGAAGCCGCCGGATTCATGCTGAAATAACTGCCGCTTTCGAGATCGATCGCAATCGTCTCGCCGTCCAGCGTTTCGCTGACGACTTTCGGCTCGTTGACGCGATAAGCGCCGCTATAGGACATCCCGCACTCCCCCGAGGCGCGCACCCTTGTGGAGCGTTCTAGGGCAGGTGCAACTCCGACGTCAATATTAGGACGGCGTTAAGACTTCCGCTGAACCCGGCTCTTCGCAGGAGAAGATGTGCGGCGCAGCATTTATTCGCGGACTGTGAGAATTTGGCCGCTATCCGCGCCGCTGAAGACTCTCAATGCAGGCGCGGTTTCTTGAGGAAGTCGGCGCGATCGGCCGAGGCGATGCGGATCGTGCGCTCGCGGCCGTCGCGGCGGATATCGAGCGTGATCTCGATTCCCGCCGGGCCGAGGCTCCACAGCGCGCGATAGAACTGCGCCAGCGTGCCGACGGCCTGGCCGCCCACCGCTTCGATCTGGTCGCCGGGCCTGATGCCGGCAAGCGCGGCGGGGCCGCCCTCGGCGAGGCTGACGACGGCGACGCCATCCTCGCTGTCGGCCGAGAACATGCCGAGCCAGGGCCGCGCCGGGCGCCTGACCTGGCCATAGGAGAGGAGATCGTCGAGGATCGGCGGCAGGAGGTCGATGGGCACGATCATGTTGGCGTCGCGCGTCTCGCCCTCCTCCGTCATCTGCTGCACCAGCAGCGAGCCGATGCCGATCAGCCGCCCATCCTCGGAAATGAGCCCGGCGCCGCCCCAGACGGGATGCGGCGGCGAGGTGAACAGCGCCTCGTCGAGCAGATATTCCCAGTAGCCGGCGAATTCCTGCTTGGCGACGACGCTGGCGCGGACATATTGCCCGGCCTCGCCGCCGGCCAGCACCACCGCATCGCCGAGGCGGACCTCGCTGGCGCGGCCGAGATCGAGCGCCGGCAAGTCGAGCCGGCCGAGCGCCTGGACGAGCCCGAAGCCCGTCTCCTGGTCATAGGCCAGCGCATGGCCCTGAACGACACGTCCGTCGGAAGTCCTGAGCCACAGCCGGTCGGCCTCGGTGATCAGATAGCCGATGGTGAGGACCAGCCCTTCCCTGATCACGACGCCGCTGCCGGCGCGCTCCGTGCCGAGCGTCTCGGCGGTGAAGCCGTCCTCGGGAATGAAGGCATGGATGCCGACGATCGATTTCAACGCGTTCGGAAGGTTCATCTCGCTCTCTGCCAATCCATCCCCTTCGCCGCGGCGGCGCGGGGACGCGGTTCGGCCGCAGGGCGCGGCCGCGCTTTTCCCTGAAAGCTAAGGCCGCGCCGGCAGAGCGCAAGACCGCCGGTAAAAATCGCTTCAGAGGCGGACGGGCTGGCCGCGGCGGACGCTCTCGATGGCGGCATGGCCCAGCCTCAGCGAGGCAAGGTTGGCGCGTGCGGCATGGATCGGCTGCGCGCCCGTCTCGATGGCCACGAGTAGCGCGCCCATGGTGCCGGCGAAGCCGTCGTTGAACCAGGTACCCTCCAGCGCCGGCCGCGCCACGCCGCCCTCGGTATGGAGCGTGACGGCCTGGCGGCCGAGATCGGGACCCTCGCTGCGGAGCGTGCCGGCCGTGCCGGTGATCACCGTGCTGTCGGCGGAGCCGAACCGCGTCGCGCCGTCGAAGACCAGCGAGGCCTGGCCGCCGTCGAAGGAAACGAGGGCCGAGCCGAGCAGCGGCGCACGGGCCGACTGGCCCTCTGCCCGCCCGGCGATGGCATAGACCGAGCGCGCGCGCCCGCCGATCACGCTGACGAGGAAATCGAACCAGTGGATGCCGAAATCCTCGAGGATCAGATCGTCCATCGCGTCGAAGGGCGTGCCGGCGACCCAGCTGTGATCCCACTGGATCGAGACATGCACCGAGGTGACCGTGCCGACGAGGCCGCGCGCCACCGCCTCGCGCATCCAGGCCATATGCGGCGACCACCGGCCGTTCTGGTTGACCGCGAGAAGGAGCCCCTTTTCGTCCGCGAGAGCGGCGAGCTGCTCGCCGAGCGCCAGATCATGCACGAAGGGCTTCTGCGACAGGACATGCTTGCCGGATTCCAGCGCGGCGCGGATGAGCGGCGCGCGGCTTTCCGGATGCGGCGTCAGGTCGAGGACACGGATCGCCGGATCGGCGATCACGGCGGCGATGTCGTCGGTGGCGAGCGCGTCCGGGAAATGCTGGTCGCGGCGGGCCTTGGCGCGGTCGAGATGGCGGTCGGCGATCGCGACCACGTTGAGCCCATGCCGCTTGTAGGCGTCGAGATGGGCGAAGCTGATGCCGCCCGCCCCGACGAGGCCGATCGGGATCGAGCGGTCCTTCGGCATGGGCGGGCGGAAATCGATGACCGGCGCCTCGACTTCGGCGGCCTCCCGCGAGACCAGCGCATAGGCGTCTTCGGAGGGCATGCCCTCGGGCTGGCTGTCGGCGGCCGTGGTCATGGCAGTAGCTCCAGCGTCCGGCCTTCCTCGGCCGAGCGATAGGCGGTGTCGACGATGCGCTGGCCGATCCGGCAGAGCGCCGGCGACAGCGGCCCCTCGACATCGAGCCCGGCGCCCCAGCGGTCGATCACATATTCGACCGGCTTCCGGTGCGGCGCGTGCAGCGTGTCGACCGGCAGGGGATGGATGGCGGGGTGGTGCCGCGTCTGCAGATGCAGATGATGCTCGTAGTCGTAGCTGGAGATGGTGCCGTCGCTGCCGACGAGGACGAAGCCGCATTTCGGCTGCGGCTGCATCGTCCAGGGATCGGTGAAGGTGCCCCAGCGCGTCTCGAGCTTGGAGAGGCCGGTCTCGTAGCGGAGCACCGTGACGGAATGCTCATCGACCTCGAGCCCGGCCGGCCGGTCGACGACGCTCGTCACCGTCAGCGGCGCGCGGCCGTTCATGTACCAGGTGCCGAGCGTCGCGCCATAGCCGAGATAATCGAGCAGGCTGCCGCCGCCGGAGGCGCGCTTGTACCACCAGGAGGTCGGCTTGGCCGCCTTCACCTCCTCGTCGGAGACCTCGACCTTGTCGGCGAGATGATAGAGCGGGCCTCGATTGCCGTCGTAGAAATGGACTTCGAGGAGATCGCCGATCACGCCCTGGTCGATCAGCCGCTTGGCCGTGACATGCGGCGGATACCAGGCGAGCGGCCAGTTGATCGCGAGACGGCCGCCGCCGGCCCTCGTCGCGGCGATCATGCGATCGGCATCGGCGAGCGAGGCGGCGAAGGGCTTTTCGAGCAGGATGGGCTTGCCATAGGGAGCAACCTCCTCGACGGCGCGGGCGTGATCCGCCGTCGCGGGGCAGAGGATGACGAAATCGGGCTCCGCCTTCGCCATCAGGCTCGCGACGGAGGTGAAGACGCGATCCTTCGGGATATGGAAGGCCTCGATGGCGCCCTTCATTCGCGCCGGGTCGGCATCGCAGATCCCCGCGATCTCCGCGTCCGGATGCTCGAAGACCTCGCGCAGCAGGTCGCCCATATGCATGTGGTCGAAATTGATGCCGGCGACACGCCATTTCCGCGCCGGCTCTTTGCGCTCCATGGTGGTTTCCTCCCTTCGCGACCGTTCTTCAGCGGTCTTCGATGATCCTGAGATAGGCGGCCGTGACGCCGAGCACGATGACGCCGAACAGGATCTGCCGCGCGCCTTCCGGCATCTGCAGGATCGTGAGCAGCGTGATCAGGACGCGCAGGATGAGCGCGCCGACGATCGAGCCGAGATAGCCGCCGCGCCCGCCGAAGATCGACGTCCCGCCGATCACGGCGGCGGCGACGGAGGGCAGCACCAGCGGCTCGGCCAGCGACAGCGAGGCGGACTTGATCAGCCCGATATAGAGCAGTCCGACGATACCCGCGAGCAGGCTGCAGAGAACATAGAGAACGAGGATGACCTGCCAGTACTGCACGCCGGAGAGCTTCGCCGCGCGCTCATTGTCGCCGACGGCATAGAGCAGCCGGCCGAAGCCGGTGCGGTTGAGCAGGAACAGGATGAACCCGGCGACCGGAATGAACAGCAGCAGCGCGTTGGGGATGCCCCAGGTCAGTCCCGTGCCGAGCCAGGCGAGGCCGGGCGGCACCGCAGTGCCGGTCGCGATCACGGTGCGCTGGTAGACCTGCAGCACGCCGGTGCCGATCAGGCCGGTGCCGAGCGTCATGATCAGCGGATGGACGCGGAAGACGCCGATGCCGATGCCGTTGGCGAGACCGATCACGAGCGCCGGCGTCAGCGCGATGGCGATGGCGACGGCGGGATCGTGATAGACGCCCTGCGTCGCGACGATGAAGGCGGCCATGGTCGCCACGGTGCCGACCGAGAGGTCGATGCCGCCCGTCAGCATGGCCATGGTCTGGCAGCCGGCGAAGATGGCGAGCGGGATGGCGAACTTGATGGTCGTCGCGATCCAGGCCGGGTTGACGATGCCGGGCCGCATGATCTGCAGCGCGACGACGAGCGCAACCAAGAGGAGGATGAGGGGGATCAGCGGCTGGTCGCTCATCAGCCGCTTCAGGCGGCGTCCGAACGGCTGAGGCGGGGCGGCGGCGGTCGCGCTGTCGCTCATGATCTCTTTTCCCGCATCGCGAGGAAGGCGCCGAGCATCACGACGATGACCATGATGACGCCCTCGATGATGGTGGTGACGTTCGGATCGACCGCGAGCAGCGTCAGATCGGTGCGCACGAGGCGCAGCACGAAGACGGCGACGATCGGGCCGAGCAGCCCGCCGCGGCCGCCGCCGAGCGTGACGCCGCCAAGCACCACCGCCGCCACCGAGGCGAGGAGATAGGGCCCGGGGATCGGCGCGCCGATGCCGGTGCTCATGGTCAGCGACAGGCCGCCCATGGCGCCGAAGAGGCCCGACAGCGCATAGGCGAGGATCTTGGTGCGCGCCACCGGAACGCCGCTGCGGAAGGCCGCGAGTTCAGACGAGCCGATCGCATAGAGCGACAGGCCGATCCTCGAGCGCTTGAGCGGGATCCAGACGACTGCGAGGCAGATCACGAGGAGGAGCAGCGCCCTCGGCAGATAGGCGTCGACGGCGTCGGGAAGGAACGGGATCGGCACCGGGCCAATGACGAGCGCCTTCAGCCATTCCGCCGCCCCGCCGCCGGGCGCGTTCAGGACCAGCAGCGCCGCGCCCTGCAGCATGAAGAGCGTCGCCAGCGTCACGACGATGTCGGGAACGCGGCTGACGACGATGAGGATGCCGTTGAGCGCGCCGAGCCCGAAGCCCAGCAGCAGCACGAACGGCACGACGAGGAGCGCATATTCCTCGCTCGTCCCCGCCATCATGACGGCGGCGGTGACACTGGTCAGCGCCATCATCGAGGCGACGGAAAGATCGATGCCGCCGGCGATGACCACCACGGTCTGCGCCGCGACGGCGAAGGCATAGGGCAGCACGGCCCGCGTCAGCGAGACGAAATCCGCCGCGCCATAACCGGGCTGGATCAGCTTCGTCACGACGAAGAGGAGGACGAGCAGGACGATGAGGCCGGTGACCCAGGCGTGCCGGCGAAGAGTTCTGATCACGGCGCCCCCGCTCCGTTTGCCGTTCCGCTCCCCACTTCGCGCGAGAGGCCATAGGCCGCGCGGGTCAACGCCGCCTCGTCGGCGATCGCGACCGGCAGGATGTCGACGACCCTGCCGCCGAAGATGACGATCGCGCGGTCGCAGACGAGCTGCACCTCCTCGAGCTCGGAGGTATAGTAGAGGACCGAATGCCCCTGCCCAGCGAGCTCGCGCAGCAGGCGGTAGATTTCGCGCTTGGTTCCGACATCGATGCCGCGCGTCGGGTCGAAGCAGAGGATGGTGCGCGCATCGGCCGCCACCCAGCGGGCGATCGTCACCTTCTGCTGGTTGCCGCCCGAAAGCCGCAGCACCTCCCGCTGCGCGCGGGTGTCGATCTGCAGCCGCTCGATCGCCTTCTCGACCGTCGCCTGCTCGCGCCGCATCTTGATCGGGCCCCAGTCGCGCAGCCTGGCGCTGAAGGGAAGCGCGATGTTCTCGCGCACCGAGCGGTGGCCGAGCAGCGCCTCGCTGCGGTCGCCCGGCACATAGGCGATGCCGCGGCGGATGGCATCGGCGGGATGGCCGAACGAGACGCGCTCGCCATCGACCTCGACCGTGCCGCCGGACGGGCGGATCGAGCCGGCAAGCACGCCGAAGAGTTCATCCTGGCCCTGCCCTTCGAGGGCGACGAGGCCGGCGACCTCGCCATTGGCGAGATCGAAGGAGACATCGGCGAGCTTGGTGCCGACCGCGAGATTGCGCACCGCGATGCGTGGCGGGCCGGCCGGCCGCGACGCGGCGGCGTCGGGTCCGGCGATGCGGGTCTTCTCGACCTTGGCGCCCAGCATCAGTTCGACGATGCGCTCCTCGATGCCCGGCGCGATATCGACGACACCGACCGTCGCGCCGTCGCGCAGCACGGTGGCGCGGTCGCAAAGCGCGGCGATCTCGACGAAGCGGTGCGAAATGAAGATCACCGACCGGCCGCCGCGCGCCTCGCGGCGGACGACCTCGAGCACCCGCTCGGCGAGGTTGGCCGGCAGCGCCGCGGTCATCTCGTCGAGCAGCAGCACGTCCGGCTTCACGGCGAGGGCGCGGGCGAGGTCGAGCACGCGCAGGATCGCGAGGGGAATGTCGCGCGCCGTCTCGGACAGGTCGAGGTCGGGAACGCCGAGTTCCTCGACGAAGGCGCGGAACGGCTCGACCGGCGTCCCGGTCAGGCGGAGATTGGCCGCGACGTCGAGATCGGGGATGAGCGAAGGTTCCTGGTAGACCGGCACGAGGCCGGAGCGGCGCGCCTCGGCGGGCGAATGCATGCGCCGCGCGGTGCCGCGGATGCGGATCGTGCCGGCGCTGGCGGCGACCGCGCCGGTCAGGATCTTGACCAGCGTCGACTTGCCGGCGCCATTGGCGCCCATCAGCGCATGCACCTCGCCCGGCAGGACCGACAGCGACGCGTTGCGCAGCGCCGCCACGGCGCCATAGTTCTTCGCGACGCCGGTGGCGTCGAGCAGCGGTTCGGTCGTCACGACGGCGCGCACGGCCTCACGATCGGGGTCAGGGAATGCGGGAGCACGGCACGCCGCGCCCCCGCGCAATCACCGTCGAGGCGCTTACTCGCCCGGGCCCTTGCAGGCGACGATCTGCTCCTTGGTGTAGTCGGTCCAGCCGGGGATCATGATCGAGACCGGCCATTCCGGGGACAGCGACGGATCGGCGGCGGCCTTCAGCTTGGCCTTGCCTTCCTCGGTCGCATTCTCCCAGAGCTGCGGCTCGACGAGCACGACCTTCTGCTCCGGCTTCTTGCCATCGAGGATGTCGACCGCGAGCTTGACGCCGGCGGCGCCGATCGAGCCCGGATTGGTGACCGCCGCTCCGGTGAAGCCCTGGACATTGTTGAGCTGTCCGACGAAACCGGCATTGTCGGCACCGACGACCGGCACCATGGTCGCGCCGGATTCGACCAGCGCGTCGACGATCACATTGTCGATGCCCGAGGTCCAGATGCCGTTGAACGGCGTGCCGGTGGCGATGAAGTCGAGGATCTGCTGCTTGCCCTGATCCTGCTGCCAGCCGGTGAATACCTCCTGCGCGACCTTGACGTCCGGGAACTCGGCGAGCGCCTTCTTGAAGCCCTTGTCGCGGTCGCTGTCGGCCGAGGCGCCGGCGGCGCCGCGCATGTAGACGACATCGCCCTTGCCGCCCATCTGCTGGAACAGCCACTTGGCGCCGAGATAGGCGTATTCTTCCTGGTTGTTCGAGATGATGTAGGCCGAAGGCTCGGTCACCGCCTGGTCGACGGCGATCACGACGATGCCCTTGTCGGTCGCTTCCTTGAGGGCAGCATTGATGCCCGAGGGATCGGCCGGGTTGACGACGATCGCGTTGACGCCGGCACTGATCAGGTTGCGGATGTCTTCCGACTGGCCGGCGGCGTCGGTGTTGCGGTGCGCGATGTTGAGCTTCGCCACCTTGCCCGAGGCGAGCGCCTGCGCCTTCATCGCGCAGATCATCTCCTCGCGCCAGCCATTGCCCTGCACGGTGTTCGAGATGCCGATCGTGTAGGTGCCCTGCGCCAGCGCGCCGGCCGCCGAGAGAACGAGCGCCGCGCCGGCCAGAAGGCCGATCCGGGTCGCACGCATGGTCCTGGTCATGTCATTCCTCCACTTTTGGTCGTTGTTCGACGTTTCTTTTGTTCCCGGTGCCGAGTGTGACGCTCCGCGGTCTACTTGACCAGCGGTCTCAGCACGTCGCGCGCGAGCAGGAAGCCGCGCTTGACCTTGTCCTCGCTGCCTTCGAAGCGGCGATCCTCATGCTCCACCACGACCGGGCCGTCATAGCCGGCGCGGTAGAGGCCGGAGAAGATGACCGGCCAGTCGACTTCGCCGAGGCCGGGCATGCGCGGCACCTGCCAGCCGATGCCGGCCGACAGGATGCCGTGTTCATAGAGGCCGTCGCGGTCGATCATCAGGTCCTTGGCATGCACATGGAACATGTGCGGCCCGAACTCGCGGATGAACCGCGCCTGGTCGATCATCTGCCAGACGAGATGCGACGGGTCGTAATTCATGCCGACCGCGCCGTCGAAGGCCTCGATGATCCGCCGCCAGACGAGCGGCGAATAGGCGATGTTGTGCCCGCCCGGCCATTCGTCATGGCTGAAGATCATCGGGCAGTTCTCGATGGCGAGGCGGACGCCATGCGCCTCGGCATGGCGGACGATCTCGGGCCAGACGGTGAGCGCGTTCTCCCAGTTCTGGTCCACCGTCTTCGAAGCGTCGCCGCCGAGGAACGTGTTGACGAGCGGCACGCCGATGCGGCCCGCGGCGGCGATGACGCTCTTCAAATGCTCGATCACCGCCTCGCGATGGGCGCGGTCGGGATGGAGCGGGTTGGGGTAATAGCCGAGCGCCGAGATCGTGACGCCGGCGCCTGCGAGCGCCGCCTTCAGCTCCTCGCCTTCGGAGGCCGAGATCGCCGCGACGTCGATATGCGACGTGCCGGCATAGCGGCGCGTCGCCCCGCTCGTGCGCGGCCAGCAGGCCACCTCCAGCACCTCGAAGCCGGCCGAGCCGGCCCAGTCCGCCACCGCCTGGAGCGGCAGGTCCGGAAACGGCGCCGTCAGCAATCCGAGCTTCATGTGATCCTCCCTCGCCTCAGAATTCTTCGCTGTCCCCGGCCCATTTTCAAGCGCCCGCCGCGCCGGTGACCCGCGCCAGATGCGCCATCGGGTCGGCACCGATGAAGCCGGCGAGATGCCAGGCGACCGCTGCCGTGAAGCGCGGATTGCCGGCGAGCTCCGGCGCGAAGATCGCGTCGATCGCCGTGATGCCCGCGACCAGTTGCCGGGGATCGGCGCCGGCGGTGTCGGCGATCGCCGCCACGCGTGTCGCGAAGGGGTCGTCGACCGTCCAGCGCCGGCCGAACCGCTCGGCGGCGAGGACGAGATAGGCCATCCAGCCGGCCACCGCGGCGGAAAGCAGATCGAAGGACGCGCCGGCGCGGATGCGGTCGCGGATCGGGTTGAGCAGCCGCTGCACGATCTTCTGCGAGCCGTCGGTCGCGATCTGGTGGTTGCGGTGGCGGATGGCGGTGTTGCGGAGCCGCGAAAGGCTTTCGTCGACATAGGCGAGCGGCGCGATACCCGGCACCGGCTCGAGGGTCGGCACGCTTTCCTCGACGAGCATGCGGCGGACGAAGCGGGCGAGCAGCGGATCGGCCATGTCGTCGAAGGTGTGCTCCAGCCCGGCGAGGACGCCCTGGTAGCAGAGCGCCGTCTGCGCGCCGTTGAGGATGCGCATCTTCAGATGCTCGAACACCTCGACATCCTCGACCAGCTGCGCGCCGACGGCCGCATAATCCGGGAAGCGGCCGGCGAAGCGGTTCTCGATGACCCATTGCCGGAAGGGTTCGCCCACCACGACCGCCTCGTCGCGATAGCCGAGCCGCTCCTCGACGAAACGCCGATCGAGCTCGGTCGGCGCCGGCGCGATGCGGTCGACCATGGTTCCGGGAAAGGCGGCATTGGCGGCGATCCAGCCGGCGAGGCCGCCGCCGCGGCGTTCGGCCAGCGCGCCGACGACCGACTGGAGGATCGCACCGTTCGCCGGGATATTGTCGCAGGAGACGAGCGTCAGCGGCCGTCCATGCGTGGCGCGGCGCATCTCCAGCGCGCGGAGCAGGATGCCCGGCAGCGAGACGGGATGCTCGGGATCGGCGATGTCGTGCACGATCTCGCCGCGCGCGGGGTCGAGCGCGCCCGTCGCCGGGATATGGCAATAGCCCTTCTCCGTTACGGTCATCGTAACGACGTCGATCTCGGGCGACGCCAGCACGGCGAGCGCCGGCGCGGCACTCTCCGCGCTGTCGACGACGGAGACGATGCTGCCGATCACCCGCGCCTCGACGCGGTCGTCCTGGCGCAGCAGCCGCGTATAGAGCCCGTCCTGCATGCCGAGCGTCTCGCCGAGCAGCGGCGGGCGGATATTGATGCCGACGATGCCCCAGCGATCGAAGCGCTGCGCCAGGAGATCATCGGTGTATTCGGCCTGATGGGTGCGGTGGAAGGCGCCGACGCCGATATGCGCCATGCCGGCTTCGAGCGCTGTGCGGTCATAGCGCGGCGCTGCGACGCCGGCCGGCAGCGCGCCGAGCACGGACGCGCCAAGCATGGACGCGCCAAGCCGCGGCGCGGTCATGCCGTCCCCCCGGCCGTGATCCGCATGCAGGCGCGCGTCGCGGCCCGCTGGCGCAGGCTCGCTTCCCCCTCGTTCACGGCTCTCCTCCCGAGAACTTGATTTCTATTCTGAAAAATATGGAACGGAAATTCCCTTCCGTCAATCACCTCCACGGCTTTGCGCGGCCCGCCGCGCGGCGATGCCGTGCACCAGAGCCATGCCGACCGAAAGCGAGGCGGCCAGCGAGCGGAAGCCGGCGAAATCCGCCTCGATCACCTCGATGGAATGGCGCGCGAGCGGGATCAGCGGCGAAAAGGTGCTGTCGGTGATCGCGACGATGCCGGCCTCGCGCTCATGCGCGACCCGGACAAGATCCGGCGTGATCGAGTTGTAGGGGCTGAAGCTGACCGCCAGCAGCCCGTCGCGCCGGCCGATGCAGCCGATCTGGTCGAAGGCCGTCGAGCCGACATTGTCGACGAGAACGTTGCGCACGCCCTGCTGCGACAGCGTCAGCGAGAGATAGGTGACGACCGGGAAGGCCCGCTTCGAGCCGACGAGATAGATGAGATCGGCTTCGGAGAGCAGGCTCACCATCGCCTCGAAGCTCGCGACATCGATCGTCTCGCCGATCCGGTCGAGCGAGGTGCGCGCGGCGCCGATCATGCCGGAAAGGAAATGCAGGCTCGCCCGCGTCTCCTCCGTGGCGGCGGGCTCGACCTCGCGTCCACGACCTTCGGGCCACGTGCCCTTCACATGGTCCTTGAACAGGCTCTGGAACTCGGAAAAGCCTGAAAAGCCGAAGCTCTTGGCGAAGCGCACCAGCGTCGAGGGCTGCACGCCGGCCTGCTCGGCGACCTGCACGATCGTGCCGAGAGCCACATCGTCGGGATGCTGCCACAGGAAGATCGCGACCTGGCGCAGCCGCTTCGGGAAATGGATCGTCCCTGAGGCGAGGACGGCGCGCAGTTCCTCATAGGTCCGCGGCCGCGTGTGGCCGAGCGCCGATTTGAGGCCGCTTTCCTCGCCCTCGCCGCCATCGTCGAGCGCGGCGGGATCCGCCTTGGCCACGATCCGCATCCTCCCCGGCCTCGTCGCGCCCTTCTGGGAGGGCTGACGGCGAGGTTAGCGCGACACGATCATTTCGCAATCGGAAAAATGGAAATCCTCTTCGAATGCGCGAAGGGAGCCGCTATCCTGCCGGCAAGAGACAATCACATGGGAGGATGATCATGGTCTATGCGACGGCGGACGGCGTGGCCGGCAGGCGGCTCCGGGTCGGCATGGTCGGCGGCGGGCGCGGCGCCTTCATCGGCGCGGTGCATCGCCTCGCCATGCGGCTCGACGACCAGATCGAGCTGGTGGCGGGTGCCCTCTCCTCCGACCCGGCCAATGCCGCCGCCTCGGCGGCCGAACTCGGCATCGACCCGGCGCGCAGCTATGCCGACTATCGCAGCATGGCAGAGACGGAAGCGACCCGCGAGGACGGTATCGAGGCCGTCGTCATCGTGACGCCGAACCATCTGCACGCCCCGGTGTCGACCGCCTTCCTCGAGGCCGGCATCGATGTCATCTGCGACAAGCCGCTCTCGACGACCTTGGCCGAGGCCGAGGCGCTGGTGGCGCTGACCGCCGAGCGGCGGCGGCGCTTTCTCGTGACGCTCAACAATACCGGCTATGCCATGGTGCGGCAGGCGCGCGAGATGGTGGCGGCGGGCGAGATCGGCGACATCGTCGCCATCCACGCCGCCTATATCCAGGACTGGCTGACGCTGCCGATCGATGCCGACGGCCAGAAGCAGGCCGAATGGCGCACCGACCCGGCCCGCGCCGGCGAATCCGCCGTGCTCGCCGATATCGGCGTCCATGCCTTCAACCTCGCCGCCTTCATCTCGGGCCGGACGGCTGAATCCATCTCGGCCGATCTATTCACAGCGGTGCCCGGCCGCCGGCTCGACGACAACGCCCATCTCCTGATGCGCTGGAGCGGCGGCGTGCGCGGTACGCTCACCGCGAGCCAGACCTCGCCCGGCCATTACAACGACCTCTCCGTCCGCATCCATGGTTCGACGGGCAGCCTCGAATGGCGCGGCACGGCGCCGGAGGAACTGCGTCATGCCCGCTATGGCGAAGAGGCGCGGACGATCATCCGCGGCGGCTTCGGCTCCACGGACGCCGCGAAGCGCGTCTCCCGCATGCCGGCCGCCCATCCCGAAGGTTATATCGAGGCCTTCGGCAACTATTACCGCGACGCGGCGACCATCATCCGCGCCCATCGCGCCGACACGCCGGTCGATCCTGCGATCGCGGCGCTCGTTCCCGATGTGATCGATGGCGCGCGCGGCGTGAAATTCGTCGCCGCCGCGGTCGCCTCGTCGAAGGCGGGCGGCGCCTGGACGCCGGCCTCGTTCGGCTGAGCCTCAGGCCGGCATGACGACGCTGCGCACTGCCTCGCCGGTGCGCAGCAGGTCGAAGCCCTCATTGATGGCGTCGAGCGGCATGCGATGCGTCAGCAGCCGGTCGACCGGCAGGATGCCGCGCTTGAACATGCGGACGAAGCGGGGAATGTCGCGCGCCGGAACGCAGCTGCCGAGATAGGAGCCGCGGATCGTCTTCTCCTCCGCGACGAGGCTGACCGCCGGCAGGCTGAGCATGGCGGTCGGCGCCGGCAGCCCGCCGGTCGTGACGCTGCCGCCGCGCCGGGTGATCCAATAGGCGAGCTCCAGCGCCGGGGCCGCGCCGGCAAGCTCGATCGCCTGATCGACGCCGCCGCCGGTGAGCTCGCGGATGCGGCCGGCGGTATCGGCGTCCGCCACCACCGCGTCGGTCGCGCCGAGCGACAAAGCGAGGTCGAGCTTCGCCGGCACGCGGTCGACGGCGATGATGCGCTCGGCGCCGGCCGCGCGCGCTCCGATCAGCGCCGCGAGACCGACCCCGCCAAGCCCGATGACCGCGACGCTGGTGCCCGGCTTCACCGCGGCGCCGTTGAACACCGCCCCGACACCCGTGAGCACCGCGCAGCCGAACAGCGCCGCATGGGCCGGGTCGAGGTCGCGATCGACCTTGACCAGCGAGCGCCGCGAGACGGTCGCATGCGTCGCGAAGGCCGAGACGCCGAGATGGTGGTTAAGCGGTTCGCCGTCGCAGACGAGACGGCGCGCGCCCGACAAGAGCGTTCCGGCGCCATTGGCGCTCGCACCCGGTTCGCACAGCGCCGGCCGTCCTTCCGCGCAGCTGAGACAGGTGCCGCAGCTCGGCACGAAGACGCACACCACCTGATCGCCCGGCGCGAGATCGTCGACGCCGGCGCCCAGCTCGAGCACCGTGCCGGCCGCTTCATGGCCGAGTGCCATGGGGAGCGGCCGAGGCCGGTTGCCGTCGATGACGGACAGATCGGAATGGCAGAGCCCGGCGGCGTCGATGCGGATCATCACCTCGCCGAGACCGGGCGGCGCCAGCTCGATCGCGCGGATCGCCAGGGGCTTGCTTTCCGCATAGGGCGCCGGCAGGCCGGATCGTTCGAGAATGGCGGCGCGTATCTTCATGTCAGTCTCCTGCGGCAGCGGAAGCGCTCACTCCGCCGTCCAGCCGCCATCGACGACGAGCGCGCTGCCCGTCATCAGCGCCGAGGCGTCGGAGGCGAGGAAGACGATGGCGCCCATCACATCCTCGATGCGGCCGAGCCGGCCGAGCTTGATCTTGGACAGCACCGAGGCGCGGAAGGCCGGCTCCTCGAAGAAGGGCGCGGTCAGCGGCGTCTCAATGAAGGTCGGCGCCAGCGTGTTGACGCGGATGCCGATCGGCGCCAGCTCGATCGCCATCGCCTTGGTGAAGCCCTCCATCGCATGCTTGGAGGCGCAATAGGCGGTGCGATTGGCCGCCCCGACCTGGCCCATCTGCGAGGAGACATTGATGATCGAGCCAGGTCGCTTGGCCTCGGCGAGGCCGCGCGCCACCGCCTGCGCCACGAAGAAGGCGGCGCGGACATTCAAGTCGAGGATCGCGTCGAAATCTTCCTCGCTCACGGCGAGGAACGGCGCCGGCCGGTTGGTGCCGGCATTGTTGACGAGGATGTCGAACGGGCCTTCGGCAGCGAGCGCCGTCTTCACGGCGGCGGTGTCGAGCACGTCGAGCACCAGCACCCTTGCCGCGAAGCCCCGCGCCCGGAGCTCTCCCGCCGCCGCCTCGATCTCCGCGCCGCTGCGCGCGACCAAAGTCACCTCGGCCCCCGCTTCGGCCAGCGCCGACGCAGCGCCGAGGCCGAGCCCGCGCCCGGCGCCGGTGACGATGGCGCGGCGGCCGTCGAGCCGGAACGATGGTGTCGCCGGCAGACTGTCCGTCATCTATTCCGCCGCCTCGCCATAGCCGACATTGCGGCCGCCATAGCGGCGGACGCGGATATTCGCCTGCTCGGCATGGCCGACAAAGCCTTCGAGCATCGAGAGGCGCGAGCAATATTCGCCGACCAGCGCGCTGGCCTCGTCGGTCTCGACGCGCTGATAGGTGCAGGTCTTCATGAACTTGCCGACCCAGAGGCCGCCGGTGAAGCGCGCCGCCTTCTTGGTCGGCAGCGTGTGATTGGTGCCGATGACCTTGTCGCCGAAAGCGACATTGGTGCGCGGCCCCAGGAACAGCGCGCCGTAATTGGTCATGTTGTTCAGGAAATAGTCGGGGTCGCGGGTCATCACCTGCACATGCTCGGAGGCGATACGGTCGGCCTCGGCCACCATCTCGGCCTCGTCCTCGCAGAGGATCACCTCGCCATAATCGCGCCAGGCGGCGCCGGCGAGATCGGCTGTCGGCAGCTTGGCGAGCAGCGTCTCGATCTCGGCCATGGTGTCGCGCGCCAGCTTCTCGGAATTGGTAATGAGGATCGCCGGCGAGGTCGGACCATGTTCCGCCTGGCCGAGCAGGTCGGTGGCGCAGATCTCGCCATCGACGCTGTCGTCGGCGATCACCAGCGTCTCCGTCGGCCCGGCGAAGAGATCGATGCCGACGCGGCCATAGAGCTGGCGCTTCGCCTCGGCGACGAAGGCATTGCCGGGGCCGACCAGCATGTCGACCGGCGCGATGCTGGCCGTGCCGAGCGCCATGGCGCCGATCGCCTGCACGCCGCCGAGCACGAGGATCTCGTCTGCCCCGGCCAAATGCATGGCCGCGACGATCGCCGGATGCGCCCCGCCGCGATAGGGTGGCGCGGCGGCGACCACGCGCTTCACGCCCGCCACCTTGGCGGTGAGCACGCTCATATGCGCCGAGGCGACCATCGGATATTTGCCGCCCGGCACATAGCAGCCGACCGCGTTGACCGGGATGTTGCGATGGCCGAGGAAGACGCCCGGCAGCGTTTCGACCTCGATGTCGATGAGCGCTGCCTTCTGCTTCTCGGCAAAGCCGCGCACCTGCGTCTGCGCGAAGCGGATGTCGTCGAGGACCCGCTTCGGCAGCGAGGCGACGGCAGCCTCGATCTCGACCTCCGAGAGGCGGAACGACGCCGGCGACCAGTTGTCGAACTGTTCGGACAACGCCCGCACCGCCTCGTCGCCGCGCGCCTCGATATCGCCGAGGATGCGCTCGACGGTGGCGCGCACCTTCTGGTCCGCCTCGGCGCGTTCGGCTGCGCCCTTCGCCGTCTTCAGATGACGTGCCATGTCAGCAAGCTCCAGCGCGGCGCCGGCAAGGCGCCGCCATCTCATGGGAAAAGGTGCGGTTCAGCCGATATCGGTCGCTTCGCGGCCGCGCGTCAGCTGCGAGATCGTCACCGCGAGGATCAGCGCGCCGCCATTGAACACATTCGTCACCCAGAGCGGAATGCCGAGCATGGTGAGGCCGGTGATGCCGGTGGCCAAGAAATAGACCGCTACGATCGCGCCCCACGGGTTGAACCGTCCGGGCAGGATGGTCGTCGCGCCGAGAAAGGCGGCGGCGAAGGCGGGCAGCAGGAAGTTCAGCCCCGAATAGGGATCGGCCGAGCCGAGCACGCCCGCATAGATGATGCCGGCGGCCGAAGCGAGTACGCCCGAGGTCACCAGCGCCCCGAACCGGACATGATCGACCGCGATGCCGTTGAGCCGCGCCACTTCGCGGCCGCGGCCGACGAACAGCAGCTTGCGGCCGAGCGGGGTATAGTCGAAGACGTACCACATCGCGACCACAACGATCATCGCATAGTAGAAGGCATAGGGGACGCCGAAGAGCCGCCCGCCGACCACCGCCATGACCAGCGCATTGTCGATGCCGCCGATCGTCGAGGAATTGGTCATCCACTGCACGATGCCGGTCATCAGCGAGGTCGTGCCGAGCGTGACGACCAGCGAGGGGATGCGGAAATAGATGATGAACAGCGCATTCACCATGCCGACCAGCGCGCCGACGCCGATCGCGATGACGAGTACCAGCCCGATCGGCATCTGGTGCCAGACATTCAAGACGCCGATGAGGCCGGAGGAGAGCGTCAGCGTCGCGCCGACCGAGAGGTCGTAGTCACCCGCCGTCAGCGGCACGATGATCGCGAGCGCCAGCACCGCGGCCGGCGCATAGGACGCGAACATGATCGAGAAATTGCCCCAGTTCAGGAAGGCCTGCGGCATGGCGGCGCCGAAGGCGGCGATGAGCAGGATCCAGACAAAGATGAGGGCGATGCGCTCGATGAAGCGGCCGAGCCGGAAGGCGGGCCGATGGCCACCAGCGGGAGTCGCGGGAATCGGGGTTGCGGCTTCGGTCATCATTCAGCTCGCGTGAACGGACGGGGACGCCGTGCCGACATGGCCGGCAAGATCGATCGAGGCATAGCACGCTTCCGCGATGCCATCCTTGGTGAGGTCGGCGCCGGTGATTTCGGTCAGGATGCGGCCGCGCGCGAAGATGAGCACGCGGTCGCAGATTTCGGCCAGCTGCTCGGCATCGGAGGAGGCGCAGAGCACCGACATACCGGATGCGGCGGCGGCCTTGAGGGCGGCGAAGATCTGCACCCGCGTCCCGACATCGACGCCCTGCGTCGGCTCGTCGAGCAGCAGGAGGCGCGGCTTGCGGTTCATCCAGCGCGCGATCAGCACCTTCTGGGCATTGCCGCCCGAAAGCGCCGAGAGCTTCAGCGACGGATCGTTCGGCCGCACCTCGTAGCGCGTGCCGAGATCGAAGGCCTCGCGCAGCATGGCGCCGCGGCTGAGCCTGCCACCGCGGAAGAAGCGCGCGACATCCGGCAGGAACATGTTGTCGACGATCGGCAGGCTGTCGACGCCGCTGGCGCCCTGGCGGTCGCCGGGGAGAAGCGCAAGGTCGAGGTCGATCGCCCGCTTCGGCGTCATGGCCGAGAGCGCGATCGGTTCGGCGCCGTCAAAGGCGATGCTGCCCGAGCGGCAGGGCCGCGCACCGAAGACGAGATAGGGCAGCTCCTCGTAGCCCGAGCCGATGAGGCCGGTGACGCCGAGGATCTCGCCCTTGCCGATGGTGATGTCGGAAGGTTCGAGCGTCGTGCCCGCCGCCGCTGCGATGCGGGCGAAGGCCGGCCGCGAGAGCTGCGGACCGGTATGGCTGGTGACGCCGAGCCGCGCGATGCGCCGGCCGACGATCGCCTCGACGACCTGCTCATGCGTCGCCGCGCGGGTGACGAGCGAGCCGGCGAGCTGTCCGTCGCGAAGGACCGTGATGCGGTCGGTGATCGTCATCACCTCGTCGATGTCATGCGAGATGAAGATGACGCTGGAGCCGGTCGCGGCGATGGAGCGGACGAGGCCGAACAGCTTCTCGACGCCCTCGCGCGGCAGGAACGGCGTCGGCTCGTCGAGGAGCACGAGGCCGGGCCGGCCGGTGGCGGCGCAGGCGACGCGGATTTCCTCGAAGGCGCGCACGATGGCGAGCAGCGCCCGCTCGACAGGGCTCAAGCGGTCGATGCGCTCTTCCGTGTCGATGGAAAGGCCGAAGCGGTCGAGCGCCTCGCGGGCCGTCGCCCGTTCGCGCCGCCAGTCGATGAAGCCGCTCTTCGCAGTCGTCAGATGGGCGAAGCGGAGATTTTCGAGCACGGTCAGCGACGGCACGAGACCGAGATTCTGGTGCACGAAGCTCATGCCGAGACGGCGGAAGTCGCCGGGCTTCAGCGGCAGATCGACCGCCTCGCCGTTGAAGTCGAGCCGCCCGCCGGGATCGGGCGCATGGAAGCCGGCCAGAATCTTGACGAGCGTCGACTTGCCGGAGCCGTTCTTGCCGAGCAGGCCATGCACCTCGCCGGGCGCGACGCTGAACGAGACCCCCGCCAGCGCACGCGCGCCGCCGAAGGTCTTGGCGATCCCATCGAGCTTCAAAACGGGAAGCGCCATGGGCGCCTCCCTCTTGTCGATGGGCGCGAGGTCGATGGGCATCGGCCTTACTGCAGCTTCCAGAGCTTGCGGAAGCCTTCGACATAGGCGTCGCCATAGCCCTGGTCATAATTGGCCGGCGTACCGGCCTCGGCGGCGTTGTTCTTGTCGAAGATGTAGAACGGCACGTTGAGCGCCGAGGGGACCGGCAGGCCGCAGAGATCGCGCAGATGGCCGTCGATGGTCGCATAGGCGATCCAGTCGAGGCTCTCGCCGATATCCATGTCGACCGTGCCCTGCTGGATATAGTCGAGCACGAAGGGCGTGCCATTGAAGGTCGCGACCTTCACCTGGCCGGTCTTGCCGGTGAGGCGGACGGCCGGGACGACGAACTGTGACATCGAATCGTAGATCGGGATCACGACATTGATGTCCGGATTGGCCTGCAGCGCCGCCTGGACCGACGGCTGGATCTTCGTGCCCCACTCGGTCACGCCGACATTCACTTCCTGCACGATCTTGCAGTCCGGGCAATTGGCGGCGAGTTCGCTCTTGAGGCCGGCGACGAGCGGCTTGGTCGGCGGCACCTCGTCGGAGACGATGAGCAGGATATTGGCCTTGCCCTCGGTCGCCACCGTCGACCAGTTCGCCAGCACGGTGCCGATCTCGCCGAAGCCGATCGTCAGCGAGGACGAGACGAGCGGGTTCTGCTTGTCGCTCGGATCGTAGAAGTGCGAGGTCATCACCTTGACGCCGGCATCCTTGGCAGCCTTGACCTGCGGCTCGATCGTCGAGGGATCGATGCCCGAGATCAGGTCGATGATGTCATACTTGTCGCGGATGGCATATTCGACGCCCTGGACCCACTGGCTCGGCTGGCCCTGGTTCTCCCATTCCTTGACCTCGAGCCCGACCTCGGCACCGACCTTCTTCATGCGGTCGATGATGCCCTTGAGGAACGGATTGGCCGAGGAATTGGGGATCGAGAGCTGCTTCTTGCCCGCCGCGCAGGCCTTGGCGTCGAAGGCCTCGCCCGGCGCCACGAAGACGGGCTTCTCGGTATATTTCTGAAGCTTCGCCTTGGCCGCGGCAAGGCCGTCGGCGGCCGCGTCGGCCGAGGCGGTGGCCGTGAATCCGGCCATGACGGCACCCGCCACCAGCGTGGCGCCCAGCACATGTCTGATCATGATGTCTCCCTCTGGTCGCCGCCGCCGAATTTTCCCTGCTCGGCAACGCGACTGTGAATGCGCATTCAATGATTGCGCATTCAAGGCGGCGAGTCAACGCGATCCTGACCTTGGCCGGAGTTCGGGCCACAAAGGAAAAGACGAGCGAAGGATTGAAGAATTCGCGGCGATCCGGCATGCTCGCGGATCGAAAATCCACTCACCGCGCACGGGTCTCCGTGCTGCGCGGGGACTTGAATGCGTAGTACTCGCCCCGTTCGTCCAGCATGAAACGCATCAGCTCAAGGGCCACGTCCTTCGACGTCGCCGCGCTCGCCGGCGTCTCGCAGTCGGCTGTCTCGCGCGCCTTCACTCCGGGATCGAGCATCGCGGAGGAGAAGCGCGCCAAGGTGCTGGAGGCGGCGCGCAAGCTCAATTACGTGCCGAACTCGATCGCCTCGAGCCTCACCACCAAGCGTACCAATATCATCGCGCTGATCCTCGGCAACATGGGCAACCCGTTCTATGTCCATGTGCTGCACGAGTTCAGCCGCCGCCTGCAGGCGCTGGGCCGCCAGGTGCTGATCTTCACCGTCGATCCGGGCTCGGAGAGCGACGAGGCGATCCTGCGCGCGCTGCAATACCAGATCGACGGCGTCATCCTGACGGCGGCGCAGCTATCCACCCGGATGACCTCGCTCTGCCACGACCGCGGCATCCCGATCGTGCTCTTCAACCGCTACATTCCCGGCAGCGACGCCTCGGGCGTGCGCTGCGACAATGTCGGCGGCGGGCGGCTCATCGCCGAGGCCTTCCTCGCGGCCGGCGCGAAGAGCTTCGCCATGATCACGGGTGATCCCAAGGGCACCACCAGCCAGGACCGCGTGCGTGGCTTCGTCGAGCGGCTGATGGAGGAAGGCATTCGCCGCAGCGAGATCGAGGAAGTCGGGGGACAGTCCTCCTATGACGGGGCGGCGCAAGCGGCGCTCACCCTCTTTGGCGACCGCGCCAGGCCGCGGCCGGACGCGTTGTTCGGCATCAACGACATCATGGCCATGGGCGCCGTCGATGCGCTGCGCTATCGCCTCGGGCTGAAGATCCCGGAGGACCTGATGGTCGCCGGCTTCGACGACATCCCGGAAGCTCGCCGCGCGCCCTACAAGCTGACGACGGTGCGACAGCCGATCAACCAGATGGTCGAGCAGACGCTGGCGCTGATGCATCTCGACGAGCCCGATCGGCCGATCGAACGCGGCATCGACATGCCGCTGGCGAGTCGCCTGATCTGGCGGAGCACCATCCCCGTGCCGCCGGCCTATCGCTCCGATATCGCCGACGACGCCGGCATGGACGAATCCGGCTAACTAATCGCCCTTCTGCAAGCGGCGCGTCGCGAGGATGCGGCGGTCGCGCCAGGCCTGGCGGGCGGGAATCTCCGCGACCGGAACATGCTGTTCGAGTTCGGCATGGATCGCGGCGACGAGATCGGCCGACCAGTCATAGTCGGTCCGCGCCCCCTGCCCCATCGCCCGCATCATGCCGCCGAGCCGGGCGACGAAACCCTGGAAGCCGTCGACGGCGTTGAGATGGGCCACCTCGAACGGCCCGATCGACGCCCAGCGCGGCGCGAGCCCCTCGGTGACGACGCGGTCGATATCGGCCGCCGTGCAATACCCCTCGCCGACCAGATGCAGCGCCTCGGCGACGAGTGTGTACTGCAGGCGGTTGAGGATGAAGCCATCGATCTCGCGGGCGAGCGTCACCGGGCTCATGCCGGCCGCCGCGAGCAGCGTCCGCGCCCGCTCCACCGTCTCCGCCGCCGTGAACGGCGCCGGGCAGATCTCGACCAGCGGGATCAGAGAGGGCGGATTGACGGGATGGGCGACGAGGCAGCGCTCGGGCCGCGCCGCGGCATCGAGGAAGCGCGAGCCGGCCAGTGCCGAGGTCGACGAGGCGAGGATCGCACCCGCGGGCGCCGCCTCCCCGAGCGCAGCGAAGACGGCGCGTTTCACCGCGACCTCCTCGGCGACGCTCTCCTGCACATAGTCGGCGCCCTTGACCGCGTCGGCGAGGCTCGCCGCCGGACGGATGCGGCTCATGATCGCTTCGACCGGCTCTGCGAGCGCGCCTTCGGTCTCGAGCAGGTCGAGCGTGGCGCGGATCCGCTTCAGCGCGAAGGTCTCGACCGCGCCGGGGGCGGCGTCGAACAGCGCCACATCATGCCCGGCGCGGGCGAAGACGACCGCGAAGGCGCTACCGACCGTGCCGGTGCCGATGCAGGCGACGCGCAGGCTCATTCCGCCGCCTCGGCATCGCGGCGCGCCCAGCGGCGCTCGAAGTCCCAGACTTCCTCGAAGCCGATCAGCGAGTTGAACTCCGAGAACGGGAACAGCGGCAGGCTCGGCGAGTTGGACGTGCCCTCCGCCACGAACACCTTGAGCGCATTCTCCACCGCATGCGCGGCGGCGAGCCCCGTCATCGAGGGATAGATCGCCATGGCGTAGCCGATCGCCTTCAATTCGTCGCGCGAGCGGATCGGCGTGCGGCCGCCATCGGCCATGTTGGCCATCATCGGCCGGTTGATGCGCGCGCAGGCCTCGCGCATCTCGGCCTCGCTCTCCAGCGCCTCGAGGAAGACGATGTCGGCACCGGCCTCGGCATAGGCCTCGCCGCGCTTCATCGCGCCCTCGAAGCCATGCGTCTGCCGCGCATCGGTGCGGGCGATGATCAGCGTCTCGGGGCTCTTCCGCGCCTCGACCGCGACCTTGATCTTCTCGACCATGTCGATGATCGGCACGACCCGCTTGAACGGCGTGTGGCCGCACTTCTTCGGGAATTCCTGGTCCTCGATCTGGATGCCGACGACCCCGGCTTCCTCATAGCCGCGCACGGTGTGGTGCACGTTGAGCAGCCCGCCATAGCCGGTATCGGCATCGGCGATGACGCTCGCCTTCGAGACGCGCGCGAGCGTCGCGACGCGGTCGAGCATCTGGGTATAGGTCGCGATGCCGGCGTCGGGCAGGCCATAGGCCGAGGCGGTCGTCCAGTAGCCGGAGGCATAGACGAAATCGAGGTCGAACTTGTTGCTGACCGCCGCCGCGATCATGTCGTGGATGCCGGGGGCGGCGACGAATTCGCCGGCCGCGAGGGCGGCGCGGAGGCTGCGCTTGGTCATGTGGACTGTCCGATTCTCAGGAGATAGGCGGTCGCCTCGGCCTCGCTCACCACGTCCGCATATTTCGCGTCCATGTCGAAGAGATTGGCCTCGTGCGGCGCCGGATGCCGATCGCCGACCGCCTCGCGGACGACGATGGGAATGAAGCCGTAGGAACAGGTGTCGACGCAGGTCGCGCGCACGCAGCCCGACGTGCTGAGCCCGGTCAGGATCAGCGTGTCGATGCCCCAGCTGGTCAGCGTCGCGGCAAGCGAGGTGCCGAAGAAGGCGCTCGGATATTGCTTGGAGATGACGAGCTCGTCCTCGCCGACGGTGAGCCCCTTCGGCCAGGCGCCCATCGGGCTGCCGGCGATGAAGTGATGCAGCACCATGGACTTCTGGTAGAAGCGCCCGCCGTTCCGGCCGCCCTTGTCGTAGACGACATTGGTGTAGATGACCGGAACGCCCGCCTCGCGCGCCACGTCGCGCAGGCGGATCGCCGAGGCGAGCGCGTCCTCGACGCCGGCATAGAGCGGGCAAGCGGGGTCGAAATAGGCCTCGACGAAATCGATGAGGATCAGCGCCGGCCGGGCGCCGAAACCGATGCGCTTGCCGAAGGCGCGCTTGTAGTTGGCATCGAGCGCTTCCTCGGTCATGCCTCGCTGGTCCTCAGATCGTCGAAATGGGAAAGTTGCTCGCGGGAAAGATGCAGCCAGGGCGTCGCCGCCTTTTGCCGCGCCTCGAAGGCGGCGATATCGGCCGCGTCGTCGGCGAGGATGGCGCCGATCTCGTCGAGGCCGAGCAGCAGGGCGCGCCGACGGTAGGAATCGATGGCGAAACCGATCGCCGCTCCATCGGCAAGGACGATGCGCTGCGCCTCGAGATCGACGCTCACCTTTTCGCCAGCCTCGGCCGCCCGCATCACCGCCCCATGCTCCGCCTCGCCGAGCACGATCGGCAAGAGGCCGTTGCGGAAGCAGTTGGAGAAGAAGATCTCGCCGAAGCGCGGTGCGATGACGACGCGGATGCCGAAATCGGCCAGCGCCCACACGGCCTGCTCGCGGCTCGATCCCGTGCCGAAATTGGGGCCGGTGACGAGGATCTCGGCGCGGTCATAGGGCGGGGTATCGAGCACGAAGGGCGGCGCGCCTTCGGCCGGCCGGCGCCGTTCATGGAAGAGATGGCGACCGAGCCCCTCGCGGTCGAGCAGGAGCAGGAAGCGCGCCGGGAAGATGATGTCGGTATCGACATCCGCCTCCGGCAAGGGAGCGGCGATGCTGGTGACGGTCGTGAAGGACTTCATGCGTTTCTCAGGAAAGCGTCCGCACATCGGTGAGCCGCCCGGAGATCGCGGCGGCGGCGGCCATGGCCGGGCTCATGAGATGGGTCCGGCCGCCCTGCCCCTGGCGGCCCTCGAAATTGCGGTTCGACGTCGAGGCGCAGCGCTCGCCGGGCGACAGGCGGTCGTCATTCATGGCGACGCACATCGAGCAGCCGGAATCGCGCCATTCGAAGCCGGCGGCGCGGAAGACGGCGTCGAGCCCTTCCGCCTCCGCCTGCAGCCGAACGCCGGCCGAGCCGGGCACGACGATCGCCGCGACATTGGCCGCCACCTGCCGTCCGGCGACGACCTTGGCCGCGAGGCGCAGGTCCTCGATGCGGCTGTTGGTGCAGGAGCCGATGAAGACGCGGTCGATGGGGATCTCGGCGAGCGGCTTGCCGGGCTCGAGGCCCATATAGGCGAGGCTCCTGGCGATGCGAGCGCGGCGCGACGGGTCGCTCTCGGCGGCGGGATCGGGCACGCGCCCGGTGATCGGCAGGTTCTCCTCCGGCGTCGTGCCCCAGGAGATGCGCGGGCTGAGCGCGGAGACGTCGAGCCGCACCTCGCGGTCGAACACCGCATCCGCGTCGGTCGCGAGCGAGCGCCAATGCGCCACCGCGGCGTCCCAGTCGGCGCCCGAGGGCGCCAGCGGCCGGCCCTTCAGATAGGCGAAGGTGGTCTCGTCCGGCGCCACCATGCCGACGCGGCTGCCCGCCTCGATCGACATGTTGCAGAGCGTCATGCGCGCTTCCATCGACAGGGCGCGCACGGCGCTGCCGGCGAACTCGATGGCATGGCCGTTGCCGCCGCCCGTGCCGATCTCGCCGATGAGGGCGAGGATGATATCCTTGACCGTCACGCCGGCGGGAAGAGCGCCGTCGAGCATCACGCGCATGCGCTTCTGCTTCTTCTGCCGCAGCGTCTGCGTCGCGAAGATGCATTCGCATTCACTGGAGCCGATGCCGAAGGCCAGCGCCCCGAAGGCGCCATGGGTGCAGGTATGGCTGTCGCCGCAGACGAGCGTCGCGCCCGGCAGGGTGAAGCCGAGTTCTGGGCCGATGACATGCACGATGCCATGGCGGCGGTCGTTCATCGGGATATAGGGAATGCCGAAGCGCTCGGCATTGCTCTCGAGCCGGGAGACCTGGCGGGCCGCCAGCCCGTCCGGCAACGGACGGTCGCGATGGCGCGTCGGAACGGCATGGTCGGCCACGGAAACATGGGCATCCGGCCGCCGGATCGTGCGGTTTTGCGCCACGAGCCCGGCAAAGGCCTGCGGGCTCGACACCTCCTGCACGAGATGGCGGTCGATATAGATGAGGTCGCTGCCGTCCTCATAGGATTTGACGACATGCTGCCGCCAGACCTTGTCGTATAGCGTGAGCGCGCTCATGCGATCGGCTTCTTCATCGAGATCAACGCTTTTCCGGATATCCGGACCCCTCGTCCGGCGCGCCGTTTGACCGGCTGTTTTTGCCCCTTGCGGACGACCCGACCTTGAAACTATGCTAGTTTGCATGCGCATTCAATAGCGTGCCGGCGCGGTCCCCGAGGCGCTTGTCCGAGGGGGGTGACGCCCGAACCAGAGGGACAATCGAATGAGGCTCGGAGTCGATGTGGGCGGTACCTTCACCGACCTGCTGCTGCACGACGAGAGGACGCAGCGGACCTTTCAGGCCAAGACCCCGTCGACGCCGCAGGACCAGTCGATCGGCGTCGCGGCGGGTGTGAAGCTGATCTGCGAGAAGGCCGGCATCACGCCGTCCGACATCTCGCTGATCCTGCACGGCACGACGGTCGCGACCAATGCCGTCCTCGAAGGCAAGGGCGCGCGGGTCGGCCTGCTCGTCACGGAGGGGTTCGAATACACCCTCCATCTCGCGAAATCCTGGACGCCCGGCCCGCTGTTCGGCTGGATCGTCATGGACAAGCCCGATCCGCTGGCCTCGCTCGCCGACACGCGCGGCATCCCGGAGCGCATGAATGCGCGCGGCGAGGTGGTGCGTCCGCTCGACATCGAGGCCGCGACGGCGCTCATCGACGATCTCTGCGGCTCGGGCATCGAGGCGCTGACGATCTCGCTGATGCACTCCTACGCCGATCCCGAGCATGAGCGCATCCTCGGCCGTATCGTCGCCGAGCGGCATCCGCATATCCCGGTCTCGCTCTCGTCCGACATCCTCCCCGAGTTCCGCGAATATGACCGCGCCATCACGACGGTGATGAACGACTATGTGCGGCCGATCATGAAGCGCTACCTGTCGCGCATCGAGGACCGGCTGAAGGACGAGGGCGTCACCGCGCGCCTGCATATCGTCCGCTCCGACGGCGGGCTGATGAGCGCCGCGGCGGCGTCCGAGCGCCCGGTGCACACCGTCCTCTCCGGCCCGGCCGGAGGCGTGACTTCCACCGTGATGATCGCGCGGCGGAGCGGCTTCCCCCGCCTCCTCGCCTTCGACATGGGCGGCACCTCGACCGACGTCTCGGTGATCATCGACGGCGAGCCGACCATCTCGCGCTCGACCGAAGTCGGCTATTTCCCGGCCAAGGTGCCGACGCTCGACGTGCGCTCGGTCGGCGCCGGCGGCGGCTCGATCGCCGAGGTGTCCGAGCTCACCAAATCGCTCCGCGTCGGCCCGCGCAGCGCCGGCGCGCGCCCCGGCCCGGTCTCCTATGGCCGCGGCGGCACCGAGCCGGCCGTGAGCGACGCCAATGTCGTGCTCGGCTACCTGCCGCCGGTGCTGCTCGGCGGCGACATGGCGCTCGATGTCGAAGGCGCCCGCGCCGCGGTCAAGCGGATCGGCGACGTGATCGGCCTTTCGCCGGAGGACGCCGCCAAGGGCATCATCGACATCGCCAACGAGGTGATGCTCGGCGCCTTGCGCGTCATCACCGTGCAGCGCGGCCTCGATCCGCGCGATTTCGGCATCGTCGCCTTCGGCGGCGCCGGACCGCTGCATGCCAATGCGATGGCCGAGCTGCTCGGCTGCTATCCCGTCGTCGTGCCGCCCTCGCCGGGCGTCCTCTCGGCGCTCGGCTTCCTCGAGGCCGAGTTCAAGAACGAGTTCGTGCAGACCTTCATCCGCACGACGCGCGGCCTCGATCCGAAGGATGTCTGGTCACGCTTCGAGACGCTCGACGGCAAGGCCCGCGCCTGGCTCGACGAGCAGGAGGTGGCGCCTGCCGACCGCGGCATCAGCTATTCCCTCGATCTGCGCTACGAGCAGCAGGGCTTCGAGGTGACGATCCCGCTTCCCGATGCGCTGGTGAAGCGCGCCGGGGCGCTCGACGAGATCCTCGACACCTTCCACGCCACGCATGAGCGGCTTTATGGCGTGCGCTTCCATGTTCCGGTGGAACTGGTGGCGCTGCGCGTCGTCGCCACCGGTGCGACGCCGAGCGTCGAGGAGGCCCTGCCCTCCGCGGGCAGCAAGGACCCGTCCGCCGCCCTCATGGAGGTCCGGCCGAGCTATTTCGACGGCGCCTTCGTCGATACGCCCAACTATGACCGGGCGAAGCTCGCCGTCGGCGCCCGCGTCGAGGGCCCGGCGATCATCCGCCAATACGATACCACCACCGTGCTCTTGCCGCGCCACTATGCCGAGGTCGACGCGCACGGCAATCTCCTGATCTGGCCCGTCTCGAGGGGGAACTGACGCCATGAACGCTCCTGCCACCACTCATGGCGCTGTCAAAGTCGATCCGATCACCCTCGACATCATCGAGAACGCGCTGAAGAACGCGCGCTCCGAGATGGACGGCGTCGTGGTCCGCATCTCGCTCTCGCCGGTCATCCGCGAGCAGCACGACGAATTCCCGATGATCTGCGACGCCCGCGGCCGCATGGTCGTCGGCCAGTTCGGCTCCTACATCCCGGCGATCGTCGAGCAGTTCGAGGGCGACCTCAACGAAGGCGACGTCTTCGTCTGGAACGATCCCTATGCCTGCAAGGGCTCCATCTCGCACAACAACGACTGGTGCGTGATGATGCCGATCTTCCACCAGGGCATCCTGGTGGGCTTCTCGTCGATCTTCGGCCACATGGTCGATGTCGGCGGCAAGGTGCCGGGCTCGATGCCGTTCGACGCGCGGACGATCTGGGAGGAAGGCCTCCGGATCCCGCCGGTGCGCATCTATGAGAAGGGCGTGCTCAACAAGGGCGTGCTCGACATCATGCTCAACAACACGCGCACGCCGGACATGAACCGCGCCGACCTGATGGCGCTGATCGCCGGCTGCCGGACGGCCTCGACCCGCGTGCGCGAACTCTGCGACCGCTTCGGCCGCGACACCTATGTCGCCGCCTGCGACATGCTGCTCGACCGCACCCGCGAGGCGATGAAGGTCCTGATCGACAAATATATCTCCGTCGAGCCGGTCACCTTCACCGACTATGTCGACGACGACGGCCTCGGCAACGGCCCGTTCAAGATGACGCTGTCTATCTATAGGAAGGGCGACATCGCCGTCTTCGACTGGACCGGCACCGACGACCAGGCGGAAGGCCCGATCAACTTCCACATCCATGAAGGGCTCTGCAAGCTCTTCTTCGGCGTGTACATGATCATGGCCTTCGACCCCTCGGTGCTGTTCAACGAAGGGTTCTACGACCTGTTCGAGATCGTGCTGCCCGAGGGCTCGCTGCTCAATCCGCGTTTCCCCGCGGCGCTCTCGAACCGCCTCAACACGCATACGCGCTTCTTCGATTGCCAGGCCGGCGCGCTCGGCCAGCGCGCGCCGCATCTCTCGATGGCGGCCGGCTATGGCACCAGCCCGCATTTCATCTTCACCGGCCATGACAAGGAGGGGAAGTATTTCCAGCTGATGGAGCTTCTCTTCGGCGGCGTGCCCGGCCGGCCGCGCGGCGACGGCCTCGACGGCCATGCCTGGTGGCCGCTCTTCTCGGCGACGCCGATCGAATATATCGAGAACTACTACCCCGTCCTCGTCGAGGGCTATCGCCCGATCCGCGATTCCGGCGGTCCGGGCCTGCATCGCGGCGGCGCCGGCATCGAGAAGATCTACCGCGTGCTCGAGCCGGGCAAGGTGTCGATCCATGACGACCGCGAGGTCGTGCCGCCCTGGGGCATCAATGGCGGCCAGTTCGGCGGCACCTCGTCGAAATGGATGGTGAAGGCGGCCGGCGGCGAGCCGCAGCGCATCCCCTCCAAGATCGACAATCTCGCGGTCGAGGCCGGCGACAAGATTCTCTTCCGCACGGCGGGCGCCGGCGGCTGGGGCGATCCATTCGAGCGGCCGGCCGAGCAGGTCGCCCGCGACGTCCGCTACGATCTCGTCTCGCGCGAGCAGGCGAAGGACGGCTATGGCGTCGTGCTGACGGCGGAAAACCACGTCGATGTCGCGGCGACCGAAACGCTCCGCGCCGCCATGCGCGCCGAGCGCGGCGAGCCGGCGCCGTTCAATTTCGGCTTCGATCCGTCGTTGAAGGAAGCCGCCGAGTAAGGCCCCCTTCCGGGCAAAGGAAAGGGCCGGACGCTGCGAGGCGCCCGGCCCTTTTCGTTCATCGGCGGATTGCGCTCAGCGCGCCGCCCAGAGCAGGCCGCGCCGCACGATCGTGCGCATTTCCGGCACCTCGAACTCGCTCGCGACATGGCCGAGCGAGGAATAGAACACCCGCCCTTCGCCATATTTCCGCTTCCAGACCACCGGCATCACCGTGCCGTCGATCCAGGAGGCGTGCTCGCCGGTGAAGGTCGTCGTGGCCAGCACCTCGTTCGAGGGGTCGACATGCATGTAGTACTGCTCCGAGCGGTAGGGGAACCGCGCCGGGATGCCTTCCATGATCGGGTCGTCCGGCTTGATGACGTCGACATGGTAGTCGATGATGTTGCCCGGATGCGCGACCCACTGGCCGCCGACCATGAACTGGTATTCGGTCGCGTCGCGGAACGCGTCGCCCATGCCGCCGTGATAGCCGCCGAGACCGACACCGCCCTTGACGGCATTGGTGAGGTTCTGCAGCTCCTCCTTCTCGATCTTCGACATGGTGAAGATCGGCACGATCAGCGACAGGTCAGCGATGGACGGATCGGCGAAGGCTTCGGTCGTGTTCTCGACATAGACCTTGAAGCCCTCCTCCTCGAGCATGCCCTGGATGACCTTCGCGCCCTGCTCGGGCTCGTGGCCGCTCCAGCCGCCCCAGACGATCAAAGCCTCGCGCATGATGATTTCCTCCTGGTCCTTAATGTCGGTCAGCTGAAGATGCCGGGGCCGACCGGCAGCGGTGCCGGCCGTTCGGGCCGCGATTCGATGGTGACGTGGCGGCCGCTGTCGGACGAGCGCTGGAACGCCTCCATCACCTCGAGCACGTGATAGGCGAGTTCGCCGCTGGCGCGGTGCGGCCGGCGGTTGCGGATGGCGTCGGCCATGTCCGCGACGCCGATGACGCGGTAATTGCCGTCGGCATAGGCATGCTCGGTCGGAACGGGTTTCCAGTCCTCCGACGCGGTGGCGAGCATGATCTCGCCGCCGAAATGGTTGGGATCGGGCACCAGCAGCGAGGCGTCCGAGCCATAGAGCTCGATCGGGCTGTGCTTGTGGCGCGGCACGTCGAAGCTCATGGCGATCGAGACGACGGCGCCGGAGACGAATTTCATCGTGCCCGCGACATGGGTCGCGACCTCGACCGGGATCTTGGTGCCCTTCAGCGGCTCCGACGTCACGAGCCGCTCGTCGCGCAGCTTGGTGGCGACGCCGGCGACGCTCTCGACCGGGCCGAGCAGGTTGACGAGGCTCGTCACGTAATAGGGACCCATGTCGAGCATCGGCCCGCCGCCATCGAGATAGTAGAAGGCGGGATTGGGATGCCAGCGCTCATGGCCGGGGCACATGAAGAAGGCGGTGCCGCCGAGCGGCGTGCCGATCGCGCCCTCGTCGACCAGCTTGCGCGAGGTCTGCTGTGCGCCGCCGAAGAAGGTGTCCGGCGCCGCGCCGAGCCGCACGCCCTTCGCCTTGGCGGCCTCGACCAGCTGCTTCGCCTCGGCCGTCGCGATGCCGAGCGGCTTTTCCGAATGGACATGCTTGCCGGCGGCGACGGCGCGGACGCCCACTTCGACATGCGCCTTCGGGATGGTGAGGTTGACGACGATCTCGACGCTCGGATCGGCGAGCAGCTCCTCGACGCTCATCGCCTTCAGGCCGAACTCGGCCGCGCGCGCCTCGGCGGCGGCCTTGTTGAGGTCGGCGACGCCGCGCACGTCGAGCATGGGAAAGCCCCGCGCCGCCTTGAGATAGGCGGCGCTGATATTGCCGCAGCCGATGAAACCGATCCCGACCCGATCCACCATTCGATCCTCCTCACGATTGCGATAAGAGCCGGTACCCTAGAGATGCGGGGCCGGCCCCGTGGTTCCCCAGGGCGCGCCATAGAGGTCGCGCAGCGTCATCGCCGCGGCGCCCCGCGCCCAGTCCTCGTCACCCCATTCATGCACCACGATGTCGGCGACATCGGCGAGGCTCGGCGGCAGCAGCGCCGAAACCGTGTCGCGCAGCGGCCGCACCAGCGCCTCGCCGGCGGCGAGCGCCGCGCCGGCCAGGATCACCTTGGGCGGGGCGAACAGCACGATGAGATTGGCGATCGCGAAACCGAGCGCCTCGCCCGCCGCGCGCAGCAGCGCGACGATCGCCGCATCGCCGGCCTCGGCGCGCTCCAGAAGCTTCTCCATGCCGCGGCCGAGGCGGAAGGCCTGCTCATGCTCGCTCGCGGCGAGCGCGCGCCGCGCATCGGCCAGCATGCTCTCCTCCGACGCCACCTCGGCGAGGCGCACGAGCCCGGCGCCGTTCGGCGGCTTGACCAGCAGATCGCCGAGATCGGGCCCGAGCCCGTTGGCGCCGCGGAAGAGCTCGCCCTTGTGCATGATGCCGAGGCCGAGCCCCATCTCGACCGAGACGACGAGAAAGTCGTCGAGGCCGCGCGCCTGGCCGAACCAGTGCTCGGCGAGCGTCACGAGATTGACGTCGCTGTCGAGCGTCGCGGCGACGCCGTCCAGGCGGCGCGTCAGCTCGGCCGCGAGCGGGATGTCGCGCTCGCCGAACAGCGGGCTGGCGCGGCAGATGCCCGCCCCGCGCTCGACGACGCCGGGCAGCCCGATACAGACGCCGGAGATCTGGCTGAGCTCGAGCCCGGCATCGGCGACGGAGCGGCGGATGCCGTCCTCGACGAGGTCGGCGACGACCGAGACGCCATGCCGCCCGACACGCACCGGCAGCGTGATGCTGGAGCGGATATCGGCGCGGAAATTGGTGGTGGCGATGGTGATGTGATCGGGCGCCAGCCGCGCGCCGACGACATGCGCGGCGTCCGGGTTCAGATCGAGCAGGACGCGCGGCCGGCCGCGCGCCGCGTCGCGGATGCCGCCGAGCTGATGCGTGATGATGAGCCCGTCGTCGAGCAGCGCGCCGGTGATCGCCGACACCGTCGTCGCGGAGAGCTCGGTCCGGTCCGAGATCTCGACGCGCGCAATGGGGCCGAAGCGACGGATCGCATCCATGACATGGAAGCGATTGATCGCGCGCATCAGCTCGGGGTCGGCGGTTTTCATCTGGGTGGGAGCATTTAATCCGGGTTGAGCAGTTATTCCCATCCCCTCTTGGCTCTGTCAACGGCACTCTGCCATGTTGCAGAGCAGCATTCCGCCACTCCTCTTGACAGGCTGTCCGATAAGGGGACAGATTTAATCCGCATCATTTATTTAAGTGATTGCCCGGGAGAGGAGCCCGGTTCGTTTTGGGAGGAACGTCATGAAGCTTCGTACGCTGCTTGGCGCGTCGGTCGCGCTGGCGCTGTCGGCCAGCTCTGCCTTCGCCGATGTCACTGTCAAGTGGATGCATCTCAACACCGATCCCGGCATCGCCGCCGCCTGGGAAGAGATCGTCAAGAACTACGAGGCGGCGCATCCCGGCACCAAGATCGAGATGCAGTTCCTCGAGAACGAGGCCTTCAAGGCCAAGCTGCCGACGCTTCTGCAGTCCAATGACCCGCCGCATCTCTTCTACACCTGGGGCGGCGGCGTGCTGGCCGCGCAGTCGCAGACCGGCGCCATCAAGGACGTCACCGAGGCGATGGACGCCGATGGCGGCAAGCTGAAGGCGGTCTACAGCCCGGCTCTGGTCGACGGCCTCTCGATCGACGGCAAGGTGTGGGCGGTGCCCTACCAGACCGGTCTCGTCAGCTTCTATTACAACAAGGAGCTGTTCAAGAAGGCCGGCGTCGAGGCCGACCAGATCAAGACCTGGGACGATTTCCTCGCCGCGGTGAAGAAGCTCAAGGACGCCGGCATCACGCCGATCGCCGGCGGCGGCGGCGACAAGTGGCCGATCCATTTCTACTGGGGCTATCTCGCGATGCGCGAGGGCGGCAAGGCGGCGTTCGACGCGGCCAAGGCCAGCGAGGGCGACGGCTTCAAGTCCGAGGCCTTCATCAAGGCGGGCCAGGACCTCGCGGCGCTCGGCAAGCTCGAGCCCTTCCAGCAGGGCTATCTCGGCTCCAAATGGCCGGAGCCGGTCGGCCTCTTCGCCGACGGCAAGGTGGCGATGCTGCTCGGCTTCGACACGACGCCGGTGCAGCAGCACAATGTCGCCGCCGACGGCAAGGGCCTCGACGAAGCCAATATCGGCTCGTTCCCCTTCCCGGCCACCAGCGGCGGCGCCGGCAAGCTCACCGACACGATGGGCGGCATCAATGGCTGGGTGCTGACCAAGAACGCGCCGCCCGAGGCGCTCGACTTCGCGGCTTTCCTGACCAACAAGGAAAACCAGACGATGATGGCGAGCAAGAACCTCATCATCCCCGCCGCCGTGGGCGCCGGTTCGGCCATCGGCCAGCCGCTGGTCAAGGCCGCGGCCGAGCAGCTCGCCGGCTCGACCTGGCACCAGAACTTCCTCGACCAGGATCTCGGCCCGGCCGTCGGCCGCGTCGTGAACGACGTGTCGGTGGAGATCGTCTCCGGCCAGATGTCGCCCGAGGACGCTGCGCAGCAGATCCAGGAGGCCTGGGAGCTCGATCACTGAGCGCGCCTTCCCCGCGCTTGCGGAGCGCCGCCGCCGCGGCGGCGCTCCCCCTTTCCTCCAGCGGAGGTTCTGATCGATGAGCCAAGCTGCCAGCCTCGCCCCGCCGCTCCGGTCGCGGCGCATGCATATGCAGGGCACGCTGCCGGTGCTGGTGCTGTTTCTGCCGCCCGCCCTGGTCCTGTTCACGCTGTTCGTCATCCTGCCGATGGGCGAGGCGGCGTGGTATTCGCTCTATGACTGGAACGGCTACGGCCTGCCCGACAAATTCATCGGCCTGAAGAATTTCGAGACGCTGTGGCGGACCTCCGCCTTCAGGACGGCGCTCGGCAACAATTTCCTGATCATCCTGGTCTCGATCCTGATCCAGCTGCCGCTGGCGCTGTGGCTCGCGACCATGGTCTCGAACCGCATCCCCGGCGCGGTCGTGTTCCGCCTGATCTTCTTCATGCCCTATGTGCTGGCCGACGTCGCGGCGGGCCTGATCTGGCGCTTCGTCTATGACGGCGACTACGGCCTGTTCGCGGCGATCGCCTCCTTCTTCAACGTCGCCTCGCCCTATGTGCTGGCCGACCGCAGCCTCGCCATCTATGCCGTGCTGGCGGTGATCGTCTGGAAGTATTTCGGCTTCCACATGATGCTGTTCATCGCCGGGCTGCAGAATATCGACAAGAGCTATATCGAGGCGGCGGAGATCGACGGCGCCTCGCGCTGGCAGCGCTTCCGTTATGTGACGCTGCCTCTGCTGGCGCCGACCATCCGTCTTTCCGTGTTCTTCTCGGTCGTCGGCTCGCTGCAGCTCTTCGACATGATCATGCCGCTGACCGGCGGCGGGCCATCGAACTCCACGCAGACCATGGTCACCTTCCTCTATTCCTACGGCATCACGCGCATGAAGGTCGGCTTCGGCAGCGCCATCGGCGTCGTGCTGTTCGTCATCTGCGTCACGCTCGCCTTCGGCTACAGAAGGATCTTCATGCGTCATGACTGAAGCGCTGACCGATCGTTCGCTGGCCTCGTCCGTGCCGGCGCCGCGCCCGCACCATGCCTCGGTGTTCGAGGAAAACCGCATCGGCTTCGTCACGCGGCTCTATCTCTATGCGAGCCTGTTCATCGTCGCGGCGGTGGTCCTGCTGCCGCTCCTGACCACCGCGCTCGGCGGCTTCAAGACGCTGGGCGACCTCCGCGTCCATCCGTTCGGGCTGCCGACCGAATGGCAATGGGCGAATTACACCGACATCCTCACCAGCACCCGCTACTGGCAGATGCTCGGCAACTCGTTCCTGATCGCGACGCTGACCGTGGCGCTGACGCTGGTCGTCGCCGCCATGGCCGCCTTCACCTTCGCGCATGTGAAGTTCTTCGGGTCGGGTTTCCTGCTCAATTATTTCCTGATCGGCCTGATGTTCCCGGTGGCGACCGCCATCCTGCCGCTCTTCATCCGCATCCGCGATCTCGGCCTGCTCGACACCTATTGGGGCGTCGTGCTTCCGCAGGTCGCCTTCGGCCTCGGCATGAGCATCCTGCTCTTCCGCCGCTTCTTCCAGAATGTGCCGGCGGAGCTGTTCGACGCCGCCTTCGTCGATGGCTGCGGCTATCTCGGCTATTTCTGGCACATCACGCTGCCGCTCTCGCGGCCGATCCTCGCCACGGTCGGCATCATCGCCTTCGTCGCGAGTTGGAACAGCTATTTGCTGCCGCTGATCCTGCTCAACACCGAGGGCAAATATCCCTGGCCGCTCGGCATCATGGTCTATCAGGGCGAATATTCGAAAGACTGGCAGCTCATCCTTGCCTTCATCACGCTGACCATCCTGCCGACGATCATCGTCTTCTTCGCCGCGCAGAAGCATATCGTCGCCGGCCTCACCGCCGGAGCTGTCAAGGGCTGACCGCATCGGACGGACCGGTCTCCCGGAGGGGCACGAATCATGGTCTCATCGCGCCCGCAGAAAAGGGGGTGCGATGAGACGGGCGATCATCACGGGTCTCGCGGCCGGATTGGCGACGGCGCTCTCCATGCCGGCCGCGGCGCAGACGACCACCTTCGACGAGACGCTCTCCAATTCGCACTGGTATGTGCCGGTGCCGCAGCTTCTCGCCTATGTCGCGTCCTCGACCAGCTTCGCCAATCCGATCCCTGTCGGCGACCAGACGCTCTGGGCCTTCGGCCCGGCGACGAACGGCGCCTTCAACGGCCTGCTGTCGGCCGAACTCTCGCTCGGCAATGTCGATTTTCCGTCCAACATGACGATCTCGGGCCAGGTCGCTGCGGATGGTTCGGTCGTGATGATCTTCAACAGCGAGGACCTCGACGCGCCCGTGGTGGGTCTTGGCCAGATGAAGACCATCGACGGGCAGCCGGCGATGCTGATGCAGATGATCACGCCCGGCTCGACCATGCTGACGCATTGGGCCTATATGCTGACCTATGACCCGGCGACCTTCACGCCGCCGGCGCCGCAGGCGATCCCGGTGACGCTGTCCTCGCGCCAGTGGATGTGGACCGAGGGGACGCCGTGGCGGATCGTCGAGCCGTCGCTGTTCGGCAGCACGGCGCCCGGCACCATCGTGATCACCAACTACGTCAACGGCTATTTCTGGGGCCAGGGCATCGGACCCGACGGCTCGGGCATCACCTATACGCTGCTCGGCTCGATCACGCCGGACGGCAAGGTGCTCTACAACGCCATTTCGGACGGCGAACTCATCAGCCTCTATGGCGACGTGCGCGGCGATCCTTCCGCCGCGGCGATGATCCTGTCGGGCTATTCCACGAGCGGCGTCGACGCGTATCCCTCCGCCGCGCTCGAACTGGTGCGCCCCTATGGGCAGTCCGTCGCAGCCGCCGGCCTCGGCGCGGCGCTGCCGGCCGCGAACGTGCTTTACGATGTCGCGGGCTCCGTGACCGGCCTCACCGGCGCGATGGCCCCGGCGACACTGGCACTCAACGATCTCTCGGGCGACGCGCTCGCGTCCGCCGTCGGCTCGACGCTGCCGGTCCTCGCCGGCGCCGGCGTCCGTGCGACGGCGGACAGCCAGCGCATGCTCGGCCAGGTCGTCGGCGAGCGGCTCAAGCGCGACCACGCTCCCGGCGAGGACTGGACCGCCTGGCTCCGCCCGCTCGGCGGCACGCTGACGCAATCAGCCCGCGATTCCCTCCCCGGCTACAGCGCCGACACCGCCGGCGTGGCGCTCGGCTTCGACAAGGCGGTCTCGCCGTCGCTGACGCTCGGAACGGCCTTCGCCTACAACCGCGTCAATGCCTCCGGCGAGCGCGCCGATGCGCCGGGCAGCCTCTCCGTCGACAGCTATCTGCTCGCCTTCTATGGCAGCACTTCTCTTTCGGCGACCGCCGGGCTGGATGTCAGTCTCGCGCTCGGCATCAATGACAACACCGCGACCCGGCCGATCGCCTTCATGGGCACCACCGCCTCGGCCGATTATTCCGGCACGACGGCCGGAGCCTCGCTGAAGCTGCATGACAGCTTCACCCTCGCGCCCGGCTTCGTTGCGACGCCGGCCCTGACCGCCGCCTTCCTGCAGGTGACGGCGAATGCCTATCAGGAGAGCGGCGCCGGCCCGCTCGATCTCGCAACGACGTATCAGGCTTATCAGGAGCTTCCCGTCGGCGCCGAACTCGCTCTCGCCTATCGCGTCGCGCCCGGCGTGGACCTCTCCGCCCATGGCGGCGTCAGCTACAATGTCATGGACACTTCGAGCCCGATCACGGCCAGCTTTACCGGCGGCGGCGATGCCTTCGTGACGGAGGCGGCGGAGGCTTCGCCCTGGCTCATGACGGCCGGTCTCGGCCTCTCCGGCAATGACGGCAAGGGCCGCAGCCTCGGCCTTTACTACGACCTGCAGGCCAGCCCGGCCGGCTTCGTCAGCCAGGCCGGTTCGCTCGCCATCGATCTCGCCTTCTAGGTCAGTTCACCAGCAATTCGTCGCGGACGCGCAGCGCGCGGGCGAGGCAGCGCAGCACCGCCGGCGACGTATCCATCTGCCTTTCGGCGCGGGCGATCTGCGTGATCGCGACGCCCGAGCGGTCAGCCAGTTCCTCCTGGCTGATGCCGCGCCATTCGCGCACCACCTTCACCGCCGGCTCGCCGAGCCGCATCTTGGCGGCGACATGCTGCGGCAACACGCCGATGTCGCGCGGCCCGAGATTGGGAAGATCGCGGAACTGGTGCAGGTCGAGTGCCATCGCCTTGGTCCTCCGTCGCTTGCGATCGTATGAAACGATGCGCCCGCGCTTCGGGTTCCACCTTGATGCGCATCAAGCGTCAGCCTGAGCGTCGCCTTCGATCTCGATCCGCCGCGGCGCATGCAGCGCGATGCGGCCCGCCGCCGTCCGCCCGATCACGTGCACATAGAACGCCGTCGTCCCGGTATCTTTCGCATTCATCACCGGCGACGGCGCGGAGATGATGACCAGCGGGCCGCAGCGGCCGATCCAGTCGATATGCCGGTGGCCATGCATGACGACGACCCGGTCGGCGAAGCGCGACAGGCGGCGGACGAACCACGAGCCGTTGACGAGCGCGGTGCCGATCCGCTCCGACAGCGCCTTGGCAGGCTTCGGATATTCGACGACGTGATGATGCAGCGCGACGAGATAGATTCCGTCCGGATCGGCATCGAGCAGCGCCGCGAGCGCCGCCTCCTGCTCGCGCGGCATGAAGCCGAGCGCATTGGTGAAGGAGAAATGCGTCTCGGCATTCGAATTGAGCAGCACGACGCCGAGCCCGCCGGTCGCCTCCGGCGGCAGCACCATGGGGAAGACCGTGGCGAGGAGAGGTGCGAGCGCCAGGCTGCGGCGCATGCCGCCCTCATCGGCGAAATCGGCGATCGCCGCGCGCTGCGGGTCGAGCGCCTCGGAAAGCGTCGCGCCCGGCCGGCCGGTCTCGGGGTCGACGACGCGGGCGCTCTTCCCCTGCAGCCGGTCCAGCGCCGCGATGAGCCGCATCTGGCGCAGCCGCTTGCCGGGTGAAAGCGGCAGGTCGAGCCGCGCCGGATTGGCCCGGTCGACGACATTGAGGTCGTGATTGCCCGGCAGCGCCACCATCTTGGCGGCAAGCGCCGGATAGGCAGCGATGGCGTCAAAGAACACCGCCCATTCGGCGGCGCGGCCGGCATCGGTCATGTCGCCGCTGAGGAGGACGAGGTCGAGTTCGCCCGCCGCCTCGATCGCGGCCAGACGAGCGAGCAGCCGCGCCAGCCGCTCATTGCCGCGCGGCCCGGCCCGTCCGCTCTCGATGCGGAAGCCGTAGCGCTCGCCGACGATGTGGATGTCGGAAAGATGCGCGACATGGAAGACGCGGCCGCCCGGCTCGCGCGGGGCGAAGGCCGCGAGATCCTCCGGCTGCGCCATGCCGGCGTCGGCGGCGCCCCAGACCAGCGCCGCGACCGCGACATAGGCAGCGATGATGGCGATGGCGTTATAAAGCGCGGCGATGGCGAGCCGGCCTGGCTCGGCGAGATCGGCCAGCGTTCCCGTCCAGCGCGTTGCCGGGAACACCAGCGCCAGGATCGCACCCGAGATCGCGGCGACGATCAGCCCTGCGAGGAGCGCCGTCCAGCCGCGCCCGCGCCAGTGCCCGCCGCGCCCCTCCGCGAGATGGCGCAGCAATTCGCGCACCAGCGCATAGCCCGGCTGGATGGCGAGCGCGTTCAGCGACCAGAAATTCGTCTCGACCAGCCGAAGGAGCGGCCTTCCGCCGAAATAGGCCGCGGCGCCAAGCATGAGGCCGATGGCGATCGGCACGAGGCCGGAGAAGAGCCGCTCGACCGTGGTCGAGGCGGCGCTGATCCAGATCGATGCGAGCAGCGGCCCGAGCCCGAGCACCAGCACCGGCAGCGCCACCAGCGACAGCCAGGCGGCGAAGAGCTTCGGCAGGCTGATCTCGGCGAGAAGGCTGCCGGCGAGCCCCGACAGCGACCGGCTCTTCGTGCTGGAGGCGTCGTCCTCGACATCGCCGAGGCGCGGGTCGAGGAACGGCATGGGCTCTCCGGCGCGAATGGAACCCGCACCATGTCCCCCCGCCGCCCCGCCCGCAAGAGCCGCCGCCAACCGTGGCGCAAAGGGCCCCCTCCCTAACCCTCCCCCGCAAGCGGGAGAGGGAACAGGCCGTGCGAGACACATCGCCTCGACGCGACGTCCGGCGATCAACAGCCCCAATGCCAGCCGCGCCGCCGCCCTCTCCCCCCTTGTGGGGGAGAGCTGGAGAGGGGGGGTACCGTCGCCGATCGCGGTGCGGATCAGGCAAGCCGCGCCGGCGGCCGGGAGGAGGGAACAGCCGCCGGCGCGCTTCGTCGTGTCAGCCGAGCGGCGACACGCGGACCGCGTTGCTGGAGAGCGCGCCCTCATGCACGAGAAGGCCGATGCCGCCATCGCGGAAGGCCTCGGCGCTGGTATCCTCGGCCGTGAGCACCGTGCCGCCGATCCGCGCCCGGATCACGGGGCCGTCGGCCTCGACCGCGACGTCATAGGGCGTCTCGAACTGCCAGTCGAAGCGCGTCTCGGCCAGCACCGTCCGCTCCTCGTCGCGCTGGCGCACGATGGCGAGGCGGCCGTCGCGCGACAGCAGCGCCGCATAATAGCGGCGCAGCCCCTGCACGCGGACGGCGACGCCGGCCTCGTTGCCGAGATGGATCATGGTGTCGGCGGCGACGCGGTAGTCGCGCCACTCGCGCGTGCCATGGATGATGATCCCCTCGCCGCGGTCCTGCGACAGGCGGAAGGACTGCGGGAAGCGCTTGGAGAAGAAGCTCGCGCCATTGACCCAGGCCATGCGCCAGAAGTCGCTCGGCTCGGCGGGCCGGCGAAGATGCAGGTCCGGCGTCCCTTCATAGCGCAGGTGATCGACGAGCACGGCGCCGTCGGCGCGGACGCCCTTCGCGCGGATAACGAAGCCCATCTCGGCGATCGGCTGGCCGCCGAAATCCGGCAGCGTCCACTCGAGCACCGCGTCCTTTCCGGGCTCCAGCACCACCAACGGCCCGTCAACCGTGCGGAGCTTGTCCTCGGCGCCATAGACCTTGAGGCGATAGGCGACCTCGACCGCGCCCTGGTTGCCGCGCTCGGCGGAGAGCGCCGCCGAGAGGCGCTGGCCGGGATAGACGATCGGCGTCGCCATCAGCTCATAGGTGCGCATGTCGACGACTTCGGGCGGCGTGAAGGTCGGCGTCAGCGCCGCGGCGCTCTGCCCCGGGCCGACGCCTGAATAGACGAGCGCCAGCGCGCGGCCGCCGGGGACCTCGCGATTCTCGACATGCGAGCGCTCGGCAAGGCCGTGGCCCCGCTCGGCGCGGAAGCCCTGAACGCTTCCCGGCAGCGAGAAATGGAACTGCGCGCCGTTCTTCGGCGGCGCGATCGGCGCGGCGCCGGCGAGGCTGTGGCCGAGCCCGGCGAGGCGATAGGCGGTGCGCACCGCATCGTTGATGGCGTTGCCGCCATCGGCCGAGGAGATCAGCAGCCGGTCGGCCACCGGGCCGCGGAAGTCCGGTCCGGCGTCGATGCCTTCGAGGCCGAGCTTGATGCCGAGCAGGCAGCCGACATTGCCGGCATTGCAGTCAGTGTCCCAGCCCGACGTGTTGACGATCATCTGCGCGCGCTGGAAATCGTCCGGCGCATAGAGGATCGCCATGATCATCAGCGCATGGTTCGGCACGACATGGCAGTTGCCGGGATATTTGTCGTAGCCATAGTGGTCCTCGATCTTCTGCCGCGTGTCGCGCCAGTCGGGGAATTCCTTGTGCCATGCGCGGATGTCGGCGATCAGCTTGGCGATCAGGCTGTCCTTGGGGATCGCCGCGAGACCGGTATCGATCAGATGGTCGATATCGCCCGAGACGAAGGCCTCCGCCTCCATCGCCGCCCAGAGCACCGCCGCATGCACGCTCTCGCCGTCATGGCTGACCTTGCCGGCCTGCTCGGCGAGCTTCGCCGCGAGCTTCGGCTGGCCCGGCGCCACCAGCGCCCAGCCGTCGATGAAGATCTGCGCGCCGATCTGCTCGGCCACCGTCGCGCCATTGGTGGCGATCGAGCCCGAGGCCGGCGCCGGCACGCCGCGCTTCAGGTTGAGCCAGGCGGTGTGCTCGGTCGAGTTGCCGTTGCCGCCCCACCAGAGCACCGTGCGCTGCTCGACGAGATAGTTGAGCCAGGCCTTGCCGATGTCCTCGGCGGTGAGGTCGGCCGAGATGCCGTAGTCCTCCAGCGCCCGCACGAAGGTGAAGGTGCCGGCGACATCGTCATCGGTGACGACGAGCGGCACGCCGAGCTTGTCATGCACGTAATAGTCGACCTCGCCGAGCTCGCTCATGATCTTCTGGTAGGTCCAGCCCTCGAAGGGCCGGCCGACATAGACGCCGATCAACTTGCCGAGCACGCCGGCATAGACGCGCTCGAGATAATCGTTGGGAAGCGGTGCGGTGGTCATGCTGGGGGTTCCTCGGTGTTCTTGTGATTGGTCGATGGCGCGCGGCCGGCTCAGCCCTTGACCGAACCGCCGGCCATGCCCTCGATGAAGCGGCGCTGCAGGAAGACGAAGAGGATGACGATCGGCAGCACGATGATCAGCGCCGCGGCCATGATCTCACCCCAGTCTGACGAGTACTGGCCCGACAGCAGGAAGAAGGAGACCACGGCGGTGAGCGAATCCTTCTTCTGCAGGAAGGTCGTGGCGATCAGGAATTCGTTCCAGGAATAGAGCCCGATGATCAGCGCCACGGTGACGATTCCGGGCGAGACGATCGGCAGCATGACGCGGGTGAAGATCTGCCAGGACGAGGCGCCGTCGATCAGCGCCGCCTCCTCGATCTCGCGCGGCACGGCGAGGAAATAGGTGCGCAGCAGCATGATCGCGAACGGGCTGTAGATCGCCGTATAGACGAGCGCGACGGCGAAGACGTTGTTGATCAGCCCGAGCTTGGCGAAGCCGAAATAGAGCGGGAACAGGAAGAGCTGGATCGGCGCCGTCGTGGTGGCGAGGAGATAGAAGGTGACAAGCTTCCACGCCTTGATCTTCTTGCGCGCCAGCACATAGGCCGAGGCCGAGCCGGTGGTGCAGACGAGGAGGATCGTGAGCCCGGTCAGCGTCGCGGAATTGACGAAGCTCGTCGAGAAGCGCGCATCCTTCCAGGCGCGGGCGAAGTTGTCGAAGCGGATCGCCTGCGGCAACGCCAGCGGGTTGGTGACGATCTCCTGCGCGCTCTTCAGCGAGTTGAGCACCAGGAGCGCGATCGGGAAGAGCGCTGTGAAGAGGCCGATCCCGAGCACCACATAAGTCAGCGTCAGGGTGGCGCGGCTTTCGACGAGCCTCATCAGACGCCCTCCCTCTGCTGGATGCGGATGTAGAAATAGGTGGCGACGAGGCCGAACAGGCTGATGACGAGCGCCGTTGCCGCCGCCTGGCCGACATTCAGGTCATAGAAGGCCTTGCGATAGGCGAGCGTCGAGAGAACCTCGCTGGAGAAGGCCGGGCCGCCCTGCGTCAGGATGTAGACGAAGTCGAAGACGAGGAACGACCAGATGACCGTCATCACCATCATCAGGACGATGGTCGAGCGGATGCCGGGCAGCAGGACGTAGCGCATCATCTGCCAGAAGCTCGCGCCCTCGATGCGCGCCGCCTCGATCTGCTCCTGCGGCACCTGGCGGAGCGCCGCGAAGAAGATCACGCAGAGAAAGCCCCACCAGTGCCAGAGATCGACCGTTGCGATGCCGAACAGCGCCGTCGAGGTCTGCGACAGCGGATTGGTGATCGGCAGGCCGAGCTTGCCGAGCCAGCCGAAGATGCCGGTGACGGGGCTGTAGATCATGCCCTGCCAGACGCGGGCGGTGATGGCGGTGGCGATGATGACGGGGAGGAAATAGACGACCTGGAAGATGGTCGAGCCGCGCCGCGGCACGATGAGCAGCATGCTCGCGGCGAGCAGGCCCATGGCGATCGGGATCGTCAGGAAGATCGCCGTCCAGATCAGGTTGTTCTCGAGCGCCGTCCAGAACACGCGGTCGTCCCACAGCGACACGAAATTCCCGAGCCCGACGAAGACCGGCGCCGAGAGACCGTCCCACTGGAAGAAGGCGAGGCCGACCGTGAGCAACGCCGGGATCAGGATGATCACGACATTGATCACGAGCGTCGGCGCGAGATAGAGCCACATGGGCGGGTTCCTCGGTTTCGCAGGGACGATGGCGGATCACGGAGCCCGCCATCGCCAGATTGCTCGGCCCTCCCCTCACCTCCCCCATAGGAGAGGTGACAGAGCGGCCGGAAGGGCTATCCGATCAGCGGGCCGGGATCGCCGGCACCTTGCCGGCGGCCTTTTCCTCGAGGAAGGCCGCGTTGAGCTTCTCCAGGAACTGGGCCGTCGTGATCTTGCCGAGCCAGACCTCTTCCATGCCGGAGACGAGATAGGTGTCGGTCGCCGGCGGCAGGAAGGTCCAGGTCGTGTAGCCGTACTGGTTCTTGCCGACCGCGTCGGCGAGGTTCTTCATCGTCTCGCCATAGAGCGGCAGCACCTCGGCGCCGATCGTGACCTTGGAGAGGTCCTTCAGCGGCGTGTTCCACTCGCCCTGCCAGACGGTGTTGATGTCGCCGTAGAACTTGTCGCTGAACACATAGTCGATCACCTCGGCCGCCCCGTCCGGGTTCTCCGAGGAATTGGCGATCGAGAAGGTCGAGCCGATGCCGAGCGCATAGATCGGCGAGGGCACGCCCTCGGCGCTCGGGAAGCCGATGAAGGCCGGTTCGGCATTGTTCTGCGGGAAGTAGCGCGGCACGTTCTGGAAATTCCAGGTGCCGGTCGGCGCCATGCCGGCCTGGCCGGTGGCGATCTGCGCGAAGGCCTGCTCGCCGGTCAGCGAGAAGTAGTTGGGGCCGAAATAGCCCTTCTGCCACCACTCGTTGAGCTTATCGATCGCCTTGACGAAGGGCTCGGCGGTCCACGGGATCTCGCCCTTCAGCGCCTTGTAGACATTGTCGGGGCCGGCGATCGAGTTGAGCACGATCGAGACATAGTGCTCGTTGGTCGGGCGCCAGTCGGCATTGCCGGCCGCGAACGGCACCATGCCCTTCGCCTTCATCTCGTCGGCGAGCGTCTCCATCTCGGCGATGGTGGTCGGCGCCTTCCAGCCATTCTTGTCGAACAGCGTCTTGTTGTAGAAAAGGCCGAGCGTCTCGTAGGTCTTCGGCAGAGCATAGAGCTTGCCGTTATACTTCCCGAGCTCGATGAAGACCGGCAGGATGCGCTCGTTCCAGCCGAGCTTGGCGGCATAGTCGTCGAGCGGCAGCAGCTGCCCGGCCTGCGCCATCGCGGCGACATAGCTGGGGCCGGCCGTATAGACGATGTCCGGCCCCGAACCCGACAGCATCGCGATGCGCAGCTGCTTGTCGAGCTCCGCGCCGCGGAAATCGATCGAAAGCTCCTCGTTCGGATGCGCAGCGTTGAAGGGCTGCACCAGCAGCTTCTCCAGCGCCTCCTGGTTTTCCGGTGCCGCCGTCTCGTACCACCAGCTGATCGGCTTCTTGTCCTCGGCATGTGCCGCGGCGACGCCGAGCGCGACGAGGGCCGCCCCCGCCAAGGTGATTTTCGCTTTGATACCCATGTTCATGCTCCTCCCTCCGAGCCTGTCTCGCATCGTTCAGGTCGAACTGCGCTCGATCAGGCGAAACGGCATGGCCTGGCTCGTGCCGGCGCCGGCATTGCCGCGCTGGAGCCGGTCGAGAAGAACCTCGGCAGCCGTCGTGCCGAGGTCGTATTGGAACTGCGAGACGGTGGTCAGCGGCGGCGTTACGAGACGCGCCGCGAAGATGTCGTCGAAGCCGGCGACGGCGATGTCGCCGGGAATGGAGAATCCCGCCTCGCGCGCCGCCGCCATGGCGCCGATCGCCATCAGGTCATTGGCGGCGAAGACGGCGTCGGGCCGCTCGGCGAGCGCGAACAGCGTCTCCGCGGCGCGCTGGCCGCCTTCTTCGGTGAAGGCCTCGTCGGTGACGATGAGGGGCTCGCGGCCCGCCTCGGTGAGCGCCGTCCGATAGCCGCGGATGCGGCCGTCCTGCGGGCCGCCGATGCCGGCGATCATCGCGATGCGCTCATAGCCGCGGCCGATCAGGTAGCGCGTGACGGCGCCGGCGGCGGCCTCGTTGTCGATATAGAGATTGTCGACCGGCAGCGGCCCGCCGCGCTTCGCCGAGGATTCGATGCGCACGACCCCGATCTCGGAATCGGTGAGCGGCCGGAAATCAGAGGCGCGCAGCGTGAAGAACACGCCGACGACACCGTCCACCCGCCGCTCCAGGCACCAGGACAGGAAGCGCTGCTCGCGCTCCGCCGTGCCGTCGGTGTTGACCGTGATGACGTCGTAGCCGGCATCGTCGGCCACAGACTGAACGCCGCGCAGCAGCGAGGGATAGAACGGGTTGGCGATGTCCGGCACCACGCAGGCGATGGTCATGGTGCGGTTGGTCTTCAGCGCCTGCGCGAAGCGGTTCGGCACATAGCCGAGCTCGCGCACAGCCGCCTGCACCCGCTCCAGCGTCTCGGACGGCAGCGAAGGCGCCGACGCGCCCGAGAGCACCATGGAGACGGTCGTCTGCGACACGCCGGCAAGGCGCGCGACATCGCGCTGCGTCACTCGGCGAGGGCGTCCCGTTTCCACGGCAAAGTTTCCTGATACGTATTAGTGATACGTATCTGTAACCCGGCCTCAAGCAGTTGGCAACCCATCGCTGCGATCATCGCGACGGATGTTGCAGGCCTCGAGAGCAGGGCCGGAGAGGAATGGCGATGCGGGTTCTCGTCCTCGGGACGGCGATGGTCGACGAGACCATGGCGACCTCTGTCTTCCCGCATGCCGGCGCCACCGTGATCGCCGGGCCAGCCGGGCGCGATCTCGGCGGCAAGGGGGCCAACCAGGCGCTCGTGATGCGCCGCGCCGGCCTCGATGTCCGCCTCGTCGCGCCGGTCGGCGGCGACGCCGCGGGCGAATGGGTGGCAGGCGAACTCGCCGGCGAGGGGCTCGATCCCGCCGACCTCGTCCCCGCCGAGGTCCCGACGGATCGATCGCTGATCTTTGTCGGGCCGGGCGGCGAGAATGCCATCGCCTCTATCGTCGCGGCCGCCGAGTGCATCGACGAGCGCCTCGCCCGCGAGAGCGTGGAACTGCTCGGCGCCGGCGATCTCCTCGTCATGCAGGGCAATCTGACCCTCGCCGCGACTCGCGCGGCGCTCGAGGCGGCGCGGGCCGCCGGCGCTGCGACACTGCTCAACCCCTCTCCGGCCCGGCCGGACATCGCCAGCCTCGTGCCACTCGCCGATTGCCTCATCGTCAACGAGGGCGAGGCCCGACTTCTCGGTGGCGGCGACGATGCGCTTGCGGCCGCGGAGGCTCTGCGTACCGCCGGCGCCGGCCTCGTCGTGGTGACGCTCGGCGCGCGCGGCGCGCTTGCCCTCGATGCCGACGGCGCCGTCACCGTCCTCGCCGAGCCGGTCACGCCCGTCGATACCACCGGCGCCGGCGATGTCTTCACCGCCGTCTTCGCCGCCTGCCGCTTCGGCGAGGCGATGCCGCTCGCGGCGAGCCTTCGCGCCGCCGGCCGCGCCGCCGCTCTCGCCGTCACGCGCCACGGCACCCGCGCCGCCTTCCCGACCCGCGCCGAGATCGCCGCGATCATCGGTGCCGACCGCTGATCCCCACCCCCAGGAGCCCCAAATGATCGTCAACGACCCCGCCACCGTCGCCGAAGTGACGGCCGCCTTCCAGCGCTACGAACAGGGGCTGATCGACGCCGATGCCGCGGCGCTCGACGAACTCTTCTGGAACAGCCCGCTGACGATCCGCTATGGCGACGGCCAGATCCAGCATGGCCACGCCCCGATCAAGGCCTTCAACGCCCGCCGCCGCAAGCTCGGCCCCGACCGCGCCCTGACCGAGACCGTCGTCACCACCTTCGGCCATGACTTCGCGACCGTCTCGACCCTCTATGTCGACGTGCCGCCCGGCAAGATCGGCCGCCAGATGCAGACCTGGGCCCGGCTCGACGGAGGGTGGCATGTCGTGGCAGCGCATGTGAGCGTCGTCGACGCCATCCCAGTCGACCGGGGCGGCTGAATTCGCCGCTTCCCGCTGTGGATATCTTGACAGCGGGGATAATGAGAACAAAATAAGAACAACGGCAAGGGAATGATCCGCCGCGAAAGGCGCAGCCATGGAAACCGTCCGGGAAATGATCGCGCGCATCGATGCCGAGATGGCGTCCGTCTGCGGCTGGATCGAGATCGAACATGTCGATGAGGGCGCCACGCTCGCAAGCGGCCGCGTCACCTGCCAGGCCGAAGCGGTCGAGTTCGAGGACGATGCCGGGTTCAGGGTCCGCGTCCCCTACGCATCCGTGAGCGCCGTCCGCTTCGGTCGGCAGGGGGAGGATACCATGCTCGGCATGATGCCGGCGCCCCGTTCCGTGATCCCGTTCCGCGCGGTCGGCTAGCGCCCCTGAGGCGGGACTGTTCCTAGTGGACAGATCACCTTACGATGGTGTTCGGGGATGGAGCGGCCGGAGCCGATCCCGCCGGCGCGATCGCGTCAGGCGGGAACGCCTCCTCTCGAGGCGGAGCGCCGAAATGAAGATCGTCGTCTGCGAGGATGATTTCCTGATCCTGATGAACACGGCGGAGATGCTGCGCGAACTCGGCCACGACGCCGAGGAGACCGCCGACGGCCGCTCCGCGCTGGAGGCGCTTGCCCGGGGCGGTGTCGACATCCTGCTCACCGATGTCGGCCTTCCCGATATGAGCGGCATCGATCTCGTCCGCGAGGCCCGCGCCACGCGGCCGGGCCTTCCCGTCATCTTCGCCTCCGGCCTCGGCGAGGTCGAAGGCTTCGATGGCGAAGCCGGCATCGTCTCGGTCAACAAGCCCTATACGATGCCGGCGCTCGCCGCCGCCATCGCATCCGTCAGCGACGCCTGAGGCGTCACGCTTCGGCCGGCAGGATGGCGATCGCCGCCGACCAGGGCCCGAGCCGCACGCCCCCGTTCTCCGGCGTGACCTCGCCGGTCGTCGCGATCGGCTCCATCTGCGGCGCCTCGATCCGGCCCGGCTCGTGCGAGGCGTTCATGACGAGCGCGAGCGTCCCGCCCTCGTAGCGCCATTCGACGGCCACCGCCCGCCCCGCGGTCCGCGCGTCCGCGCCGTGATAGCGCGTCGAGGTCAGCGGCCACAGATGCTCACGCCGCAGCGCCGCGAGATGGCGGAAGCGGTCGAGCGCGGCGCGGCGCTCCGGCTCGCCGAACTCGTCCCAGTCGAGCTTCGCCATGTCCATGGTGCCGGCATCGACCGGGTCGGGCACGAGGTCCGCGGCGTCCTCCGAGCCGAAGAACTCCTTCGCCTGCTGCTCGCGCCCGGCCCGAACCTCGTCGCGGAACTCGCCGCGCAGATCGCCGAAGAACGGGAACGGCGCGCGGATATGCGCCTCCTCGCCCATGAAGAACATCGGGATCTGCGGCGACAGCATCACCACGAAATGCAGGAAATCGAGCCTCTCGGCATCGAGGCTCTCGGCGAGCCGGCGCCCGTCTGGCTGATTGCCGATCTGGTCGTGGTTCTGGATGAACGAAACGAAGGCCGAAGGCGGCAGATGGCCCGAGGGTTCGCCGCGCACCATGTCGCCGAGCCGCTCGACGACCTCGCCCTGGAAGGCGAAGCCCTCCGACAGCGCCCGCTCCACCTGCCCGACCGGATGCTCGGCGAAATCCTGGTAATAGCCCGCCGTCTGGTCGGTGGTCAGCACATGCAGCACATGGTGGATGTCGTCGTTCCACTGCGCATCGAAGGCGAGCGGCCTTCCGCTGTCGTCGCGCTCCAGCCAGGCCGCCTCGTTGGCGAGGTTTTCGAGGATAAGGAGCGCGTCCGGCTTGATGGCGCGCGCCATGGCCGCCATCGACCGCTTCATCTCGTCGCCGCCCGCGGTGCCGAACTCATGCACGGCATCGAAGCGGAGCCCGTCCATGTCGTAATCCTCGAGCCACATCCGGACATTCTCGAGGAAGAACAGCCGCACCGTCGGATCGGCGAAGTTGAGCCCGGCGCCCCAGGGCGTCTTCACGCTCTCGTCGAAGAACGTCTTGGCATAGTGCGGCAGATAGTTATCGACCGGCCCGAAATGGTTGTAGACGACGTCGAGGATCACGGCGAGGCCGGCCTCATGCGCGGCATCGACCAGCGCGCGCAGTTCCTCCGGCGTCCCGTAGCTTCGCTCGGGCGAGAAGGGCAGCACCCCGTCATAGCCCCAGTTGTGCGAGCCCGGGAAATCGGCGATCGGCATCAGCTCGATGGCCGTATAGCCCGCTTCCGCGAAATGGCCGACGCGCTTGGTGAGGCCCGCGAAGGTCCCTTCCGGCGAGGCGGTGCCGATATGCAGCTCGGCGATCACCGCCTCGTGCCAAGGGCGTGCCGACCGCGGCGCCGGCGGTGGCATCGGTCCGCGCACGACGCTCCAGCCGCGCGCATCCTCTTCCTGTCCGCGTGAGGCGGGGTCCGGCACGTCGAGACCGCCGGTGCGGAACGCATAGCGCGTTCCCGGCCCGGCTTCGGGTATTTCGACGGCAAACCATCCCTCTTGGTCGCGCTGCATGGCCACCGGCGCACGGTCGGGCATCAGCAGCTCGACGCCATCCGCCGAGGGGGCGTACAGGCGGAAGAGGACGCCGTTCTCGGTCAGCAGCGGCCCGAAACGGTAATGCGACATGGTCGTCGCCGGCGCCGGCTCGGTCAGGTAATCCTCCGGTCCCGGCCCAACGCGGTCGCCGCGGGTGACGTCGGCTATGCCGAGGCCTGAGCGCACGATATCGGGATCGCCGGTGGGCGGACCACCCTCGACGAGGGAGCCGATCAGGGCGTGGCCTTCTTCGGGATGGGTCTCGGAGCCCTTGGTCATAGCTTCGCTTCCCTTTTGTCAGCGTGCGATATCGGTTCCGGCGATCGGCAGGCTGCTGCCGTAATCGCGTTCCGCCGAGCGCTGCTTGCGCAGGTTCTCGACAGCCCGGAACCAGTGGTCATGATCATTGGCGAACATCGGGCGGCCCTCGGCCTCCCAGATGCGATAGGCCTCGGCGGCAATCTCCTCATCGCGAAATTCCATGCGCCCCTCCTTCGTGCCCCCCGGCTGCCAGCACCGTCACCGGATGAGCGGGATCGATCGAAAGGCGGCCGCCGGCGACGACGACTGTCCCGCCGGGCGGCAGCACGCGGACATAGTCGCCGTCGGGCAGCGCCGCGCCGGCATCGAGCGCCGTCGCAGTCGCGGCCTCCGGCGTCACCGGCATCGCGACAAACAGCGTCCCGTCCTCGGCGACGCGCTTGAAGGCGAACCAGCCTTCCTGGCCGAGCGGCACCGCCTCATAGGGCGCAGCGAACAAGGCGGGGTGCCGGGCACGCAGCGCCAGCACAGCGCGGATGGCGGCAAGCTTGCCGACGCCTTCGCGATCATCCGCCGGCGCCGCTTCGAGCGGTGCTTCCGCCAGCGCGATCCGCTTCTCCCAGTCGACCGGACGGCGATTGTCGGGATCGACCAGCGAGAGATCGACGAGTTCGGTGCCACGATAGATGTCCGGAATCCCCGGCAGCGTCAGCTGCAGCACCGTCTGGCCGAGGCCGAACCGGGCCGCGTCCGCCGCCAGCCGCTCATGCATCGCCTCGATCTCGGCGCGGAAATCCGCCCCGCCCTCGCCATCGATGAGTTCGGCGACGAAGCCGTGCAGCGCCTCTTCATACGCCGTGTCGGGATCGGTCCAGCTGCCATACCGCTTCGCCTCGCGCAGCGCCTTCTCGAAATAGCCGCGCGCCCGCTCGGTCGTGATCGGCCAGGCGGCGAACAGCGTCTGGTAGATCAGCCATTCGTCGAGCCCGTCCGGCGCGCCGTCCCGCTTGAGCGCGGCATGGCGCTGCCGCCAGCGCGCGACATGCGCCAGCCAATCCTCGGGATCATGCGACAGGAGGTTGAGCCGTGCCCGCGTGTCCGCGCCGCGCTTGGTGTCATGCGTCGCGAGCGGCGTCTGGCCGCCGAGCGAGAAGGCGGCAAAGCTCGCATGCAAGGCGTCGCCGGCCGGTGTCTCGGCCCCGAGATCGGAACCGACCTCGTTGACCGAGGACAGCGCGACGCTGCGATAAAGCTCGGTGTCCTCGTAGCCCTTGGCCATTGCCGGGCCGGACTGCTGCTGGAACGCGGTGCGGAAGCGATTTCCCGCCTCGCCGGCTTCGCCGAGCGCGGCCTCGACGATCGTCCCGGCGGCGGCGGCATCGCCGGGCGCAAGCCGCTCCAGCCGCCGCAGCGCCTCGCGCCACAGGGCTTCATCCTCCGGCGAGGCCGGCAGCGCATCGATATAGGAGCGGTAGACGGGGAAGGCGGCCAGCAGCGACGCGAGGGCCGCCATCAGCGTTCCGCGCGGCAGCGTGTCGAGGCCCGCGAGCCGCGCCGCGCGATCGGCGAGCCGCGACAGTTCGGGCCGGAAGCTGCGATCGATCACGGTGAGCTTGGCATCGAAGAGACGCCGGTCGGGATCGCCCTCGATGAGCCCTTCCTCCTCCAGCGCCCGCTGCAAACGCTCGCCGCCCTTGGCGGAGACGAAGGCGGCATTGATGAGGTTGAGCCGCTCATAGCCCGTCGTGCCGTCGATCGGCCAGTCGCGCAGCGGCTCGTCACGGCCGAGGATCTTCTCGATGAGGATCAGCGTGTCCTCGCCGGCCGCCTCCCTGAGGTCGCTGGCATAGCCGGCCGGATCCGAGAGCCCGTCGATATGGTCGACCCGCAGACCCTCGACGAGGCCCTCGCGGACGAGGGCGAGCGGCAGCCTGTGCACCATCTCGAACACCGCCGGATCCTCGATCCGGACCCCGACGAGATGCGAGACCTCGAAGAAGCGGCGATAGTTGAGCGACTCGGTCTGGCGCCAGGGAAGCGCGCGCCAATGCTGCGTGGCGTGAAGCGCGGTCCGGTCGGCGCTTTCGAGCGCGCGGGCGAAGGCCTCCGGCGCAGCGGCGGCGGCGCTCCTGAGCGCCGTGCGCGCGGCGGCGATCGCGGCCGCGTCCGTCTCGCCTTCGAGAGCGCGGAACGCCTCGGCGGCCTCGATCGCGCCGATCCGGTCTAGAAGCATCGCGACGCTGGAGGGGCGCAGCGGCACGCCATTGCTGGCGACGATGGCCTCGATGCGGCCGGCAGCCGCGTCGAAGCGGAGGGCTTCGATCGCTTCCGTCACGTCGTCGCCGAGCCATGGCAGCGCGATCGGCTTCGTGAAGTCGATATCGAAGGTAGCGGCGGTTTGGGCCGTCTCGCCGAATTCGAGCGCATCCATCCAGAAGGGATTGGCACCGTCGGCCGCCATGTGGTTCGGCACGATGTCGAGGATGATGCCGATCCCCTCCGCCCGGAGCGCGACGGCGAGGCTGCGGAAGCCCTCTTCGCCGCCGAGCGCATCGCTGATGCGCGTCGGGTCGACCATGTCATAGCCATGCGCCGAGCCGGCGCGGGCCGCGAAGATCGGCGAGGCGTAGAGATGGCTGACGCCGAGGGTCGCGAGATAGGGCACCAGCCGCTCGGCGTCCGCGAAGGTGAAGTCGTCGTTGAACTGCACCCTGTAGGTCGCGCGAAAGCGCCCTGCGCGCGCCGCGGTCTGTGCTTCTGCCGTCATTTCACCCTCATTCAACCACACTTGCCGCTGCCCAACCCTTCGTTGCGGCATGGGTTCCCCGCTGGTCCGCCAGCGCACGAAGAGTCGTGGATGCCCAGACGCTGGGCTTGACAATTTCATGGGCAGGCGCTGGACTTTGACCGCCTGGAAAAAGGGTCGGCAGGCCCGGGATCATCCCGCCAGCCGGCGCGCCCGACGCGCACCAGAGGGGAACAGTTATGTCCATCGCAGTCTCCCGCCGCGCCTTCCTGCTCGGCACGGCCGCCGGCACGCTCGCTCTCGCCACGTCCCGCGTTTCCGCCGCCGAGAAGCTGAAGGTCGCCGGCATCCACGCCTCGCCGGTCGAGAATGCGTGGAACTCGCGCCTGCACGAGGCGCTGCTCGCCGCCGCCAAGGACGGGGTCATCGAATACACCTTCTCCGAAGGCGTTTCGGGCACCGACTATCCGCGCGCGATGCGCGAATATGCCGAGGCCGGCAACAAGCTCATCGTCGGCGAGTCCTATGCGGTCGAGACCGAGGCGCGCCAGGTCGCGGCCGATTATCCCGACACCGCCTTCCTTATGGGCTCGTCCGGCGGCCCGGCCGGCGACAATTTCGGCACCTTCGGCACCTGGAACCACGAGGCGGCCTATCTCGCCGGCATGCTCGCGGCACCGATGTCGAAGACCGGCACCTTCGGCGCGGTCGGCGCGATCCCGATCCCCGAGGTCAACATCCTCATCAACGCCTTCCGCGCCGGCGTGAGCGAAGCACGGCCCGACGCCAAGTTCCTGGTCGGCTTCATCGGCACCTTCTTCGATCCGCCCAAGGCGCGCGAATCCGGCCTCGCCCAGATCGACGCCGGCGCGGACATCCTGTTCGGCGAGCGCATCGGCACCGCCGACGCGGCCAAGGAGAAGGGCATCAAGTCGGTCGGCTCGCTGCTCGACTATACGCCGCGCTATCCCGAGACCGTGTTCGCCAATGCGATGTGGTATTTCCGCCCCATCCTCGACGCCGCGGTCAAGGACGTGCAGGCCGGGGAGAAGACCGGCAAGGACTACAGCCCCTATTCCTTCATGAAGGAAGGCGGCAACGACATCGTCTTCAGCGAGAGCATGGTCATCAAGGATTCGATCCCGGCCATGGAAGCGAAGCGCAAGGCGATCAAGGACGGCAGCTTCAAGGTCCCGGTCGACCCGTCCGAGCCGACCTGAGGGTGCCTGTGCGCGAGGAAGGCCCTCACCCCGGCCCTCTCCCCGAGGGAGAGGGGGCGATGGCACGGATGAACGGCCTATCCCCGTCGGCGCCACTGGCACGACGGT
>JAFKFV010000014.1:0-35930 GCA_017307955.1 Allobosea sp. | reverse complement strand
CGGTACCCCCTCTCCCCTTGGGAGAGGGCTGTGGTGAGGGTCTTGCGGGTTGCGGAGCCAGCGCAGTGACCGCCCCCTCTGATGGCGCCGATCTCGCCGAGGCGATCCGCTCCGGCCGTACCACGGCCGCGGCAGCCATGGAGGCGGCGCTGGCGCGCGCCGAGGAGATGCGCGCGCTCGGCGCGATCTCCTTTGTCGACGCCGATCTCGGCCGCGCCGCAGCGGAGGCGATCGACGCCGGCCTCGCCCGGCGGCCGAACTATTACCGGATCAAGCCCTTCACCGGCGTTCCCTTCCTGATGAAGGATCTCGGCGCCACCGTCGCCGGCCTGCCCGTCGTCTGCGGTTCGGCCTCGCTCCCCGCGATCCCGCCCGAAACCGATTCCGAACTCGGCCACCGCTTCAAGGCCGCCGGCCTCGTTCCCTTCGGCCTCACCACCGTTCCCGAATTCGGCCTGTCGCTCGCGAGCGAGCCGGTGGCCGGCCCCCTCGCCCGCAACCCGCTCGATCCTGGTCGCACCCCCGGCGGCTCGTCCGGCGGCGCCGCCGCCGCGGTCGCAGCCGGCATCGTCGCGCTCGCCCATGCCACCGATGCCGGCGGCTCGACCCGTGTTCCGGCCGCCTGCTGCGGTCTCGTCGGATTGAAGCCGACGCGCGGCGCCATGCCCTCCGGCCCGGATTTCGGCAACCATATCGGCGGCATCGCCGCGGAACTCGTCGTCTCGCGCTCGCTGCGCGACACGGCGCTCGCGCTCGACCGCCTCTCGGGCGCCGCCGAAGGCTTTTCGCCCGATGCCGATCTCGATCTTCCGGTCACGCCCCTGCTGGACCAGCCGGTCGAGCCGCTCCGGATCGGCATCGTCGCCGAGGTCGCCGAGGGCCGGCCGATCGATGCCGAGCGCGCCGAGGCCGTCCGCCATGCCGCCGCGGTGCTCGCTGCCGCCGGCCACAGCCTGCACCCCGTCGATCCGGCCCGCCTCGCCCCGCTCAATCGCGCCGCGACGCTCGTCTTCGACCGCATCATCGCGACCAATCTCGCCCGCAACATGCCCGACCTTGCGAAGGTCGAGCCGCTGACGGCCGCCGTCGCCCGGCGCGGCCTCGCCATGACCGCGCGCGACTATCAGGACGCGGAGATGACGGCAGTCCGCACCGCGCATGCGCTGTGGCGCCTGTTCGACGAGGTCGACATCCTGCTGACGCCGATGCTCTCAGGACCGCCGCTCCCCATCGGCTCGTTCCCGTCCGATCATGACGACGTCGAGCTGCAATGGCGGCGCATGGGCGATTTCGCGCCCTATGCGATGCTGGCCAATGTCGCCGGCACGCCGGCGCTGAGCGTCCCGCATGGCAGCGACACCGCGGGCCTGCCGCTCGCCGTCCAGCTCATCGGCCCGATGGCGAGCGACGGCCTGCTGCTCCGACTTGCCCGCATCCTGGAGACGGCGCAGCCTTGGTCGTTCCGCCATGCGGTCGCGGGGATGCCGGCATGAGCGCACCCGTCGTCCTCAGCCTCGAAGGCATCACCAAGCGCTTCGGATCGCTCACCGCCAATGACGACGTGACGCTGGAGCTCAGGCAGGGCGAGCTTCTGGCGCTGCTCGGCGAGAACGGCGCCGGCAAGACGACGCTGATGAACATCCTCTTCGGCCATTACACCGCCGATTCCGGCCGTGTTGTCGCCTTCGGGCAGGAGCTGCCGCCGGGCAAGCCGCGCGCCGCCATCGCCGCCGGCATCGGCATGGTGCACCAGCATTTCGCGCTCGCCGCCAATCTCTCGGTGATCGAGAATGTCGTCGCCGGGACACGGCCGCTCCTCTCGCTCGGCCTCGGCGCCGGCGCGGCGCGCAAGCGCCTCGTGGAGCTTTCGGCGCGCTTCGGCCTCGCGGTCGATCCCGATGCGCGGGTCGGCGACCTGTCGGTCGGCGAGCGGCAGCGCGTCGAGATCCTGAAGGCGCTCTATCGCGACGCCCGCATTCTCATCCTCGACGAGCCGACCGCCGTCCTCACCCATCAGGAGGCCGAGCAGCTCTATGCGACGCTGCGCGGCATGGCGGCGCTCGGCCTCTCGATCATCTTCATCTCGCACAAGCTGCACGAGGTCATGGCCGCCGCCGATCGCGTCGTCGTGCTGCGCGGCGGCAAGGTGGTGGCCGAGCGCGCCGCCTCCGCCACCAGTCGCGAGGAGCTGGCCGAGCTCATGGTCGGCCGCCGCGTCGCCCGCCCGCGCCGCGAAAGCCAGGAGCCCGGCGACATCGTCCTCGAAGCCTCCGGCCTCGATGCCGGCGGCCGGCTGAAAGGGCTCGATTTCACCGTCCGCGCCGGCGAGACGCTCGGCATCATCGGTGTCTCGGGCAACGGCCAGGCGACGCTGGTCCGCCTCGCCTGCGGGCTGGAGAAGCCGAGCGCCGGGCGGCTGATGCTCTATGGCAAGCCGGTGGCGGATCCGAACCCGCGCGGCTTCGTCGCGGCCGGCGTCGGCCGCGTGCCGGAGGATCGCAACGGCGACGGCGTCGTCGGCGAGATGGCGCTCTGGGAGAACGCCGTTCTCGAACGGCTGCGCGAGCCGCGCTTCTCGCGCGCCGGCTTCGTAGACCGCGCCGCCGGCCGGCAGTTCGCCCGTTCGGTCATCGAGCGCTTCGACGTGCGCGGCGGCGGTCCCGACAGCCCGATCCGCCTGCTCTCGGGCGGCAATGTCCAGAAGCTCATCCTCGGCCGCAACCTCGCCGAGGCACCGAAGCTGCTCGTCGCGGCGCAGCCGACCCGCGGCCTCGACGAAGGCGCGGTGGCGAGCGTGCATGGCGAGATCCTCGCCGCGCGCGCCGCGGGCACCGCGGTGCTGCTGATCTCGGAGGATCTCGACGAGGTGCTGGCGCTGGCCGATCGCGTGCAGGCGATCGTCAAGGGCCGCTTGTCGCCGCCGATCCCCGTCGCCGCAGCCGACCCGCGCCGCCTCGGCCTGATGATGGCCGGCATCTGGGAGGAGGCCGCGTGATCCGTCTCGATCGCCGCGCCCATGTGTCGCTCGCCGCCCGCATCGGCGCGCCCATCGCCGCCGTCATCGTCGCGCTGGCGCTGGCCGGCATCCTGATCGCGCTCGCCGGCGCGCCGGTGCTCGAAGCCTATCGGCGCATGCTCATCGGCGCCTTCGGCTCGCGGCTCTCGATTACCGAGACGCTGACCCGCACCGCGCCGCTGATCCTGACCGGCCTCGCCGCCGCCGTCGCCTTCCGCGCGCGCCTCTGGAATATCGGCGCCGAGGGCCAGTTCCTCGTTGGCGCGCTCGCCGCCGCCGCGCTCGGCTCGCAGCACGGTCTGCATCTGCCCGCCCCGCTGCTCATCCCGGCGCTGATGCTCGGCGGCGCCGTTGCCGGCGCGCTGCTGCTGCTCGGCCCGCTGATGCTCCGCCTCCGCTTCGGCGTCGACGAGGTGGTGACGACGCTGCTCCTCAATTTCGTCGCCCTGCTCTTCGTCTCGATGATGATCGAGGGCGTGCTCAAGGACCCGCTCGCCTTCGGCTGGCCGCAATCGGTGCCGGTGGTCGGCGATGCGCTGCTGCCGAAGCTCTTGCCGCGCTCGCGCCTCCATATCGGCCTGCTGGTCGCGGTCGGCCTCGCGCTCCTCGTCGCGCTCGTGCAGGCGCGCACGGTGTTCGGCATGGAGAGCCGCGCCGCCGGCCTCAACCCGGCTGCCGCCCGTTTCGCCGGCATCGGCCTCACGCGCATCCTCGTTCTCGTCGCCTGCCTCTCGGGCGGCCTCGCCGGCCTTGCCGGCGCGATCGAGGTCATGGGCGTCAAGGGCTATGTCACCACCGATCTGTCGCCGGGCTTCGGCTATACCGGCATCGTCGTCGCCATGCTGGCGGCGCTCGATCCGATCGGCGTCGTCTTCGCCGCCCTGTTCGTCGCCACCATGTTCGTCGGCGCCGATTCCATGAGCCGCGCGCTCGGGGTGCCGAGCTTCATCGCCGATGTGATCGTCGCGCTCTCGCTGCTCGCGATGCTGGTAGCCCTGTCGCTCGCCAACTACCGGATCCGCCGATGATGGAAGCGCTCGACATCTTCGCCTCGGCGGGCCTCTGGGCGGCGGTGCTGCGCATCGCGACGCCGCTCATCTTCGGAACGCTGGGCGCGCTGATCTGCGAGCGCTCCGGCGTCCTCAATCTCGGCATCGAGGGCATCATGACCTTCGGCGCCATGATCGGCTGGATGACGGTCTATCACGGCGGCGGCCTCTGGGCCGGCATCGCGGTCGCCGCGCTTTCGGGCGCGATGTTCGGCCTGCTGCATGCCGCCATGACGGTGCCGCTCGGCCTCTCGCAGCATGTGACGGGGCTCGGCATCACGCTCTTCGCCTCCTCGCTCTCCTATTACATCTTCCGCCTGTCGATCCCGGTCTCCGGCTCGCCCCCGACCATCGTGCCCTTCCAGCCGATCGCGATCCCCGGCCTTTCCGACATCCCCTTTCTCGGCGAGGCGCTGTTCAGCCAGACGGCGCCGACCTATCTCGCCATCCTCCTCGCGGTCGTGGCGGCGATCGCGCTGGCGCGCACCCCGCTCGGCCTCGCGGTCCGCATCGTCGGCGAAAACCCGCATGCCGCCGAGGCGCAGGGCATCGACCCCATTCGCCTCCGCATCGGCGCCGTGGTCGTCGGCAGCGCGCTGATGGCGGTCGGCGGCGCCTTCCTGACGCTCTCGGCCTTCAATTCCTTCTTCCCGACCATGGTGCAGGGCCGCGGCTGGGTCTGCATCGCCCTCGTCGTCTTCGCCTCGTGGAAGCCCGCCCGCGCGCTGCTCGGGGCGCTGCTCTTCGCCCTTTTCGACGCCTATCAGCTGCGCCTCTCGCATGTCGTCGGCAAGGCGATTCCCTACCAGCTCTTCCTGATGATCCCCTATCTGATGTCGATCCTGGCCCTCCTGGTCATGGCCCGCCGCGCCCGCGTCCCGCAGGCGCTGATGCAGCCCTTCCGCCGCGGCGAGCGTTGACATCGCGCAACTCCGGCAGCGCGAATTCACGGTTCAAGAATGGAAACACCTGCGGCGTCATAGCCGCACTCGTTGCGGCCATCCACGTCTTGTTTTGATTGGCGGGTGGAATCGGTCCACGGTCGGAGTCGTGGATGCCCGGGACAAGCCCGGGCATGACGGGGGGAGCCGTTCTGCCATGGAGATGCACGCCTCATGACCAGGATCGCCGTCATCGGCGCCGGTCCGTCCGGGCTTGCGGTGCTGAAGACGCTGCGCGAGGCGGGGCTCACCGATGTCGCCTGCTTCGAGGCGCAGGCCGAGCTCGGCGGCAACTGGGTGTTCCGCGATACGACCGGCCATGCCAGCGTCTATGAGACGACGCACATCATCTCCTCGAAGCGGCTGTCGCAATATTCCGACTTCCCGATGCCGGCCGCCTATCCGGATTTTCCCTCGCACAGCCAGATGCTGGCCTATTTCCAGGCCTATGCGGCGCATTTCGATCTGGCGCCGCAGATCCGCTTCCGGACGCGGGTCATCGCCGCGACGCCGGTAGACGGCGATCGCTGGCGCCTGTCGCTGGAGGGCCCCGACGGCACCGGCGAGGAGCTGTTCGACCGCCTCGTCGTCTGCTCCGGCCATCACTGGGACCCGGCGCTGCCCGAGCTTCCCGGCGCCTTCGACGGCCAGATCATGCATGCGCATGACTATCGCCGCGCCGAGCCCTTCCGCGACCGCCGCGTGCTCGTCGTCGGCGGCGGCAACTCCGCCTGCGACATCGCCGTCGCCATCTCGCGCGTCGCCCGCCAGACGGCGATCAGCATGCGTCGCGGCTATCACATCGTGCCGAAGATCGTGTTCGGCATGCCGGTCGATATCGCCTATCGGCGGCTGCGGCGCGTGCCGAAGCCGATCCGCCAGCGCCTGCTCGCGCTGATGCTGAAGCTCCTCGTCGGCCCCTACAAGCGCTACGGCCTGCCCGAGCCGGCGCGGCCGGTGCTGGAAATGCATCCGACGCTGAATTCGGAGCTGCTCGACCGCCTCCGCCATGGCGCGGTGGAGACGCGACCGGGCCTCGCCGGCTTCGACGGTGCGAACGTGCGCTATGCCGATGGCCGGCTCGAGGCCTTCGACGACGTGATCTTCGCCACCGGCTACCGCACCCGCTTCCCCTTCCTCGCCGGCGAAGGCTTCGACTGGTCGGACGCCGTCTCGGTGCCGCTCTATCTGAAGATGATGCCGGCCGGCTTTCCGACGCTCGATTTCGTTGGCCTGTTCCAGCCGATCGGCTGCATCTGGCCGCTCGCCGAACTCCAGGCCCGCATCGTGGCGCTGCAGGCGAAGGGCATCCTCGCCCGCCCGGCCGATCTCGAAGCCCGCATCGCCCGCGAAGTCGCGCATCCGCACTGGAATTTCGAGCGCTCGCCGCGCCATGCCATCGAGATCGACATCTATGATTTCGAGCGAGAGCTGCGCCGCGAGATCGGCGATGCGTGGCAAAGGCAGGCCCTACCCGCCGATGTGAGCCGTCCGGACGATCAGGCTGCGTGACGAGTCGCCGGCTGTCCTTCGAGGAAGCGGATGGTCTCGGCGATGGTCTCGTCGCTGCTGCGCCAGTTGAGCTTCAGGAGCCGCTCCGCCTTGTCGCGGGCGATCCAGCGCTCGGCGCCGATGTCGTAGCGCAGATAGCCGAGGATCGAGAAGCTGTCGGCGAGCTTCAGTGCCCGCTCGTCGTCGAGCGGCCGCGGCTGCGGCAGGTGCTCGTGATCGCGCGCGCGGATGCGGGCGATGAGATCGGCGAGCCAGATCTGGTCGGCGACGGCGAAGATGCGCTCGCCGATCGCCGCGTCGGAGGCCAGCGCCGCCACATGCAGCCAGGCGACGTCGCGCACATCGACGAGCGGCAGCAGGATGCGCGGCGCGAACAGCGCCCGGCCGGAAAGGATCTCCCGGAAGAGACCGAGCGAGGGCGAGATCGACGAGGTGAGCCCCGGCCCGAGGATGACGCCCGGATTGATCGCCGTCGCCGCGATGCCGAGCCGCTCCGAGGCCGACCACAGTTCCCGCTCGGCGACCGTCTTCGCCTCGGCATAGGTGGTCATCGGATCGCGCCCGGCTGCCGACCAGTGCGCCTCGGTCACGACCTCGCCCGTCGGCCGCTCGATGTCATAAAGCGCCGCCATGATCGACGAGGTCGCGACGACGCGGCGGATGCCGGCGGCGGCCGCGGCTTCCATCACCTTCAGCGTGCCGAGCCGGGCGCAGGCCATCAGCGTATCCGCCCGCTCGGGCAGGACATGCGGCATCGGCGCCGCGGCATGGATCAGCGCGTCATGCCCCTCGAGGATCGCCGGCCAGCAGGGATGGTCGAGGAGATCGCAGGCGGCGACAGACAAGCGGGACGGATCGACGCCCGCGGCGACGAGCTCCGCGGAGAGGCGCATCGGGTCCTCGCCCGGCCCGGCCGTCGCCGTGACGCCGACGCCGCCAGAGGCGAGGATCGAGACGATCCAGCCGCCAAGATGCCCGCCGGCCCCCGTCACCACCACGCGGCGCGGCCAGTCCTCGCGCCCAACGGGCACCGGCAGCTTGGCCGGCCTCTTCCCCCGCGCAGCCCTCATCCCTTGCGCCCCTTGGCGGCGCCCTTCTGGCCGGGCGCCTTCACGATCGGCATGATCGCGTCGAAGATCTGCTTCAGGACGACGGGGTTCTCGTCCATGGTGAAATGGTTGACGCCGGGCCGGTTCAATTCCGGATTGTTGCGGATGTCGTCATTGTCGACGCCCGAGCCGGTCGCCGCGAGCTTGGCGCCGAAGCCATCGCCGGGCAGGTAGATGTTGAGATAGCGCTTCACCACCGGGCTGATCGGCCGCGACGAGGTCGGGTCCACCGTGACGACGAGGTCGACCGGAATGCCCTGCTTGCCGAGCTCGTAGCCGACGAGCAGCGCCGCATTGGCGCCGAGCGAATGGCCGACGATGACGACCGGCGCATGCTGGCCGGGATGCCGCGCCTGCTCCGCCGCGATCTCCGCGACGACGCCCGGCCAGGCGGTGTGGCCGACGATCTTCGTCTTGACGCCGGCGGCCTTCAGCTGCCCGTTCAACCGGTCCATGCCGAGCGAGAAGATGCCGAGAAAGCCGCGCATCAGATAGACGCTCGCCGCCTTGGTCGGCTGCACGACGGGCGGCTTCCTGGCGGCCGCCTTCTTCGACTTCGCCTTCGTCTTGGATTTGGCCGGATCGGCGGCGGCAGCCGTGATCGCTGGCGCGGATTTGGCCGTGGACGACGCCGCGGCCGACGCGGTCTGCGTCTCCGAAGCCTGCACGGTCGCAATGGGGAGAAGCACCAGCGAGGCGCCGACGAGCAGAAGGGCGGCAAGCCGCGCGAAGTTCACCACTGCAGCGTTCCCTCCTCCGCAACCGTGATTCGGTTCACGATAGCGAAGGCCGCCGCAACGGCCAAGCGCGGCCTTCCCCCGCCCCGCTTCAGCCGCTCTTCGCGAACAGCGCCGTGATCTCGTCGCGCAGGATCAGCGCGTCGCCCCAGCGGTCGGAGAGGTCGCGGCCGTCCGGCCCGGCGATCGCATAAGGCTGCGGGCCGAGTTCGCAGACGAAGGAGAGTTCGGCGTCAGGACCCGAGCGGCGGCGCCACGAGCGGATGCCGTAGTCCCACCAGGAGAGGAAGAGGTCGAGCCATTTCCGGTGATGCGGGAACGACACCTCGACCTGCACCTGCTCGCGGCTCGCGACGCGGCCATGCAGCGCCCAGGAATTGTCGAGCACGCGGTGGATATAGCCGTGGTTCACCTCGTCGACCGGATCGGCGAACTCGCGCCCGACGAGGAAATGCGAGAGATCGGCGAGGAGCGGCAGGTCCGGGAAGCGGTCGAGGAGATCGAGCACGAAGAAGAGATCGGTCGTCATCCGGTCGCGATGCGTCTCGATATAGACCGGGAAGTCGACCTGCTCGGCGAGGCGCAGCCAGCCCTCGATCAGCGGCACGCATTCGGCGATGGAGCGCGGCCGGACATCGGGCTGGATGTCGAGATGGTGCAGCCCCGTCTCGGTGGCGATCTCGAGCACCGGTTTCAGCTCATCGACCGTCTTCGGGAAGCACTGCCCCTCGGCGACCATGCCATGCGGCTTCAGCATGGCGGCGATCCGCTTCGAGCGCTCGCGGTCGCGCCAGTCGGTCGAGACGCCGCCATAGCCGGCCTCGATGATCATCTCGACATTCTTCTCGAGCGGACGCTCCATCCCGTCCGGCTGCCGGCGCTCCATCGCCCAGAGCGACTGCATGACGATCAGCTTCTGCATCAGGGTCCCCTCCCGGTCCCGTTAGTGTTTGGCGCCGTTAGTGTTTGCCGCCATAAAGCAGCCTCGCGACCCGGCCTGTCGAGAGGCCCTGCACGATCACGCTGAAGATCACCACCGCGTAGCAGATGGCGGTCAGGATCTCGTGATAGTCGCTTTGCGGCAGGGCGAGCGCCAGCGCGATCGAGATGCCGCCGCGAAGGCCGGTCCATGTCATGATCGAGACGGCGGCGGCCGCGTCGCGCGGGTGGCGCCGGCCGAAGGCGAGCGGCACCGCGACGCTGACGAAGCGGGCGGCGAGCGCCAGCGGGATCGCCGCCAGCACCGGCCAGAGCCCGGCGGCACCGAGCGGGATCTGCAGCACCTCGAAGCCCATCAGCATGAAAAGGAGCGTGTTGATGATCTCGTCGATCATCGACCAGAACTCCTTGATCCGCCGCCGCCAGGGCGCCGCCTCGTCGCCCGCGGCGCGGAACTGCGTCAGCATGAGGCCTGAGACGACGACCGCGATCGGGCCGGACAGCTCCATCCAGACAGCGATGCGATAGGTGGCGAGGACGAGCGCCAGCGACAGCGTGACGACGAGATGCTCGGCGCGCACGCGCTGCATGGCCTTCAGCGCCAGCCAGCCGGTGGCGAGGCCGAGCAGCGCGCCGCCGCCGCCGGCATAGGCCATGGTGCCGACGAGCTTGCCGTGGCCGACCACGGAATCGGCGCCCGTCGCCGTCGCCAGCGCCGCGAAATAGAGCACGACGGCGGCGCCGTCGTTGAAGAGGCTCTCGCCGGTGATGATGTTGCGGATCTCCTGCGGCAGGTTCACCCGCGCCAGCAGTTGCTCGACCACGACGGCGTCGGTCGGAGCCAGGATCGCGCCGAGGACGAGGCACCAGCCGAGCGGCACGTCGACGCCCGCGAAGGCGAGCGCGGCATGGATGCCGAAGGCGAAGATCACCATCGCCAGGATGACGCCGACCGTCGCCAGCAGGAAGATCGGCCGCGCACGGCGGCGAAGGCCGCTGACATCGGTGCCGAGGCTGGTGGCGAAGAGGAGCAGCGCCAGCACGCCGTCGAGGAGCACGGCGGAAAGATCGGAATCGGCGAGCCGCGCCTCGGTGCGCGCCGCGAGATGCACGCCCGGAACCAGCGCCGAGAGCAGGATCATCGCGAACGAGACGGCGAGCGCGCCGAGGAGCAGCGCGATCGGCCGCGGGATGCGGATGAAGCGTTCGTTGAGGAGGCCGATCACCGTCGCGAGGACGAAGAGCATCGATCCATAGTCGAAGCTCGACAGCATTCCGAATCCCCCTGCCAACACCCGCGTTTGTCAGGCTCTAGAACCTTTCCCGCCCGGCTGGAAGCGCTCCGGCGGCCGGCAGACGGTTCGAAATGCGTCACATCCGGTAATGAATTCTAGTTTAGTGCTGGTACGATCACGGCAGGGCCGCGCTGGCGGCGCCACCATGCGAGGAAACGGACTATGCAGCTTGGGATCATCGGACTTGGCCGGATGGGCGGCAACATCGCCCGGCGCCTCATGAAGGACGGCCACACCACCGTCGTCTATGACCGCAGCGCCGATGCCGTGAAGGCCCTCGCGGCCGATGGCTCGACCGCCGCCTCCAGCCTCGAGGATCTCGTGGCCAAGCTCGAGAAGCCGGCGGCCGTCTGGGTCATGCTGCCGGCGGGCGCGCCGACCGAGGACACGATCACCGCCCTCGCCGGCATGCTGAAGCCGGGCGACACGATCATCGACGGCGGCAACACCTTCTACAAGGACGACATCCGCCGCGCGAAGGCGCTGGAGCCGCAGGGCCTCAACTATATCGATGTCGGCACGTCCGGCGGCGTCTGGGGCCTCGAGCGCGGCTACTGCATGATGATCGGCGGCGACGCGGCCGAGGTGACGCGTCTCGATCCGATCTTCCGCACGCTCGCCCCCGGCCTCGGCAGCATCGACCGCACCGCCGGCCGCAACAAGCCGGACGATCGCGCCGAGCATGGCTATATCCATGCCGGCCCGGCCGGTGCCGGCCATTTCGTCAAGATGGTCCATAACGGCATCGAATACGGCATCATGCAGGCCTATGCCGAAGGCTTCGACGTGCTGAAGATGAAGGGCTCGGACCATCTGCCGGTCGAGCAGCGCTACACGCTCGACATGGCCGACATCGCCGAGGTCTGGCGCCGCGGCAGCGTCATCTCCTCCTGGCTGCTCGACCTGACGGCGCTGGCGCTCGCCAACGACGCCGAGCTCTCGAAATATTCGGGCTCCGTCGCCGACAGCGGCGAGGGTCGCTGGACGGTCGAGGCGGCCGTCGAGGAGGCCGTGCCGATCCCGGTTCTCGCCACCGCCCTCTTCGCCCGCTTCCGCTCGCGCGAGGAGCATACCTATGCCGACCGCATGCTGTCCGCGATGCGCTTCGGCTTCGGCGGTCATGTCGAGATCCCGCAGTAAGGCGGCGATCCGCGATTGAACGGAACGGGCGCCGGTTGGCGCCCGTTTCATTTTCGGCGCGGGTGTCGCCACCCTGCGCTGGCTCGCCTCCTCCTGCCGCGCTAATCCTTCTTGCAACCGGCCCATGAAGCGCCGGGGCATCCGGGTGGAGAGCCGATGAAGATCACCGCGATCACGACGCATGTCGTCAATGCCGAGCTGCGCAACTGGCTGTTCGTGCGCGTCGAGACGGACGAGGCCGGCCTCTATGGCTGGGGCGAGGCGACGCTCGAATGGAAGTCGCGCGCGGTCGAGGGCGCCATCGCCGACCTCGCGCCGATCCTGATCGGCCATGATCCGCGCGACATCGAGAACGCCGCCCGCGCGGTCAGGAAGCACGGCTTCTGGCAGCCGCTCGGCGTCATCGGCATGACGGCCCTCTCGGGCATCGAGATGGCGCTCTGGGACATTCTCGGCAAGTCGCTCGGCGTGCCGGTCTGGCGGCTGCTCGGCGGCAAGGTGCGCGACCGCGTTCCGGTCTATACCCATCTCGGCCTCGGCGAGATGAACGCCGTCTACAACACCATGGACGCGTCCTCGCTCGTCGAGCGCGGCCTCGCGGTCAAGGAAAAGGGCTACCGGGCGATGAAGGTCGTCAACGTGCCCTATACGCATTACACAGCGACACCGCGTGCGCTTGCCGATTTCGAGGCCAGCATGGGCGCGCTGCGCGAGGCGGTCGGCCCCGAGATCGAGCTGATGGTCGATTTCCACGGCCGCTGCGCCTCGGCCGGCGCCGCGCTCGCCTTCCTGAAGGTGCTGGAGCCGTTCGGCGTCATGTTCGCCGAGGAGCCGATCCCGCCCGGCGACGTCGCTTCGATGAAGGCGATCGCCATGGCCTCGCGCGTGCCGATCGCCCATGGCGAGCGGCTGACCAGCGCGCAGGATTTCGCTCCCTATATCGAGGCGCGCACCATGACGGTCGCGCAGCCCGATCTCTGCCATTGCGGCGGCTTCGGCGAGGCGCGGCGCATCGCGGCCCTCGCCGAGGTCGCGGGCATCGGCCTCGCGCCGCATAATCCGCTCGGGCCGATCGCCGGCGTCGCGGCGCTGCATTTCGACATCGCGACGCCCAATGTCGTCATCCAGGAAGAAATGACCGGCGCGGTGCCGTGGTATTTCGAGGTCGTCGAGGGTCCGATCCGCCGCGTCGACGGCTATTGGCAGCTGCCCGAGGCGCCCGGCCTCGGCGTCGAGGTCGATCTCGCGGTCGCCGCCCGCCATCCCTTCAGGCAGGAGCCGTTCCCGACCCGCGCGGCGGCCCTCCCCGACGGCACGATCGTGGACTGGTGAGACAGATGACCGGACGGCTTCAGGACAAGGTCGCCATCGTCACCGGCGCCGGCCGCGGCATCGGCGCCGCCATCGCCCATGCCTTCGCCAGCGAAGGCGCGAAGGTCGTGATCGCGGAGCGCGACACGGCCACCGGCCCCGCCACCGCCGCCGCCATCACGGCCGCCGGCGGCGCGGCCGAATTCATCGCGACCGACGTGACCAGCGCCGAGAGCGTCGAGAGCGCCGCCGAGGCGGTCGCCGCCCGCCATGGCCGCATCGACATCCTCGTCAACAATGCCGGCATCAATGTCTTCCACAAGCCGCACGAGACGACGGAAGCCGAGTGGCGGCGCTGCTTCGATGTCGATCTCGACGGCGTCTGGCGCATGTCGAAGGCGGTGCTGCCGGCGATGCGCGCGGCGAAGGCCGGGGCGATCGTCAACATCGCCTCCTCGCATTCCTTCACCATCATCCCCGGCTGCTTCCCCTATCCGGTGGCGAAGCACGGCCTTTTGGGCCTGACGCGCGCGCTCGGCATCGACTATGCCGCCGAGGGCATCCGCGTGAACGCCATCGCGCCCGGCTATATCGAGACCGATCTCGCCATCGACTACTGGAACACCTTCCCCGACCCCGAGGCGGAGCGCCGGCGCGTCTTCGACATGCACCCGCCGAAGCGCATCGGCCGGCCGGAGGAAGTGGCGATGACCGCGCTCTTCCTCGCCTCCGACGAGGCACCCTTCATCAACGCCGCCTGCATCGTCATCGATGGCGGCCGGTCAGTGCTCTATCATGAATAGTCGCATCCTTCCGTGAGGCACGGCGTTGGTCCTGCATCAACAGGAGAAACACGCCATGACCATCACCTCGGAAATCCGCGAACATGCCGAGATCATCGGTGCCGACGGCGTCCATGTCGGCAAGGTCGACAAGATCGAGGGCGACCGCATCAAGCTGGTGAAGAAGGATAGCGGCGAAGGCCACCATGAGGGCCATCACCACTTCATCCCGCTCGGCCTCGTCGCCGAGGTCGAGAACGGCACCGTGCGGCTCTCGGCCAATGCCGACGTCGCCGTAACGATGGAAGAGGAAGAGAGCGGCGCGACGGTCACCGGGTGATCGCCGCGACGCTCGCCAGACGCCTCAGCCGCGGGCAACCGCGGCGAGGTCGGCGGCGATCTCGCCGAGATTGACGCCGTTGACGAGTTCCAGCGTCGCCATCATGTCGCCGGGGGCATTCAGGGTCGGCGACCAGGCTGCGACGATGGCTCCTGCGATGAGCGCGACCGTATCGCTGTCGGCGCCCTCGTTCGCCGCCGCCACCACGGCCGCGAACGGATCCTCGCCGACCGCGACCGCGAGGCCGACCGCCGCCGGCACGGCCTCGGCCATCGGCAGGCCGGCGCCGATCACGGCGCCCAGTTCGGTCATCGCCCCTTCCGCGTCGCCACGATAGCGCTCGCCGATCGCCGCCGCGAGTTCGATCCGCTTCAGGACGCTCGGCCCGGCCGCGAGGCGTCCGCGGGTCTCGGCGAGCCGCAGCCCCGCCTCCGCGCCTGCCATCGCCACATCCGCCACCGAAACGCCGCGCACGCCCGTGATTCCGATCGCGACGCAGGCCGCGACCGCGCCCGCGCCGGCATAGGCGATCTGCGTGTTGTGGGTCGGCGCCGACAGCGTCGCCGCGACGTCCACCGCGCCCTCGATGTCACCCGGCCGCACGCAGCCGGCGACCGGCGCGCGCATCGCGGCGCCGTTGGTGGTGCCCATCGCCACCGAATAGCGGGCCGGCGTCGCGACGAGGCGCGGGTCCTCGCCGGCACGCATCCGGTCGATCGCCGCCTGCGTCGAGGGGCCGGCGAACTTGCCGAAGCCGCGCGGATCGTCGGCCCAGGCGATCAGCGCCCGCGCCGCGTCCTCGATGGTGGGATCGCCCTTCGCCTCGATGATGATCCGCGCCATGGCCAGCATCTGCGTCGCATCGTCGGTCAGCGAGCCGGGCGCATTGCCGTTCGAGAACGGCGCCAGCGGCGGCGCCGGGACGAACGTGGTGATGCGGCCACCGAAGACCTTGCGGATCTCCTCAGGATGCATCGCCTCGGGCGGCGCGCCGATGGCATCGCCGAGACAGGCAGCCGCGATCACGCGATGGATGCGGTCGGCGAGGGTATCGGTCATGAAGTCTCCTGTTCGGGGATCAGAGGCCGAGGCGGGCGGGATCGACCCTGCCATGGGCGAGGAAATCGGCGGCGACGCGCGTGGCGAGACCGGCTGCCGTGAAGAGACCATGGCCATGCGACAGGCCGAAGGCGAGACCGGCGAGGAAGGTGTCGCCGGCGCCCGTCGTGTTGACGGCCTTCACCCTGACCGCCGGCACATGCCGTGCCTCCTGGCCGTCGAAGGCGAGCACGCCCTCGGCGCCGAGCGTGACGCAGGCCCGGCCGCCCGTCCCGGCGAGCCGCCGCGCGAAGCGCTCGGCGCGCGCGAACAGCGGCCCGTCGAGGCCCTCGCGCTTCGACCATGCATCGAGCGTCGGCTGGTTGGTGCAGGTGATGTCGGCCGCGTCCGTCACGCTGAAGGCGGCGTCCCAGCCGAAGACGCCGATGCCGGTCGCCTCCATGTCGATGATCGTCGTGGCGCCGGCGGCGCGGGCGCGGCCGAAGACGCGGACGATCTGCTCCGGATGGAAGAAATTCGCCGTCACGATGTCGCCGGCCGCGGGCATGAGCCCCTCGCCGAGCGTCTCGACCAGTTCCTTCGCGATCGGTGCCAATACGATGGCCTTCTCGCCGGTACGGTCGACCAGGATCGCGCAATTCGCCGTCGCGATGCCCGGCAGCCGGGCGATGTCGACGGAAAGCCCCGGCACGGCCGAAAGCTCGGCGATCAGCCCCGCTCCGGCGAGATCGTCGCCCACCGATCCGACATAGGTCACCGGCGCGCCGAGCGCCGCCAGCGCCCGCGCCACGAACACGCCCTGCCCGCCGGCGCCCTCGTGGAAGCCGGTCGCGAAGATCTTCTCGTCATGCCCCGGCAGATGATCGAGCTCGAACACGCGGTCGAGATCGACGGTGGAAAGGCAGTAGATGCGGGTCATGGCTGTAGCGGCTCAGCGGTTGGGAAGGCCCTCACCCCGACCCTCTCCCCGAGGGAGAGGGAGCAGGAAGGGGCGCGGCGTCGATGCAGGAAACCGTTCGTCCCCTCTCCCGCCTGCGGGAGAGGGCTGGGGTGAGGGCTCTTGCTCACCCTCATTCCTCGATCAGCCTGAACGCGTCGACATCGAACATGCCGCGGTCGGTGATCTTCAGGTGCGGGATGACGGGGAGCGGCAGGAAGGCGATCTGCAGGAACGGCTCGGGCAGCGTGCAGCCGAGGCCGTAAGCCGCCTCGCGCAGGTGATGCAATCCGTCGCGCACGGCGTCGAAGGAGAGGTCGGACATCAGCCCGGCGATCGGCAGCGCCAGTTCGGCGACGACCTTGCCGTCCGCCGCCACGACGAAGCCGCCGCCCGTCTCGCGCAGCCGGTTGACTGCCACCGCCATGTCGGCGTCGGAGGCGCCGATCACCGTGATGTTGTGGCTGTCATGGCCGACCGATGAGGCGATGGCGCCGCGCTTCAGCCCGAAGCCGGTGACGAAGCCGCGGCCGATATTGCCGTTCTTCCCGTGACGCTCGACCACCGCGACCTTGACGATGTCCTTGGCGAGGTCCGGCTTGCTCTCGCCGTTCTCGACCGGCAGCACCGCCTTCTCGTGGCTGGTGATGATGAGCCCGGCCTTGACGCCGATGACCGAGGTTTCCTGGTTGCCGCGCCGGCCCGAGATCGCGAAGGACGCCGCCGTGACCTCGGGCGCCTTGACCGAGCCGAAGCCGACCGGCGCCACGGTCTCGCGCGCTTCGAACAGCGCGTCGGTGACCGGCCGCCCGGCGGCGATCACCTCGGACACGCGGCATTCGCCGAGATCGTCGAGAAGCACGATGTCGGCCCGCCAGCCCGGCGCCACGAGGCCGCGGTCGCGCAGCCCGAAGATGCGCGCCGCCGACCAGCTTGCCGCGCGATAGACATGATGCAGCGGCCGCCCGCGCGCGATCAGCATGCGGATCAGCGCGTCGAGATGGCCTTCCTCGGCGATGTCGAGCGGGTTGCGGTCGTCGGTGCAGAGCGCCATGAAGCTCGAGGAGTTCTCGTCCAGCACTTCGGCGAGCGCCGCGAGATCCTTGGAGACCGAGCCCTCGCGAATGAGGACGGCCATGCCCTTGGCGAGCTTCTCGCGCGCCTCGGCAGCGGTCGTCGCCTCGTGGTCGGTGCGGATGCCGGCGGCGAGATAGCCGTTCAAGCCCATGCCGCGCAGAAGCGGCGCATGGCCGTCGATATGCCTGCCCTGGAAGGCCGCGAGCTTGGCGAGCACGGCCGGATCGGCCGCCAGCACGCCGGGGAAATTCATCATCTCGGCAAGGCCGATGACCTTCGGGTGGTCGGCAAAGGGCAGGAGATCGTCGACCGACAGCGCGGCGCCCGCCGTCTCGAAGGCGGTGGCCGGGACGCAGGACGAGAGATTGACGCGAAGGTCCATCACCGTCCGCTCGGCCGCGTCGAGGAAATAGCGGATGCCGGGGCCGCCGAGCACATTGGCGATCTCGTGCGGATCGCAGATGGCCGTCGTCACGCCATGCGGCAGCACGCAGCGGTCGAACTCGAACGGCGTCACCAGCGAGGATTCGACATGGAGATGCGTGTCGATGAAGCCCGGCACGGCGAAGCGCCCGGCGCCCTCGATGATCCGCTCGCCCTCGTAGCGTCCATGCGTCCCGACGATGCGGTCGGCGACGATGGCGATATCGGTCGTCGTGACCGCGCCGGTGACGAGATCGAGCAGCGCCACGTCGCGGATCACGAGGTCGGCAGGCTCCGCGCCCTGCCCCGCGCGGATCATCCGCTTCAGCCCGCTTGCATCCGTCATCGCGCTACTCGCCACCCCATCGTCACGCCGCTTCGCCGCTCCGACCGTAGCGGAGCGCGCGCATCTGTCCAGAGCGGCCAGGTATGCCGCGACGACCTCTGCACGCCACCGGATATCCGCATTGACTTTGTCATACAATCCGACAATGCTCATCAGACGAGCACGAGGAAAATCCATGCAGCAGGACTTCGAGCAGGCCCTCCAGACGGCGTTCCGGGAATATGCCGCCTTCTACAAGGCGCGCGGCTTCATGCGGCGCCTCGGCTATGGCAAGCGCCCAGCGATCGTGAATGTCGATCTCGCCAAGGCCTGGACGACGAAGGGCAGCGCCTTCGCCTGCGACGGGATGGAGACGATCATCCCGGCGACGCAGCGGCTCATCGCCGCCGGCCGCGCGCTCTCTCTGCCGATCGTCTTCACCACCTGCGCCTATGACATCGTGGACGGCCCCTTCGCCGATACCGGACTGTGGGGGAAGAAGATCCCGCTGGAGCATCTCAAGGCCGGCAGCCCGCTCTGCGAGATCGACGACCGCCTCGAGCGCCGCGACGACGAACTGCTCGTCGTCAAGAAGCGCGCCAGCGCCTTCCAGGGCACCGATCTCGCCGGCTACCTCACCTCGCTCGGCGTCGACACCGTGATCCTGACCGGCGTCACGCTCTCCTCCTGCGTGCGCCTCTCCTGCGAGGATGCGCTGTGGAACGGCTTCCGGCCGATCGTCGTGCGCGAATGCGTCGGCGACCGCATCGCCGGGGCGGTGGAATGGAACCTCTTCGACATCGACGCCAAGTTCGGCGATGTCGAGCCGCTCGAAGGCGTCCTCGCCTATCTCGATAGCCTCTCGCCGGCGGAGGCGCGCTGATGGCTTCGATCGGCGTCGATGTCGGCGGCACCTTCACCGACCTCGTTCTGGAGCGCGATGACGACGGCCCCGGCGGCCGCCGCGTCTTCGTGCACAAGGTCCCCTCCACGCCAGCCGACCAGTCGGTCGGCGTCGTGGACGGCATCCTCGCGATCTGCCGCATCGCCGGCCTCGATCCGAAGGCGGTCCGCCGCGTCGTGCATGGCACGACGGTCGCGACCAACATCACGATCGAGAAGAACGGCGCCGAAGTCGGCATGCTGACGACGAAGGGCTTCCGCGACCTCCTGCACATCGCCCGCCACAAGCGGCCGCATAATTTCTCGCTGCATTTCGACGTGCCGTGGCAGTCCGATCCGCTCGTCAAGCGCCGCAACCGGATGCCGATCACCGAGCGCATCATGCCGCCGGACGGACGTGTCGAGACGCCGATCGATTTGGACGAGGTCCGCGCCGCCGTGCGCGAGATGAAGGCGCGCGGCGTCGAGGCGGTCATCGTCTGCTTCCTCTTCTCCTTCCTGAACGACGCGCATGAGAAGGCGGCGCTCGCGATCGTACGCGAGGAGATGCCGGAGGCCTTCGCCTCGGCCTCCTCCGAGGTGGCGAATGTCATCCGCGAGTTCGAGCGCTTCTCGACCACGGCGATGAACGCCTATGTCGGCCCGCGCACCGCCCGCTACCTCCGCAATCTCGAGAAGCGGCTCCGCGACGAGGGCATGGACGCAGAGCTGCGCATCATGCAGTCGAATGGCGGCATCGGCACCGTCGCCACCTGCTCCGAGCGTCCCGTCACCATCCTGATGTCGGGCCCGGCCGGGGGCGTCATCGGCGGCCGCTGGGCCGGCGCCATGTCCGGCGTCGGGGATGTCATCACCATCGATATCGGCGGCACCTCGGCCGATATCGGCGTCATCGCTGATGGCGCGATCCGCATCATGAACCCGCGCGACACCGTCGTCGGCCAGCATCCGGTGCTGGCGCCGATGCTCGATCTCGACACGATCGGTGCCGGCGGCGGCTCGATCGCCTTCCGCGACGAGGGCGGCGCCTTCCGCGTCGGCCCGCGTTCGGCCGGCGCCATGCCGGGTCCTGCCTGCTACGGCAATGGCGGCAGCGAGCCGACTGTGACCGATGCCCATGTCGTTCTCGGCCGCCTCGATCCCGAGCGCTTCCTCGGCGGCGACATGGCGATCGATCCGGCCCTCGCCGAAAAGGCGGTGCGCGAGAAGGTCGCCGAGCCCTTCGGCATGACGCTGGAAGAAGCCGCGCTCGGCATCGTCACCATCGTCAACGCCAATATGGCGCTCGCCATCCGGTCCAATTCGGTGGCGCGCGGCTTCGACCCGCGCCGCTTCTCGTTGATGCCCTTCGGCGGCGCCGGTCCGCTGCATGGCGTTGCGCTGGCCGAAGCCGTCGCGGCGCGCGACGTCATCGTTCCGCCGGCGCCCGGCATCACCGCCGCCATGGGCCTCCTCGCGACGAAGCTCGCCTATGAGTTCACGCGCTCGACGCCGACCCTCGTCAGCGGCCCGGCGCTGGGCGATTTCGCCGCCGCCAACGCGACGCTCGCCGATCTGACGGCGCTCGCCACCGAAAGGCTCGCCGCCGACGGCGTCGCCCCCGAGGCGATGCTCTTCGAGCGCGTCGCCGAATGCCGCTACCAGGGCCAGGGCTTCGAACTTCGCACCCCGCTCCCCGAGGGCCCGATCACGGCGGACAACGCGGCGGCCATCGTCGCGTCCTTCCACGCCGTCCACGAGCGCGACTATGGCTACCGTTTCGACGATACCCAGGTCGAAATCGTGACGCTGCGCGTCATCGGCTCGGCCGAGGTGCCGCCGCTCACCTGGCCGGAGCTTGCCGACGCCGCCTCGCCCGATCCGACGGAGGCGCTGCTCTATGTGCGGCCGACCACCTTCGACGACCGCCAGCGCCTCGATACGCCCCGCTACGACCGCGACCGCCTCAAGGCCGGCCATGTCGTGCCCGGCCCGGCGATCATCCTGCAGCACAACTCGACCACTCTGGTGCCGCCCGGCTTCACCGCGCGCATCGAGAAGGCCGGCAATATCCGCATCGCCCGCAACCAGCAGCCTTCCGCCGAGGTGGCGTCATGAGCATCGATCCCGTCACGCTTCAGGTCATCGGCGGCGCGCTGCACACCATCGCCCGCGAGATGGCATACGTCCTCTACCGGATGTCCTTCTCGTCCATCATCCGCGAGAGCGAGGATCTCGGCGCCGGCCTCTTCGACCGCTCCTTCGCGACGCTCTGCGAGAGCGACAACACCCCGCTGCATATCGGCTCGATCCCCGGCTATCTCCGCGGCATCGAGGCCTCGATGACGACGCCCTGGCGCGAGGGCGATGTCGTCATCCACAACCATCCCTATTTCGGCGCCAGCCATTCGCCCGACATCGCCGTCGTGGTGCCGGTCTTCTATGAGGGCCGCCATATCGGCTTCGCCGGCAACACCGCCCATCATGTCGATATCGGCTCGGCGACGCCCGGCCTCATCGTCGACATCCAGGACATCTTCGGCGAGGGCATGCTCCTGAAGGCCGTCAAGCTCTACGAGGGCGGCGTCCGCAACGAGACGGTCTGGAACTATCTCGCCAACAATTCCCGCGTCGGCCGCCAATTGCAGGACGATCTCGGCGCGCAGATCGCCTCGGCGCAGCTCGGCGCCCGCCGCTTCCAGGAACTCTACGCGACCTATGGCGCCGAGACCGTCGAGGCCGCCTCGGCCGAGCTGATGGCCTACACCGAGCGCATGCTCAGGAAGCGCATCGCCGAGATCCCGGACGGCGACTATGTCGCCGAGAGCTGGCTCGACGACGACGGCCGCAACCGCGGCGTCCGGTTGCCGATCAAGGTCTGCGTGCGCATTCGCGGCGACGAGGCCGAGGTCGATCTCACCGGTTCCTCGCCGCAGGTGCCGACCGCCTTCAACGTCCCCTTCGAGGGCTCGACCAAGGTCGCCTGCTACGTCGCCTTCCGCTCGCTGCTGCTCGACACCTTCACCGCCAGCGTGCCGATCCCGGCCAATGAGGGCTCGTTCCGGCCGATCAGGGTGACGGCGCCCAAGGGCACGATCTTCAACCCGATCTTCCCGACCGCCGCCTCGGCGCGCTTCTCGCAGTGCAACCGCATGATCGACTGCATCATCCGCGCGCTCTCGCCCGTGCTGCCCGATGCCGCCATTGCCGGGTCCTCGGCCTCGCTCTCCTTCGTCGCCTATTCGGGCCTCCGCAAGACGAGCAACGACTACTGGGTGTTCATCGAGGTCAATGAGGGCGCCTATGGCGGCCGCCCGCGCTCGGACGGCCCGGATTCGATCGACAATCTGATGGCCAACACCCGCAACAACCCGATCGAGGATCTCGGCATGCATCTGCCGATGATCTGCGACCGCTACGAGCTGCGCGACGATGTCGAATGCGGCGCCGGCCGCTTCCGCGGCGGCATCGGCGTCGTCAAGCACCAACGCCTGCTCGAAGGCGGCTGGCTGACCCATGAGGCGGAGCGCCATACCGACAAGCCCTGGGGCCTGTTCGGCGGCCATGATGGCGCGGAGGGCCGCGTCGACATCTTCAACCATGCCGATCCGGCTGGAACGACCGAGCCGCAGCACGCCAAGATCTCCGGCGTCGTGATGAAACCGGGCGACACCATGGCCTTCTATTCGCCCTGCGGCGGCGGCTTCGGCGATCCGCTGGAGCGCCCGGCCGCGACCGTCCTCGACGACGTGCTCGACGGCTTCTGCACCATGGGCTACGCGCGCAGCGCCTATGGCGTCGTCATCGACGACGCGATGCGCATCGATCACGAGGCGACCCTCGCGCTCCGGGCCGAGATGGCAGCGAGGGCGGCGGCACGATGACCCTTTCCTCCCTCCCCGGCCTTTCCATCCGCCGCCAGTTCGTCTTCGCCGAAACGACCTTCGCCGAGATGGGGCAAGCGGGTGAGCCGCCGCTGCGCAAGGTCGCGGTCGTGGCCGTGATCGCCAATCCCTATGCCGGCCGCTACGAGGCCGATCTCGGCGCCTTCGTCGTCGAAAGCTACGGCAAGGGCGCCGTCATCGGCCTTACCGGCGAACAGGACCATGGCATCGCGCTGATCACCACGCCCTTTGGCGACGCGCTGCGCCGCGGCGTCGGCGGCGGCCGTGCCTGGATCTCGTCCTTCTCCAAGCGCGCCGCGCCCGGCGCCGTGATCGACGTGCCGCTCGCCCACAAGGACGCCCTCTATGTGCGCTCGCATTATGACGGCGTGACCGTGCATTTGCCCGATGCGCCGCTGCCGGACGAAGTGGCGATCATCGCCGCCTTCGCCAATCGCGGCCGCCTCAACCATCGCCTCGGCGGGCTCGACGCAGCCTCGATCGGCGGCGAGGACGGGCTCACCTGATGACGGCCGCCCTTTCGCTGCTCTCCGTGCGCCAGCAGGTCTCGGCTGCCATCCGCGCCGCGATCTTCGACGGCGAACTGAAGCCCGGCGCGCGGCTGACCGAGCGGCAGATCTGCGAGCGCGCCGGCGTCTCGCGCACCATCGCGCGCGAGGTCATCCGCGAGCTGGAGGCCGAGCGGCTCGTCGAGAGCAACCGCCGCCACGGCTTCGTCGTCGCCGCCATGAGCCTCAAGGAGGTCGCCGATCTCTATGAGGTGCGCATCCTGCTCGAGGCGCGGGCCTGCGCGCTCTGCGCCGCCGCCATGACCGCGGAGCTCGCCCGCCGTCTCGATGCCGCCATGGAAGCGATCGAGGCCGCGGCGCTTTCCGGCGACCGCGAGGCGCAGCGCCGCACCAACACCGCCTTCTACGAGGCGATCTTCGAGGCTGCGGATAATGTCGTTCTCGGCCAGATCCTGCATGCGCTGCACGGCCGCGTGTCCTATCTTCGCTCGCTCTCGATGTCGCAGGGCGGGCGGCCGCTGCAAAGTCTCGGCGAACTGAAGGCGATCCTCGCCGCGCTGAAGGCCGGCGACGGCGCGGAGGCGGCCCGCCTCAGCACTCTGCATATCGAGGCCGCGCGGGCCGTGGCGCTGAAGGCGCTCGGCGAGGAAACCGCGCGCATCCCTGACACCGCGCTGGAGGCGCAGCCCAATTGAGCATTCTCGTCACCGGCGCGAGCGGGTTTCTCGGCCTCAACATCCTCGAACAGCTCCTCGCCGAGGGCGAGAGCGTCGTCGCGGTCGCCGACAAGCCGCTGCCGCATCTCGCGACCAGCGTCTTCTCGGAACTGCCCGGCCGGCTCACCGAAGCGGTCTGCGACGTGCGCCAGGAAGACCCGATCCGCCGACTGATCGCCGGCGAGCAGGTGACGCATGTGCTGCATGCGGCGGCGATCACCTCCAACATCGCCCGCGAGCGCACCGAGAGCGGCCGCGTCGTCTCGGTCAATCTCGGCGGCCTCGCCGCCGTCGCCGCCGCGAGCGCGGCCGAGGGCGTCGAGCGCTTCGTCTTCGTCTCGTCCAACGCAATCTTCGGCGGCGCGACGCCCGATTACGTCATGCTCGACGAGGACTGGCCGAAGGATCCCGGCAATCTCTACGCGCTGACGAAATGGCAGGGCGAGATGATCCTCGACAAGATCGGCGCCGCGACCGGGCTCGACTGGGTCGCCGGGCGTCTCGCCGGCGTCTTCGGCCCGTGGGAGCATCGCACCGGCATCCGCGACACGATGAACCCGGTCTTCCAGGCGAACGGCCTCGCCTTCGCCGGCCTTCCCGCCTTCCTGCCCCGCCCCGGCCACAGCAACTGGCATTTCTCGCGCGACGCCGCCGCCTCGCTGATCACGCTCCTGCGCGCGCCCGCCCACCAGCACGCGATCTACAATCTCGGCACGCCGTTTCTCTGGTCGATCGGCGACTGGTGCGAGCGCCTCGCGCTGCTCTTCCCCGACTTCTCGATCGAGATCGGCGGCGAGCCGGGCGATGCGACGCCGATCGACCTCTATGGCGATCACGATGGCGGCGTCCTCTCCTGGGAGCGCTTCACCGAGGAGTTCGGCCCGACTGGGGTCTACGATCTCGACGCCGCCTTCGAGCATCTCATGGAATGGCACGCGCGGCACCAGCGCTTCGGCTTCGAGGAGGGCGGCGCATGACGGCGGTCTATCGCGGCTACGACCAGGACGGTCTCGACAAGCAGTATGAGCGGCTCGTCTCAGACGACGCCTTCGCGATCTTCGACCGCTGGCGTGCGCGAAGCGACGAAACCGCCGCGACGCGCCCGGCCGTTCTCGACATCGCCTATGGCCCGTCCGCGACCGAAACGCTCGACGTCTTCCCGGCCGCCGATCCCGCTGCGCCGATCCTCGTCTATATCCATGGCGGCTACTGGATCTGGAAGGACAAGGCGGATTTCCGCTTCGTCGCCGAGGGCGTCGTCGATGCCGGTGCGACGCTGGTCGTCATCAACTATGCGCTGACGCCGGATCATGACATGGACGAGATCACGCGGCAGGTTCGCGCCGCCTGCGCCTTCACATGGAAGAACGCCGGCACTCTCATCCCCGGCGATCGGAAGCGCATCTTCGTCGCCGGCCATTCGGCGGGCGGCCATCTCACCGCCGTCGCCGCGACGACGGACTGGCCCGCCTTCGACCCGTCGCTGCCGAGATCGATCCTCGCCGGCGGCGTCGCCGTCTCGGGCATCTATGATCTGGAGCCGATCCGCCTTTCCTATCTCAACGAGACGGTCGGCCTCGACGCGGCGATGGCGGCGCGGAACAGCCCGCTCCATGCCGTCCATCCCGGCATGCCGCCGCTCACCCTCGTCGTCGGCGGCGACGAATCCGACGAGTTCAAGCGCCAGCAGGCGAGCTTCGCGGCCGCCGCCACGGCGCTCGGCAATGAAGTTGAAACTCTCGAAGTCCCCGCCCACCACCATTTCGCGGTCATCGAAACGATCGCCGACAAGGGCAGCCCCCTCAACGCCGCCGTGCTGAAGCGCATGGGGCTCTGAGCGCGGGGCGCCGAGCGTCGTCTCCACCTCTCCCTCAGGGAGAGGCCGAAGCGCAAAGCGCGGCGGGTGAGGCCCTGCGGCCTCTCCGGTCGGGCCGAGACCGCGGCCGGCAGCGCGAGACAACCTCTCCCGATGGCACATGTCCGCGACCACCTCCCAGCCCGTCATGGCCGGGCTCGTCCCGGCCATCCACGTCTTGCTTGGGGCGCAAGTGCAGAAGAACGTGGATGGCGGCGGCGGCGAGAATTGGATAGAGCCCTCGCGCGGACGGCTGACGCGGCGCACGGTCAGGACTGCGATGGGCATCAGGAACTATCTCGTCGAAGGCGGCTCGGGCAGCGGCAAGACCGCGGTCGCGGCCGAACTGGAAAGGCGCGGCTACGATGTCGTGCATGGCGACCGCGTGCTGGCCTGTCAGGGCGATCCGCGGACGGGCGCGCGGCTCGACCCGCGCGTGATCGCCGCGCATCGGAGCGATCCGGCCTTCATCCATGACCACCATATCTGGGACGCCGGCATGGTGACGGCGCGCGCGGCCGACCGGACCCATGCCGCCACCTTCTTCTGCGGCGGCGCGCGCAACAGCTCCCGCTTCCTCGATCTCTTCGACGCGGTCTTCGTCCTCGAAATCGACCGCGCGACGCTGGAGCGCCGCCTCGACGGCCGGCCCGACGAATGGGGCTCCGCCCCGGCCGAACGCGCCCTGATCCTCCGCCACCACGCAGCGCCCGCCCCGCGCCCGCAAACCGCCATCGCCATCGACGCCACAGCCCCGGTCCCGGCGGTCGTTGACGCCATCCTCCGCCATTGCGGCTAGCCGGCATCGGCGCACCCGACCCCAACCGCGCCCGCCCGGCAGCGCCCTCTCAGCCGTCATGGCCGGGCTCGACCCGGCCATCCACTTCTTGCTTGCAGGCGCGATCGAAGAAAGACGTGGATGGCCGCGACAAGCGCGGCCATGACGGTTCGGTGGGCTTGAAGGGCGACGGCCCGTCTATGCCTCTCCCTCAGGGAGGGGCCGACGCGCAAAACGCGGCGGGTGAGGGCCTGCGACTTCCGGATGAACCGAAGCTTTCACATCGGGTCTCGATTAGAATCTCTATGTACTGAAGGTGGAGGATGTCGTTCAACTCGGCTCGGCGGGTGCGCTGTTGCGCTACTTGCCTCGCTGGACAGCATTCTGAGATGCCACCCGTGCTGGCGCAGATGGGACGATCAAGCGGCTTGCGTTGTAGCCGGATCACCTTCCAGCATCTCCTCACCCACTAGGTGCAACCAGATAGCACGGACCAGCGCATGAAGTGTCTCGCAAATCGCGCCCTGAGCCTTCGCCGAGTTGAGAGTATGAAACATGATCTCGGGGATTTTTTGGTTTTCATTGCTGGGTGTCAGACCGAACGGCTCACAGGCGCTGGCCAAACACGCGCGATGCACCTCCGGCGTGAGTTCCGCCCTAATGACCGCCTCAAGGGTATCTTCAAAATGAGCATAGTTCGCCGCAACAATCGTAGACGGCGTTACTTCGACGATGTTCTCATCCTCCCGCGCTAGTCGCAGCAGCGCGAGATTTGCTGCTGGATTTTTGTCCGCCTTCCCCCGGTCGCAATCCCATAGTACATAGACCGGAATGCCCAGTTCCCTAAATATGGCATACGGCTTGTCTAGATTTCCTTTGCCTTCGGCAGACAGTACAGCGATACCGGCTTCCTCAAAATTCTTTCCAAGCATCCGAGCGCATGCATAAAGCGCCGCTTTATCGCTGCGCCCCTCAACGAGAACAACCCCGCTTGCAAAAAAAACCTTCAGAAAGCTCGGCTCCAAGTATGTGCAGATGGGGCTTTAGTGTTGCGCCATTGTAGCTTCCCATCGGCTTTTGACACGCAACCTCAATTCTCCTCGCAACGATGTCCAGATCAAGAGAGCGAATCTCGCACTGCTTGTATTCCGACCCTTCGCAAGCCGCGCGACGGACGAGGCGAATTTCGTCGGCGGCATCCATGGAAACAAACATAGGAGAGTGGGAGCCAAAGATGACTTGGGTTGGATTCTCCAGACCCGGCAACGCCCCACTACTTAAGGCTCTCAATACTGTAGTAAAGTGCCTCTGCTTGGTGGGATGCTGATAAAGCTCAGGCTCTTCGATTGCGAGAATCAAGCTGGGGGCCTGCTGCTCAATCCCTAGGCTGTCATCCGCCATCGACGGAACAGACTGATCTGCTTCACTCGGTTGCGCGGATGTTCTAGCAAGGTGCTGAAGTAACGTAAGAACAAATGCCCTCTGAAGCCCGTGTCCCTGACGATCAACGGGTCCTCCAAAGCCGTCGTCTTTAAGCGACACATCAGCTATTGGTAGGGGAACCGGAAAGTCGCTGACCTCGCGCCACGTTAGGCCGACCTCTGCGTCGCGATACAGCGCTTTTAGATCCTGTGTAAGCCGACTAGCAAGTTGACCCAACTCCGGCATTCGTTCTGGCGCTACCAATGCCTGATAACGCGCCATCATTTCGTCCTTGAACTGGCGGACCTCTTGTCGTCGGAGAATGGCGCTGCGCACTACGATCTCGAGCAGTTGCCCGATAGCACTTGACTTGCCATCTGCTGCGTCTGCCGCTGCCTCTCGCACGGCCGGAATGAAAACAAAGTTGGTGTAGCGCTTTAGCGCGCCGCGACTGGCGTTCTGAAAGCCGAAAAACTGTCCATCGTCCGGGAGCAGATGCAGAGCGCCAGGATTAGCCGACTCCCAAGCTGACATTGCGTCCTCTGCGGCTGACGCACTTTGAACCGCCGGCAGTGCGGTGTTGTAAGCCGGATTAGTCGCGCGAAGCGATCGATAGGCGGCTAGCTTGGGCGCGGCGCCGTGCTGACTGCGAATGGAAACGAAATCCGGATTCTGTGGCACCGAGCCGAAATAGCGCCCACTGGCGGGGCTGCCATCGAAGATGCGCGTGACCACTATCTGTCCGTCACGGACACGAGACCCAAATGCGCCAAATTCTTGCAACGTCAAGTCGGTGAAGGTTAGTTCGATCTCAACCGTCAGCGACCTATCTCTCCCGAAATAATCATCAGAATCTAGATCTCTTGGCGAATAGAATTTGTCGATAGCCCTCAGAATTGTCGACTTCCCAGCACCATTACCGCCGATCAGCGCAGTGTGAGAGCCAAATGGCACCGAAACATCACGAAGAGATCTGAAATTCTTGACACGAACATGGGCCAGACGCATTGTCGGCAATCCGAGAGCATTTTACGAAAATCGCATTATGGACAGCATAATCCGAAAAGCTATTGATAGCCAAGCGTGCCTCGAATTTATCTATAAAGACTCAAGACGTTCGGTCGAGCCGCATACTTATGGGATACATCGTTCGGGGAAAGACGCCCTTTGTGGCTGGCAGAGTTCAGGGGGTAGCGGCGAGGGATTCCGGTTGTTTCTGACGGCTGAGATAAGCGATCTGACCGTTGGTGCAGCATTCGCGTTTCCGCGCCCGGGATATCGGCGCGGAGACGGACAGTTTCAGATCATCTATTGTGAACTGTGATGGCGTTGGCTGCATGATGCAGTAGTCGAATCACTACTGTCTTCCCTCACCCCCTCCCAAACCGCACCGGGCTCACCCCCACCACCCGGGTGAACGCCGTGGTAAACGCGCTCGCCGAGCCATAACCAACCCGCGCGGCGATTTCGGCGACGCCGGCGGCTTCGCGGCGCAGGAGGTTCTTGGCCAGTGCCATGCGCCAGGCGAGGAGATATTCCATCGGGGCGAGGCCGAGCGTGCGGGTGAAGCGGTCGAAGAAGGCGGAGCGCGAAAGGGCGGCTTCGCGGGCGAGCGCGGCGACGCTCCAGGGCTCGGCCGGGCGCTCATGCAGCGCGCGCAGCACCGGCGCGAGGCGCGGATCGGCGAGGCCGCGCAGGAGCCCGGGCGGCGCGCTCGGCCCTGACGAGGCGCGCAGCGCCTCGATGAGCAGCACCTCCATCAGCCGTTCGAGCACCACCTCGCGCGCCGGGCGCTTCTTGCGCGCCTCGTCATTGACCAGCGCCACGAGCGTCGCGAGCCGCTCCTCGCCGGTGACATGGATGATCTCGGGCAGCAGCGAGACGAGCAGCGCCGCGTCGGGCGAGGCGAAGTCGAAATGGCCGACGAGAAGGCGGGCATTCGGCGGCGCGTCCGGATCGCCATGGCGCATCTCGCCGTCGAGGCAGTGCACCGCGTCGGCGCCGAGCGGCGGGCCGGAGGCGTCGAGGCTGGCGACCGCGAAGCCGCAGACGGCCGGGATCAGCACGAAATCGCCGCGGGTCAATTCGAGCGGCGCCTGCCGCTCGGCGGTCAGCCGCACGGCGCCGTCCATGACCACGGCATAGAAGGGCTGGCAGCTCGCCGGCCGCTCGACGCGCCAGGCGCCGGCGCCGCTCACCAGCTTGCCGAGCGGCGCGCGCGGCTGCAGCAGCCGCACGACATCGCCAAGCACGTCGGCGGAAGCAGCGCCGGCGGAAGCCACATCGGCGGAAGCAGCTCCGGAGGAAGCAGCGCCGGCGGAAGCGCCTTCGCTGGCGATGACATCGCCGGCAGCTTCATCCGCCTCGCGCGCGGCCTCGCTCGTTTTCGGGTGGCCGGCCAGCGGATTGTCCATGCATGCTCCCCGAGAAGAACCGGACTTTCGATCATGAAAGCCGGACGGCTGATGATAGGGAGTCCGGCGCTCCCCGTCTAGGCTGCGGCCATCGTCCCCGCCCCCTGGAACCATTTCCAAGCGACCATCCCAAGCGACCATCCCCAAGGAGCTTTCTTATGAAGACCGTTCTCGTCACCGGCTGCTCGTCCGGCTTCGGCCTCGCCATCGCGCGCGATTTCCTCGAGCGCGGCTGGCGCGTCGTCGCCACCATGCGCAACCCGAAGGAAGGCCTGCTGCCCGCCTCCGACCGCCTCACTCTGCTGCCCCTCGACGTGACCGACGCGGCCAGCATTGCCCGCGCCGTCGCTGCGGCCGGGCCGATCGATGTCCTCGTCAACAATGCCGGCATCGGCTTTTTGAACGCGCTCGAGGCGACGCCGGTCGAGACGGCGCGGGCGCTGTTCGAGACCAATGTGCTCGGCCTCGTCGCGATGACGCAGGCGGTCGTGCCGGCGATGCGCGAGCGCGGCGCCGGCGTGATCGTCCATATCGGCTCCAGCGTGACGCTGAAGCCGTTGCCGCTGCTCTCGGTCTATTCGGCCAGCAAGCATGCGGTGAACGGCTTCTCGACGGCGCTGGCGGAAGAGCTCGCCGCGTTCGGCATCCGCGTCGTCACCGTGCTGCCCGGCCGCGCGCCGGCGACCCGCTTCGGCGAAAATGCGATGGCGCTGCTGCCGGCCGAGAACCCGTTCCCGGCGCCCTATGCGCCGCTCGTCGAGGCCTTCATGGCCGGCTTTTCCGATGAGAGCGCGCCTTCGACAAGCGAGGAGGACGTCGTCTCGGCCGTCCGCCAGGCGGTCGAGGATCCCGCGGCGCCGCGCCTCATCCCGGCTGGCGCCGATGCGGTGGAACTGGCCGGCTGAGCCTCAGCCCATCACGTCGCCGCCGGAGACGTTGAGCGTCGCGCCGATGAAATAGCTGGCCTCGTCGGAGGCGAGCAGCAGCGCGGCGCCGGTGATCTCGTCGACGCGGCCGAAGCGGCCGATCGGCAGCGCCCCGGCGACGCGCGCCTTGATCTCGGGCGGGACGCCCGCGCTCATCGGCGTCTCGATGATGCCGGGCGCGATCGCGTTCACCGTCACCCCCTCGCGCGCCACTTCGAGCGCGAGGGCGCGGGTGAAGCCGATCAGCCCGGCCTTGGAGGCGACATAATGCGCGAGCAGCGGCGCGCCCTTCAGCGCCAGCTGCGAGGCGATGTTGATGATCCGGCCATGGCCGCGCGCCCGCATGCCGGGGAGCACCGCCTGCGTCGCGAGGAAGGCGCCGCGCAGATTGACGCCCATCACGCGGTCCCATTCGCCGATCGTCATCTCGGCGATCGGCGTGTCGCGCAGCACGCCGGCATTGTTGACGAGGATGTCGATGGGTCCGAGCGCGCGATCCGCCGCCGCGAAGGCCTCCGCGACGCTGGCCTCGTCGGCGACATCGCAGGCAAAGGCCGCCGCGCGCCCGCCCGCCGCCATGATCTCGGCTGCCACCCGCTCCGCCCCCGCCCCGTCGCGGTCGAGAATGGCGACGGCGGCGCCCGCCTCGGCGAAGCGCAGCGCGATGCCGCGGCCGATGCCGCTCGCGGAGCCCGTGACGGCGGCGACGCGTCCTGAGAGGTTCGTCATGCCGCGGTCCAGCCGCCGTCGATCACCTGCAGCGCGCCGGTGATGTTGCGGGCGCCCTCGGTGGTCAGGAACAGCGCCAGCCCGGCGATCTCCTCGACGGTGACGAACTGGCGCGTCGGCTGCGCGGCGAGCAGCACGTCGCGCTTCACCTGTTCCTCCGTCATGCCGCGCGCCTTCATCGTGGCGGGAATCTGCTTCTCGACCAGCGGCGTCCAGACATAGCCGGGCGAGATGGCGTTGACGGTGATGCCGCTTTCCGCGACCTCGAGCGCCACCGTCTTGGTGAGGCCGGCAATGCCGTGCTTCGCCGCGACATAGGCCGCCTTGTAGGGCGAGGCGACCAGCGCATGCGCCGAGGCGGTGGAGATGATGCGGCCCCAGCGCTTCGCCTTCATGCCGGGGATCACGAGCCGCATGGCGTGGAAGGCGGCGGAGAGGTTGAGCGCGATCACGAGGTCCCATTTGTCGGTCGGGAACTCGTGCACCGGCGCGACATGCTGGATGCCGGCATTGTTGACGAGCACGTCGATGGCGCCGAAGGCTTCCACCGCGCCGGCCACCATGGTCTCGATCTCGTCGACGCGCGTGAGATCGGCGGCGCTGTAGCGGACCTCGACGCCATGCTCGGCGGCGAGATCGGCGCGCATCGTCTCGATGGCGCGCGCATCGCCGAAGCCGTTCAGCACGACATTGGCGCCGGCGCCGGCGAAAGCCCGCGCGATGCCGAGCCCGATCCCCGAGGTCGAGCCGGTGACGAGCGCGGTCTTGCCGGCCAGATGGCGGTCGTTCGGCATGAGAAGAGGCTCCCGCGTGAAGAAGAGGGGTGAGAAGCGCCGCGCCCGCGACTATATTCCGGGCGAGACGGGCCGCGCCAAGGCGGCCTCGCTCATGGTAGAACGCAGCGCCGCGGCAAGGGAAGACGACCCGCGCGCGGCCATTTGAGGCGGAACGCGATGGACGAGGCCGGGCTCACCAGCGAGGCGGAAGCGCCGCAGCAGACGCCACATGAGCATGGCGAGCATGATCATGACAGCTGCGAGCGCGGCGCCATCGCCCATGCCGAGGCGGTATCGGCGGCGGCGGGCCTGCGCTTCACCGAGCAGCGGCGCAAGGTTCTCGCCGCGCTCGCCGAGAGCCATGTGCCGGCGAGCGCCTATGAGGTGATCGACCGCCTCGCCCGCGACGGCCCGCGCCCGGCCCCGGTCAGCGTCTATCGCGCGCTGGAATTCCTCGTCGACAACGGCTTCGCCCACCGCATCGAGAGCCGCAACGCCTATATCGCCTGCACGCGCGGCCAGGCCGGTCATGACCATGATCACGCGCATGCCGCCCACTCGAGCGCGCATGACGGGCCGACCGTGTTCCTTCTCTGCGAGGGCTGCGGCGCCGCGGCGGAAGCCTCCTCGCCGGCGCTCGCCGGCGCGCTCGCCGCCATCGCCGAGAGCGCCTCCTTCGCGCCGCGCGCGCCCGTCATCGAGATCCGCGGCCTCTGCGCCCGCTGCCGGCAGGCCGCATGATGGTCGCCCGCTCCCTCTTCTTCTCCCCCATGAGGCCCTCATGAACCTCGCCGCCCCGATGCCGTCCTTCCGCGTCGCCGATATTCCGGACGGTCCCGCCGCGCGGCGGCCGAGCGTCGGCGTCGCGGTCGGCAAGGTGGTGATCGGCGGCCAGGCGCCGGTCGCCGTGCAGTCGATGACCAATACCGACACCGCCGATATCGAGGCGACGGTGAAGCAGGTGGCGAGCCTCGCGCTGGCCGGCTCGGAACTGGTGCGCATCACCGTCGACCGCGACGAGGCGGCCGCCGCCGTGCCGCATATCAAGGAGCGCCTGCTGGCGCGCCGCATCGACGTGCCGCTGATCGGCGACTTCCACTATATCGGCCACAAGCTGCTGACCGATCACCCGGCCTGCGCCGAGGCGCTCGACAAATACCGCATCAATCCCGGCAATGTCGGCTTCGGCGAGAAGCGCGACCGCCAGTTCGGCACGCTGATCGAGCTCGCGATCAAATACGACAAGCCGGTGCGCATCGGCGTCAACTGGGGTTCGCTCGACCAGGACCTCCTGACCCGCCTCATGGACGCCAATGCCGCGTCGAGCGCGCCGCTGACGGCCAATGCCGTGATGCGCGAGGCGATCGTGCAATCGGCGATCCTCTCGGCGGAGAAGGCGGAGGAGATCGGCCTCAAGCGCGAGAAGATCATCCTTTCGGCCAAGGTCTCGGGCGTGCAGGATCTCATCGCCGTCTATCGCGATCTCGCGCGCCGCTCCAACCATGCGCTGCATCTCGGCCTCACCGAGGCCGGCATGGGCACCAAGGGCATCGTCGCCTCCTCGGCGGCGATGGGCATGCTGCTGCAGGAAGGCATCGGCGACACCATCCGCGTCTCGCTGACGCCGGAGCCGAATGGCGACCGCACGCGCGAGGTCCAGGTGGCGCAGGAACTCCTGCAGACCATGGGCTTCCGCGCCTTCCTCCCCGTCGTCGCCGCCTGCCCCGGCTGCGGCCGCACCACCTCCACCGTCTTCCAGGAGCTCGCCAAGACCATCGAGGAGGACCTGCGCAAGGCGATGCCCGAATGGCGCGCCCGCTATCCCGGCGTCGAGGCGCTGAAGGTCGCGGTCATGGGCTGCATCGTCAACGGCCCTGGCGAATCCAAGCACGCCGATATCGGCATCTCACTGCCGGGAACGGGCGAAACCCCAACGGCCCCGGTCTTCATCGACGGCAAGAAAGCCGCAACGCTGAGGGGACCGGGAATCGCCGAGGAGTTCCGGCGGATGGTCGCGGCTTATGTGGAGCAGCGCTGGGGGTGAGATTTAAATGACCACAATGTCGATCGAACCATGATTACCGCCTCCGCAATACTGTCTGCCGTTGTCGCCACGGCCTCTGCCATCTTCCTGACCATGCTAGCCTCTTGGCTACAAAATAGAAGTTGGATCAGGCAAAACTACACCCGTAATCGTAATGACGCCAGAACCGACGCCGTGAATACGCTGTCGCGACTTACCGAAATAGTAAGTAAGAGGGTTTATCGCCAGAAAATATATGCTAGGTCGATTATATCGGGCGATGCGGATAGAATTCCAAACGCTCGGGAGGATTACCAAAAGTCATTGATCGAATGGAACGATAATTTTGGATCTATTAAGATTGGTATCCGACACTATTTTGGGCGCTACGCCGCACTCCGTTTTGAAGATGAACTTATGGGGCAGCTTGTCCAAAATGGAAGAGAGCTTGAGTCGCTCGACAAGAGACAAATCAGTGTCGGCGCTGCCAGTCTAGAGCGAGAACTTAGTGTAATTGCCTACAAATTCTCAGTATTTACAGAACACCTGTTATCAAATGCAAATAGATATAATATAGCTGACATTGTTCCGGAAGACGAGATATCTTATAGGAACGCAGCCAATCTTACCTTGTCGTTTCTGATATTTCGGCTATTTAGAAAGCCCTGAGCGATGCAAAGCGTACTTGTACCTCCTACTTATCTTTATAAACCATTCAGGGGCGACAACACTGAGAATCTTCATTCTAGAATCAAAATCCAGGCCAGGATCCGCCAGCGACCTAAACAATCGAACAACCGGCTTCGGAAGGGGGTAGACCAAAAGACTTGCAATGAATGCCGCCTCTTGAGCACTTAACTGATCCAATCTCTTCAAGAAAATAATTCTTGACGCACTGTCAGCACCCTTAACACCATAGCCAAAATACGCAATTGATAGATACGACGTTAGTATGTCCCTCTTGGATAACCTAGCATTTATCAAAAGCGACAAAAGTATCTCT
>JAFKFV010000013.1 GCA_017307955.1 Allobosea sp. | reverse complement strand
CGATGGGTAAAGAGAAATTCGAGCGTACGAAGCCGCACTGCAACATCGGGACGATCGGCCATGTCGACCATGGCAAGACGTCTCTGACTGCGGCGATCACGAAGGTGCTTGCGAAGACGGGCGGCGCGACCTTCAAGGCGTATGACCAGATCGACGCGGCTCCCGAGGAGCGTGCGCGCGGCATCACGATCTCGACGGCGCATGTCGAGTACGAGACGCAGGCGCGTCACTACGCTCACGTGGACTGCCCCGGCCATGCCGACTATGTGAAGAACATGATCACCGGCGCGGCGCAGATGGACGGCGCGATCCTGGTGGTGTCGGCGGCGGACGGCCCGATGCCGCAGACCCGCGAGCACATCCTCCTGGCGCGCCAGGTCGGCGTTCCGGCGCTGGTCGTGTTCCTGAACAAGGTCGACCTCGTCGACGATCCGGAGCTTCTGGAGCTCGTCGAGCTCGAGGTGCGCGAGCTCTTGTCGTCCTACGACTTCCCGGGCGACGACATTCCGATCGTCAAGGGCTCGGCGGTTGTCGCGCTCAATGACGGCGACGCCAAGCTCGGCGAGGACGCGATCCTCGAGCTGATGACGGCGGTCGACACCTATATCCCGCAGCCGGAGCGTCCGGTCGACCAGCCCTTCCTGATGCCGATCGAGGACGTGTTCTCGATCTCGGGTCGCGGCACGGTGGTGACCGGCCGTGTCGAGCGCGGCATCGTCAAGGTCGGCGAGGAAGTCGAGATCGTCGGCATCCGCCCGACGGTGAAGTCGACGGTGACCGGCGTCGAGATGTTCCGCAAGCTGCTCGACCAGGGCCAGGCCGGCGACAATATCGGCGCGCTGCTTCGCGGCATCGACCGCGAGGGTGTCGAGCGCGGCCAGGTGCTGTGCAAGCCCGGTTCGGTGACGCCGCACACGGTGTTCAAGGCCGAGGCCTATATCCTGACGAAGGAAGAGGGCGGCCGTCATACGCCGTTCTTCACGAACTACCGCCCGCAGTTCTACTTCCGCACGAGCGTCGAGATGGTGATGCCGGGCGACAACGTGTCGATGGAAGTGACGCTGATCGTCCCGATCGCGATGGAAGAGAAGCTCCGCTTCGCCATCCGTGAAGGCGGCCGCACCGTCGGCGCCGGCGTCGTCGCATCCATCATCAAGTAAGGCCGAAGCTCCGGAGAGGGCACGTGGTGACGCGTGCCCTCGTGACTTGAGGACAGAAATCGATGAACGGTCAGAATATCCGGATCCGGCTCAAAGCGTTCGATCATCGCATTCTCGATGCATCGACGCGTGAGATCGTGAACACGGCCAAGCGCACCGGCGCCCGCGTTGTCGGCCCCGTGCCGCTGCCGACTCAGATCGAGAAGTTCACCGTGAACCGGTCGCCGCATATCGACAAGAAGAGCCGCGAGCAGTTCGAGATGCGCACGCATAAGCGCCTTCTCGACATCGTCGATCCGACCCCGCAGACCGTGGACGCGCTGATGAAGCTCGACCTCGCCGCCGGCGTCGACGTCGAAATCAAGCTCTGAGGCGAGCGAGGACATGATGCGCTCTGGATTGATCGTACAGAAGCTGGGGATGACCCGCATCTATACGGATGCGGGCGAGCAGGTGCCGGTGACGGTGCTGAAGCTCGACAACTGCCAGGTTGTCGCCCATCGCACGGAAGACAAGAACGGCTACACGGCGGTTCAGCTCGGCAGCGGTCTGGCCAAGGTCAAGAACACGACCAAGGCGGAGCGCGGTCATTTCGCCAAGGCGGAAGTCGAGCCGAAGCGCAAGGTCGCGGAGTTCCGCGTCTCGCCGGAGAACCTGATCGAGGTCGGCGCCGAGCTGACGGCCGAGCATTTCGTCGTCGGCCAGTTCGTCGACGTCTCGGGTACGTCGATCGGCAAGGGCTTCGCCGGCGTCATGAAGCGCCACAACTTCGGTGGTGGCCGCGCGACGCACGGTAACTCGGTTTCGCACCGCGTTCATGGTTCGACGGGTCAGCGCCAGGATCCCGGCAAGGTCTTCAAGAACAAGAAGATGGCCGGCCATATGGGCGACGTCCGCGTCACCACGCAGAATCTCAAGGTCGTGCGCACCGATGTGGAGCGCGGCCTGATCATGGTCGAGGGCGCCGTTCCCGGTGCCAAGGGCGGCTGGATCGAGGTGCGCGACGCCGTGAAGCGCGCGCTGCCGAAGGAAGTGCCGTTCCCGGGTGCGTTCAAGGCGCGTGACGCGGCCGCAGCGAAGGAGACCGAGTGATGGACCTGAAGGTCACCACGCTTGACGGCGGTTCGGCCGGCGAGATCTCGCTCTCGGACGAGATCTTCGGCCTCGAGCCCCGCGGCGACATCCTGCAGCGCATGGTCCGTTGGCAGCTCGCTGCCCGCCAGGCCGGCACGCACAAGTCGAAGGGCCGGTCCGAGATCTCGGGCACGACCAAGAAGATGTACAAGCAGAAGGGCACCGGCGGCGCTCGCCACGGCGCCAAGACGGCGCCGCAGTTCCGCGGCGGCGGCAAAGCCTTCGGTCCGGTGGTGCGCAGCCATGCGCATGACCTGACGAAGAAGTTCCGCCAGCTGGCCCTGAAGCATGCGCTGTCGTCCAAGGCCCGCAGCGAGGATCTCGTGATCGTCGCCGACGTCGCCCTGGCCGAGGCCAAGACGAAGGTGGTCAAGGAGCGTTTCGCCAAGCTCGGCTGGGCAAATGCGCTGATCATCGACGGCGCGAGCGTGGACGAGAAGTTCGGCCTCGCCGCCCGCAACGTTCCGCATATCGATGTGCTGCCGGTGCAGGGCATCAATGTCTACGACATCCTGCGCCGCGAGAAGCTCGTGCTGACCAAGGCTGCGGTCGAAGCGCTCGAGGAGCGGTTCAAATGAGCAACCCGACCCATTACGACATCATCCGCAGCCCGGTGCTGAGCGAGAAGTCGACCATCGCGACGGAACAGTCGAAGGTCGTCTTCAACGTCCTGAAGACGGCGACCAAGCCGGAGATCAAGGCGGCCGTCGAGGCGCTGTTCAAGGTCAAGGTCACGGGCGTCAACACGCTGGTCCGCAAGGGCAAGGTGAAGCGCTTCCGCGGCGTCGTCGGCAAGCAGAGCGACGTCAAGAAGGCGATCGTGACGCTGGCCGAGGGCGAGTCGATCGACGTCTCGACCGGTCTCTAAGAGAGAAGAATAGGCAGAAGCCATGGCTCTCAAGCATTACAAGCCGACCACGCCGGGACAGCGCCAGCTCGTTCTCGTGGACCGTTCGGAGCTCTATGCCGGCAAGCCGGTCAAGGGCCTGACGGTTGGTCTCCGCCAGAGCGGCGGCCGCAACAATCTCGGCCGCGTCACTGCCTATGGCCGTGGCGGTGGTCACAAGCGCACCTATCGTCTCGTCGACTTCAAGCGCCGCAAGCGCGACATGACGGCGGTGGTCGAGCGCCTCGAATATGATCCGAACCGGACGGCGTTCATCGCCCTCATCAAGTATGAGGACGGCGAACTCAGCTACATCCTGGCGCCGCAGCGCCTGGCGGTCGGCGATACGGTCGTCTCGGCGGCCCAGGCCGACGTCAAGCCCGGCAACTGCATGCCGCTCGGCGCGATGCCCGTCGGCACGATCGTCCACAATGTCGAGCTGAAGCCCGGCAAGGGCGGTCAGGTCGCGCGGTCGGCTGGCGCCTATGCGCAGTATGTCGGCCGTGACGGCGGCATGGCGATCCTGCGGCTCAATTCGGGTGAGCAGCGCCTCGTCAGCCAGGCCTGCGTCGCGACCGTCGGTGCGGTGTCGAACCCGGACCACGCCAACATCTCGATCGGCAAGGCCGGCCGCAACCGCTGGCTCGGCAAGCGTCCGAGCGTCCGCGGCGTCGCCATGAACCCGGTCGACCATCCGCATGGTGGTGGCGAGGGTCGTACCTCGGGCGGCCGTCATCCGGTCACGCCGTGGGGCAAGCCGACCAAGGGCAAGAAGACCCGCAACAACAAGTCGACCGACAAGTTCATCGCGCGCAGCCGTCACCTGCGCAAGTCCAAGTAAGAGGGCTCGACCGTGTCTCGTTCAATCTGGAAAGGTCCGTTCGTCGACGGATACCTCCTGCGCAAGGCCGAGAAGAGCCGTTCTTCGGGCCGCGGCGAGGTGGTCAAGATCTGGAGCCGTCGCTCCACGATCCTGCCGCAGTTCGTCGGTCTGACCTTCGGTGTCTATAACGGCCAGAAGCACATTCCGGTCCTCGTCAACGAGGACATGGTGGGCCACAAGTTCGGCGAGTTCTCGCCGACTCGCACCTATTACGGCCACACGGCCGACAAGAAGGCGAAGAGGAAGTAAGATGGGCAAGCCGAAGCGCGAACGCGCGCTGAAGGAGACCGAGGCTCGTGCGATCACGCGCATGATCCGCGTCTCGCCGCGCAAGCTCAACCTCGTCGCGGCTCTGATCCGGGGCAAGAAGGCCAGCACCGCGCTCGCGGATCTGACCTTCTCGGAGAAGCGCATCGCCCGCGACGTCAAGAAGACGCTCGAGTCGGCGATCGCCAATGCCGAGAACAACCATGATCTCGACGTCGACGCGCTCGTCGTCGCCGAGGCGTTCGTCGGCAAGGCGCTGGTGATGAAGCGCTGGTCGCCGCGCGCCCGTGGCCGGGTCGGCCGGATCGAGAAGCCGTTTTCGCATCTGACGATCGTCGTGCGTGAAGCTGGGGAGGCCGCCTGATGGGCCAGAAAGTCAATCCGATCGGCCTGCGTCTCGGCGTCAACCGGACCTGGGACAGCCGCTGGTTCGCCAACAAGGGCGAATACGGCAAGCTGCTGCACGAGGACCAGAAGATCCGCGAAGTCCTCCTGAAGGACCTCAAGCAGGCCGCGGTCTCGAAGATCGTGATCGAGCGTCCGCACAAGAAGTGCCGCGTGACGATCCACTCGGCGCGCCCGGGCATCGTGATCGGCAAGAAGGGCGCCGATATCGAGAAGCTGCGCAAGACGGTCGGCAAGCTGACCGACAGCGAAGTGCACATCAACATCGTCGAGGTCCGGAAGCCCGAGATCGACGCGAACCTGGTGGCCGCTTCGATCGCGCAGCAGCTGGAGCGCCGCGTCGCCTTCCGCCGTGCCATGAAGCGCGCCGTTCAGTCGGCGATGCGTCTCGGCGCCGAGGGCATCCGCATCAACGCTTCGGGCCGCCTTGGCGGCGCGGAGATCGCCCGCCTCGAGTGGTATCGCGAGGGCCGTGTGCCGCTGCACACGCTGCGCGCCGATATCGATTACGGCACCGCGACGGCGCACACGGCCTATGGCACGTGCGGCATCAAGGTCTGGATCTTCAAGGGCGAGATCCTGGAGCATGACCCGATGGCGTCCGAGCGTCGCCAGACGGAAGGCAACGAGCAGGGCTCGGGCAGCGGTCGCCGCCGCGATAATGCGGCCTGACGAGCGCCACTGAAGCCGAGAGAGAAGCAAAATGCTGCAACCGAAACGCACCAAGTTCCGCAAGCAGTTCAAGGGCCGGATCCACGGCGTCGCCAAGGGCGGCACGGACCTGAACTTCGGCGGTTTCGGGCTCAAGGCGCTCGAGCCCGAGCGCGTCACCGCGCGTCAGATCGAGGCGGCCCGCCGCGCGATCACCCGCGCCATGAAGCGCGCCGGCCGCGTCTGGATCCGCGTGTTCCCGGACGTTCCGGTCACCGCGAAGCCGACCGAAGTCCGCATGGGCAAGGGCAAGGGCGCGCCTGAATACTGGGCGGCCCGCATCAAGCCGGGCCGCATCATGTTCGAGGTGGACGGCGTCGACGAGGAGACGGCCCGCGAGGCGCTGCGTCTCGGCGCGGCGAAGCTGCCGATCAAGACGCGCTTCATCCAGCGCATCGCCGACTGAAGCGGCGAACGGACGAGGACAGAGCCATGAAGGCGAAAGACGTTCGGCTGCAGACGGCCGACCAGCTCGAGACCGAGCTGGCCAATCTGAAGAAGGAGCAGTTCAACCTGCGCTTCCAGAAGGCCACCGGTCAGCTCGAGAACACCTCGCGCGTGCGGCAGGTTCGCCGCGACATCGCGCGCATCAAGACCATCGCCGCGCAGAAGCGCGCCGCGGACCAGGGCTGAGGAGACGAAGATGCCGAAACGCGTTCTGCAGGGCAACGTCGTCAGCGATGCCAATGACAAGACCGTCGTCGTGCTGGTCGAGCGCCGCTTCACGCATCCCGTGCTGAAGAAGACGGTGCGCCGGTCGAAGAAGTACCAGGCCCATGACGAGGCCAATAGCTACAAGGTCGGCGATACCGTCTTCATCGAGGAGTCGAAGCCGATCTCGAAGAACAAGCGCTGGGTCGTTGTCGGCACTGAACTGCCGACGGGCGAGTAAGCACGGAAGAGGTTCGTTGCGGCTCGTCCCTGGTGAGGGGCGGGCAGTGACCATGAAAGTAGGCGGCCAGTCATGATTCAGATGCAGACTAACCTCGACGTGGCGGATAACTCCGGCGCTCGTCGTGTGATGTGCATCAAGGTTCTCGGCGGTTCCAAGCGGAAATACGCCTCGGTCGGCGACATCATCGTCGTGTCGATCAAGGAGGCGATCCCGCGCGGTCGCGTGAAGAAGGGCGACGTCATGAAGGCGGTCGTCGTGCGCACCGCGAAGGATATCCGCCGTCCCGACGGCAGCGTCATCCGCTTCGACAAGAACGCGGCGGTGCTGATCAACAATCAGAAGGAGCCGATCGGGACTCGTATCTTCGGGCCGGTGCCGCGCGAGCTTCGCGCGAAGAACCACATGAAGATCATCTCGCTCGCGCCAGAGGTGCTGTAATGGCTGCCAAGATCAAGAAAGGCGACAACGTCGTCGTCCTGACCGGCAAGGACAAGGGCAAGACCGGCGAGGTGCTCAGCGTGCACCCGGCCGAGGAGCGGGCAGTCGTGCGCGGCGTCAATCTCGCGCGCCGGCACCAGAAGCAGACTGCGAGCGAGCAGGGCGGGATCGTCTCCAAGGAGCTCACGATCCACCTCTCGAACATCGCGATCGCCGACCCCAAGGACGGCAAGCCGACCCGGGTTGGTTTCAAGGTTACCGAAGACGGGCGCAAGCAACGCGTCGCAAAACGTTCGGGAGATGTGATCGATGGCTGAGGCAGCTTACGAGCCGCGGCTCAAGAAGTTCTACGAGGACGAGGTCCGTCAGAAGCTTGTCGCCGAGTTCGGCTACAAGAACGAGATGGAGATTCCGCGCCTCGACAAGATCGTGCTCAACATGGGCATCGGCGAGGCGGTGAACGATTCCAAGAAGGTCGGCACGGCCCTCGCGGATCTCGCCCAGATCGCCGGCCAGAAGCCGGCCGTCACCCGTGCCCGCAAGTCGATCGCGACCTTCAAGGTCCGCGAGCAGATGCCGATCGGCGGCAAGGTGACGCTGCGCAAGGCGCGGATGTTCGAGTTCCTCGATCGCCTCGTCACGATCGCGCTGCCGCGCGTCCGCGACTTCCGTGGTCTCAATCCGAAGAGCTTCGACGGCCGTGGCAACTACGCCATGGGCATCAAGGAGCACATCATCTTCCCGGAGATCAATTACGACAAGGTCGACCAGGTCTGGGGCATGGACGTCATCGTCTGCACCACGGCCAAGACGGACGAGGAAGCGCGCGCCCTTCTGAAGGCGCTCAACTTCCCGTTCCGCCAGTAAGTCGCCGGGAAAGGATCAGGACGAGATGGCCAAGAAGAGCTCCATCGAGAAGAACAACCGGCGCCGCGCGCTGGCGAAGCAGTATGCCAGCCGCCGCATCAAGCTGAAGGCCGTGGCGAATGACGAGAGCCTGCCGCTGGAGGAGCGCTTCCAGGCGCGCCTCAAGCTGGCCGAGCTGCCGCGCAATTCCTCGCCGACGCGCATCCGCAACCGTTGTGAGGTCACCGGCCGTCCGCGTGGCGTCTACCGGAAGCTGAAGATGTCGCGCATCGCGCTTCGCGAACTCGGGTCGCTGGGTCTTATCCCGGGCCTGGTCAAGTCGAGCTGGTAAGGAGAACGGTCCGATGACGATGACCGATCCTTTGGGTGATATGCTCACCCGCATCCGTAACGCGCAGCTGCGCCGGCAGTCGAAGGTCTCCACGCCTTCGTCCAAGCTGCGCCAGCATGTGCTCGAGGTCCTCCAGCAGGAGGGCTATATCCGCGGCTTTGCGACCGTCGACCACGGGGATGGCAAGGCCGAGATCGAGATCGAGCTGAAGTATTTCGACGGCGAGCCGGTGATCCGGACGATCGAGCGTGTCTCGAAGCCGGGCCGCCGCGTCTATGCTTCCGTGAAGAGCATTCCGCGCGTCAAGAATGGCCTCGGCGTGTCGATCCTGTCGACGCCCAAGGGTGTGATGTCGGATGCCGACGCCCGCGAACAGAATGTCGGCGGAGAAGTTCTCTGCCAGGTGTTCTGATCCGGCCCCCAGCGCAACACGAACCGGACGGATTGGTCTGATGTCTCGTATTGGTAAGAAGCCGGTGGCGGTGCCCAAGGGCGTGACGGCCACCATCAATGGCCAGACGGTGTCGGTGAAGGGTCCGAAGGGCGAACTGTCCTTCGACTTCACGGATCACGTCTCGGTCGAACTCTCCGACAACGGCGTTTCGGTCGCGCCGCGCGATCAGTCCAAGGAGGCTCGCGCCGCCTGGGGCATGTCGCGGACGATGATCGCGAACCTGTTCAAGGGCGTGACCGAGGGCTTCTCGAAGAAGCTCGAGATCAACGGCGTCGGTTATCGCGCGGCCGTGCAGGGCCAGAACCTGCAGCTGGCTCTTGGCTACAGCCACGATGTGATCTATCCGATCCCGGCAGGCATCACGATTCAGTGCGCCAAGCCGACGGAGATCCTGGTGTCGGGCATCAACCGCCAGCAGGTCGGTCAGGTTGCCGCCGAGATCCGCGAGTTCCGCGGTCCCGAGCCCTACAAGGGCAAGGGCGTGAAATATGCGACCGAAACGATCTTCCGCAAGGAAGGCAAGAAGAAGTAAACGGAGCCCGTCATGGCCAACATCCAGAAGGACCGGCGCGCCGCGCGTGTCCGCCGTGCGCTCCGCAAGGTGGCGGGAGAGCGTCCGCGCCTCTCGGTCCACCGCTCGTCGGAGCATATCTACGCCCAGGTGATCGACGATGCCGAGGGCCGTACCCTCGCCGCCGCCTCGACGCTCGAGAAGGACCTGCGCAGCTCGCTGAAGACCGGTGCCGACAAGGCAGCGGCCGAGGCGGTCGGCAAGCTGGTCGCGGAGCGGGCCAAGGCAGCCGGCGTGACGGCGGTCGTGTTCGACCGCGGTCCGTATCTCTTCCATGGCCGCGTCAAGGCGCTGGCCGACGGAGCGCGCGAGGGCGGGCTCGAATTCTGACGCGACCTTCGGGGCGCGACTAACGGAACAACAGGACGATTGGGATTTCGATGGCCAGAGAGCAGCGGGAAGAGCGCGACAGCGAATTCGTCGACAAGCTCGTTCACATCAATCGCGTCGCGAAGGTGGTGAAGGGCGGCCGGCGGTTCGGTTTCGCCGCCCTCGTCGTCGTCGGCGACCAGAAGGGCCGGGTCGGGTTCGGCCATGGCAAGGCGCGCGAAGTGCCGGAGGCGATCCGCAAGGCGACCGAGGCCGCCAAGCGTTCGCTGGTCCGCGTGCCGCTGCGTGACGGCCGCACCCTGCATCACGACGTGTTCGGCCGTCATGGCGCCGGCCGCGTCTTCCTGCGCGCTGCCCCTCCCGGCACCGGCATCATCGCCGGCGGCCCGATGCGCGCCGTGTTCGAGACGCTTGGCGTCCAGGACGTGGTGGCGAAGTCGATGGGCTCGTCCAACCCCTACAACATGGTGCGTGCCACCTTCGCCGCGCTCGCGGCTGAGGACAGCCCGCGCTCCGTCGCGGCCCGCCGCGGCATCAAGGTCTCCGTGCTTCAGTCCCGCCGCGGCGGGAACGACGCCGAAGTGGCCGCCGAGGCCTGATCGGCCGCGAGGAAGTCGAGGAACTGATCATGGCCAATGAGAAGACGCTCGTCATCGAGCAGATCGCCAGCCCCATCCGCCGTCCGGCCGAGCAGCGCGCCACGCTGATCGGCCTCGGCCTCAACCGGATCCGTCGCCGTTCGACGCTGCAGGACACGCCTGCGGTTCGCGGCATGATCGCCAAGGTGGCCCATCTCGTCCGCGTCGTGGACGAGGCGTGAGCCATAGAAGGACCAGTCCGATGAAGCTCAACGAGATCAACGACAACCCGGGCGCCCACAAGTCGCGCATCCGCGTCGGCCGTGGCATCGGTTCCGGCAAGGGCAAGACGGGTGGCCGTGGCGTCAAGGGCCAGAAGTCCCGCACCGGCGTCGCCATCAAGGGCTTCGAGGGCGGCCAGATGCCGCTGCATCGGCGCCTGCCGAAGCGCGGCTTCAACAACATCTTCGCGCTCGACTTCAACGAGGTCGGTCTCGGCCGCATCCAGGCCGCGCTCGACGCGGGCAAGCTGGAAGCCGGTAGCGTCGTCACCGCCGAGTCGCTGAAGGCCGCCGGCGTGATCCGCCGCGTGAAGGACGGCGTGCGCATCCTCGGCTCGGGCGAGCTCAAGACCGCCGTGACCTTCGAGGTCGCCGGCGCGTCGAAGCCGGCCATCGAGGCGATCGAGAAGCTCGGCGGTTCGCTCAAGGTTCTCGCTCCGAAGGCCGCCGAAGCCGCGGCCGAGTGACGCGCTCAGCGCATCCGTAGTCGGGACGCCGCTTGATGCGGCGTCTCCGAAAGCCCAGTTTATGTCCCTCTCGGGACATGGGGTCCCTGACTCGGGACCCGATCGGAGCGGCGAATGGCTTCTGCGGCTGAACAACTTGCGGCCAATCTCAATTTCGGCGCCTTCGCCAAGGCCGATGCGCTCAAGAAGCGCATCTGGTTCACGCTGGGTGCGCTGATCGTCTACCGCCTCGGCACCTATATCCCGCTGCCGGGCATCAACCCGGACGCTCTCGCGAGCGCTTTCAGCGGCCAGCAGTCGGGCATTCTCGGCCTCTTCAACATGTTCTCGGGCGGTGCCGTCGGTCGCATGGCGATCTTCGCGCTCGGAATCATGCCGTATATCTCGGCGTCGATCATCATCCAGCTGATGACGTCGATCGTGCCGAGCCTCGACGCCCTCAAGAAGGAAGGCGAGGCCGGCCGCAAGATCATCAACCAGTACACGCGCTACGGCACGGTGCTGCTCGCCGTCGTGCAGGCCTACGGCATCGCCGTCGGCCTCGAGGGCGGAACCAATATCGTCATCGATCCGGGCCTGTTCTTCCGCATCACCGCGGTGATCACGCTGACCGGCGGCACGATGTTCCTGATGTGGCTCGGCGAGCAGATCACGTCGCGCGGCATCGGCAACGGCATCTCGCTCATCATCTTCGCCGGCATCGTCGCGAACCTGCCGCATGCGCTGGCCGGCATGCTCGACCTGACGCGCCAGGGCGCCATGCCGGTCTGGGTCATCGCGCTGGTCGCCATCGTCGCCGTCGCCGCGATCCTGTTCATCGTGTTCATGGAGCGGGCGCAGCGCCGCCTGATTATCCAGTATCCGAAGCGCCAGGTCGGCAACCGCATCTTCCAGGGCGAATCCTCGCATCTGCCGCTGAAGCTGAACACCGCGGGCGTCATCCCGCCGATCTTCGCCTCGTCGCTGCTGCTGCTGCCGGCGACCGTCGCGAATTTCACGCAAGGGCAGGGTCCCGGCTGGTTCAACACGATCGTGGCTCTGCTCGGCCACGGCACGATCCTCTATATGGCGCTCTATGCCGCCATGATCGTGTTCTTCGCCTTCTTCTACACGGCGATCGTGTTCAACCCTTCGGACACGGCCGACAATCTCAAGAAGCATGGCGGCTTCGTGCCGGGTATTCGCCCCGGCCAGCGTACGGCCGAATATATCGACTATGTGCTGACGCGAATCACGGTGCTGGGCGCGGCCTATCTGGTGATCGTCTGCCTGCTGCCCGAGTTCCTGATCTCGGCGACGCATGTGCCGTTCTATTTCGGCGGCACCTCGCTGCTGATTGTCGTCAACGTGACGATGGATACCGTGTCGCAGATCCAGGGCCACCTGCTGGCGCACCAGTATGAGGGTCTGGTCAAGCGGTCGAAGCTGAAGGGGAAGAGGCGATGAGACTGATCCTGCTCGGACCACCGGGGGCTGGTAAGGGCACGCAGTCTGCTCGTCTCGTACAGGAATACGGCATCCCGCAGCTGTCGACGGGCGACATGCTGCGGGCCGCGGTGGCGGCGGGAACGCCGGTCGGCCTTCGGGCCAAGGCGATCATGGATGCCGGCAATCTCGTCTCCGACGAGGTCGTGATCGGCATCGTCGCCGACCGCATCGACCAGGCGGATGCCCGCAAGGGCTTCATTCTCGACGGTTTCCCGCGCACGATCGCCCAGGCGGATGCGCTGGAGGCGATGCTGGCGGGCAAGGGTCTCAAGCTCGATGTCGTCATCGAGCTCAAGGTCGACCAGACGAAACTGATCGACCGGATCGTCAAGCGCGCCGAGGAGACCAAGGCGCGGGGCGAGCCGGTGCGGAAGGACGACGATCCGGAAGTCTTCAAGACCCGGCTCGAAGCCTATCGGCGGGATACTGCGGCGATCGCTCCTTACTACAAGGAGCGTGGCCGTCTGATCGAGATCGACGGGATGCGGTCGATCGACGAGGTCTGGGCTGATATCAAAAAGACGGTCGCGCCTCTTGACGAGGCTGTCGCGAGCCGATAAGGGTCGCGCCTCAATCCGGCCGGCGCCGTCCCTCGATCAGGAACGGCGCTGTTTGCCGTGAACAATAGTCCGCAAGGGCCGGCCTCCACCGGACGCGGACATAACCGCCACCCGCAAGGGCGGCCTTACATGGAGACGGCAATGGCCCGTATCGCAGGCGTCAACATTCCGACGAACAAGCGCGTCATCATCGCGCTTCAGTACATCCACGGCATCGGCGCCAAGAACGCCAAGGACATCGTGGAGAAGGTCGGCATCGACCCTTCGCGCCGCGTCAATGAGCTTTCGGACGCGGAAGTGCTGCAGATCCGCGAGGCGATCGACCGCGACTACGTCGTGGAAGGCGATCTGCGCCGTGAAGTGGCCATGAACATCAAGCGGCTGATGGACCTCGGCGCGTATCGTGGCCTGCGTCATCGCCGCGGCCTGCCGGTTCGCGGTCAGCGCACGCATACCAATGCGCGCACCCGCAAGGGCCCGGCCAAGCCGATCGCCGGCAAGAAGAAGTAATTTCGCGAGCTAAGGGGCGCTATGCCCCCGGTGGAGCCGCCGGCATTACGGCGGTGACGAGATCGAACCCAAGGATAGAGAATGGCTAAGGACACCACGCGCGTACGCCGCCGCGAGCGCAAGAACATCTCCTCCGGCGTCGCGCATGTGAACTCGACGTTCAACAACACCATGATCACCATCACCGACGCGCAGGGGAACACGATCTCCTGGTCGTCCGCCGGCATGATGGGCTTCAAGGGCTCGCGCAAGTCGACGCCGTATGCGGCGCAGATGGCTGCCGAGGACGCGAGCCGCAAGGCCGCCGAGCACGGCATGAAGACTCTCGAGGTCGAGGTTTCGGGTCCGGGTTCGGGCCGCGAGTCGGCGCTTCGCGCGCTGCAGGCCGCCGGCTTCACGATCACCTCCATCCGCGACGTCACGCCGATTGCCCATAACGGCTGCCGTCCGCGCAAGCGTCGCCGCGTCTGACGCCTCTCGCCGGCGCCCGGAAACGGGGGCCGGCTCTTTGCGCTTCGGCATTGCGCCCGCGGCTTCACCCGGGCGACGGCCCGCCGGTCCGAACGGCGGCGCCTGAGATGGAAAGGATACGGTCGTGATCCATAAGAATTGGCAAGAGCTGATCAAGCCGAACAAGCTCGAGGTTACGCCGGGCTGGGATCCCAAGCGCCTGGCGACCGTCGTTGCGGAGCCTCTGGAGCGGGGCTTCGGCCTGACGCTCGGCAATGCGCTGCGTCGGGTGCTGCTGTCGTCGCTGCAGGGCGCCGCCGTTACGGCCGTCCAGATCGACGGCGTGCTGCACGAGTTCTCGTCCATTGCGGGCGTGCGTGAGGATGTGACCGACATCATCCTCAACATCAAGGAAATCGCCATCAAGATGCAGGGCGACGGCCCGAAGCGGATGGTGGTGCGCAAGCAGGGTCCGGGCGTCGTCACCGCTGGCGACATCCAGACCGTCGGCGATGTCGAGGTGCTCAACCCCGAGCTCGTGCTGTGCACGCTCGACGAGGGCGCCGAGATCCGCATGGAGTTCACGGTCAACACCGGCAAGGGTTACGTGCCGGCCGACCGCAACCGGCCCGAGGACGCGCCGATCGGTCTCATTCCGGTCGACAGCATCTACTCGCCGGTCAAGAAGGTCTCCTACCGGGTCGAGAACACCCGCGAGGGCCAGGTGCTCGACTATGACAAGCTGACGCTGTCGGTCGAGACGGACGGCTCGCTGCGTCCCGACGACGCCGTCGCCTATGCGGCGCGCATCGTGCAGGACCAGCTGTCGATCTTCGTCAACTTCGAGGAGCCCCAGAAGGAGACGGCGACGGAGAGCATTCCGGAGCTGGCCTTCAACCCGGCGCTGCTCAAGAAGGTGGACGAGCTGGAGCTCTCTGTGCGCTCGGCCAACTGCCTGAAGAACGACAACATCGTCTATATCGGCGACCTCATCCAGAAGACCGAAGCCGAGATGCTCCGGACTCCGAATTTTGGTCGCAAGTCGCTCAACGAGATCAAGGAAGTTCTCGCCCAGATGGGTCTCCATCTCGGCATGGAGGTCACGAACTGGCCGCCGGAGAACATCGAAGAGCTCGCCAAGCGCTACGAAGACCATTATTGAGATCGCACCCACGGCGTGAGCCGCCGGTCAATTCTGTAGGAGAGAGCCATGCGCCACGGTAATTCGGGCCGCAAGTTCAGCCGCACCGCCAGCCATCGCAAGGCGATGTTCGCCAATATGGCTGCTGCGCTGATCACGCACGAGCAGATCACCACCACGCTGCCGAAGGCGAAGGACCTGCGTCCGATCGTCGAGAAGCTCGTGACCCTCGGCAAGCGGGGCGACCTGCATGCCCGCCGCCAGGCGATCGCCGAGCTGCGCGATGTCGCGGCGGCGAAGAAGCTCTTCGACACGCTCGGCCCGCGCTACAAGGAGCGGAACGGCGGCTACACCCGCGTTCTCAAGGCCGGCTTCCGCTATGGCGACAACGCCGCCGTCGCCGTGATCGAGTTCGTCGATCGCGACGTCGAGGCGAAGGGCGCCGCGGATCGCGCGCGCACCGCGGCCGCCGAGGCCGAGGGTGAGGCCGTCGCGGCCTGATCGTCCGGTCACAGATTCAGTGAAAAGGCGGCCTCCGGGCCGCCTTTTTCATTTCGGGTTGTCCGTGCCAGCGCTCAAGGCCGCGGCGCGAGCGGCGGCGGGAAGGCGAGGATTTCGCTGGTATAGTTTTCCGCAACCAGGCTGAAGGCGGTGCCGTCCGGCTTCTTCAGCACGGCGCGATGCGCGAGGACGAATCGCGGCATCTCCAGCATCTCGCCAGCATTCGACGCCGCGGCAGCCTTTGTTGAAGGCTGCATTTCCCATCCATCCGGCAGCGGATGCCAGACGAGACGCGCGTCGAGCGTGCTGCGCGAGAAGCCAAGCGGTTTGACGACACGGCCGAAGGCGGTGTCGGTCGTCTCCAGCTCGCGGTTCATCGCCTCGGTGAGCTGGCCGGGCCGATACCAGTTGTCCGCCTCGGACAGCACGCGGCTGCCGCAGGTGAGGCGGACGCGGCGATGCACGATGCGCTCTTCGGGCGTCGCGCCCAGGGCCGCCCGGATATCGGCATCGGCCGGCTTCTCGGCGCCCTTGACCCGTTCGGCGACGATCTTGCTGCCTTCGGGCGCCAGGGCATGATCCGCGCACCAGCGGTCGAGCGTCAGCGTCGCCGACGGCGTTGAAAGCAGCGTCGCATTGAGCGTCTGGATGAGGGCGATGGCGGCAAGCCGGGTTTCCGTCGTGTCCGGCCAGACGGGCGGTGCCGGTTCGCGGGCAGCCGCGGAGCTGGCCGCGAGCAGGACGGCGAGCGACGCGCCGGCGGCGGCGCGGGAGAGGCGATGGAGAGCGGCCATCAGAGCTTTTCCAGCGCGGTGAAGCGGAAGAGGAAGCTCGGCTCGGTCATCGACTGGTCGAGCGACAGGCGGCTCGAGCGATAGCAGTCCGGCTCGTCCGAGAAGAACGTGCCGGAGAAGCGGATCGCATCGCCCTGCGCCAGCTTGCCGACCGCGGCGGCCAGCGGTGTGCCGGCAAGGATCAGCGTCTTGTCCTCGATATCGGACATCGCGTTGTTCCATGTCTTCACCAGCGTGCCGTCCGGCAACGCGACGGAGAGGATCGTGCGGCCGCCCGGATCGCGCTCGACTTCCTTGATCGCGCCGACCCAGCCATTGACCTCGGGCTTCTTGACTCCGGCGCAGATCGCGGCGGCGCGAGAGGACTGTAGCGCCACGCGGGCGTCGTAGTCGGCCTTCTCATACTCGGCGCGTGCATCGCCGACCGCCTTTATGAAGGCCGTCTCGTCCCGGGTCTGCTTGTCGGCCAGGGCCGCGAGCTTCTCGGCCTCGCTCGGCTGCGGCGGCGCGGGCGGCGGCGCCGGCACCTCGGGCGGCGCTTCCGGCGCGGGGACGGCGGAGGTCGCGCCGGGCGCTGCCGGCTGCGGCGCGCCGGCCGGCGGCGCGGCGGCCAGGGGATCGGTCTCGGTGCCGACGACGGTCGTCGTGGTCACGGAGACGGGCGCGGGCAGCTTGTTCGGCGCCAGCTGCGATTCGTCCTTCGAAGCGGCGGGATCAGCCGCCGGCGGCGTCTCGGCCGCGGGCGGTGGCGTCGGCGCAGGCTCGGCTTCGGCCGGCTCGGCAGGCTGCGGATCGACGGCGATCGGCTCCGTGACGATCGGCTGCGGCGCGGGCAGGGCGGCGATGTCGAAGCCAGGCAGGCGCGGCTTCACGATCGCGCCGCCGGCACCGACGATGACGGCGAGCAGGCCAAGCGATGTAAAGACGCTGTTGACGAGCCGCGGACCGCGCAGGATCAGCGGCACGACGCCGGCGAGCAGCAAGACGAGGCCGGCGATGAAGAGCAGAACCCAGAGCATCGGTATCCTTCTCGCCCCGCGGCTATTATCCAGAAGCGGACCACGGCGCCAAGTGCCGAATCGGGCGTAAGGAAATGCTCCACCGGCAAGGAGCCGAAGCCAAGGCGGGATTGCAGGCGGGCTCTCCCCCGAAGCGGCAACAGAGTGTCGTGCGGCGCGCCGATGTCTGGCGGCCACGGCACCGCCTCAATTGATGGCGAATCGTCGCCGAAGGCTCGGAAGCGAGGAGATGATGCGCATGCGGCGATTGGTGATAACGGCTCTGGCGATGGCGATGCTTGCGACGGCGGCTCCGGCCGGCGCGGCCGAGCCTGTGGTTCCGCCCTCGCAGGCGGCGCTGGTCTATTCCTTCGCGCCGCTGGTGAAGCGCGTCTCGCCGGCCGTCGTCAACGTCTATGCCTCGCGAACGGTGCGCCAGCGCGTCTCTCCCTTCATGGACGATCCGTTCTTCCGCAAGTTCTTCGGCGGCGGCGGCATGGCGACGCGGCCGCGCGTGCAGCAGTCGCTCGGCTCGGGCGTCATCATCGACCGATCAGGGGTCGTGGTGACCAACTATCACGTGATCGCAAATGCCGACGAGGTGAAGGTCGCGCTCGCCGACAAGCGCGAGCTCGCCGCCGACATCGTCATGAAGGACGAGCGGATGGACCTCGCCGTGTTGCGCCTCAAGGGCGGCAATGGCGATTTCCCGACCATCGCCTTTTCAGATTCCGATGCGCTCGCGGTCGGCGATCTCGTGCTCGCGATCGGCGATCCCTTCGGCGTCGGCCAGACAGTCACCAGTGGCATCGTTTCCGCGCTCGCCCGCACGCAGATCGGCGCCTCCGACTACCAGTTCTACATCCAGACCGACGCGGCGATTAATCCCGGCAATTCGGGCGGCGCCCTCGTCGACATGCAGGGCCGGCTGGTTGGCATCAACACCGCGATCTATTCGCGCTCCGGCGGCTCGATCGGCATCGGCTTCGCCATTCCGAGCAACATGGTGCGCGTCGTCGTCGCGGCAGCGCTTTCCGGCAAGCGCGTTCAGCTTCCCTGGATTGGCGCCGACTTCCAGCAGGTGACGCCTGATCTCGCCGCCGGTCTCGGGCTCGACCGGGCGCGGGGCGCGCTCGTCGCCTCCGTGACGGATGGCAGCCCGGCCGAGAAGGCTGGGCTGAGGGCCGGTGATCTCGTGGTCAGCGCCGACGCCGTCGATGTCGATGATCCGCCCTCGCTCAACTACCGCCTCGTGACCAAGGGTATCGGTTCCTCGGTCGAACTCGGCGTCATCCGTGCCGGCAAGGCCGACAAGGCCACGATCGCCCTCGAGGCCGCGCCCGAGATTCCGCCGCGCGACGAGCGGCTGATCGACATCGACTCGCCCTTCGCGGGTGCGACGGTGGTCAATCTTTCGCCCGCGGTCATCGCCGATCTCGGCTATAAAGGGCGTCGCAGCAAGGGCGTTCTGGTCGAGAAGGTGGCCGATGGATCGATCGCGTCGCAAGTCGGCTTCCAGGCCGGCGATGTCATCGTCGAGGTCAATGGCGTGCCGGTCGATGCGACGCGGACGCTGGCCGATCTCGCCCGCCAGCGCTTCGATCTCTGGCGGCTGGCCATCGAGCGCGACGGCCGGCTGATCCGATCCACCATCGGAGGATGAGGTGAGCAATCTGTTCGAGGCGGCGGGGCTGGAGAAGGCGGCGCCGCGGCCGCTCGCCGACCGGCTGCGCCCGACCCGTCTCGCCGAGGTCGTCGGACAGGACCATCTCGTCGGCGAGACCGGCGCGCTCACGCGCATGCTGAATTCCGGCTCGCTCGGCTCCATGATCTTCTGGGGCCCGCCCGGCACCGGCAAGACGACGGTGGCGCGGCTGCTGGCCGGCGAGACCGACCTGCATTTCGAACAGATCTCGGCGGTCTTCTCGGGCGTCGCCGACCTCAAGAAGGCCTTCGAGCAGGCCCGCGGGCGCCGCCAGATGGGCCGTGGCACGCTGCTCTTCGTCGACGAGATCCACCGCTTCAACCGCGCGCAGCAGGACAGTTTCCTGCCCGTGATGGAGGACGGCACGGTCACTCTGGTCGGCGCGACGACCGAGAACCCGTCCTTCGAGCTCAACGCGGCGCTTCTGTCGCGCGCCCGCGTGCTCGTTTTCCATTCTCATGACGCGCAGTCGATCGGCCAGTTGCTGACGCGCGCCGAAGACGAGGAGAAGCGCCCGCTACCGCTCGACGAGGAGGCGCGCGCGGTGCTCGTGCGGATGGCGGACGGTGACGGCCGCGCGGCGCTGACGCTTGCCGAGGAGGTCTGGCGCGCGGCGCGGGCGGGCGAGATCTTCGATGCGGCGGCGCTGCAGGAAATCGTGCAGCGGCGCGCGCCGATCTACGACAAGGGCCAGGACGGGCATTACAACCTCATCTCGGCCTTGCACAAATCGGTGCGCGGCTCGGATCCGGACGCGGCGCTCTATTATCTCGCCCGCATGTTCGATGCCGGCGAGGACCCGCTCTATCTCGGGCGCCGGCTGGTGCGCATGGCGATCGAGGATATCGGCCTCGCCGATCCGCAGGCGCTGGTGATCGCCAATGCAGCCAAGGACGCCTATGACTATCTCGGCAGCCCGGAAGGCGAGCTCGCCTTCGCGCAGGTCACCGTCTATCTCGCGACGGCGCCGAAATCGAACGCCGTCTACACCGCCTTCAAGGCTGCCACCGACGTCGCCAAGAAGGGCGGCTCGCTGCTGCCGCCGAAGACCATCCTCAACGCGCCGACCAAGCTCATGAAGACCGAGGGCTACGGCTCGGGCTATCGCTACGACCATGACGAGCCCGACGCCTTTTCCGGCCAGGACTATTTCCCCGAGGCGCTCGGCCGGCAGACCTTCTACGAGCCCGTCGAGCGCGGCTTCGAGCGCGAGATCAGGAAGCGGCTGGAATACTGGTCGAAGCTCAGAAAGGAGCGGGGTGGCGGGTAGCCTCAGCCCTCCCGTTTTGCGCGCCTTGAGGCGCCGGCGATGAGCGGGATGGTGACGCCATAGAGCGCCGCGCCGACGACCCAGACCAGCCCCGGGAAGACCGCGCGGGACGCGAAATAGAGGCTGCTGATCGCGAGTGGTCCGAAGATCGAGGCGAGGCTCGTCATGGACGCGAGCACGCCCTGCAGCCGCCCCTGGTGATCGCCGTCGACACGCGCCGTCAGCAGCGACTGGAGGGCCGGCATGCTGACGCCGCCGAGGCAGAAGAGCGGCAGCAGCAGGAAGGCCATCCAGCCGACGGTCGTCACGGCGATGAGACTATAGGCGGCGGCGTCCGCGGCCATGCCGATGAAGAGAGCTCGCTTCTCCCCGAGACGCTCGGTGAGCGGACCCGCGAGGAAGGCCTGCGCGAGCGCATGCAGCAGCCCGAACCCCGCCAGCGAGATGCCGATGGTCACCGGGCTCCAGGCGAAACGGTCTTCGCCATAGAGCACCCAGATCGTGCCGGCGATCTCGCCGATGAAGCTGAAGGCGACGAAAGCGCCGATCAGAGGCAGCAGCACGGGAAAGCCCAGCGCCCAGCGGAGCGGGGCGAGCGGATTGAGCGAGGGGCGCGCCGTCCCGGCAGGCTCCGCGGCGCGCGATTCGCGGACAAGGAAGAAGGTGACCACGAGGTTGGCCGTGTTCAGCAGTGCCGCGGCCAGGAACGGCGCGCGGATCCAGACCTCGCCGAGCATCCCCCCGACCACCGGCCCGGCGATGAAGCCGATGCCGAAACAGGCGCTGAGCTGGCCGAAGCGGCGCGCCCGCATATGCTCGGGCGTGACGTCGGCAATATAGGCGGAAGCGACCGCCATGTTGGAGGCGGTAACGCCGGCGATGGCCCGGCCGACGAAAAGAAGGATCAGCGAGGGCGCGAACGCCATGAAGAGATAGTCGATCGCGGCGCCAGCAAGTGACAGAAGGAGCACGGGCCGCCGGCCGATCCGGTCGGAAAGCACGCCGAGAAGTGGCGAAGCGAGGAACTGCATCAGCGCATAGAGCGACAGGAAGGCTCCGAACCGCCAGCCGAGATCGCCGACATGGCCGACATCGCGCAGCAGACCTGGAATGATCGGAAGCGTCAGCCCGATGCCAGCCGCATCGAGCGTGATCGTTGCAAAGATGGCAAGAAGGGAGCGGTTCATCATCAGTCGCCACAGGACTTTATCGCTGATAAAGTTTCTGTAGGCGCTGACGGCAGGTTTGGCAAGGAGGGCGGATGAAGGTTGATCGGGCGCGCATTCTCGACGAGGCGCTCACACTCCTGAACGAGGTGGGCGTGGATGGGCTCACGACGCGGATGCTTGCTGCCCGCCTTGGGGTCCAGCAGCCCGCGCTCTATTGGCATTTCAGAAACAAGCGCGCCCTGCTCGATGCGATGAACGAGGAGATTCTTGCCCGGCGGCCCCAGCGTGCGCTTCCGGCTAGCAGCGCCGAGTGGCGGGCCTTTCTCGAGGCGAATGCTGGCGACTTCCGCGATGCGCTGACGGCTTGGCGGGACGGTGGCCGCGTCCATGCCGGGACCGAAGCGGGGCCGCACGACCTCGACCGGATCGAGGCGCAGCTCCGCTTCCTGACCGAAGCCGGGTTCAGCACCGCCTTCGCCATGGACCTCATGATCGCCATCAGCCGCTACACGGTGGGCTGCGTCGTCGAGGAACAGGCGGAGGGTGGAGACGAAGCGTCCCGTCAAGCGCTCGAAGAAAGTGCGCGCGGCTATCCGCTCACGGCAATCGCGGTCCGCCACTATCGGACAAGCAGCCACAAGGCGGCGTTCGAAAGGGGCTTGCGGCTGCTTCTGGATGGCGCGGAGGCCGCGCTGGTCGCAATGGTGGCCGGCGCGTCTCCGCAACAATGATCATCCCGCGGCGGCCTGCCTCGCGCATCAAAGCCCGCTTGGCTCGCGCTCGCCACTCTGGCTAGGATCGTGTCGGTTCAGCGCGCGACGGAGATGCCCATGTTCCTTATCGGCCAATACGATTCCCCCTTCGTCCGCCGCGTCGGCATCGCGCTTCGGCTCTATGAGCTGTCGTTCGAGCATCGGCCGTGGTCGAGCTTCGGGGACTCCGACAGGATTGCCGAATTCAACCCTCTGCGCCGCGTGCCGACGCTGGTGCTCGACAGCGGCGAGGCGCTGATCGAGAGCGGCGCGATTCTCGATTGGCTGGACGAACAGGTCGAGGAGGAGAGGCGGCTCGTCGCGGATCATGGGCCGGACCGGCGGCGGACGCTGCGGCTCGCGGCACTTTCGACCGGCCTCGCCGACAAGGCCGTGATCCTCTTCTACGAGGGCGTCCTGCACAAGGAGAAGTCCGATGTGTGGGTCGCGCGCTGCAAGGCGCAGATCACGGATGTTCTGGACGTGCTCGAAAAGGAGCGCGCGGCGGTTGCCACGCCCTATCTCTTCGGCGATCGCCTGACCCATGCCGATATCGCGCTCGCGGTGGCGCTGCGCTTCGTCAGGGATGTCCATCCGCACCTTTACGGCCACCACCCGGCGCTCGAAGCGCATTCCGCCCGCTGTGAGGCGCTGCCGGTCTTTGTCGAGATCTCGCAGCCCTTCGTGCCGCCGGCCTGAGGCTCAGGCGTCGGGCGCGAGGTGGCGGCGGATCAGCGTCGCCACCGTCGCGACGAGGGCGATGCCGAACATCAGGCCGAAGCTCGATTCGACGGCGCCCAGCATGGGATGGCCGTAGAAGTAGACATCCGTCTGTGTCTCCCCGCTGATCCGCGTCGTCTGAAAGCGCAGCATGGACGCGGCGCTCGCGACGCCGAGGCTGACGCCGAGCATGCGCGCGAGATTGAGCATCGCGCCCGCCTCGCCGGAAAGGCCCTTGGGCGCAGTCCCCATGGTAGCGCTGTTGTTGGGCGCCATGAAGAAGCCGAGCCCGGCGCCGAAGACGGCGAGCGCCGTCATGCCGATGGCGCGCGAGGGGACCGGCTCCAGCGCGACCAGCGACAGCGTGAGAAGGGCCGCGGTCGCCAGTGCCATGCCGAAGAGGCTGAGCGTCGCCGTCGCGTAGCGCTTCACCAGCATGCCGGCGATGGGCGCGGCGATGCCGAGCGCGATCGGGATTGCCGAGAGGCGCAGGCCCGCCCGCATCGGCGGCTCGTGCAAGCCGCGGATCGCCGCATAGGACATCAGGTAGAACATGCCGTAGAGCAGCGCGAAGCTCAGCATGACGGCAAAGACGCCGAGCGAGAAGGGGCGCGAGCCGAAGAGCTTGAGGTCGATCATCGGCGCGCTTGCGACGCGCTCGCGCCAGATGAAGAGCGCGAGGAGCGCCACGCCGGCGGCGAGGAGCGAGAGTGAGGGGACCGAGGCGATGCCCCAGTCGGCGGCATGGTTGAGCACGACGACGAGCGCCACGATCGCCGGCCCGAGCAGCACCATGCCCAGCCAGTCGAAGCCTTTCTCGCCGGGCGAAACCGTATCGTCCGGCAGCACCAGCCAACCGATGGCGACGCCGAGGATGCCGACCGGGACCGTCACCCAGAAGATCGCCGGCCAGCCGAACGAGCCGAGCAGTAGTCCGCCGATGATGGGCCCGAGGCTGACGCCGACGGCTTGCGCGGCGGAGAAATAGCCCATCGCGCGCGGACGGCGTTCGTTGCCGGCGGCATGGACGAGGATGGCGATCGAATTGGCGCCGAGCAGCGCTGCGCCGACGCCCTGGATGACGCGGAAGGCGATGAGTTCGCCGAGCGACCCGGCCATGCCGCAAAACGCCGACGTGACGAGGAAGATCGCCATGCCGAGCAGATAGAGGCGCTTGCGGCCGAACATCTCGCAGAGGCGGCCGAAGGGCGGCAGCGCGGCGGCAAAGGCGACGACATAGGCAAGCGCCACCCAGCTGACCACCGTCTCGCGCGTGTCGAAACGGACCGCGAGGTCCGGCAGGGCGAGCTGGACGACGCTGGCGTCGAATTGGCCCATGAAGGAGCCGACGCAGGTGACGGCGACGACATACCATGGATAGTTCGGCCGCGCGGCGATCCGCCCACGCAGTGCCTCGATCGGATTCTGCCCGTTGGTCGCTCCGCGCGGCTGCGTCTCGGTCATGTCCGTCTTCCCCCGAAGGCGGCCTTTATCGCATGGCCACCGCGTTTGTGCACCGGTAAGGAGGCACGTGAGGCGCGCCTCTTTCCGCCCCGCCATCGCGGCGTATAAGGTCGGCCGGAAACGGGATCGATCGCGCGACAGCGATCATGAGGGAGGATCGAGGGAATGAAGACCCGCGCCGCCGTGGCCTGGGAGGCCAACAAGCCGCTCACCATCGAAACCATCGAGATCGAAGGCCCCAAGCCCGGCGAAGTGCTGGTCGAGATCATGGCGACGGGCGTCTGCCACACCGACGCCTACACGCTGTCCGGGCTCGATTCGGAGGGCAAGTTCCCGGCGATCCTCGGTCATGAGGGGGCGGGCATCGTCCGCGAGGTCGGCGCCGGCGTGACCTCGGTGAAGGTCGGCGACCATGTCATCCCGCTCTATACGCCCGAGTGCCGCAACTGCAAGACGTGCCTGTCGCGCCGGTCGAACCTCTGCACCTCGATCCGCTCGACGCAGGGGCAGGGCCTGATGCCGGACCAGACCTCGCGATTCTCCTGTGATGGCGAGACGGTGTTCCACTATATGGGCACCTCGACCTTCTCGAACTTCACGGTGCTGCCCGAGATCGCCGTCGCCAAGGTCCGCGAGGACGCGCCCTTCGACAAGATCTGCTATATCGGCTGCGGCGTGACCACCGGCATCGGCGCGGTGATCTACACCGCCAAGGTCTGGCCGGGCGCCAATGTCGTCGTGTTCGGTCTCGGCGGCATCGGCCTCAACGTGATCCAGGGCGCCCGCATGGTCGGCGCCGACAAGATCATCGGCGTCGATCTCAATCCGGCCAAGGCCGAGATGGCGAAGAAGTTCGGCATGACGCATTTCGTCAATCCGGACGAGGTCGGCCGCGACAAGGTCGTGCAGGCGATCGTCGATCTGACCGGCGGCGGCGCGGATTTCTCGTTCGAGTGCATCGGCAATGTCCACACGATGCGGCAGGCGCTCGAATGCTGTCATCGCGGCTGGGGCGAATCGATCATCATCGGCGTCGCGCCCTCGGGAACCGAGATCTCGACCCGTCCGTTCCAACTCGTCACCGGCCGCGTCTGGCGCGGCTCGGCCTTCGGCGGCGCGCGCGGCCGCACCGACGTGCCGAAGATCGTCGACTGGTACATGGACGGGAAGATCAACATCGACGACCTGATCACCCACACCATGCCGCTGGACGAGATCAATACCGCCTTCGACCTGATGCACGAGGGCAAGTCGATCCGCTCGGTGGTGCTCTTCTGACGGCGGCATGGCGCTGCCGCTCCGCGCGATCGCGATCGAGAACTACCGCTCGATCCGCAAGCTCTACCTTCCCGTCGAGCGGCTGACCGTCCTGGTCGGCCGCAACGGCGTCGGAAAGTCCAATCTCTACCGCGCGCTGGAACTGCTGCAGCGCGCGGCGGCGGGGACGATCACGCGGGCGCTGGTGGAGGAGGGCGGCATCGAATCCGCCTTCTGGGCCGGCAAGCGGCGCGACGGCGACCTTGCGCGGATCAGGCTCAAGGCGATCTTCGACGAACTCGACTATGCGATCGAGATCGGCACGCCGGCGCCGATCGACGAGGCTGCGCTGACCCCCGCCGAGCCGATGGCGAAGGCGGAGGAGCTGCGCTCGCTGCTCGGCCGCAAGCCGGTGACGCTGATGAAGCGGGGCGGGCCGTCCGCCTGGCTCCGCGACGACGACGGCGCCCGCCAGAGCTACAGCGAGGCCCTCATCCCGTCCGAGACGGCGCTCGCCTCCTTCCGCGATCAAGGGCGCTTCCTCGAGCTCGAACTCGTGCGCCGGGCGCTGACCGACTGGCGCTTCTATCACGACTTCCGGACCGATCGCGCCTCGGGCCTGCGGCGGCCGGCACTCGCCATCACCACGCCGACGCTCGCCTCGGACGGATCGGATCTCGCCGCGGCGCTCGCGACCGTGAAGATCATCCGCGGCGAGTCCCCGGCGATCGACGCAGCGATCGAGGACGCCTTTCCCGGTGCGCGGCTCTCCTTCGAATTCGGCCAGGGTCAGGTGGCGCTGGGGCTGCGCTTCGCCGACCTGCCGCGAACGCTCGCCGCGCATGAACTCTCGGACGGGACGCTCGCCTATCTCGCGCTCGTGGCGGCGCTGACGAGCTATCGTCTTCCCGGCTTCATCGCGCTCAACGAGCCGGAATCGAGCCTCCATCCGGAACTGATCCGGCCGCTGGCGCGGCTGATCGCCGAGGCCGCGGAGCGTACGCAGGTCTGGGTGGTGACGCATTCCGAGCCGCTCGCTGCCGCGCTGGCGGAGGAGGGCGGCGTCAGGCCACGGACGGTCGTCAAGGAGGAAGGCGCAACCTGGATCAGGGGCCTGCGCCTCGTCGGGACCTTCGACGACGAGGATTGAGCTTCAGATCGCGAAGGACGTGCCGCAGCCGCAGGAGGATGTCGCCAGCGGATTCCTGATCTGGAAGCTCTGTCCGATGAGGTCGTCGGCGAAATCGATCACCGAGCCTTCCATATAGGGGATCGAGACCTGGTCGATCAGCACCGTGGCGCCGCCGCGCTCGATGACGAGATCGTCGTCATTGCGCGTCTTGTCGAGGTCGAAGCCGTATTGGAAGCCGGAACAGCCGCCGCCCGAGACGCTGATGCGCAATGCCGTGCCCGCGCTCTCCTTCGAAAGGATGCGCGCGATGCGCTTCACAGCGCTGTCGGACAGGGTAATGCCGCTGGTATCGGTCATGGTTTCGGTCGTCATGGTCATGTTCCATTGCCGGCCTATCACCGGCTGGCGGTTCACGATAGTTAGGAACGCGTTTTTTCGTGTCAATCGCATCCGGACGCGGAGGATGGCGTGCAGGGCGAATTCGGCGGCCTGATCGGTTTCGGCTCGGCGGGACGGGCCGCCTATGCGGTCAATCCGGCGGCGAGCCGCGGGCGGCTGCACCGTGAGCCGGCCAGCCCGACGCGCACGCCGTTCCAGCGCGACCGCGACCGCATCATCCATTCGACCGCGTTCCGGCGCCTCAACAACAAGACGCAGGTCTTCCTCTATGACGAGGGCGACCATTACCGCACGCGCCTCACCCACACGATCGAGGTGGCGCAGATCGCGCGGGCGCTGGCGCGGGCGCTTCGGCTCGACGAGGACCTCGCCGAGGCGGTGGCGCTCTCGCATGATCTCGGCCACACGCCGTTCGGCCATGCCGGCGAGCGGGCGCTCGACCGCGCGATGGCGCCCTATGGCGGCTTCGACCACAACGCCCAGAGCCTCCGCGTCGTGACGCGGCTCGAGCGGCGCTATCCCGATTTCGACGGGCTCAACCTCTCCTGGGAGACGCTCGAGGGGCTGGTGAAGCATAACGGCCCGCTGATCGCGCCTGGCGGCGATCCGGCCTCGTTGCCGGCAGCGATCCGCGCCTACTCGGCCGAGCAGGACCTCGCGCTCTCGACTTTCGCCTCGGCCGAGGCGCAGGCGGCGGCGATCGCCGACGACATCGCCTATGACGCCCATGACATCGACGACGGGCTGCGCGCGGGCCTCCTCGATGTGCATGGGCTCGCCGAGGTGCCGTTCCTCGCGGGCATCATGGAGGAGATCGAGCGCCTCCATCCGGGCGTCAGCGGGCCACGGCTCGTCAACGAGATCGTCCGCCGCGTCATCACGCGCATGATCGAGGACGTGATCCAGCAGTCGCTCATGACGATCGCCGCCTGCGATCCGCGCTCGGCCGACGATGTCCGCCATCTCGGCCGACAGATGGTCGGTTTTTCGCCGTCGCTTTCCGAGGCCGACCACGCGGTGAAGGCCTATCTCAAGCGCCATGTCTATCGGCACGAGCGGGTCATGAGCGTGATGCGGGCCGCCGAGCGGGTCGTGGAACGGCTGTTCGATCGCTATTTCGCGGATCCTGCGGCCCTGCCGGCCGAGTGGCAGCCGCGGGCCGAGGATGCCGAGCCGGCACGGCGGGCGCGGCGGATCGCGGATTTCCTGGCCGGCATGACCGACCGCTATGCCTTGCGCGAACACAAGCGCCTGTTTGACGCTTGGCCCGATTTGGGATAGGCGCCACCATCCTTTTCGAGCGCCATCCGAAAGCGACCGCGATCATGAACATTTTCCGCGACTTCACCGCGCGCGTCACCTCGGCCGTCGAGGTCGTCCTTGCAGCCGGCGGCCATGCGGGCACGGATCTTTCGCGCATCGTGGTCGAGCCGCCGCGCGACGCGGCCCATGGCGATCTCGCCACGAACGCCGCGATGGTGCTCGCCAAGCCGCTCGGCATGAAGCCGCGCGACCTCGCCGAGGCCGTCGCCGGGCGGCTCCGCGATGACGAGGATGTCGCCGGCGCCGAAGTGGCCGGGCCAGGCTTCATCAACATCACGCTCGCGGCCGCCTATCGCGCGCGGGCGCTGAAGGCGCTGATCGAGGCGGGCGCTTCCTACGGCCGCTCTCCCATCGGCGCCGGGCGGCCGGTCAATGTCGAATATGTCTCGGCCAATCCCACAGGGCCGATGCATGTCGGGCACTGCCGCGGCGCGGTGGTTGGCGATGCGCTCGCCAATCTGCTCGGCGCGGCCGGCTTCGCCGTCACCAAGGAATATTACATCAACGACGCCGGTGGCCAGGTCGACGTGCTCGCGCGGTCGGCCTTCCTGCGCTACCGCGAGGCGCTCGGCGAGACGATCACGATCCCGGAAGGGCTCTATCCCGGCGACTATCTGAAGCCGGTCGGCGCAGCGCTCGCGGAGCGCTTCGGCGCATCGCTCCTGTCGCAGGACGAGGCCGAATGGCTGCCGGTGGTGCGCAAGACCGCGATCGACATGATGATGGCGATGATCCGCGACGATCTCGCGCTGCTCAACGTCCATCACGACGTGTTCTTCTCGGAGGCGTCGCTCGGCAGCCGGATTCCGTCGACGATCGAGGACCTTACCGCGCGCGGCTTCGTCTATCGCGGCACGCTGCCGCCGCCCAAGGGCCAGCTTCCCGAGGATTGGGAAGATCGCGAACAGCTTCTCTTCCGCGCCACCGATGTCGGCGACGACATCGACCGGCCGCTGATGAAGTCGGACGGCAGCTACACCTATTTCGCCGGCGACGTCGCCTATATGAAGGACAAGGTCGATCGCGGCTTCGAGCGGCTGATCTATGTGCTCGGCGCCGACCATGGCGGTTATGTGAAGCGTCTTCAGGCGCTTGGCCGCGCTCTTTCAGGCGGCGCCGTCAGCGTCGAGGTACTGCTCTGCCAACTCGTGAAGCTGTTCCGGGCCGGCGAACCGGTGCGCATGTCCAAACGTTCGGGCGACTTCGTGACGCTGCGCGACGTCGTGGAGGAAGTGGGGCGCGACGCCGTGCGCTTCATGATGCTCTACCGCAAGAGCGACGCGCCGCTCGATTTCGATTTCCAGAAGGTGACGGAGCAGTCGAAGGACAATCCCGTCTTCTACGTCCAGTACGGCCATGCTCGCGCCGCCTCGATCCTTCGCAACGCCGCGGCCGAGATGCCCGGCATCAACCTTTCGGCGGAAAGCCTTGCCGCCGCTGATCTTTCGCTGCTCGATGATAGCGGCGAGCAGGGGCTTCAGCGGCGGCTTGCCGAGTACCCGCGCATCATCGAGGGCGCGGCGGAAGCGCATGAGCCGCATCGCATCGCCTTCTATCTCTACGAGCTCGCGGCCGAGTTCCACCAGCAGTGGAACCGGGGCAAGGATATGCCGCAATTACGCTTTATTAACCCTGAGCAGCCAGCATCGACCTTGGCTCGGCTTGCCCTTGTTCACGCCATAAAGCTGGTGCTGTCATCCGGTCTCGATGTGCTCGGCGTGAGCGCGCCCGAGGAGATGCGCTGACCGCTGCATCTGCGGGCATGATGATAGGCCCGTCTTCCTGATGGACGGGCGGAGAATGGAGCGCGATGGCAGATCGCTTCGACAAGTCCCTGGCGCGCCGTCCCGCGGCAGACCCCCAGCCGCGCCGTGACGAGGCGACTCTTCCCGACGATGATCCGCTGGTCGAACTGGCCCGGATCGTGTCGGGCAATGAGAGTTTCGACCAGATTCTCGGCTCCCGCTATCGCACGCCGGCCGAACCGCCGCGCCCGGCGGCGCAGCCGCGCGCCCAGCAGCCGCGCGATTTCTCGTTCGATCTCGAGGCCGAGCTGCTCAATGACCTGCATTCCTCGTTCGATCCCTCGGCCCGTCAGGCCGAGCCGCCGGCGCGGCCGGCGGCGCCTGTGACGCCGCGCGCCGTCGAGCCGCCGCGTGCTCAGCCGCAGCCGCGGGCGCAGGATGATGGCGTGGCTCCGCCGATCCGCACGACGGCGCCGGTGGCGCCGCCGCGGGCCGTCGCGCCCGTCGCGGCGGACGAACCCTATGTCGCGGCGCCCGATTTCGGCCGCGGCCGCGTTCCGCCGGAGGTTTCGCGCCGTCCGGCCGCGCCCGTGCAGCCGCCCGTCGCGGCCGGACGGCACGATGCCGACGACGCCTTCGAGGAGGATTACCTCGAGGACGACGGGTACGAGCCTTATGACGACGATGACGCCGGCTATGTCGAGCAGGACGTCTACGAGGACGAGAAGCCGCGCCGCTCGCGCAAGCTGCTGATCACCGCGGGCGTCGTCGCGGCGGTCGTTGTCGTCGGCGGTATCGGCGCATACGCGCTGATGGGCCGGAGCAGCGGCGGGAGCAGCGGGACGCCGCAGATCATCGCCGCCGACGAAGGCCCGACCAAGGTCGAGCCCGAAGTGCAGCCGCAGGCGACCCAGCAGGACACGCAGCAGAACAAGCTGATCTACGACCGCGCCGATCCCAATCAGGGCTCGCCCGACCAGCTTGCGCCGGCCGATACGAACATCGCCACCGACACCGCGCAGTCGAACGAGAGCGAGGCGAGCCGCGAGATTTCGCGCATCATCCTTCCGGGTGGTCCCGGCGACCAGTCGACGGCCCCGGCCGTTCCGGGCGCCGAGGACGCGACGGACGATTCCGGTCCGCGCAAGGTGCGCACCGTGGTCGTGAAGCCGGACGGCACGATCGTTTCCAGCGAAGCAGCGCCGCGCGGAGCGACCGACACGGCCCCGGCCGCGACGGTCCCGGACAATGCGCCGCTGCCGCCGAGCGATGCGCCGCCCTCCATGGCTGCCAATGACATGGCGCCCGCCGGGTCGGACGACACGGCGCCCGCAGCCTCGGCACCCGTCGGCTCGGCGAAGGACAATTCGCAGCTTCAGCCGCCGTCCCCGCCGCAGCCGGCTGAAACCACGGTCGCCGCCGCGCCCACGGTGGCGCCGGAGCCTCCGCCGGCCGCCGCGACGGCGCCGCCGGTGACGGGGGGCTTCGTTGTCCAGGTCACCTCGCAGCGCAGCGAGCAGGCGGCGGTCGCCGCCTTCAAGAACCTGCAGAAGAAGTTCCCGAGCGTGCTCGGCGACCGGACGCCTGACATCGCCAGGGCCGATCTGGGCGCCAAGGGCGTTTACTTCCGCGCCCGCGTTGGCCCGATGGCGACGCGCGATGAGGCCGTGAGCTTCTGCGAACAGCTCCGCGCCGCGGGCGGCGACTGCATCGTGCAGAAGAACTGACCAGTCAGGCTTCCTGTGCGCCGGGAGGCGCACAGGGGGCAGCGGGGTTGCACTTGGCCGCCGAAGCGGCAAACGCTTCTTCTGGTCCGTCGGCGCGGCCGAATCAGAGCGCCGCCTGAACCCGGAGCGCGCAGCATGACCTCTCCCAAGTCGGCCAAGGCCTTTATCTCCGGCTGCGCCGGGACGGCGCTCACCGAGGACGAGACGGCTTTCTTCCGCGACGAGCGGCCCTGGGGGCTCATCCTCTTCAAGCGCAATATCGGTACGGCCGAACAGGTCTGCGATCTGGTCGCGAGCTTCCGCGAGGCGCTCGGCGATCCGGAGCGGCCGGTCCTGATCGACCAGGAGGGTGGCCGCGTTCAGCGCATCGGGCCGCCGAACTGGCCGAGCCGGCCGGCGGGACGCTATGCGGGCCGTCTCTACGCGGACGACGAGGCGGCGGGCCGGCGGATGGCCTGGCTGCAGGCGCGGCTGATCGCGGCCGATCTCGCCGATCTCGGCATCACGATCGACTGCCTGCCGGTGCTGGATCTCGCGACCACCGAGACGCATCAGGCGATCGGCGACCGCTCCTATGGCCATGACCCGGACATGGTGGCCGTGCTCGGCGCGGCGACGGCGGAAGGGCTCATGGCCGGCGGCGTGCTGCCCGTCATGAAGCACATGCCCGGACATGGCCGAGCCGTGGTCGACAGCCACTATCAGCTGCCGGCAGTCTCCGCCTCGCTCTCCACGCTGATGAAGACGGATTTCGCGCCGTTCCGCGCGCTTGCGGCGCTGCCGATGGGCATGACGGCGCATATCGTCTTCGAGGCGATCGATCCCGGCCGCCCGGCAACGGTCTCGGAGGCGGTAATCGGCGGCGTGATCCGCGAGAAGATCGGCTTCGACGGTCTCCTGATGAGCGACGATCTCTCGATGAAGGCGCTTGGCGGCGAGCCGGGTGACCGGGCGCGCGCCGTGATCGGCGCCGGCTGCGACATCGTCCTTCACTGCAACGGGCTTATGGACGAGATGCGCGGCGTTGCCGCCGCCGTTCCGGAGCTTTCCGGCCGCTCCGCCGAGCGTGCAGCCGCGGCGCTGGCATCTCGCGTTCCCGCGCATGTGCTCGACCGCGAGGGCGCCGAGGCCGAGTTCGCAATCCTTGCCGAGCGGGCCGGCTGGCCTCCTGCGACTGCCTGAAGCCATGGCCGAGCCGGCGCGCGACACGCGAGAGGCCGCCGAGGACTGGGAGCGCCCCGATTGGCGCCCGGCCGAGGAGAGTCCGCCGCTGACGGTCGATGTCGACGGCTTCGAGGGGCCGCTCGATCTCCTGCTGGCGCTCGCGCGCACGCAGAAGGTCGATCTCGCCAGGATCTCGATCCTCGCGCTCGCCGACCAGTATCTCGCCTATATCGAGGAGCTCAGGAAGCTCCGCCTTGAACTCGCGGCCGATTATCTCGTGATGGCCGCCTGGCTCGCTTACCTGAAGTCGAAGCTGCTGCTGCCCGAGCCGCAGGCCGGCGAAGGGCCGACCGGCGCCGAGATGGCCGAGGCGCTCGCCTTTCGCCTGCAGCGTCTCGAGGCGATGCGCGATGCTGCGGCGCGACTCATCAACCGCGATCGGCTCGGACGCGACGTGCATGCTCGCGGCGCTCCCGAGGCGGTCGAGATTTCCCGGCGAACCCGCTGGAACGCCACGCTTTACGACCTTCTGACCGCCTATGCCTCGCAGCGCCAGCGCCAGATGGTATCGATCGTCCACGTGCGGCGGCGCCAGGTGTGGTCGCTGGCCGAGGGGCGGGAACTGCTCGAACGGCTCATCGGCGACATCGCCGAATGGACGCCGATGGAGGTGTTCCTCTCGCCCTATCTTGCCAATGCCGAGACGCGGACGAGCGTGCGGGCGAGCGCCTTCGCGGCGGCGCTGGAACTCGTGCGCGAGAACAAGCTGACGTTGCGCCAGGAAGGGAGCTTCGCGCCGATCCTGCTCCGCGACGCCGGCCTCGGAGACAGCGATGGTTGAGCCGGCCTCGATCACCTCGCTTGCGCCGGAGGCGCGGCGGATGGCGCTCCGGATGGCGGAGGCGATCCTCTTCGCGAGCGCCGAGCCGCTGTCGGCGGCGGAGATCGGCGAGCGGCTGCCCGACGGCAGCGACGTGAAGGCGCTCCTGCGCGAATTGCAGCTCGCCTATTCCGGCCGCGGCGTCAATCTCGTCGAAGTGGCCGGAAAATGGATGTTCCGCACCGCCGGCGACCTCGCTTTCCTGCTGCAGACCGAGGCTGAGGAGCCGAAGAAGCTGTCGCGCGCGGCGCTGGAGACGATGGCGATCATCGCCTATCACCAGCCGGTCACCCGCGCTGAGATCGAGGAGATCCGCAGCGTCACGACCTCGAAGGGAACGCTCGACGTGCTGCTCGAGACCGGCTGGGTGCGCATGCGCGGCCGCCGCCGCGTCCCCGGCCGGCCGATCACCTATGGCACGACAGAAGCTTTCCTCGTCCATTTCGGCCTCGAGGCGGTCGGCGACTTGCCGGGCCTCGAGGAGCTGCGCGGCGCCGGCCTGCTCGATGGCCGCATCCCGCCCGGCTTCACGGTTCCGGAACCGCGCGATGCGGCGGCGCTGACGGAGGACGAGGAACCGCTCGATCCGACCGACCTCCTGCCATCGGGGCTCGCCGAGGACGGCTGAACCGCCGGTCCCTCCGCAAAACCATCGACCGGCGAAGCGCTTCGGGCTAAACGGCTGCCATGAACACGACAATCGGCACGACAACGGGCACGACGACGCAGACGCTCGAGCGAACCGCCTGGGGCCGTCGCGGCACGGCCGGCGTCGCCATCGCCTCGCGCCTCGGCTTCGAGGGCCTGACCCATCACTATGGCGGCGAGGCCTCGCTGCGTGGCATCGACCTCGTTGTGGAGCCGGGCGAGGTGGTGAGCCTGCTGGGCCGGTCGGGCTGCGGCAAGACGACCCTTCTGCGCGTCACCGCCGGGCTGGAGACGCCGAGCGGCGGGCGGCTCACCGTCAATGGCCGCGAGATCGCCGGCCCGAAGGTGCAGATGCCGCCGGAGAAGCGCGGCATCGGCCTCATGTTCCAGGACTATGCGCTCTTTCCGCATATGACGATCCTGAAGAACGTCATTTACGGCCTCGCGGCGCTGCCCCGCGCCGAGGCTGAACGCCAGGGCCATCTGGCGCTGGCGCGAGTCGGGCTCGACGGGTTCGCCGCCTCCTATCCCCATGAACTTTCGGGCGGCGAGCAGCAGCGCGTGGCGCTCGCCCGCGCCATCGCGCCGCGGCCAGGCGTCCTCCTCATGGACGAGCCGTTTTCCGGCCTCGACAAGCGGCTGCGCGACCATGTGCGCGACGAGACGCTGGCCATCATCCGCGAGACGCGGGCGACGTGCATCGTCGTCACGCATGATCCGGAAGAGGCGATGCGGATGAGCGACCGCATCGCGCTGATGCGCGCCGGGCGCCTGCTGCAGGTCGGCACCGCGCGCGATCTCTACGAACGTCCCGTCGATCTCTATGCGGCGCGATTCTTCTCTGAAATGAATGAGTTCGAAGGCGTCGTGCGCGATGGCCGGGTCGAGACGCCGGCCGGAACGGTCGCGGCGCCGGGCCGTGCCGACGGCGCCGAGGTGACGGTCGGCATCCGCCCGCAAGGCGTAAGCCCGGGCACGGAGGGGGTTCCCGGACGCGTCGTCGGGCACCGCTTCCTCGGCGAGGTCGATCTTTATGACGTCGCCGTGGGCGGCAGCGAGACGCCGGTCAAGGTCCGCAGCCGCGGGCCGCTCCCCTACAAGCCGGGCGACACGGTTTTCCTGTCGCTCGAGGAGCGAGACGTGCTCGTGTTTGATAAGGCCTCACAATAGCCCTACATGCGGGTTAGCGTTCGGGTCATGTTGCGGCGGAGAAACGTGTCTGCGATAGTCCGGACCGGCCGCGCCGCAGAAGGCGCATCGGAGAGGTTACATGGGTTCGTTTAGCATCTGGCACTGGCTGATCGTGCTGGTGATCGTGCTGCTGCTGTTCGGCAAGGGCAAGATTTCCGACGTCATGGGCGATGTCGCCAAGGGCGTGAAGAGCTTCAAGAAGGGTCTCTCCGACGAGGACGAGACGGCTTCGCGTCCGGCGAGCAGCATCGATCACAAGTCGGCCGACGTGGTTACGCCGACGACCGACGAGAAGACGCGCACCAGCTAACCTCTCACGAGGTCGCATTCATGCGGGAGCCGCCGCGTCGGTGACGGGGCGCCTTCCGCCATGTCGGCAGGCTTGCAATCGATGTTCGATATTGGCTGGAGCGAGATCCTCGTCATCGCCGTCGTGGCGATCGTGGTCGTCGGTCCCAAGGATCTCCCCCCGATGCTGCGCGCAGCGGGGCGGATGATGGCGAAGGTGCGTCGCACCGCCGGCGAGTTCCAGTCGCAGTTCAACGAGGCCTTGCGCGAGGCCGAACTGGACGGGGTCAAGGACTCGATCAACGAGCTCCGCGGCCTCAACCCGATCAACGAGATCAAGAAGAGCCTCGATCCGGTCACGGCGGCGCTTGCCAAGCCGGAGCCTGCGGCGCGTCCGGCGCCAGAGCCGGTGCCGCCGCCCGCCGCCCAGCTCGCACAGCCGATGTCGGACGATGATCTGATGCCGGCGGCAGATCCGATGCCCGTCGACCGCGCACCGCTTGGTGCTGCGCCGACGACGGCCGAAGCTCCCGCAAGCACGCCGCAGCCTGGCGCCGACAAGCCGGTCGAGGCGCCGAAGCCGGCGCGCAAGCGTGCTTCGTCGAAGCCGGTCGCAGACACCGTCGACGCGGCGGCGGCAGCCCCGAAGCCGCGGGCGAGCCGGGCGAAGAAACCCGCAGCCGATGCGGTGGAAGCGGCAGCCGACGCTGCGGGCGTGGCCGAGCCGAAGCCGCGCAAGACCGCCGCGCCGCGAGCCCGCAAGACCGACGCCGAAGTGGGGGGCGCAGCCGCCGTCTCGGCGCCGGCGATTGCCGCGCCGGATCCGTCCGCGCCCGAATTGCCGCTCACGACGGCCGCCCTGGCGGCTCCGGTGCCGGCGCCGGCCCTTCCGAAGCCGGCCGATCCGGCTGGCCTGATCTCCAGCGAGCCCGCCGCGGCCGAGCCGGCCCCTGCCGCCGTTCCGCCGGCCGAAGAGCGTAGCCGATGACCGAGAAGACGACGCCGGAAGACGAGATCGAAGCGAGCCGCATGCCGCTGATCGATCACCTGATCGAACTCAGGCAGCGGCTGATATGGGCGATCGGCGCGATCCTCGTCGCCTTCCTGGTCTGCTTCTATTTTGCCGGCACGATCTACAACATCCTGGTCATTCCCTATGAGTGGGCGGTGGGTCCGGCCCAGGACGTCAAGCTCATCTACACCGCGCCGCAGGAATACTTCCTGACGCAGATGAAGCTGGCGCTCTTCGGCGCCGTGTTCATCGCCTTTCCCGTCATCGCGATCCAGGTCTACAAGTTCGCGGCGCCCGGGCTCTACAAGCACGAGCGGCACGCCTTCATTCCCTATCTGATCGCGACCCCCGTTCTGTTCTGCATCGGCGCGGCGCTGGTCTATTTCCTGATCCTGCCGCTGGCGCTGCACTTCTTCCTGTCGTTCCAGCAGACGGGCGGCGACGGCAAGGCCTCGATCGAGGCGCTGTTCAAGGTCAACGAATATCTCGGCCTGATCATGACGCTGATCTTGGCCTTCGGGACGGTGTTCCAGCTGCCGGTCGTCCTGACGCTGCTCGGGCGGGCAGGGATCATCACCAGCGACATGCTGAAGACGAAACGCCGCTACGCGATCGTCATCGCCTTCGTCATCGCGGCCGTGCTGACGCCGCCGGACATGATCAGCCAGATCTCGCTCGCCGTCCCGGCGATCCTGCTCTACGAGATCTCGATCGTCTCGGTGCGCATGGTCGAGAAGAAGCGCCGCGAAGCCGCCGCCGAGGAAGCAGCCAAGGAAGCGGCAGAGGGCTGACGCCTGCCTCTGCCGACGCCGCCGACGCTTGGCAGGTGGGCCGCTGGCCACCAAACGACGCGAGGAAGAGCCATGACATCCGATCGGCCCCGCCGACCCAAGGATCCGTTCGCCGCGGCGGAGGCCATGTTCGCGAAGAAACGGCAGCCGGACATCAAGCCGGCGGCGCTTCCCGCGGCAAAGGAACTCGTTTCGATCAGGATCGACAGCGACGTGGTCGAGCACTTCCAGGCGAACGGCCCCGGCTGGCAGGAGCGCATGAACGAGGCGCTCCGCGCCGCCGCCATCGCGGACGGCATGGCACCCTCGGGGGAGGCGTAGCCGTCCGTACCGAGCGCGGCCTGCCTTGAACTGGCGGGCTTTGCGGGGTACTCGGGCAGGTCATGGGTAAAGCGCTGATTCCGCCAGGCGGCGGCGACATCGAGGGCATCAATCTGCGCGAGGCACTCGAGCAGCGCTACCTCGCCTATGCGCTCTCGACGATCATGCACCGTGCGCTGCCGGATGCGCGCGACGGTCTGAAGCCGGTGCATCGGCGGATCCTCTATGCGATGCGGCAGCTGCGGCTCGATCCCGATGCCGGCTTCAAGAAGTCGGCCCGCGTCGTCGGCGACGTCATCGGCAAGTATCATCCGCATGGCGACCAGTCGGTCTACGACGCGCTGGTCCGCCTCGCGCAGGATTTCGCCGTCCGTTTCCCGCTGGTCGATGGCCAGGGCAATTTCGGCAATGTCGACGGCGATAGCGCCGCGGCGATGCGCTACACCGAAACGCGGATGACCGAGGTCGCGGCGCTTCTCCTGGAGGGCATCGACGAGAACGCCGTCGATTTCCGCGAGACCTATGACGGCGAGGATCGCGAGCCGATCGTCCTGCCGGGCAATTTCCCGAATCTGCTCGCCAATGGCTCCTCCGGCATCGCGGTCGGCATGGCAACGTCGATCCCGCCGCATAATGTGGCGGAGCTTTGCGATGCCGCGCTGATGCTGATCGAGACGCCCGATGCCGGCATCGAGGAGCTTCTCCAGCATGTGAAGGGGCCGGATTTCCCGACCGGCGGCATCATCGTCGACGGTCCGGCCTCGATCGCCGACGCCTATCGGACGGGCCGCGGCGGCTTCCGTGTGCGCGCGCGCTGGCATGTCGAAGACCAGGGCCGCGGCACCTATCTCATCGTCGTGACCGAGATTCCCTACCAGGTGCAGAAGTCGCGCCTGATCGAGAAGCTGGCGGAGCTCGTTCAGAACAAGCGCGTGCCGCTGCTCGTCGATGTGCGCGACGAATCGGCCGAGGACATCCGCGTCGTGCTCGAGCCGCGCGCCCGCACGGTCGACGCCGCGCTGCTGATGGAATCGCTGTTCAAGCTCAGCGATCTCGAGAGCCGCATCCCGCTCAACATGAATGTCCTCTCGAAGGGCATCGTGCCGAAGGTGATGAGCCTTTCGGAGGTGTTGCGCGAGTGGCTGGATCACCGCCGCGAGGTGCTGCTTCGCCGTTCGGCCTTCCGGGCCGACCAGATCCGCAAGCGCCTCGAAGTGCTCGGCGGCTACATCATCGCCTTCCTCAATCTCGACGAGGTGATCCGGATCATCCGCGAGGAGGACGAGCCCAAGGCCGAGCTGATGCGGACCTTCGAGCTCACAGACGTGCAGGCCGAGGCGATCCTCAACATGCGCCTGCGCTCGCTCCGCAAGCTCGAGGAGATGGAGCTTCGCCGCGAGCATGCCGGACTGAGCAAGGAGCTTGCGGATATCGAGGCGCTGATGGCGTCCGAGCGCAAGCAGTGGAAGACGATCGCCTGGCAGATCGGCGAGATCCGCAAGACCTTCGGACCCGAGACCCCGCTCGGCAAGCGGCGCACGACCTTCGCCGACGCGCCGGCGCATGACGTCGAGGACATCCAGCAGGCGATGATCGAGCGCGAGCCGATCACGGTCGTCGTGTCGGAGAAGGGCTGGATCCGCGCGCTCAAGGGCCACGTCGCCGATCTTGCGACGCTGACCTTCAAGACCGACGACGGGTTGCGCTTCGCGCTGCATGCCGAGACGACGGACAAGGTTCTCGTCTTCTCGACGGGCGGGCGGTTCTACACGCTCGGCGCCGACAAGCTGCCTGGCGGGCGTGGCCATGGCGAGCCGATCCGCCTGATGGTCGACATGGACAACGAGCAGGACATCGTCTCGGTCTTCGTCCACAAGCCGGATCGCAAGCTCCTCGTCGCGTCGACGGAAGGCTATGGCTTTGTCGTCGCCGAGACCGACGTCATTGCCAACACGCGCAAGGGCAAGCAGGTGCTGAATGTCGAAGGCACGGTCGAGGCGGGGTTCTGCGTCGATGCCGGCGGCGACATGGTCGCGATCATCGGCCGCAACCGTAAGTTCCTTGCCTTCCCGATGGAGCAGATCCCGGAAATGGGCCGCGGCAAGGGCGTGCGGCTGCAGCGCTACCGCGACGGCGGCCCGTCGGACATCCGCAGCTTCTCGCGCGAGAAGGGCCTGACCTGGCAGGATTCCTCGGGCCGCTCCTATACGCGCAGCATGGAGGAGCTCAAGGATTTCGTCGCCGATCGCGGCCAGGCCGGCCGTCTGCCGCCCGACCGCTTCCCGAAGACCAACACCTTCGGAACGCCGGCTCTCTGAATGGGTGCGGACTCAGGCGACAGGTCGCTGCCGCAGCGATCCAGCGATAACGAGGGGATCGGCAGCCTGCTGCGCCGGGCACTCTCGGAAGGCGGCATCAGGCTCGGCCTCCGCCGTCCGCCGCGTTTCGCGCTCTACCGCATCCTCGGCAACGACCTGCCGCCGCGCCACAGCGCCGGGCAGACGCTGACCAATGTCCGTTTCATCCTCGATCACGAGGCGGACTTTCCCGATTGCACCAAGCATTGGGTGCTGAACCGGATCACCGATCCCGCAGTGGAGGCGGATCTGGTCGCGCTCCTCACCGAGCGCGGACAGGATTTCTTCCGCATCCCCTTCGAGCCGGCCGCCTATGCCGCTTGCGGCTGGGACGTCGAGGCGCTTTCGGACGAGGATTTCCTCGCAGCGCTCGGCGAGGACGAGGGCGATCACAACTGGCGCATCGCCTATCGCCTGCGGCTCGCCAAGAACCTCTACGCCATGAACAACAACGGCGCCCGCAACGCCGCCTTCGATCATGGCCGGGCGATCGCCGATGTCGTGCTGCCCTTCGACGGCAACATCTTCCTCACCGAGGAGACGTTCGCCGAGCTGGCGCAGGCGGTTCGACACGATCCGCGGCTGCGCTATCTGATCGTGCCCATGGCCCGCATCGGCGACCAGCCCGAGCAGCTCCTCACGGAGGGAATACCGCGCGAGGCGACCGAGGAGCCGCAGATCGCGCTGCACCGGCTGGCGCTCGGCCGCTTCGATGATCGCCTCGGCTATGGCCTCAGACCGAAAGTCGACCTCCTGACACGACTGAAGGTCGATCATCCGACCGTGATGGGGCCGCTGGACCGCTGGGACCTCACGGCGCTGCCCACCCCGGAAGATCATGCCCGACACCGGATCGTCAGCCGCGTCGCCCGGCTCCCTTCAGGGAATGCGGGCCTGGAAGTCGGCGAGGCGTCGCGTGTCGACCGCTGGCGGGCGCGCAATGCCGGCATCATCGACAAGCTCGACAGCCTCGACCGGGCGCTGACCGCGGACCGGTACGATGGCGGTGCGGTGATCTTCGACATGGCCGCCGTCGAAAGGCTTGCCGACGCTGCGCCGGGAACCCCGGCCGGCGCGCTCAGGGCACAGGTTCTCGCCTTGGCGGGGGAGGCACTGCTCCGCGGAACCATGTCCGTCATGGACAAGACCAACGTGGCCGCGAGCGGCGATCCGCACGACTATCACTCCCGGGCACCCTATTACTGGCCCGACCCCGACCGGCGTGGCGGCTTTCCCTATCTCCGCCGCGATGGCGAGCGCGTCGCGGAGGCGCGGCTGGGGCATCCCGCTGCCGAGGCCTTCGATCGCGACCGCCTGCGTCACATGTTTGCCGGCGTTGTGAGCGGTGCGCTCGCCGGCGTGACGACGGGTCTCCCGCTCTATTCGGAGTTCGCCGCCGCCTTCGTCAGGCGCTGGTTTCTCGATCCGGTCACGGCGATGAACCCGCATTTCGCCTATGCGCAGGTACGGCCGGGCCATGACGACGAGCGCGGGCAGGGGAGCGGCCTCATCGAGTGGCGCCGCGTCGGCGCGCTGCTGGACGCCGTCGGCCTGCTGGAGCGATCGGGCGCTCTTGCGGCCGGCGAGGTCGAAGCGCTGCGGAGCTGGTTCAGGGCCTTCGCCGAATGGATGCGGTCCAGTCCCCAAGGGACGGCGGCACGTCGTTCACGCAACAATATCGGCACCTATTACGACACCGAGATGCTGGCCATGTCGCTGTTCACCGGCGACCTGGACGAAGCCGGCCGCTGCTTCCGCCGCCTTTCGGTTCGCGCGCAGGAGCAGTTCGCCGCCGACGGCCGTCAGTCTCAGGAAGAGGCGCGGACGCTTCCGGTCCACTACGCGGTCTTCAACCTCCTGGACTGGTCGGAGGCGGGAACCGTCGCCCGGCGGCTTGGGCTCGAGGCGCAGCTCGCGTGTCGCGAACGGAGACGGGCGGCTGTCGACATCGCACTCTCGGCGACTCGGTTGGCGGACGCGGCCATCGATCCGGGACTTGCACGGATCCTGTCGGTCCTGCGCCAGATCGATCGCGGAGAACCGATCGCGCATCCGGCCGACATCCTCGTCAGTTCGGAGGACTGCACCCATTTCTGGGCGCTGACCGACGCGCGGATTCTGATCGCGGCGGAGCGCCGCTAGCCTCAGGCGGGCGGCGCGGCTTCCCAGCCCTGGGCGCCGAGATGCTCCTGCGGCTGGTAGCGAGCCTTGTAGGCCATCTTGCGCGAGCCGGAGACCCAATAGCCGAGATAGACATAGGGCAGGCCCATCTTGCGGGCGCGCGCGATGTGGTCGAGGATCATGAAGCTGCCGAGCGAGCGCTCGGCATAGCTCGGCTCGTAGAACGAGTAGACCATCGATAGGCCGTCCGAGAGGATATCGGTCAACGCCGTGCCGATCAGAGCACCGTCGCCGCGGCCGGTGAGCGCGCTGTCCGGCCCCCGAAACCGGTATTCGACCAGCATGGTCTCGACATGGGTATCCTCGACCATCATCGCATAGTCGAGCATTGTCATGTCGGCCATGCCGCCCTCGGAATGGCGGGCGTCGAGATAGTCGCGGAAGAGAGAATATTGCTCGGAGGTCGGCGCCGCCTCGACGCGGCTGCCGATCATGTCGCGATTGCGCTCGATCACGCGGCGGAATCCGCGGCCCGGGACGAAGCGATCGACGGGAACGCGGACAGAGACGCAGGCCTTGCAGCTCTCGCAGGCGGGGCGATAGGCGATGTTCTGGCTCCGCCGGAAGCCGCCCTGGGTCAGGATCTCGTTCAGCGCCGAGGCGCGGGCGCCGACGAGATGGGTGAAGACCTTCCGCTCCATCTGTCCGGGCAGATAGGGGCAGGGCGAGGGCGCCGTCAGGAAGAACTGGGGCGTGTCTGTCTGGTGATGCGTCATCAACCGCCATGCCGGGCAAAGGGCCCATCGCGCCGACGATAATACGCCGGCACGATCTCCCGGAAGAGCAAATCAGAAGGTCAGCGGCCGCTTGCCTCGAGCGGCGCCCGGTTCATGACCACGGCGCCGATCAGCATGTCGTGCAGCAGCCGCTTCCTGTTGGAGAAAAGGGCTATCAGCAGAATGAACGGGGTCAGCAGCGAGATCGACGCCCAGTAGAGGATGACATGGATGCCGGCGAGGATCGGCCCGATCCGGCTGCCGTCGCTGGCGCGGATCGTGAGCCCCATGAGGCGCATGCCGGGCGTCGCCGCTTTCGGCCCGCCCAGCGTCAGCGCCACGTAGAGCACGCCGACAATGGCGAAGATCGGCAGCGCGAACAGGAACCAGCCGACGCCGAAGGTGACGATGCCGAGCATGACGACGACGAGAGCGGCGACCACGTCGAAAAGGCCGATCAGCACCACGTCGACGATGAAGGCGAGCATCCGCCGCCCGAGCACGCCCGCATAGAGTTCGGGCTCCCGCGCCGGATCATAGAGTTCGCCGGCCACATAGAAGCCCGGCTCAGAGACCGCCATCGTCCATCACTCCTGTCTGCTACCACAGCTTGCGCCGGATCATCGCCCGATGCTAGATCGCCGGATGGTCTGGGGCCACCCGAAGATCAACGTCGCGGCCGTTCACCACACATGCCGAAATGCGCCCCGGCCGCACCGACGGGACGCTTCGGCAAGCCACGAATGAAGCTCTCGCATGGTCTCCGTCACCCCAGTTTCACCGCGCCTCTCGATCGTCGCGCCGGCCTATAACGAGGAAGGCTGCCTCGAGGCCTTTCATCAGCGAGCCTCGGAGGCCGCCCGCGCTGTCGCCGGCGAAAGCTTCGAAATCGTCATCATCGACGACGGATCCCGCGACCGCACCTTCGCGATCGCGCGTGACCTCGCCGACCGCGATCCCCATGTGGTGGCGGTGAAGCTGTCGCGCAACTTCGGCCATCAGCTGGCCCTGTGCGCCGGCCTCACGATCTGCCGCGGCGACTACATCCTCGTCATCGACGCCGATCTTCAGGACCCGCCGGAACTCGCCGCCGAGATGTTCCGCGTGATGGAAGCCGAGCGCGCCGACGTCGTCTATGGCCAGCGCCGCACCCGCGCGGGCGAGACGGCCTTCAAGCTTGGCAGCGCCAAGCTGTTCTACCGCGTGCTGCGTCGGCTCGCCGATGTCGATATCCCGGCCGATACCGGCGATTTCCGCCTCATGACGCGCCGCGTCTGCGACATCCTCAACGCCATGCCGGAGCGCTACCGCTTCACGCGCGGCCTCGTCTCCTGGGTCGGGTTCCGCCAGGTCCCCGTCGCCTATGACCGCGCGGCGCGCCATTCCGGGACGACGGGCTATCCGCTCAGGAAGATGGTCCGCTTCGCGGTCGACGCGGTGACGAGCTTCTCGATCCTGCCGCTGCGCATCGCAAGCTTCACCGGCATCGCGACGGCGCTGGTCTCGTTCCTGGCCATCCTGTGGTCCCTCGTCGCCTGGCTGCTCGGCCACACCGTCGCCGGCTGGGCGAGCCTCCTCTCGGCGATCTTCCTCGTCGGCGGCATCCAGCTCTTCGTGCTCGGAATCATCGGCGAATATCTGGGCCGCCTCTATCTCGAGACCAAGCAGCGCCCGCTCTTCATCATCGACGAGGTCCGGCGGGCCGGCGCGCCGGCCGAAGCCGAGGCGTGAGCGCGGAGAGCATGACGACCGTGAATTCTCCAGGCGAACGCGCGGCCATGTCGGGGCGCATCGGGCGCATCGCTTCGGCGGTGCCCTATATCGGGATCTTCCTTGTCACCTTCCTCGCCAACATCGCCTTCAGCTTCCGCGAAGGCCGGCTCGCGACCGTTCCCTATTACGACGACGTTTCCTATCTGACCGACGCCTTCGACCGACTGACCTTCGCGGCCTCGGACGGACTCTGGTCGCTCGCAAGTTCCTTCTGGACGAATCCGCCACACTCTCCCACCACAACGCTGACGGGCATGCTGGGTTTCTGGCTGTTCGGCCCCGAGCCGGTCGCCGTCTACATCGCCAACGCCTGGTGCCTCGCCCTCTACATCGCCGTTGCAGCCTATGTCAGCCGGCCGCTCAGAGCGGCCATGCCTCGCATCCTCTTCGTCGCCATTCTCGCTTTCGTGCCCGTCTCCCATGTCATGGTGACGGAGTTCCGGCCGGACATGGTCGCCGGGCTGGTCTTCGCGGTGGCGCTGATGGCAACCTGCGCGACCGACTTCCGGACCATCGACCTCAAGGGCAAGCTGATCCTGGTCGCCATCGCCATCGCGGCGACGGTCGCCAAGCCGAGCGGCATTATCGTCGCGATCCCCGGCATCGGCATCGCCTTCGTCCTCACGGTCGTCGCGCAAGCCCTCTCAAACTCCGATGACCGGCCGCGGCTCTTTCGCAGCGCGCTCTCCTGCCTCGCACTCTACGCGCTCGCGCTCGTGCCCTTCGCGATCCTGTTCGGCGCTCACACGGTCGGCTACATCGAGCAGGTTCTGTTCTCGAATGCCGATATCTGGACGACGCCCGGCGATCGATGGTTCCATTGGACCTATCATTCGATCGGGGAGGGCGCGACCAAGGCACTCGGTCCGTTCGCGCCGGCTGCGTTCCTCCTCGTTGCGATCGATCTCGTTCTCTTCGCGCGGATCCGGTCCTATCGCCAGCCGAAGGTCCTGCCGCTCTATGCCACCCTCGCGATCCTCTATTGCGCGATGTCGATCTCGAACGAGAAGACGATCTTCCAGGGGAGCTATTTCTACCTGCCCCTGCTGTTCGCCGCGGCTGACGCATTCGTCCGCATGGCGGTGGCGAGCCGCGAGCGCTGGCCCACGGCCGGGCCGTTCGTGGCCCGGGGCGTCCTCGGTGTCGGCCTCGCACTGTGCGTCGTCTTCCTTCCCCTGGTCGGGGCGTATTCGCCCCGCTATCGCGACCAGAACGAGGCCAATGTCCTGATGCCGAAGGTGGCCGATGCCCTTTTTGCGCTGAACAGGAATGAATGGCAGACGAGCGAGGCCTGTCGCGACCGCACGATGTCGGTTCTCGTCACCAGCCTCGACCCGTTCCCGGCGGTTGCGATCCGCTATGCCGTCGCCCGTGGCGGACTGAAGATGGCGGCGGGCGATACCTATTTCCCGCGCAGCCTGCCGGAAGCGCTGAAGGCGGTCGATGAGGCGGATGTCGTCCTCACCATCGATCCCGTGGAGACGCCGCGGGCCAACGCCTTCATCCGCATCTCGACCATGGTGCCGGAGATCTTCCAGCACCTCAGCGAGAAGCCGGGGACGCGGAAGGTGCAACTCGGCACCTATTACGGCTCTCCCTACTGGCTCTTCATCAATCGGAACTGCTCCGCCTAAGCTCGCGACCGTGACGGCTGGTCTGGCGGCCGTCGAAATGTCATCGTGGCTCGAAGCGGCGAGCCTTTGCCTGGGCCGCAGACTGCCGTCGCGAAAGACGAAGAAAAAGAAGAAGAACAAGCGTCCAGCGCAATGCCAGAAATCTCAAAACCTGCCGGGGCGACGCGGGCGATATCGAGCAACTGGCTGAGCGGTCTCTCCTTCAGCGGAATCTTCCTCGTCACCGCCGCCGCCAACCTCGCCTACAGCCTTCGTGAAGGCAGGCTGGCCGGCGTCCCGGTTTATGACGATGTACGCTATCTCAGCGACGCTCTGGACCGGGTCATGTTCGCCCCCGGCAGCGGGCTGTGGTCGGTCCTTGCGACGTTCTGGTCCAATCCGCCGCACGCCCCGCTGACCACGCTGACGGCGGCTGCCGGCTTCTGGGCCCTCGGACCGCATGCGGTCGCGGCCTATCTCGCCAATCTGTGGGTCTTCGCGCTCTATATCGCGGTCTGCGGCCGGCTGAGCCGTCCCGTGGGCGGCCTCCTCGCCCGAAGTCTCTTTGTCGGCGTGATGGCCTATGTGCCGGCTGCCCACGCGATGATCGCCGAATTCCGGCCGGACCTCGCGGCCGGGCTTCTCTTCGCCGTCGCGCTCCGGCTCCTGGCGCGGACCAACTTCCGCGACGCCTCGCTCAAGGAGATGGGGGCGCTGGCTATCGTCGCCGTGGCGGCCACGGTGATGAAGCTGAGCGGAGTGGTGCTCGTCATTCCCGCCCTCGGCATCGGTCTCGTCATCCAGGTCGCGGCCCAGTATCGGGCGAGCGACCGCGACCGGGGGCTGCTCCTCCGCCATGCGCTGGGCACGATGGCGTTCTATCTGCTCCTGCTGGCGCCGTTCGCCATCGTCTTCGGACCGGCCACGGTGCGCTACATCGCCGGAACGCTCTTCACGGATGCGGACATCTGGGCGACGCCGGGCGGATGGTGGTTTCACCTTACCTACCATCTCGTCGGCCCCGGTGCTCGGCAGGCGCTCGGCGCCTTCCTCTTCCCTGTGATCGGACTGGTCGCAGTCGATCTCCTGCTCTGTCTGAAGTCGCGCAATTGGCGGCGGCAATCCCCGCTGCCGTTCTACGCGACGCTGCTCGTCATCTATCTGGCAATGGCGGTCTCCGGCGAGAAGACGACCTACCAGGGCAGCTACTTCTACTTTCCGATCCTCCTTGCAGCCGCGTCGGCACTGGTTCGCCTCTGCGTGGCAGCCCGTACTCAGTGGCCGACAGCGGCGCCGCGCATCGTGCAGGCGGCGGGCACCGGCGCGCTTGCCGCCTGCATCGTGTTCCTTCCGCTCGGCAGCAGCTATTTCGGCCGACCCGCCGATCGGCCCGAGGCTGATCGCCTGATCGGTGGCGTCACCAACGCCGCCTTCGACGTTGCCAAGCAAGATTGGCAGGGCGGCAAAGCCTGTCAGGACCGCGTCCCGACTATCATGACGCTGGACTACGACCCTCTGGCCGCCGATGCGCTGCAGATGGCGCTTGCTGCCGGTGGGCTGAGGGTGGAGGCCGTCAGCGTCTACTTCCCGCGCTCCCTTGCCGAAGCGCTGCGCTGGGTGGACGAGGTCGATCTCGTAGCGATGGCAGATCCCGCGAGCGGCCACGAGAACCCGTGGCTGCTGATCGGCAACTACGCCCCGCAGATCTTCCGCTTCCTTGCGGCCAAGCCCGGCATGCGCAAGATCGCGGTCGGCACCTATGAGAACCGGCCTTACTGGCTGTTCGCAAACACCGACTGCAGCGCCGGCGGTCCGAAATGAGGACGGCGGATGCCGGAAAGCGGTGGATCGGTGGCCCCGCCTGTGCATGCTCCAAAGTGCAGCGGCGCAGCGGCGTCATCGTGAAGCCCGACGAGGCTGGTCGACCATGATCGAAAACCCTGCTCCCGGAAATCGCCTGCTGTGGCTGGCCCTCGCCGGGATGTTCCTGCTCATCGTGCTGGCCAATATCTCCCTCAGCCTTCTGCACGGCCATCTGGCGATGGTGCCGATCTATGACGACGTCAACTACATGGCCGATGCGCTGGTCCGCCTGCGCTTCAGCCCTGGCTCCGGCATCCAGGCCATCCTCGCCTCCTTCATCGCCGACCCTCCGCATGCTCCGGTCACAACGCTGACCGGTCTTGTCGGCTTCTGGCTGCTCGGACCCGAGCCCATCGCCGCCTATATCGCCAATAGCTGGGTCGTTCTCGTCTTCCTGCTCTTCCTTGCCTGGCTGAGCCGGCCGATGGGGCCGTCGCTCGACCGCGCCTTGTTCATCGGGACGTTTCTGTTCGTTCCGGCGGTGCAGGCGATGGTGATGGAGTTCCGCCCCGATCTGCCGGGCGGACTGCTGCTCGGCATCGCCGCCTATCTGCTCTGCGTCGCGGATCTGCCTTCCTGCTCGCATCGCCGACGGCTCGGCCTTGCCGCGATCTGTGCGGTCGCGACGGTCACCAAGCCGTCCGCCGTCATCCTGGTCGTGCCGGCACTCTTCGTCGCGGGGTTTGCCGCACTGGCCGCGCAATGGGCGACCGATCGGCGCCGTCTCGGGGCCGCATCCCTGGCGATGGGGCAGGTGCTGATCGCCTATGCCGTTCTCATGACGCCCTTCGCGCTGGTCTGGGGCAGCCAGACGGCCGAGTATGTCTATGGCGTGCTCGTGACCTATGCCGATGTCTGGGCGACGGCGGGCGACTCCGCCTTTCATCTATTCTACCATTCCACCGGTATCGGCGGGATCCTGAGCCTCGGAAAGTTCTTCCGTAACGGCCTCGTCTTGATCATCGCCGATCTTGCGCTGATGGCTTTCCGCCGCGATCGGCGAAACTGGAGAATGGTCGCCTATTACGCGGTCGTCGCTGTCATCTATGCCGCGATGGCGGTTTCCGGCGAGAAGACGCCCTATCAGGGGAGCTTCTTCTACCTGCCATTCGTCGTGGCATTCGCGGCGGCGTCCGTCAGGCTCATCGCCTTCATCCGCGCCAGCGGCAACGCGGCCCGGATCATCAGACCGGCGCTCGTCGTCATTCTTGCGTTCTATGCCTACAAGCTGCCGCTGGCTTCCTACTATTACGGCGCCATGCCGAACGCGATCAAACTGCCACCGATCGTGCATGAAATCACCCGGCGCCTGATCGACGTGCAGCAGGCCAATCTCGACAATCCCGCCTGCTCAAAGCGTCCGCTGAAGATCGTGTTCACCGACGCCTTTCCCATCCCCACAGAGCTCGTCCGCTTCGAGGCGGCTAAGGTCGGCGTGGAGACGGTGGTCTCGACGACGTTCATGTCGCGCGATCTCGGCGAGATGGCGCGCAATGCGGACGAGGGCGACATCGTGCTCATCTCCGATCCGTCGCATGTCTCGACGAGCCGCTGGCTGCCCGGCGTCGCGCTCAACCCGGCGCTCTACGATCATCTGCAATCCTGGCAGGGCGCGGCGCGCTTCGATGTCGGAAGCGAAGACGGCAAGCCTCAATGGCTGATCGTCAACAATCGCTGCAATCCCGACGGCAGTCTCCGGCAGTCCGGATAGCGCCGCTACGGCGCCGCGAGGCGGTCGACCTTGTAGTGGCGGGCCTCGAGGGCGCGCTCGATCTCATCCGTGTGAGCCGGCCCGTGCGTCTCGATGGTGACATCGACGATCGCGCCCTTGGCCGGCACCGAGAGCAGCGTGCGGTTGTGGTGCACCTCGAGGATGTTGCCGCCGCAGGCGCCGATCGTCGCCGCGATGTCGCCGAGAACGCCCGGGCGGTCGGGGATCGTGAGACGCACCGCGACGATCTTGCCAGCGCGCGCCAGCTCGCGGACCATGATCGACGCGGCGAGGCGCGGATCGATATTGCCGCCGCAGAGCACGAGGCCGATGCGCTTGCCGGCGAAGCGCTCGGGATAGGCGAGGAGGGCCGCCAGACCCGCCGCGCCGGCCCCCTCGGCCATGGTCTTCTGCAGCGTCAGATAGGCATTCACCGCGCGTTCGATGGCGCTCTCGGGCACGAGCAGAACATCATCGACATATTCGCGGGCGATGGCGAGCGTCAGGCGTCCGACATTCTTGACCGCGATGCCCTCGGCGAGGGAGTTGCCGCCGCACTCCCCGGCCGCTCCGTCCAGCGCCGCCCGCATCGAGGGATAGAGCTCGGTCTCGACGCCGATGACCTCGATCCGCGGCGAGAGCGCCTTGGCCGCGATCGCCATGCCGCCGATGAGGCCGCCGCCGCCGACCGGCACGACGAGGCAATCCAGCGGGATGCCGCTCTCGATCATCTCCAGCGCGACCGTGCCCTGGCCGGCAATGACATGGCGGTCGTCGTAGGGATGGACCCAGACGGCGCCCGTCGTCTCCGCAATCCGCGCCGCGACAGCCTGCGACTCGGCCAGCGTCTCGCCCTCGACGACGACGCGGGCGCCGAAGGAGCGGGTGGCCTCGATCTTCACGAAAGGCGTGGTCGCGGGCATCACGATCGTCGCCGGGATGCCGAGCCGCGACGCGTGATAGGCGACCGCCTGCGCGTGATTGCCGGCCGACATGGCGACGACACCGGCGCGGCGCTCGTCCGGGTTCAGCGAAAGCAGCTTCACCAGCGCGCCGCGCTCCTTGAAGGCGGAGGTGACCTGGAGATTCTCGTATTTGACGAACATTTCGGCACCGGTCAGCTGGCCGAGCCGCGGCGCCGGAAGGAAGGGCGTCCGGAGCACGCTGCCCTCGATGGCGCGGGCGGCGTCGCGGATATCGTCGATGGTGGGAATGGCGACGGCGTCGGCCGCCTCGCTTGGCGCATGCATGACCGCCCTCCGGCAGCCGTCACGATAGCCGGATCGGCCGCCCTTCCTCAAGCGCCGCCCGGCGCCCGAACAGCCCGTCCGGCCGCAGCAGGAAGAGCAGCGTGATGATGGCGAGCACGGCGATATCCCGCTCGCCGAGTCCGAACACCGCCGACCAGCCGGTTTCGATGGCCGCGAGTAGCAGTGCGCCGATCAGCGCGCCGCGCGGCGTGCCGCCGCCGATCAGGCAGGCGATCAGCGCCTTGAGCCCGAGCATCAGCCCGGCCGAGAAGGACGTGCCGCCATAGCCGAGCGCCAGGATCGAGCCGGACAGCGAGGCGAGGCTGGAGGCGAGGATGAAGGTGACGCCCGTCACCGCCGCGGGGTCGATGCCGAAAAGACGCGCCGCGAGCGCGTCGTCCGCCACCGCCCGCCAGGCCCGGCCGAAGGCCGAGCGCGCGAGGATCGCGAACAGCCAGACGACGGCGAGGCCCGAGAGCGCGAGAATGACCAGCCGCATCACCGTCACGACGACGGGGAACGGGCCGCCGGCGATGAGCACCTGGTCGCCGAGCATCGGCTGCAGCCAGATCTCGCGCGACCCCTGGGCGATGCGGACGGCCTCGGAAACAGTGATGCCCAGCCCCACGGTCGCGACGATGAAGGCGCGGGGCGGGCGGGCGAGGAGCGGCATCACGACCGTGCGCGCTGTCAGATAGCCGAAGAGCGCCGTGAGCGAGACCGAGGCTGCGAGCGCGACCAGCATCACGGTCACGAGCGAGGGCACATGCGCGGTCGCCGCGGTCACGAGACCGAAGACGGCGCCGAAGCCGCCGATCATCGCGAAATCGCCGAAGGCCATGTTGAGCCGCCCTACCAGGCCGTAGATGAGCGCATAGGCGAGCGCGAGCGGCACATAGAAGGCGGCGATATTGACGGCGTTGACGAGCTGCTGCAGCGCATAGCCGGCGGTCGCGGGCAGGGCGATCGGCAAGAGCGCATAGCGCGGCGGCGCCCATCCCGCCTCCGCCACCGCCGCCTGGACGGCGCCCGGCTGTTCGAGGAACCAGCGTTTCAGCAGGCCGAGCCGCCATTCCGGCATCCGCCCGGAAAAGCCGCGCACGGCGAGAATGTCTGTCCGGCCGGCGCTGAGCGCGCCGCCTGCGAAGGCGCAGTCTGCGAACAGCGTGCGCGGATCGCCCGCGGCGATGAAGATGACGCGGATGGCGTTGCTGGCGCCGCTCAGCGGCTCGACCGAGCGGATCGTGACGGGTCGACCTTCGGGGCCGATCGCGGTGGCGATGGCGACGCAGACGATCGACTGCTGGCGGTCGACATCGCTGCAGCCGGCAAGCCCCAGTGCCGCGAGGACGGCGAGCGCTGCGAGGACGATCCGCCGCATTCGCGCCGCCGTCGTCCCGTCAGCGCTTCACGAGCGGCGCGACGAAGGGCGCGAAATAGGTGAGGATGCCGTCGGCGCCGGCCCTCTTGAAGGCCCAGAGGCTCTCCAGCATCGCCCGTTCGCCGTCGATCCAGCCATTCTGCTCCGCCGCCCGGATCATCGCGTATTCGCCCGACACCTGATAGGCGAAGGTCGGCATGGCGAAATTGTCCTTCACGCGGCGGACGATGTCGAGATAGGGCAGGCCCGGCTTGACCATGATCATGTCGGCGCCTTCGGCGATGTCGAGCTCGACCTCGCGCAGCGCCTCGTCGCTGTTGGCGAAGTCCATCTGATAGGTGCGCTTGTCGCCGATGAGCGTCTTCGATGTGCCGATGGCGTCGCGGAACGGGCCATAGAAGGCCGACGCATATTTCGCCGAATAGGCCATGATCTGCACGTCGTCGAAGCCGGCCGTGTCCAGGCTGTCGCGGATGGCGCCGACGCGGCCGTCCATCATGTCCGAAGGCGCGATGACGTCGGCGCCGGCGGCGGCCTGGTTCAGCGCCTGGCGGACGAGCAGGGCGACGCTCTCGTCGTTGAGGATGACATGGCCGTCCATGACGCCGTCATGGCCGTGGCTCGTATAAGGGTCGAGCGCCACGTCGGTGATGAGGCCGATCTCGGGCACAGCGGCCTTGATGGCGCGGCAGGCCCGGCAGACGAGATTGTCCGGATTGAGCGATTCGGACCCCGAGAGATCGCGCAGCGTCGGCTCGGTGAACGGGAACAGCGCGATCGCCGGGATGCCGAGCGCCGCCGCCTTTTCCGCCTCGATCACCGCCTGATCGACCGAATAGCGCTCGACGCCGGGCATGGAGGGAACCGGCTGGCGGACATTGTCGCCATCGACGAGGAAGATCGGCCAGATCAGATCGTCGACGGTCAGCACCGTCTCGCGCACCAGGCGGCGCGTCCAGTCGGCGCGGCGGTTGCGGCGCATGCGCCTGCCGCCGAGGATGGCGTCCATGTCGTGGCGCTGGAAGCGCGGCTCACCGGTCATGATGGGGTTCCTTTCCGCGGCCGGTCATGGCCGCGGCGATGCCGGCTCACGCGGCCGGCTTCGCCTCGATCCTGTAGACGAGCACCTTGTCGATGCGCCGGCCGTCGAGGTCGACGACCTCGAAGCACCAGCCATCATGGGCGAAGTGCTCGCCCGGCGCCGGGATATGTCCGAATTTGTGCAGCATGAAGCCGGCGACGGTCGCATAGTCCTCGTCGCTTGCGAGGCTCTTCAGGCCCAGCACGCGCTCCACGACGTCGATCGTTGCGCTGCCGTCGATGAGCCAGGAGCCGTCCTCGCGCTGCACCGCGTCCGGCTCGTCGTCGCCGGCCCGCTCGGGCAGGTCGCCGGCGATGGCGGTGAGGATGTCCATCGGCGTCACGACACCCTGGAACGTGCCGTATTCGTCGAGGACGATCGCCATATGCACGTTCGAGGTACGGAAGCGGTCGAGCATGTTGAGGATCGGCATGCGCTCGTCGACATAGAGCGGCTCGCGCACGACGGCCGCGAGGTCGATCGGCTCGCCCTTGCGCAGCTGCTCGAGCAGGTCCTTGGCATGGACGATGCCGAGCACCGCGTCGATGTCGCCGCGACTGACCGGGAAACGCGAATGGCCGCCCTCGAGGATCTCGCGCGCGACATTTTCCGGCGTGTCGTCGGCATCGAGCCAGAGCACGTCGGGGCGCGGCACCATGATCGAGCGCACCGAACGGTCCGCGACGCGGATGACGCCCTCGATCATCTCGCGCTCGGCCTTGTGGAAGACGCCGCTCTCCGTGCCCTCGGCGATGAGGGTCTTCACCTCTTCCTCGGTGACGCCGCGCTCGTCGTTCTCGCTCTTGCCGAGCAGGCGGAGCACGCCGTTGGTCGAGATGCGCAGGAAGAAGACGATCGGATGGGCGAGGCGCGCGAGGAAGCTCACCGGCCGCGCCACGATGCAGGCGATACGCTCGGGATTGGTGAGGCTGAGGCGCTTCGGCACCAGCTCGCCGCAGATGAGCGAGAAATAGGCGAGGCCGACGACGACCGTCACGGTCGCGATCGTGTCGGCGCGGTTGCCCAGCGCCGGGAAGGTGTCGGAGAGAAAGGCGCGCAGTGGTGTCGCGAGTTCAGCCTCGCCGAAGGCGCCGGAAAGAATGGCAACAAGCGTAATGCCGATCTGCACGGCGGAGAGGAAGCCGGTCGGATCTTCTGAAAGGCGCAGCGCCGCGCTGGCGCCGGGGATGCCCTCGGCCGCCATCGACTGCAGCCGCGCGGGACGCGACGAGACGACGGCGATCTCGGACATGGCGAAGAAGGCATTGAACGCGATCAGGACCGCGATGATGGCGATATCGCCCCAGGGCATGGCTGTCTCGTCGCTCAGCGCCCGTTGATCATGGCGCGGGACGCGCCGTCTGTCGCGCAGAGCGCAACGGGCAGGGCAGCCCTACGAGGGGCCTGGCAGAATCTGGCAATCGCCGAAAGCGTGGACATGGGCGGGATGATATCGGAGCGCCGCGACAATCGCCAGTGCGCTGCAGCGTCGGTGCATGGCTTTGATCGCGGCACGGCTCTGGCGGGGGATGGCTTTGACGGCGGTGCCGTCGTCAACTATCCGGAACAGGCAGGGACGGGCGCCGCGAGCAGGCCGAGACACGAGCAGGTAAGGATCGCGCATGATCGATCATGAGGTGACCCAGCTTCCGAGCGAGCCGGACAATCCCTGGGCGCTCGCGCTCACCATCTATCTGCGCGGCATCGCCGCTCTCCTTCTTCTGCTCGGCCTCCGCCAGTGGCTCTATATCGCCGGCATCTTCGACGAGGCCGGCTGGTCGTTCGAGACCATGACGACGGCGTGGCGCTTCGTCACCGTGCATCTTGCGGTGGTCGATCTCGTCGCCGCGGTCGGCCTCTGGATGCGGGTCGCCTGGGGCAACGTGCTCTGGGTCTATGCCGCCGTTTTCGAGATCGCGATCCACACCGCCTTCGCCGACACGTTCGGCGCCGATCCGATCATCGTCGGCTTCCATGTCGTGGCGCTCGCGGTCTTTGTCGGCCTCGTTTTCATGGACCGGCGGCAGGCGGCGAAGGCCGAACGCGCCGCTGCCTGAGCCCCGACGAGACACCAGTCTTTAACGCTAAAACTCGTCTCGAATGCCGAAATCCGAGGTAAGTGGCTGTTAAGTGTGATGTTTAAGCTGATCTTCAAATCGGCGACTTAAGGTCCCTTCTCATGAGGCGGGAAGAATACTCGCCATGAAACAGAGAGGCCTCGAGATGATCAACGCGAAGCGGGCAGTGGATTCGCTCAATCAACCGCAGACCCCGGCTGAGCTGAAGCCCCTATACATGGAGGCGCTGACGCTGGTCGAGCGGCTTCATCGCCGCCTTCTCGACGTGATCAAGGATGAGTTCGACCGTTCGGGCCGTTCCGACGTGAACAGCGTGCAGGCGCTGCTGCTGTTCAACATCGGCGACTCGGAGCTGACGGCCGGAGAACTTCGCTCCCGCGGCTACTATCTCGGCTCGAACGTCTCCTACAATCTGAAGAAGCTGGTCGAGATGGGCTACATCCACCACCAGCGCTCCCGCATGGACCGCCGCTCGGTCCGCGTCAGCCTGACGCCGAAGGGCCAGGAGATCGCCAACATCGTCGGCAATCTCTACGAGCGCCATATCCGCTCGATCCAGCAGGTCGGCGGCATCGCGATCGACGACTTCCAACTCATCAACAAGTCGCTCCACCGCCTCGAGCGCTTCTGGACCGACCAGATTCTCTACCGGCTCTGAAGATCCCTCATCCCCACCCCTGGGTCAGGCCGGCAGGCCCCGTCGCGCGAGCGGCGGGGTCTTTGGTCGTTGGGCGACATTGCCGCCCAGGCCCAATGCGTGAACCCGTCGGTAACCATCCTGCACCGATCATCTCCTGAGGCGACGGGTTTCCGACCGGCTCCGTGACATGAAAGCGCCATACTGGCGTGAAAACGAAGCCGGAACGATGTGGGGCGCGCGGCCGGCGGGCTTTCGCGTTAGCATATGCAGCAAAGCGGATGGTGATCCGCGAGAACCGATGTCGCGGTGCGGAGCGGGGCGGGCGCCTCGAAACCTTGGCGCAGGGCCGGTTCCAGCAATGATGAGAACGAATTGATGAGCGGTTCCTCCAAGCGTTCCTCCCTCGACGGCCTTGCTTCCGGCCTCAGCGGTCTTTCGCGCCGCAACATGCTGAAGCTGCTCGCCGGCGGCGCGGCGATGACGGCGCTCGGCGCCGGCTCGGCCTTTGCGCAGGGCGTCGATCCCATCCAGCAGATGCTGCAGAGCTCGTTCCAGGAAGCGTCCGACGGCTTCGATGCCGGCAATGGCGGCGTCGCCTCGGTGCGCACCAGCGAGCCGATCCTCTCGCCCTCGACCTCCATGGCCGTCGAAGGCGCCATTGCGCGCTATAGCGAAATCGTCGCCGCAGGCGGCTGGCCGCAGGTTCCGGGCGACCAGAAGCTCAGCCTCGGCATGCGCGATCCGGCGGTGGTCATCCTGCGCCAGCGCCTCACCGTCTCCGGCGATCTCGCGCCCGGCATTCCCTCGTCCGAGACTTTCGATTCCTATGTCGACGCGGCGCTCCGCCGCTTCCAGGCGCGGCACGGCCTGCCGGCTGACGGCGTGCTCGGCGTCTCGACTGTCGGCATGATGAATGTGCCGGCCGATGTGCGCCTCGCGCAGCTCCAGACCAATCTCGTGCGCCTCAAGGCCATGTCCGGCCCTCTGGGCGAGCGCTATGTGATGGTGAATGTGCCGGCCGCCTCGATCGAGGTCGTCGAGGGCATGCGCGTCGTTTCGCGCCACACCGCCGTCGTCGGCAAGATCGACCGCGAGACGCCGATCCTCAATTCCAAGATCTACCGGATCAGCTTCAACCCCTACTGGACGGTGCCGGCTTCGATCATCCGCAAGGATCTGATCCCGCTGATGCAGAAGCAGCCGGACTACCTGACCAAGAAGCACATCCGCATCTACGACAATGCCGGCATCGAGGTGCCGCCGACCGCGATCGACTGGAACACCGACCAGGCGACCAAGGGCTATCTCTTCCGGCAGGATCCGGGCGATTTCAATTCGCTCGGTACCGTGCGCATCTCGTTCCACAACGACGAGGACGTCTATATGCACGACACGCCGCTGAAGGACATCTTCGGCAATGTCGAGCGTTTCGATTCCTCGGGCTGCGTCCGCGTGCAGAATGTCCGCCAGGTCATCGCCTGGCTGCTGCGCGACAATCCGGAATTCCCGCGCTCGCGCATCGACGAGATCTTCAAGACCGGCGAGCGGGTCGACGTGAACCTCAAGCCCGAGGTTCCGGTCTACCTCGAATACATCACCGCCTGGGCGACCCCGGACGGCGCGGTCTATTTCCGCAACGACATCTACAATCGCGACGGCGTCGGCCAGATCGCGCTGCAGTAAGGCGTCCGCCTTCGCACACCCACCATCGATAGGTTGGCGCCTTGGCGCCGACCGCATGATATGGTACGTGCCGCCGTCCGGTGCGGCGCGTCCTTTCCGCCCGCCCGAGGAGAAGGAACATCGCCATGTCGCTGATCGATAGCGCGCGCCCGGCCGCCACGGCCGACTTCTTCAATCGCAGTCTCGCGGAGTCCGATCCCGAGATTGCCGATGCGATCGCGAAGGAGCTCGGTCGTCAGCAAGGCGACATCGAGCTGATTGCGTCCGAGAACATCGTGTCCCGCGCCGTGCTCGAGGCGCAGGGCTCGATCATGACCAACAAATATGCCGAGGGTTATCCGGGCAAGCGCTATTATGGCGGCTGCGAGTTCGTCGACATCGCCGAGACTCTGGCCATCGAGCGCGCCAAGAAGCTGTTCGGCGCCGGCTTCGCCAATGTGCAGCCGAATTCCGGCAGCCAGATGAACCAGGCCGTGTTCCTGGCGCTGCTCGAGCCCGGCGATACCTTCATGGGCCTCGACCTCGCGGCGGGCGGGCACCTGACGCATGGCTCCTCGGTCAACATGTCCGGCAAGTGGTTCAAGGTGGCGCCCTATGGCGTGCGCCGCGAGGACCAGCTGCTGGACTATGAGGAGATCGCCCGCATCGCCGAGGAGACGAAGCCGAAGCTCATCATCGCCGGCGGCACCGCCTATTCGCGGGTCTGGGATTTCAAGCGCTTCCGCGAGATCGCCGATTCGGTCGGCGCTTATCTGATGGTGGACATGGCGCATTTCTCCGGCCTCGTTGCCGGCGGCGTCCATCCCTCGCCGATGCCCTATGCCCATGTCGTGACCTCGACGACGCACAAGTCGCTGCGCGGCCCGCGCGGCGGCCTTATCCTGACCAATGACGAGGCGATCGCGAAGAAGATCAACTCGGCCGTCTTCCCGGGTCTGCAGGGCGGGCCGCTGATGCATGTCATCGCTGCCAAGGCGGTGGCCTTCGGCGAGGCGCTGCGGCCAGACTTCAAGCTCTACGCGAAGAATGTCGTCGAAAATGCTCGTGCGCTTGCGGAAACGCTCCGCGCGGCCGGATTCGACATCGTCTCGGGCGGCACCGACAACCACCTGATGCTGGTCGATCTTCGTCCGAAGGGCCTGAGAGGCAATGTCTCGGAGAAGGCACTCGTCCGCGCCGGCCTCACCTGCAACAAGAACGGCATTCCCTATGATCCGGAGAAGCCGTTCGTGACCTCGGGCATCCGCCTCGGCACGCCGGCGGCGACGACCCGCGGCTTCGGCGTCGCCGAGTTCCAGGAGGTCGGCCGGCTGATCGCCGAGGTGCTGGGCGCGGTCGCCCAGTCCGAGGATGGCAGCGCTCCGCTCGTCGAGGCGTCGGTCAAGCAGCGCGTGCACGCGCTCACCGATCGCTTCCCGATCTATTCCTGACGAAAGGCCGCCATGCGCTGTCCCTATTGCGGAAGCGACGATACGCAGGTCAAGGATTCGCGTCCGTCCGAGGACAGCAACTCGATCCGCCGCCGCCGGGTCTGCACGACCTGCGGCGGCCGCTTCACGACCTTCGAGCGCGTTCAGCTGCGTGAGCTCATCGTGCTCAAGAAGAGCGGGCGCCGCGTTCCCTTCGATCGCGACAAGCTGATGCGCTCGGTCGAGATCGCGCTCCGCAAGCGCCCCGTCGAGCCGGAGCGGGTCGAGCGCATGATCAACGGCGTCGTGCGCCAGCTCGAGAGCAGCGGCGAGAGCGAAGTCAATTCCGACCAGATCGGCGTGCTGGTCATGGAGGGATTGAAAGGGCTCGACGACGTCGCCTATGTGAGATTCGCCTCGGTCTACAGGAATTTCCGCGAGGCGAAGGACTTTTCGACCGTCCTCAGCGAGCTTGCCTCGCCCGAGCCGGTGGATCTCGATCGGAAATAGACGCGACGTCGCGGCCCGCGTGCCGCCGTCCGGGCAGCATGACGGCCGGGGGCAGTATGACGGACGCGGCGCGGCTCACGAGCGATCCCGAGACCGATCGGCGGCTGATGGCCGCTGCCCTCCGCCATGGCCGCCGCAACCAGGGCCGCACCCATCCGGCGCCGGCGGTCGGCGCTCTCGTCGTGCGGTTCGATGGCGGCCATCCGGTCGTTGTCGGTCGCGGCCTGACCTCGCCGTCCTGGCTGACGCCGGCCAGCGTCGCGGCGCTGACGGAAGCGGGCGACCTCGCGCGCGGCGCCACCTTCTACACGACGCTCGAACCCGTGATGCGGCATGGCGACGGTTATTCCGAGACCGACGCGCTGATCGCCGCCGGCATCACGCGGCTCGTCTCGGCGATGGACGATCCCGATCCTCGCCGCACCCGCTCCGGCTATGCGCGGCTGCGCGAGGCGGGGATCGACGTCACGGCCGGCGTGCTCGGCGAGGAGGCACGGCGCGCCCATGCGGGCTATATCAGCGTCGTTCGCGACGGCCGCCCGCATGTCACGCTGAAGCTCGCCGTCTCCGCCGACGGCATGATCGGCCGCAAGAGCGGCGAACGCATGCTCGTGTCCGGTCCCGGAGCCTTCCGCCGCCTGCAGATGCTGAGGATCGAGAGCGACGCCTCGCTGATCGGCATCGAGACGGCGCTGGTCAATGATCCGAGCCTCGTCGTCCGCGTCGCTGGCCTCCGCCATCTCTCGCCGATCCGCGTCGTGCTCGATGCCGAGGCCCGGCTCGGTCCGGCTTCGGCGCTCGTCGCCGGCGCCCGCGAGGTGCCGCTCTGGCTCTTCGTCGGCCCCGACGCGCCGCCCTCGGCCGTCGCCCGGCTGGAAGAGGCGGGGGTGACCGTGCTCGCGGTCGGCACCGGCACCGGCGGCCTCGACATGCGCGCCGTCATGCGCCATCTCGCCGAGCGCGGCATCACGCGGCTGCTTGTCGAGGGCGGGGCCCGCATCGCGGCGACGGTCGTGGGGCAGGGGCTTGCCGACGAGGTCGTGCTGTTCCGCGCGCCGGTCGTCATCGGCCCCGATGGCGTCAGGGCGCTCGCCGGCGGGGCGCTCTCCGCCATCGAGCGCAGCCCGCGCTATCGCATCGTCGAAGACGCGTCGCTCGGCGAGGACCGCCTGATCCGCTTTGAAAGGACCACCTGACCATGTTCACCGGGATCATCACCGATGTCGGCACCGTGACCGCCGTCGAGCGGCGCAACGACGTGCATCGCATCACCATCGACAGCGCCTATGACCCCGCGACGATCGCCATCGGCGCCTCGATCGCCTGCGCCGGCGTCTGCCTCACGGTGATTTCGCTTGATCCCAAGGCCGAAGGCGGCACGCGTTTCGACGTCGAGGCGGCGCCGGAGACCCTGGCACTGACCGAGGTCGCGCACTGGGATACCGGCACGCGCATCAATCTCGAGCGCTCGCTGAAGCTTGGCGACGAACTCGGCGGCCATATGGTCTCCGGCCATGTCGACGCTCTCGCCACGATCATCGCGCGCGAGGATCTCGGCGAGACGACCCGCTTCGTCTTCGAGGTGCCGCATGCCTATGCCCGCTTCATCGCCACCAAGGGCTCGGTCGCGCTGGACGGCACCTCGCTCACCGTCAACTGGGTCGAGGGCGACCGCTTCTCGGTACTGCTGATCCCACACACCCTCCATGCCGACGTCACGACCTGGGGCGCCCGCAAGGTCGGCGACCGCGTCCATCTCGAAGTCGATCAGATGGCCCGCTACGTCGCCCGCCTCACCGAAGCGGCCTGAGCCCCTTCCTTCTCCCTCCCCGTAGCGGGGAGGGAGTCAGGGCATAGCCCGTCCCTGGCGCTCGTCAGCCTCTCGCGAGCCCTGCCGGGCGGCGTCAGAGCGAGACCGGCAACGGGTTCTCGATGAAGCCGGTCACCTCGTCGGTCGACATCACGTCGGCGAAGATCGTGACCATGTTGGTCAGCGAGGCGTTGTGGTCGGCGTCGTTCAGCGCCGAAGTCGCGTCGGACGTGAAGATCACGCGGTAATTGAGCTGCATCGCGTCGCGGGCGGTCGATTCGCAGCAGCAATTGGTGACCGTGCCGGAGATGATGAGCGTGTCGATGCCGCGCTCGACGAGGATCGACTGCAGCGGCGAGGCGCCCGGCGCGAAGCAGGAATAGCGGTTCTTGTCCATGACGATGTCGCCATCGGTGACATCGATGCCGGCATAGAGCTCGCGGCCATGGGTGCCGGGGCGGAGGATCGCCTTGACACTGTCGGAGCGGCGCTTGTCGCAGAAATAGCCGAGCCAGATGGTCCAGCGCTCCTCGACATCGGCGTCGAGCGACATGCGCGTGAAGATGTTGAGCCCGCCCTTGGCGCGCATCGCGGCGGAGATGCGGTTGATGTTGTCGACCGTGTCGCGCGAGAGCGGCACTTCGAGCTCGGCGCCCTCCTCGAGGAAGGCGTTCTGCATGTCGATGACGAGATGCGCCGTCCGGGCCGGGTCGATATCCGAGAAGACGTGATCGACGCCGCGCCATTGGCGGACGGTCTCGAGCGCGTGGTCGATATTGACGATATGCGGCATCGCGGATTCTCTCGTTGGGGGCCGCCGAGTGTCGGCAGGGGGCACCGCAGCGGCAAGCCTCATCATCGGGCGGGCGGAGGCCAGTCCTTATGCAATGCGCGAACGGCGCAGCGCGATCGCCGCCGTGCCGGCCAGACAGGCGAGCGCAGCATGGCGCCCATGCGTGCTTTTCGCTTTACAGTCCGGGGGGCGCATGGTTCACCTGCCGCCCGATCCCGACCCAGCAAGGCCATTTCCGACATGAGCGACGCTGCCCCCAATCTCCTCGTCATCGAGGCCCGCTTCTACGAGGACATCGCCGACGCGCTCTTCGAAGGTGCGAGCCAGGCCCTCACCAGGGCCGGCGCCACGTTCGAGCGCGTGTCCGTCCCGGGCGTCCTCGAGATTCCCGCTGCGCTCTCGATGGCTCTCGCCGCCATGGAAGATGGAGAGGCCGATTATGACGGCTTCGTCGTCCTCGGCACGGTGATCCGCGGCGAGACCACGCATTACGACATCGTCGCCAACGAATCGGCCCGCGCGATCATGGACATGGCCGTTATCGAGGCGCTCGCCATCGGCAACGGCATCCTGACGGTCGAGAATGACGACCAGGCCTGGGCGCGTGCCAGGGTCGGCGACAAGAACAAGGGCGGCGCCGCGGCCGAGGCGGCGCTGGCCATGATCGCACTGCGCAAGAAATTCGGGCTCTGACATGCCGCCAGCCGACAAGGCGCCTGCCTCGGGGCCGGTTCCCCGCATGTTCCGGCCCGCCAACCAGCGGGGCGTCGCGCGCCTCGCCGCGGTGCAGGCGCTCTACCAGATGGATGTCGGCGGCGCCTCGCTCACCGAGGTCGTCGCCGAATTCGAGAACTTCCGGCTCGGCAAGGAGCTGGACGGCGAGCAGTATCGCGACGCCGACGCCGCCTTCTTCCGCGATGTGATCGCCGGCGTCGTCCGCGAGCAGCGCAATCTCGATCCGGTCATCCACACTTCGCTGTCGGCCGACTGGCCGCTGTCGCGCATCGATGTGACGCTGCGCGCCATCCTGCGCTGCGGCGCTTATGAGCTGGTCGGGCGCAAGGATGTACCGGGCAAGGTCGTGATCACCGAATATGTCGATATCGCGCGCGCCTTCTTCAGCGACGGCGACGAAGTGCGGCTGGTGAACGCCGTGCTCGACACGACGGCGCGCCGCCTGCGGCCGGCCGAATTCGAAGGCGACAGCCGGGGACGAAATGGCTGAGGACGCGGCGCGGCCGGGCGAGTTCGATCTGATCGCCCGCTACCTGCGACCGCTGGCGGACGATCCCGCCGCGCTGAATCTCACCGACGACGCGGCGGCTTTCGTGCCGCCGCCCGGCCAGAGCCTCGTGCTCACCAAGGACATGGTGGCGGCGGGCATCCACTTCTTCCCCGATGATCCGGCCGTCTCGATTGCGCGCAAGGCGCTGCGCGTCAATCTCTCCGACCTCGCGGCCAAGGGCGCACGGCCGCTCGGCTATCTGCTCGGCCTCGCGCTGCCCGCCGACTGGACGCCCGGATGGATGGCCGATTTCGCGGCCGGCCTCGCGGGCGACCAGGCGACTTATGGCATCGCGCTGCTCGGCGGCGACACCGTCAAGGCGGCCGGCGGCCTCACCCTCTCGATCACGGCCATCGGCGCGGTGCCCGACGGCGGCATGGTGCGTCGCGCCGGGGCGAAGGCTGGCGACGCGATCTATGTCAGCGGCACGATCGGCGACGCGGCGCTCGGGCTTCGCCTCCGTCTCGGCACACTCGACGGAACGTCAGCCGGGGGGGGGGTGGCGCATCTCCTCGACCGCTATCTCCATCCGCAGCCGCGCCTGGCATTGGCCGAGGCGGTGCGGCTCCATGCCCATGCCGCGCTCGATGTGTCGGATGGATTGGTCGGCGATCTCGGCCATATGCTGAAGGCCTCCGGCGTCGGCGCGCGGCTCGAGGCGGGGCTGGTGCCGCTTTCCGATGCGGCGCGCGCGCTCGCCGGGTCCGATCCTTCGGCGCTTGTCAGCATCCTCTCCGGCGGCGACGATTACGAGATTCTCGCTGCCGTGCCGCCTGACCGGGCCGCGGCCTTCGAGGCGGAAGCCGCAGCGGTCGGCGTTCCCGTCACGCGCATCGGCACCATTCTCGCCGAGCCGGGCGCGCCGCAGGTGGTCGACGGCGAGGGACGGGTCATTCATCTCGCGAGGGCGTCGCATGACCATTTCTGAGCCGCTGGAAGGCCCGGCGCTCGACGCCGCAGTGAAGCGCAACGCCGTCGTGCTGACGGCCGCGACCGCCTTCGGCGGCTCGATGATGCCGATCGCCGTCGCCTTTGGCGGCCTCGCCGGCGTCTATCTGCTCGGTCCCGACAAGTCGCTGGCGACCGTCCCAGTGACCGCGCTGACGCTCGGCTCGGCGCTCGCGACCATCCCCGCCGCGATCCTGATGGCGCGCATCGGACGGCGGGCCGGTCTCGTGATCGGCGCTCTTCCGGGCGTTCTCGGCGGGGTGCTCACGGCCCTCTCCATCGTCGCCGGCTCGTTCTGGCTGTTCGCCGCCGCCTCGATCCTCATCGGCGCCTCCGCCGCCTTCAGCCAGCAATACCGCTTCGCCGCCGTCGATGCCGGCACCGAGACGGCGCGGAGCCGCGCGCTCGGCCTCGTGATGGCCGGCGGCATCCTGGCAGCCATCATCGGGCCGCAGGCCGCCATCCTGACGCGCGATCTGTTCAGCCCCATCCCCTTCGCCGGCGCCTATGCCGCCATCGCCGCGCTTGCTGCGATCGGCGCGCTGATCGTCAGCCGGGTGCGCGATCTCGTGCCGCCGCGTCCGCGCGGCAGCAGCCATGATCGCGGCCGCCCGCTCATCGTGATCATGCGCCAGCCGCGTTTCATCGCCGCCGTGCTCTGCGGCATGGCCTCCTATGCCATGATGAGCCTCGTGATGACGGCGGCGCCGATCGCCATGGTCGGCTGCGGGCTGACGCAGAACGACGCCGCTCTCGGCATCCAGTGGCATGTGCTGGCGATGTTCGCGCCGAGCTATTTCACCGGCCGCCTCATCGCGCGTTTCGGCAAGAACGTGATCGTCATCACCGGCCTGCTCATCCTCTGCGCCTGCTCGGTCGTGGCCATCGCCGGCCTGACGCTTGCGCATTTCTGGATCGCGCTGGTCCTGCTCGGCATCGGCTGGAATTTCGGCTTCGTCGGTGCGACGGCCATGCTGACCGAGACCTATCGGCCCGAGGAGCGCGGGCGCGTGCAGGGCCTCAACGATTTCCTCATTTTCGCGATGTCGGCGCTGGCCTCCTTCTTTGCCGGCGTGCTGATCGGCGGCCCGGGATGGGTCGCGGTCAACAGCATCGTATTCCCCACGGTTGCGCTGGCGCTGGCCGCGCTGGCGCTCGCCTCGCTCGCCCGCGGGACAATCGCTCGGCCTTCCCCTTGACCGCCGCCCAAACCCGTTCTCAACTCTAATTCCGCTGGGAAAGAGACGGGAGGAACGGTGCTCTTCCCCGGCATTCGAAGCCGGCCCGGCGCGCCTGCGCCGGCACCAGTTCAAGCCGGACAGGGAGGGAAGAGGACGTGATTTATCTGATCATACTCTGTGCGCTCGTGGCGTTGGCCTACGGCGCATGGGCGACACAGTCCGTGCTCGCCGCCGACGCCGGCTCGGCGCGCATGCAGGAGATTGCCGCCGCGATCCGAGAGGGCGCCAGCGCCTATCTGCGCCGCCAGTACATCACCATCGCCGTTGTCGGCGTGGTCATCTTCATCATCGTCGCCTTCCTGCTGTCGCTGACGGTCGCGATCGGCTTCGCCATCGGCGCGATCCTGTCGGCTATTGCCGGCTTCGTCGGCATGAATGTCTCGGTGCGTGCCAATGTGCGCACGGCGCAGGCGGCGACGAAGAGCCTCGCGGAAGGCCTCGAGATCGCCTTCAAGTCGGGCGCCATCACCGGCATGCTGGTCGCCGGCCTCGCGCTGCTCGGCGTCTCGGTCTACTACCTCGTGCTGACCGGCTTTGCCGGCTACCAGCCGGGCGACCGCGTCGTGATCGACGCGCTCGTCGCGCTCGGCTTCGGCGCCTCGCTGATCTCGATCTTCGCCCGCCTCGGCGGCGGCATCTTCACCAAGGGTGCCGATGTCGGCGGCGATCTCGTCGGCAAGGTCGAAGCCGGCATTCCCGAGGACGATCCACGCAATCCGGCGACGATCGCCGACAATGTCGGCGACAATGTCGGCGACTGCGCCGGCATGGCGGCCGACCTGTTCGAGACCTATGCGGTGACGCTGGTCGCGACCATGGTCCTGGCGGCGATCTTCTTCGCCGGCTCGCCGATGCTGCCCAGCATCATCCTGCTGCCGATGGGCATCGGCGCCGTCTGCATCCTGACCTCGATCGCCGGCACCTTCTTCGTCAAGCTCGGGCCGAGCCAGTCGATCATGGGCGCGCTGTACAAGGGCTTCATCGCCTCGGCGCTGTTCTCGGTCGTCGGCCTCGCGGTCGCGACGACGCTCTTCACCGGCTGGGGCGAACTGACGACTGTCTCCGGCGCGGTCATCAACGGCACCAACCTCTTCTTCTGCGGCCTTGTCGGCCTCGCGGTGACCGGCCTCATCGTCTGGATCACCGAATACTACACCGGCATCGGCTACCGCCCGGTCCGCTCGATCAGCCAGGCCTCGGTCACCGGCCACGGCACCAACGTCATCCAGGGTCTCGCCGTCTCGCTCGAGGCGACCGCGCTGCCGACGATCGTCATCGTCGCCGGCATCATCGTGACCTATGCACTGGCCGGTCTCTTCGGCACCGCCGTCGCGGTGTCGACCATGCTCGGCCTCGCCGGCATGGTGGTCGCGCTCGACGCCTTTGGGCCGGTCACCGACAATGCCGGCGGCATCGCCGAGATGTCGGGCCTGCCCAAGGAAGTGCGCAAGTCGACCGATGCGCTCGACGCGGTCGGCAACACGACCAAGGCCGTCACCAAGGGCTATGCGATCGGCTCGGCCGGTCTCGGCGCCCTCGTGCTCTTCGCCGCCTACAATTACGACCTTTCCTACTTCATCGCCGAGGCGAACAAGGAGGGGGCGACCGCCTTCCAGTATTTCAAGGGCGTCGTTCCCGACTTCACCCTCTCCAACCCCTATGTCGTGGTCGGTCTGCTGCTCGGCGGCCTGATCCCCTACATCTTCGGCGGCATCACTATGACCGCCGTCGGCCGGGCGGCGGGCGCCATCGTCGAGGAAGTGCGGCGGCAGTTCCGCGAGAAGCCGGGCATCATGGCCGGCACGGACAAGCCCGACTATGGAAAGGCGGTGGACATCCTCACCAAGGCGGCGATCCGCGAAATGGTGATTCCCTCGCTGCTGCCGGTGCTGGCGCCGATCGTCGTCTATTTCATCATCTACGCCATCGCGGGGAAGAGCGAAGCCTTCTCGGCCGTGGGTGCGATGCTGCTCGGCGTCATCGTCACCGGCCTCTTCGTCGCCATCTCGATGACGTCCGGCGGCGGCGCCTGGGACAATGCCAAGAAGTCGTTCGAGGACGGCTTCACCGATGCCTCCGGCCAGACCCACTACAAGGGCTCGGACGCGCACAAGGCCTCGGTCACGGGCGACACCGTCGGCGATCCCTACAAGGACACCGCCGGCCCGGCCGTGAACCCGGCGATCAAGATCACCAACATCGTGGCGCTGTTGCTGCTCGCGGTGCTCGCCCATCACTGAGCGCAAGCCGGGCGCGGTCCTCGCGGGCCGCGCCTTCGGCCCCTGAAATGAAAATGCCCGGGACGAGCCCGGGCATTTTTGTTGCGCGAATGGAGCTTGCGATCCCGCTCAGCCGCCGCCGAACGGGTTGCTGGCGCCGACGCCGAGGGCGCCGGTGAGCACCTGCTCCAGGAAGGCCTGGTCCTTGCCGCCGGTCGGTGTCGTCTGCGTGATGAATTCGAAGACGTGGCCGTCCTTGAGGCCGTAATCGGCGACCCGCTCGACGACGTGATTCTTGTCGAAATAGACGGCGAGGACGCGCTGGTCGATGATCTTGGAGTTCTGGAACTCCATGCGTTTGTAGCGGGTCTGCGAGATATAGTACCAGACCTCGCCGCCGAACTCGTTGGTGGTGGACGGCGTGCCGAGCACGATCCGCACCTGGTCCTGGCTGGCGCCGACCGGGATCTGCTCGAGGCCGTTGGCGGGCATCACGAAGCCTGAATGATAGGTCTCGTTCGCGCCGTTCAAAATATTGGTGCTCTTGCAGCCGGCCAGTCCACCGGCGGCGGCGAGCGCGACCAGCACGACCCCGACACGGCCGGCCGGGCCGATGGCAAACCGCTGATCCGTCACGCCAACCCGCATGCTGCTCTCCTGAACCCTCATCGACTTCCCGTCATCCGCGCCTGTCGGACCCTTGGCGTCCGTCCTGGTCCATCCGCCGTCAAGCGTCCGACCCACGAACGGGTTGGCAATCTCCCTAGCCTGCGCTAGGGCTCGTGACAATGAGCACCGCCCCCGCAAAGGCTTCCGACGCCCGCCACGCTCCGGCGCCTTTGCCATCGCGCCGCCGCGACCCATCTGATGGGGGAACGGAAATCGTCCGGCAGAGGGCCGACACGCATCCCGGAGATCGATCCGATGTTTGAACGTCTGTTCGCGAGGCGGCGCCGAAACGAAGCCATAGCATATGCGCTTTACGGCACCATCGTGGCGCAGGCCCGCCAGCCGGTCTTCTATGCCGCCTTCAAGGTGCCGGATACGCTCGACGGCCGCTTCGACATGATCGTGCTGCACGGCTTCCTGCTCTTCCACCGCCTGAAGGGCGAAAGCGAGGACCACCGCCGCCTGGGTCAGGAGGTGTTCGACATCTTCCTGAAGGACATGGATCGCAGCCTGCGCGAACTCGGCGTGAGCGACATCGGCGTGCCGAAGAAGCTGAAGAAGATGGCCGAGGCCTTTTATGGCCGCGTCGCGGCCTATGATTCGGCGCTTTCCTCCGGCGATCACGGGGCGCTCGAAGCGGCGCTGACGCGCAATCTCTTTCCCGACGGGGGCGGGGAGGCGGTGCCCGAGATCGCCGCCTATGTCGTTGCTTCGGCGGCCGCGCTCGCGGTCCAGCCGCTCGATCAGATCCTGGCCGGCTCGCTGAGCTTTCCGGCCCTGCCCGTTCCGGAGACCGCCTGATGGATGCGCTGCCGCTGTCGCGCCCCTTCGATACCCGCCGCCTCGGCGACGCGCCGCTCTCGGAGCATATCGAGGCGACCGGCGAGGAGCGCGCCGCGCTGGCCAAGGCCTATGAGCTGCTGGCGCTCGAGCGGCTCGATGCGGAGCTGACCATCTCTCCCTGGCAGCGAGTAGGGGTCAAGGTTTCCGGCCGGCTGGTCGCCGATCTCGTCCAGGCCTGCGTCGTGACGCTGGAGCCCGTTCCCCAGCATCTCGACCACGCCTTCGAGCTTGCCTTCCTGCCGCTGCAGGACAAGGCGGCCGACCCGAAGACGGTCGCCGAGGCCGAGGTGATCGTCGCCTATGACGAGGACGATCCGCCGGATCCGCTTCTGGGGCCGGTGATCGATCTCGGCGCGATCGTCGCCGAGCAACTGGCGCTCGGCATCGACCCCTATCCCCGCGCGCCGGGCGCCGATCTCGCGGCCGAGATCGGCGAGGCGTCCGACCCGTCACCCTCGCCCTTCGCGGCGCTTGCCGGGCTGAAGCGCGACGGCAAGGACTGAGGGCCGGGGTTGTGTCGTCTCCCGAAAAGGTTATTTTCCAGCGCCGCCGCGACATCGGCGCGGGCGCAGGACTGCGCATGAAGGGCTCCGGACGACGGCCATGGTGAAAATTGCGATCGATGCCATGGGCGGCGACAAGGGGCCGTCGATCGTGCTGGCGGGCGCGGACATCGCGCTGGTGCGCCGGCCCGAGCTCACCTTCCAGCTTTTCGGCGAGAGCGCGGCCGTCGAGCCGCTGCTCGAAGCCTATCCCCGTCTCAAGGCCGTCTCCACCTTCACGCATTGCGACGTGACGGTGCAGATGGACGACAAGCCGAGCCAGGCGCTGCGCAAGGGCCGCTGGAAGTCGTCGATGTGGCGCGCGCTGGAAGCCGTCAAGAAGGGGGAGGCGGATGTCGCCCTCTCGGCCGGGAATACCGGCGCACTCATGGCGATGTCGAAATTCTGCCTGCGCACCATGGCCGGCATCGAGCGGCCGGCACTGGCGGCGCTCTGGCCGACGCTCCGCGGCGAAAGTGTCGTGCTCGATGTCGGCGCGACCATCAATGCCGATGCGCAGCAGCTGGTCGATTTCGCGATGATGGGCGGCGCCATGGCCCGCGCGCTGCTCGACGTGGCGCGGCCGTCGGTCGGCCTCCTCAATATCGGCGTCGAGGAGATGAAGGGCCTCGAGGAGGTCCGCGTCGCGGGCCAGATCCTGAAAGAGGCGAATTTCGACCATCTGAACTATGTCGGCTTCGTAGAGGGCGACGATATCGGCCGCGGCACCGCCGATGTCGTGGTCACGGACGCCTTCGCCGGCAATATCGCGCTGAAGACGGCCGAGGGGACGGCGCGCCAGATTGCCGCGCATCTTCGCGATGCGATGGGGCGAACCATCATGGGCCGCATCGGTTATCTCTTCGCGCGCGGCGCCTTCCGCGAGCTTCGGCAGAAGCTCGATCCGCGCGCGTCCAACGGCGCCGTGCTGCTCGGCCTCAATGGCATCGTGATCAAGAGCCATGGCGGGACGGACGGCGTCGGCTATGCCAATGCCATCGAGGTCGGCTACAGCATGGTCAAGAACGGGCTCCTCTCCAAGATTCGCCAGGATCTCGGGGAATATCACCGCGACGGCTTCGTGCGCGAGATCGCCGAGGCGAGCCTCGCGGACGGCGAATGAAGCCATCGAGCCGGTCTTGGACACGCCGGGAGCCCCAGAGACGCCAAGTGAAAGCAAGGCACGCCACGTGAAAGCAAGGGACACCAAGTGAGCTTTATCCGATCGGTCGTCCTTGGCTGCGGCAGCTATCTGCCCGAACGCAAGCTGACCAATGCCGAGCTCTCGACCATGGTCGAGACGTCGGACGAATGGATCGTGCAGCGCACCGGCATCCGCGCCCGCCATATCGCGGCCGAGGGCGAGCTCACCTCCGATCTCGCGACGGCGGCGGCGGTTGCGGCGCTCGCCGATGCCGGGCTCACGATCGGCAATATCGACATGATCATCGTCGCGACGGCGACGCCCGACGACACCTTCCCCTCGACCGCCGTCACCGTGCAGAAGAAGCTCGGCATGGAGCATGGCTCGGCCTTCGACCTGCAGGCCGTGTGCTCCGGCTTCGTCTTCGCGCTGTCGACCGCCGACGCCTTCATCCGCGCCAGCCAGGCCAAGCATGTGCTCGTCATCGGCGCGGAAACGTTCTCCCGCATCCTCGACTGGAGCGACCGCACCACCTGCGTGCTGTTCGGCGACGGGGCAGGGGCTGTCGTGCTCGGCGCCTCCGTTCAGGACGGAACCCGCGAGGATCGCGGCGTGCTCACGACGCATCTGCGCTCCGACGGACGCCACCGCGAAAAGCTCTATGTCGATGGCGGCCCGTCATCGACCGGGACGGTCGGGCATGTCCGCATGGAAGGCCGCGAGGTCTTCAAGCATGCGGTCGGTATGATCACCGACGTGATCGAGGACGCTTTCCACGCGACCGGTTATGGCGCCGATGATGTCGACTGGTTCGTGCCGCATCAGGCCAATATCCGCATCATCGACGGCAGCGCCAAGAAGCTCGGCATCGCCACCGAGAAGGTGGTGCGCACCGTCGGCGACCACGGCAATACCTCGGCGGCGTCGATCCCGCTCGCGCTGTCGGTCGCGCGCGAGGACGGCCGCATCAAGCGCGGCGATCTCATCCTGCTCGAGGCGATGGGCGGCGGCTTCACATGGGGTTCGGCGCTGCTGCGCTGGTAGCCGGCGCTTCCCGAATATCGCTTGTTTGTCCAAGCCTTACGATCAAGGTCGTTGACCGCCCCCTTCGCTGGCAATAGGGTCTTGGCGTGGGGAAAGGCGCCCTCGGGCGCCGGGGAGAGAGGAAGAAGCGGACCATGGCAGGCAAGACGGTAACGCGTGCCGATCTTTGCGAGGCCGTCTACCAGAAGGTGGGTCTCTCGCGCACCGAATCCGCGGAACTTGTGGAACTCGTGCTCGACGAGATCAGCGCGTGCATCGTCCGCGGCGAGTCGGTCAAGCTGTCGTCCTTCGGCTCCTTCGTCGTCCGTTCCAAGAGCGAGCGCGTGGGGCGCAATCCGAAGACGGGCGAGGAGGTGCCGATCTCCCCGCGCCGCGTCATGGTCTTCAAGCCGAGCAATGTGCTGAAGGCCAGAATCAACGGCACTCTGCTGCCGAATGGGGATGCCTCCGAGTCCGAGGAGGCGTGAGTCCCGGCGCCTGGCGCCGGCTGTGCAACTGAATGTCCGAGGGTTCGGCCTTGTCCAAGGGTCCCGATGCATTCCGGACGATCAGCGAGGTGGCCGAGGAGCTCGACCTGCCACAGCATGTGCTGCGCTTCTGGGAGACACGCTTCTCGCAGATCCGACCCATGAAGCGTGGCGGCGGCCGCCGCTACTACCGCCCCGACGATGTCGAACTGCTGCGCGGCATCCGCAAGCTCCTCTATGGCGAGGGCTATACGATCAAGGGCGTACAGCGCATTCTGAAAGAGCAGGGCGCCCGCCACGTCGTGGCGGCCGGCCTCGGCGGCACGCTCGATCCGGCGCCGCCCGGCCACCGATTCGAGCCTGAGTTCGACGGCGATATTCCCGATGGCATCCTCGTCGATGAGGGCCATGCCCCGCGCGGACCCGCGCCTGAGGTCGGCGGCTTCCTCGATCGCCGCCGCGAACCGGTTTTCGGCGGCCGTGCCGAGCCGCAGGCGCCGCCGCCCTATCGCGCGCCGCAGATGGCGCCCGAGCCGCCGCGTGTCGCCGAGTCGCGCAACGCCGATTTCGGCCCGCTGCCGATGTCGCGTATCCCGGCCGCGCCGCCCGAGGAGCCGGACGAGGCGGATGTCTATCTGCCGCCGCAGGCCGCTCATCCCGCGCGACCGGTCGAGCCTAGGCGCAGCGAACCGCCCCGCCAGCCGCCATACGAAGGCGCGCTCCGCGGATTCGCACCGCCGCTCGAAGATGACGACGCCCCGATGGCCGCCCGTCCGGCCCCGATGCCGGCGCCTGCCGCTTCGCCCGAGCCGATGCTCTCGGGGAGTGATATCGATCGGCTGCAGGCGGCGCTGGTCGAGCTCCTCGAATGCAAGCGCATCCTCGACCAGGCGCGGTGAGATTCTCCGCGCCGTGCGCGATCTTCCTGCCTGATGCGCGCGCGCCGTGGACAGTGCGCGATAGCCGGTGACAAACGGCTTCGAACCATGCTAACAGCGGCGCGTCCGGTGCGGAGACCCCCTTCTCCGCTCCTCGCCTCGTGCGGCCGGCATGCCTGATGGCGGAGTGTAGCGCAGCCTGGTAGCGCACTTGTCTGGGGGACAAGTGGTCGTCGGTTCAAATCCGGCCACTCCGACCATTCCTTCCTTCTCGATCATTCGCCTTCCTGCTTTCGGTCCGCTGCCTTGCCATCGCGGGCGCGATTGTGTCGTCCTCGATAGAAATTGGGCCGGCTCCGATAGCATTCGCGGCACGGCGGGCTCGTTTGGTGAACTATTCGTTCACGCCGGCGTGAGGATCCGTGATGGGGTTAACCATGTCGCGGCGCATGCCGCTTGAGGCCATCCGAAGATCGGGGCGGGATCGTTCGCGGCAGGCGTCGACTCGCTAGGCGGGGGGGCGGCGAGTCCTGCCGCATGGGAAATACCCATCCCGCGACGCAGCAGAGGGAGCCGAGGAACTGTGCAAAAGCCGGTGCTTGCTGCTCACTAATCAGATGCCTGTTGCGCGAACAGCACAGAACTTGTTCGAATTGGCCGGATTCAGCCGTTTCCGGGTGATCTCGCAATGCGAAATGGCCCCACGGAGGCGCCGGTTCGGCCTGTCTGAAGCCCGATGGGGGCCCGCGGCTACCCTTGCCGCAGCGCTGCCCGGAACCCATCTCATTTTCGCCCGTTTTGGACGTCAGAAGCCAGGCTGGGTCGGATGAAGATACCCCCAGTCCGGTCTTAGCTTTTTGTTAGCTATACTTGCCCAGTGACTGTGAAGCGTTTTGGCAACACTATTCGACCGAAGCGCTAACCATCACGAAAGCCGCTTGTAGCAAAACAGGATGCGCGTATGTTCCAGACGAGGCCGCAATCGCGCGGGGGTTGAGTAGGCCCGATGAGTAAAGATTGGAGATTTCCGATGAAGCGTATTCTTCTTGCTGGCGCGGGCGTCCTGGCCCTGACCGCCGCGGCTTCCGCTGCTGACCTGACGATGGAGCCCGCTCCGATGGCCCCGGTGGTTGCGCCGGCCGCGTTCGACTGGACCGGTTTCTACGCCGGTGTGCATCTCGGCGGCGCCTGGGGCGACTTCGGCACCGACGTCTGGAACGATGCCTTCGGCAACGCCCAGGCTGCGATCGGCGGCGTGCAGATCGGGTATAACTACCAGATCAACCAGATCGTCCTCGGTGTTCAGACCGACTTCGCCTACACCAACCTGACGAGCGGTACCTCGATCATCGATGGCTACGGCGCCAACATCAACATGGACTGGCTGGGTTCGACCACCCTGCGCGCCGGCTATGCGATCGACACCTGGCTGCCCTACGTCAAGGGCGGTGTGGCCTACGGCAACACCCAGGGTCAGCTGACCGCCTATAACGGCGCCGTCACGAGCGACTGGTCCACCAACAAGTGGGCTTCGGGCTGGACCCTCGGTGCCGGTCTCGAGAAGGCCTTCACCAAGAACGTCACCGGCTTCGCCGAGTATGACTACTACGACCTCGGCAAGGCCGTGTACAACTACGACGACGTCGGCTTCGGCGTCGACGTCAAGAACACCACGAACGTCGTCAAGGTCGGTCTGAACTACAAGTTCTGATCCCGTCTCGACGGTTGATACAGGAACGGCCCGGCTCATCGCCGGGCCGTTTCTTTTTGTGTTGCTCCGGCAAGCCGAGATCCGCGCATCGCGGCATGAAAAAGGGCCCGGCTTGCGCCGGGCCCTTTTCGGATCGGGAAGGGGGACTACCCGGTCAGGCGATGCGCTCGATCGGGACATTGAGCGCCGCCGCGAGCGCCTGGCGCTCCGGAAGCGTCGGCTCGACGCCGGCTTCGATGGCGCGGAGGTGGTCCGGGAGGATGCCGGCGAGGCCCGCGAGTTCCACGACGCCGAGGTTCCGCTCCTCGCGCAGCGCCTGAATGGTCATCGGCTCGTCCGCGGGGGCCATGGGATGCTCGCCGGGCAGGTCGCCCAGGGTCATCGCAGCGCGCGGGATGGGAGCAGCGTCGAAATCGTTCAGCATAAGCGCCTCCTTGGAACGAAAGCCTGAGAGCCTAACGGCTCCGCTCGAGGATGGTTCCCGGCCGGCAACGGTTTATTTTCGATCGAAAGAGACCGTGACGCTTCGTCAGCCCGATCGCGGCAGCGCGACCGGCCCGAAAACGCGGATCGCGCGGCTCGGCAGCGGCTCCGGCGTCGGCGCGACCGGCACGAGCGGCACGGCCACGCGGAAGCCGGCGCGTTCGACGGCATAGGCGCCCCAGAGCAGCCCGTAGATGAGGAAAAGGTGCCGCCAGTGATCGTTGTCGATCACATTGTGGATCATCAGGTGCCCGACGAAGACGGCATAGACGCACTGGATGAACGGCGTCCAGGGCCGCTTCAGGAAGACGAGTGGCGTCGCGATCACCAGCGTCCAGACGACGAGCGCGATATAGGCGAAGCCTCCGAGCCAGCCATAGACCGTGAATCCCTTCAGCCACATATTGTGCTCGTCCTCGCCGAGCGTCAGGCCGAACTGGAACGGTCCGAGCCCCAGCGGGTGCTCCTGGATCATGAAGAACCCGATGATGTGGCGCTCGAATCGGCCCAGTCGCGAGGCGTCGTAGTCCTGTACCAGCTTGACGCGCTGCACGACGAGTTCCTGTACGGCCGGGATCGACACGGCGACGGCGAGCAGGAAGCCGACCGCCATGACGCCCGCGACGAGCATCAGGATCATGCGCAGCCGTCGCGAGGCGCGCGGCTCGGTGGCGAAGGCGAGCAGCGTCATCACCAGCAGCGCCAGCACAGCGAGGCCCCAGGCGGCGCGCGAGAAGGAAAGGAACAGGCCGAGGAAGAGCACGAGCGAGGCGATGGTGGCGAGCCCCGACTTCCTGAGCGGCTGCGTCAGGATCGAGCGCGCCAGCACGACGAGCGGCAGCACGATGAACGGGCCGAAGACGTTCGGATCCTTGAAGGCGCCCTTGGCCCGGTCATAGAGCGTGAAGAGATCGGCATGCGGAATGGCGCCGAAATAGCCGAGAATACCGACGATGGAGCAGATGACCGCGGAGACGATATAGCTCTTCTCGATGATCGCGAGCCGCCGCGCCGTGTCGTTCTGGATCACGGCGCAGTAGAAGATCGACGAAATTGCGAGAAAGACTGTCGTCGCCATATAGGTGATCGGCTTCTGGAATTCCTGCAGCTGCGTGAAGGAGAGGAAGCCGCCGACGCAGTAGAGCGCCATCAGCACGATCATCGGCGCCATGGAGCGCGAGAAGCGCAGGCCGATGAAGGCCCAGACGGCGACGACGAGGCAGAGCAGCAGGTCGGACGGCGAAGGCTCGACCATGACGAAGCCGGACAGAAAGACGAGCACGGCGATGGTCGCGTTGGCGATCATCCATGTCGGCAATCCGATCGGGGCGGGGAGGGACGGCGCGCTCAATAGGCGTTCTCCCCGGTCAATAGGCGCAGCGGCGTCATCAGCACGATGTAGAGGTCAAACGGGACCGACCAGCGCTCGATATATTCGAGGTCGAACTCGACGCGGCGCTGGATCTTCTCCGGCACGTCGATCTCGCCGCGCCAGCCATTGATCTGCGCCCAGCCCGTGATGCCGGGTTTCACACGGTGGCGGGCGAAATAGCCGTCGACGACCTCGTCCCAGAGCTGGTTGGCGGTGTGCGCGTTGACCGCATGCGGCCGCGGCCCGACGATCGACAGCGTGCCGGCGAGCACGTTGAAGAGCTGCGGCAGCTCGTCGATCGAGGCGCGGCGGATGAACCGCCCGACACGGGTGACGCGCGGATCGCCGCGCGTGACCACGACCTTGGCGTTCGGGTCGCTCAGATGGTGATACATCGAGCGGAACTTCAGCACCGAGATCACCTCGTTGTTGAAGCCGTAGCGCTTCTGGCGAAAGAGGATCGGGCCCGGGCTGTCGAGGCGGATGGCGAGCGCCGTCGCCAGCATGATCGGCGAGAGCAGGATGAGCGCGATCACCGCGACCACGAGGTCGAAGCCGCGCTTCGCCACGGCGTCCCAGCCGGCGATCGGGCGGTCGGCGAGGTCGAGGAAGGGGACCGAGCCGATATGGGAATAGGCCCTCGGGCGGAAGCGCAGCCGTGCGCTCATCGCCGAGAGGCGGATATCGACCGGGAGCACCCAGAGCGCGCGCAGGATCTCGAGCAGCCGCTGCTCGGCCGTCTGCGGCAGCGAGACGATCACCGTGTCGACATGGGTCTTGCGGGCGAAGCTGACGAGCTCGGCGATGGTGCCGAGCCGCGGCAGCCCGCCAGCGGCGCCCGGCGCCCGCTCCTCGCTGCGATCGTCGAAGACGCCGCAGATGCGGATATCGGGCGACTCGGCCGCGAGCGTCTCGATCAGCGCCTTGGCTTCGTCGCCGGCGCCGACGATGACGGCGCGGCGGTCGAGCCTGCCCTCCCGAGCAAAGCGGCCAATCAGGCGTGCAAGCAGCAGGCGCTCCACCAGTAGGAAAAGAAAGCCGGCTATGCTTGTCGCGAGCATCCAGCGCGGTGCCGTCTCGCTGCCGAGATTGCCGAGAAAGGCGATGCCGGCGAAGAGGATGACGACGCCGGTCCAGATCGCGAGCAGTTTGCCAAGCGGGCGGACGGGGTCGCGCAGCGCCGCGAGGCGGTAGCAGCCGCCCGAATGGGCGAGGCTGGTGGCGATCAGCGGCGCGAGCAGGATGCCGGCCCAGCCGAGCCATCCGGCCGCCGAAAGGCCCTGGCCGCCGTCCTGCCCGACGAGATGGCGGATTGCGATGCCGATGAGGATGAGCCCGGCGAGTTCGCCGGCATGGACGAGGCCCGCGAGCGCCACGGCCGGGAAAGGCCGCGCCGCAAGGCTGTCCGCAACGGCAAGCGCGTTCTGCCCCGGCGCGGATGCCGCGGCCGGACTGTCGAGCTTCCCGTCGTTCCCTGCCGCCATCATACGCACACGCGAGGCCGGACTTGATCAGGCGACGCTTAGCAGGCGGGAGCTAACAAATGCTTTGCCGCGGTGGGAGTCGGGCCGGCGGCCGGCTCTCAGGTGCCGCGCGCAAGGGCATAGACCTCGTCGACGGTGGCCGCCATGGCGGTGATGGAGAAGCGGTCGGCGATCGACTGGCGGAGGAGCATCGCCTCCGCGGCCGCCTCGTCCGGATGGTCGATGAGCCGCTCCATCGCGCTCGCGAGCGCGGCCGGGTCGCCGGGCGGAACAAGGCGATCGGCGGCGGCGCCGAAGATCTCCGGAATGCCGCCGACATTGGTCGCGACCATCGGGAGCCCGGCGGCGAGTGCCTCGAGGACGATATAGGGCATCGATTCAGCGCGCGACGGCACGACGATCCGCTTCGCCATCGCGAAGGCGCTCCGCGCCGGCATTGCCGGGTGGAAGGCGAGTTCGCCGAGGCCGAGACGCATGGCGAGCGCCTTGTAGCGTTCTGTGTCGGGCCCGTCGCCGACGAGATGAGCGGTCGGCGCGACGCCGCGCTTGTCGCGCAGCCGCGCCAGCGCCTCGATGAAGAGATCCGGCCCCTTAAGGTCGCGCATCATGCCGATATAGAGGAAGTCGGCGCGCGGCGTGCGGGGCTCCGGCAGCGGCTCGAATTCCTCGTCGGCGATGCCGTTGAAGGCGATGCGGAAGGGCTTCTGCGATATCCCGACCTTGGCGGCGAAGGCTTCTGCCTCGTAGCGGCTGACGAAGACGAAGCCGTCGGTCATCCATTCCATGACCCGTTCGAGGCCGAAAAAGATCTTCCCGGCCGTCGAACGGGCGTCGTAGTGCAGGCTTCCGCCGTGCGGACAGTAGATGCGGGCCACGCGCTTACCAGAGACCCGCGAGAGGGTGCCGATCGCCCGTCCATAGACGCCGCCCTTGGCGCCGTGCGTATGGATGACGTCGGGATCGAGAGCGCCGATGCGGCGATAGAGCCGTATCAGCGTGATGATGTCGGTCGGCGTGATCTGGCGCTGCATCGGGACACGCTGCAGGCCGAGGCTGAGATAGGGCAGGATCTCCTCGAACAGTTCGTCCTCGCGCGCGCCGCCCGTCGAGGCGTCGCAGACGATTCCGACCTGATGCCCGGCGGCGGTCTGTGCGCGGACGAGATCGCGGACATGGCGGAAGAGACCCCCGACCGGCGACCGGAAGCAGTGCACGATGCGAAGCTGGCGGCTCGCTTCCCCCGGAGCGTGCTTCGCCATGACCGTCAGAAGAATCGTTCGCGGATATTGATGGTGTCGCCGGGATTGACCGGCTGGGTCGGAAGCAGGCGCAGCGTCGTCACCTTGCCGTTGACCTGGCGCGTCACGTCGACATCGCTCTTCTGCGCGCGCGGCGTGAAGCCGCCGGCGATCGCCACCGCGGTCTGCACCGTCATGCCGGAGACATAGGGATACTGCCCGGCATTGGTGACCTCGCCCATGATGAAGAAGGGCCGGTAGCGGTCGACCTCGACCGAGACATCGGGATCGCGCACGAAGCGGCCGCCCTTGAGCTTGCCGGCGATCTCGCCTTCCAGCTCCTGTGCCGTCCGGCCGCGCGCCGCGACGGCGCCGATCAGCGGCATCGAGATATAGCCGGCCTGGTCGATGAGATAGGTATTCGAAAGGTCTGTCTGGCCGAAGACGACGATGCGCAGCCGGTCGCCGCTGTCGAGCTTGTAGGGGGCGATCAGCGCCGAATAGGTGGCGGTGTCCTTGGGCGGATAGGAGCTCGCGCAGCCGCCGAGCAGCAAGGCGCTGACGAGCCCGATGAGAAGAACCACGAGACGCATCGGCAGCGTTCCGGCATGAGGGTGAGACTGAGCGGACTGTCCCCCATCGTGGTTAATTCCCGGTAAAATCGCCGCGACATGGTTATCGCCCGTCAACCGCCGGTCGTCGTCATTAACCGGGCGGTTACCCTAATTCTGCAGGATGCCGCGACGTTGAGGCGGGACGATTCTGCGATGAGCGACGGACGGACGGGGCAGGTCGACGACGTGGAGCTGGATATGGGCGCGCTGATGCGTGCGCTCGGCCGCGCCTTGCCGGTGCTTGTTCCGGCCTTCATCCTGTTCGCGGTGGCGCTCTATGTCGGGCTCGGCTTCGTCACGCCGCGCTATACGGCCGAAACCAAGCTCATCATCGAGAAGGGCGAGTCCTCCTTCACGCAGAGCGGCGGCGACACCGAGGAATCGCGCGCGCTGCTCGATGCCGAAGGTGTCGCGAGCCAGGTGCAGCTCATCGATTCCCGCGATCTCGCGGTGACGGTGGTCGACAAGCTCGATCTCGACCAGTTGCCGGAATTCTACGCGACGCCGACGGCGGATTTCTTCCGCGGCCTGCTCGCTCGCGTCGGGCTTGCGAAGCCCTCCGACCAGAACCGGCAGGAGCGCGTGCTCGAGCGCTTCGCCGAGAAGCTCGAGGTCTATTCGGTCGACAAGACCCGCGTCATCACCATCTCCTTCTCCTCGTCCAACCCCGAGCTTTCGGCGCGCGTCGCCAACACCGTCGCCGAGGAATATCTCGCTCTGCAGCGGGCGGCGAAGCGGCAGGCCGATGCCGATGCCACGCGCTGGCTGGATACGCAGATCGAGGCGCTGCGCGGACGGGTGAGCGCCGCCGAAGCGAAAGTCGAGACCTTCCGCGCCTCGAACGGCCTCTTCATGGGCGGGCAGAACAACAACCAGTCGCTGCCGCAGCAGAAGCTCTCCGATCTCAATGCCGAGATGGCCCGGCTGGAAGCCGCGCGCGCCTCCGCTGATGCCAAGGCGGCCTCGGTGCGCACTGCGCTCGCCAACGGCACCGATTTCGACATTCCCGAAGTGCTCGATTCCTCGCTGATCCAGCGGCTTCGCGAGCAGCAGGTGGCGCTTCGCGCCCAGGTGGCGCAGCTTTCGGCGACGCTTCTCCCCAATCATCCGCGGATTCGTGAGCTTAACGCCCAGCTCGCCGATCTCGACGCGCAGATCCGACAGGCCGCCCGCCAGGTCGTCGCCAGCCTCGAGGGCGAGGTCGCGACCGCCAAGGCGCGCGAGGCCGAGATCGCTGGTGACATCGCCAAGGCCAAGGCTCAGACGGCCGTCTCCAACGATGCGGAAGTGCAGCTCCGCGCGCTGGAACGCGAGGCCTCGGCCGAGCGCGACCTGCTCGAAGGCTATCTCCGCCGCTATCGCGAGGCCTCCTCGCGGCAGGACGGCGATTATCTGCCGGCCAATGCCCGCGTCATTTCCCGCGCCGCCGTGCCGCTCGAGCCGTCCTTCCCGAAGAAGATCCCGATCACCGCGGCCGCCACTGTCGCGCTGCTCCTCTTGGCGCTCGCCTTCGTGCTTGTGCGCGAGTTGATGAGCGGCCGGGCGCTCCGCCGCATCGCGGTCGAGCTGCCCATCCAGCCGCAGCTCGTCGTCATGCCGCAGCCACTCGCCGCGACGCCCGTGCCGGCGCAGCCGATGCCTGGCCCGGTGGAGGCGCCCGTGCGCTGGTCCGAGGGCGGCGATGTGCGCCGATTGATGCCGGCGGCGCCGTCCTTCGCGCGGCCCGACATGCTGCCCGCCGACTTCCAGGATTCGCTGCGCGCGCTCGTCGACCGCATCGCCGGCCTCAAGGCGCGGCGGATCGTCGTCACCATGGCCGGCACGCCGGCCGGCGGAAGGCCGCTGGCGGCCGTTGCCCTCGCGCGGCAGCTGTCGCGCCGGGGCGGGCGAGTGCTGCTCGTCGATCTCCATGCCGATGGCGCCGACGGCGCGGCCATGGCGCCGGGCGGCGAGCGGCTGACGGGCTTCTCCGATCTCTTTGCCGGCGAAGCATCCTTCGCGCAGGCGATCTTCCGCGACCGCTCCTCGCGCGCCCATATCATCCCGGCGGGCAGCGGTCCGCTGCCGGACGAGGCCGCGACCAACGAGGGTCTTGCCGCGATCCTCGACGCGCTCGACGCCACCTATGACCATATCCTGCTCGACGCGGACGAGGCGCTGGCTCTGCGCCTGGCGCCGACCGCCGGCGTCGTCGTACTGGTCGCCGAGGCCGCCGAGGGCGAGACCGGTCCCGCCGCTGCCGAGGCGGCCTTCGCAGCTGCGACCGCTGGCGAGGTCATGCTGCTGATCGCCGAACCGCCGCCCGGAGACGAAGCGCCGGAGCCGGATCCCGAGACCGAGGCGGCCTGAGCGGGGCTCAGTCCTCGGCGGTGGGCTGCTCGGCGGACCGCGCCTCGCCACGGCGCTTGCGGAAGCGGCCGACCAGCGACCACAGCCTTTCATCGTCGCGGATCCTCTTCTCGGCCCGGTCGCGCAGCGCGATGGCGAGCGCCGCCGTATGCCCCATCAGCGTCACGGGCCGGATGAGCCGCACATGCGTCTCGGTGCGGTCGAGCCACGACGCCTTGTAGCGCTCGTCACCGCGGCCGAGATCGAACAGCGTGATGCCGCGCGCGCAGGCAGCTTCGATGACTTCGTGGATCAGCAACTCGCCCGGGCTGATCCGCCGCCACTCGTCGTCGGTGATGGCAAGGAAATAGCCGCTCTGCCGCCCATTCGCCGTGCCGCTGCCGAGGATCGCATGAATGCCGCCGGCGAATTCGATCGCGTCGATCTCGATGACGCCCTCGCGACCATCGTCCCAGCGGCGCGCGATCAGGGCGCGGAAGAACGGCACCACGCCGGGGGCCGCGAAGCTGTCGTCGAGGCCGTTGCGGCGGAACCAGGCCGCCTTTTCGGCGAGGAAGGCGTCCAGCATCGCATCGGCCTCGGCGCGCGAGGCGGCGCGGCGCAGCTGGTAGCCGCCGACGGGGGCCAGCGCGTTCTTCTGCCAGCGATGCTTCTTGGTCTTCTTCGCGCCGCGATGGGCGGCGAGCACGGCGGCGAAGTCGCCGGAGAGGCGGATGGTGCCGACATTGCAGCGCGCCGGCAGCGCGGCCGAATGGCGGGCGAGGAAGAGCGGCGCGCCGTCCTGGTCGAGCGGCAGCGCGTCGAAGTCGAAGAGATCGACGCCGCGAATCGTGCCGGCGATGCGGCGGAGCAGCCGGTCGACGGCGGCGTCATCCGCCTCGCAGCGCCAGTCGGCCGCGACGATCGGCATGCGGATATTGGCATGCTCGCCCCCGAGCGGACGGGCGATCCGGAACGGCCCGATTCGCTCGATGCCGAGCGGCCAGATCATGACGAGGCGGCCATCGTCGTAGAGCGTCACGATCGCGGGACGGATCGCCTGCGCGGGTGCCGCGGCTTCGAGCCAGGCGGCGATCCAGTCGAACGACTGGTAGACGCTGACGCCCTCGGCTTCCGCGAGGCGTCGCCACTCCGTCTCGAGTGCCGCGATGTCGGCATGGACCGCGATATCCAGCCGGTCGAAGCGATCGGCGGCCGCCGGGGCGCGGCTGAAGTCGGCGACGGCCGGGGCCTCGGACCGCGCCATTTACCAAACTTTCCTAAAACTTGCGCGAGTAGCGGCGGGAATCGTCAACGGGATGTTAACATGATCGTCATGTGAGGCTCGGGGCGCCGAAGCTCCGGGTTCGCTGGCCAGCCGGACCCCCGACGGACCATGAACGAACTGACCACGATCGGACTGAAGACGGCGCTGAACGCTCTTTACTGGAGCCATGCGCACAGGCTCGTCGGGCCCATGACTGAGGGTGCCGGCGCGATCCTGATGTTCCATCACGTCCGCCGTCCCGGTGCCGGACGATTCCGACCCAATCCGCATCTCGACGTCACTCCCGACTTCCTCGCCGCCGTCATCCGCCGGTTGAGGCAGCGCGACATCGACATCGTCGATCTCGACGAGGCGGCGCGGCGGCTTTCTGGCGGATCGCCCGGACGGCGGTTTGTCGTCCTGACTTTCGATGACGGATACCGCAACAACCTTACCGAGGCCTTCCCGATCCTGAAGGCGGCGGGCGCGCCCTTCACGATCTATGTCGCGACGGGGCTGGTCGACCGCACGGCGCTTCCCTGGTGGGACATTGTCGGCGCCGCCGTCGCCCGGAACCAGCGCATCACCGCGCGGTTCGGCGAGCGCGACCTCGACCTCCCCGCGCGCAGCGTCCGCGAGAAGCAGGCCGCGCTCGAGGCGATCATCCAGGCGCTGGCCGATTGCTGCGAGGACGAGCAGCGCCGGATCGTGGCCCGCATCGCCGCCTCGCATGGCATTGACGCCGCGGCCATGGCCGACGATCTGATCATGGACTGGCGCGAGGTGCGGCAGCTTGCCGCGGACCCGCTGGCGACCATCGGCGCCCATACGGTCGGCCATTATGCGCTGGCGCGGCTCGATGCGGCGCGGGCGCGGCGCGAGATGAGCGAGAGCCGGGCGCGCCTGAAGGAAATGGCCGGGATCGACGCGCGGCATTTCGCGTTCCCCTATGGCTCGCCGCGCACCGCCGACGAGCGCGAATTTGCCCTCGCGCGCGAGCTCGGCTTCGCCACCGCCGTCACGACCCGTCGCGGCGTCCTCGACGGCGCCGCCGACCGGCTGCATGCCCTGCCGCGCATCTCGGTCAATGGCGGCTATCAGGCGATCCGCTATATCGACCTCTTCCTCTCCGGCGTTCCCTATGCGCTGGAGCGGGGCGTCAAGCGGCTGCGCGGTCTCACGCCCGTGGCCGCGACGGTTTCTGCATCCATCTTATGATGAGCCCGGCAGGCGGCACCCAGGCGAGGCCCGCCAGCGCATAGGCCGGCCAGAACAGCGCCGGCGGGATGTTCTGGATCGGGATAGTCACGACGACGAGCGCATAGACCACGACGAACAGCACCAGCGCGATCATGCCGATGAATTTGCGCAGCCGTTCCGGCATGGTCTCTCCTTGGCTCTTTGTAAGGCCCTAGCTAGACGGCGCGTCCCCGAACAGCAAGGGGCGCCTCCATGCGACGAGGTGCCGGTTGTCGCTGGTGAGAGGGGGCGCTAAGTGGCTGGTGCCGGGGGGCCGGCGAAGGTTTGACATGACGGACAGCATCCCGATGCCCGGTTCCATCGCGCCCGCAGCAAAGCGGGACCGCCGGCGCGACCGCGCCATGATCCGCACCTGGCTCGGCGTCGTGATCCTGATGATCGTCGCCATGATCGTTGTCGGCGGTGCCACGCGCCTCACCAATTCCGGCCTGTCGATCACCGAATGGAAGCCGATCCACGGCGTCGTTCCGCCGCTCAATGCCGCCGAGTGGCAGGAGGAGTTCGACAAGTACCGCCAGATTCCGCAGTACCAGCAGATCAACAAGGGCATGTCGCTCGACGCGTTCAAGTCGATCTTCTGGTGGGAATGGGCGCATCGCCTGCTCGGCCGGCTGATCGGGGCCGTCTTCTTCGTTCCGCTCATCTTCTTCTGGGTCACCGGCCGCATCGAGAGAAAGCTCGTGCCGCCGCTCATCGGCCTCTTCGTGCTCGGCGGCCTGCAGGGCGCGGTCGGCTGGTGGATGGTGGCGAGCGGGCTCGTGAACCGGGTCGATGTCAGCCAGTACCGGCTGGCGACTCATCTGACGCTCGCCTGCTTCATCCTCGCGGCGACGGTCTGGGTCCGGCGCGGGCTCGGCGCCAATGACGGCGACGCCCGCGATCGCGTCGCGCCGCTGAAGGGCATGGCGACGTTCCTGGTCGTCCTCGTCTTCGTCCAAATTTTCCTCGGCGGCCTCGTCGCCGGCCTCGATGCCGGTTTTACCTACAACACCTGGCCCTTGATGGACGGCGCGCTGATCCCGAGCCGCGTCTACGAATACGAGCCCGTCTGGCGCAGCGTGTTCGAGGACGTGATGACGGTGCAGTTCGATCACCGCATGGTCGCCTATCTGCTGCTCGTCGCCGCCTTCATCCACGCCTTCCAGGCGTTTCGCGTCGCGCCCGGCTCGCGGGCGGCGCGGCGGGCGCGTTTCCTGGCGCTCCTCGTCATCGCGCAGGCCGGCATCGGCGTCATGACGCTCCTGATGGTGGTCCCGATCGACCTCGCGCTGACGCATCAGTTCGGTGCCGCCGTGGTGCTCATCGCCGTGGTCGCCCACCGCCGCGCGCTCGCCGATCCGATCCCGATCACCGACTAAGGATGCAAGGCTCGGCAACGCGCCATCCTTCTTGCCAAGTTCCGGCGCTTCGGCGATAGGCTCGCGGCATGCGCGTTCTCCTGGTGAAGCTCTCCTCGCTCGGCGATGTCGTCCACAGCTTCCCGGCGCTCACCGATGCGGCGCGGGCGGTGCCGGGCATCGCGATCGACTGGCTGGTCGACGAGAGCTTCGCGCCGCTGGCGCGGCTGCATCCGGCGGTCGAGACCGTCATTCCGCTGCCGATCCGGCGGATGAAGAAGAAGCCGTTCGCGGCGCTCGCCGATTTCCGAGCCGCGCGTAGGCTGCTCGCGGCGCGTCGCTATGATGTCATCATCGACGCGCAGGGCCTGATGAAGAGCGCCTTTGCCGCCCGTCTCGCCAAGGGAGGACGGCGGCATGGATTCAGCCGCGCCACGGCCCGTGAGGGCATGGCGGCGCTGACCTATCATGTCGGCCACGACATCCCCGAGGTCGAGCATATGGCGGTCCGCATCCGCCGCCTGTTCGCCGCCGCGCTCGGCTATCCGATGCCGGTGACAGCCCCTGATGCCGGCCTCGACCGCGCCGCGATTGCCGGCGATCCGTTCTCCCGGCCCTATGTCGTCCTCATTCACGGCACGACCTGGCCGACCAAGACCTGGACTGTCGAGGGTTGGCGCGTCGTTGCCGCGAGGGCCGGGGAACTCGGGCTCGAAACCGTCCTCTTCGCCCATGGGCCGCGCGAAGAGGCTCGCGTGGCCTCCATTGCTTCAGGCATCGACAGCGTGCGCGTGCTGCCGCCCGGCCGCCTCGACGCGCTCGTTCCCGCGTTGGCTGGCGCGTCGGGCGTCGTCACGGTCGATACCGGCCTCGGCCATCTCGCCGCGGCGCTCGACCTCCCCACCATCGGGCTCTATGGGCCGACCAATCCGGGCCTTACAGGCCTCGTGGGAGCGCGGACGCATGAATTCGTCGGCCGTCTGCCCTGTGTTCCCTGTGAGAGGAGCCGGTGCGCGCTGAAGCCGGATTTCGGCGAGGGGCCGCCCTGCCTCGCTGATCACGCGCCGGCGGACGTCTTTGCGGAACTTCGCAAACTGATTCCGTCAACGGCCGGAAGCACCTGATCCGAAAGCGAGTTCCGCTTCGAAGATCGCACCGGCGATGTGGTAGAGCGTGCTCGCCGGCATGTGGTCGACCAGCGGCCGGCCTTCCGCGTCGAAGCGGTCGATCCAGCCGCCGGCGAGGCGGTCGGGCGCGAAGGCGGTCATGAGATAGGCGAGGAGGCGATCGGCCCAGGCTTCGGCGCCCTCGCTCCCCCGCATCGCGGCGGCGGCGAAGGCCTTGACGCCCTCGGCATGCGGCCAGGAACGCGTCGAGGCGGCAATGATGCCGCCATGGTCGTTGACGGCGTCGACGATGCGCCCGCTTGCGGGATCGACGCCGGTCCGCGTCGCGAACTGGATCAGCCGCTCGCGCAGCCCGTCCTCGATGACGCCCCCAAGGCGGACATATTCGCCGAGCAGCCAGGCCCATTCATACAGGTGGCCGGGCTCGACGCGGTTGCCGCCGGGCGCTGCGAGGGGCTGCCAGTCGAGGCTGAAATCCTCGATCAGCGCCCCGCCATCGGCGGCGATGAAGCGATCGGTCGCGAGCGCGATGAGATGCTCGGCGCGGGCCATGAAGCGTTCGCCGCCTGTCGCCTCATAGAGCGCCAGCAGCGCCTCGAGCAGGTGCATATGCGGGTTCTGACGACGGATCGCGTCGGCGGCCGGCACGGCATCGCTGAAGCCGCCATGCGGCGCGGCGAAGATCGCGTCCATTTCGGCGAGCGTCTCGTCGGCGAGGCGGATCAGCGCCGGATCGCCGGTCACGCGGTGGTGCCAGGCAAGCGCATAGAGGATGAAGGCGTGCGTGTAGAGATCCCGTACATCGCGGTCCGGCGCCCCCGTTGGCGACACCGAGAAGATCCAGCCCGGCGCCCCGTCGCGGCCGTGGTAGAGGCGGATGGCACGATCGAGCGCCTCGGCCTCCGGTCCGGGGCGATGCCAGCCGGCCAGCGTCGCGCGGGCGAAGGTCGCGATCTGCCGCGCCTGCACCATCAGCCGGCGCGGGCTCGCCGCGATCGGCCTCCGGTCGAGGTCGAGCCGCTCGTGATATAGGCCGAGGCCGGCATCGAAGCCGGTTGTCGACCAGAGCGGGAAGGCGAGGCGGGTCGCCCAGTCCCGCGCCTGCGGCAGCGTCTTCACGAGCGCGCCGCTTTGACGAGCGCCGTCGTCGAGCGCCCGGCCATGAGATCGGCCAGCACCAGTCGCCCGCCATTGGCGATGACGAAATCGGCGCCGACCACCTCGTGCGGCTTGTAGTCCGCGCCCTTCACGAGCACGCCCGGCCGGATCGCCTCGATCAGCTCTCCCGGCGTGTCCTCGCCGAACAGCACCACGAGGTCGACATCGCGCAGCGCGCCGAGCACGCGGGCGCGTGCAGCCTCGTCCTGCAGCGGGCGGCTGTCGCCCTTGAGCCGCTTCACGGAGGCATCCGAATTGAGCCCGACGATGAGGCGGTCGCCCTCGCGGGCGGCCTGCTCGATCAGGCTGATATGGCCGGGATGGACGAGGTCGAACACGCCATTGGTGAAGACGACCGTCTCGCCCGCCGCCCGCCAGGTGGCGGCGATGGCGGCGGCTTCCCCGCGGCTCACGAGGGCGCCGGGCGGCACCGCGTCGGCGATCTGTCGGTTGAGCGCGGCCTCGAGTTCAGCGCGGGTGACGATCGCCGTGCCGAGCTTCGAGACGGCAATGGCGGCGGCGCTGTTGGCGATCTCCATCGCCGCCTCGATCTCGCGGCCATCGGCCAGCGAGACGGCGAGGGCGGCGAGTGCCGTGTCGCCGGCGCCCGAGACGTCGAAGACCTCGCGGGCATGCGCCGGCACATGTTTCACCGTGCCGCCTCGGCGCCAGAGCGTCATGCCCTTTTCGGCCCGCGTCACCATCACGTCGCCGCCGAACTGCCGCGCCGCCGCTTCCGCGGCTCGGGCTGCATCCTCGTCGGTGTCGTCGGGAAGGCCGGTCGCCTCGAAGAGTTCCTTGCGGTTCGGCGTGACGAGGCTCGCGCCGCGATAGGCCTCGAAGGTGCGCCGCTTCGGATCGACGATGACGGGCACGCCCGCCACCTGCGCCTCGGCGATCAGCGCGCCGATCACGGCGTCGGTCAGCACGCCCTTGGCATAATCGGAGAGCACGAGGACAGAGGCATCGCGGATGGCGACGCGGCCGCGCGCGACCAGTTCCTCCGCAACATGGCCGAGAGCCGGCGCGCTCAGTTCGGCGTCGATGCGCACGATCTGCTGGTGGCCGCTCATGACGCGGGTCTTGGTCACGGTCGGCCGGGCCGGGTCGATCACGAGGCCGGAGAGATCGATCGAGGGATGGTCCGAGAGGACGCCGCGCAGCTGCTCGGCCGGTTGGTCATGACCGACAAGGCCGACCAGCGCGACGGCGGCACCGAGCGCCGCGGCATTGGCGGCGACATTAGCGGCGCCGCCGGCGACGATCCGCTCGGCCCCATGCAGCAGCACCGGCACCGGCGCCTCGGGCGAGATGCGGCTGACCGAGCCGGTAATATAGCGGTCGACCATCACGTCGCCGATGACGGCGATGCGGGCGAGCGTCCTGGTCGGGCTCATCGATCCTCCCCGGAGACCGGATTCGTTGTGGCGAGAGCGAGCACGCCGGCGATGAAGGCGTCAAGATCGCCGCCGTGATCGCCTCCCTGGAAGAGATGGCCCGGGATGCCCGCCGCGTCTGCCGCCTCGATGTCGCTCGCCTTGTCGCCGACGAGGAACGAGCCTTCCTTTTCGATCGGCAGCTCGGCGAAGGCCTTCAGAAGCATGCCGGGGCGCGGCTTGCGGTCCGGATGATCGGCGCGATAGGCATCGATCACCGCCTCAGGGTGGTGCGGGGCAGTGTAGATCGCGTCGATCCGCGCACCATGCTGAGCGAGTTCACTCCGCAGGTAATCATGGAAGCGCGCGACATCGTCTTCCGTGAAATAGCCGCGCGCGACGCCGGACTGGTTGGTGACGACCACGACGAGATAGCCGGCTTCGTTCAGCCGGCGGATCGCCGCCGGCGCGCCCGTGACGAAAGCGAGGTCCTCCGGCCGCACGACATAGCCATGGTCGATATTGATCACGCCGTCGCGGTCGAGGAAGGCGGCCGGCCGCCAGGTAGCCGGCATCGTCACGCCTTCGCCGCCTCGAGCGCCGCGATATAGCGTGCGACGCCGTCCTCGAGCGAGGTGAACTGCCCCTCGAAACCGGCCGCGCGCAGCTTGGTCTGGTCGGACTGCGTGAAATACTGGTAGGCGCCGCGGATGCGCTCCGGCATGTCGATATAGTCGATGCGCGGCTCGCGGCCGACGGCGGCGAAGACGGCGCGGGCGAGATCGGCGAAGGAGCGCGCGGTGCCGGTGCCGACATTGAAGATTCCGCTGACCGATGGAGTCTCGATCAGCCAGCGCACCACCGCGACGCAGTCGTCGACATGGATGAAGTCGCGCAGCTGGCCGCCATCCTCATAGGCCGGATCATGCGAGCGGAAGAGCGTCACCGTCTCGCCGGCGGCGGCGAGCGGCCAGATCTTGTGGATCACCGAGCGCATGTCGTCCTTGTGCGTCTCGTTCGGCCCGTAGACGTTGAAGAAGCGGAGGCCCGCCCATTGCGGCGGCGTCGGCCGGCCCGCGGCGACATCGTCCACGAAGCGGCGGTCGGCGACCAGCTTCGACCAGCCATAGGCATTGAGCGGCCGGAGGCTCGCGAGATGCTCGGGCGAGGCGTCGTCCACGAAGCCGGCGCTGCCGTCGCCATAGGTCGCCGCCGATGAGGCGTAGACGAAGCGGATGCCTTGGCGCGCGGCGATCGCCCAGAGATCGAAGGTCGCTCGGATATTGCGCGCGACGATGAGGTCGACATCCGGCTCGGTGGTCGCGGAAATGGCGCCCATATGGACGACGGCCTCGACGCGGCCCTGGTTCGCCGCCAGCCATTCGGTCGCGTCCTCGGGCCGCAGCACGTCATCGAGCAGCACGCCGGCGAGGTTCTTCCATTTGCCGCCGGTGCCGAACCAATCGGACACCACGATCCGCCAGCCATCGGCGGCCAGCGCCCGGGCGATGTTGGAGCCGATGAAGCCCGCGCCACCCGTCACCAGGATCGTGTCGCGCCCGTCCCTTGTCGTCTTGACCATGCGTCCATCCCGCTCGCCGCGGTCAGATGCCCGACGGCCGCCGCGTGGATAGCCCAAGCGGGCCCGGCATGGAAAGAGCCGCGGCGGCGACACGGCGCACGGCGGCGAAGACGGACAGTGGCTCGATGCCTTCGAGGCAGGCCAGCGTGCCCAGCGGACAGGTGCGCTGGAAGCACGGGCGGCAGGAGAGTTCGAGCGACAGCGCCTCGGCATTCGGCGCCGTCGGCGGCGTCAGTCTCTCCGAGCTGGAGCCGTAGAGGACGACCAGCGGCCGGTCGAGCGCGCCCGCCACATGCATGAGGCCCGTATCATTGCTGACAACGACATCGGAAAGGCCGAGCAGCACGGAGGCGTCGAGGAGGCTGGTGCGGCCCGCGAGATCGTCGACCGGCACGCCCGCCTTCGCCGCGATCTCGGCCGTGATCGGCTTGTCCTTAGGCCCACCGAAAAGGCGCACCCGGTAGCCGCCCTGATGGGCGATGCCGGCCAGCGCCGCGAATTTCTCCGCCGGCCAGCGCTTGGCCGGGCCATATTCCGCGCCGGGACAGAAGGCGATCGAGGGCAGTGACAGGTCGAGCCCGAGCTTCGCCTCCAGTTCGCCGCGGTCATGGCGCGGCATGCGCAGCACCGGGCGGGGCGAGGGCGGCGGCTCGCCGGCGGGTCCCGCCAAGGCCACGAAGCGGTCGATGGTGCGCGCCGTCTTGCGCTCGCTGTCAGGCCGCGCATCGGTCAGGAGGATCGAGCGCCCCTCGGCGGCATAGCCGATGCGCTCGGGGATGCCGGCGGCGAAGGGCGGGATGGCAGCCTTGAAGGCGCGCGGCAGGATGATCGCGGTGCCATAGCGGCGCTCGCGCAAGGTCCGGCCGATCTTCCAGCGATCAAGAAGACCGAGTTCGCCGTGGCCGAGCGCCAGCGGGATCGTCCGCTCGACGCCGGTGATGAGGCTGGCAATGGGAAGCGAGGAGGGTGGGGCGAGCATGTCGACCGCCCGTCCGGGATGGCGCTTCTTCAGCGCCGCGACCAGGCTCGCAGCCATGACCATATCGCCGACCCAGGATGGGCCGACGATCAGGATGGGCGCTGTGCGGTCGCTGTCTTTCATGCCGGGCTCGGCCTTGTCATGGCCAAGCCGCCTCGCAGCGTCAAGCGGATTGCACGCCGCTTACATCACCGGCGGCTCAGGTTGCAGCGGCGGCACATAGTCCGGCTCCGACCCCGGCTGGTCGTCGACCGCGGGATCGTTCACCGGATAGGGCGTCGGGCCGCCCTTCGGATTGGTGGGCGGCAGCTCCTGCGGCTCCTGCTGCGGCAACTCGCGCGGCACATTGCCCGGAATATCCGGCGGCTGGCGGGTCGGCTCCGGCGACGGGATCGGGTCGTGCATCGGCGGCATCGGCTGCCCGGGCGGCACGCCCTCGCCCGGCTGGCCGGGAAGCGGATAAGGCTGGGTCGGATCGGACATGAGCGTTCTCCCTGTTCGAAAGGTGAACGCACCGCCACCAGCAGGGTTCCGGTCAGCCGTCCGGTGCGACCTCGGCCCGCCGCCCGAACAGCAGCCGCTGGTAGAGGAGCCCGATGCCGATCAGCACGAGGCCGAGGCCCATGAAGGAGAGCGCGCGCCAGACCCCTTCGAGATTGCCCATGTCGATCAGGAAGACCTTGAGCACGGCGATGAGGATGAGCGCGGCCGAGGCGATGCGGATCGCTTTGGCGTCGGCGAAGAGGCCGGCGAGCAGAAGCGCGAGACCCATCGCGAGCCAGACGGCGGAGTAGGTGTAGGATTCCGCCGCGCCGACGCCGCCGGCCGAAAGATCGGCGCTCGCTGCGAAGAGGAACCGGATCTCCAGCGAGACGCCGCCGAAGGCGAGCGCCAGCGCGACGAAGCCCGTCGCGAGCCGCAGCCAGCGCCGCACCGATGTCGCGCCACCCGGCAGGGGCTGCAGAGCGAGCAGCCCGGCCAGGATCGCCGGCAGCCAGTAGGCGAGCACGATCTCGTTGAGGAGGGCCGAGCCCGCGACCGCGTCGCCCGTCACCAGCGGATTGAGGGCGATGCCGAGCGACAGCACGGCATTGGCGAGGCCGAGCGCGCGGAAGAGGATCGCTGCCCCGGCGAAGACGGGGCTCGAACGCTTTCGTCCGATCCTTGCCAGCCCGAGCGAGAAGGCGAACGCCGCCGCCGTGAGCAGCCCCTGTTCGCCGAGCCGGGTCGAGGGCGTCAGCAGATCGCCGCCGAAGGTCACGGCATGGATCTCGAACACCACCATGAGGGCGAACAGCGTGATGGCGATCCCCTCGGCGGCCAATGCCGGCCGGTCGCTTTCGCGGCGGTGCAGCAACATGGCTGCGCCGGCGAAGGCGAGCGTCGGGATGCCGTAGCCCGCCAGGATCGAGCCATAGACGGCGCCGCCGCTGCGGATGTCGAAGACATAGGGGTCCCAGACGATGCGGCCGAACACCGCCGCCGCCATGACCAGCACGGCATAGCGCAGCGCCGGGATGGGCCTGCGCGTCTCGACCCAGGCGGTGCCGAGGCTCGCGAGCGCCAGCGCCGTCGTCAGCATGCCGCCATCGAGCGCCATGGTGAGGCCGAAGGCGATGCCGCCGACTGCGCCGGCGGCATACATGCCGGTGGTGATGGCCGCGGTGGGGTCGTCCGCTTCGCGCGCCGTCGAGCGGTTCGTCAGCGCGGCATAGAGGCCAGCCAGCGCGAAGGCGATCGCCGCGAGGACGAGGTTCGAGGTGAAGCCCGAGATGCGGAGATAGGCGACGGCGAGGGCGAGCAGCGGGCCCGCCGCGGCCGCGCCCGCGAGCGCGGCGACGGCGAAGGCCACCGGCGCCGGCCGCCGGCGCGGATGCAGCAGAGCGGCGCCGATCAGCGCGGCGCTGCCGATCGTGGCTGTATTGGCGAAGAACGCGACGGCTTCGGGCAACGGGAACCAGGCCGCGACCGCATCGGCGACATAGGTAGTCGGCGCGGCGGCGACCTGCGCGGCGGCCGGCCAGAAATAGAGAAGGCCGAGCAGCAGCAGCGCCGCGACACCGGACAAGAGGGCGGCCGCGTCATAGCGCCAGGCCGCGGCGAGCAGCAGCGCACCGCCGATCAGCGCCGCGCCGACGCCGGTCGCCCCGAAATCATCCGCGATGGCGCCGGTCACCAGCAGCGCCGCCGCGCCCGCGAGAACCAGCGTCGCCAGAAAATCCGGCCGCGCCGGGCTTTCGTCGGCGTCATGGGCGTCGACAACGAGCGCGAGCAGCGCGAGGATCATGAAGGCGATGGCATAGGCCGCTTCAACGACCGGATCGCCGCCGATGAAGAGCACGAAGAAGCCCCAGCCGAGCGCCGCCACCGACGCCGCAATGGCCAGCCAGCGCCAGCGCCGCAGCCTTGCGAGGCCGAAGGCGGCTGCGGTCACGACGGTGAGGTAGAGCGCGAGAATGGCGAAATCGGGCTTGGTCGAGGAGACGAGCAGCGGCGCGGCATGGGCGCCGACGAGCCCGAGCCCGGAGAGCCAGGGCCCGTGCAGCGCCGCGGCGGCCATGGTGGCAAGGCCGATCACCGCCAGCAGCAGGAAGGCGAGGGCCGGCCCGATCATGCCGTAAAGCGCATAGGCGCCATAGGCGGTCGCGAACAGGCCGACCGTACCGGCCGCCGTGAGGATGCCGGGGATATTGGCAGCGGGAATCGCCGAAAAGGCGGTGACGCGCGGCGAGCGGCGCAGCCATTCGCCGCCGGCGAGCAGCGCGATCGAGAAGGCGGCGGCGAGCGCGATGCGCACGCCCGGTCCGATCAGTCCGGCATCGATCGAATAGCGGACGAGGAAGATCGCGCCGAGTGCCAGCGCCAGGCCGCCGACCCAGACGGCCCAGCGCGCGCCGAGGCGCTGCTCGAGGCTTTCGCGCGGCTTGGCCGGCGCGGGCGGGGCAGAGGGCGCCTCGGGAGCGGGCGGCGCCTCGCCGGCCGCCTCGGTTGCTGCCCTATCCTCGCTCGCCGGGGCTTCCATGGATTCGGGCTGTGCCAGTCCGGGGTCAGGGGCGACCGCTGCTTCCGGAGGAATCGCGGCCTCTCCGGGAGCAGCCGCGATCGCCGCTCCGCCCGCTGCGCGGAGTTCCATCGCGATCAGCCGCTTCTCGACCTCCGTGAGCCGCCGGCGCGTGCCGATCAGCATGAAGAACGACACCACCGTCAGAACCGGCAGTGCGAGCAGGAGCAGAATCCCGAGGGCGATCAATCCATCCATGGCGATGGCATAGCATGCCCAACGCGGCGACGTTGTGATCGCCGTCTATCGCCGCGGCGGCCGGCCCGCGTCGTGAGACGGACAGCATCGCCATGCGGAGACAGGGCCTTCCGGCCGCGACGAGTGTTGCCGGGCCGCGCCGTTCCCTGTATCCCGCTCCGAGGGCGGAGGCGGCAGAGGCAACGGCAAGGTTCGCGTGACGAGCACGGTGACGCCTGAACTGGCAGGGGGGGAGCGGCTGCGCCGCATCGCCCGCGCCATCGAGACGCTGGCCGACAGGCTCGCCGCATCGCCGGCCGCGAGCCTCGCCGCGATCGCGATCGTCGCCTTCCTGGCCTTCCTGCCCGGTTTCGCCACGCTGCCGCCCATCGACCGCGATGAGCCACGCTTCGCCCAGGCGACGCATCAGATGGTCGAGAGCGGCAATTATCTCGACATCCGCTTCCAGGACGAGGCGCGCTACAAGAAGCCGATCGGCATCTACTGGCTGCAATCGGCGGCTGTCTTCCTGACCGGCAGCGGCCCCGACGCGCCGATTTTCATCTATCGCCTTCCCTCGCTCATCGGCGGCATCGCGGCGGCGCTGCTGACCTGGTGGGTGACGATCGCCTTCGGCCGGCCGCGCGCCGCGCTCCTCGCCGGCATGCTGGTCGCGACGACCATCCTGCTCGGCGTCGAGGCGCGGCTCGCAAAGACCGACATGATGCTCCTGGTGACGATCACCGCCGCCCATGGCGCGCTGGCGCGGGCCTATCTGTCGCCGACAGCCGAGCGTTCGCTGCGCCTCGCCGCGATCTTCTGGACGGCGCTCGGCGCCTCGATCCTGCTCAAGGGGCCGGTCGGCGTCGGTGCCATCGCCTGCCCGGTCGTGATGCTCTCGATCGCCAACGGCTCCTTCGCCTGGCTGAAGCGGCTGGCGCCGCTGCCCGGCCTCGTCTGGATGGTGATCGTCGTCGCGCCCTGGTTCATCGCCATCGGGCTCGCCAGCGGCGGCGCCTTCTATCAGGAGGCGCTCGGCAAGGATCTGTTCCAGAAGGTCGTCAGCGTCCAGGAATCGCATGGCGCGCCGCCCGGCGCCTATGCGCTGATCTTCGTCTTCACCTTCTGGCCGCTCGCCGCCTATTTTCTCGCCGGCCTCGGCTCGATCCTCGACCGGCTGCGGCAGCCGGCGCTGCTCTATGCCGCCGCGTCCGTCATCCCTTACTGGCTGGCCGTCGAGGCGGTGCCGACCAAGCTGCCGCATTACGTGCTGCCGCTCTTCCCGCTGATGGCGATGGTGACGGCGGACGCAATCGATCGTGGCGTCATCCATCGCGCGAGCCGCCACTGGTTCATGCGCTTCCTCGCTCTGGCGCCCATGCTGATGCCGCTCGCCCTCGCGGTGGTCGGCATCGCCATCGCGCTGCTGCTCGGCGATCCGGTTTCCGTTCTCGGCGTCGTCATCCTGCTCGTCGCCGCCGGCGTCGGCTTCGCCTCGGCTCGCCTCTTCCGCGTCTCGCCGGTCGCGAGCGCTTTTGTCGCCGGTCTCGCGGCGGTCGTCGCCTATTGGGGCGCCTTCGGCCAGGTCCTGCCGGGACTGCAGCAGACGCGGCTCAGCGAGCGGCTGGTCGCCGCCGGCGACGCTGCGGCCTCCTGCGCCAGGCCTGCCTTCGCCAGCGCCGGCTTCGAGGAGCCGAGCCTCGTCTTCCTCGGCGGAACCTCGATCGCGCTCGTCGATGGCGAGCGCGCCGCGAGCTTCCTCGCCGAGGGCGGCTGCCGCGTCGCCTTCGTCGAGAAGCGCCAGCTGCCGATGTTCAATTCGCGCGCCGACGATCTCGGCCTTGCACCCAAGGAGGCGGCGGTGGTGAGCGGCTACAACATCAATGGCGGCCGCTTCCTCGAAATGCACGTCTTCACCGCTGCGGGGGCGCCGAAGTGACGGGCGAGGCACCGACCGGCTTGAAGGCGCTCGGCAATCGCTTCTCCGCTAATGTCGCCGCGATCCGCGCCCGCGCTCTCCGCGTTGGCGCGCGACAGAGACCCGTGCCGCGCCTCTCCGTGACGGAGTGGGTCGCGATCTGGGTCTCCTGCTTCCTGATCGTGCTCGCGGCCGGCTTCGCCTTCGACGCGATCTCGGTTGCCCGCGCGCGCGCCGTGCCTGGCTTCGTCCGCGGCCTCTTCGAGATCGTCTCGGATGCAGGCAAGTCGCAGTGGGAGCTGTGGCCGGCCGGGCTTTTCTTCCTGTTCCTGCTCTTCGGCAGCTGGGGGCGCGTCCCCCGATTCGTGCGTGCCTTCTGGGCCGAGGTCGGGGCGCTCGCCGCCTTCGTCTTCGCCTCGATCGGCGGCGTCGGCCTCCTCGTTAACATCGTCAAGCAGCCGATCGGCCGCGGCCGTCCGCCGACCTTCGACGAATTCGGCGCGCTGACGCTGCAGCCGCTCCACTTCGCCTGGGCCTATCAGAGCTTTCCCTCGGGCCATTCGGCGACCGGCGGGGCACTCATTGCGCTCGGCTTTCTCGTCTTCACGCGCTGGCGGATCGGCCTGCTGCTGTTCGGCCTCCTGATCGGCGCCAGCCGCGTCGTCGTCGGCGCGCATTATCCCTCCGACGTGACCGCCGGCCTCCTGCTCGGCTTCGGCTTCACGATGTGGCTGGCCGGGGTCTTCGCCCGCGCCGGTTGGGCCTTCCGCCGCAGGCGCACCGGCACTATAACGGCGCGCCTCGGAACGATCCGCGGCGCATGGCGAAGCCCCGCGCGGACCGTGACGGCACTGGCCGGCCTCGTCGATGCGATGGCCGGCCGGCCGCGCTACATCCCGGCGCTGGCCTCGCTTGGAGACCGCGGCGATGCAAGACTTTCACACCGAAGAGAGCCGACCGATGGCGCCTGACGCCGGTTCTCCGTCGGTCTCGGTCGTGATTCCGGGCAAGAACGAAGCCGAGAATCTTCCCGAGCTGATCGAGGAGATCCGCGTCGCGCTCGGCGCCCGCGCCTTCGAGATCATGGTCATCGACGACGGCTCCGACGACGGCACCGACCGCGCCATCCTCGCCTTGATGCGCGAGCGCCCCTGGCTGCGGCTCGTCCGCCATGCGCAGTCCTGCGGCCAGAGCGCCGCGGTGCGCACCGGGCTCCTCGCGGCAAAGGCGCCGATCGTCGTCACGATCGACGGCGACGGGCAGAACGATCCGGCCTTCATGCCGGCGCTCATCGATGCGCTGGAGGCCGGTGGGCCGATGATGGGCATCGCCGCCGGCCAGCGGCTGAAACGCACCGATTCCGGCGCCAAGCGCGTCGCCTCGCGGCTCGCGAACAAGGTTCGCGGCGCGATCCTTCAGGACGGCACGCGCGATTCCGGCTGCGGGCTGAAGGCGCTCCGCCGCGAGATGTTCCTGCTCTTTCCCTATTTCGACGGCTGGCACCGCTATCTGCCGGCGCTCGCCATCCGCGAGGGCTACCGCGTCACGCATATCGACGTCGTCGACCGCAACCGCCGGCACGGCCAGTCGAAATACGGCATTCTCGACCGCGGCCTGCAGGGCGCGCTCGACCTCATCGGCGTCTGGTGGCTGAAGCGGCGACGCAAGCGGATCCCCAGCCCCACGGAGATCTCCATCGATGGCTGATATCTTCAACACGCTGGGCGGCTGGCTGCATGCGGTGTTCGTGCAGCAGCTCGACGCCTGGGTGCTGCTCGGCTTCGCGGCGCAGGTGCTGTTCACCATGCGCTTCGTCGTGCAGTGGGTAGCCAGCGAGAAGGCGCGGCGCAGCGTCGTGCCCGCCTCGTTCTGGACCTTCTCGATCCTCGGCGGCGCGCTGCTGCTCGTCTATGCCATCTACCGCAAGGACCCGGTCTTCATCGCCGGCCAGGCCGGCGGCCTGTTCATCTATCTGCGAAATGTCTGGTTCATCCGCCGCGAGCGGCGCGAGACGGCCTGATCAGGCGAGATTGCCGACCCGCGCGAAGGCGGCGTCGAGATCGGCGATGAGGTCCTCCGTGTCCTCGAGCCCGACATGCAGGCGGATCAGCGGCCCGGCGGCGTCCCATTGCGTCGCGGTGCGGTTCAGCCGCGCCGGGATCGCGAGGCTCTCGAAGCCACCCCAGGAATAGCCGAGCGAGAAGATAGACAGCGCCTCCAGGAAGGCGTTGGTCTTCTCGCGGCTCCAGCCGTCCAGCACCACGCCGAAAAGGCCCGAGGCGCCGTCCATGTCGCGCTCGAACAGCGCATGGCCGGGGTGGTTGGGGAGGGCGGGATGCAGCACGGCGGCGACTTCCGGCCGGCTGGCGAGATGGCGGGCAACGGCGAGGCCGGAGCGCATGTGATGCTCGAGGCGCACGCCGAGTGTCCGGAGGCCCCTGAGCGCCAGGAAGATGTCGTCCGGCCCGACGCAGAGGCCGAGCGTCACATAGGCCTCGCGGATCTTCGCAAAAGCCGAGGGCGCGGCGGCGACGGTGCCGATCATCACGTCGGAATGGCCGCCGATATATTTCGTCCCCGCCATCAGCGAGACATCGGCGCCGAGCGACAGCGGGCGGCAGAAATAGGGCGTCGCCCAGGTGTTGTCGGTCACGACCAGCGCGCCGCGGGCATGGGCCGCCGCGGCGATCGCCGGGATGTCGGTCATCTCGAAGGTCAGCGAGCCGGGGCTTTCCAGGTACACGACCCGGGTCGTCTCGCGCATCAGGCTATCGACGCCCGCCCCGATCGTCGGATCGAAGAAGGTGGTCTCGATGCCCATGCGGGCGAGAAGCGTCGTCGCCAGCGTGCGGGCAGGGTCATAGACATTGTCGGCCATCAGGAGATGGTCGCCGCTCGAGAGAAGCGCCAGCAGCGCCGCCGAGATCGCGCCGAGGCCGGAGGGGCAGATCACCGCGCCTTCCGCGCCCTCGAGCTCGGCGATGGCGGATTCGAGCGCCTCGGTCGTCGGCGTGCCGATGCGGCCATAGACATAGGGCTGGCCGCCGGGGCGCATGCTGTCGACATCGCCGAAAAGCACGGTCGAGGCGTGCACGACGGGTGGATTGACGAAGGGCCCGGTGAGGGATGGATCGCGGCCGCCTTGAGCGATCTTGGTCAGGAGACGGCGGTTTTCTCCCTTGCGGCCCGATGCCACCATGTTCGTTCTCCGGAGCGCTGATCAACTGGCGCGGATTTCATCGTGCCGCAGGAATGTGCGCAAACGCGGCATGAACCGCCGTTCCGCACTTGACCCGCCTGCCATAATCGCCTGTGATGACCGGGTCAAACGTCGTCCGGGGCCTGAGGGCTCCCCGCGCTGGCTGTGCTGCGATGCGCCTGCCAGCGTGGCGACGGGAATGGAGCGATCCGCGGCGCGGATCGCTTCCCCGGTAATGAGACGGCGACCCGCGCTTCGGCGTCGAGGGTCAAAAGACCCGACAAGGACAGAGGGCTGCAGACAATGAAGAAGATCATCGCATCCGTCATCGCCGGCGCCGCCATGCTGGCCGGCGCTTCCGCGGCCGGTGCCGGTACGCTGGAAGATGTCAAAGCGAAGGGATTCGTGCAGTGCGGCGTTAATCCGAGCCTGCTCGGCTTTGGATCCGAAGATCAGGACGGCACCTGGAAGGGACTCGACATTGACTTCTGCCGCGCGCTCGCCGCGGCGATCTTCAACGATCCGACCAAGGTCAAATATACCCGTCTCAACGCCAAGGAGCGCTTCACCTCGTTGCAGTCGGGGGACATCGACGTCCTGTCGCGCAACACGACCTGGACCATGTCGCGCGACTCCTCGCTCGGCCTGATGTTCGCCGGCGTGATCTATTACGACGGCCAGGGTTTCATGGTCAAAAAGTCGCTCGGCGTGTCCTCGGCGCTCGAACTCTCCGGCGCCAAGGTTTGTACCCAGACCGGCACGACCACCGAGTTGAACCTCGCCGACTATTTCCGCTCGCACAACATGCCCTACGAGGTCGTGGCCTTCGAGAAGAACGAGGAAGTGCTGCAGGCCTATGAGGCCGGCCGCTGCGACGCCTACACGACCGACGCCTCCGGCCTCTATGCCGAGCGCCTCAAGCTGCAGAATCCCGACGACCACATGATCCTTCCTGAGATCATCTCCAAGGAGCCGCTCGGGCCGGCAGTCCGCCAGGGCGACGACAAGTGGTTCACCGTCGTGAAGTGGACGCTGTTCGCGCTCCTGAACGCCGAGGAACTCGGTCTCACCAAGGCCAATATCGACGAGAAGAAGACCTCCGATAATCCGGAGATCAAGCGCTTCGTCGGCGTCGAGGGCGATTTCGGCACCGCGATCGGCCTCACCAATGACTGGGCCTACAACATCGTCAAGGATGTCGGCAATTACGGCGAGATCTTCGACGCCAATGTCGGTCCTTCGAGCAAGCTCGGCATCGCGCGCGGCCTGAACAATCTCTGGTCGAAGGGCGGCATCCAGTACGCTCCCCCGATCCGCTGATACATACCTGACGCATGATGGCCGTGGGCGGCGACGCCCGCGGCCGACATCCGGCACCGATACCGGGCAGCAAGACCCGGGCGCGTGGATGGGGCGCAATCGCCAGAGCGGCCGGTTTCCGGCGCAAGAGGGGATATGGCAGCAGGCGGACACGGCGCGGACCGTAGGGGCTCGAGGACGGCCGGCTTCATCAACAATCCCGAGGTCAGGGGCGTTCTCTTCCAGATCGCCTTCCTCCTGGTGCTCTGCTGGCTCGCCTGGGACATCTTCGACAATACGGTCCGCAATCTCCAGAAGGCGAACATCGCCTCGGGTTTCGGCTTCCTGGACCGCACCGCCGGCTTCGGCATCGTCCAGACGCTGATCGATTACAACGAGGCGCATTCCTACGGGCGGGCGCTGCTCGTCGGCCTTCTCAACACGCTGCTCGTCGCCGGGCTCGGCATCCTTCTCGCCTCTGCGCTCGGCTTCTTCGTCGGCGTCGCGCGGCTCTCGTCCAACTGGCTGGTCGCGCGCATCGCGACCGCCTTCATCGAGATCATCCGCAACATCCCGCTGCTGCTGCAGCTCTTCTTCTGGTATTTCGCCGTTCTCCGCTCGGTGCCGGGATTGCGCGAGAAATGGACCTTTCTCGGCATCTTCCACATCAATATCGGCGGCTTGCACATCCCCCGGCCGGTCTTCGCCGAGGGCGCGACGCTGGTCGGAGCAGCGCTTCTCATCGGGATTCTCGCCGCGCTGATCGTTGCCCGCTGGGGACGGAAGCGCCTCGACGCGACGGGCAAGGCGCCGCCCTCCGGCTGGATCGGCCTCGCGCTCATCGTCGGACTGCCGCTTGTCGTCTTCTTCCTGACCGGCAGGCCGATCTCCGTCGACATGCCCGTCTTCAATGATCAGGGGCCTCTCTTGAGGCGCGGCTTCCAGGCCGGTTCGGGCCTCACGGTCATCCCGGAATTCTTCGGCCTCCTTCTCGCGCTCTCGATCTACACGGCGGCCTATATCGCCGAGATCGTCCGCGCCGGCATTCTCGCCGTCAATCACGGCCAGACGGAAGCGGCGCATTCGCTGGGGCTCCGGCAGAACCAGACGCTGCGCTATGTGATCGTGCCGCAGGCCATGCGGGTGATCATCCCGCCGCTGACCAACCAGTATCTGAACCTCACCAAGAATTCCTCATTGGCCGTGGCCGTCGCCTATCCCGATCTCGTCTCGGTCGGCGGAACGGTGCTCAACCAGACCGGCCAGGCGGTCGAGATGGTCAGCATCTGGATGATCTTCTATCTCGGGCTCAGCCTCCTCACCTCATACGTCATGAACATCTGGAACCGGCGCGTCGCGCTGGTGGAGCGGTGAGTCGATGAGCGACACCGCCGCCCCCGCGAGCTTCGTGCGCGACCAGATCATCGCCGAACGGCCGGCACCGCCGAGCACGGTCGGGCCGATCGGCTGGGCGCGCGCCAATCTCTTTTCCAGCCCGTTCAACACGGTCCTCACGATCCTCGCCGCCGCCTTCATCGTCTGGTGCCTGGTGCCGGTGATCCGCTTCACGATCATCGACGCGGTCTGGACCGGCGACGATCGCGCCGCCTGTGCCCAGGCGACCGGCGCCTGCTGGGCCTATGTGAAGGCTTTCCTGCCGCAATTCATCTATGGCCGCTATCCGATAGAGGAGCGCTGGCGCGTCGATCTCGTCTACCTGCTGCTGGTCCTGATGCTGGTGCCGATGCTGATCCCGCGCGTGCCGTGGAAGCGCCTCAACGGCATCCTGCTGCTGACCGTCTATCCGCTCACGGCCTTCGTGCTCCTGACCGGCGGTCATCTCGGCTATCGCGGCAGCTTCCTGCCGGCCGATATCGTCGAACCGGGACCGCTGCGTTTCGCGATCGAATTCGCGCTCGTCGCCGGCGTGGTGCTGCTCGCGACCGGCTTCGCGAACTGGCTGGCCGGGAGCCCGGCGGCCCAGTCCGGTTCGACGGTCGCCGTGGTGATCGCCGGCCTCGCGGTCGTCTTTATGGTCACGGGGTTCGATTTCGGCCTCGTGCCGGTCGAGACGTCGAACTGGGGCGGGCTGCTTGTCACGCTCGTCGTCGCGGTCACCGGCATGGTGGCGTCGCTGCCGCTTGCCGTCGGCCTCGCGCTCGGGCGGCGCTCCAGCATGCCGGTGGTGCGCACGGCGTCGATCGCCTTCATCGAGTTCTGGCGCGGCGTGCCGCTGATCACCGTGCTTTTCATGGCCTCTGTGATGCTGCCGCTCTTCCTTCCCGACGGCGTCACCTTCGACAAGCTGCTGCGCGCGCTGGTCGGCGTGGCGCTGTTCGACGCCGCCTATCTCGCCGAGGTGATCCGCGGCGGCCTGCAGGCGATCCCGCGCGGCCAGTATGAAGGCGCGATGGCGCTCGGCCTCGGCTTCTGGCAGCGCATGCGCCTCATCATCCTGCCGCAGGCGCTGCGGCTGGTCATTCCGGGCATCGTCGGGTCGTTCATCTCGCTCTTCAAGGATACGACGCTCGTCGCGATCATCGGCCTGTTCGATCTGCTCGGGCAGATCCAGGCGTCGGCCAACGACGCCAAATGGGCATCGCCCGTCACCGGCATCACGGGCTATATCTTTGCGGCCATGGTGTTCTGGGCATTCTGCTTCGCGATGTCCCGCTATGCCGCGTTCACCGAAAGGCGGCTCGACAGAAGCCGCCGCCGATAAGGCTGTCACAAGGGGATTCCATGTCCGAGACCGTCCCGTCCGAAACCGAAGCCAGGCCGCCGCGGCTCACCGTCTCGGCCACCGACACCGCCGTCGAGATGGTCGACGTCAACAAGTGGTTCGGCGAGTTCCATGTGCTGCGTGACATCAATCTCAAGGTGATGCGCGGCGAGCGCATCGTCGTGGCGGGTCCGTCGGGCTCCGGCAAGTCGACGATGATCCGCTGCATCAACCGGCTCGAGGAGCATCAGAAGGGCAGGATCGTCGTCGACGGCATCGAGCTCACCAACGACCTGAAGCGTATCGACGAGGTGCGGCGCGAGGTCGGCATGGTGTTCCAGCACTTCAACCTCTTCCCGCACCTGACCATTCTTGAAAACTGCACGCTTGCGTTGATTCATGTTCGGAAAATGCCGAAATCTGAAGCCGAAGACGTGGCGATGCACTATCTGCGGCGGGTGAAGATTCCCGAGCAGGCCGCGAAATATCCGGGCCAGCTCTCCGGTGGCCAGCAGCAGCGCGTCGCCATCGCGCGCTCGCTTTGCATGAATCCGCGTGTCATGTTGTTCGACGAACCGACCTCGGCGCTCGATCCCGAGATGATCAAGGAAGTGCTCGACGTCATGGTCGGCCTCGCCATGGAGGGCATGACCATGATCTGCGTCACCCATGAAATGGGCTTCGCCCGCCAGGTCGCGAACCGAGTCATCTTCATGGATGGCGGCCAGATCATCGAGCAGGCCGAGCCGGAAACCTTCTTCACCAACCCGCAGCACGAGCGGACCAAGCTGTTCCTGAGCCAGATCCTACATCATTGATAGGGCTGGCTTTTCAGAACGATCCGAACAGTGAGCCGAGGCTGATGACGGCGATGAGGGCCAGGATCGCGCCGACGATGGCCACCATCACGATGTCGCGGTAGCTGTCCTTCGGCGTCACGCCGCAGACGGCGAGCAGCGTCACCACCGCGCCGCTATGCGGCAGGCTGTCGAGCGTTCCCGCGCTCATGACCGCCACGCGGTGGAGCAGAGACGGGTCGATGCCGAGTTCTGCGGCGAGCTTCAGATAGGTGCCGCCAAGCGCATCAAGCGCGATGGTGAGGCCGCCGGAGGCCGAGCCGGTGAGCGCGGCCAGGATGTTGGTCGCCACCGCCATCGAGACCAGCGGGCCGCCGCCGATCGACAGCACCCAGTCGCGCACCAGGGCGAAAGCGGGGAGGGCCGCCACCACGGCGCCGAAGCCGACAAGGCTCGCGACGCCCATGATCGGCAGCACCGATGCATTGGCGCCGGCATCCATGGTTTCGCGCAGCTTAGGCAGCCGCCGCCAGTTGAGCGCTACCGTCGCGACGATCGCCACGAAGAGCGCCACGGCGACCGACCAGACGCCGCTCACCGAGGCCAGCGAGATGCCGCCCCAGCGCGGCTCGGCGAGGAAGGCCACGTCGAGCCGCGGCAGAACGACGAACGACATCAACAGGTTGACGAGGATGACAAGCACGAGCGGCAGCGCGGCGACGGCGATCGGCGGGTGCTCCGCGCTCTGGTTGCCATGCGCGATCTCGGCCGGGTCGAACTCGCGCGCCGTCGTCGCCCGTTCGCGGAGGACGGGATCGGCGAGGTCAGGAACGGAGAAATTGGCAACGCCGCCGAAACCCTCGCCCGCGCGCCGGGCCTTGCCCTCCTGCAGCGCCAGCCACCAGAGGCCGAAGCCGAGCATGATCAGAGAGGCGATGATGCCGAGACCCGGGGCCGCGAAGGGCGTCGTGCCGAAGAACGGCATCGGGATGGCGTTCTGGATCGCCGGCGTGCCGGGCAGCGCCATCATCGTGAAGGTGAAGGTGCCGAGCGCGATCGCGGGCGCCATCAGCCGGCGCGGGATATCGGCCGTGCGAAAGAGCGCTTCCGCCATCGGCGCGATCACGAACAGCGCCACGAAGAGGCTGACGCCGCCATAGGTGACGATCGCGCCCGCGAGCACCACGGCGAGGATGGCGCGTCCGGTGCCGAGTTTCTCGGTCATGAACTCGGCGATCGTCGCCACGGCGCCGCTGTCCTCCATCAGCTTGCCGAACAGCGCGCCGAGCAGGAAGAGCGGGAAGAACTGGCCGATGAAGAGGGCGGCGCTGCCCATGAAGGTCTGCGTCCAGTGCGCCAGCAGCGGCTCGCCGGAAAAGAGCGCCGCGATGAGCGCGGCGGCAGGCGCCAGCAGGAGGACGCTCCAGCCGCGATAGGCGAGGAAGACCAGCAGGCCCAGCCCGCAGAGAATGCCGATGAGCCCGAGCGCGAGACCCATCACACGCCCTCCAGCAAGCGGTCGAGCTCAAGCGTCGACCGCTTGCCGATCGCATCGCCATTGATCGCCAGGAAGTCGGAAGCGGCCTTCGCGCCTTCCTCGCGCAGCATCGAGAGGAACGGCCATTCGGCATTCAGCTTCGAGGAATAGCCGAGCGTCGCCATGATCTCGTTGCGAACCATGTGGATGCGCATCCGCGCCCATTGCGCGCCCTCGCTGTGGCCCGGATCGGCGACCTGCCGCAGCATGGCGATCATGCGCAATTCCTTGAGCAGCACGGAATTGAACGAGATCTCGTTGAGGCGGTTCATGATGTCCCGCGCCGTCTCCGGCGTTCCGGGCCGCTCGACCGGGTTGATCGGGATGAGGATCGTGTCGTGCGACTGGCATTCGCGCACCAGCGGCGTGATGGTCGGGTTGCCCGAATAGCCGCCGTCCCAATAGCTCTCGCCATCGATCTCAACCGCCTGGAAGAGCGTCGGCAGGCAGGCCGAGGCCAGCAGCACGTCGGGCGTGATCTCGTCGTTGCGGAAGACGCGGCCGCGGCCGGTGCGCACATTGGTGGCGGTGATGAAGACGCGGATCGGCGAGACCTTCAGCGCCTCGAAATCGATCGCCTGCTCGAGGATGCCGCGAAGCGGATTTCTGCCCGTCGGATTGAAATCATAGGGCGAGAACAGGCGGGACATCATGTCCATCGTCACGAAGAGCGGCGAATGGTCGAGCGTCCAGCGGCCGAGCAGGACATCGAGCGGACCGCGCTGGAACGGGCTGAACTGCGCCGCGTCGGCGACGCTGCGCCAATAGGCATCGAGCGCGGCCCGCGCGCCCGCCGCCCCGCCTTTGGCGAAGCCGGCCGCCATCACGGCGGCGTTCATGGCCCCGGCCGAGGTTCCCGAAACGCCGTCGATCCGGAAGCGGTCGTCCTGCAGCAGCCGATCCAGCACACCCCAGGTGAAGGCGCCATGAGAGCCGCCGCCCTGCAGCGCGAGATCGATCAGGACCGGTCCTTCGGCGGCCGCGCCGCGTGGCTCCTCGCCCTCGTGCTGGCCCTCCGGCGCCGCGCCGCCCGCCCTGGGTGAATCCGCGCGGTTCGTCCGGGTTCGCGTGCTTCTGGCCATGCCGGCTCCCCTCGCTCCGATTGTGCAAAACTACACAATCCCTCGCCTCATCGCATGACACGCGCTAAGTCGAAGCCACTTTGCCGCGCTTCGGGGCCCGTTTTGCGACTTTGTCGCAGCCGGTGTAATGTCGCCCGGAGGTCGCGGGCATCGGGGGTTCGCACCATGGGCATGGCCGTTCCGATCCGGGAAGGTTCGCCGATCCTGACGCCAGGCAGGGTCGAGCCGATACGCATCGTCACGAAGGAACTGGCGCTCGCCGAGCAGTTCGAGGCTTGGCGGGATTTCATGGCGGCCGCCATCGACATCAAGTTCCCGTCTGGAGCCGAAAGCGGTTTCGATGCGGAGCAGGAGGTCTGGAATCTCGGCAGCATGGCGCTGGCGCGGGCCCGGGTGCCCGGCGGCGGCGAGCGGATCTGGCATCATCTCGACCGCCATCCGTTCGACCACTGGTGCCTCGTGCTGGTGATCCCTGACGGGGAGCGCACCGCCGAACCAGAACTCTTCCTGCGTTCGCTGGCGCGGCCCTTCGAAGGGCATGGCAGCGGCGCCGACACCATCATCAGCCTCTATGTCCCGCGCGATCTCTTCCGCTCGGGCGCCGCGGCGCTGGACCGGCTCGACAACCGCATACCGCCCGGCCCGCTGGCCGCGCTGCTCGCCGACTACATGCTCAGCCTGTCGCGGCGGCTGCCGGATCTTCCGCCGGAAGCCTTTCCAGCGGTGATCGAGGCGACGCGCGAGATAATCGGCGCCTGCCTGCTGCCGGGCGCAGACCGGCTCGAGGCGGCGAGCGATGTTCTCGCGGCCTCCACGGTCGATCGCGCCCGGCGCATCGTCAACCAGCATCTCGGCGCCTCCGGATTCGGACCGGCGCAGCTCGGCCGCATGCTTGGCGTCTCGCGGTCCCGTCTTTACCGCCTGTTCGAACCGCTCGGCGGCGTCACGGCCTATATCCGTCGCCAGCGCCTGCTCGCCGCGCATCGGGCGCTGCTCGATCCGCTCGAGACCAGCGCCATCGTCGCGATCTCGGAACGGGTCGGTTTCCCGGACGCTTCCGCCTTCAGCCGTGCCTTTCGGGCCGAGTTCGGCTACAGCCCGACCCAGGCCCGCGCCGCCCTCTCGCGACCGACGGCCGCGCCGAGCGTTCGCCGGCCGGGCAACGGCGTCGGCGGCCTCTCGCTCGGCGATATTCTCAACCGTCTCGGCGCCTGACCGCGGCAGCTTCAGAGCATCGCGCCGGCGAGCGCGAGCGCCAGCAGGAGCAATACTGCGCCGGCAACCGTCCAGTCGGTCAGGAATCCCTCGATCGCCGCGACGCCGTTCGAAAGGCGCGCAAGCCAGGGTTCGCCAGTGCGGATGATCGCGAGGATGTCGCCCGGCGGCAGGCTCGGGCGGTTCCGCCAGAGGCGCAGCAGCGCGAACAATGCCCCGCCTGCGAGGATCGGCCAGCCGAGTTCGTATAGGGCTTGGGGCGCAACCGTCGCGGCGAGACTGCCGCCGACGGACGGGAAGAGCAGCCAGGGCAGGGCGAGCGAAGCCAGCGCCGTGCCCCACCAGGCGGCGCGGAGCGCGACTGGCGCGACCGCCGATGCGTCGCGGGATCGCATGACGGTTGCGAGCGTCAGGAAATGCAGCATCAGGACCGTGCTGGCGACCGCCGAAAGACTGCCGAGCGTCTTCGCCCAGCCGCTGCCGAGCGCATCCTTGATCGCGAGCTTGGCCAGCGCGCCGCCGGTGAGCGGCAGGCCGGCGATGCCGAGAGCGACGATCGCGGCTGGCCAGAGAAGCGCCGCCCGGCCGCGGTTCCCCGTCATCGACAGCGCCGCCAGCGCCAGGAAGAGCCCGCCCTTGGCGAAGACATGGTGCAATCCGTAGAAGGCGATCTCGGTCGGTCCGGCAGCGCGGCCGGCGGCGAGCGAAAGCCCGGCGACAGCGGCGATCACCCCCATCTGGCTGATGCTGGAATAGGCGAGCACATGCTTCGGATGGCGCTGCGTCAGGCCGATCGCAACGCCGAAAAAGGCCGAGAAGAAACCGGCTGCCGCAAGCGCAATGCCGAGCGTCTCCGTCGGCGTTGCATAGGGCAGGAAGCGGACGAGGCCGATCACGCCGGCCTTCACCGCTGCGCCCGAGAGCACGGCGGCGGCGGGGTAGGGCGCCGCGCCATAGCTCGGCGGCATCCAGAGATGCAGCGGCACGAGGCCGAGCTTCGCCGCGAGGCCGAGAAGGACGAGGACGAGGGCGGGCGCCATCCGCGGCGCGGATGGCAGCGCCGCGACGATCGCCGCGATCCGTGTCTCCCCGCCGGCGCCGAGGGCCAGCAGCACGAAGCCGGAGAGCAGGAAGGCTTCGCCCGTGACGGCGAGCGCGAAATAGACGCGGCCGGCCTTCAGCGCCGCAACCGTGCCGTCGCGCGTGACGAGGCCGTAGCCGGCGAGGCTGACCAGCGAGAAGGCGAGGTAGAAGGTGACGACATCGGCGGCGATGAAGACCGTCATGCTGCCGGCAAGCGTCGCCAGCCACCAGGCCTGATAGGGCAGGCTGCGAAGCTTTTCGCCCCACCAGGCCGGCGCCGCAATGCCGGCGGCGCACCAGATCAGCGCCGCCGAACCGAGCAGCAGCGCGCCGGGCCGGTCGAGCATGAGGCCGAGCGCCAAGGGGGTGGGAAGGGAGACGATGGCGCCCTGGGCGAAGACGGCTGCCATAAGCCCCGGCAGCGGCGCCAGCCAGAGCAGCGTCGCGAGGCGCGGCCTGAAACCAGGCGCGGCGAGGGTCAGCGCCAGCAGGGCGAGCGGGAAGAGGCTGGCCAGCGCGAGCAGCAGCGGCGCAAAGGGCGAGAGGGCGGCGTCCGGCATCATGGCGCCCCCGCGGCGATGCGGCCGATGGCGAGCAGCGGCCAGGGCGCGAGCGGCAGGAAACCGATGAGGATCGCGATCACCGCGAGCGCCAGCGCCGCCGCCTCGCGCCTGACGACGACGGGCTTCACGCGCGCGATCGGCTCTTCGGGCGGTGTAAAGGCGGGAACGAGGATGCGGAAGACATAGCCCGCCGCGAGCAGGCCGCCGGCGGCAATGACCAGCACCCACCACCACGCGCCCTCGCCGAACGCAGCCGTCAGCATCAGCCACTTGGCCGAAAAGCCGCCCGATGGCGGCAGGCCCATCAGCGAGATCGAAGCGAGCGTCATGGTGAGCACCGTCAGCGGCGCGATCCGCCCGAGACCGCGGAATTCGGCGATGCGGTCATGGCCGATCGCCTCGTAGACGAGGCCGGCCGCCATGAACATCGCCGCCTTGGCGAAGGCATGCGCCATCAGTTGCAGCGCGCCCGCCGTCCAGGCCGTGCTCTCGAAGGGCGCCGCGCCGCTGCCGAGGCCGAGCGGGAAGACGAGGAAGAGATAGCCGAGCTGCGCGACCGTGGAATAGGCGACGAGCAGCTTCAGCCGCGCCTGCCTGAGCGCCATGGCCGAGCCGATGATGACCGCGGCGGCGCCGAAGACGCCGAGCAGCGTCGATCCTGCCACTGCCCGCTCCGGCGGCAGCAGGTCGAACCAGAGCCGCAGCGCTATGAAGAACGAGCCCTTCACCACCAGCGCCGAGAGGACGGCGCTCGCCGCGGGCGGCGCGCCGGCATGGGCAGGCGGCAGCCAAAGATGCAGGGGAAACAGCGCAGTCTTGGCCGCGAGGCCGGCGGTCATGACGCCGATCGCCAGCAGCAGCGCGCCGTCCGGGCCGCGGATGGAGGCGAGGCCGATCAGATCGAGCGTGCCATAAGCGCCGTAGATGATCGCGACGCCGAGCAGGTAGAGCACCGATCCGGCCAGCGCGAAGACGAGATAGCGCAGCGCCGCCTTCAGCGTCTCTCGGCTGCCGTCGAGGCTGACCAGAGGCACGGCGGCGAAGGTCAACAGCTCGAGCGCGACATAGAGATTGAAGAGATCCTGGCCGCAGAAGATGAGGTTCAGCGCCGCCGTGATGGCGAGCAGCATGGTCCAGAATACCATCGGCCGTCGTTCGCCGGGCGCGCCGAATGCGCCGCGGGCATAGATCGCGACCGGCACCAGGACGGTCGCCGCCATCGCCATGAAGACGGCCGCGATGCCGTCGGCGCGGAGCGCCAGCCCGAGCGGCGGCTGCCAGCCGCCGATGAGATAAGCGACCGGCGCCGCGCTCGACGAAACGGTGCGCAGCACGGCGACAGCGACGCCGAGATTGGCGAGCAGCGCGGCCAGCGCCACCCATTCGACGGCGCGCGGGCGGACCAGCCAGAGTAGCAGGATGCCGATGACCGGCACCACGATCGCGGCGACGAGGACGTCGCCGCCGGGCGAGGTCGCGAGGAGGCCGGCGCTCATGAGCCGCCACCGGACGGGTCGTCGCCGTCTTCCTCCGTGAGCCGCTCGATCAGCGTGATGGCAAGGGCCGTCGCGCAGAAGGCGACGACGATGCCGGTGATGACGAGCGCCTGCGGCACCGGATCGCCGCCGAAGCCGGCGCCGGCGCCACGCCGGGCGACAACGCCGAACAGGATGAAGACGCCGCCGCCGAGGAGATTGAAGGCGAGCAGGCGGCGCAGGAAGCCGCCGAGCAGCACAACGCCATAAAGCCCGAGGCCGACGAGGATCGCCCCCATCAGCCCGTAAAGGGTCGCGGCATCGAGCGGTGCGAGGCTCATGGCGCCCGCTCCGTCGGTCCGGCGACGATCAGCGCCAGCATGGCGGCGAGCGAGACGGTGAGAGCGACCTCGATGACGAGAATGAGCGGCTTCTCGAAGCCAGGCGGATAGGCGAGGAAGGCGCCTGCGAGCGGGATCCCGGCAAGGCCGATGCCGACAAAGACGATCGGCCCGGCGGCGAGCAGCCAGCGCAATCGCCGGCCGGCTGTCGCGGGCGCCTGTACGAGGCCGGCCATGCCGGCGAGGATCGCCATGGCCGCGAGGAGGGTCGCGCCCTGGAACTTGCCGCCCGGCGCGTCGGCGCCGACCCAGACGATATAGATGCCGATGACGATGCCGGCGGGGACGAGAACACGCGCGAAGAGCGGCAGCGCGCCGCCTTCGGCGGGCCGAAGCGCCGGACCCGGACGCCCGCCCCAATGCGCGTCGCGGCCGAGCGACCAGACGCCGAACAGCGCCAGGAGCACGACGACCGTCTCGAGGAACGTGTCGGCGGCGCGATAGGCCATCAACACGCCGCCGATCGGGTTTCCGAGACCTGTTGACGCGAGATGCTCGCGCACTTCGAGAGCGAGGCTCGGCGCCGGCTGGGGCGGCAACAACACGATGGCCGAAAGGCCGGCGGCCACCGCCGCCGAGAGCGCGCCGACGATGATCCGCGCCCGCCTAGAGGCGCGGGCGGCCGGCGCCGGTTTCACGCGCGCGCCGGCCCGCATCAGGATGACGCCGGTCGCGCCGCCGCCGATCGCCGCCTCGGTCAGCGCGACGTCATAGGCGCCGAGACGCGTCCATGCGAGGGTGAGAACGAGGCCATAGGCAACGAAGCCGACCACGGCGGCGAAGTCGTCGCCGGCGCGGATCGTCCAGGCGGCGATGCCGATCGTGAGCAGGGCGATGCCGCCGTCGAGGACGAGCCCCATCATCGCCGCTGCCGCCCGGCGGATGTCGGATGCTCGCGCACCGCCAGTGCGCCGATCATCTGGGCCACGGTCGCGCCGGCGAATTGCACCAGTGCCCAGATCACGACGAGCTTCAGCGCGGCGCCGACGCTGCCCGCATAGGGCAGCAGGCCAAGCACGATGAGGCCGAGGCCGAGATTGTCGGCCTTGGTCAGCGCATGCAGCCGCGTCAGGGCGTCGGGAAAGCGCAGCAGGCCGACCGTGCCGGCGACGAAGAAGACGATGCCGGCAATGATCGCGACCGTGCTGAAGAGGCCGAGGAGCACGCTCATCGCCCCGTCTCCCCGCCATCCTTGCGGATCTCTCCGAGCGCGCGGGCGAGCGCCACCGAGGCGAAGGCGGCGAGCAGCGCGAGCGTCAAGGCCACGTCGAGGATCGCCTCCGTTCCATTCGCCACGGCGAGCAGTGCCAGCACCGCGACGCCACCCGATCCGAGCAGTTGCACGGCCATCATCCGATCGAGCCGGGACGGCCCCCGGAGCACGCGGACGAGACCGAGCGCGACAGCGGCGAGCACGGCGATGGCGGCGAGCGTGAGCGCGTCAGCCATGCCGGCGTTCTCCGGAAAAGACGGCGCGGAGCCGCGCCTCGTCCTTGGCCATCTCGGGGAGAACAGGCTGATGCTCGTCGAGGCAATGGACGACGACGCCGTCCCTGCCGTCGCTGCCGACGGGCAGCGTTCCCGGCATCATGGCCGAGAGACTGACGAAGGCGTCGCGATAGAGCCCGGCGGGCAGGGACGGGCGGAAGGCAACGAAGCCCGGCGCGAGCGGCAGGCGCGGCGAGAAGGCGCGCTTCGCGACATCGATGCCCGCGAGCAGCGACTGTCTCAGGAACGCGGCTGCGAACCGCATCAGCCCGCGCACTGAGGGCCAGCGGGCCGACTCGGGCAGGAAAGTCGCCGCCGCGAGCGTGCCGCAGGCCGAGGCGAAGAGGCCGACGACGAGGTCCTTCGGATCGAGACCCATGAGGATGCACCAGAGCGCGAGAAAGGCCAGGAATCGGCCAGCCGATCCCGCATGTCGCCTCATCCGGTTTCCCATGCTGCGGGCCATTGCGCGGATCGCTCCCCCGGTCGGCGCCAGCGCCTTCCCATGCCGACAAGCTCCCCCGGCCGGCGTCGGTGCGAGGATGACGACACTTTTCGGGTCCTGACAAGGAGCCCCGGAGCGACAGCCCCGTGTCACGCCGATTTGGGATTCTGCGCACAGGCGCGGGACAAGCCGCTCATCACTTCGGACAGCTGAATGGGTAGGGTCCGCGCGAAAAGGCGGGCCTTGGCCGAGTGGGCGCCACCCCGTGTCGGCGGCGCTCTGCCGCAGGCGGCTTGCAAGGCGCGTGCGTGCGTGCCTCACTGCCGCGAAATGCGAGGCCGGGGGTAAGGTCGTGAGAGGCAGAAACATGAGCACCGCGTGGGGGAAGCGGCGCCTTGCGGGCGTCGCCGTGATGGCGCTGGCGCTGCCGCTGCTTTCGGCCTGCGGCCGCGAGGAAGAGCAGAAGGCCGCGGCGCCGCGCCCCGTCCGCACCATCACGGTCGAGCGCGCGCCGGCCGTCGAGACCGTCGTGCTCACCGGCCAGGTGCAGGCCCGCAACGAGGCGGCGATGGCGTTCCGCATCGGCGGCCGCATGATCGATCGGCCGGTGAATGTCGGCGACCGCGTCAAGGCCGGGCAGGTTCTGGCCAAGCTCGATCCTGCCAATGAACTCAATGCGTTGCGGTCGGCACAGGCGGCCGTCGCCGCTGCCGAGGGACAGCTCGTCACCGCCGAGAACGCCTTCGATCGGCAGGACCGCCTCCTCAAGAACGGCTTCACGACGCGGGCCAACTGGGATCAGGCCAACCAGGCGCTTCGCGCCGCCCGTTCGGCTCTCGACGATGCCGAGGCGCAGCTGCAGATCGCAGAGGATCGCGTCGGCTTCACCGAACTCTATGCCGACGTCGACGGCTCGGTGACGGCGCGCGGCGCCGAGCCGGGCGAGGTGGTGCAGGCCGGGCAGATGATCGTGCGCCTCGCGCAGCAGGACGGCCGCGACGCCGTCTTCGACGTGCCGCCGCAGGTGCTGCGCACGACGCCGCCCGATTCCGAGATCACCATCCGCCTGACCTCCGACCCGCTGGTGACGGCCGTCGGGCGCGTCCGCGAGGTCGCGCCGCAGGCGGACGCGCAGACGCGCAACTTCGCGGTCCGCGTCGGCATCAACGAACCGCCGGCCGGCATGCTGCTCGGCTCGACCGTCACCGGGACGGTCAAGGTCAGCGACGGTCCGGTGATGGCGCTGCCGGCGACGGCGCTCACGACGTCCGAAGGGAAGCCGGCGGTGTTCGTCGTCAATCCGGCTGATTCGACGGTCGCGCTGCGCAATATCGAACTCGTCCGCCATGATCCCGGCACCGTCATCGTCGCCGACGGCATCACGCCGGGCGAGGTGGTGGTGACCGCGGGCGTGCAGGCGCTGCATCCGGGACAGGTGGTGCGCACCGTCGCCGCGACGGCTCCGTCCGGATCTCAGCCATGAAAGGGCTCAACCTTTCGGCCTGGGCGCTCTCGCACCGCCAGTTCATCGTCTACTGGATGGTGGCCTTCATCGTCGCCGGCGTGACGGCCTTCATCCATCTCGGCCGCGCCGAGGATCCGGCTATCACCATCAAAACGATGATCGTCGGCGCCGCCTGGCCGGGCGCGACGCTCGACGACACGCTGCAGCAGGTGACTGAGCGGCTCGAGCGCAAGATTCAGGAGATCCCGGAGGTCGATGACGTCCGCAGCGAGACCACCGCCGGGCGGACGACGCTTTTCGTCAATCTCAAGGACGAGATCACTTCGGCCCAGGTGCCCGACATCTGGTACGAGGTGCGCAAGGGCATCGGTGACATCCGCGGGACACTGCCGCAGGGCGTGGTCGGGCCGATCTTCAACGATGATTTCGGCGACACCTTCGGCACCATCTACGGCTTCACCGCCGACGGCTTCACGCAGCGCGAACTGCGCGATTATGTCGAGAGCGTCCGCTCGAAGCTGCTTTCGCTGCCCGACGTCTCCAAGATTGACATTCTCGGCGCGCAGGACGAGCGCATCTTCGTCGAGTTCTCGACGGAACAGCTCGCCGGCCTCGGCATCGATCGCGGCCAGCTGATCGCGGCCTTGCAGGCGCAGAATGTCGTCAGCCCGGCTGGCACGATCGAGACGGGAGACGAGCGCATCGCCGTCCGCGTGTCTGGCGCCTTCGAATCCGAGCAGGACCTGCTCAACATCAACTTCGTCTCGAACGGCCGGCTCATCCGCCTGCGCGACATCGCCGAGGTGCATCGCGGCTATGCCGATCCGCCGCAGCCGATGTTCCGCGTCAACGGCAAGCCGGCGATCGGCCTCGCGATCTCCATGAAGGAAGGCGGCGACGTTCTGGCGCTCGGCGCCAATATCCGCTCCTCCATGGACGCGATCACCGCCGATCTGCCGATCGGCATCGAGCCGAGCCTCGTCGCCGACCAGGCCGAGGTCGTCGACGTCGCGATCGGAGAGTTCACCACATCGCTGTGGCAGGCGATCGCGATTATCGCCGTGGTCAGCTTCGTGAGCCTCGGCGTCCGCGCCGGCACCGTGGTGGCCCTCGCCATCCCGCTGTCGTTGGCCATGGTGTTCGTCGTCATGGACGCGACCGGCATCGACCTCCAGCGCATCTCGCTCGGCGCGCTCATCATCGCGCTCAGCCTGCTCGTCGACGACGCGATGACGACGGTCGATTCCATTTCGTCACGGCTCGCGGCGGGCGAGAGCAAGGAGGAGGCGGCGTCGAACACGTTCAAGACGCTGGCGCTCGCCATGCTGACGGGCACACTGGTAACCGCCGCCGGCTTCGTGCCGATCGGCTTCGCGCAGAGTTCGGCCGGCGAATACACCTTCTCGATCTTTGCCGTGGTCGGCATCGCGCTCGTCGTCTCCTGGATCGGCGCCGTCACTTTCTCGCCGCTGATCGCGGCCGTGCTCCTGAAGAAGCCGGAGCCGAAAAAGGCCGACGCCAAGCCGAGCCGCATCGTCGAGGGCTTCCGCGCCGTGCTGCTCACGGCCATGCGCATGCGCTGGGTGACGATCGGCATCGCCGTCGCCGCCTTCGTGGTGGCGCTGCTGACGCTGCCGCATGTGCCGCGGCAGTTCTTCCCGTCCTCGGACCGGGCCGAACTCCTGGTCGATCTCCGTTTGCCGCAGAGTGCCTCGATCGAAGCGAGCGCCGACGCCTCGGCGCGGCTCGACGCCTTCCTCGCCTCCGATCCCGATGTCGCGCAGTGGAGCACCTATGTCGGCCGCGGCGCGATCCGCTTCTACCTGCCGCTGAATGTCGAACTCGCCAATCCGTTCTTCTCGCAGGCGGTGGTGATCGCCAAGGACGTGCCGGCGCGACTACGGCTGCAGGACAAGCTCGAAAAGCTGCTCGCCGAGGATTTCCCCGGCGCCGTCACGCGCGTCTCGCCGCTCGAACTCGGCCCGCCGGTCGGCTGGCCGGTGCAATATCGCGTCAGCGGTCCCGAGGTCGGACAGGTCCGCGCCATCGCGCAGAAGCTCGCCGGCATCGTCTCGTCCGATCGTGATGCGCTCCGCGTCAATTACGACTGGATGGAGCCGGCGCGCATGGTGCGCGTGCGCATCGACCAGGACGAGGCACGCCTGCTCGGCCTCTCCTCCGCCTCGCTCGCCTCGGCGCTCAATTCCGTCGTCTCCGGCACGACGGTCACGCAGGTCCGCGACGACATCTATCTCGTCGATGTCGTGGCCCGCGCGACCAGCGCCGACCGCCTGTCGCTGTCCAACCTGCAGACCCTGCAGGTGCCGCTCGCGAATGGCCGCACCGTGCCGCTCTCGCAGGTGGCGCGCTTCGAGTTCAGCCAGGAATATCCGCTGATCTGGCGGCGTGACCGCGTGCCGACGCTGACGGTGCAGGCCGACGTCGCGCCCGGAAGCTCGCCGGAAGCCGTCGTCGAGCATCTGACGCCGAAGATCGCCGAGCTCTCGGCCTCGCTGCCCGCCGGCTATCACATTGCCGTCGGCGGCACCGTCGAGGAGAGCGCGTCCTCGCAGGCCTCGGTCATGGTCGTCGTGCCGTTCATGCTGTTCCTGATGATCACTTTCCTCATGATGCAGCTGCAGAGCTTCGTGCGGCTGCTGCTCGTGATGAGCGTGGTGCCGCTCGGCCTCATCGGCGTCGTCGGGGCGCTGTTCATCTTCAACCGCCCGCTCGGCTTCGTCGCCATCCTCGGCATCCTGTCTCTGATGGGTCTCATCGCCAAGAACGCCGTCATCCTCATCGAGCAGATCGAATCGGAGCGGCGGAAGGGGCAGCCGGTCTGGGACGCGGTCGTGAACGCGACGGTGTCGCGTTTCCGGCCGATCATGCTGACGGCGATCTCGACCATTCTCGGCATGATCCCGATCGCGCCGACCATCTTCTGGGGCCCGATGGCCTTCGCGATCATGGGCGGCCTCCTTGTCGCGACGCTGCTGACGCTCGTCTTCCTGCCGACGCTCTACGTCACCTTCTTCCGCGCGAAGGAAGGCGAGGGCGCGCCGAAGCCCGTCGAGCCTCCGCCTGCGCCGGCGCCCGCTGCCGCCTGAACCCGCAGTTGCCCGCCGGCGCCGGATCGTCGATCCTCGGCCTGCCGGTGCCGGGCGGAGCTTCCGCTGCGGCGCCGGCGCGACTTCCTCCGACCGATAGGCCCTAAATGCCCGAGACGCCGCCCAAATTCGCCCTGCTCGATCGCGGCGGCTGGCGCTCCATCGCCGTCGGCCTGCTGGTCGTGCTCGCGGTCGGCCTCGTCCTCGCCTTTCTCTGGTTCACCGCGTCGAGCCTCTTCGTCGTCTTCGCCGGCGTACTCTTCGCGGCCTTTCTCGATGCCTGCGCCCGCGGCCTCCGGCCGATCCTGCCGATCGGCCGGGTCTGGCGTCTCTCGATCGTCATCGTTGTCCTCACCGGCATCACGGCTCTGGCGCTGCTTCGCGGCGCAGCCAAGCTGCCGGAGCAGGTGCGTGCGCTCATCGCGATCATCGATGCGCAGATCGACGTGCTGCAGGAGCGCCTGCTGGCCTTCGGCATCGATTCGCTCGGACCGGAAGGCGGCCGCAACTTCCAGGGCCTGCTCCCCGACATGGGCCAGCTCTTCGGCCATGCGACCGTCGCGGTCGGCACGGCGACGAGCGTGCTCACGACGACGATCGTCATCATCTTCGTCGGCTTCGCGCTCGCCTTCGATCCAGCCGGCTATCGCGACAGCGCGCTGGTGCTGGTGCCGCCGCGGGCGCGCCCGCGCGTCCGCTCCGTCCTCGACGAGATGGGCGCAGTGCTGCGCGCCTGGCTGCTCGGCCAGGCGGTGCGCATGCTGCTGATGGGCGCCGTCGTCTGGGCCTCGCTCTACCTCCTCGGCGTGCCGGGCGCCTTCGTCCTCGGCATCCAGGCTGGCCTCCTCAACTTCATCCCCTATCTCGGCCCGATCGTCGCCGCGGTCCCGATCGCGCTCGTCGCCATGCCGCTCGGCACGCCGATGCTGATCTGGGCCGTCGGCATCTATACGGTGATCCAGACGATCGAAGGCTACATCATCGGCCCGATGATCCAGAAGCGCGCGGCGGATGTGCCGTCCGCCTGGACGCTGATCGGCATCGTGCTGTTCGGGACCCTGTTCGGCACGCTCGGCGTCGCCCTCGCGATGCCGCTGATGGCCGTCGGCCGCATCGCGCTCATCCGCTTCTATGTCGAGGACTGGCTCGGCGACCGGGAGGCCTGAGCAGGATTAGCGCCGGCTTTCGAAGACCCGTACCGGGGCCGAAAGAACGACGCCGGCGACCGAGCCGATCGTCTGTCCCGCCTCCTGCGCCGATGTGCCGAGCTTGGCCGCGGGAGCGTCGGCGTCCGAGATCAACTGACCGGCGGCGATGCGACCGCCGAACAATTGCACGATCTCCGGGCTGGTCGCGAATTTCGAGTGGTTGAGGCGGTCGCCATTGTTGAGCAGGGTCAGATCGATGACCGTGACGCCGGTCGCCTTCTCGAAGGCCGAGAGATAGGGTTCGCGGGTGAGATCGATCGCCCCGACCCGGGTGACGCCGCCGGCGATGAGCCGCGAGGCGCGAAGTGCCCGGTCATTGGCCGAGACGAAGATCGTCATATGCGGCCGATCCTTGCCCATTTCCTCGACCTGACGGCGGAAGACATCGACGTCGAGATCGGGCGAGGCCAGGATGAGATTGTCCACCTTCGCCGGAATGCGCCCGTCCTCGAGCGCGATCTGGCGCAGCGCCTCGACCGCGAGCCAGCCGCCCATGGAATGCGCCATTACGGTCACTTCGGACACGGCGGGGCTGCGCGCCGCGGCGCGGATGACGAAGGCGAGGTCGCTGCGCGAGAAGTTCGCGCTCTCGCGGTCATAGGCATAGTCGAGCAGCCGGCCGCGCGACGGCCATGAGAAGAGAACCGGCGCGGCCTTCTCGCCGCTGTCATGCATGATCTGGGCGAACCGGAAGACGGACGCGTCGAACGTCGTGTTGAAGCCGTGCACGAAGATCAGCACCGGGCGCGGTCTGTCCTTCAAGGCGCCGAACCACGATCCGATCGCCTTGGTCGGCAGCGGCTCGACCGAGGTCGCGACGAAATCGCGGGCCGGATCGCCGGGTACGGTGCGCGGCCAGTTCACCGTGCCGACCGCCCGCTGGTTGGGGATCGAGACCGTGATATCGGCGAGCGACAGGCCACGGCCGCGCTCGCCATTGAAGAGAACGCCCGGCGCGGGGTCTGCCTGTCGGCTGGTGGCGACGAGCATCTCGACGGTGCTGGCGACCGCCGGCTCCGCCGCCACCGGCTGCAGCGTACCCGATGGACGCGAGGCGCAGCCGGCGAGGGCCGCGATCAGGAGGGCGACGACCGCGAGTCGGCGCGTCGGTCCCAGCCGCGCTGGCGATGTCGGGCTCGTCCTCGGCACTCGATGTCCCCCGCAGCGGCGATGATCGCGCGCAGCGGGAGCCTACAGGCTGACCCCTCCAGCGTGAAGACGCCGAGGCACCAGGCTGCGCACAGGGCCGTCAGACGGCGCCGGTCGCCGCTGCGTCGGCATCGACGACGACCATGGTCGGGCGCGGCGCCGGATCGCCCGAGACGGAGGCGAGCATGCCAAGCGCGATCTCGCGCTCGCCCATGATCGCGAAATTGGCGCCACGATCGACCAGGTGCTTGACCTCGGCGTCGGAGCGGCCGCGCGCGATGATCTGCATGCGGGCGTTGAGCGCGCGGGCCTTGGAAACGATCTGGCCGGCCTCGAACGCGTCGGGCACGGCGACGAGCAGATGCGATGCGCCGGCGACATTGGCCGCCGTCATGATCTCGGCCGAGACGGCATTGCCCGCGATGACCTCGGCGCCGTCGGCGCGCGCCTCGCGGGTCCGCGCGTCGTCGTTGTCGATCACGAGATAGGGACGGCCGGCCTTGCGCAAGCCGTCGGCGACGATGCGCCCCACACGGCCATAGCCGATCACGACAGAGTGCCCCGACAGCGTGGTCGGCTTCAGGTCCTCCTCCGCATGCGCGGCCGGCGCCGCCGTCGCCGGGCCGGTCGCCGCCTGCTCAGCCTTGCCGGAGCGGACGAGCAGCAGCCGCGCCAGCGTGAACATCAGCGGGTTCAAGAGGATGGAGAGGATTGCTCCAGCGAGGATCAGGTCGCGACCCGTCTCGCTGAGCAGGCCGAGATCGACGCCGAGCGCGGCGAGGATGAAGGAGAATTCGCCGATCTGCGCAAGGCTGGCCGAGATCGTCAGCGCCGTCGAGGTCGGATAGCGGAAGGCCTTCACGATCAGGAAGGCGGCGATCGACTTGCCGACCAGGATGATCGCCAGCGTGCCGAGCAGGAGCAGCGGCTCCTTCATGACGATATGCGGGTCGAACAGCATGCCGACCGAGACGAAGAACAGCACGGCGAAGGCGTCGCGCAGCGGCAGCGTTTCCTCCGCGGCGCGCTGCGAGAGCTGCGATTCGCTGAGGATCATGCCGGCAAAGAAGGCGCCGAGCGCAAAGGAAACCCCGAAAAGGACGGCCGCCCCGAAGGCGACGCCAAGGGCGATGGCCAGGACCGCCAGGCGGAAGAGCTCGCGCGAGCCGGTATGCGCCACGTAATGCAGCGCCCAGGGAATGACGCGGCGGCCGACGATCAGCATGAAGGCGACGAAGGCGGCGACCTTGCCGATCGTGAGCGCCAGGATGCCGACGAGGCCGAAGCCGCTCGATCCCGCGAGACCGGAGGAGGGTACGGTGCCGCCGGTCAGGATCTCGGCCAGCGCGGGGAGCATGACGAGCGTCAGCACCATCGCGAGATCCTCGACGATCAGCCAGCCGACGGCGATGCGGCCGCGATCGGTGTCCATGAGCCGCCGCTCCTGCAGCGCGCGCAAGAGGACGACCGTGCTGGCGACGGAGAGCGCGAGGCCGAAGACGAGGCCGCCCGAGATCGGCCAGCCGACCGCCCAGCCGAGGCCGATGCCGAGCGCCGTAGCGACACCGATCTGTACCACCGCGCCGGGCACGGCGATGGCCTTCACCGACATCAGGTCTTTCAGCGAGAAGTGCAGCCCGACGCCGAACATCAGCAGGATGACGCCGATCTCGGCAAGTTCATTGGCCAGACCCTGGTCGGCGACGAAGCCCGGCGTCGAGGGTCCGACGAGCACGCCGGCGACGAGATAGCCGACGAGTGGAGAGATTCTCAGCCGCTGCGCGATGACCCCGAGGATGAAGGCCAGGACGAGGCCAACGACGATCGTCGCGATGAGCGGCGTGTAGTGGGGCAAGGATGGACGTTCCTCTTCTCTGGCGCTTTCGGGATCCACGGCCAAGGTGGAGCTATCACCGCCGAGGATCAACTGCCGATTGGCGAAAGTCCTGAAAAAAGAAGGGCCTCCGCAAGCGGAGGCCCATGATGCATTAACGCTGATGCCGATGGTCAGCCGGCATTGCCATAAGGCGGCAAGCCGTTCGCTGAGGTGCGCGGCGGTGTCGGGTCGGGCACCGCTCCGCCGCGGCTGTTGTAGACCGCCTGCGGATCGGGCTGCGCATCGCCGAGCACCCGGACGCGGGTGCCGAGCGGCACGCGGCTGTAGAGATCGATGATGTCCTGGTTGATCAGGCGGATGCAGCCGGACGAGAGCGATTTGCCGATCGACCAGGGCTGCGTGGTGCCATGGATGCGATAGAGCGTGTCGACCTTGCCCTGGTAGAGATACATCGCGCGGGCGCCGAGCGGATTGCCGGGGCCGCCGGGCATGCCGTCGGGCCACTTGGCGGCTTCGGGATCGCGCGCCTGCATCTCCTTCGGGGGATGCCACATCGGCCATTCGCGCTTGGCCTGGATCGTCGCGTCGCCCGACCAGGCGAAGCCCTGACGGCCGACGCCGACGCCGTAGCGGATGGCGGTGCCGTTCTCGAAGACGAGATAGAGGAAGTGGTTCGGCGGATCGATGACGATCGTGCCAGGTTCGGCTGCGATCTCCGGCGGCACATTGACCACCTGGCGCAGGAACTGCGTATCCATCTTCGTGATGTTGACGGCCGGAACCGGGAACGGCTCCGTGTCGATGGCCGCGTACATCTGCGCCCATCCCTGGTCGAGGACCGGGCCGGCGACGGGCGTCGCAACCGGGGACGACACGTCGACGGACTGGCACCCGGCCAGAGCGATCGGCAGACCGATCATGAAACTGCGACGGCTGAGCCTTCCAGTCGTCTCGCGAGGCTTCGCTTCGTTCAAAGCCTGACCCTTTCGACTAAGCATGGACTTCCTGATTCGGATTGGCGCCGGCGCATCAGCGCGACGACCATCTCCGCCATTTTCGTTCGCCATATCATAGGAATGGTAACCAACCGGCCGGGTGTCCGCGAAAATGCGGGCGGATGGCAAATCGGCAACATGTCCGGCCGGCAGGCGAGCGGGCGGCGTCGACCCTGTCTGGGCGACGCCTTGGCCTAAACGAAGGCAGGACCGCCCTGGTTCGGCCATGATCGCCGTTGTGTGCGTCGATGTTGCGGCGATGCCACATTTTGCTGTCACCCGGGCGTCGGAATCGGGTAGTTGACCGCTTCGCGCGGCGCCCGGCCGTGCCGCCCGATCGTCCGTCATTGGTGAAGAGGCCGATCCCATGCGCTGGTCGCCGCAGCAGGAAGATGCGCTCCGCGCCGTCGCCGAATGGCTGCGGCGGGGCGATTCGCCGGTGTTCCGCCTGTTCGGCTTCGCCGGCACCGGCAAGACGACGCTCGCCAAGCACATCGCCGAGGACATCGATGGCAAGGTCGCCTTCGCGGCCTTTACCGGCAAGGCGGCGCATGTGCTGCGCTCCAAGGGCTGCGAGGGCGCCGGCACCATCCACAGCCTCATCTACCGGCCGCGCGCCGGCGAGGACGAGGAGCAGCCCGTCTTCGCGATCAATCACGACAGCGCGGCCTCCGAGGCGGAACTGATCATCATCGATGAATGCTCGATGGTGGACGAGGAACTCGGCCGCGATCTCCTGTCCTTCGGGACGCCCGTCCTCGTGCTCGGCGATCCGGCGCAGTTGCCGCCGGTGAAGGGGGGCGGCTTCTTCACCGAGGCCGAGCCAGACGCCATGCTCACCGAGGTGCACCGCCAGGCGCAGGACAATCCGATCATTCGCCTCTCGATGGATGTGCGCGAGGGAAGGCCGCTCGCGCTCGGCAGCTATGGTGAGAGCCGGATCATTGGCCGCCGCGACATCGACGCCGCGCAGATCCTGGAAAGCGACCAGGTTCTCGTCGGGACCAACAAGACGCGGCGTGCCTACAACCAGCGCATCCGCGAACTGAAGGGCCTCTTGTCGCCGATGCCGGCGGTGGGCGACAAGCTCGTCTGCCTCCGGAACGACAAGCAGAAGGGGCTGCTCAACGGCGGCACCTGGACCGTCGCGAGGCTCGGCGCGCCGCGCAAGACGCTGTTGCGGCTGGATGTCGTGCCGGAGGAGGACCCCGGCAACAAGGCGGTGAAGGTCGCCGTGCATCCGGATTTCTTCGAGAATGGCGGCGAGAGCCTCGCTTATGCCCAGCGCCGCGCCTCCGACGAGTTCGACTACGGCTATGCGCTCACTGTCCACAAGGCGCAGGGTTCGCAATGGGACGACATCGTCCTGTTCGACGAGAGCTGGGCCTTCCGCGACCATGGCAGCCGCTGGCTCTATACCGGCATCACCCGCGCCGCGGAGCGGCTGACGGTCGTGCGCTGAGCCGCCTGCCGCCGACGCATCCCGCTGCCGCATGGCAGCACTGCGCGATCGGCGTCAACGCTGCGCTTCCCAAGCGCCGGTCTGTCATGCTAATGGCACGCGCCAACCTCATTTTCCTCCCCCGCCCGCCGATGGCTCGCCGAGCCGCCGGCCGGTTCGCTGCATCTCGAAGGGAAGCGTTGGCATGGCCCAGATCGTCGAACTCACCACCGGTCGCGAGGCGCTGACCTTCGACGACGTGCTGCTGCAACCCGGACATTCCTTCGTTATGCCGGGCGAGGTCGACATCCGCACCCGCGTCACGCGCCAGATCGAGCTCAACATCCCGATCATTTCCTCGGCGATGGATACGGTGACCGAGGGGCGCCTCGCCATCGCCATGGCGCAGGCCGGCGGCCTCGGCGTCATTCACCGCAACCTGACGCCCGAGCAGCAGGCTGAAGAGGTCCGCCAGGTCAAGAAGTTCGAATCGGGCATGGTGGTGAACCCGCTCACGATCGGCCCCGATGCGACGCTGGCCGAGGCGCTGGCGCTGATGAAGTCGCATCGCATCTCCGGCATTCCGGTCGTCGAGGGGACGGCGACGCCGGGCCGTCTCGTCGGCATCCTTACCAATCGCGACGTCCGCTTCGCCTCCAATCCCGGCCAGCGCGTCTACGAGCTGATGACGCGCGAGAATCTCATCACGGTGAAGGAGGGCGTCAGCCAGGCGGAGGCCAAGCGGCTGCTCCACAAGCACCGCATCGAGAAGCTGCTCGTCGTCGACGACGCCTATCGCTGCGTCGGCCTTATCACCGTGAAGGACATGGAGAAGACGCAGCTCCATCCGAACGCCGCCAAGGACGAGCAGGGGCGGCTGCGCGTCGCTGCCGCCACGACGGTCGGTGAGCAGGGCATCGAGCGCTCCGAGCGTCTCATCGATGCCGGTGTCGATCTCATCGTCGTCGACACCGCGCATGGCCATTCGCAGCGCGTTCTCGATGCTGTCGAGCGGGTGAAGAAGCTCTCCAACCGCGTCCAGATCATCGCCGGCAACGTCGCCACCGCCGACGGCACGCGGGCCCTGATCGACGCGGGCGCCGACGCGGTGAAGATCGGCATCGGCCCGGGCTCCATCTGCACGACCCGCGTCGTCGCCGGCGTCGGCGTGCCGCAGCTCACCGCCATCATGGAGGCGGTCGCCGTCGCCGAGGGCGCCGATGTGCCGGTGATCGCCGATGGCGGCATCAAGTATTCCGGCGATCTCGCCAAGGCGCTCGCCGCCGGTGCCCGCTGCGCCATGATCGGCTCGCTCCTCGCCGGGACCGAGGAGAGCCCCGGCGAGGTCTATCTCCATCAGGGCCGGTCCTTCAAAGCCTATCGCGGCATGGGATCGGTAGGCGCGATGGCCCGCGGCTCGGCCGACCGCTACTTCCAGGCCGAGGTGCGCGACACGCTTAAGCTCGTGCCGGAAGGCATCGAAGGGCAGGTCCCCTACAAGGGCCCGGTCGGCGGCGTGCTCCACCAGCTCGCCGGCGGCCTCCGCGCCGCGATGGGTTATGTCGGCGCCGAGAATCTCGAGACCTTCCGGGAACGGGCACGGTTCATCCGCATTTCGACCGCGGGGCTGCGCGAGAGCCACACGCATGACGTGACGATCACGCGCGAGAGCCCGAACTATCCGGGCATCGGGTGATTGAATTTTGTTGAAAACTGTCATTTTGTGGCCCGCCATTGCGCAGGCGGCGCTGATCTTTCTGACCTATATCCGTCTCGGCATGGCGCGATCTGGTGCCGTCCGGTCGGGCACGGTTCGCGACACCGATTTCGCGCCGGGAAGCGAGCCGCCCGAATCGGCGAGGGGCCGCCGCGCCGTCGCCAACCAGTTCGAGCTGCCGATCCTCTTCTTCGTGGTGATCGGTTTCCTCTTCCTGATCGACGGCGTGGCGATCCTGGAACTGGCGCTGGCCTGGCTTTTCGTCGCCAGCCGGGCCGTTCATTTCGTCGCCATCTTCTCCAACGCCTTGATGCTTCGCCATGCGAGCTTCGCCGCCGGCTTTCTGCTAGTGGTGGCGCTCTGGATCGATCTGGCGGTGCGGCTCATCTAGCGCTTGGGGGGCTAAATGGCGGAGACATCATTCCTGGCACTCGCCGGGCGCATTCTTATGGGCCTGCTCTTCGTGGTCATCGGTATCCGGCTCCTGATGGCCCGCCGGCCTGTGGCGGGCCTCCTCGCCACGAAGAAGATCCCGCTGCCGCTGTTCGTCGCCGTCTCGGGAGGGGCGATCGAGATCGCGCTCGGCGCAGCGGCGATTGCCGGATTTGCGCCGCGCGTGACCTTCCTCGCCATGGCGCTCTTCGTCATCGCCGCGACGGCGATGGTGCATGATTTCTGGACGCTCTCCGGCCAGGCCCGCGCCCAGGAAATCAACCATGTGCTCGTGCACGGCCTCGTGGTCGGCGGGCTTCTCGTGATGGCCGCCTATCCCTGGTGATGGCGGCAAGGATAGTTTGAGCGAATGACGCCTGTTGCCCGCATCTCGGCTGCGATCGAGGTTCTCGACGACATCATCGACCGTCGCCGCCCGGTCGCCGACGCGCTGAAGGACTGGGGCCTGGCGCATCGCTTCGCGGGTTCGAAGGACCGCCGCGCGATAGGCGATCTCGTCTTCGACGCGCTCCGCCACCGCGCCTCGGCCGCCTGGGCGGCGGACGGCGAGGACGGCCGCGCCGTGATGCTCGGCCTCCTGCGCACCCATCGCGGGCTCGACCTCGCCGGGGTCGAGCGCCAGATCGCCGGTGAACGCTTTGCGCCGGCACCTCTTTCCGCCGGTGAACGCGCCGCGCTCGCCGAGGATCGGCTGCGGGCCGCGCCCGACCATGTGCGCGGCGATTATCCCGAATGGCTGGCGGACGAGCTCGGCCGCGTGCTCGGCGAGACGGTCGTTGCCGAGATGCGGGCGATGGCCGAGGTCGCGCCGCTCGATCTTCGAGTCAACACGCTGAAATGCGATGCCGACCGTGCCGCGCGGGAACTTTCCGACGAACTTGGTCGCACGCCCGAGCGGCCGGCGTTGGCGCCGCTTTGCCTGCGCCTTCCCGTCGAGCCGGAGCGCGGAGAGCCGCATATCGCCTCGACGGAGAGCTTCCTCAAGGGCCATATCGAGATCCAGGATCTCGGCAGTCAGCTCGCGGCGGAGTTCGCCGGCGCCCGGCCGGGCATGCAGGTCCTCGACATCTGCGCCGGCGGTGGCGGCAAGACGCTCGCCATGGCCGCGGCCATGGGCAATCATGGTCAGATCTTTGCCTATGATTCCGACCGCCGCCGCCTGGCGCCGATCCATGACCGGCTCGCTCGCGCCGGCATCCGCAATGTGCAGGTTCGCGCGCCGAAGCCCAACAGCGACGTGCTCGACGATCTCGAGCATCGCATGGATCTCGTCCTCGTCGATGCGCCCTGCACCGGCACCGGCACCTGGCGCCGCAACCCGGATGCGAAATGGCGCATCCGCCCGGGCAGTCTTGCCGAGCGGATCAAGGACCAGATCGCCGTGCTCGATCAGGCCGCGCGCTACGTCAAGGTTGGCGGCCGTCTCGCCTATGTCACCTGCTCGCTGCTTCCCTCGGAAAACGGCGACCAGGTGGCCGCCTTCCTCGAGCGGCATCCGGGTTTCTCGGTTGTCGACCCGGCCTCGGTCGTCGCCGCCTATGAGGCCGAGGCGATGGTGGTTCTCGGCGATGCCGTCACGCCGCTGCCGCAGGGGCTGATGATGACTCCGCTCCGGAGCGGCACCGACGGCTTCTTCGTCTCGGTCATGACACGGCGCAGCTGAAGCTCGCCTCGACACCAAGGCCTTGGCCTTCTAGAAGGTCGGGGCACTTTCGGCTACCAGAAACGGAGTTCCTCATGCGCGGGCTTGTCCGGCTCATTGTCCTCGCGATCATCGTCGTTGGCGGCTATTGGGCCTATTACGTCTTTGCCGCCGCTGACCCGAATGACCGCTTCGGCGTCGCCATCAACAAATACATGCCCGATCAGGCTCGCCAGTTCGCCTGCGACAAGCTGAAGGAGCGCTTCGGTCCGATCGCGGCGCCCGAGGGCTGCGCCGCCTTCCCGAGCTGGGCCGGCGCGCCGGCCGCGCCACAGCCCGCCGCGCCGGGCGCGTCGACGACGTCGCCCTGACAGAGGATCGCGAAGGCCGGCCTTGTGCCGGCCTTCGTCTTTCAATTGCAGTCGCCGCCCCGATCCCTTAACCGGAAGCCATTCCCTCCTCGACCGGAACGCTCATGACCGACACCATTCTCATCGTCGATTTCGGGTCCCAGGTGACGCAGCTCATCGCGCGGCGGCTTCGGGAGACGGGCGTCTATTGTGAGATCCATCCGTTCCAGAAAGCCGAGGAGGCGTTCGACAGGCTGAAGCCGAAGGGCGTCATCCTTTCAGGCAGCCCCGCGAGCACCGTCGATATCGGCTCGCCTCGGGCGCCCGATGCGATCTTCGAAGCCGGCATCCCGGTCCTCGGCATCTGCTATGGCGAGCAGACCATGAGCGCTCAGCTCGGCGGAGCGGTCGAAACCGGCCATCACCGTGAGTTCGGCCGCGCCTTCATCGAGGTGAAGAAGCCGTCGGCATTGTTCGAGGGCCTCTGGGACACGGGCAGCCGCCACCAGGTCTGGATGAGCCATGGCGACAAGATCACGGCCATTCCGGAGGGCTTCGAGGTCATCGCCGTCTCGGAGGGCGCGCCCTTCGCCGCGATCGCCGACGAGCGCCGCCGGCTTTACGGCGTCCAGTTCCATCCCGAGGTCCTGCACACGCCGGATGGCGGCAAGCTCCTTGCCAATTTCGTCCATCAGGTCGTCGGCCTCAAGTCCGACTGGACCATGGCCGCTTATCGCGCCGAGATGATCGCCAAGATCCGCGCCCAGGTTGGCGAGGGCAGGGTGCTCTGCGCGCTCTCGGGCGGCGTCGATTCCGCCGTGGCGGCTGTGCTGATCCACGAGGCGATCGGCGAGCAGCTGACCTGCGTCTATGTCGACCATGGGCTGATGCGGCTCGGCGAGAGCGAGCAGGTCGTTTCGCTCTTCCGCGAGCATTTCAACATCCCGCTCGTCCATGTCGACGCGTCCGATCTCTTCATCGGCGAACTCGAAGGCGTCAGCGACCCGGAGACGAAGCGCAAGATCATCGGCCGTCTGTTCATCGATGTTTTCGAGGCGGAGGCGAAGAAGATCGCCGCCGACGGGCGCGGCGCGCCGCAGTTCCTGGCGCAGGGGACGCTCTATCCCGATGTCATCGAGAGCGTCTCGTTCTCGGGCGGGCCGTCGGTCACGATCAAGTCGCACCACAATGTCGGCGGCCTGCCGGCGCGCATGAACATGAAGCTGGTCGAGCCGCTGCGCGAACTCTTCAAGGACGAGGTGAGGGCGCTCGGGCGGGAACTCGGCCTGCCGGACTTCTTCGTCGGCCGGCATCCCTTCCCGGGCCCCGGCCTCGCCATCCGCTGCCCCGGCGGCATCACGCGCGAGAAGCTCGACATCCTCCGGAAGGCCGATGCGATCTATCTCGACGAGATTCGCAAGGCCGGCCTCTACGACACGATCTGGCAGGCCTTCGCGGTTCTGCTGCCGGTCCAGACCGTCGGCGTCATGGGCGACGGCCGGACCTACGATTCCGTCTGCGCGCTGCGCGCCGTCACCTCGGTCGACGGCATGACGGCCGACTTCTACCACTTCGACATGACGTTCCTCGCCAACGCGGCCACCCGCATCATCAACGAGGTCAAAGGCATCAACCGCGTCGTCTACGACGTGACGTCCAAGCCGCCTGGGACAATCGAGTGGGAGTGATTCGGGCCCATCCGAAGCTGGGCTGACTCCGATCGACGATGGCTATGCCGGCGCCGGTATACTGGCTCTCCTGATTCAGGTTATCGCAGGCCCCTTTAAGGGTTGCGGGCTATGCTTGGCGACGATCTGTAGTCTTGCGTCGGGCCAGATGGGGGAAGGTCATGTGCCGCTGGTGTGCTCGTTCCGCAGTCGCTGATCATCTGACGGCGGGGCTTTCGGCCAATCGGCGCGAGTTTCTGGCCTATGCCGCTTCGATCGCAGCGATCGGGGCGACGGGTCTTCCGGCGCTGGCGGCCGGCGGCAGCGCCGACACGATCTTCAGGAACGGGCCGGTCTATCCGATGACTTCGCCCGGCGCGAAGGCCGCCGCGGTCGCGGTGGCTTCCGGCAGGATCATCGCGGTCGGAAGCGAAGCGGAGGTGATGGCGCACCGGGGATCCGCGACCGAAATCGTCGATCTCGCAGGGCGGTCGCTGCTCCCTGGCCTCATCGATCCGCATAATCACGTCACGCTGACGGCGCTGCTGACGATGCTGCTCGTCGATGTCGGCTTCGCGCGATATGGCAGCAAGGCCGAGGCTGTCGGCGCGATGAAGGCGGCCGCGGCAAAGGCCAAGCCGGGCGAATGGCTGGCCTTCGGCTTCTACGACAACCTGCTGCAGGGCGGCGATTTTTCGATGGCCGAGCTCGATGCGGTGTCCACGGCCAATCCGATCTTCCTCCTCTATGTGAACGGCCATGTCGGCTGCGCCAATACTCTCGCTTTCCAGAGGGCCGGGGTGACGGAGGCGACCGGCGATCTGCCGGGGGGCGGGTTCTTCGGACGGGGGGCGGACGGCAGGTTGAACGGGCTCATCTACAACGAGCCGGCGCTGCTCAAATTCTTGGACATCGCTGTTCCCAAACCGACGCCCGAGGATCTTGCGCGGGCCGTTTCCACCTATGCGAAGCAGGCTGCCGCTGCCGGATTGACGACGCTGCACGAGCCCGGGACCGTGAAGCCCGAATGGGTCAAGATGCTGGCGGAACTCTCAAAAAGCCTGCCTATCCGCTACAGCGCCAGCTTCAGCACCGACATGGTGGAAGCGAGCAAGGCCTTTGCGTCGCTCGGGCCGTCAGACAGAGCGCGTGTGCTGCCGGGCAGCCGGTTCTCGCTCTATGGCATGAAATACTGGGGCGATGGATCGAACCAGGCGGAGACGGCGGCGCAGACCGAGCCCTATCTCGGGACCGACAAGCGGGGCAGTCTCGGCTACACCAACGCCGAGGCGATCGAACTCTGCACCAAGGCGAAGGGGGCAGGGTGGACGATTCTCGTTCACAGCCAAGGGGATGCCGCGGTCGACCAGATTCTCGACGCCATCGAGACGGTCTATGGCGCCCATCCCGCCAGTGGTTTGAACCGGGTGGAGCATGCCACCATGGCGCGGGCGGACCAGATCGAGCGGATGAAGAGGCTTGGCTGCGAGCCGAGCTTCATGACTGATTTCGTTCATCTTTATGGCGCGGACTACCGCGACAAGCTGTTCGGGCCGGAGCGCGCCGCGTTCATGGTGCCGGTCGGCGCGGCGGCCAAGGCCGGCATCGGCTATTCGCTGCATACCGATAATCCGGCCGCCGGCCTGCCGCTCAATCCGATGCGGCTGGTCGAGACCGCGGTGACGCGGCGCTGCATGACCGACGGTTCGGTGATCGGCCCCGATCTCGCGGTCACGGTCGACCAAGCCCTTCGGGGGATTACGCTTTATGCCGCCCGTCAACTGGGCATGGGCGACAGGATCGGCTCGCTGGAGGTGGGCAAGGAGGCGGATTTCACCCTCCTCGAAAGCGATCCCTACGCCACCGATCCCGGGCAGCTCTCGGCCATCAAGGTCAGCGAGACATGGGTGGAGGGCGCCCGGGTGCAGCCGTGACGGCGAAGGCCGCATCGTCGCCAATGCCGACAGAATTCTACATCCATCAACGAAACTTCGCGTTTCGCGACGGACCGGCGGGGCATACGGGGCGCACTCTCGCGGACGCGCGGTTCACCAGCGCATCAGCGTCTCTTCCGTCGTGGTCTCGACGCGTGCATTCGGCCGCGTGAAGAGGTCGTCGCGCAGCCGCGTGCCGAGGCCGGGACGGTCGGGGAGGTGGATGTGGCCTTCGCGGATTTCGATGCGATCGGTGACGACGTCGTCATACCAGCCGTCGACATAGCCGCGCACGGTTTCCATGATCATCGCATTCGGGATGTGGTGCATCAGATGGGTCGCCGCCCAGAGGGCGACGGGACCGATCGTGTCGTGGCAGGTCACCGGCAGGAAATAGGTGTCGGCCATGGCGGCGATCTTGCGGCCCTCGGTCAGCCCGCCACCCCATGAGAGATCGGGCATGACGATGTCGGCGGCGCCCCGCTCGATCCAGGGGCGGAAGCCGAAGCGGGTGAAGACGCGCTCGCTCTGGCAGATCGGGATCGCGGTCGCCTGCTTGAGCCGGACATAGGGCTCGACATTATCCGGCGGCATGATCTCCTCGAGCCAGAGGATGTCGAGCGGCTCGATGGCGCGGGCGATCCTGACCGCCGTGCCGAGATCCCAGCGCGCATGGCCTTCGATGGCGATCTCGATCCGGTCGCCGACGGCGCGGCGGATATCCTCGATGATGGCGACGCCGGCCTTCAAGTCGTCATTCGAGAGCGAGGCGCCGCGCGGGCCGGCGGCGGACTGCGCGCCCCAGATGACCATCGGCTTGCGGCTGTCGGCGGGGCCGGAGAGCGTCGGGCCGAACTGGTCGAACGGCCAGATCTTCATGGCCGTGATGCCCCGAGCGAGGAGATCGCTCGCCAGCTCTCCCGCCCTGCCGGTCATCCAGGCGGTGAGATCGTCATATTTCCCGAAGCCGACGCAGGTGTTGTAGGCGCGGATGCGATCGCGGCTGCGCCCGCCGAGCAGGGTGTAGATCGGCTCGCCGACATGCTGGCCGAAAAGATCCCACAGCGCGACATCGACCGCGGAGATCGCGCGCATCTCGGCGCCATAGGCGCCGCAGAAATTCACCAGCGCGAACATGTTCTGCCAGTGGTTCTCGATATCGCGCGGGTCGCGGCCGACCAGGAGCGGCGCGAAGACATCGTGGATGACCGAGGCGACGGCGCGCGGCAGGTAATAGGTCTCGCCGATGCCGGTGAGGCCTGTATCGGTGTGGACGCGGACCCAGAGATTGTTGGGGAGCGCCTGCCGTCCACCGGCATTGAGCCTCGCCCATTCCGCCTGCGGCATCGCCTCGAACCACAGCGTCTCGATCTTCGTGATCTTCATGGCCGTCCTCCCCAGGACATCTCAGAGCCAACCGGCGATCCGTCTGCGCCTCTGTCGGGCCAACTTCGGACACTGATGCTCTTGTTGCTCATTGTTAACAATCAACGCCGATGGCTTCGTCTTGAGCTTCGTAGACCCTGCGCCCCTTATCCGGCTTCGATCCCGAGGACGCTGCGCTCGGCCATATGGGCCTGCAGGCGTTCATAGGCGCCCCCGATATGCTGCTCGATGCAGGCGGCCGCGGCGTCCTTGTCGCGATCCTTGATGAGCTGGAGCAGGCGCGCATGGTCGCGGTACCAGGAGACGAGATAGTCGTTCGGCAAGCCGTCGCGCAGCAGTAGGAACACGAAGATCTGCGAGCGCAGCGCCTCCCAGGCGCGGTAGAGCCGGCCGTGATGGGCGGCGCGAAACAGGGCGTCGTGGAAGTCGATATCGAGCTCCGCAACGCGGCGGCGCGTCATCGAGGCGCGCGGAACCGATTGAAACAACGTGAGAATTGCATCGAGTGGAGCAAAATCGGCCTCGGTCGCGCGTTCGCAGGCCGAGGTCACCGCGAGCGCCTCGAGGGCGCGGCGAAGGCTGTAGATTTCGGCGGCATCCTCGACGGAGACCTGCGCCACGGTCGCGCCGCGATGGGTCTCGTGGATGACCAGCCCCTCCTGTTCCAGGCGGAAGATCGCCTGGCGGATGGGCCCGCGGCTGACATTGAGGCTCTCGGCCAGCTCGTCCTCGATCAGCCGGTCGCCGCCCTTCAATCGCCCCGAGAGGATCGCCTCGCGGATCGCGTCCGCGACATCGTCGGTGAGCACTCGGCGCTCGCGGCGCTGCAGGTGAGGGGTGAGGGAACTCTTGCTCATGCACATCGCCTACTGTTAACAATCCTGAGCGCGCGAAAGCGGGCCACAGGGTGTCGGGAGGATCATCATGCGCATTTTCAAGGTGAATTGGTATCCGCCGCAGAGCGAAGAGCTCGGCCGGCTGTTCGGCGACAGGGTCGCGTTCGACATCGACCCGATCCCCACCGATCCTGGCTATCGCATCGCGCGGGAGCGCAGCCGTGCCGCCGACGCCGTCATCAACTGTTCGGCCACCCATCTCTTGCCGGCCGATATCGCCGACTTCGAGAATTGCCGCATCGTCGTGCGCGAGGGCGTCGGCTACGACAATCTCGATCTCGAAGGGTGGGGCGCGCGCGGAGTGCCGGTCTGCAACGTGCCGGACTATGGCACGACCGAGGTCGCCGATCATGCGATCGCGCTGATGCTCTCCCTGACGCGCGGCACCGCAACCTATGGCGACGTGCTGCGCCGCGACCCGGTGGCCAACTGGCGCTTCGCGGCGGCGCCGCTGATCCGCCGCCATAAGAACGCGACCTTCGGCGTCGTCGGGCTCGGCCGGATCGGTCTCGCCGCCGCGCGCCGGGCGGCGGCCTTCGACATGCGCGTCGTGTTCTACGATCCCTATCTGCCGAACGGCACGGAGCTTTCGGTCGGCTATGAGCGCGTGCACAGCCTCGCCGAGCTCATGGCGATGAGCGACATCGTCAGCGTCCATACCCCGCTCAACGAGGAGACGCGCGGCTTTGTCGGCAAGGCCGCCTTTGCCGCGCCGAAGCCCGGCCTCGTTCTCGTCAACACGGCGCGCGGGCCGATCGTCGATCTCGATGCGCTGCACGAGGCGATGGCCGATGGCCGCGTCGCCGGCGCCGGGCTCGATGTTCTGCCACAGGAGCCGGCCAATCCCGAGCATCCGCTGGTAAAGGCCTGGACGAGCCGCGAGGCCTGGGTCGACGGACGGCTGATCCTGACCCCGCACGCCGCCTTCTACAGCCCCGACGCGATGAAGGACATGCAGAGGAAGGCCGTCGAGGTGATCCTCGCTTTTGTGAACGAGGGCCGACTGACGAACTGCGTCAACCGGGAGTTCCTCAAGGGTGCGGCAGCGAAGCGCCGGCCGTCCTGATTGCGGGCAGTTTGACGCCGACGTTCGGGCGGCCCTGGGGGCGGGGCGGGGGAGGCGCGGTCACGCGCCTCCGGCCAGCTGGTCGTGCGCCTCCAGCGCCTGCGCGGCATACATGACCGACGGGCCGGCGCCCATATAGACGGCGATGGCGAGGGTCTCGGCGACCTCCTCGCGCGTCGCGCCGGCCTTGATGGCGCCCTCGGCGTGATAGGCGACGCAGGGCTGGCAGCGCACGGCAACGCTGATCGCGAGCGCGATGAGTTCCTTGGTCTTGCCATCGAGCGCCGCGCCGCCGTGAGCGGCGCGCGACATCTCCGAGAAGGCCTTCATGACGTCCGGCGCGCCCTGCCGCAGGGTGCGGATGCCGCCATTCATGTTGTCGATCAGAGCCTGCCAGTCCTGGATCATTGCCGTCACTCCACCGGGTTCGTCCTAGCGCCGCCCTGTCTGCTCGATCGGGCGGGTCCGGTCATTGCGATGGATCAGCCGCGACCCGCGCCGACCGCCGCAAGGCGGGACCTGCGGCCGGGATTTTGCGACCGATACCGTTCTGCGGGCCCTCCGAGCGCGATCCACACCGCCTCGACAGTCCTGCGCCACCCCCACCCGGCCCTCCCGGCAAGGGGGAGGGAGAAAGACGCCTGGATGTCGATCCGTCCGGTGGGGCGGGAAAATCCACAGGCTGGCCGCGGCAAGAAAACCGCGCAGGAACAATGGCCGGCTTGGATCGGTTGAAGCTTCGATATCGGCGGCGATGGGGAAGCGGTCATGCCGAAGCGGCGCGGCGCGGTGCGGATCGGGGTTTCCGGCTGGACCTATGCGCCCTGGCGCGGGAACTTCTATCCGGAGGGATTGCCGCAGAAGCGCGAACTCTCCTATGCGGCCGGGGAGTTCAATGCGCTGGAGATCAACGGCACCTTCTACGGGCTGCAGCGGCCCGAGACCTTTGCCCGCTGGGCGGAGGAGACGCCGGAGGATTTCGTCTTCGCGGTGAAGGGTTCGCGCTTCATCACGCATGTGAAGCGGCTGCGCGACATCGAGGCGCCGCTCGCCAATTTCCTCGCCTCGGGGCTTCTGGAACTCGGCGAAAAGCTCGGCGTGCTGCTCTGGCAGCTGCCGCCGAACCTCGCCTTCGACGCCGAAACGATCGGCGCCTTTCTCGAGACGCTGCCGAAGGACATGGATGCCGCCGCGGCCTTCGCCGCCCGCCACGACCAGCGGGTCGACGGGCGGGCCAGCGTCGCAGCCAAGGCGTCGGGACCGCTGCGCCATGCGCTCGAGATCCGCCATGACAGCTTTCGCGATCCCGCCTTCATCGATCTCCTGACCGCTCATGGCGTGGCGCTCGTCTGCGCCGACACGGTGAAATGGCCGCGGCTCATGGATCTGACGGCCGACTTCGCCTATTGCCGGCTGCACGGCTCCACGGAGCTCTATCGCTCGCGCTACGAGGACGCGGCGATCGAGCAATGGGCCGGCCGCGTCAATGCCTGGGCCGAGGGGCGGCCGATGCGCGACGGCGCATTCGTGGGGTCGAAAGAGGCTCCTGCGCGGCCGCGCGACGTATTCGTCTTCTTCGACAATACCGACAAGCTGCACGCTCCGGACGATGCACGGCGGCTCGCGGCGCTGGTCGGGAAGGGCAGGGAGAAGCGCGACGCGGCGGCCTGACGCTCGCCTGCTGCACGGCTCGTTTGCCATAGCGGTGCGCGAGGGCGGGGTCGCTGCGAAAGGGTCTTCCGGGCGACACGGCGGACTGGCACCATCCGCGCCGCTTCGACCGTCTTTACTACCCCTGCCTCGCCCGCCTCCTCGACCCTGCCGGAGATCGCCGTGACTCTATCCGTGATCGAACACGTCCTCATGCGCCTCAAGGCCATCGGCATCGACGATGTCTTCGGCGTTCCGGGGGACTATTCGTTTCCCGTCAACGACGCGATCGCAAATGCGCCCGACATGCGCTGGATCGGCTGCACCAACGAGCTGAACGCCGCCTATGCCGCCGACGGCTATGCGCGCATCAGGGGCGCCGGTGCGGTCTGCACGACCTATGGCGTCGGCGAACTCAGCGCGATCAACGGCATCGCCGGCTCGTTCGCCGAGCATCTGCCGGTCTTCCATCTCGTCGGCATGCCGAACACCGCGACGCTGAAGGGCCGCAAGCTCGTGCACCACTCGCTCGGCAATGGCGAGTTCGATCTCTTCCGCCGCATGAGCGAGCCGGTCGTCGCCGCCCATGCCGTGCTGACGCCGGAGAATGCCGCGCATGAGACGGAGCGGCTGATCCATGCCGCGCTTTATCATCGCCGGCCGGTCTATCTGGGCTTCCCGGCCGATCTGGCGCTGAAGCCGGTGCTCGGCACGGCCGCGCCGATCCCGATGCCGCCGAGCCATCCGGACGCGCTCGCCACCGTCACCGACGCCATCGTCGCGGCGCTCGACAAGGCGCAGTCGGCCGTCATCGTGGCCGGCATGCTGGTCGGCCGGGCGGGCCATGCCGATGCGCTCGCGCGGCTCCTGGACGTCTCGGGCCTGCCGTTTGCGACCGTGTTCTCCGGCAAATCGGTGCTCGACGAGCGGCATCCGAACTATGTCGGGATGTATGACGGCGCGCTGCTGGAGCCGGAAGTGCGCGCGCTGGTCGAAGGCGCCGATGTCGTCATCGATATCGGCGCGCCGATGACCGATTTCGACAGCGGCGTCTTCACGGCGAAGCTCGATGCGGACCGTACCATCCTTGTCGGCCATCACCATGTCCGGATTGGCGCCAAGACGCATGCCAATGTCGAACTCGCGGATCTGCTGGAGGCGCTTTCGGCTCGGCTCGCGCATCGTGACTGGCCGCGCCGGACGCCGGGGACGCTCGGGCCGGTGACGGGTTCGGGCGCCGATCCGATCGACGCGGCGGCGCTCTATCCGCGCTGGGCCGCGTTCCTGGAGCCGGGCGACATCGTCATCGCCGAGACGGGCACGGCCTCGATGGGGCTCGCCTTCGCCTGGCTTCCCGAGGGCGCGACGTTCCAGAACCAGACACTCTGGGGCTCGATCGGCTGGGCGACGCCGGCGGCCGTCGGCGCGGCCGTCGCGGCGCCGGACAGGCGCACCGTGCTCGTCACCGGCGAGGGTTCGCACCAGCTCACGGTGCAGGAGATCGGCCAGTTCGGCCGGCTCGGCCTGAAGCCGGTGATCTTCGTGCTCAACAATGACGGCTATCTGATCGAGCGGCTGCTCTGCAAGGATCCGGAGATCGCCTATAACGATCTCGCGCCCTGGAACTATACCGAGCTCCCGCACGCCTTCGGCTGCGAGGACTGGCTGGCGCTGCGCGTCACCACCTGCGCCGAATTCGACGAGGCGATGGAACGGGCGCGGACGGCGACGAGCGGCGTCTATATCGAGGTCGTCACGGACCGCTACGCCTCGTCGGAACTGGCGCTGAAGCTGCACGACGCGATGCAGGCGATCTACAGGGCCTGAGGCGCGGCAGAGCTTCAGGTGATCTCGGCTTGGGGCATCGAGGGGAGGTCGAGGCCGGCGATCATGGCGTAGAGGCGGGCGACGGAGGCGTCGTCGTCGTGGGCCATGCCGGCGGCGGCGGTGGCGAGGAAGAGCTGCAGCGCCGCGCTGGCGACCGGGAGCGGGAAGCTGCCGCTCCTCCCGATATCCGAGACGATGCCGAGATCCTTGGTGAAGATCGAGACCGCGCTTTTCGGGCTGTAGTCGCCCGAGAGGATATGCGGCACGCGGTTTTCGAACATCCAGCTGTTGCCGGCCGACTGGGTGATGACCTCGAAGACGCGGGCGAGGTCGAGATCGAGGCTCTTCGCGAAGGCCATCGCCTCGCAGGCGGCGGCGATATGGACGCCGGCGAGCAACTGGTTGACGATCTTGAAGGACGAGCCGATGCCGGGGGTATCGCCGAGCGCATGCACCCGCGCGGCGATGGCGCCGAGAACGCTCTCCGCGGCCGCGAAGGCGGCGGGCGAGCCGGAGGCCATGACGGTGAGCTCGCCGCTCGCGGCCCGGCCCGCGCCGCCGCTGATCGGCGCATCGAGATAATGGAGGCCCAGCGCCTCGACGCGGGCAGCGAGGCGGCGCGCATCGGCGGGCGCCATGGTGGCCGAGGCGATGACGACGGCGCCGGGGCGAAGGACGGCCGCGGCGCCATGATCGCCGAACAGCACGGCCTCGGTCTGCGCCGCGTTGACGACCACGACGAGGAGGGCGCCGGCGCCGGTCGCGGCTTCGGCGGGCGTGGCGGCTGAGCGGCCGCCGAACTCGCCGAGCCGCGCGCGGGCGGCTTCGGAGAGATCGCAGCCGGCGACGGAGAGGCCGGCGCGGATGAGCGACCCGGCCATGCCGAGGCCCATCGATCCGAGCCCGATGACGGCGACATCCACTGGCGTGACCATCGGCCTTCTCCTCGTTATGACAGCGCTGTCATCGACACTTGCCATAGCGGCCGGGATGTTGCAAACCATTTGTGTTAGCGCTGTCATCAGGCGGAGGAGGTCGGGCATGTCGGGCGAGGGGAGGGAGCAGGGCAACCGGGCGCTTCTCGCCGATGTCGCGCGGCTCTCCGGCGTCAGCGAGATCACGGTCTCCCGCGTCGTGCGCAACAAGGGGCCGATCGCGCCGGCGACGCGCGAACGCGTTCTGCGCGCCGTCGCCGAGACGGGCTATGTGCCGAACCGCCTCGCGGGCGCGCTGGCCTCGTCCGGCTCGGCGCTGGTCGGCGTCGTGCTGCCCTCGGTCTCCAATATCGTGTTCGCCGACGTGCTGCGCGGCATCCACGCGGCGCTGGCGCCGAGCGGTCACCAGCCGGTCGTCGGCGTCACCGACTATGACCGCGACGAGGAAGAGCGGGTGGTGCGCTCGCTGCTCGCCTGGCAGCCGGCGGCGATGATCCTCGCCGGCTTCGAGCATACCGCCGCGACGCGGGCGATGCTCACGGCCGGCCGGCTGCGCGTCGCCGAGATCATGGATATCGACACGGCGCCGATCGACGTCGCGGTCGGGCTGTCGCATCGCCGGGCCGGTCGCGACATCGCCCGGCATCTGATCGGGCGCGGCTATCGGCGCTTCGCCTATGTCGGCCATGACTGGGACCGCGATCACCGCGCGCGGTTGCGCTATGACGGGCTCGTCGGGACGCTCGCCGAGGGCGGGCTCGCGCTGGTCGGCGAGCGCCGCATCGAGGGCCCGAGCTCGACGCTTGCCGGCCGCGAGATGCTGGCGGCGCTGATGGCGAGCGGGGCGCGGCCGGACGTGGTCGTCTTCTCCAATGACGACATGGCGGTCGGCGGCTATTTCCACTGCCTCGCCGCCGGGCTGACGCCGCGCCGCGACATCGCCCTGTTCGGCTTCAACGGGCTCGACATCGCCGCCGCGCTGCCGCTGCGGCTCTCGACCGTGCGCACCAACCGCATGCTGATCGGCGAACGCGCCGCCGCAGCGCTGGTCGCCAGCGCCGAGCGGCCGGACGCGCGGGAAATCATCGATACCGGATATGTGCTCGAGGCCGGCGAAACGGCCTGAGGAGAGGAGATTGCCATGCTGCTCGGCGCTGTTGCCGACGACCTGACCGGCGCAACCGATCTCGCGCTGATGCTGGCCCGCGAGGGGATGAAGACCGTGCAGGTGGTGGGAACGCCGCCGGCGGGCTTCGATCCGGGCGAGGCGGAAGCGGTGGTGGTCGCCCTGAAATCGCGCACGATCCCGGCCGCCGAAGCCGTCTCGCTGTCGCTGGAGGCGGCGCGCTGGCTCAGAGCCCATGGCGCGCGGCAGATCATCTTCAAGTATTGCTCGACCTTCGATTCGACGGCGGAAGGCAATATCGGGCCGGTCGCCGAGGCGCTCATGCAGGAGCTCGGCGCCAAGGTCACGATTGCTTGCCCGGCCTTCCCGGCCAACAAGCGCACCGTCTATCGCGGCCATCTCTTCGTCGGCGACCTGCTGCTCTCCGACAGCCCGATGAAGGATCATCCGCTGACGCCGATGCGCGACGCCAATCTCGTCCGCGTGCTGCAGGCGCAGACCAGGGTTCCGGTTGGGCTCGTCGCGCGCGAGACCGTCGCCAGGGGGCCGGATGCGATCCGCGCCGCCTTCACCGCGGCGGAGGCCGAGGCGCCGCGCATGCTGATAGTCGATGCGATCGAGGATGCCGACCTCCGCGCCATCGGCGAAGCCGCGGCGGAGCTGCCGCTTATTACCGGCGGCTCGGGCATCGCGATCGGCCTTCCCGAGAATTTCCGCCGGCTGGGGCTCATCGCGGGCAGCGGCGGCCCCGCCCGCCTGACGGCGCCGGAAGGCCGGCCGGTCGTTCTCGCCGGCTCCTGCTCGGCGGCGACGCGGCGGCAGGTGGCCGCGGCGATCGAAGCCGGCATGCCGGCGCTCAAGGTCGATCCGCTGTCGATCGCGGACGGCAAGGACACGGCCGAGACGGTCGTCGCCTTCATCGAGGCGGCGGGCGATGGGCCTGCGCTCGTCTATGCCAGCGACGAGCCGGCGGCGGTGGCGCGCGCGCAGGAAAAGCTCGGCCGCGACAAGGCCGGCGAACTGGTCGAGCATCTCTTCGCAACGGTCGCCACCCGCCTTCGCGAGCGGGGCACGACGCGCTTCCTCGTCGCCGGCGGCGAAACCTCGGGGGCCGTCGTGCAGGCGCTCGGCGTGGCGGCGCTGGCGATCGGCCCCGAGATCGATCCGGGCGTCCCGTGGACGCTCAGCCTCGGTGATGCGAAGCCGGTGGCGCTGGCGCTGAAATCCGGCAATTTCGGCGCCGACGATTTCTTCCTCAAGGCCTGGAGCTTCCTGGCATGACCGCGATCATCAGCGACGAGACCCGCCTCCGCGACGAGATCTGCCGGGTCGGCGCCTCGATCTTCGAGCGCGGGCTGACCTTCGGCTCGACGGGGAATATCAGCGCGCGCCTGCCGAGCGGCGAACTGCTGATGACGCCGACCAATGCCTCGCTGGGCGATCTCGATCCGGCGCGGCTGTCGCGATTCTCGGCCGAGGGCGTGCAGACGGGCGGCGACAAGCCGACCAAGGAGGCCTTCCTGCACCGCTGCATGTATTGCGAGCGGCCGGAGGCGGGCGCGGTCGTGCATCTCCATTCGACGCATGCGGTCGCGGTCAGCATCCTCGCCGATATCGACCCCGAGGACGTGCTGCCGCCGCTCACCGCCTATTATGTGATGCGGGTCGGCTCGCTGCCGCTCATCCCCTATTACCCGCCGGGCGACGAGAGCCTGGCGCTGGCGGTCGGCGAGAAGGCGAAGACGCACAGCGCCGTCCTTCTTGCCAATCACGGCCCGGTGGTCTCGGGCGCAACGCTGCGCGAGGCGCAGTATGCGACCGAGGAACTGGAGGAGACGGCGCGGCTGCATCTGATGCTGGACGGCCGCAAGATCCGTCCGCTGACAGCCGAGCAGGTCGAGGCGCTGCGCCGCCGGACATGACCGGCTGCGGCGGGATCAGCCGCGGCCGATGAGCGGCATCTTGGTCGCCATGATGGTCATCTGCAGGATGTTGGTGTCGAGCGGCAGGCCGGCCATATGGACGACCGCATCGGCGACATGGCGCACGTCGAAGGTCGGCTCCGCCTTGGTCGTGAGGTCGGCCTGCAGGACGCCGCTCTTCATCTTGGCCGCCATCGGCGTCTCGGTGTTGCCGATATCGATCTGGCCGCAGGCGATGTCGTATTTGCGCCCGTCGAGCGCCGTCGACTTGGTGAGGCCGAGAACCGCGTGCTTCGAGGCCGTGTAGGGCGCTGAGTTCGGGCGCGGCCGGTCGGCGGAAATCGAGCCGTTGTTGATGATGCGGCCGCCGCGCGGCGACTGGTCCTTCATGATGCGGAAGGCGGCGCGCGTGCAGAGGAAGACGCCGGTGACATTGGTGTCGATAACGGCCTTCCACTGCTCGAAGGCGAGGTCCTCGATATTCACCGGCGGCGCGCCGACGCCGGCATTGTTGAAGAGCACGTCGAGGCGGCCGAACCGCTCCTTGACCGCGTCGAACAGCGCATCGACCGAAGCCGGGTCGGTGAGGTCGGACGGCGCCACCAGCACCTCGCCGGCGGCCTCGCGGGCCAGTTCCTCGAGCGGCTCGACGCGGCGGCCGGTGACGGCGAGGCTGTAGCCGGCCGCGGACAGCGCGAGCGCGACGGCGCGCCCGATTCCCGTCCCGGCGCCCGTCACGAGCGCGATCCTGCCTGATGCGGTCATCTCAAACTCCGAAGCTTTGCGCTATTGCGCGAGGAAGCCGCCATCGACGGGCAGCGTGTGGCCGGTGATCATGGACGCACCCGGGCCGGCCAGGAAGAGGATAGCCGAGGCGACTTCCTCGGGATCGGCGAGGCGGCGCATCGGCGTCATCGCCTCGATCTTTTCGACGAGCGCGGGATCGGCGGTGAGCGGGGCGATGAAGGGCGTGCGGACATAGGTCGGCGCCACGGCATTGACGCGGATGCCCTCGCCCGCCCATTCGACGGCGAGCGCGCGGGTCAGGTTGACGATCGCGCCCTTGGTCGTCTGGTAGGAAATGTTCGGGTAGAGGCCGCCGCCCGAGAAGCCCATGATCGAGGAGACATTGACGATCGCGCCGCCGCGGCCGCCGGCGATCATGGCACGCGCGGCGATCCGGCAGGCGAGGAAGGTGCCGGTCATGTTGACGTCGACGACCTTCTGCCAGTCGGCGAGCGCCAGCTCGACCGCCGGCCGGCGGATCGCGGTGCCGGCGCTGTTGACGAGGATGTCCAGGGTTCCGCAGGTCTCGACGATCCGCGCGATGGCGGCCTCGAGCGAGGCTTCGTCGGCGACGTCGGCGACGACCGAGAGCGCGCCGGCGCCGATCCGCGCCAGCGTCTCGGCCTTGACCTCGGCGCGATCGATGACCGCGACGCGGGCGCCCGCCGCCGCCAGCGCCTCGGCGCTCGCAAGGCCGATGCCGCTGCCGCCGCCTGTGACGGCGGCGACGCGGCCGGAGAGCGAGAAGAAGTCAGCAGCGCTCATCGCAGCTCTCCGGTAGGGGCTCAGGCCCCGATTGTGCCGCCGAGTTCGTCGTCGATGTGGATGCGGATGATCTCGTCGAAGGAGGCGTCGGCCTTGAAGCCGAGCGACAGCGCCCGCGCCGGATCGAAATTGCGCGGCCAGCCGGCGACGATCCTGACGATGGTCGGATCCTCCTCGTGGCGGATCAGCTTCACGGCCTTCTCGCCAGCGACGCGGCGGAGCGCCTCGATCTGCTCGCCGACGGTGGCGGAGAGGCCGGGCATGGTCAGGTTGCGGCGCGGGCCGACGCTGTCGCCGTCGATCGTCGCGGCATGCTTCAGGAAGCCGACGGCGGCGCGCGGCGAGGCATGCCAGTGGCGGACATCGGTCGAGACCGGCAGCACGGCCTCATGGCCGGCGAGCGGCTCGCGCAGGATGTTGGAGAAGAAGCCGGACGCGGCCTTGTTGGGCTTGCCGGGGCGGATGCAGATGGTCGGCAGGCGGATGCCGATGCCGTCGAAGAAGCCGCGCCGGGTGTAATCGGCGAGGAGCAGTTCGCCGATCGCCTTCTGTGCGCCGTAGCTCGTCAGCGGCGTCGTGAAGAAGTCGTCGGCGATCGCATCCGGGAAGGGCGCGCCGAACACGGCGATGGACGAGGTGAAGACGACGCGCGGGCGATAGGGCGCCTTCTGGCCTTCGAGGCGGACGGCGTCGAAGAGATAGCGCGTGCCGTCGAGATTGATCCGATAGCCCTTGTCGAAATCGGCCTCGGCCTCGCCGGAGACGATGGCGGCGAGATGGAAGATCACGTCCGGCCGGTCGGCGACGAGGCGCGCGGCGGTGCCGGGTTCGGAGAGATCGGCGGCGAGCGTCGTCACCTCACCCGTGAAGCCGGCCGGCGCGGCCGGCTCGAACATGTCGGCGAGGGTGAGGCGCGCAATCTCCTTGCCGCCGAGGCCGCCATCGGCCACCAGCCGCTCGGTGAGCTTGCGGCCGACCATGCCGGCGGCTCCGATGATCAGGACATGCATGGGAAGGATCCTTGGGGGACGGTTGCTTCAGGAAAGACGGAGGCGGGCGACGGCATAGGGGCCGAGCGCGATGGTGGTGGCGGTGGTGGCGCGGGTGAGCGTCTCGAGCGCGTTCGCATCTTCGGCCGCGGCGGCGAAGCTGTCGGCATCGAGCAGGAAGACGTCGCGCGCGGGGCGGGGCAGGGCCAGCGTTTCAGCTGTGCCCGTGCGGTTGGCGAGCCAGAGCTCGGTGCCCTCCGCTGTCTCGGCTGCGAGGCCCTCGATCGCCGCGGAGGCGACGACCGGCCTGAGCTGCTGGCCGGCGAGGCGGGCGAGGCCGCGCAGCACATGGAACATCGGGAAGAGGCCGCCGCGCCCTTCGAACCAGGGCTGCGGCCAATCCTGCGGCACCGAGACGAGGCCGAAGGCGCCGGTCGTGCCGCCGAGCGTGATGGTCTCCGCGCCGCCTTCCGCGAAGCGGGCGACATAGCCCAGCGCGAAGGCGGCGCCGAGCAGGCCGCGCTGGCGCGGATCGTTGAAGTTCATCGCCTGACGGATATTGCCGGGATTGGCGAAGGGAGCCTCGCCATAGGGATTCATGCGCATACCGATGGCGCTCGGGCCGACGGCATAGGGCTTGTCGCCGGCGATGGCGCGGGCCGACAGCGCGATGGCGGGGAGGGATTCGAGTCCCTCGACGATCGAGGCGTCGTCGCCGGCATGCAGCGTCGCGGTCGTCGTGAAGGAGACGAAGTCGAGGAGATCGACGGGCGGGCGCTTGCGGTTCAGCTCGGTGAAGAGGCTGAACATTCCGCCGCCGAGCCTGACGCCGGGGAAGGCCTTCCGCGCCGCCTCGAACATGGCGCGGGGCGGCGGCGCCGGCGGCCAGACGGCGCCGGGCAGCGTGCATTTGAGATCCGGCGTCGGCGAGACGAGGACGGACGCGAAGGGCGAGCCGAGTTCGGCGACGATGCGGCCGAGCGCCGCGATCTCCTCCGCGAAGCCCTCGACCGAGGTGATCACCGCCTCCAGCCGCGCCTCGGCGCCGAGCGCCCTGGCGGCCGCGGCGATGCCAGAAAGCGTCGCGCGGTCATGGCCCTTGGCGGGGTCGTAATAGCCGACCAGGAGTTTCGCGCCGACGGAGCGCAGAAGCCCGGCATGGGCGAGGGTGTCGGGGATCTCGCTCGGATCGAGGCCGAGGCCGAGCGGCGGGACCGTGCCGATCACGTCGCCGACGGCAACGGTGATCGCGCCGGTGCCGGTGCTCGCGGCCGGGGCGGGACCGGTGACGGTGAGGCGGATCGCCTGCTCGACGCCGTCGCCCCTGGCGATCGTGTAGGGCCAGGGCAAGGCGAGCGGCCGGACATAGGTCTTGTACGAGGCGTCGGTCCAGTTGCGCTGGTCCTCCATCTCGTAGACGTCGCCTTCCATCCGGCAGGTGACGGAGACGCCCGGCGCCGCCTCATGCGTCAGCGCGCGGATGTTCATGATCGGCTGCACGGGATCGATGATGTCCGGGAAGCGGCCCTCCTCGATCACGCCGTCGGCATGCTCGATGGTGACCGGCTCGCCCGAGACGCCGACGATCGGATGCAGGACGACGAAGCCGGTGCGGTTGGTGAGGAAATCGGTCTCGGCATGGCCCGTCGCCGAGAAATCGAGCCGGCCGGCGCTGTCGCCCTCGATGCGCGCGGAGAAGCGGAAAGCCTGATGGCCATCGCCGGCGCGCGCGTCATAGCTGACCGTGAAGCCGTCCGGCCGCTCGTCGACGACGAGGTTCGACAGGACGGGGTTGTAGGTGCCCCAGTTGCGGTCGCGGACGATGAACGAAACCGCGCGGATGATCTCGACGCCGCCGAAGCGGATATGGCGGAGATTGCCGGCGTCGAACTCGGCGGTGAGGGCGCCGGCCTTCAGGATGCGCAGCGGCGCGACCGGTTCTTCCGTGCCGAAGAGGCGGATGGCGAGAGAGGGCGTGCTCATCGGCTCACCCGCGCCGAGACGAAGCGCTCCACCAGTAGCGCCACGATGATGATGGTGCCGATCGCCGAGCCCTGCCAGAAGGGAGAGACGCCCATGAGATTCAATCCGTTGCGGATCATGACCATGATGAAGACCCCGAACAGCGTGCCGATCATCGAGCCGCGGCCGCCATAGAGGCTGGCGCCGCCGATCACCACCGCGGCGATGGCGTCGAGCTCCATCTGGTTGCCCATCAGCGGATCGGCCGAGAGCAGCTGGCTGATCGAGAAGGTGATCGCCACCGCCGAGAGCGCCGCCGACAGGACATAGGGCAGCACCGAATAGAACAGCGTGTTGAGGCCCGCCGCCCGCGCCGCCTCCTTGTTGGAGCCGACGGCGTAGATCGTGCGGCCGCCCTTCGTATAGGTGAGATAGGCCCAGGCAAGGAGGTAGAGGACGATCAGGAACAGCACGTTGGAGGGGATGCCGAGAACGCTCGTATAGACGATGTTCTGCATGTCCTCCGGGATGTTGGAGATCGCCGTCTGGCCCGAGAAGATGTAGGCGAGGCTGCGGGCGATCGCCATGACGCCGAGCGTGACGACGAAGGCGGCGAGCCCGAAGACGTTGATCAGGATGCCCGAGATCAGGCCGATGAAGGCGCCGCAGAGCACGGCGAGGCCGATGGCCGGCACGATCGGCATCTGCTGCAGCGCGAGGCCGAGAATGATGCCCGTGAGGCCCGCCACCGAGCCGACCGAGAGGTCGATGCCGCCGGTCAGGATCACGAAGGTCATGCCGACCGAGATGATGCCGATCACGACCGACTGGTCGAGCATGTTGAAGACGTTGGAATGCGTCAGGAAATAGGGCGACAGCAGCGACAGGATCGCGGCGATCGCGAGCGTCAGAAGCGCCATGCGGACTTCGAGCCGCCGTGTCAGCTTCTTGGCCAGCGAGGGCTGGACGCTTCGTTCGGAATGGGACGTTGCCATGGAAGGACGTTCCTCGGAAATCACTGGGGCTGGTGGCGCGTCACAGCGTCGCCGCCATGTTGTCGATCGACGATTTGATGGCTTCGGGCGGCGGCAGCGCCGCCCCCTCGCGAAGGCTGAGGCCGACCCAGCCGAGATCATGGCCGCGCGGGCTGGTCACCGGAACGACCAGCGTCTCGCGGCCGCCGGACGCCTCGCGCACGAAGCCGGCCTCGCGGCGGGAGAGCGCCAGCGGCACGCGCGTCTCGGAAAGGCGCCGCGCCTCGCCGGCCTTGAAGCCGGGGTCGAGCTCGGCATCCTTCACCACGGCATTGAGGCAGATGAGGCTCTCGTCCTCGATCAGCGCCCAGAAGCCGGCGCCGCCATATTGGCGCGTGAGGTCGTTCAGGAGCGCCGTATTGCGGGCCATGGAGGTGCGCGGCGCGGCGAGCAGCGTCAGCTTCTCCTCGTCGAGCACCGAGCTCGGCAGATCGGCGGTCGAGCGGCCGTCGCTGACGACCACGACGCGGTCGGCGAGGCCGAGCAGCTCCTCGAAGTCGGACGAGATGATGACGAGCGCGACGCCATCGGCCGCGATGTCGCGCAGCATGGAATAGATGCTGGCGCGCGTGCCGATATCGACGCCCTTGGTCGGCTCGTCGAGGATCAGCACGTTCGGGCCGAGCAGCAGCCAGCGCGCCATGATGATCTTCTGCTGCATGCCGCCGGAGAAGCTCAGCATCGAGGCGTCGAGCATGCGGTCGCCCGGAAGATCGAGGCGCGCGAGAAGCTCGTCGACGCGCTTCGTGCGCGCGCCATAGCCGCAGAAGAAGCCGCGATGCGCGCCGAGATGGGCGAGCAGCAGGTTCTCCTTCACGGAGAGATCGGGGACGATGTTCTGCGTGCGGCGATCCTCGGCGACGAAGCCGAGTCCCGAGCGGATCGCCGTCTTCGGGCTGTCGGCCTTGAGCGGCTTGCCGTTCAGGAGCACGCTGCCGCCGGTGCGCGGGCGCAGGCCGAAGATCGCCTCCGCCGTCTCCGAGCGGCCGGCGCCGACAAGGCCGCCGAGACCGAGGATCTCGCCCTTGTGGACCTTGAAGGAGACGTCATGGACGAGCGGCGCCGACTGGAGATGCGAGACCTCCAGCGCCACAGGGCCGGTGACTGCATTGTCCTCGTGGCGCTCGGTATAGATTGCGCCGAGCTCGGCGCCGACCATGGCGCGGATCAGCTCGGCCTGGGTGAGGCCCGAGGTCGCGTGCGCATCCATGACCGTGCGGCCTTCGCGCAGCACCGTGACGCGATCGGTGAGGGCGAAGACCTCCTCGAGGCGGTGCGACACGAAGACGAGGCCGCGGCCGGAGGCGCGCAGGCGGCTCATGACATCGAAGAGCCGCTCGACCTCGCCGGGGCTGAGCGATGCGGTGGGCTCGTCGAAAATCAGCAGCTTTGCGCGCACGCTGAGCGCCTTGGCGATCTCGACGAGCTGCTTCTGCGCCGAGGAAAGGCGGCGCACTTCGAGATCGAAGGGGAGGGCGTCCTGCTGGCCGAGGGAGTCGAGGATCTCCTCGCCGCTGCGCCGCAGCTTGCGATAATCGAGCCGGCCGGGGCGCCCGAGTTCGGGCAGGAAGATATTCTCGAGAACCGTCAGATCCGGGACGAGGCTCGTCTCCTGCATCACGATGGCGATGCCGATATTGAGCGCATCGCGGGTGCCGCGCAGGCGGATGTCGCGGCCGCGATAGGTCATCTCGCCGCCGTCGCGGGCATAGTGGCCCGAGATGATCTTGGACAGCGTCGACTTGCCGGCGCCGTTGGCGCCGAGAAGGCCGTGGATCTCGCCTTCGACGAGTTCGAAATCGGCGCCCTGCAGCGCGCGCGTCCGGTCGAACGTCTTCGTGATGCCGCGCATGCGCAACAGCATCGCAGACGCCGGCTCGGGCGAGGGATCGGGAAGGGGAAGAGCCAAGGATCGCTCCAGGAAGGACGGCCTTTTCAGCTGAGGGTGGCACCGCGGGCGGAACCGCGGCGCCACTTGGCAGTGTCGCCTGACCTCAGAGCTCGTTGGCGAAGACGGTTTCCTTGACCGTCGGCAGTTCCTTCTCGATGTTCTCGCTGGTGACGGCGAGGATCGGGACGGTGATTTCCTTCTCCGGCTTCTTGCCCGAGAGCGCGTCGATCATCGCCTCGCCCGAGCGGACGCCCATCAGATAGGGCTGCTGCATGCCGGACACGACGAGGTCGCCCGACTTCAGCAATTCGACGAAATCAGGGATACCGTCGAAGGCGGCGACCAGCACTTCGCCATTGCGGCGGGCGGCCTTGATGGCGCGCAGCGCGCCGATGGCCGGCTGGTCGGTCTGCACGAACAGGCCGCGCATGTCCGGATTGGCGGTGAGCATGTCCTGGACGAACTTGAAGGTCTCGTCGGCGGTGTAGCTCTGCATCTGCTGCATGCCGGCGTCCTTGCCGGTGAAGCCGCCTTCCTTGAGGCCGTCGAGGAAGCCCTTGGTGCGGGCCTGGCCGTTCTTGCGCGCCTGCGAGATGGCGACGATGCCGACCGAGCCGTTCTCCCAGCCCTTCTTCTTCAGCGCGGCGGCGAGCGCCGTGCCGACGTCATGGGCGCCGCGATAGTTGTCCGAGATGATGAAGGACTCGTAGTCGCCCGAATTGGTGCCGATATCGGCGATCACGACCGGGATATTGGCGCGCTTGGCGAGCTGGAGCACGCTCGGCGCGGTCGAGGAATCGGTCGGCGAGATCACGATGCCGGCGACGCCGCGGGCGATCGAATCCTGGGCGTTCTGCAGCTGCGTCTGGGCGCTGTTGTGCGAATCCAGCGCCTGGAAGCCGTAGCCGCCCTTCTTGGCGGCGGCCTCGACGCCCTTCGACAGATAGCGCCAGAACGGCAGGTCGAGCCCGGGCGTCAGATAGACGATGTCCTTGCCCTCGGCGAGCGCGCCGCGCATGCCGGCAACGCCGGTTCCGAGCGCGAACGCGGTGCCCGAGGCGAGCTGAAGAAATGTCCTGCGGTCCATTCATATCCTCCCATTGTCCGGCCGATGCGGCCGAATTTCGTGAACTGAGCTGTGGTGTCCTGGCGCGGAAGAGCCTCAATCCCCGCGCGCCGCGTCTCCCTGCATGAGGAGATGGGTCGTCGCGTAGATGCGCCCGGTATGGACGGCGAAGGCGGCAGCGGTGGCCTCGCCGTCATGCGCCTTGAGCGCATCGACGATCGCGACGTGATCGGCATAGCTGGTGGCGATGGCGCCGGGCCGGGCGACGGCCTCGCGGCGATACTCCATCATGTAGGCGTAGAGATCGGTGCTGAAGTCGGCGAGCAGCCGGTTCGACGAGGCCTGGTAGATCGCGACATGGAATTCGCGGTCGCTGATCAGGAAGCGCACCGGATCGTCGAGCGCGGCCTTCTGCGCCGCGAGGAGCTGCTCGAGCACGGCCAGCCGGCGCGCATCGATCCGCCCGGCGGCGTCGGAGACGACCTGCCGCTCGACGAGGAGCCGCGCCGCATGCACCGCGTCGAGATCATAGGCGTCGATCGCCCGGGCGGTCGCGAAGCCGACCGTGACCGAGCCGACATCGGCCCGGGCGACGCGGGTGCGCGCGCCCTGCGAGATTTCCAGGATGCCCTGCGCGGCGAGGATGCGGATGCCGCCGCGCACGGCGTCGCGGCTGACATTGAGCGTCACGGAGAGTTCGCGCTCGCTCGGCAGCGCGTCGCCGACCTGCAGGATGCCCGAGGCGATGAGGCCGGCGATCTTGTCGGCGATGGCATTCGTGATCGGACGCTTGACGATCGCCTCACCGAGAATCGGGAGCTGCGCCAACTGTTCCGGATCGCGAAGATGTCTCTGTGCTGCCATGTCGCTGTGGTGCCGTCGAACGCCCCGACTGGTCGGACCAGCCGACCAGCTGCAATAGACCGATCCGGGCGGCGACTGTCAAGCGGGCGGGGAAGGTGCGCGAGCGGCTGCCCACAGCGGCGCGGAGGCGCGGTCTGGCGGCGCGACGAGGCGGCGCAACGGGTTCCGAAAGGGCTCAAGCCTTGGATATCCGGCCGTCCCGCGCTATAGGCTCGGCCGATCGCACTCGGCGCCAGGCGCCGCGCCGCCGCTCTTCGACGCAACCAGCACAAGCCCGTGATGACCGCCTATCCGCACAGATTTGCCGTTGCGCCGATGATGGACTGGACCACGCGCGAGTGCCGGTTCTTCCATCGCCAGCTTTCGGCGCGGGCGCTGCTCTATACGGAGATGGTCGTCGCCGATGCGGTCATTCATGGCGACCGCGAGAAGCTCATCGGCTTCGACGTGGCGGAGCATCCCGTCGCTCTGCAGCTCGGCGGGTCGGAGCCGCAGAAGCTCGCCGCCGCGGCGCGGATCGGGGCCGAGTTCGGCTATGACGAGATCAATCTCAACTGCGGCTGCCCGTCCGACCGCGTGCAGTCGGGCACCTTCGGCGCCTGCCTCATGCGCGAGCCGCAGCGCGTCGCCGACTGCGTCGCCGCGATGAAGGCCGTCGTCGATGTGCCGGTGACGGTGAAGTGCCGCATCGGCGTCGATGACCAGGATCCGGAAGCGGCGCTCGATCTCTTCGCCGATACGGTGCTCGACGCCGGCGCCGATGCGCTCTGGGTGCATGCGCGCAAGGCCTGGCTGCAGGGGCTTTCGCCGAAGGAGAACCGCGACATCCCGCCGCTCGACCATGACCGGGTGCGGCGGCTGAAGGCGCGGCTGCCGCATGTGTTCGTCGGCCTCAATGGCGGGCTGAAGACGCTGGACGAGGCGAGCGCGGCGCTCGACGGCGTCGACGGCGTGATGCTCGGGCGGGCCGCCTATCACGAGCCGGCGCTGCTCGGCTCGGTCGACCGGCTGTTCCATGGCGCGGCGGAAGATGCCGATCCCATGGCGGTCATGGAGGCGATGATCCGCCATGCCGAGCGGGAGACGGCGCGCGGCCTGCCGCTCAACCGGATCACGCGGCATATGCTCGGGCTCTTCCATGGCCGGCCGGGCGCGCGGCGCTTCCGCCAGATCCTCACCGTCGATGGCGCGAAGCGCGGCGCCGGGCCCGAGGTGATGCGCGCCGCCATGGCGGCGGTGAGCGAAGCGGCGGCGATCGCCGCCTGAGGCGCTTCGCCGGCCTCTCTCCATCACCCTTTATCCTTGCCGCGGTGCAGGCTATTGAGGACGAGCGCCGCGTGCCGCGCGGCAGCGACCGCTCACTCCCGCTCCCCCATCCGGATCCCCTGGCGATGACCATTCGCGGCTTCACGATCGACGGCTTCCTCCTCGCGCTGGTGGCCGTCGTCGCCTTCGCCATCATCCTGCCGGGGCCCGGCGCGACCGGCGGCATCCTGCACATGAATGACGTCGCCACCTATGGCGTCGGCGTGATCTTCTTCCTCTATGGCCTGACGCTGGCACCGGAGAAGATGAAGGCCGGCGTCAAGCACTGGCGCATGCATCTTTGCGTGCAGCTCTGCACCTTCGTGCTGTTCCCGATCATCGTGCTGCTGCTCGGCACGCCGCTGAAGGGCATGGTGCCGGAGGCGGTGTGGATCGGCTTCTTCTATATCGCGGCGCTGCCCTCGACCGTCTCCTCCTCGGTGGCGATGACCTCGCTCGCGCATGGCAATGTGCCGGCGGCGATCTTCAACGCGACGCTGTCGAGCCTCATCGGCGTCTTCGCGACGCCGCTCCTGATGGCCTGGTTCCTGGCGACGAGCGGGCTCTCGATGCCGCTCCTGCCCGTCATCGGCAAGATCGTGATGCTGGTGCTGCTGCCGATCATCATCGGCCAGGTCGCGCGGCACTGGCTCGCCGGCTGGGCGACGCGCCACAACAAGCAGATCAAGCTCGCCGACCGCGCCATCATCCTGGCGATCGTCTACAACTCGTTCTCGGATTCGATGGTCGAGGGCGTCTGGCAGGGCCATGACGCGTCGCTGATCATCGAGATCATCGTCGGCGTGATCGCGCTGTTCTTCATCATCTACTATCTGATGATGATCCCCTGCCGGCTGCTGAAGTTCGACCGGGCCGACACCGTGGCGTGCCTCTTCTGCGCCTCGAAGAAGTCGCTCGCGACCGGCGTGCCGCTGGCGCCGATCATCTTCGGCGCGAACCCCTCGCTCGGCCTCATCATCGCGCCGCTGATGCTCTACCACTTCTGCCAGCTGGTGATCGTCAGCGTGATCGCCAACCGGCAGGCGCGCCTCGCACTGGCGGAAGCCTGAGCTCCGCCTCGCGCTTGGCGGCGAGGCGCTCGGGCAGGACGGCCATCAGCGCCTGCCGCTCGTCGTCGCTCATGCGGATCCAGCCGGCGATTTCCTCGAGCGTGCGGCCGCAGCCCTCGCAGAGGCCGAAATCGGGATCCATCGTGCAGATGCGGACGCAGGGCGATTTCATCGGAAGGCGGTGAGCGCCAGCAGCACGGCGATGGCGGTGAGCTGTTCGACGGCGCCGAGCGTGTCGCCGGTGTGGCCGCCGAGGCGATGCAGCGAGAAGCTCGCGAAGCTGGTCGCGACCAGCGCGGCGGCGGCGAGCGCCACGATGGCGGCGACCGGGCCGGCCGCGAGCGTCCCGCCGACGAGGCCGATGACGATCGCGGCGACGAGCGCCATGCGCAGCGTCTCCTGATCCGGCCGGCCGACGCCGCCGGCGAGACCTTCCGGGCGGGCCGGGGGCAGTTCGGCCCAGTTGTGAACGATCGCGGCGCGGCCGAGCGATTCGGCCGTCACGAGCGCGAAGAGGCCGGCCAGCGGCGCCTCGGGCAGGAAGGCTGCGACGAGGCTGGCGCGGAGGCCGACCGAGAGGATCAGCGCCAGCGCGCCATAGCTGCCGATGCGGCTGTCGCGCATGATCGAGAGCCGCGAGGCGGCATCCGAGCCGCCGCCGATGCCGTCGGCGGTGTCGGCGAGGCCGTCCTCGTGCAGACCGCCCGTCAGAAGCGCGAGCCCCGTCACCACCACGAGCGCGGCGGCGAGGGGCGGCAGCTTCAGCGCCGCCGTGACGAGGAGAAGGATGCCGCCGGCAAGGCCGATCAGCGCGCCGGCGACCGGGAATGAGCGGACGGCCCCGCGGAGATCTGCGCCGTCCGTGGGCGCGAGGCCGAGCCGCTCGGCCGGAATGCGGGTCAGAAAGGCGAGCGAAACGGCGACGTCCCGTGGAAATCTCGCGGCCATCCGCTCCGAACCGTCCATGCACCGTCCCCGCCGTCCGCCGTCCCAGGAATGGGCCGCCTTGCGCGTCGCCCGACGAGGGTTATAGATCGCCCGCCTGCGAGCGGCCAGTTCCCGCGCCGCCCCCGAGACAGAGTTCCGCCATGCCCCGCTCCGCCACCGGCCTTCCCTTCGACGATTTCCGCGCCCTGCTCGGCTCGATGCCCGGCCCCGACGCGGCGGCGGTCGCCGCCATCCGCGCCCGCGACGCGCAACTGACCAAGCCGGGCGGCTCGCTCGGGCGGATGGAGGAACTTGCCGAATGGCTCGGCGCCTGGCAGGGCCGGGCGCAGCCGGCGGTCAATCGGCCGCTGGTCGCCATCTTCGCCGGCAATCATGGCGTCGCGGCGCGCGGCGTCTCGGCCTATCCGGCCAGCGTCACGCAGCAGATGGTCGAGAATTTCGCGGCCGGCGGCGCGGCGATCAACCAGATCTGCATCGCGCATGACCTGGGGCTCAAGGTGTTCGACCTCGCGCTCGACGTGCCGACAGGCGATATCACCGTCGAGCCGGCGCTCGACGAGCCGGGCTGCGCGGCGACCATGGCCTTCGGCATGGAGGCGACGGCGGACGGCATCGATCTCCTCATCCTCGGCGAAATGGGCATCGGCAACACGACCGTCGCGGCGGCGCTCGCGGCCGGCCTCTTCGGCGGCACGGGCGCCGACTGGGTCGGCCCGGGAACCGGGCTCGACGCGGCAGGCGTCGCGCACAAGGCGGCGATCGTCGACGAGGCGCTGGCGCTGAACGAAGGCGCGCTCGCCGATCCGCTCGAGGCGCTGCGCCGGCTCGGCGGGCGCGAACTCGCCGCGATCGCCGGCGCTATCCTCGCGGCGCGCATGAGCCGCATTCCGGTGATCGTCGATGGCTATGTCGCGACGGCGGCCGCGGCGGTGCTCTACCGGCTCGATCCTTCGGCGCTCGACCATTGCCAGTTCGGCCATCTCTCGGCCGAGCCGGCGCATGCCAAGCTGCTCGAACTGATGGGCAAGAGGCCGCTGCTCGATCTCGGCATGCGGCTCGGCGAGGGAACCGGCGCGGCGCTCGCTGCCGGCCTCGTCAAGGCCGCGGCGCTCATCCATACCGGCATGGCGACCTTCGCGCAGGCGCATGTCGCCGGGCCGTCGGCCGGCTGAAACTCAGCCGGCGGCCAGCGCCGCCCGCAGCTTTTCGGCATGCGCGGCGAGGATCTCCGGCTTTTCCATCGTGCCGGAATGCGGCGTCAGCGCCATCCCGTCATAGCGCGGGATGACATGGACATGCAGATGGAACACGGTCTGCCCGGCCGGGGCTTCGTTGAACTGCGCGATGAAGATGCCGTCCGCCGCGAAGGCCGTTTTCGCCGCACGCGCCAGCTTCTGCACGACCGGCAGCAGCTTGGCGAGCACAGCCGGATCGGCATCGAGCAGGTTGCGCGACGGCGCCTTGGGCAGGACCAGCAGATGGCCCGGCGATTGCGGCATCACATCCATGAAGGCGACGGTGTCGGCGTCCTCGTAGACGCGATGCGACGGGATCTCGCCGCGCAGGATCTTCGCGAAGATGTTGCCGTCGTCATAGCCGGTCATCGGAGCCTCCCTCGGGTCGCGCCCTTGGTAGCGGGCGCCGGCCGCCGCATCAAGCGCGGCGGGGCGAGGGGGCTGGGCGCTTCCGCGCCGGGGCGAGGTCGATGAGCCCGGCCTCGACGAGCGTGCGATGGAAGCGGCGCTTGCGCTCCGAGGGCGTTGCGACATAGCGGTCGCCCAGTTCCTCGATGAGGTCGAGCCGCGTGGCGGAGACGGCATCGAGCGGCAGGCCGGCCGCCTTCAGCGCCACGGTGCCGAGCTGCGCGATGTCGAGCCGCTCCGGCAGGCCGCTGAAATCGGCCTCGAAATTCAGCGCTTCGATGGCGAAGAAGGTCTCGAACTGGCGGGGATCGTCCGGGCTCAGCCGCTGCAGCCGCTCGATCGCGCGCGACATGGTCGGCAGGTGGTCGCCATAGCGGACGATCAGCATCGGCCGGCCCGGATAGCGGGCGAGGAGCTCCGAGCGGAAGGCGGCATAGCTGTCGGCCGTCTCGCAGAGCCGGGCGTAATATTCGCCATAGGTCGGATCGGGCAGGACGCGCTCGGCGATGCGGCGCTCCTCCTCATAGGTGCCGGCGGGGACGAGCCGCGTCTCGTGCGGCCCGTGATTGTAATTGGTCAGCACCATCGCGAAACGCGGCGCCGGATCGCGGTCGAGCGAGGCGGAAAGGGCTTCGAGCGTCGCGGGGAAGAAGTCCGCGTCGGAATTGGTCGCCTCGAAGGCCTCGAGATCGAAGGGGGCGGGGTAATCGTCGGAGAAGACGCGCTCCTCGACGCCGAGCCCGCCATAGAAGAGGTCGTAGCTGAGGAAATTGCGGCGGCAGCTCGTCGCCAGCATCGTGCGGTAGCCGAGCGTGGCAAGCTCGGAGGGCAGCGAATGCGCGAAGCGGCCGGCGCCCTTGCTGAAGAGGAAATAGCTGTCCGGCCCGAAGCTCGCCGAGGAGAGGCCGGTCAAGAGGCTGAACTCGGTCTGCCAGGAGCCGCCACCATAGATGTCGACATGCAGGCGACCGGAATGCGCTCCGGGCGGGGACAGGAAATCGGCGACGCGCTCGTCGACATGGAGGCCGTAGCTGCGCGGATCGAAGACGGACTCGTGCTGGATGACGATGATGTCGGGCCGGACGGTGCCGCGTGCCGGGATCGGCGGCGACAGCGGCAGCGGCGCGTCGCCGACATCGAGCATGCGCAGCCCGCCCGTCGGCCACCAGCTGGCGATATCGGCCAGCGAGGCCATGAAGAAGGAGAAGAGACCGGTTCGGGCCGTGACGTCGCGGCGCCAGCGCTCGGCGCCGCCGGTCGCATAGAAGGTCGCGAAGAGGAGCGCGATGCCGAGGGCGAAGAGGGCGGCGCGCTCGGAGAAGGGCAGCGCCGGGCCGGCCGCCAGCGCCATGGCAGCGAGCGCGGCGATGGCGAGCAGCACGGCGGCCGCGATCGTCAACGCGGCCGTGGTGCGATACTGCTTCAGCATGAAGGGGATGGTGCCAGCGAAGGTGAGCGCGAGATCGGCGACGGCGAGCTTCATGCCGCTGTGATGATGCTTGACGCCCGAGGCGCCGGCGATCGTGACGCCGAGAATGATCGCCAGCAGGGCGGAGCGGGCGAGATCGCCGAAGAGGAGCAGGAACAGCCCGACCAGCGATGCATAGCCGGCAAAGCCCATCGCGACGCGGCGGGACTGCCGCTCCGTCGCCGCCACGAGGGCGAGGCCGGCCAGGAGGATCGTGATGCCGGTCATGCGTCGCTCGCCTTGAAGTCGCTTGCCTTGAAGGGGGAGTGCTCGTCGAGAAAGGCGTGCTCGGCCACGACGGCCTCGCGCTCGCGGCGGAGATAGTCGGCGACGGCGGCCCGGAAATTCCGGTCGGCGATCCAGTGCGCCGAGCGGGTGATCACGGGCCGATAGCCGCGCGCGAGCTTGTGCTCGCCCTGCGCGCCGGCCTCGACACGCGGCAGGCCATGGGCGATCGCCCATTCGACGGCCTGATGGTAGCAGATCTCGAAATGCAGGAACGGCACCTCCTCGACCGCGCCCCAATAGCGGCCATAGAGGGCGTCGGAGCCGATGAGGTTGAGCGCTCCGGCGATGCGCCTGCCGCCCCGGCGGGCGAAGATCAGCAGCACGCGGTCGGCCATCGCGGCGCCGAGCAGCGAGAAGAAGCGGCGGTTGAGATAGGGGCGGCCCCATTTGCGGGCGCCGGTATCCTGATAGAATTCGAAGAAGGCGTCCCAGGCCGCCTCGTCGATGTCGCGACCGGTGACGATCTCGACCTCGATGCCGCCGATGAGCGCGTCGCGGCGCTCGCGGCGGATCGTCTTGCGCTTCTGCGAGGTGAGCGCGTCGAGGAAATCCTGGAAATCGCGATAGCCGGGATTGTCGAACTGGAACTGCTGGTCGGCGCGGGCGAGGAAGCCGGCGCCTTCGAGGATCGCCGCGTCCTCGTCCTCGAGAAAGGTCGCATGGACCGACGAAGCGCCGGCGCGGCGCGCAAGTTCCAGCAGGCCCGCCGCCAGCGTCTCGCGCGCCATCGGGCTCGCATCGGGCCGGGTCAGCAGGCGGCGGCCGGTCGCCGGCGTGAACGGCACCGAGACCTGCAGCTTCGGATAATAGCTGCCGCCCGCGCGCTCATAGGCATCCGCCCAGCCATGGTCGAAGACATATTCGCCCATGGAATGGGTCTTCTCGTAGCAGGGGACGACCGCCTCGGGCTCGCCGGCCGCATCCTCGAGCACGAGATGGCGCGCCCGCCAGCCGCTCCGCGCAACCGCGCAGCCGGCCTCTTCCAGCGAACGCAGGAAATCATGCGCGATGAAGGGGTTGTAGGGCGGGCGCGCATGCTCCGCGCCGCCGGCGGCATGAAGCGCGCGCAGCGTCGCGCCGACATCCTCGCCGAGCGGGCGAACGGGGTCCCAGCCCGGATTGGCGCAGCCGTCCCAGGCGGCGCGCTCGATCTCGGTCAGCGATGAGAGGACGGTAAGGCGAGCGGGGCTAGGACCAATCGACATTCAGCGGATCCGGGGCTGCAAATGGCGGTTTTTCTGCGCTCCGGTGCTCACGTACAAGACGTACGCTCCGCTCCGGTGCTCGAAAACCGCCATTTTCGCTGGCGCCTCCACTGAATGTCGATCCGTCCTAGCGCTCATCGGCAAAGATGTTCCTGTCGGCGGAAGGCCGACTGCAAATCTAGGCGCCGGGACGGTTTTTGGAAGGGCCGCCGTCAGGCATCGGGATCGAAGCCCTCGAAGGTGATCTGGTCGGCGACGCGGCGCGCCTTCTCGCGGTCGGCGCCCGTGCGCACCGTCCAGGTGATCAGCGGCCGCCCGATGGTCCGCAGGACCGAGGTTGCGAGCGTCGGCAGGCCATGGATGTCATAGGAGACGAAGGCGGCGCCGACGCGCGGCACATCGAGGACATGGCGCAGCCGCCGCCGCTTGGTCGCCGGCAGGAAGCCCCAGTCGTTGAGATCGGTGTAGCGGTCGGCAACGATGCCGCGCGGGATGCCGGGCGCGAGGCGCTGCATGGCGGCCATCGAATCGGGATCGAAGGACATGACCACGGCCGGTCCGGCATAGGCCGCGAGGATCGGTGCCACGGCCTCTTCGAGCTTGCGGTTGCCGGAGAAATCGCTCTTCAGTTCGATCACGAGCGGCACCGCGCCGGCGACCGTCGCGAGAAGCTCGGCGAGCGTCGGCACGCGGTCGCCGCCGAGCCGGAAATCGAGCGCCTTCAGCGCCGAGAGGCTGAAGCCGTCGACGCGGCCGCTGCCATCGAGGACGCGGTCGACCGTGTCGTCATGGAAGACCACCACCGCGCCATCGGCCGAGAGCTGCAGGTCGACCTCGATCGCGAAGCGATGTTCCATCGCCGCGCGGACGGCCGAGAGCGTGTTCTCGACGCGGCCCGCGCTCGTATCGTGATAGCCGCGATGGGCGATCGGACGCGCGGTCAGCCAGGCGGGGGCCATAGGGAACCTCCCTGTCAGGCGATCTCGATGATCGCCTCGACCTCGACGGCGACGCCGAAGGGCAGGCCGCCGACACCGACGGCCGAGCGGGCATGGCGGCCCTTCTCGTCGAAGATCTCGACCATGAAATCGGAGGCGCCGTTGACCACCTTGGGCTGATCTGTGAAGGCCGGCGTGCCGTTCACGAAGCCGGTGAGCTTCACAATCCGCGCCACGCGATCGAGATCGCCGAGCGCCGCGCGCGCCTGCGCCAGGATGTTGATCGCGCAGAGCCTTGCCGCGGCGCGGCCTTCCTCGATGCCGAACTCCTCGCCGAGCTTGCCGACATAATCGACGCCGTTCGGGCCGACCGGGATCTGGCCGGAGATGTAGAGCATTCCTCGACTCTCGACGAAGGGCACGTAATTGGCGGCCGGCGCGGCGGGCTGCGGCAGCGTGATGCCGAGCGAGGCGAGGCGGGCTTCGATGGCGCTCATGGGCACGAACTCCGGGACGGACGGATCAAAAGGGAACCCGGCTGGTTTCGCCCGATTTCGGCCGTGCTGCAAGGCAATAAGCGGTTCATCATCTCGGGCGGTGTCGCGAATCGTCGTGGACTTTGCTCGCTTTCGAGATTGAAATGGGATGATGTCGCGGTGACGACGGAGGAGTGCCCCCAACGATGCCCGCTTCGGTGCTTCAGCGCATGACGGCCCGGACGCTCGCCTGCGCCGGGCTCTTCGCGATCCTCGCCGGCGCGACCGGCACGGCGGCCGGCGCGACGGGCAGCGTCACCGCCATGGTCGCCCACCGCGCCGTCTATGACCTGACGCTCGACCAGGACAGCTCCTCCGACACCGTGAGCGATGCCGAAGGGCGAATGGTCTATGATTTCGCCGGCTCGGCCTGCGACGGCTATACGACGCGGCTGCGCTTCGTGACGCGCATCAGCGACGAGGACGGCAATGCGCGGCTCACCGATGTCGCGACGACGACCTTCGAGGATGTCGCCGGCAAGGTGTTCAACTTCTCGACCAAGAGCTTCGTCGACGGCACGATCTCGGAGGACAGCTCTGGCTCGGCAGAGCGCGGCGCGGGCGATGTCGAGGTCACCATCGCCAAGCCGAAGGCGGCGCATTTCACGATCCCGAAGAATTTCAGCTTCCCCAACCAGCATCTCGCCGCGATCATCGACGCGGCGCGGGCGGGCAAGCATTTCGTCCAGGTCGATCTCTATGACGGCTCGGATCAGGGCAAGAAGTCCTATGCGACCTCGGCCGTGATCGGCGCGGAGAATGCCGGCACCGACGATCTCGGCGACGAGGCGACGGCGCGCGGCGCCGGCCTCGCCAATATCCGCTCCTGGCCGGTGACGATCAGCTATTTCACCGACGAGACGCCCGACGGCGAGCAGAAGCCGTCCTACGAGCTGTCGTTCATCATCTACGAGAACGGCATCACGCGGCGCATGAAGCTCGACTATGGCGACTTCGCGCTCAGGGGAAAGCTCGTGCAGCTCGATCTCAGCCCGACCAAGGTGGCGGCGAAGACCTGCCGGTGAAGGGCAGGGGCGGCGGGTCTGACGCGGCCGCTGCGCGCGTTGCTCGCGGCGGGTTCGTCAGGACGGATCAACAATCGGCACCAGCACGAATCGACATTTGGCGGCGCCATTTTGATCGGTGGCTCCCGCATGTCATTGCCGGGCTTGACCCGGCAATCCAGCCTCTCCTGGATCAATCGCTGCAGGTAAGTTGAAGAGAAGTCTTGGTTGCCGGGTCAAGCCCGGCAACGACAGCTCTGAGCCTGATCGGCAGAGCCAAAGCGTGAATGTCGATCAGTCCCAACGGCCGGCCATGCTACGCGGACAAAGGCCAGGCTCGCTGATCGAAACGCCTAAGCCCCGCCTGCTCAATACCGGCGCATGAGGCCGATGAGGCGGCCCTGGATGCGGACGCGGTCGGGGCCGAAGATGCGTGTCTCATAGGCCGGATTGGCGGCTTCGAGCGCGACCGAGGCGCCGCGCCGGCGCAGCCGCTTCAGCGTCGCCTCTTCCTCGTCGACCAGCGCGACGATGATGTCGCCGCTGTCGGCGTTGTCGGTCTTGCGGATCAGCACCGTGTCGCCGTCGAGGATGCCGGCCTCGATCATCGAATCGCCGCGCACCTCGAGCGCGAAATGCTCGCCCGGTCCCAGCATCTCCGGCGGAACGGTGATCGCGTGGCTCTGGGTCTGGATCGCGGAAATCGGCACGCCGGCGGCGATGCGGCCCATGACCGGCACGATGACGGGATCGTTGGCGGCTTCCGGGGTCTCGACATTGCGCATGCGCCCGAGGCTGCCCTCGATGACGCTCGGCGCGAAGCCGGCCTTCTTGGGACGGGCGAGGCCCGGCGACATCGCCTCCGGCAGGCGGACGACCTCCAGCGCGCGCGCCCGGTTCGGCAGGCGGCGGATGAAGCCACGCTCCTCCAGCGCCTTGATCAGGCGGTGGATGCCCGACTTCGACTTGAGGTCGAGAGCGTCCTTCATCTCGTCGAAGGAGGGGGGAACGCCCGCTTCCTTCAGACGCTCCTGAATGAAGAGGAGAAGCTCATATTGTTTTCTTGTGAGCATTTCGCTGTCCGCGCGCCAGAATCATCCGGTACAAAACACGAACAACCTATCCGTTCTCCTGATGTTCCGCAAGCACCGTGCGTTAGTGCACAGAGGAGCGGCCGGGTTTTCGGCGGCGATGGTCCGCCGCGCGCCTCAGCGGACCGGCGGCGCGTACTGGATGCCGCCCTTGCTCCAGATCTGGTTGAGACCGCGCGGGATGGCGAGCTTGGAATCGACGCCGAGATTGCGCTCGTAGATTTCGCCATAGTTGCCGACGGCCTTGACCATCGCCACCACGAAGTCGTTCGGGACGCCGAGCTTCTGGCCGAAATCGCCCTCGGCGCCGATGAGGCGCTTCACCTCCGGCTTGGTGGATGCCTTGGCCTCCTCGATGCGATCGGAGGAAAGTCCAATCTCTTCAGCGTTGATGAGGGCGAAGTTCACCCACTGGATGAGGAGGCGCCAGGCCGGATCGGCCTCGCGCACCGCCGGCCCGAGCGGCTCCTTCGAGATGACGTCGGGCAGGATGATGCTGTCGCCGGGGGCATCGAGGCTCGCCTTCTCGGCATAGAGCTGCGAGACGTCCGAGGTGATCGTGTCGCATTTGCCGGCCTTGTAGGCCTCGAGCGCCTCTTCGGGACTCGCCGCCGGCACGACGGTGTATTTCATGTTGTTGGTGGTGAAGAACTCGACGAAGTTCGGCTCCGTCGTCGTGCCGGTCTGCACGCAGACGGTCGCACCGTCGAGTTCCAGCGCCGAGGTCTTGCCGCTCGCGCGCTTCACCATGAAGCCCTGGCCGTCATAATAGGTGACGCCGGCAAAGGCGATGTCGAGGTCGGCCTCGCGGCCGAGCGTCCATGTCGAGTTGCGCGAGAGGAGATCGATCTTGCCCGATTTCAGCGCCTCGAAACGGTCGGTGGCGGAGAGCGGCACATAGGTGACCTTGGCGGGATCGCCGAAGATCGCCGCCGCGACCGCCTTGCAGAAATCGACGTCGAAGCCGGACCAGGCGCCGCTCGCGTCCTTCTGGCCGAAGCCGAGCAGGCCGGTATTGACGCCGCAATTGAGCGTGCCGCGCGCCTTGACGTCGTCGAGCGTCGCGGCGCCGGCCGCGGCTGTTGCGGCTGCGAGCGCGGCGGCGGCGGCGCAGAGGGTGAGGGCGGATCGGATGGACATGTCGGCTCCCCGTTTGGCGGCGCCGCCTTGTCGGCGGCCCTTGTCTGCTGCGGCGGGCGCGGCGCGCCAGCCTGAGGCGCGCACCAGCGGCGCGCGCCCGTCCTTACCGCGTGGCTCAGAGCTTCGCGCGCTGCAGCACGACGACCTTGGTGCCGACCGGGACGCGCTCGTAGAGATCCATCACATCGGCATTCACCATGCGGAAGCAGCCGGAGGACAGCGCATGGCCGATGGTCTGCGGCTGGTTGGTGCCGTGGATGCGATAGACGGTGTCGCCGAGATAGAGAGCGCGCGCGCCCATCGGATTGCCCTCGCCGCCGGCCATGAAGCGCGGCAGATAGGGCTGGCGCTGGATCATCTCCGGCGGCGGCCGCCAATCGGGCCACTCGGTCTTGCGCGAGACCTTGAGCAGGCCCGACCACTGGAAGCCGTCGCGGCCGACGCCGACGCCATAGCGCAGCGCGCGGTTGTCGCCCTGCACGAGATAGAGATAGCGCTCGTCGGTGTTGATGATGATCGTGCCGGGCTTCTCCGTCGTGCGGAAATAGACCGGCTGCATCCGGAACTCCGGCGGCAGCAGCGACTGCTCGGCGGTCGGCACCAGGCCGGGCTGATCGCCGATCTGCAGCGGCGCCCGGGAACTGGTGGTCGCCGACTGCGCCGACGCGGTCGCGGCGATCGTGCCGATGACGGCGGCGATCAGCGCCCTGGCGAGCGATCCGGTCGAGGAAGGTCGTTTCGTCTTTCGCATGCGTGCCTCGTGGGATGCCTTTATGCGGTGCCGGGTCAGCGGGGCGTGGTCGCCGGGCCGGGCGGCAGCGTGAGAGCCGAGGCGCCCGCCGGTGCGGCGGACGCGGTCGGAGCGAGCGGGGCGGCCGGCGCGTCGCAGCGCACGAAGACCATCGTGCCATAGCGGGCCGTGACCGTGGGATCGACCCAGGCCGCGACCATGACGCCGTTCTGGAAGGATGTGACCTGCCGGTCCTTGGCCGTGCCGGCGGGGCCGGGCGGTCCGATATAGATGCGGCCGCCGGCGCTCTTCACGAAGACTTCGGAGGGCTGCGTCTGGTCGGCGAGATACATCATCACGCCGCCATTCGGCCCCTTGGTGATGACATAGGGATTGGAGCAGTAGCGCCGCGCCTCGTTGGCGGTGCGCGCAAGGTCGGCCTCGTTGCGGAACGAGCCGAGACCCCATTTGCCGACCAGCTCATCGGAGGTGATCATCGGAACGGCGGGCGCAGCGGGAACCGCCGCGCTCTCGATGGCATTTTCCGACGTGCAGGCGGCGAGCACCGCCGCAGCGCCGAGGACCGCCGCGAAGCTCAATTGCCGGCGCGCCGGGCGGCTGACCCGAGCCCTGATCGCATGCACCATCCGTTCCCTCCCGCGGTTGGCCCTGCGCCGGCCGCGCCCTGAAGACGCTTCGGCCGAACGCGTGCCATGATGAAGAGCCGCCCGGCCAAACGCAACCGCCTGATCTCGCAGTGCAAGATGCGCCGCCAAACTGTCCGATCGTGTTAGGATCGCAGCGATGACCAACCGATTTGCCCTGTTCGACACGCCGCTCGGCCGCTCCGCCATCGTCTGGCGGGAGGATGCCATCCAGAGGACGCTGCTGCCGGAGCGCGATGCCGCGACGACGCTGCAGCTCGTGCAGCGGATGTTCCCGGACGCGGTGATCGCCGAGCCGGACGGCCCGATCGCCGCGGCGGCGGACGGCATGCGCTCGCTGCTCGAAGGCGGGCGCGAGGATCTCCGCGACGCGCCGCTCGACATGACGGGGCTCGACCGCTTCTCCGTCGCGGTCTACCAGGTGCTGCGCGCCGTCGGCCCCGGCCAGACGATCACCTATGGCGCGCTGGCCGAGCGGGCAGGGGCGCCAAGCGCCGCGCGCGCCGTCGGCGTGGCGCTCGGGCGCAACCCGTTTCCGATCATCGTTCCCTGCCACCGCGTCCTCGCCGCCGGCGGGCGCACCGGCGGCTTCTCGGCGCCGGGCGGCGTCGTGACCAAGCTCGAGATCCTGACGCGCGAGCGCGCACGGGTCGGCGAGACGCCGGGCCTCTTCGACGATCTCGGCCTGCCGCTGTCGCTGCGCCGGCGCTGAATCTCACGCCGCCTTCAGGGCCATTTCCGTCTCGCCGTCGAAGAGATGGATGCGGGCCTGGTCGAACTCGAGCCAGATCATCTCGTCGGGCGAAACATGGACGCTGGCCGGCACGCTGATATTGACGATCGAGCCGGAGAGGAAGGCTTGCACGAAGGTGATGTCGCCGGTCGGCTCCACCGTATAGACCTTGGCCGGGATCGCGCCCGGCTCGGCCGACTTGTGCAGCCGGATCGTGGAATGGCGGGCGCCGAGCACGATCTTGCGGCTCGTGGCGCGCGCGACCTTGCGGGCGTTTTCAGCCGAGAGCGGCAGCGTCCAGCCTTCCGCGCTGGTGAGCGCCGCCGTATCGCCCGATCCCGAGGCCTCCAGCGGCACGAGGCTCATCGCCGGGCTGCCGACGAAGCTCGCGACGAACATGTTGACCGGATTGGCGAAGACCTCGGCCGGCGCATCATATTGCTGCAGGAAGCCGCCATTCATGACCGCCATGCGGTCCGCCATGGTGACGGCTTCGAGCTGGTCATGCGTCACATAGATGATGGTGGCGTTGAGATCCTGGTGGAAGCGCTTGATCTCGGAGCGCATCTGCACGCGCAGCTTCGCGTCGAGATTGGAGAGCGGTTCGTCCATGAGGAAGACGGCCGGATCGCGGACGAGGGCGCGGCCGAGCGCCACGCGCTGCTGCTGGCCACCGGAGAGCTCGCGCGGCTTCCGTTCCAGAAGATGCGTCATGTCGAGAACGCGGGCGGCGTCGCGCACCTTGCGGTCGATCTCCTCCTTCGTGAGCTTCCGCATCTGCAAGGGAAAGGCGAGGTTCTTGTAGACCGACTTCTGCGGATAGAGCGCGTAGTTCTGGAAGACCATCGCGATGTCGCGATCCTTGGGATCGAGATCGTTCACGATGCGGTCGCCGATCATGATGTCGCCGGAGGTGACCGGGATCAGGCCGGCGACGAGGTTGAGCGTCGTCGTCTTGCCGCAGCCGGACGGCCCGACCAGCGCGACGAACTCGCCGTCATTCACCGTCAGCGACACATGATTGACCGCATGGAAGCTGCCGTAGGTCTTGACGAGATCTTTGAGGACCACGTGGGCCATCGGTCACTCCCTCAACTAATGCTTGACGGCGCCTTCGGTGAGCGCGCGGACGAAATAACGCTGGAGAACGAGGAAAAGCACGACTACCGGCACGCTCATGAGGAAACTCGCCGCCATGAGACCGGGGAAATCCGTCGTGTTCTCGGAGAAGAAGCGCTGGATGCCGACGGGCAGCGTCAGCTGGTCGTTCTTGCTGAGGAACGTATAGGCGTAGATATATTCGTTCCAGGCGGCGATGAAGCTGTAGATCGCCGTCGCGATGATGCCCGGGACCGAGAGCGGCATCACGATGAGCAGGAACGCCTGGAACCGCGTGGCGCCGTCGATGCGCGCCGCCTGTTCGAGCTGCACAGGGATATTGTCGTAGAAGCCCTTGAGCAGCCAGATCGCCAGCGGCAGGCCGAAGGTCAAATAGGTCAGGATCAGCGATCCATGCGTGTTCACGAGGCCGAGCACGCGCATCAGGATGAAGAGCGGCACCAGGAAGATGACCGCCGGAAACATGTTGCGCAGCAGCACGGCGAAGAACAGGAACTTGCGGCCGGGAAAGCTGAAGCGCGAGAAGGCATAGGCCGCCGGCACCGCGACGACCACGGCGAGGATCGTCGTCATGGTCGAGACGAACAGGCTGTTCCAAAAGAAGCGCAGGAAATCGGCCCCGACGCTGTTCTGCGGATCGAGCAGCTTGGCGTAGCTCGCCAGCGTCGGCTCCTCCGGCCACCATTGCGGCGGGAACTGCATGGCCGCGAAGCCGGACTTGATCGAGGTCAGCAGCATCCAGGCCATGGGCGCCGCGGTGTAGATGATCATCAGGAGCAGGAAGACGCGGCCGGCCCAGCGCCAGCCGTCGATGCGCCTGCGGCCGCGGCGCGGCGCGAGGGTCTCGCTTGTCGTGCTCATGTGCCCCGATCCTTCGATTCGTTGCCGCCGAGCGCGCGGACATAGAAATAGCCGAGCGTCATCAGGATGAGGAACAGCAGCACCGAATAGGCCGATGCGACGCCCCAGCGCTGCCGGCCGAAGGCGAGCTCGTAGATGTGGGTGATCCAGATATGCGAGGCATTGGACGGCCCGCCGCCGGTCATGATCCAGGGGATGATGAAGGAGTTGAAGTTCGCGACGGCGAGCAGAAGGATCGTGACCGTCGAGACATTCCTCAGATGCGGGAAGGTCACGTGCCAGAATCGCTGCCAGGCATTGGCGCCGTCGACCTTGGCGGCGCGCAGCAACTGGTCCGGCACGGTCTGCAGGCCCGCCATCAGCATGATCATGGCGAAGGGGAATTCGCGCCAGATATTCACGACGATCAGCGCCGGCAGCACCGTGTTGACATTGTCGATGAAGTTGGGCGGCCGGGACGTGATGCCAAGCTCGACGAGGACGGCGCCGATGACGCCGAAATCGGAGTGGTAGATCCATTTCCAGATATAGGAGGCGGCGACGGCGCTGATCACCCACGGGATGATCAGGATCGCGCGCAGCACGCCGCGGCCGATGAAATCGCGATGCAGCGCCAGCGCGGCGCCGAAGCCGAGCGCGAAGGCGATGACCGTCGAGGCGACCGTCCAGACGACCGTGTTCCAAGTGACGCGCCAGAAGACGTCGCTCTGCAGGATGGCGCCGTAATTCTCCATCCCCACGAAGATCTTGTCGCGGAGCTGCAGGCTGGGCGGCGTTTTGAAGAAGGAAAGGTCGATCGTATAGTAGATCGGATAGGCGATGACGATCATCATCACGACGATCGACGGCAGCACATAGGCATAATCGACGCGATGCTGCCAGATCAGCCGTAGCGCACCCGGCTCGGCTGGTTTGCTGGTGCGGGACGGCTCGGCCCGGCCGGACGCGGTGGTCACTGTGGCACACCTCTGCAGGATGGGGATGTGCCGGCCACGCCGCAGGGGCGTGGCCGGTCGATCATGCGTCGGTGACGGCGCCTAGAGCCCGCCGCCCGCCATGAGATCCTCGACCTTCTTGGCCGCGTCGTCGGCGGCCTGGTCGACGGTCATCGCGCCGGTCAATGCGTTCTGCAGCATGTCCGGAACGATGATGTTCATGATCTCGGGCGATTCCGGCAGGGCCGGGAACGGGATGCCATAGGGCAGCATCGAGGTGGTGACGTCGAGGAACGGCGTCGTCTCGAGGCGGGTCTTCATCCAGCTGGTCAGGAAGCCGTTGAGATTGCCGGGGTTGGAGCCGACCCAGGCGAGCTTCAGCGACCATTCCGGGCTCGTCCACATGCAGATCAGCGCCTTGGCCGCCGGCTCGTCGACCTTGCCGCCGTCCACATATTCGGGCTTCAGGATATGCAGGTTCGAGCCGCCGAAGACGACGGCGCGCTTGCCGTCCGGGCCGGCGGGAATGAGCCCGTAGCGCATGTTGTCGATGACGGTCTGCGCCTTCTCCGCATCGGCGCCCGTCGCCTTCTTCTTCAGGTCGAGCATGACGTTGTAGTCGGAGGGATGCGAGATCATCATGCCGAGCTGGCCGGCCAGGAAGAGCGGCTGGTTGTCGGCCTGCTGGTTGGTCAGCGCCGAGACCGGCACCGACTTGTCGCGGACATACATGTCGTAGGAGGCCTGCAGGGCCTGCTTGCTGGCGTCGCTGTTGAGCTCCACCTGCTTGTAGGTCGGATCGGCGGCGGCTTCGTCGAACACGCCGCCGCCATAGGCCCAGAGCTGCGGCATGAAGCGATAAGGCGTGTTGCCGGCATTCTTGCGCGCGACCAGGCCGTAGCCCGACACGCCGAGCTTGTCGTGGATCTGCTTGGAGTATTTGACGACATCGTCCCAGGTCGCCGGCGGCTTCTCGGGATCGAGCCCGGCGCGCTTGAATATGTCGGCGTTCCAGATGAAGCCCATCGTCTCGTTGTTGGTCGGCACGCCATAGGTCACGCCGTCCCAGGTGACCGCCTTCATCGCGCCCGGCCAGAAGTCCTCGCTCGAATAGCCGATATCCTCCGGCTTCAGCGGCTGCAGATAGCCCTTCGAGGCGAACTCCGTACCGCCGAGGATCTGCAGGCGGACGACCATCGGCGCGGCATTGCCGAGCAGAGCGGTGCGGAACTTGTCGAGCAGGTCGTTATAGGTGATGCCCTGGTCTTCAAGCGTGATGTTCGGATAGGTCTTCCGGAACGCCTCGAAGAATTCCTTGTAGTTCTGCCGGAGGATATCCGGGTCGCCCTCGAAGACGCCCTGATACCAGAGCGTCACGCGGCCCTTGTAATCGAGCGGCGTGACCTTGGCGCAATCAGCGGCGGTATCGAATTCCTTGGTGCCGGCGACCGACTTCACATATTCGGGCGACCATTTGCTCAAGTCGACCGGCGGCGCGGCAAAGGCCGGCGACATCATCGACGTCATGAATGCGGTGACTACGGCGCCACGGATCGCGGCGCCGGATTTCGACCTCGTCATAGGCTTCCTCCACTCTCCCTTCCGCGACCCGTCCTGGGGTGGCGGCCTCCTCAACTGCCGACGCCGATGGGCGGCGTGTGACGGCCTCGCTTCAACTCCTTGATCTTGTTCGCTGTTATGATTCTTGGCTTCGTTTTCGAAGCATCGGAGCCGCGCGGCGATGCGCCGGCACAGGTTCGTTCCTGTCCGCTCCCTTCTCCCCGTGGGCAGGCATCCAGCGGCATCGGCCGAACGGACCCCCTCCAAGGCCCGGTCGACGCCACGAACCGCGGCGCCTGTCCGACAAGCGATCGAACAGGGATCGATAATGCACGAAACTTGTCTGACGACAAACCCTCTTCGCACCAATTTGTCGCAGCGTGTTCACGCTCGTGCGAATTGCGCGGCAGCCGCGGCCTCGCCCGGCGATGGCCGAGCGGCAGCGGCGGGACGATCGGTCGGGGATCGTTCCGGGAGAGGCAGGGCGATCGCGGGCCGATCGCATTCTCTGGGGAAACTGGCGCGCCCTAGGGGAATCGAACCCCTCTCTCCACCGTGAAAGGGTGGCGTCCTGACCGATAGACGAAGGGCGCGTCGGCGCGGCTTATAGAGGCGATTGCCGACAGTGACAAGCAGCCTCGCCGCGCCTTCAACAGAGCTTGTGGACGACGCTCACCACTTGCCGGTGTTCGGCATCGAGGCCCAGGGCTCCTGCGGGGGCAGGGCGCTGCCGGCCTGGATCAGCTCGATCGAGATATTGTCGGGCGAGCGGATGAAGGCCATGTGGCCGTCGCGGGGCGGACGGTTGATGGTGACGCCGGCCTTCTGCAGGCGGTCGCAGAGCTCGTAGATATTGTCGACATGGTAGGCGAGATGGCCGAAATTGCGGCCTTCGCCATAGACCTCGGGGTCCCAGTTATAGGTCAGCTCGACCTGCGCGCTCTCGTCGCCCGGCGCGGCGAGGAAGATCAGCGTGTAGCGACCCTTCTCGTTCTCGATGCGGCGAATCTCCTTGAGGCCGAGCTTGTTGCAGTAGAAGTCGAGCGATTCGTCGACATTCGTGACGCGGACCATGGTGTGAAGGTATTTCATCGGCGGCAGGCCTCCCGGGGTTCGATGATTCCGGCGGGCCGGGAAACGATCCCGGCCGCCGGCTGACCGCACCATATGGCCAAGCACCGCGATCGACAAACGCGATGACCTTGCGGAACCGGCGCGGATTTCCGGGCTTGTGGCCTCAAGGTCACTGGTCAGGAGATTCGGGCACGCTTATTCTCTTGGCAAGGAATCGGTGACTGGCGTTTCGGATTGCGAATCGCTTTTCTGGTTGCCGGACATGCGTGCGTAAACTTGCGGCCGCCAGGAGCGGCCGGACTGGGGGCCGAAGCCTATGGGGTCCAAGATAAACGCCGGTTCGTCGGCGTCGCTCGATACGGGCGAGGATGCTGCCGGGCTGGACCTCGTCGAGGTTGTCGGAGCCATCAAGTGGTTCGACGCCTCCAAGGGCTACGGCTTCATTATTCCGGACGACGGCAGCAAGGACGTGCTGCTGCATGTCACCTGCCTCCGCCGCGACGGCTTCCAGACCGCCTATGAAGGCGCGCGGATCGTCTGCGAGGCAGTCAAGGGCGCGCGCGGCCTGCAGGCTTTCCGCATCCTCTCGATGGACGAATCGACCGCCGTGCATCCCGCGCAGGCCGGACCGCCGCGTACCCATCAGGTCGTGACGCCGACGAGCGGCCTCGAGCGCTGCGTCGTCAAATGGTTCAACCGCGTGAAGGGCTACGGCTTCGTCTCGCGCGGCGAGGGGACCGAGGACATCTTCGTCCATATGGAGACGCTCCGCCGCTTCGGCCTCATGGAGCTTCGCCCCGGACAGACCGTGCTCGTCCGCTTCGGGCCGGGCGACAAGGGGCTGATGGCCGCCGAGATCAGGCCGGACGGCGCCATGGGCGGCCCCGCCTCCTCGCATTGACGATGACCGCCATTGCTTCGCGCCGGCCGGGCGGGTTCGCACTCCTTCTCGCTGCGTTCATCGCCTTCATTGCTTCGCTCGCGCCGGCCGCAAGCCATGCCGCTGCGGCGGGCGACAAGCTCGTCGTCGCGACGCCGGCGGGCAAGCATGCCTTCACGATCGAATGGGCGGTGACGGCTGACGAGCGCGAGCGCGGGCTCATGTATCGCAAGACCATGCCGAAGGATCACGGCATGCTGTTCGATTTCCAGACCGAGCAGAGCGTCGCCTTCTGGATGCGCAACACCTATCTGCCGCTCGACATGCTGTTCATCGACGGCGCCGGCACCGTGAAGCGGATCGAGCACAAGGCGACGCCGCTTTCCGACCGGGTCATCCCGAGCGGGGCGGCGATCCGCTATGTCTTCGAGATCAATGGCGGAACGGCCGATGCGCTCGGGATTTCCGAGGGCGACAAGGTGACGATCCCGAAGCGTTGAATGCGCCTTGCCGCGCTTGCTTTGCGGGGGTTGCGCGGCCTTGCCGCGCTTGCTTTGCGGAGATTGCGCGGCCTTGCCGCGCTTGCGGTCGGCGGCGTTGAAATGCTAATCGAGGCCCGACGTCGGTCGCGGGGCATAGCGCAGTCTGGTAGCGCATCTGGTTTGGGACCAGAGGGTCGCAAGTTCGAATCTTGCTGCCCCGACCATCGATATTGTGGGCGGTAGCTGGGAACAGAGCGAAGACATGGTTGCACGTATCTTCAAGCCGGCGCGCAACGCCATGCAGTCCGGCCAGGCCAAGACCGAGCGCTGGATGCTGACCTACGAGCCCGAGGTGCCACTCGCGGTCGAACCCTTGATGGGCTACACCTCCTCGGCCGACATGAAGCGGCAGATCAAGCTCAGCTTCGAGACGCTGGAAGAGGCGATCGCCTATGCCGAGAAGAACGGCATTCCCTATCGCGTCTTTGAGCCGCACGAGGCGACGCGCAAGAAGATCTCCTATTCAGACAATTTCCGGTACGGCCGCCTGCAGCCCTGGACGCACTAAGCATTCGGCTTGGCGTACGCCGGCCGCCGCTCCTGATCCGGCCCCGTAGCTCAACCGGATAGAGCACTCGCCTTCTAAGCGAGTGGTTGCGTGTTCGAGTCACGCCGGGGTCGCCACCTCACGCCTCGGCGTGTATGGAAGCTGCGTCCGTTCCACGAGGCTATCCGATGTCCCTTTCTCCCAATGCCCATGTCAGCGTCGATGGCGGCGCCGGCCCGGTCACCTTCGGCAACGACCTGCCGCTGACGCTGATCGCCGGCCCCTGCCAGCTCGAGAGCCGGCAGCATGCCTTCGACATGGCCGGCCGGCTCAAGGAGATCGCGGCCGGGCTCGGCATCGGCCTCGTCTACAAGACGTCCTTCGACAAGGCGAACCGGACCAGCCTTTCCGGCAAGCGCGGCGCCGGGCTCGAGGCGGCGCTGCCGATCTTCGCCGATCTCCGCCGGGAGTTCGGCCTGCCGATCCTCACCGACATCCATGAGCGCGAGCAGTGCGCGCCGGTCGCCGAGGTCGTCGACATCCTGCAGATCCCGGCCTTTCTCAGCCGCCAGACGGACCTTCTCATTGCGGCGGCCGAGACCGGGCGCGTCGTCAATGTGAAGAAGGGGCAGTTCCTCGCCCCCTGGGACATGAAGAATGTCCTCGACAAGATCACGGCGAGCGGCAATCCGAACGTGCTCCTGACGGAGCGCGGCGCGAGCTTCGGCTACAACACGCTCGTCACCGACTTCCGGGCGTTGCCGATCATGGCCGGCTATGGCGCGCCGATCGTCTTCGACGCCACGCATTCGGTGCAGCAGCCGGGCGGGCAGGGCGGTTCCTCGGGCGGGCAGCGGGAGTTCGTGCCGGTGCTGGCGCGCGCCGCCGTCGCGGTCGGCGTCGCGGCGGTCTTCATCGAGACGCATGAGGACCCGGACCGCGCGCCGTCCGACGGTCCGAACATGGTGCCGATCGCCGAACTGCCGGCCCTGCTCGAACGCCTGCTGGCCTTCGACCGCATCGCCAAAGCCGTCTGAGCAAGGCGGCCTGAACCTCACGCCCCGTGCGGCTGCTCGCCTGCGAAGAGCGGGCGATGGGCGCGGATCAGCTTCGAGATGCGCTCGGCCGCGGCATGGACGGCCGGGTCGTGGCGGTCGTCGTGATGCGTCACCAGCCATTGCTCCGAAGCGAGTTCGGCAATCGGTGGGCTCGCGCGCCGCAGCGCCGGCTCGGCATCGCCGATGAGGCAGGGCAGCACGGCGCGGCCGGCACCGGCCCGGGCAAGGTCGAGAAGCGTGCGGGCATCGGTGCAGCGAAAGCCGATCGCCGCGTCCTGCCGGCGGGCCAGCCATTCAGCCGAGGGCGTGATCGCCGCTTCGCCGGCCAGCGCGATCCAGGGAAGATCCTCGCCCTCGCGGCCGGCCAGCGCATAGGCGGCGAAGCAGACGGTCGCGACGCGGCGGCCCGCCAGCCCGACCCCGTCCGGCCGGCGGTTGCGGATGCCGATATCGGCGGCGCGGCGGGCAATGTCGAGCCGGGCATTGGCGGTGACGAATTCGGCCGTCCAGCCGTCGCCGGTCTCATGCACCGCGCCGATATGGGCGGCGAGGAAGGACGTCATCCAGGTTCCGGCCGAGATGCGGACGGCGCGGCGGCTGGTTTCGTTGGCCCGCCAGCGCTGGATCACGGCGACCGCCTGCTCGACCTCCTCGGCCTGGGCAAGCAGCGTGCGTCCCGCATCCGTCAGGTCGTAGCCGAGGCGTCCGCGATCGAACAGGCGGAGGCCGAGCGCCTTTTCGAGCGCGGTGATGCGTCGGCCGAGCGTCGCGGCGCTGGTGCCGGTACGCCGCGCGGCGGGGCCGAGGCCGCCATCGCGCGCGACGGCGAGGAAGAGCGAGAGATCGTTCCAGTCGAGGTCTTTCATTTCTGAAATGCATCATGCGGAACTGGCGATTGCGCAAGCCCCCTCGCGGGCGCAATTCTCTCGCCATCGCCGCGCGACATCGTTGCTCGCGCCGGCCTCTCCCTTTCATTCCTGAATTCAATCAGCCTCGACAAGGAGTTTCGCGATGCTCATGCGCTCGCTCTGGGATGGTCTCGAGATACCCGCGCTCGGCTTCGGCGGCTGGGCGATCGGCGGCCCGTTCTTCGCCGGCGACGTACCGCTCGGCTGGGGCAATGTGGATGACGACGAGTCGATCGCCGCCATCCATCGCGCCCTCGATCTCGGCATCCGCTTCTTCGATACCGCCAGCAACTATGGCGGCGGCCATTCGGAGCGGGTGCTCGGCCGCGCGCTGGAAGGCCGCAAGGATGTGGTGATCGCCACCAAATTCGGCCATGTCGTCGATCCGGAGACGAAGCAGGCGCTGGCCGATAATGTCGCGCCGGACTTCATCACCCGCATCGTCGAGACATCGCTCAGGAACCTCCGCCGCGAGCAGATCGACCTCCTGCAGCTGCATGTCGGCTATCTGCCGGTTGCCGAAGCGGAAGCCGTCTTCGACCATCTCGGGCGCCTGCGCGCGTCAGGCAAGATCGCTGCCTTCGGCTGGAGCACGGATACGCCGGAGAGTGCCGCCGCCTTTGCCGGCCGCGAGGGCTTCGTCGCCATCCAGCACAACATGAACGTGCTCGATCCCGCCGACGCGATGATCGCCGTCATCGAGAAGGCCGGGCTGATCTCGATCGACCGCGGACCGCTCGCGATGGGCCTTCTCTCCGGCAAGTTCACGCCGTCGATGCAACTCGCCGCCAATGACGTGCGCTCGGCCTCGCTGGAATGGCTTACCTATTTCAAGGATGGCCGCGTCTCGCCGGAATTTGCGGCCCGCCTCGACGCCATCCGCGAATGCCTGACGACCGGCGGCCGCACGCTTTCGCAGGGCGCGATCGGCTGGCTCTGGGCCCGCTCGCCGGCGACGCTGCCGATCCCAGGCATCCGGACCGTGCGGCAAGCGGAGGAGAATGCCGGCGCGCTCGCCTTCGGCCCGCTGCCGGCCGATGTCATGGACGAGATCGAGCGGCTGCTCGGACGGGCAAGGGTGGCGGCGTAGGAGGACCTCGTCGAGCGCGATTGCATGCCTCACCTCTCCCTCAGGGAGAGGTGGAAGGTTCCGGTCTGAGACAAGGTCGTGCCGACAGGCGCCTCAGTGGGCCGGCCCCTCGAGCACGAGGATGTCCTCGCGGCCGAAATTGACCGTGATCGGCTGGCCCCGCTCCGGCGGGGCCGCGTTGGGGCGGTTGAAGGTGTCGAGCGAGACGGCGGTGTCGCTGAAGCGCACGCGGATGCGCACCACCGAGCCGAGGAAATGCACCTCGTCGATGACGCCGTCGAGATTGTTACTCTGGCCGTTGGCGCGGCCGATCGACAGCGCCTCGGGGCGCAGCGCCACCGCGACCTCGTCGCCGGTCGAGGCGCCGTTGAGGCCACGATTGGTCACGACTTCCTGGCCGTCGATCTGCACGCGGCCGGCGGCGCCGTCGGTCACCTTGCCACGCAGGATGTTGAGCGTGCCGACGAAGGACGCGACGAAGCGGGTCTTCGGATAGTTGTAGATCTCGAAGGGCGTGCCGAGCTGCTCGATGCGGCCCTCGCTCATGACGCAGATGCGGTCCGACATCGACAGCGCCTCTTCCTGGTCATGCGTCACGAAGATCGTCGTGATGCCGAGCTGGCGCTGCAGGGCGCGGATCTCTTCGCGCAGCGAGACGCGGATCTTGGCGTCGAGCGCGGAGAGCGGCTCGTCGAGCAGCAGGATCTGCGGCTTGATGGCGAGCGCGCGGGCGAGGGCGACGCGCTGCTGCTGGCCGCCCGAGAGCTGATAGGGATAGCGGTCGGCGAGCTGCGGCAGCTTGATGAGCTCGAGCATCTCCTTGACGCGGGCATCGATCTCGGAGGCGCTGCGATGCGCCACCTTGAGGCCGAAGGCGATGTTGTCGCGCACCGACATGTTGGGGAACAGCGCATAGGCCTGGAACACCATGCCGATCTTGCGCTGATGCGGCTTCAGGTCGGTCACGTCCTTGCCATCGATGCGGATCGTGCCGCTCGTCGGGGTCTCGAAGCCGGCGACCATGCGCAGGATCGTCGTCTTGCCGCAGCCGGACGGGCCGAGCAAGGTCAGGAACTCGCCTCGCTCGACCTCGAGGTCGGCGCCCTTCACCGTGGTGTTGGTGCCGAAGGTCTTGGTGAGACGGCTGATCGAGAGGAAGGCCATGGCGGTGTCCGCGTCCTGCTGAAGGCTCAGCGTTTCGAGCCGGGCGAGAGACTCGCGACCAGCTGGATGAGGCCCATGCAGGCCCATGTCACCGCGAAGGCGATGATGGCGAGCGCCGCCGGCTCATAGGCCCGGTTGGCGCCGATGAGCTGCATGTAGGGCCCGAAGGCCGGCCGGTTGAGAAGGCTCGCCATCGTGAACTCGCCGATCACGATCGCGAAGGTGAGGAAGGCGCCGGAGAGCACGCCGACGCGGACATTGGGCAGGATCACCTGCAGCATGATGCGCGGCCAGGAGCTGCCGAGGCTCTGCGCTGCCTCCGTCAGGGTGCGGATATCGATCGTCCGCAGCGCCGTGTCGACCGAGCGATACATATAGGGCAGCGACAGCATCACATAGGCGAAGATGAGCAGCAGATCGGTGCCGCGCGCGCTGCCGGTCAGCGGCAGGATCGAGGAGGAATTGTACATCCTCAGATAGCCGAACACGATGACGATCGCCGGGATGACCAGCGGCAGCAGCGTTAGGAACTCGACGACCGGGCGCAGGCGCGGCAGCTTCAACTGGACGAGATAGGCGGTCGGCACCACGAGGGCGACGCCGACGATGATGGTCAGGACCGCGATGACAGCGGAATAGGCGAAGCTCGCCTGGAAGCCGGGATCGGCGAAGACGATGCGATAGGCCTTGAAGGAATAGGTGCCGCGCTCCATCCGCATCGAGAACTCGAAGGTCGCGATCAGCGGAATGAGAAAATAGAGCGCGCCGAGGCCGAAGCCGATCCAGGGAATGATGCGGGACTGGTTCATCGGATCCACCGGGCGCTGCGCGAGGCGAGCCAGATATAGGCGCCGTTCGAGACGCCGGTGATGACGATCATCCCGAGCGCCAGGGCGTAGCCGAGATTGGGATCATGCAGCGCGTCGCCGCGGATCTGCGCGTAGAGCAGGATGGTGATGAGATTGAAGGACGAGCCCGTCAGGGCATAGGCGGTCGCGATCGCGCCGAAGGCATTGGCAAAGAGCAGCAGGAACGCGCCGAGCATCGGCGGCCACAGGATCGGCAGCGCCACCATGCGCCAATACTGGCCGCCCGTCGCGCCGAGGGTCGATGCCGCCTCCCGCCATTCGCGCTTGAGGCCGTCGAGCGCCGGCGTGATGACGAGGACCATCAGCGGGATCTGGAAATAGAGATAGGTGAGGGTGAGGCCGAGGAAGGAAAGCAGGTTGAACCCGGCCCGGTAGATGTTGAAATCGAACAGCGTCATGAGGATCGCGGTCACGAGGCCGGTCCGCCCGAGCGTCGCCAGGAAGGCGAAGGCGAGCGGTACGCCGGCAAACTGTGACGCGACGCCCGAGAAGGTCATGAGCGTCGGCCGGACCCAGCGCGGAAGCATGCCATGGATAACGGCCAGGGCGAGAAGGAAGCCGAGCAGGACGCCGGCGGCGGCGGATGCCGCGCTGACCTGAAGGCTCAGCACATAGGACCGGACGATCGCCGGCTGACCGAGATTGACGATGTTCTTGAGCGTGAAGGCGCCGTTGGCATCCTGAAACGCGCCGACGATGAGATTGGCGGCGGGCAGGATCAGGAAGAACAGAGTAAACGCGATGAACGGAAGGACGCCGACCCAGGACCAGTTGATCCGTCGGTCTCGCGCCGCTGAGGCGGGAAGCGCGGTTGTGCTCATCCTTGTCCTTCGCTCAGCCGGGAGGCGGCATTGCAGTCGAAATCAGGCCGGGCAGCCGCTTGCACGGCGCCCGGCCCGACGATTTGCTGGACCTTACTTCGCGACTTCGGCGCCGACGACGTCGTTCCACTGCTTGGCGATCACTTCCTTCGCCGCAGCCTGCTGCTCCAGCGTCGGGAAGAGGGCCTTCTCATAGGCCGCCGCCGGCGGCAGCTTGTCGAGCAGATCCTGCGGGATCTTGCCGTTCTTGGCGAGATCGTTGAAGCGGATCGGATGGCAGTAGCCCTTGAGCCAGCCGAGCTGGCCCTCGTCCGAATAGAGATACTCCATCCAGAGCTTGGCGGCGTTGGGATGCGGCGCATAGGCGCTGATCGCCTGGACATAGACGCCGGCGACGACGCCGGTCTTCGGGATCACGACCTCGGCCGGCGGATTGCCGGCGAGAACGTCGCGCCAGGAGAGGGCGTTGTAGTCCCAGGCGATGATGATCGGCGTCGTGCCCTGCGCCAGCGAGGCCGACTTGCCGGTCACCGGCACGAAATTGCCCTTCTTGTTCAGCTCGGCAAAGAACTTGAGACCTTCCTCGCCAGCCTTGGCGACATCGCCCTTGGCCGCCGAGAGGCCGGCCGCGAAGACGCCCTGGATCGCCTGGTTGGCGGTCTGCGGCGCGCCGGCGAGCGCGACGGTGTTCGCATATTCGTCCGAGAGCAGATCCGCCCAGTCGTTCGGAACCGTCTTGACGAGGTCCTTGTTCACCATGAAGGCCATGACGCCGTAATAGTCGCCGTACCAGTAGCCTTCGGCATCCTTGGCGCTGTCGGGGATCGTGTCCCAGGTCGAGACCTTGTAGGGCTGCAGCAGGCCTTCGGCCTTGGCGGCCGGACCGAAGGAGAGGCCCACGTCGATGACGTCGGGCGCCTGCGGGCCGGTATTGCCCTTGTTGGCCTTGATCGCCTCGATCTCGTCGGCCGAGCCGGCATCCGGATTGAGCTCGTTCACCTCGATGCCGTATTTGGCCTTGAAGCCGGCGATGACGTCGCCATAGCCGCACCAGTCATGCGGCAGCGCGATCGTGGTGAGCGTGCCTTCCTTCTTCGCGGCGGCGACCAGATCGTCCATGCTGTCGGCAAGAGCCATGCTCCCCGAGGCCACGAGGGCCAGCACCGATACCGTCAAACGCATCCCGTTGGTCTTCATTCTTGCCTCTCCGTTTGCGGCCGACGCCCCGGGCGCCCCCATCCGACCAGACCGGATGCTAAGCCGTCTACCTGCAACGACTATCATGCCTCTTTGAAGCTTCGATGTCATGTCGGCGACGCGTTGCGCCGCAGCGCGACATCGGGCTGCAAAGGGGCCGCGCAGCAGGCGGAGAGGAGAGGCTAGACCAGCAGCGACTGGCCTCCGTCGATCCAGACCGGCGTGCCGGTGATGTGGCGAGAGGCGTCCGAGGCGAGGAATCGAACGAGGTCGGCGACATCGTCGCTGGTGCCGGGATCGCCGCCGGTGAGCGGCACCTGGCCTTGCGGATAGTTGGCCGGGACGCGGGCGGCGTCGGTATTGCGCTGGTCGGTGTTGTCGTCGATCTCGGTGCCGATCGCGCCGGGGCAGATCACGTTGACGCGGATGCGGTGCCTGGCGAGTTCGAGCGCCGCCATCTGGCCGAGCGCCAGCTGGCCGGCCTTGCTGGTCGCATAGGCCGAGGCGCCGGCGGTGGTGAAGGTCCGCGTGCCGTTGATCGAGGAGGTGATGATGATCGAGCCGCCATCGGCCAGCATATGCGGGACCGAATAGCGCAAGGTGAGGAACGTGCCGCGCAGGTTGATCGCGATCGTCTTGTCCCATTCCTCCGGCGCCAGCTCATGGAGCGGCGCCCAGACGCCGTTGATGCCGGCATTGGCGAAGACGATGTCGAGGCGGCCGAGCTCCGCGACGACCCGTCCGATCGCGGCCTCGATCTCTTCGGCGACGGAGATGTCGCCGGTGAGCGCGATCGCCCGCACGCCTTTGGCGCGCGCCTCCGCCGCGGTCTCCTCGGCCTCGTCGCGCGAGCGGGTGAGGACGGCGATGTCGGCGCCGGCCGCAGCCAGTTCCAGCGCCGCCGCCTTGCCGATGCCCGAGCCGCCGCCCGTGATGAAGGCGACCTTGCCCGAAAGTTCCTGATCCGACCGTGCCATGATGTCCGCCGCTTCCGTTGTCCCTGAGGATGTCGCGGACACAAGGGCGGGGGAGGCGGATTTGTTCCCGCCGGCAGAACCTTGTCTCAGCGGGACCAGATCGCGAGGAGATGGTCGGCCGAAAGGGTCTGGATCTGCTGGAAGAAGCGCGTGCGATAGAGGGTCAGCACGGCGTCATGCGAGGCGTCGGTCGAGCCGCAGACCGCGTCGGTCACGATATAGATCGGATAGCCGAGATCGACGGCGTCAAGCACGGTCGCGAGCACGCAGACATCGGTCTCGGCGCCGGTGATGACGAGGCCGTCCGCGCCCTGCTGGGCGAGGAAGGAGGCGAGGCCCGTCCCCACGAAAGCGGAATAGACGGGCTTGTCGATCACCGTGCCGGCGCGCGCGATGAGATCGAGCGGCGCGGCGAGGTCGAGCAGGGCAGGGTCGAGGAGGCCGAGCGTCGCCTGGCGCCAGTGGCGGTAATAGGCCCGCCAGGTGCCGCCCATGTCTTCCGGCTGCTCGGGCGGGACGAAACGGGAGAAGATGTTGCGCTCCGGCGCATGCTCGGCGACCCGGGCGATGGCAGGCAGCACCGCTTCCAGCCACGGCGTCGGCCACGGGCCGTCCTGCGTGAAGAGGCGCTGCACGTCGATGCAGAGATGGAAGGTGGCGCGCGTCGGCTGCCAGGGAAAATCGGCCGACTTCAGTTCGAAGGCCATGGTTTCGCCTAGGGTCCGACCCTGTTTCGCTGGTCGTGGCAGAGCTGGACGAGCCGCATCAGTTCCTCGCGCGGGCGTCCCTGCCACGGCGAGAAGGTCGCGTCGATCGAGGCGAGCGCCATTTCCAGCGCGCCGGCCACGAGCTCGTCGGCTTCCGCTTTCGATGGCGTCAGGGTACGGGCAAAGGTGCGCAGTTCGGGGACGAGATCGATGATGCGCGGCGCGCCGGCATGGCGGGCAACGGCGATCTGATGCTGTTCGAACACCGCCCCGATGAGCTTTTCGAGCCCGGACGACTTGCTGACCCGCGCCGCATCGGCGAAGCGGGAGGGGATCGCCACCTCGTCATAGGCCGAGAAGAAGACGAGCGGGGTCGCGAGTCGCTTCAGTTCGTCGGCGACGGGAAAGACGAGCTCGTCGCGGACGTTGAGATCGAGCACGGCGATCTCGACCTCCTCCCGCTCGACGATCCGCGCCGCCTCGGCAAGGCTCGGCGCCGGGCCGAGCACGACCGTGCCGGCCCGTTCGAGCGCCTGTGCGATGTCGTCGGCGATCAGATAGTCGTCCTCGACGACGAGCACCCTCATGACGGTTGTCACATCAATGTCCTGACATTGGAGGGATGGGCCTTGCGGTCCTTGTCCTGGCGCCGCCAGCGGGCGGCGATCGCCAGCTCGAGCCTCCGCGCGAGTTCGAGCAGCTGAGCGGGAATCCGCTCGTCGGTCGCCAGTCGGGACGGGCGCCCGTCGCCTTCATTGCTGCGATCAGCCATGGTCCGCGTCCTTTCCGGGATTTCGGTCGATCCAGCGGAAACGACGATGCCGGGCGGATGTTCCCTTCCCAGCCCTCGGCGATCAGCGGGCAATGGCCTCGCGAAGGGCGAGGGCGATGACGCCGTTGCCGGCCGGCTTGTCGAAGCGGCCGACGCCCTCGAAGCGGCGCGGGATGACCGAGCCGTCATAGCCGGTCGCGAACAGGAACGGCACGCCGCGTTCCTGCAGCAGATCGGCGGCCGGGAAGATCATGTCGCCCTGCAGGTTGATGTCGAGGATCGAGGCGTCGATCGCCGCTTCCGTCTGGATCAGCTGCAGCGTCTTTTCCAGCGAGGCGGTCGGGCCGAGCACGGTGGCGCCGGCATCGGCGAGTTCGCGGGCGAGGTCGGAGGCGATCATGAACTCGTCTTCCGCCACCAGGATCCGCAAGCCGGAGAGCGATTGTTCACGCATGGTCCTCCTCCCTCGTCAGATTGCTGGCGGACACCGGCAGCGCGATCGCGCAGCGGATGCCGTCGGAATGAAGCTCGTACCGGGTCTCGGCGTCGAGCTGGTAGGGCAGGGCCCGCTCGATCAGTTCGCGGCCCTGGCCGCGTTCGAGCTTGTCGATATCCTGTGTCGCCATCGGCACGCCGCTCTCGATCCACTCGATGTTCAAGGAGGGCCGGCCGCGCGCGTCGGCCTCCCCCCGCCACCAGCGAATCGAGAGCTGCGCGCCCTGATGCCTGAGCGCGCCATATTTCATCGCGTTCGTCGCGAGTTCGTGCAAGGCCATGGCGAGGATCTGTACGGTACTCGACCTCAGCCTGATCCCCTTCGGGCCATCGAGGACGACACGCCCGGAGCCGTCGTCCATCGCCGACAGCTCGGCGGAGAGGAGGTCATCGAAGGTGACACGGTCGTGGTCGCCGAGCCGCGACAGGAGGCCCTGGATGCGGGCGAGGGCGTCGAGCCGGTCGAGGAAGCTCTCGCGGAATGTGGCGAGGTCGGCGCTGCCGGCGATGGTGCGGTCGGCGACCGAGCGGACGATGCGCAAGAGATTGCGCGTGCGATGCTGCAGCTCGCCGACGAGGATCTGGAGGCGCTCCTGCCAGTGGCGCCGCTCCGTGACATCCTGCATGACGCCGATCATCCTCACCGGCGTGCCGTCGCTTTCGTAGAAGAAGCGGCCCTGAGCATCGAGCCAGCGTATCGTGCCGTCCGGATGCAGTGTGCGGAACTCGCAGGCATAGAGCTGACGGCCGTCGCGCGCCGCGACCAGCGCCGCCTCGGCCGCATCGAGATCGTCCGGATGCACCCGCGCCCGCCAGGCCTCGTAGCTCGGCGCAACCTCGCCGACCGCGTAGCCCTGCTGGCGATAGTGCTCATCGGACCATTCGACACGGCCGCTCGCGATATCCCAGTCCCAGGTCGCGAGACGGCCGGATTCGAGCGCGAGGCGCAGCCGCTCCTCCTCGCCGCGCAGCCGCTCCTCGAACAGCTTCTTGTCGGTGAAGTCCTGGCCGATGCCGCCGATGCTCTCGACCTTGCCGTCGCGCCCGAACATCGGGAAATCGGTATTGCGCATCCAGCGGATGCCGCCGTCGAAGGGGCGGCGGATGCGGTATTCGAACGCCACCTGCTCGCCGTTGCGAGCCCGGGCGATGAAGCCGAGCGCCATCGGCCGGTCCTCGGGAACGATGAGGTCTGTCCAGTTGCGGAAATTGTCGCCCTCGAGCGCCTCGTCGACGCCGAGCCCGTAGATCTTTTCGAAGGCCGGCGTCAAATACTGCCACTGCAGCGTCTCGGCATCGCGGATCCAGAGCACGTCCTGGCTCGCCTCGCCGAAGCGGCGCAGCAGTTCCTCGCTTTCGCGGAGCGTCTCCTCAGCGCGTTTGGCATCGTCGATATCGGCGATGACGACGACCGCGCCGATGACGGCGCCGGCCGCGTCGCGCAAAGGTACGGCCGATGTCCGCGTCCACACCTCGCTGCCGCTGTCGTCGCGATAAAGCATCTCGAGGCCCGGCACGACCTCTTCGCCGCACAACGCCCTCGCAGCCGGGAAATTCTCGGGACGGACGGACTGCCCGTCATTGACGGGCAGTCGCCAGCGCCACTGCCGCTCGGGACTGCGGGAGGGGATGACCGCGTTCGGCAGGAAGCGCCGCATCATCGGATTGAGGCGCGATACATGACCTGTCTGATCCGTGACACCAACGCCGACCGGCAGCGCATCGAAAGTGCGAAGCAGCCGCTCCTCGCTGTCGCGCAGTTCGCTTTCGATGCGCTTGCGATCGGTGATGTCGATATGCGCCCCGACCACGCGGAGCGCCTTGCCGTCGGCGTCGCGTTCGATATCGGCGCGGGCATAGATCCAGCGCACGGCGCCGTCGCTCGGCCGGATGATGCGGTATTCGTTCTCGTAGGAGCAGGCGTCGCCCGCGATCGCGTCCAGAAAGCGTTGTTCGGCCGCACCCCGATCCTCGGGATGGAGGCGGCTCAGCCATTCGGCGTGGGATTCGCGGGTTTTCTCGTCCGGCATGCCATGCAGGCGGCGATATTCGGGCGAGCGCTCGCCCATCAGGCCGTCGCGCACATCGACCTTGATGCCGCCGATGCCGCCGATCCTCTGCACGCGCGCAAGCTCGGCCTCGCGGTCGCGCAGCGCCGCCTCGGCCGTCTTGCGGCGGGTCACGTCGAGATTGACGCCGAACCATTTGCGGATGGTACCGTCCGGGCCCCTGATCGGCACGGCGCGGACATTGGTCCAGGCCCAGCCGCCTTCCGCGCGGCGCAATCGGAACTCGATGTCGACGCTCTCGCCCGTGACGAGCGCCTCGCGCCAGCGCCGGTCGGCGTCGTCGCGATCGTCGTGATGGACTGCGGCCAGCCAGCCATCGATCGCCGGCATGCTGTTGCTGAGGCCGGTGAACGCATGCCAGGTCGGGCTCCAGATCGGAATGCCCGCGGCGTCGGTTTCCCAGGCCGCCTGCGCGAAGCCGGCCATCAGTTCGCGGAACCCGTTCTCCGCATTGGAGGCGAGCGGCGCTGCCTGCCGGGCGAGGGTGGCGACGAGCCCGTGAATGGTGCCGTCAAGGGTGCGGGCAGGGCTGAGCGCCACGGTATAGCGCGGCTGCACGGCGAGCGCCGTCCGGGGGCCCTCGAGCGCGACATCCTCGACGAGGCGCGGGCGGCCGGCGAAAACATGCTCCGAAGCCCCCTCGATGGCCGGCCAGGCCTTCTGCCAGACGTCGGCGAGCGTGCGGCCAAGCCCGGAGACGCCGGCGCCGAAGAGCGTGCCGAAACCGTCATTGACGATGGTGGTCCGACCCGGACCCCAGGCGAGCATCGCGGGAAGGACGTTGTCGAGCACACCTCCGGCCGCCAGCTTCAGGTCTCCGGTCCAGAGCGCGGAAGCGCCGAGCGGCGTGCGGGACCAGTCGAAGGTCCTCACTGCCTCGGCCATGGCTCCGTGACCGTGAGGCCAGGCAGAAGGTGTCTCCAAGGCAAAGTCCTAACGCGTCGTGAGACCCGCCAGGTTCGGTCCGTGCGCCGACGCGCAAAGAACCCGCGAAAGAGTCACATTTCCCAAACGCGTTGGTGAGGCCCCGCCCAGACCAACCGGCAGACCGAACCCGTCCGCCTCTCGAAGAGACAGGCCACGGAACAATCCCGGCCGGCCTCGTGTTCGACGTCGCGAGTATCCCTCAGACCGACGACACAAGGACGTTAACATGTTTTACACCGACAACAAGCTTCAGTTTCCCGTGAGGGTGGAGCGGCCCGACCCGCTGTTCGCGCGGGCGCTGCAGCAGGCGATCGGCGGCGTCGAAGGCGAAATCCGCGTCGCGATGCAGTATTTCTTCCAGGCCATGGGCGCGCGGGGCAATCCGAAGTTCCGCTCGCTGCTGCTGAACACGGCCGCCGAGGAACTCGGCCATATCGAGATGCTGGCGACGGCCGTCGCGCTCAACCTCGAAGGGGCGCCGCTGGCACTCGCCGAGGAGATCGGGAACGATCCGGTCGCCGGCTCGGTGCTTGGCGGGCTCAATCTCAAGAACCTGCTCTCGGCCGGGCTTTCGGCGATGCCGGTCGATTCCGACGGGGTGCCGTTCGACATGTCGCACATCTATGCGAGCGGCAATATCGGCGCCGACCTCACGGCGAATATCGCGGCGGAATCGACGGGCCGGGCGCTCGCGGTGCGGCTCTACAATCTCACCGGCGATCCCGGCATGCGTGACATGCTGCAATATCTCATCGCCCGCGACACGATGCACCAGAACCAGTGGCTCGCGGCGATCGAGGAACTCGGCGGCACCGAGGCCGTGTTCCCGATCCCCAACAGCCATCCGCAGACCGAAGAGAATGCCGAGTTCAGCTATGCCTATCTCGGCTTCCAGCAGGACGGCAGCCTGCCGGCGGATGGTCGCTGGGGCGGCGGCCAGTCGGTCGACGGCAAGGGCAATTTCTCGACCCGCGTGATGGCCCCGCTCGGCGTCGAGCCGGTGCTCGGCCCGGCGCGCCCGGACAGCGGCGCGCAGGCCGAACAGATGTAGGAACGAAAGATGGGGCGGGGCCATCCGGTCCCGCCCCGCCACGATGACTGGACAAAGGCCGGCGCCTATTCGGTGCCGGCTTTCATCAGTGTCTTCGCCGGCTCCGCCTCGATCACCGCCTCGATCTCCTCATGGCCCGGCGTATGCGGCAGAGCGTGGCGGAAGTTCTCGGCATAATCGGCAGGCATCTTCGGCGGCATCATCGGCTCGGCCGGATCGACCACCGCCTCGATCAGCACCGGGCCGTCGATGGCCATCGCCTTGTCGAGCACCGCCTCGATCTGGTCGGGCCGCTCGATCGCGAAGCCCGCGCCGCCCATCGCCTCCGCCGCCTTGGCGAAGTCGATCGGCTGCAATTCGCAGCCGAACTGCGGATTGCCGAGAAACATCATCTGCTCCCAGGCGATCTGGTTGAGCATGTTGTTCTTGATGACCAGCAGGCGGAGGGGGATCCGGTAGCGGACGGCGGTCGAGAATTCGCCGAGCTGCATCGCGAGACCGCCATCGCCGACGACCGCGAAGATCGGCCGGCCCGGAAAGGCGAGGCCGGCGGCGATCGCATAAGGAAGGCCGCAGGCCATCGAAGCGAGCGCGCCCGAGACGCCGAAGGCCTGGCCCTGGCGCATATCGATATGGCGGGCGGCGAGTTCGGTGTTCTGCCCGGAATCCGTCACCAGCACCGCGTCGTCCGGCAGCCGCTTTCCGAAGGCGCGGGCGACGCGCTGCGGCTTCATCGGCATCTCGTCGCGCTCCTCTGAAGCCGCCATCAGTTCGCGCCAGCGGCGCATGCCCTCCTGGGCCTCGGCGAGGAATGACCGGTCGGTCTTGCGCTCGAGGCGGGCGTTCAACTGGCGCAGCGTCTCCGCCGCGTCGCCGACGAGGCCGACATCAACGGGGAAGCGCAGGCCGATGCGCTGGCCGTCGCGGTCGATCTGCACGCCGCGCGCCTGATCGGGCTTCGGATAGTATTCGAGATAGGGGAAGGTCGAGCCGACGATGAGGAGGGCGTCGCAGCGCTCCATAGCCTCTTGCGAGGGCAGGGTGCCGAGCATGCCGATGCCGCCCGTGACATGGGGGTGGTCGTCGGGCAGCACGGCCTTGCCGAGCAAGGCCTTGGTGACCGGCGCGGCGAGGAGGCTGGCCGTCCGCTCGAGTTCGTGGCTTGCGCCGAGCGCGCCGCGGCCGGCCAGGATGACGACCCGTTCGGCGCGGTTGAGCAGGGTCGCGGCGGCCTCCAGATCGTCTTCGGTGGGAAGGCGGCGCCCTTCGAACCAGCGGTTCGGCACATGGCCCGGCCGGTTGCGCTTCGAGCGCCCGGCTTCCGAGAGATCCTCTTCCTGGACATCATTGGCGATCGAGAGATGCGCGACGCCGCGCCGGCTGAGCGCCGATCGGCAGGCAAGGCCCGCGACGCTCTCCATATGCGCCGCGTCGGAGACCTGCACGTTGAACACCGTCAGATCGTTGAACACGCGCGTCAGGTCGACATCCTGCTGCGTGAAGGTCTCGATGAGGTCGTGATACTGCATGCCCGTGATGGCGAGCACCGGGGCCTGGTCGAGCTTGGCATCATAAAGCCCGGCGAGAAGATGCGCGCCGCCGGGGCCGGAGGTGGCGAGGCAGACGCCGAGGCCGCCGGTCCACTTGGCATAGGCCGAGGCCATGAAGGCCGCCGACTCCTCATGGCGCACCTGGACGAAGCCGATGCGGTCTTGCCGCGTCCTGAGCGCCTCCATGACGCCGTTGATGCCGTCTCCGGGCAGGCCGAAGACGAGCTTGACGCCCCACTGGATGAGCGTCTCGACGAGGATGTCCGCTGAATTTGGCATGGATCCGGTTCCCTTGGGGACGAGGGGGCGGACGGGCGGTTAGCCGCGCCGCCTTCGCAGCGGGAACGATCCCCGGAGTCGATTGTTCCTCGATCACAACCAACGAGGAGCCACCCCATGAACAACGGCCGCATGGCCTCGATCGCCCTGGGGGTGATCATCGTCGCCGTCATCGTCTGGTTCGCATTCGGGCGTTCCACCGATGGCGACAGGCCCGGGGCTGCTCCGCCGCATGCGATCGACCAGTCGCAATAGCCCTCGCGCAGATCGGAACGCCTCTCCCATGCTTCTTCTCGTCACCACGGTCATTCTGGGCCTGATCGGACTGGCGCTGCTCGCAGGCGGCGTCTTCCTCGTCGCGCTCGGCGGCAGCCCCGCTTATGCGCTGCTCGGCGTCGGCTTCCTCGGCACCGCCTTCCTCGTCCATCGCCGACGGCCGTCCGCGCTCGGGCTCTACGGGCTGATGACGCTGGCCGCTCTCGCCTGGGCGATCTGGGAGGTCGGGCTCGACTGGTGGCAGCTGGCGCCGCGCGGCGGCGTGATCATCGTGGTCGGGCTCTGGCTGGTGACGCCGTGGGTTCGCCGGCGCCTCGATGCGGGTCCGGTGCCGGGACGCCGCGCGCCGGCCTGGCCGATTGCTGTCCCGCTCGTCGTCGCGATCGCCACCGCTCTCTATTCCATGGCGATCGACCCGCATGACACTGCCGGCACCCTGCCCGATGCGAGGGTCGCGGACGCCAATCTCGGCGGCGCCATTCCGGACGGCGACTGGCACCAATACGGGCGCACGCAATATGGCCAGCGCTTCTCGCCGCTCGACCAGATCACGCCTGCGAATGTCGGCAATCTGAAGGTCGCCTGGCAGTACCAGACCGGCGACGTGAAGCTGCCGGAGGACGTCACCGAGACGACCTATCAGGTGACGCCGCTGAAGGTCGGTGACACGCTCTATCTCTGCACGCCGCACAACTGGGCGATCGCCGTCGACGCGAAGACCGGGCAGCAGAAGTGGAAATACGACCCGAATGTCGGCCTCAATCCGGATCGCCAGCACCAGACCTGCCGCGGTGTCACCTATTGGGCAGATCCGAACGTCGCCGCCGACGCCGCCTGTGCCACGCGCGTCTATTTGCCGACCTCCGACGCGCGGCTGATCGCGCTCGACGCGAGGACCGGCACCGTCTGCGAGAGCTTCGCCGATGGCGGTACGCTCAATCTCGGCCGCGGCATGAAATACGACCCGGCCGGCTTCTACTATTCGACCTCGCCGCCCGTCGCGATCGGCGACCGGATCATCATCGGTGGCGCGGTCAATGACAATTATTCGCTGAAGGCGCAGTCGGGCGTCATCCGGGCCTTCGATATCCGGACGGGCGAACTGCTCTGGAACTGGGATTCGGGCAATCCGGACGAGACGGCGCCGCTGCCGCCGGGCGAGACCTACACGACCAACTCGCCCAATTCCTGGTCGGTGTTCAGCGCCGATCCCGATCTCGGGCTCGTCTATATCCCGCTCGGCAACCAGGTGCCCGACCAGATCGGCATCGGCCGCAGCCCGGCGGTCGAACGCTTCTCGTCCTCGATCGTGGCGCTCGATATCGCGACCGGGCAGGTGCGCTGGGTTCGCCAGACCGTGCATCACGATCTCTGGGACATGGACGTCCCGGCCCAGCCGGTGCTGTTCGACATGCGCCGCCCGGACGGAACCGTGATCCCGGCGCTGGTCGGGCCGACCAAGCAGGGCGACATCTATGTGCTCGACCGCCGCAACGGACAGCCGATCCTGCCCATCCACGAGGAGCCGGCGCCCGGCGGCGCCATCCCCGGGGACTTCACGGCGCCGACGCAGCCGATCTCGAGCCTTACCTTCTCGCCGCCGCCGCTGACCGAGAAGTCCATGTGGGGCATGACGCTGTTCGACCAGCTCGCCTGCCGCATCGCCTTCCACCAGTATCGTTATGAGGGCCGCTACACGCCGCCTTCGCTGGAGGGGACGATCGTCTATCCGGGCAATTTCGGCACCTTCAACTGGGGCAGCGTCGCGGTCGATCCGGAACGGCAGATCATGTTCGGCATGCCGACCTATCTCGCCTTCACCTCGCAGCTGGTGCCCGCCGCCGAAATGCCGCCCAAGGGCGACGAGAAGGCGAGCGAGCAGGGCCTCAACCGCAACGAGGGCGCGCCCTATGGCGTCTATATGGGACCGTTCCTGAGCCCGCTCGGCATTCCCTGCCAGGCGCCACCATGGGGCTATGTCGCCGGCGTCGATCTCGTCACCGGCCAGATCGCCTGGCAGCACAAGAACGGCACCGTCATGGACATGACGCCGCTGCCGCTGCCCTTCAAGCTCGGCGTGCCGGGCATCGGCGGGCCGCTCCTGACGCGCGGCGGCGTCGCCTTCCTCGGCGCGGCCGTCGACAACTATCTACGCGCCTATGACGTCACGACGGGCCGGGTGCTGTGGGAGGCGCGGCTGCCGGCCGGTGGCCAGGCGACGCCGATGACCTATACCGAGGACGGCAAGCAATATGTCGTCATGGTCGCGGGCGGCCACGGCTCGATCGGCACCAAGCCCGGCGACTATGTCATCGCCTACACGCTTCCGGACTGAGGGCCGGCGAGGACCGACTGGTGGAAGATGAGGCCAAGAAAAGGGCCGCCGGGATGATGTCCCGGCGGCCCTTTCATGTCTACGCTGTCCAGTGGCCGACCGATGCCTGGCTGCGGTTCAGCGCCTGGATTCGGTTCAGCGCTTGGCTTCGATGCCGGTCGCTTCCTCGCGGGTCAGGTAGCGCGCCGTGATGTCGGGCAGCATCGCGCCGACGGTCTCGGCCGCCTCGATCTCCTCCTCGAGGATCCCCTGCAGGACGGCGGCGGTCGCCGTGTCGCCGACGTGTTCGGCCGCCGCGACGAGGACGCGATAGGCCGCGATCTCCATGTTCTCGAAGGTATAGAGCGACATCGCACCCTTCACGATCTCGTCGGTGGCGAACATGCCGCTCACGCCCTGGCCCATGGCGGTCATCTTGCCGGCCATATCCTTGATCGTCGATGTATCGCCGCCGCGCGTCGCGATGCAGGACTGGAGCCGCCGCGACTGCTCGCGCGTCACGGCGAGATGTTCCTCGATCTTGGCGCGGACGTCCGGATAGTGCTCGATCCGCTTGGCGAGGGCGTCGAGCATGGTCGCGGCCTGCTCCTCCATGGCGTGAGCGTCGCGCAGCCACTGCATCAGCCGGTCTTCGGCGTTCACCATCATCGTTCTCCAGATTTCGGGGGGTACGCACGAAACCTTCGGCGTCGCCGCTTGTTCCGGGGCGGGCGGAACAATGCCGGGAGGCGATCGGATGGACGGTTTCGAGGCGCAGCAGCGCTATGCGTCGCTTATGAAGTCGATCGAGGCGCTTGAAACCGAAAGGAAACGGCAGGCGGCGATGGCCGATGATCTGCAGCGCGGCGGACACAGCGCCGCCGCCGTCCGGGCACAGCACATGCTCGCCTCGCTCGAGGCCTCGCTCGCAGGCTTTCGCGCGCGCAAGGCCGAGCTCGAGGCGCAGCTGGCGGATGCGAGCGCGGAATGACCGGCAACGCGACGGTCCTCGTTCTGCTGTATTTCGTGCTGCCGCTCTGGCTTCTCGCCGGCATTGCCGACTGGCTCTGCCATCGCGCGGCGAACATCGCGGAAACGGCCGGACCCAGGGAGTCGGTCCTCCATCTCCTGATGTTCGCCGAGGCCGGGCTGCCGCTGCTGATGGCGCTGTTCCTCGAGATCAACGCGCTCGTCATCGCGGTCATGATCGCGATGTTCTTCCTGCATGAGGCGACGGCGCTCTGGGATGTCAGCTACGCCTCGGACCACCGCGAGGTGACGCCGATCGAGCAGCATGTGCACAGCTTTCTCGAGATGATCCCGCTTCTCGCGATCGTCTGCGTGGTGACGCTCAACTGGGAGCAGTTCATGGCGCTGTTCGGGCTTGGTTCCGGGACGGCGGATTTCGGCCTGCGCTGGAAGGCGGAGCCGCTGCCGGTCGCCTATATCGCGAGCCTTCTCGCCGCCGTCGTGCTCCTGGAATTCCTCCCCTATGTCGAGGAGCTTTTCCGTGGACTGGCGGCTCGTCGCCGCCGGCGGAGCAACGCCGGCTGAGATCGCTGTCGAAGCCGCAAGGTCGGCGGACTACTCCTTGCCGGCCGACCGGCGGGGGCCGTTCCTGCGGCGGCGCATGATGCCGTAGATCATGGCGCCGGCGAGGGCGACCGGTCCGCCAATGACGCCCGCCATCCATAGAATCTCGGCGAGGCTGCTGGTCTCTTGCATGAAGGGGTCTCCGTTTGCCCGTTCAGGGCATGAAGAAGGTCCAGACGATGATGGCGGCGAAGATGATCGCCGCGGCGAGCATCGCGGGCATGATGATGCGGCGCGCACCGCGCTTCTCTTCATCGGGAGTGAGCGTGTCCGGCATGGTGTCTCCTTTCGAAGGGCTATCGCGCCTTGGCCTGCACGAGCTTCTGGTAGGCCTCACGGAGGCGGGCGATGTCGTCGGCGTAGCGGCTGGCGGCATCCTTGAGCGGACCCGGACCGGCGGCGCGGGCGTAGCCGGAATAGAGCGTGATCGCCTCGTCGATCCCGCGACCCTGCAGGCGGAGATAGGCGTCGTCGAAGGTGGCGTCGCCTTCGCGCTCCAGCGCGTCGTAGAGGCCCTGACGGTCACGATCCAGCGCGCGCGGCGGCTCGATGTCGCCGGCCGCCATCGCTACCGCCTGATTGGCGCCATTGAAGACCTGGGTCACGTAATTGCCGAAGCGGGCGATGTCGGTATCGCGGGTCCGTGCGACCGCGAGGCGGGCAATCGCAAGCTGCAGCAGGCCGATCTCTGTCGCGGGCACGATGAAGGCCGCCGGATTGGTTGCGGCCTGCCGGAGCACGGGCGCGGCCGGCTGCTGCGCGACCGGGGCTTCGATGGCGGCCGCGAGCATCACGGCGGCGGCAGCGACGGTAAAGATTCGCATGGGTTCGCTCTCGTCGGTGATGGGGTTGGTGACTGAGATGCCAACAGGCCGCTGACGCGAATGTTCCGCGCCGGGGGAACAAGACCGAGGCTCGGGCGCTTGAGAGGCTCCATCCGAGGAGAAGATCATGGACGCCAATGACGACCGCGCACTCGAAGAGCGCATCCGTGACCGGGCCTATGCGATCTGGGAATCCGAGGGGAGGCCGGACGGCCGTGCCGAATTCAACTGGGATCAGGCGAAGGAGATCATCGCGCTCGAAGACGCCGGCGAACCGCTCATGGATGTCGGCGACAGCGTGGATACGCCGGTCGAGCCCGTGGTGGCGTTCGAGAACATGGGCGCCGTCCCCGGTCTCGACGACCAGGGCGAAGGCGGCGCCGGGCCGGAGCGCGACAACCTCGCCGACGATACGCCGCTGCCGCTCTCGCATGACGAGCGCTGAGGGCAGGGCGCCGGCAGGTCTCGCGCCTATTTCGGCCGCTTCGGCAAGGACGGGTCGGGCTCGGTGTAGTCGGCGTCCCAGTCCTTGGCGATGCTCTCGTCCGGGCCGGTGACGCGGGGCGTGGCGCTGTCGAGGCCGCTGTTCTTCGCGTCGCCCTGGCTTTTCGCGAACTGCGGCGCGGCATCGCGCTTCGCCGCGGGTTCGCTCGATTTGTCAGTGTGTTCGCCAGGCTTCTTCATGCTGTGCTCCGCTTCTCCCCCGCGCCAGAACCGGTGAGCGGGGCGGTGGTTCCGCCCCCTTCTCGCAAGGAACAGGCGGCGCCTCTGGCGGTTGGGCGAGGATCGAACACCGAACGGAGATTCCCGATATGACCAGGACGACCTTCGCCGCCAGGATGGCACCCGTGGCCGCCGCCGCCATCGCACTGACGCTGGTCGCGGCGCCGGCGCCGCTCTTCGCCCAGGCGGCCAATGACAGCGGCGGTGCCGCGCAGGCCATGGTCCCGCCCGAGGCCGAGGCTTTCGCGACCAAGGCGGCCGTGTCCGGCCTCTATGAAATCGAAGCGGGCCGCATCGCCGCCGAGAAGGCCAAGGATCCCGATGTGCGCGCCTTCGGCCAGCAGATGGTGACCGACCACTCCAAGGCCGACCAGGAGCTGCGCCAGGCCGCGGGCGTGCTGCAGCTGCCGATGGCGACCGACGCGGCCCATGAGGCGCTGCTCAAGGCGCTGCGCGATGCGGGCGACGATTTCGACAAGATTTATGTGCAGCAGCAGATCGACGCGCATCGCGAGGCGGTCGAGCTCTTCACGCAGTTCTCGACGACCGGGCCGAATGGCACCTTCCGCGCCTTCGCCGCCAAGACGCTGCCGGTGCTGCAGATGCATCAGGAGATGGCTGGCCGGCTGGCCGAAAAGGTCAAGTAATGCGAGAAGGGCGACCGGTTGCCCGGTCGCCCTTGTCATCGGTTCTCAACGCTTCGGCATCAGCGCGGCGAGACCCGTCCCGAAGCCGAAGCCTCGCCGGCGAGCCATTCCGAGGACTCGACCAGGGCGCCTGCGGACTGCTCGCCCAGCATTTCCAGCACGGCGCCGCGCGCCCGGTTGAGCCTGCTCTTCACCGTTCCGATGGCGCAGCCGCAGATTTCGGCGGCCTCCTCATAGGAGACGCCCTGCATGCCGATGAGCACCAGAACCTCGCGATGGGACGGCGAAAGGCGCTCGATGGCCGCCTCGACCTCCTGGCCGCGCAACGTCCATTCCTGCGTCGCAAGCACGATCGGCTGTGAGGCGACACAGTCAGCGTCGCCCGGCGCCTCGCGTTTCGAGACGCGAATCCGGGTATAGAAGGTGTTGCGCATGATCGTGAACAGCCACGATTTCAGGCGCGTGCCTTCCTCATATTTGTCGATATTGGCGATGGCCTTGACCAGGGTTTCCTGGACCAGGTCGTCGGCATCGTTCGGATTGCGGCAAAACGAGCGCGCAAAGGCGCGCAGGGCAGGTATCAGCGCTACGACCGAGTCGACCTCGCCGTTCTGCCCGTCCAATTGGTTGACGTTCACGTCGATCACTCCCGCCGACTGCCCCATGGCGGGAATGCGCGGCCCCCGGCGGGGGTTCCGCCCGAACCGGGAAAAGCCTCAGTTCGGCCGGCGGCGCTGGCGGCGGAGGGAAAGCTCGTTCTGCAGCATCTCGGCCAGCTTCAGGAGACGCTCGGGAACGCGTTCGCCCTCGATCGCCTCGAGCAGGGTCCCGAGGCGGTCATCGACCCCCGCTTCCTGCTGCGGCTCCATCCTCGCCTCGTCCTCGTCGGGAGTCATCGTCGCCATCCGTCACCCTGCTCCCGCTCCACCTCCCTATCTGGACGTGCCTTCAAGAGAAAGCAACCGCGGCCGGGTCGCACGAGACGGCGGGAACAAGCAGAGGGCGCGCCCGTTCGATCATGGATAGGTCCAATGGGAATGCGGAGAACGCCTGTGAGAGCCCTCGTCTGGCATGGCAAGGAAGACATACGCTGCGATACCGTCAGCGACCCGGAGATCCAGGAGCCGCGCGACGCGATCATCAAGGTCACGAGCTGCGCGATCTGCGGATCGGACCTGCACCTCTTCCACAATCTTGTTCCCGCCATGCTGCCCGGCGACATCATGGGTCACGAGGCGATGGGCGAGGTGGTCGAGGTCGGCTCGGGCGTCGGCGACGGCCTGAAGGTCGGTGATCGCATCGTCGTGCCCTTCACCATCACCTGCGGCGAATGCGAACAGTGCCGCCGCGGCAACTTCTCGGTCTGCGAGCGCAGCAACCGCCGCAAGGACCTCGCCGAAAAGGTGTTCGGCCATACCACCGCGGGCCTTTTCGGCTACACACATCTCACCGGCGGCTATCCGGGCGGGCAGGCCGAATATCTCCGCGTGCCCTTCGCCGATGCGACGCATGTGAAGGTTCCGGGCGGGCTTCCCGACGAGCAGGTGCTGTTCCTCAGCGACATCCTGCCGACCGGCTGGCAGGCCGCCGTGCAATGCGACATCGAGCCTGAGGACACGGTGGCGGTCTGGGGGTGCGGCCCTGTCGGCCAGATGGCGATCCGCAGCGCGATCCTGCTTGGCGCCCGCCAGGTCATCGCCATCGACTATCTGCCCGAGCGGCTCGGCATGGCCGAAGCGGCCGGCGCGATCGCCATCAATCGCGGCGAGGAAAGCGTCATCGAGCGGCTCAACGAGCTGACCGGCGGCAAGGGGCCCGATAAGTGCATCGACGCAGTCGGCACCGAAAGCCATGTCGACCTCTCGCTGCCCGACACGATCATGGATCGCGGCATGCAGATGCTGATGATGGAGAACGATCGTCCGCATGTGCTGCGGGAGATCATCTATGTCTGCCGGCCGGCCGGCATCGTCTCCATACCCGGCGTCTATGCCGGCCTCGTCGACAAGATCCCGCTCGGCGCGGCGATGAACAAGGGTCTCACCTTCCGCATGGGCCAGACGCATGTGCGGCGCTGGACCGACGACCTCATGCGCCGCATCGAGGAAGGCGAGATCGATCCCTCCTTCGTCATCACCCACACCGTCGGTCTCGAGGACGGACCCGAGATGTACCGCGTGTTCCGCGACAAGCAGGACAGCTGCATCAAGGTCGTCCTGAAGCCCTGAGCGAGGTCATCATGAAGTATCTGTCCAATCTCACCCGCCCGGAAGGCGACCCCAAGATCCTCGCGACCGGGCCTTCGGCAGTGCCGGGACCGGACCGCCTTGCCAAGGGGCTCGGTTGGTTCTCGATCGGCCTCGGGCTCACGCAGCTCCTCGCGCCGCATATCCTCACCCGCACCCTTGGGCTCAGGGGACGGGAGGGGCTCATGCGCGTCTTCGGCGCGCGCGAAATCGCATCCGGCATGCTGACTCTCTCGACGGAGAAGCAGACCGGCATGACCAGCCGCGTCGTCGGCGACCTGCTCGATCTCGCCGTGCTCGGCGCCGCGCTCGGCTCGCATAACCGCAAGCGGGACAATGCCGGCGTCGCGCTCGCGATGACGGCCGGGCTCACGCTGATCGACATCGCGGTGCGTAAGGCGCTGGCGGATACCCATGGCCGCCGCGGCCGGCCGCGCGACTATGCCGACCGCAGCGGCTTCCCCTCGAAGCCGCATCAATCCGGCCAACCGAAGCTCGACGGGCCGAAGTCGGAGGACGCCAAGACTGGCGGCAGTTCCGGCGGCAGCAAGCCGAACGAGTCCAGGCCGGACGACGTCAAGCGCGAAAGCGACAGACCCGAGAGCGCCAAGCCGGACGCCTCCAGGCCGGCCGGGCCGGCGGGCGCTGGCGGTTCGGGCGGCGTGAAGCCGGGGCAGGGGGCGGGCTCCCCCTCGTCTGGCCACGCAACGCCCGGATCGGGTGCCGCATCGGTGGCGGGTCAGGACGGTTCGAGGACGGGCGGAGCCGCTCAGGAAACCGGTCCGAGCGGCGGTCCGATTTCGCTCCAGGAGCCGCCCGCCGCGACTTCGCGATGAGGCAGCCTGGGCGGGAACGAATCTCCTCCCAATCACTTGAATCGCCACTTCATCCCAACGGAGAATTGACATGGCTCAGCAGCAGACTCTCGAGACCCTTTTTGTCGAGACGCTCAAGGATATCTTCTATGCCGAGAAGCAGATCCTGAAGGCGCTGCCGAAGATGGCGCGCAGCGCCGAGTCCCCTGAACTGAAGCAGGCCTTCCAGCAGCACCGCGACGAGACCGAAGGTCATGTCGAGCGCCTGCAGCAGATCTTCGAGATGCTGGAGAAGCCGGCGCGCGGCAAGACCTGCGACGCCATTCTCGGCATCATCGAGGAGGGCAAGGAGGTCATGGAGGAGTTCGAGGGCTCGGACGCTCTCGACGCCGGCCTGACCGCGGCCGCGCAGGCTGTCGAGCACTACGAGATCGCCCGCTACGGCACGCTCAAGACCTGGGCGATGCAGCTCGGCATGAAGGACGCCGCGGCGCTTCTCGACCAGACGCTGCAGGAGGAGAAGAAGACCGACGAGCTCCTGAGCGGCCTCGCCGGCCAGACGGTCAACAAGAAGGCCGCGTGACGATCCATCGTCCGCAGGAGACAAAGAACCCGGTGCCTCGGCGCCGGGTTTCTTTTTGCCTGCCGCCCGAAAGGCCCGCCGGCCGCCGCATTGAAGCGCGGCGGGGGCTGGCCTAACCTTCCGCGCTAACCGGGAGGAGCCCGATGCAACGCACCACCATCGCCATCGACGACGACCTCGCGGCCGCACTCGACGCCTATGTCGCGAGCACCGGGGCGGGGAGCCGGTCCGAGGCGATCCGCGACCTCGTGCGGCGCGGGCTTGCGGCGCGGCCAGAAGCGCCGGCGCATGCCGCCTGCTTCGCCGTCGTGAGCTGCACCGTCGACCAGACCGTGCGCGGCCTCGCGCTGCGCGTGCCGCAGGGGCGGCTGGACCGGCACGACCAGACGATCGCCGCCCTGTCGGTCCCGCTCGGCCACACCACCTCGGTCGAGGTCACGGTCATGCGCGGCGAGGTCGGCGCCGTCTCGGCCTATGCCGAGGCGCTGTTCTCGGAGCGCGGCATCATGCATGGCTCGACCAGCCTGATCCCGATCGTCGAGGAGGTGTCCTCGCATAGCCATGGCGACGACCACGCCCATCAACACCATCATCTGAGAGTGCTGAGCGGCTTCCAGCCGGCCTGACGGCCCGCTCAGACTTCGAGCTGGCCGCCGCGGAACTGGTCCGCCAGGAAGGACACGAAGCGCGTGACCTTGGGGCTGGAGAGCCGCTGCGAGGCATGCAGGATCCAGACTTCGACGGGACGGTTGAGCACCTTGCCCCAGGAGACGAGCCGGCCCGCCGCGATATCGCGCGCTGCCAGCGAGACGGGCAATACCGCCGCGCCGCCGCCCGCCTTGGCGGCTTCATAGACCATCAGCATCGACGACAGGCGAAGAACGGGCCGGGGCGTGAAGGTCGCCTCGCCCGCGTCGGTCATCACGACCCAGGGGCGGATCTCGCCGGCCCGGCTCATGAGGACCGCCGGCACGATGCTGCCGCTGGCCGGGCGCTCGATGTCCGGGACGGCTGCCAGCACGAGTTCGTCGGTGGCGAGGCGGCGCCCGACCATCGCCTCCGTCGGCTTCGGGTTGGTGCGCACCACGAGATCATAGCCTTCCTCGACCGGGTCGACGAAGCGATCCTCGGCATTGATCTCGATCTCGAGCCGCGGATGCAGCCGCGAGAAGGTGGCGGCCGCGCGGCTGAGGGCGACCTGCGAGAAGAGCACCGGCGCGCTGATCCTGAGCAGACCGGCGAGTTCGCCGCCGCCGCTGCGGATATCATCGCCAGCCTGGACGAGATCGGCCAGCGGCCCGCGTGCGCGCGCATAGAGCGCGGCGCCGGCCTCGGTGAGGCGGAGCGCCTGCGCGCCGCGCTCGACCAGGCGGACCTGCAGCGCATTCTCCAGCTCGGTCAATTTCCGCGACAGCGTCGCCTTGGAGCGTCCCGTGCTGCGCGCAGCCTTTCCAAGGCCACCATGTGTCGCGACCAGAATGAAATCGGCCAGGGCGTCGAGATCCAACTGTTCCAAATCTGATCCACTCTGTCCCGAATTCAGCGTCTGAAGGCGAGGATTGAAACACATTAGGTTGGGCGTGTCGAAAGGAGAAACGACATGACCCATCGCAGCATCGTCCTCACCCGGTTCGGCGGCGCCGAGGCCCTCGAACTCGCGACCGCTCCCATGCCGGAGCCCGCGCCCGGCATCGCCGTCGTCCGTGTCCGCGCGGCCGGCATCAACGGCATCGACTGGAAGATCCGCGAGGGCTTCCTCAAGGACACGAAGCCCGTCGCCTTTCCGCAGCTCCTCGGGATGGAACTCGCGGGCGAGATCGTCGCGGTCGCAGAGGGGAGCCGCTTCGCGGTCGGCGATCGGGTGTTCGGCCTCGCACCCTTCGGCGCCTATGCCGATTTCGTCGCCGTTCCGGAAGCGGTGCTCGCACCGACCCCGGCCGGTCTCTCCGACATCGTCGCCGCCGCGCTGCCGGTCGCCGGGCTGACCGCCTGGCAGATGCTCCATGCGGCCGGCGCGCCGAAGGCGGGGCAGACCGTGCTGGTGCATGGCGCGTCGGGCGGTGTCGGCACGCTGCTGGTGCAGATGGCGAAGTCGCTCGGCCTCACGGTCATCGCGACCGGCTCGACTGCAAGCCTGCCGCATCTTCGCGATCTCGGCGTCGACCGGGTGATCGACCGCACGGCGGAGCGGTTCGAGGCGGCGAGCGGCCCCGTCGACCTGGTGATCGACCTCGCCGGCGGCGATGCGCCCGACCGCTCCTTCGCCCTTCTGCCGGAAGGTGGCGCGGTCGTGAGCGCCGTCCGTCCCGATATAGCCGCGCCGCGCGGCGATGGTCGGAGAGGTCTCTGGTTCATGATGAAGCCCGACGGCGAACGCCTCGCCGCGCTCGGCACCGTCGCCGCCTCGGGCGAACTGAAGGTGACCATCGCCGAGACCGTTCCGCTGGAAGCCATCCCGGCCGCCATCGAACGCAACCGCACGGGCCATGCGCCCGGCAAGATCGTCGCCGATTTCACCCTCGCCTGAACAGGAAGGAGCCCCCATCATGACCGAAACATTTCCCCCGCTTCCCGCCGATGATCTCGCGCGCAGCGCAACGATCGTCGGGGGCGACGATCCTGGTCTCACCCATCTCGGCATCGGCGCCGGTACCTATACGATCCTTGTCTCGGGCGAGGAGACGGGCGGGCGCTACAGCCTCATCGACATGTTCGTCCCCGCCGGCGGGCCGCCGCCGCATCGGCATGATTTCGAGGAGATGTTCCACATCCTCGAAGGCGAACTCGAGCTGACCTTCCGTGGCGAAACCCACCGCGCCGCGGCCGGCCAGACGGTCAACATCCCGGCCAATGCGCCGCATGGCTTCCGCGTCGTCCCGCCGACGGCCGAGATTCTCGCCGAGCGGCGGACCATCCTGATGGCCAATGCGCTCCGCTTCCGAAGCGAGTTCCTGCCGCCGAAGGCTTAGCAGGAGGGCGATCATCGCCGGCGGCGGGAGCGATCCCGCCGCGGCCGCGTTCATTGCCCGATGAAGATCGCGACCTTCAACGTCAACGGGATCAATGGCCGGCTGCCGGTGCTGCTGCGCTGGCTGGCGGAGGCCGAGCCCGACATCGTCTGCCTGCAGGAACTGAAGGCGCCGGACGAACGGTTTCCGCGCGGCGCGCTGGAGGAAGCGGGCTATGGCGCCGTGTGGCATGGGCAGCGGGCGTGGAACGGCGTCGCCATCCTGGCGAGGGGCAGGGCGCCGATCGAGACGCGGCGCGGCCTGCCCGGCGAGGAGGATGACGCCCAGAGCCGCTATATCGAGGCGGCCGTGAACGGCGTGCTGGTCGGCTGCCTCTATCTGCCGAACGGCAATCCGGCGCCGGGGCCGAAATTCGACTACAAGATCCGCTGGTTCGACCGCCTCAAGACCCACGCCGCCGCGCTTCTCAAGAGCGGCGCTCCGGTCGTGCTCGCCGGCGATTTCAACGTCATGCCGACGGAGCTCGACGTCTACAAGCCAGAGCGCTGGGTAGACGATGCGCTGTTCCGGCCCGAGATCCGCGCCGCCTTCGCCGAACTGGTCGCCGAGGGCTGGACCGACGCCCTGCGCCAGCTCCACCCCGGCGAGGTGATCTACACCTTCTGGGACTATTTCCGGAACGCCTATGGCCGCAACGCCGGCCTCAGGCTCGACCACCTGCTGCTCAGTCCCGATCTCGTCCCAAAGCTGGCGGCCGCGGGCGTCGATCGCGACGTCCGCGGCTGGGAGAAGGCCAGCGACCACGCGCCGGCCTGGATCACGCTCGACGACGTGAAGGCATCACGCCAGCGCCCGCGTCAGAAGCGGACTTCGAGAACGCCTTCCACGGCGTTGTCGGACGCGTCCTGAGCGATCTGGCCGGAATAGCGGAGGCCGAAATCGAGCTGGCTGCTCGGACGGAGGCCGAGGAAGGCATCGATCAGCGCCGCGTCGCGGGCGAGGGGCGCGCCGGCCACCGTGAAAGCCGAGGAGCCGGCGAAGGCGGCGCTCGCCTCCGGGACGACATCGCCGAAGGCATGCTGCCAGCCGAGGCCGCCATGGGCGAGCAGCTTCATGCCGTCCTTGATGTCGTAAGTCTGCGCCATGCGGATGCCGAGCACGCTGTAGGTCGTCGACATGGTGCTGTCGCCAAAGGCGAGCGCTGCCGGGCCGCCGGATTCCGAGAAGCCGTCGACCGCGAGATTGACATAAGCGAGATTGGCGAAGGGCTCGATGGTGCCGTTCTGGAAGCGGAAGCCATAGGCCGCCTCGCCGAAGAGCTGGGCGGTACCGCCGCCGTAATCGGCGGAGAGGAACTCGGCGCCCGGCGTGAAGGCGGCGCGCGAGGTCGCAATGTCGTGCCAGCTATAGCCGGCGCCGAAGCGGAGGCTCATCGCGCCCTGCTGCGTGCCGCCATAGAGCGCGACGTCGTAATTGTCGCTCGATCCGCCACCGCCGATGCCATCCAGCGAGAAATCGGAGCGGCTGTAGCCGCCGACGAGACCGACGCGCCAGTCCGCGCCGAGCGCCGCGTCGGCGCCGAGCAGGAAGCCGCCGATCGAGCGCGACAGCGCCTCGGCATTGCCGTCGGACGACGTGTTGCCCCAGGCGCCATAGGCCTGCGACCAGGCGGTGGCGTCGAGGCCGGGCGCGAGGCGCGCGGTCTCATTGCCCGTGCCGGCGGCGCCGTCGATATCGGCGAAGGCCTGGCGGACGCGGCGATTGACGGCGTCGCGCAGATAGATCGACTGCTGCTGCAGCGTCGTTTCGGCCGAAGCGTTCACCTCGCCCGTCAGGCTGGCGAGGACAGCCGGCGCCTCCGCCGCGCTCATCAGCGCCAGCGAGCGGTTGAGCGGCGACTGCAGGCCGAGACTGTCGGCGGCGACGGCCGCGTTCCAGGCATTCGTCGTCGTGGCATAGCCCGCATAGCTTACCGCGCTGCGGCCGAGCGTCAGCATGCCGGTGTCGTCGAGGCTTCCTCCGAGGAAGGGGAAGAGCGTATCGGCCGTTCCGAACAGCGGCGAGGCGACGGTGAAGGCGGATGCGATCGCGCCCGCCTGGAGGACGGAATAGGTGTTGCCGAGGGCGGGCTGGAAGTCGTCTGTCGGCAGGAGGAGCAGCGTCGCGCCGCCGGCCGTCAGCGTTCCGCCGACGCTGAGGAGATCGGCGATGCCGTTCGGGCCGATCTCGGCCGCGAGAACCGAGCCCGGTTCGAACACCGCATCGCCAGACACCGCGATGGCGCCGACGGAATTGCCGGGCGAAACGATGCCGCCCTCTTTCACGACCAGCCCGCCGACGCTGCCATTGCCGTGATGCGTGCCGTAAAGGGTCAGCGTTCCGGAGACCGTGCCCTGGTTGGCGAACGGACCCCAGGCGGTGACGTCGCCGTCGATCCTGCCCGTATTGGTCATGGTGCCGGTATTGCTGACCGGGCCCGCGACGAGCCCGCTATTGCTGAAGCTGCCTGAATTGGCGAGCGAGCCGATCAGCGTCCCGCTGTTCGTCCAGCTGCCGCTGTTGTCGACCGAAGCGACGATCGTCCCTGCATTGTCGACGGTGCCGGAGTTGACGAAACTCGCCGACGTGGTCGGGGCGTCGCCGGGCTCGATCTCGCCGTTGTTGACGAGAGCTCCCGAATTGACGACGGCGCCGAAGAGCGACGCGCCACTCTCGTTCGTCCAGCTGCCCGCGTTGTCGATGGCGCCGGTGAATGTTCCCGAGTTCGTGACAGTGCCGCCATTGACGAAGGCCGCGCCGGAATCTGCGCCGACAAAGACGCCGTCATTCACCAGCATATTGCCTGCGGCGACGGCATAACCGTTGTTGTAGTTGGCGAACTGGGCGCCGGCCGCGACCGTGAGGCTGCCGGTCATCGAGCCGTTGAGGACGGTCGTTCCGGAAGCCGCCGTCACGCCGCCGTCATTGGTCACGGCGCCGTTCAGGATGACCGTGCCGCCCTCGAGCGTCAGGCTGCCCGGGCCGAAAATGGCGGAATCGAAAGTCGCGGTATTCGAGGTCGTGACCGTGCTGTCGCCGACGAGGAGGACCGGAAGGTCGGTCTCGAAATCCTGCGTCAGCACCAGCGGACCGGTGGCGGCGATGATCTGGTTGACGCTGACATTGGTCGCGTCGCTGTAGCCATTGGCCGCGACGCCGAGAAAGCCGCCATCGGCATCGAAGAGCACGTTCAGCCCGGCATAGCTGTGCAGGCCGGAATTGACGAAGCCGGTCTCGGGCGAGCCGACGTTGACGAAGGCCGGCGTCTGCGGATTGCTCGTGTCGCCGACGATGAAGCTGTAGGTCGCGCTGCCGCCGGCGAGGCTGATCGTTATCTCCGTGCCGGCCGGGGCAGGGCCCTTGGGGACGCCGGGGACCTCGAAGAAGGAACCGTAGACGCCGGTGTCCATCAGCAGATTGGCATTGCTCGATGTCCCGGCCAGCGTGATGTCGGCGACGACCGATTTCCAGTTGGGGGCGGCGCCGTTGACGCCCGCGCTTTCGAGCACGAGCTGCGAATAGGTGAAGGCCGAGGCCGATGTGTTGGCGGCGGTCAGGCCAAGCTGAACGCCATCCGGCGAGATGATATAGCCGCGGCGCAGCGCGCCCTCGGCCATGCCGTCGATATTGAGGAAGACGTTGTAGGCCTCCGACGTCGTCGGCGCGGCCTTGAGCAGCTTGTTGAGCTCCTTGCCCGTCAGCGACAGGTCGAGCGTGCCGGTGCCCATGGTGTTGCGGTCATAGCCGACGCCCATCATGCTGACATGGTTGACCGCATAGTCGGCGTTGCAGGGGTCGGTTCCGACGCCGAGGCAATAGGCCTCGGTGACGACGAGTACCGGCAGCGTCGCGCTGACCGTGGTGGGATTGCCTTGGGCGTCGCGGCCTTCGATGTCGACCTTGAAATCATTGAAATAGCCGGTGAGGAGCAGTCCCGAGCTGTTGTAATATTCCCAGCCCGGGGTGCCGGCCGTCGAATAGTTCGGGAAATAGTTGGCCGAGAGCACGAGGCCGACCGAGCCGGTATCCATCGTGACCGCGACCGGGCTGCCGTCGACATTGAGCCCGATCTGCAGGGTGCCGTCAGTGGCGAGCGCCGATTCCAGCGTGTTCTGGTATTGAACCGAATAGGACTGCGTATAGCCGTCATAGAGGTTCCAGCCGGCAGCCAGCGCCGCCTCCGGCCCGACGAGGCCGAGAAGGACCACGACCGATGCGACAAGGCGACGACGCCGAGGCCGGTGGCTGCGCCGCGAGAACGAGCGGATCGATTGCGACGCCATAGGTGCCCCTCCACGCGCCGGCGCCAAGGCGGCCAAACGCTGTTCGTCAGTTTCAATTGTGTCTTGAGGACCCGAACTCGGGAATCGGGCCGTGTCGCCTGACTGTCAGGGAGGAGAAGAACCGGCGCAATCCGTCAGCCACATTTCGACATCGATCGTAACATCGATGCAACATCACGCCGATGATCTCGCCACTGCCAAGCTTGAGCTTGGCAATTCTGCGGGGGGATCCAGTTTCCGAGGCGCGATACTCCCTGGCCTTGGCAACCATCTGAGCCAGACCAAGCACCGGCCTGGCTGTCTCGCGGTTGGACGCCTCGGTCTCCACCGCACGGGCAATGACCAGACAGCCCTCTATTGACGGTGAGGGTCGATCTGCTAGCGTCTGGTTCTACCGAGTTCAACGCGGCCGCTGGGGCCAGACACCTCCGGGATCAAGGAGGAGTCGCGCCATGCCGTTCGACGTTCCCACCATCGACATCACTGCCTATGTCGAGCCTCGCTCCGATGAGGAGCGGGCTGCCGTCGCCGCGGCGCTTGACCTTGCCTGTCGCGAGGTTGGCTTCATGCAGGTGGTTGGCCACGGCGTCGCGCCCGAGATACAGGCGGGCCTCGCCGCGGCGCTGGATGACTTCTTCAACCTGCCGCTCGACGAGAAGAAGCAGTACCGGGTGCCGGATTCGAACCGCGGCTACAGCCCGCCCAAGAGCGAGTCCCTATCGCTCAGCCTCGGCGTGGAATCGGCGAGCCGGATGAACGACTTCTTCGAGGCGTTCAACATTGGCGCCGAAGCCCGGTCCTTCCCGCATCTCGTCCTCGACGAGCGCGACTATGGCATCAACCTGTGGCCGGATCTCCCGGAGTTCGAGGACCGCGTCAGCCGCTATTTCCTCGAGGCGCAGCGGGTCGCCCGCACGCTGACCAGGATCTTCGCCGATGCGCTGGGGGCCGGGCCGCATTTCTTCGACGCCCTGACCGACCATTCCATCGATGTTCTGCGCATGAACAATTATGCGCTGCCGCCGGGCACCGACATCAGCCTCGACGGCGACCTGACCGGCATGGGCGAGCATACCGATTTCGGGATCGTCACTGTGCTCTGGGCCGACCGGGTCGCGGGGCTGCAGGTGCTGGGCCGCGATGGCCTCTGGCATGACGTCATGCCAGCCGAAGGCGCGCTGCTGGTCAATCTCGGCGATCTCACCGCGCGCATGACCAATGATCTCTGGATGTCGACGCTGCACCGCGTCAAGCCGCCTGTGGTTGACGGCACGATCCGGCGGCGCCGCTCGGTCGCCTTCTTCCATGACGGCAATGCCGATGCGGTGGTCAGCACGCTCGACAGCCTCATGGACCTCGGCGACGGCCTTGCCTATGAGCCCATCACGGTGCGCGACCATGTCGCGGCCAAGCTGGCCGGCTCGCGCCAGGGCCGCAAGAACCTCGCCGCCATAAGGGAGGCAACGCGCGTGCTTGCCTCGGCCGGACGCAAGGCATGAGCCGCCCGGCCTTCCTGCTGCTGCATGGCGCCTGGGCCGGCCGGTGGGTCTGGGACGGCGTCGCCCCGCGGCTTGAAGGGGCGGGCCACGCTGTCGTCGCGCCGGACCTGCCCGGACGGCCGCCCTGGGCGGAGACCGACGCCGTCACGGCCAGCGACATGGCGGACCATGCGCTGGCCGCGCTCGCCGGGAGGGCGGGACCCTTCGTCATCGTCGGCCATTCGGGTGGCGGCATCATCGCCACCATGGTCGCGGAGCGGCTGGTGACCCGGCAGCCCGGCAGCGTGGCCGGGGTCGTCTTTCTCGCCGGCATGATGCTGCCGAGCGGCATGGGCTTTCCCGAGGCGTGCACGATCGCCGGCGCGCCGCCGCCGCAAGGCATCGAGCCCTTCCTGCGCCCGACTGCCGATGGCCTCGGGACCTTCGTGCCGCCGGAGGCGGCGGAGGCCATCTTCTTCCAATGCGCCGACCCGTCCGATGCCCGGGCGGCGTCCGCCCGGCTGAATGCGCAACGGAATACGAGCTGGATGATCGCACCGACCTGGACCGCCGAGGGCGCCGGGACGGTCCGCCGCCTCTATATCGAAGCCCTGCAGGACCGCTCCGTACCCCTTGCCGTCCAGCGCACCATGCAACGCCTCGTGACGGGGGCGGGGGTTGCGACCCTCGACACCGACCATGCGCCGCAACTGTCCTGTCCGGATCGCGTGGCGGAGCTGCTGCTCGATTTTGCCGACACCTGCGGGAGGCCCTGAAGCACGGACAGGCTGACGTTTGGATGCGGCGCCTCTCCGCGGCTCCGCCTCACGTCGCCTTGCGCGGCAGGAGCTGCTCGGCGAGCGTCGCCCAGTAGCTGGCGCCGACCGGCAGGAGATCGTCGTTGAAATCGTAGAGCGGGTGATGGAGCTGCGGCTCGTCCTCGCGCCGTGCGCTGCCGAGCATGATGTAGCTGCCCTGCTTGGCGTTCAGCATGAAGGAGAAGTCCTCGCCGCCCATCGTCGGCTGCGCCAGCTCCGCGACCGCGCGCGACCCTGCGACCGCTTCGGCGGCGCGGCGGGCGAGGCCCGTCGCCGCCTCGTCGTTGATCGTCGCGGGATACATGCGGTCATAGACCAGCTCGGCGCTCGCGCCATAGGCTTCCGCCGTGGCGTGGACGATGCGGCGCATGGCCTGTTCCACGGTGTCGCCGATGGCCGGATCGAACCAGCGCGTCGTGCCGCGCAGCATGACCGTCTCGGGGATGACGTTGAAGGCGCCGCCGCCATGGATTTCGCCGATCGTCACCACCGCGCTTTCGAGCGGCGCGACATTGCGGGCGACGACGCTCTGCAGCGCCTGGATCAGCGCGCCGGCGACGACGACCGGATCGGTGCCGTCATGCGGCTGCGCGCCATGCGCGCCGCGGCCGCGGATGGTGATGACGAACTGGGCGACCGCCGCCATGGTCGGCCCGACGCGCCACAGGAAGGTGCCGGCCGGCGCCTTCGGCCAGTTATGCATGCCGAAGACATAGTCCATCGGGAAGCGCTCGAAGAGGCCTTCGCGCACCATCATGCCGCCGCCGCCATGCAGTTCCTCGGCCGGCTGGAAGATGACATAGACCGTGCCGTCGAAATTGCGGGTCTCGGCCAGATAGCGGGCCGCGCCGAGGAGCATCGCGGTATGGCCGTCATGGCCGCAGGCATGCATCTTGCCGCGCTCGGTCGAGGCATAGGGAAGGCCCGTCTCCTCATGGATCGGCAGCGCGTCGATATCGGCGCGAAGGCCGATCGCGCCGCCGGCGCCGCGGCCGCGGATGACGCCGACGACGCCCGTCTGGGCAATGCCGGTCACGACCTCGTCGACGCCGAATTCCTTCAGCTTCTCCTGGATGACGCCGCTGGTGCGGAATTCCTCCAGCGCGAGTTCGGGATGGCTGTGCAGGTCGCGCCGCCATTCGGTCATGTCGGCGTGGAAATCGGCGATGCGGTTGAAGATCGGCATGTCAAAGGGTCTCCCGGCGGTCAGGCCGCCGACTTGAGGACGAGATGGCCGGGCGCCACTTCGTCATAGATGGAAGGCTGGATGTCGGCGCCGAGCGGGAAGATCGGCGAGGACAAGGGACGGAAGCTGCGGTCGTCATGCGACCGCCGCCGGGCAGGGTCGGCGATCGGCACCGCCTCGAGCAGCGAGCGCGTATAGGCATGGCGCGGATTGCCGAAGACGGCGGCGCGGGGGCCGATCTCGACGATCCGGCCGAGATACATCACCGCCACATTGTGCGAGACGCGCTCGACCACCGCCATGTCATGGCTGATGAAGAGGAAGGAGAGGCCGAGATCGGCCTGCAGCTCCATCAGGAGATTGAGCACCTGCGCCTGCACGGAGACATCGAGCGCCGAGACGCTCTCGTCGGCGACGATCAGCTTCGGGCTCGGCGCGAGCGCGCGGGCGATGGCGACGCGCTGGCGCTGGCCGCCGGAGAGCTCATGCGGGAAGCGGCGCAGGAAGCTTCGCGGCAGCTCGACCCGGTCGAAGAGATGCGCGACACGGTCGGTGATCTCGCTGCCCGAGGCGATGCCGAAATTGATCAGCGGCTCGGCCACCTGGTCGGCCAGGCGCCGATAGGGATTGAGCGAGGCGAACGGGTCCTGGAACACCATCTGCATGTCGCGCCGGGCGCGCTGCAGATCGAGCCGCCCGAGCCCGCGCACGTTCCATCCGTCGAGCTGGATCTCGCCGGAATTGGCCTCGATGAGGCGGAGGATCGTTCGCCCGCAGGTCGACTTGCCGCAGCCGGATTCGCCGACCAGCGACAGCGTCTCGCCGCGGGCGAGCGAGAAGCTCACATCCTCGACCGCATGCACCTCGGCGATCGTCCGCCGCAACAGGCCGCCCTTGACCGGGAAGCGGGTCGTCAGATGGCGGACATCCAGCAGCGGCCCGCCTTTCGTCGAAGGCTCGGAGCGCGGCGCGGCGGGGGCGGGCGGGGCGTCGCCCAGAATGCGCATCGGCTCGGGCCCGCTCGTTCCCTGCATCTCGCCGAGCCGGGGCACGGCGGCAAGGAGAGCCCTGGTATAGGGCTCGCGCGGCGCGTCGAAGATGCGGCCGACCGGCCCCTCCTCAACGACATCGCCGCGATACATCACGACGACGCGGTCGGCCATCTGCGCCACCACCGCCATGTCATGGGTGATGAACAGCACGGCCATGCCGTTCTCGCGCTTCAGCCGGTCGATGAGCCCGAGGATCTCGGCCTGGATGGTGACGTCGAGCGCGGTGGTCGGCTCGTCGGCGATGAGCAGGCGCGGCCGGCACGCCATCGCCATGGCAATGACGATGCGCTGGCGCATGCCGCCGGAGAGCTCGTGCGGATATTGCGAGAGCCGCCGTTCAGGCTCGGGAATGCGCACCTCGCGCAGGAGCTCGAGCGCGCGCTTGCGTGCATCCTCGCCGGCGAGGCCGCGATGGCGGCGCAGCCCATCCGTCAGCTGGCGCTCGATCGTGAACACGGGGTTCAGCGAGGTCATCGGCTCCTGGAAGATCATGCCGATCTCGTTGCCGCGGATCGACTGCATGACATCCCCGCTCGCCGAGGCGAGGTCGATGACATCGCCGCTCTCGCGGGCGAATTCGAGCGCACCGGCGGCGATGCGGCCGCCGCCGAACTCGATCAGCCGCAGGATGGAGAGCGAAGTCACCGATTTGCCCGAGCCACTCTCGCCGACGACGCACAGCGTCTCGCCGGGCGCGATCTCGAAGCTCACATCCTTGACGCCGGCGACGACGCCGTCATCGGTCTCGAATTCCACCCGCAGCCCGGAGACGCGGATGATCGGCTGCTGCGCCGTCGGGTTCAGCGGGTCGATGTCGCTCATGAACGGACCCTCGGATCAAGCACGTCGCGGAGGACGTCGCCGGACATGTTGAGCGCGAGCACCGTCAGCGCGACGGCGGCGCCCGGCGCCAGCGCCGTCCAGGGCGCGACGTCGAGATAGTCGCGAGACGCCTGGATCATCAGGCCCCAGGAGGAATTCGGCGGCTGCGTGCCGAGGCCGAGGAAGGAAAGGCCGGCCTCGGCGAGGATGGCGAAGGCGAGGCTGATCGTTCCCTGCACGATCACCAGCGGGATCACGTTCGGCAGGATATGGCGGATGATCATGGCGACGTCGCCGGTGCCGGCCGCCCGCGCCGCCTCGACATAGGGCATCGCCGAGACGCGCAGCGCTTCGCCGCGGATGATGCGGGCAAGGAACGGCGTGAAGGCGATGCCGATGGCGATGATCGTGTTCGGAATGCTCGGCCCCAGCATCGCCGAGATCGTGAGCGCGAGGAGCAGCGCCGGAAAGCTCAGCAGCGTATCGACGAGGCGCATCAGGACATTGTCGGTGCGCCCGCGCACATAGCCGGAGATGATGCCGAGCGGCAGGCCGATGACGATGCTGATCCCGACCGCCGCGGCGGCGATGCCGAGCGAGGTGTGGGCGCCGAGCAGGACGCGGAAGAACAGGTCGCGGCCGAGCTGGTCGGTGCCGAACCAGAATTCGAGGCTCGGCGGTTTCAGCCGCGCCGCCATCTTCATGCGCGTCGCGTAATCGCGCGGCACGAGCAGCGGGGCGAGGATGCCGACGGCGGCGATGGCGAAGATCAGCGAGAAGCCGACCACGCCCTGGGGGGTGAGGAATCGCTTCACGGTCACTCGGTCCTGATGCGGGGATCGACCAGCAAATAGAGCAGGTCGACGACGAAGTTCGTCAGCATGACGACCGCGGCGATGAAGAACACCGAGGTCTGGATCAGCGGCACGTCGCGGTTGAGCAGCGCCTGATAGGTGATCCAGCCCATGCCCGTATAGTTGAACAGCGTCTCGACGACGATGATCGAGCCGAACAGGTAGCCGATCTGCAGTCCGGCCACCGTCATGATGGGGCCGACGGCATTGCGGAGGCCGTAGCTCCACACCACGGTGCGCTCGGCGAGGCCCTTGGCGCGGGCGACGCGGATGAATTCCTGGTTGAGGATGCCGGTCATCGTCGAGCGGGTGACGCGGGTCAGATGCGCCATCAACCCGAGGCCGAGCGCCAGCGAGGGCAGGAAGGCGTGGCGCAGCGCGCCCACGAAATCGACAGACGGATCGGTGAAGCCGGAAGAGGGGAACCAGCCGAGCGTCCGCGCGAAGAGCAGGATCATCATGATCCCCCAGAAGAAGTCCGGCAGCGAGATGCCGAGCAGTGCGGCGCTCGACGAGACGCTGTCCTGCCAGCGCCGCCGATGAACCGCCGCCCAGACGCCGAGCGGGACCGCGCAGATGAGCGCGATCGCCATCGACATGACGACGATCAGCGCGCTCGCCTTCATCTTCTGCGCCATGAGTTCGGAGATCGGCTCCTTGAAGACGAGCGAATGGCCGAAATCGCCGGTCAGCATGCCGCCGATCCAGCGGCCGTACTGGACGACCAGGGAATCGTTGAGGCCGAGCTGCTCGCGCAGCCCCGCGAGGGCCGTCGGGTTGCTCTGCGTGCCGAGGATCATCATCGCGACGTCGCCGGGCAGGATCGACGTGACGGCGAAGGTGATCACGGAGATCAGCCAGAGCGTCAGGACGATGGAGAGCAGGCGGTTGACGATATAGGTCATGGGCCTCGCGGGGGATGGAGCGGCGTCGTCAGGTTCTGTTCCTTCACCTCTCCCTGAGGGAGAGGTGAAGGAGGCCGTGCCCGACCGCCAGCTGCTCGGGCTCGTCCGGATAAGGGCCGGGACACCGAAGCGTCCTGCCCCCTCCAGCGTCAGCTGTTCAGCCAGACCTTGTGGAAGTTCAGATTGCTGCCGTTCGGATGCACGATCGTGTCGAGGCCGCCGACCGTCTTCTGCGCGCCGATAGTGCCGTTGCGGAACCACAGGATCACGTCGAGCGTCTGGTCGAAGATCCGCTGCTGCACCTTCTTGTAGAGCTCGGCCCTGGCGGCGGGATCGACGGTGCCGCGCGCTTCCTGCGTCAGCTTGTCGATCTCGGCGTCCTTGATGTTTCGGTAGTTGAACGCGCCGGTCGAGTTCCAGAGGCTGTAATAGAGGAAGTCGGGCTCCCACAGCGTGAAGAAGTTCATCATCGAGATCTGGAAATCGCGGTTCACCCAGACCTGGCTGAGCCAGTCGGCCCAGGTGAGCTGCTCGATGGTCATCTCGACGCCGGCGGCCCGGAACCACTCGGCCATGATCTGCGCCGACTCGACATGGTAGGGATAGTTGGTCGTCGTCTTGAAGACGAGCTTCAGCTTGCCAGGGCCGTAGCCCGCCTCGGCGAGCAGCGCCATGGCCTTGTCCATGTCCTGCGGGCGGCTCTTCAGCGCGCCGTCATAGGAACTCGAGGTCGGGAAGCTCGGCGAGGCGGTGAGCTGTCCCTGGTCCCAGAGCGCGCCCTGCAGCAGCTGTTCCTTGTCGATCATGAGATCGAAAGCCTGGCGGACGCGCGCGTCCTTGAAGGGCTCGTAATCGTGGTTGAAGTTCAGGAAGTCGAAATTGAGCGGGAACCACTTCAGCGTCTGCAGCGTGTCGGTTCCGTCGATCTCGGCGACGCGATCGGCGGGGATGTCGTTGATGAGATGCAGTTCGCCGGTGCGAAGGCCTGTCAGGCGCACGGTCGGCTCAGTGATCTCGCGCGAGATGATGCCGTCGAGATAGGGCGCACCGTCATAATAGTCGTCGAAGCGGACGAGCTGGACCTCGTGGCCGAACTCGCGCTTGACGAATTTGAACGGGCCGGTGCCGATCGGCATCGTCGCCTGCGTCTCGCCGGACCCGGCCGGGAGGATCGCGCCGGCGCCGTTCTCGGCAAGGCGACCGAGGAAGGGCGCATTGATGCGGGCGAGCTTCACGATGACCGTGTAGTCATCAGGCGTCTCGATCGTCTCGACGTCCTTGAACACCTCGAAATTGACGGCGCCGGTCTTCGGATCGCGCACGCGGTCGAAGGAGTATTTCACGTCGGCCGCCGTCATCGGCTTGCCGTCGTGGAATTTGACGTCCTTGCGCAGCTTGAAGGTGTAGGTGAGGCCGTCCGGGCTCTCCTCGAAGCTCTCGGCGAGCATCGGGATGATGTTGAAGCTCTTGTCCACCGTGACGATCGAGCAGTGGATGTTCTGCAGGAGGCGCAGCGTCGAGGCGGAGCCGGTGACATGGATGTCGAGACTCTGCGTGACCTCGGAATGGCCCCAGATGATGGTGCCGCCCTTCTTGGGCGTCTCCTGCGCGAAGGTCGCGCCGGGGAAGACCGTTCCGAACAGGGCGGCGCCGCCCAGCAAGGCCGTGGATTTCAGGAGTTCTCTGCGGTTCATCGGAGCGTCCCCGGTTCGTGGCAGCGTGGTTCGGTGAAGAGCGCCGCCTGGCGGGCGGCGGGAAGGCGAGTTCAGGCAGGCAGAGGCGGCCGCTCGGCCGCGACGCCGAGCGCCTTTTCGAGTGCGATTCCGAGCGCGAGCATCGGTCCCTCGTCGAAGAGGCGGCCCCAGAGCGAAATGCCGTGCGGAACGCGGAAGAGCGGTCCCGCATCGTCGGCCTCGCCCGTCGTCAGCTTGCCGGCGCCGAGCGAGGCCGGGCTGCGCGTGCCGAGATCGAGGAAGCCCGCTCTCAGATGCAGGCAGGGATGGCCGGTGAAATTGCTGGCGACCAGCATCGGCCCGGTCATGAAGGGCCCGATGAGGATGTCGACATCCTTGAACAGGCCGTCGAGGGCCAGCATCACCTGGTAGCGGAGGCGGTCGAGCTGGACATGGTCGACGGCCGAGAGGAAGCGCGCCTTGCGGAAGGTGTTGGGCCAGGCGCCCTCGTCCTGCCAGGTCAGCGTGTCGTCGAGATCGGAGAGCGTCAGGCCCTCGAAGGCCGCCGCCGCCTCGGCATAGAGGATGTTCATCAGCGAGCCATAGGGGAGGTCCGGCAGGCTCGCCTCGACGACCTCGATGCCGAGATCGCCGGCAAGGCCGCGGAGCGCCGCCAGGGCGGCATGATCGACCTCCGTCGCGCCCTCGCCGAACGCCGCGGGCAGATAGCCGACCTTCAGGCCGGCGAGCGAAGCGCCGGCATCGAAATTGAACGGCGCGCCGATCGAGGAGCGATCCGCCGGATCGAAGCCATTGAGCGCCTCAAGCACCATCGCGGTGTCCTCGACACCGCGGCAGATCGGGCCGACCTTGTCGAGCGACCAGCAGAGTGCCATGGCGCCGGCGCGCGAGACGCGGCCGAAGGTCGGCCGCAGGCCGGTGGTGCCGCAGCGCTGGCTCGGCGAGGTAATGGAACCGAGCGTCTCGGTGCCGATCGAGAAGCCGCAGAGACCCGCCGCGGTCGCCGAAGCCGAGCCGGCGCTCGACCCGCTTGAGCCTTCATCCAGGTTCCACGGGTTGCGGGTGCGGCCGCCATACCAGATGTCGTTATAGGCGAGGGCGCCGACCGTGGTCTTGCCGAGCAGCACCGCGCCCGCGGCGCGCAGCTTCGTGACGATCGCCGCGTCCTTCTCCGGAACGCGGTCGCGGAACGGCTCGGCGCCCCAGCCGGTGACCGTGCCGGCCGTGTCGAACAGGTCCTTCAGTCCGTAGGGGACGCCATGCAGCGGCCCCAGCCAGGTGCCTCCGGCGAGAAGCGCATCGGCGGCGTCGGCTTCGGCCAGCGCGCGTTCATCCGTCACCACGGCGAAGCAGAAGAGATGCGGATTGAGCGCGGCGATCCGGTGAAGATAGATCTCGGTGAGCCGCCGGCTGGAGATTGCACCGGACCGGAGCCAGGCGGAAAGCTGCGACAGCGGCGCGAAGGCGATGTCAGCCTCGTCGGCGGGCAGCGCAGCGGCCGCGTCCGCGTAGACGAGCGGTGCCTGCGGCGCGGGAACCGGCGTCGTCGGCAGGCGCGGATCGAAGCGGCTCGCCATCGGCATGGCATTGTCGAGCGCGGCCGTCCGCCGCGCCACCGCCGAGGCGATCTGGCCCTCGAGATTGCCGACCATCTGCGCCCGTTCGGCCGGGGTGTAGCGGACCGAGAACAGCGCCTCGGCAGCTTCGATGCTTTCAACGGTGATCATGATGCGGTGCGGCTCAGGCGGGCCGTGCGGGCTTGGCGAGTCGGGGGCGGCGGTCGAGCGCCGGCTCCGCCGGCCCCTTCTGCGGCGCGATCCGGCCCCGTGACAGCGCCTCATGCGGGTAGCGATGGCTCTCGTCGACGAGGTCGCCATAGAGCTCCGGCCGGCGATCCATCAGGAGGTTCAGCCCGAAAAAGGCTTCGGTGCGCGAAGCGAGGATCTCGGCCTCGAGGTCGGCGGTGTGGGTGACGAGCCCTTCCTCGTCCGCCAGATAGGCGACGACCTTGCCGGTCGGATCGACGATCTGGCTGCCGCCGTAATAATCGACGCCCTGCGAATAGGCGCCCTTCTCGCAGTGGTTGGAGACGACCAGCCAGAACTGGTTGAAGAAGGCGTTCGACTGCGCGGCGAGGTCCATGGCGAAGCCGTGATAGTCGCTCGCCCGGTCATGCCCGCGCATCGGCCAGGCCGTTGACATCAGCACGACCTCCGCGCCCTTCACCGCATAGGCACGGATCAGTTCCGGAAAGGCGAGGTCGTAGCAGATGATGCTGGCGAGCGTGCCATGCGGCGTCCGGAAGACGGGCATCTCTTCGCCGGGGGAGAAATAGGGGAATTCGAAAGTGTTGTGCGTCTTGCGATAGATGCCGACGAGGCCGCCCGGTCCGATCAGCGCCGTCGAATTGTAGATCGCATTGCCGTGCAGCGAGCGCTCGGCGAGACCGAGCTGGATCGTCATGCCATGGCGCCGCGCCAGAGCCGCGATATGCTCCGTCGACGGGCCGGGGATCGTCTCGGCCTCGCGATAGTAATACTGCTTCTGCTCGGCGGCGGGCTTCGAGCCCATGCCGAGTGCGAAATCCGCATAGCCCTGAAGGCCCATCTCGGGCAGCACCAGCACGTCCACGCCCTTGGCCGCTGCCTCTTCGATCAGCTCGCCGAACCGATTCAAGTTGCGGGCTTTGTCATGGACGATCTTCACATTGGCTGCCGCCAGGGTGGTCTCGGGCATCACGCACCTTCGAGTGGAATTCCGGGAATGCGAAGCAGTCGCCTTGGCGGCGCCGCCCTTCGTCGTGAGTTCGCTGGACTTGGTGCTGACGCTAACACCGCGGCACCCACTGCAAAAGATCAAAGCAAAGTCATGTCGTGGCGGTTTATTGAGCAGTGGCAGTCAGAGGTCGGCATGACTGCATGACAAGGCGCCGCTGCGATACTAGATCGAAGCAGTGACTTGGACTGAATAGTGATAAAAACATGGATGTATCGCGGATCATCTTCCGATGAACCGCGATTGTCGCAGGTCATCACTGCCGCCCGTCGCGGAGGCCGCAGGATCGCGATCGATACCAATCGATGAGTTCGGCCGCTCCACGCATCGGCCGTGCTGCATGCTGCGGCGCAGGATGGCCAAGCCGTCGAGCCGTGTCAATACATACATGCATGCTTGAATGTTTCTGGACGGCTGGTAACCTCCGCGCATGGAGACCGCACCGGACAAGACATCGCGCACGCAGGAGGAGCGGACTTTCGCCACCCGCGCCCGCCTCGTCGAGGCAACGCTCGACCTCCTCCTGGCCAAGGGCTATGCCGGGACGACGACGGTCGACATCGCGGCCCGGGCCGGGCTGACGCGCGGTGCGCTCGCCCATCATTACGCCGGCAAGGATGAACTCGTCGTCGAGGCCTTCGACCGTCATCTGACGATCGTCACGCAGGAGATCCGGACCTATGCGACGCTGGTGCGCGACGGCTCGCTGAGCCTCGACGATTTCATCGACCGCGTCTGGACCATCTTTTCGGGGCGCTTCTTCATGCTGACGCTGGAGGAGGTCACGGCGGCGCGGCACAATGACTTCCTGCGTATTCGCCTGGTGAGCCGGACACGGGACTTCCACGACAGCCTCGACGCCATCTGGCGGCAGTTCTTCGACGAGACCGGGCTCAATCCGCTCGAGATCGAGGTGATGCTCAACGCCACGCTGTGCCTGCTGCGCGGCATGGGCGTCCAGACGGTGCTGCGCGACGATCCGGTTTATTTCCGCCGCCTGCTGCGCTTCTGGAAGTCGATCCTCAAGGAACAGATCAAGGCGGCGACAAAGGCCGCGGCCGACAGCAAGGGGAAAGCCGAATGAACAGCCCGACGCCCGTCGTCTTCGAGAATGCCCGCATCCTGGACGGCAGCAGCGCGGAGGGCGAATACGATCGCTTCGTGCGCGTCGAGGGCGGCAGGATCGCGGAAATCTCCGATCGGCCGATCGCCGCGGCCGGCGCACGGCGCATCGATCTCAAGGGCCGCACGCTGATGCCCGGCCTCATCGACTGCCATGTCCATGTCGTCGCGACCACCGCCGATCTTGGCCGCAACAGCCGCCTGCCGGATGCGCTCGTCGCCTTCGGCGCGGCCGACATCATGCGCGGCATGCTCGCGCGCGGCTTCACCACGGTGCGCGATCTCGGCGGCGCGACCCAGGCGCTGGTCGACGCCCTGGCGCTGGGGCTGATCGAGGGACCGCGCCTCGTCATCTGCGGCAAGGCCTTGTCGCAGACCGGCGGCCACTCCGACCTCCGCGGCCGCTATGACAGCCGCCCCGCCGACGATCTCGCCGATCGGCTCGGCTCGCTCGGCCGCCTCTGCGACGGCCTCGAATCCGTCCGCCAGGCCGCGCGCGACGAACTCAGGAAGGGCGCGCGCTTCATCAAGATCATGGCGAATGGCGGCGTCGCCTCGCCGACCGATCCGATCCATGTCCTCCAGTTCTCGCGCGCCGAGATCGAGGCGATCGTCGAGGAGGCGCGCAACGCCCATACCTATGTCGCCGCCCATCTCTATACCGACGAGGCGATCGCCCGCGCCGTCGAATGCGGCGTGCATTCGGTGGAACATGCCAATCTGATCGAAGCGCCGACCGCGGCCCTCATGAAGGAAAAGGGCGCCGTCGCCTGTCCGACCCTCGTGACCTACGAGATGCTGGCGAGCGAGGGCGCCAGCCTCGGCCTGCCGCCGGATTCGGTCGCGAAGATCGACGATGTCCGCATCCGCAGTCCGCGCTCGCTGGAGATCCTCAAGGAGGCGGGCGTCCCTATGGCCTATGGCTCGGATCTGCTCGGTGCCATGCATCGCCACCAGTCCGAGGAATTCGTCATCCGCGGCCGCGTGCTGCCGACGATCGACGTCATCCGTTCGGCAACGGTGGAGGCCGCGTCGGTGCTCGGGATGAGCGGCGAGATCGGCTGCGTCTCCGTCGGCGCTGCGGCGGATCTCATCGTGGTCGACGGCGACCCGCTCGCCGACCTGTCGCTCCTCACCGGCCAGGGCCGCCATATCCCGGTGATCATGCAGGCCGGCCGTCTCGCCAAGGACGAGGCCTTCGCCTGAGCAGGCGAGGCCTTGGACAGACGACAACGACGCCTTGTCAGCTGGCCGCCGCGAGTCTCGATCTGCCGATGCGTGGATTGGCGGATGGGGTGGGATTCGAACCCACGGAGGGCTTGCACCCTCGGCGGTTTTCAAGACCGCTGCCTTAAACCACTCGGCCACCCATCCTTCGCGGCCGGGCCTTGACTGAGCGGCGCGGCGTCACTCCGCGTCTTTCCCTCAGTTCCCGGACGAGCATCGCGCGAGGGCCGGGGAACGGCAGAGGAATGGCGGAGAGGAAGGGATTCGAACCCTCGAGACGGTTTTAAGCCGTCTACTCCCTTAGCAGGGGAGCGCCTTCGGCCACTCGGCCACCTCTCCGTCGCCGGGTCTAGCCGAGCGGTCTTTTTGAAACAAGCACTTTCTCCCGCCGCTCCCCAGCTCTCCCGAGCTGCCCGCCGGCCGTCTGGGCGGCGCCAGCGATTTCGGGCCGCCGGCCCCTACCTTGCGCGGCGCGATCCGTCATACTCTTCGCCATCCTGCCGGGCCTCTTCATGGCCGGCCTTCATGCTGACGACGGAAACCCATGACCGTTCACCGATTCCAGCCCACGCGCTGGCAGAACACGCTCGGATCGCATGCGCCGGAATTCCGCTGCGCCGATGGCGACACGGTGATCATCGAGACGCTCGATGCGATCGGCGTCGACCGTGACGGCATCCGCCGCTCGGGGCCGCCCAACCCGGTCAATGCCCCGATCTTCGTCGAGGGCGCCGAGCCCGGTGACGCGCTCGCCGTCGAGATCCTGCGCATGACGCCGACGCGTGGGACCGGCTGGACCGCCACCGGCCTCGCGCCGAATGTCGTCGATCCCGCCGCGGTCGCGGCGCTGCCGCCGCGCGAGATCGTGACCTGGCTGATCGACCGCCAGAATCTCACTGCGCAGCTTGAAAAGCCGCCTGCCGGCCTCGAGCATATGGTGCTGCCGCTTCAGCCCATGATCGGCTGCTTCGGCGTCGCGCCGGCGCTCGGCCAGGCCTTCTCCAATGCGACCAGCGCGGAGAATGGCGGCAATATGGACTATCGCCGGCTGGGGCCAGGGGCGACCGTCTGGTTCCCGGTTGCCGTGCCCGGCGCGCTGTTCAGCCTCGGTGACGGCCATGCCGTGCAGGGCGACGGCGAGATCGTCGGCACGGGCATCGAGACGACGTTCGAGATCGAGGTGCGCCTCAGTGTCGTCAAGAACAGGCATCTCGTCTGGCCGCGCGGCGAGACGGCCGAGGCGATCTTCTCGATCGGCAATGCCCGTCCGCTGGAACAGGCGCTGCAGCATGCGACGACCGACATGCTGAACTGGCTGATGGCCGACTACGGGCTCTCCAGCGCCGCCGCCAGCCATCTCATGGGCCAGGTCGTCCGCTACGATATCGGCAATGTGTTCGACCCAGCCTATACGGTCGCCTGCCGGATGCCCAAGCTGTGGCTGCCGCCGCGCCTGAGCCCCTGAGGCTCAGGCGATCCGCGCCAGCGCCGCGAGGAGGTCCGTCTGCGTGACGAGGCCTTCGACCCCGCCATCCGCCCCGACGATCACGACCGCATGGCTGCGGCCGTCGGAGAGGCGCTCGACGAGGCCGAGCGCCGGCGCGTCGGGCGCGGCGGTCTGTGCGGGAATCATCGCGTCACGGACCAGGCCCGGACGCCGCGCGAGTTCGCGGAGGCCGACGGTTCCCGCCAGCCGCCCGTCATCGCCGATGACCGGAAGAAGACGGATGTCGTGGTCGAGCAGAAGGGCGCGGGCCGTCTCGGCCGTCGCGCCCGGCGCAACCGTGATGACATCCTTCGACATGATGTCGGCGCAGGTGAGCCGCCCGCTGCGCCGCGTCAGCGCCTGCTCCTCGACGCGCCTTAGCAGCCGGTCGAGATCGGCACGGTCGATATCGAAAGCCTCGCCCATATCGGCCAGGGCGGCGTCGATATCGGCCTCGCGAAAGCCGGCGCGGAGCGCAGGCGGCGGATCGGCCGTGCCATGCGTGTTGGCCGGGGCCGGGGCGGGCACATGCGGATAGCTCTGCCGCAGCAGCCTGTGGAAGCACCAGGCGAGCGCGACCAGAAGCAGCGAATCGAGCGCGATCGGCAGGAAGGCGAAAAGGAACCCGGCCGAGGCGACCGCAGGCCCGCCGATCACCGCGGTCAGCGCGGCGGCGCCGCCCGGCGGATGCAGCGAGCGCGTCAGCGACATGACGGCGATCGCGAGCCCGACCGCGAGGCCCGTGGCGAGCACAGGGTCATGGACAAGGCGGGCGACGGCGATGCCGACCAAGGCGGAGAGCGTATTGCCGCCGATGACGGGCCAGGGCTGGGCGAGGGGGCTTGCCGGCACCGCGAAGACAAGCACGGCCGAGGCGCCGATGGGCGCGACGATCAAGGGCAGATGAGCGCCATGCCCGGTGACGAGGGCTGCGACGAGGCCGGTAAGGGCGATGCCGACGATCGCCCCGAGGCATGCGAGCGCGCGCCGGCGAAGGGTCGCGCCGGCGAGGATGGGCCTGAAGAAGCGGGCGCCGAGCGAAGCTGCGGGCGGGTATTGGGGTTGCATGGCCGGATCCGCTGTCAGCGCGCATCGCCGCCAGATTGGGCGCCGAAATGAACAAGGGGTTGAACCTTGCGGCTCAACCCCTTGAAGAAACTGGCTCCGCGAGTTGGACTCGAACCAACGACCCGGTGATTAACAGTCACCTGCTCTACCAACTGAGCTATCGCGGAACAGCACGTCTTGTGCCGCGGGCGTCGCTATAGCAAAGGCCTTCGCCGCTTGCAAAGCCCTAATTTGCCGGCGCGGCGGATGATCCACAGGCCGCCCCCCCGTGGCGCCGCCGCGTCGCGCAAGGAAACGAGCGGCGCGGGGCGGCGCCTGCGCCGTCTTCCCCGGCTGCCGTGACACGGAACGCCCGCCGCGATCGAGCCTTTCCACAGGCGACATCCGACGCGGCCGGGGTGCTTGACCACCGCGTGCAAACGGCCTATGTGGTGCCTCGTCGCCGACCGGGGCGCCGCCTGATTGTCGCGCAAGCGAAATTCGTGAGCGAAATCAACCGGTCTGGTGGGGAATAGTTTAATGGTAGAACAGCGGACTCTGACTCCGCTAGTCTTGGTTCGAATCCAGGTTCCCCAGCCAATTCAATTCATCAGCCTGATCTAGCAGCCTTGTGGCGTACCGTTCCGCCGGGCCTTCGCCGAAGCGCGGGTGCCGCCGTGCTTGCGGGGAGTCGGGGCGTTCCGCTACAGTCGCTTTCCGTAAGCAAGCCAGAAAGTTCAGCCAGCGCCATGCCATCGATCCGCTTCGGCAGGAAGTCGATCAAGCTCCCCGAGAGCCGGATGACGCGCATCGGCATCGGTGGCGCCTTCGTCGCCGGCGGCGTTTTCTCCTTTCTGCCCGTGCTCGGCATCTGGATGCTGCCCGTCGGGCTGATCATCCTCTCGCATGATTTCCCGCGCATCCGCCGCTTCCGCCGCAAATGGGACGTGCGGCTGGCGCGCCGCTGGGCCCGCTTTCGCGGCCGCGGCGCCGTGACGCCGGCCGAATAGTCGGCTGCGACGCCGCTTGCGCCGGACGGGCGCGCGGCTTACGGTCAGCAACAGCGTTGGTTCCCCCGCGGGATTGGAGATCCTTGGGGGATGAAATGGGAATCCGGTCACGAGCGACCCTGACGGGGCTCGGATGCCGGAGCTGCCCCCGCAACTGTGAGCGGTGAGCGACCTCGCACAATGCCACTGGGAAACCGGGAAGGCGACGAGGAAGCATCGACCCGCAAGCCAGGAGACCAGCCAGCGCTCGTGACTTGAACCCGGCCGTCGGTGGGACGGCCAAGGAGCTGACTATGGCTGCATCGATTCTCTCCCCCTCCGCCCGCCCGGCTTCATCTGCGCCGGCGCTCGCAACCCGGCTCGTGGCCGGTTGCCTCGCGCTCGCCTTCGGGCTTGGCCTGTTCCTCGCGACGGGCTTCGCGGCGCCGAGCCTCATCCACAACGCCACGCACGACACGCGCCACGCTTTCGGCCTGCCCTGCCACTGACGAGGGCGCCATGCTGAAATCGATCGTTTTGAGCGCCTTCGGCGCGGGATTGCTCGTGGGCGTCGTTCTGACCGCCGTCCAGTTTTTCACGACCGAGCCGCTCATCCTCCGGGGGGAGGTCTATGAGCAGGCCGGCGAGGCGGCCGCCGCGCCGGCTGCGACCACGCCAGCCGTTGCGGCTACGTCGCATGAGCATGCGCCCGGCGCGGCCGAGCATCACCATGAGGAGGGCGCCTGGGAGCCCGCGGACGGGTTCGAGCGCTCGGCCTATACGCTTGTCGCCAATCTGCTGATGGGCGTCGCAGTCTCCGCGATGCTGCTCGGCGTCATGGCGGTGAAGGGCGACCCGATCACCGCCAGCCGCGGCCTCGCCTTCGGCGTCGCCGGTTTCTTCGCGGCGAGCCTTCTGCCCTCGCTCGGTCTTTCGCCGGAATTGCCGGGAACGGCCGCCGCGGAGATCACGTCGCGACAGATCTGGTGGCTCGGCACGGCCCTGGCGTCGGCGATCGGGCTCGGCCTGATCCTCTTGTCGCCGGCCTGGTGGTCGAGGCTCGCCGGCGTTCTCCTGGCCGTGCTGCCGCATGTGATCGGTGCGCCCGAGCCGCCGACTCTGGAGGCCGCCTATCCGGCGGCGCTCGGCGCCGAGTTCGTCGCAGCGTCGCTGGTGGCGAGCGCGCTGCTATGGGCGCTCGCCGGCGCCGCCTCGGGCTGGCTCTATGGGCGGCTCGCCGACCGGCGGCCATGACGGCGATCGGACACCGGAAGAGCGCGCTGGTCATCGGCGCCGCGCGATCCGGCAAGAGTCGCTTCGCCGAGCGTCTGGCGCTCGGCACCGGCCTCCTGCCCGTCTATATCGCGACGGCCGAGGCGCGGGACGACGAGATGGCGGCGCGCGTCGCCGCGCATCGCGCCGATCGCGCCGGCCGCGGCTGGACGACGATCGAGGAGCCGCTCGACCTCGCCGATGCGCTGGCGCTCAGCGCCGGCGTGGGACAGGTAGTGCTCGCCGACTGCCTGACGCTCTGGCTCTCCAACCTCATCGAGGCGGGCCGCGATCCCGACACCGAGGCCTCGGCGCTGGCCGCAGCCATCGCCGGGGCGGCGGGTCCGATCGTCCTCGTCACCAACGAGGTCGGCGCGGGCATCGTGCCGATCAATGCGCTCGCACGGCGCTTCGCCGACGCGCAGGGCCGCCTCAACCAGAAAATCGCCTCGGCGGTGTCCGACGTCATCCTCGTCGCGGCCGGACAGCCGCTTCGCCTCAAGCCCGCACCGGAGGTCACGCTATGACCGAACGCATCCCCGCGACCATCGTCACCGGCTTCCTCGGCGCCGGGAAGACGACGCTGATCCGCAACCTGATCGCCCGCTCGAACGGCCGGCGCATCGCACTCATCGTCAATGAATTCGGCGACATGGGCTTCGATGGCGAGCTTCTCTCCGATTGCGGCGACGACGAGTGCCGGCCTGATACGGTGGTCGAGCTCACCAATGGCTGCATCTGCTGCACCGTCGCCGACGACTTCCTGCCGACGATGGAAATGCTGCTGGCGCGCGAGCCGGCTCCGGAACACATCGTCATCGAGACCTCGGGCCTCGCGTTGCCGCAGCCGCTCGTGCGTGCCTTCACCTGGCCCTCGGTGCGGCACCGGGTGACCATCGACGGCGTCGTGACGGTGGTCGATGCCGCGGCGGTGGCGGATGGCCGCTTCGCGCATGACGAGGCGGCGGTGGCGGCGCAGCGGGCCGAGGATCCCTCGCTCGATCATGAGGATCCGATCGAGGAACTCTTCGAGGACCAGCTCTCCTGCGCCGATCTCGTGGTGCTCTCCAAGGCCGATCTCGTCGGCGCCGCGGCGCTGGCCGAGGTGGAGGCCATCGTGCGGCGCGAGGCGCGCCCGGCGGCGCGCAGCGTGCGCTCGGAAGGCGGCGTTCTGGCGCCGGAAATCCTGCTCGGCATCGGCGCCGCGGCGGAGGACGACGCCTTCGAGCGCAAGAGCCACCACGATCTCGAGGGCGAGGAACACGATCACGACGATTTCGACAGTTTCGTCGTGGCTGCGCCTTCGGCCGAGACGCTGGATGCGCTGCAGGCGCGCGTCGCCCGCGCCATGGCCGTTCCCGGCGTGTTGCGCATCAAGGGGCGCGCCAGTGTTGCCGGCAAGGCGATGCCGGCGATCGTCCAGGCAGTGGGCCCGCGCGTCGAGACCTATTTTTCGGCCGGCGGCGCGGCCGGGCGGCTGGTCGTGATCGGCGAACGCGGGCTCGACCGCGCGGCCGTCGAAGCGGCGCTCGGCTGAGCCATGCATCTCGTCGCCGGAGAGACGGAGCGGATCGACGACGGCGCGGCTGCCGTCGATCTCGGCCAGTCGCCCGGCGACATCGTGCTGATCTCGTCGGCCGATTCCGAGCTCGCGGCCTTCGCCGCGGCCGCGCGCCGCGCTCCGGATGGGCCGAGCCTGCGGCTGGTCAATTTTATGCGGCTCGGCCACCCCTATTCGGTCGATCTCTATGCCGAGAAGACGCTTTCCACAGCGAAGCTGGTCGTCCTGCGGCTGATCGGCGGCGCGGGCTACTGGCCCTACGGGCTCGACGTCTTGCGGGCGCTGGCGCGAGGCGGCGGGCCGAAGCTCATCGTCGTGCCGGCCGATGCGCGCTGGGACGACAGTCTCGCCGCATGGTCGACCATCGACGAGGCCGATTGCCGGGCGTTCTGGGACGCGGCGGTCGCGGGCAGTCCTGAGAACAGCGATCGCGCTCTGGCGCTGCTCCGTCATCTCGTCGGCCATGGCGAGCGGCCGTCGCCGGCGGCGCCTCTGCCGGTCGCGGGCATCCGTCACGAGAGCGACACCATCGGCAGCCGGCCGCTGGCCGTGATCGTCTTCTATCGCGCCCTGCTCGAGGGCGGCTCGATCGAGCCTGTCGATGCCCTTGCCGCCGCGCTGGAGGCGAAAGGGCTCGCTGTCCGCGCGATCTATGTGACAAGCCCGAAGAACGGCGAGGCAGCGGCGTTTCTGGCGGAGGCGATGCGCGACACGCCGCCATCCGTGGTGATCAACGGTACGGCCTTCGCACTGTCGGCCCCCGGCCGCCGCGCGGCGCCGACCGTTTTCGATATGCCGGGACGGCCAGTGCTTCAGGTCGTCTTCGCCGGCACCACCCGGGAGGCCTGGGCGCAATCGGCGCGCGGGCTTTCGCCGCGCGACATGATCATGAATGTCGTCCTGCCCGAGGTTGACGGCCGCATCCTGACGCGGGCGGTCTCGTTCAAGGAGGAACTGCCGCCCGATCCACTCGTCGACAGCCGCATCGTCGCTTACCGCGCCGACCACGAGCGCATTTCCTTCGTGGCCGCGCAGGCGGCGGCGCTCGTCGACCTTGGCGAGGCGAGGCCAGGCGAGCGGCGGATCGCGATCATCCTCTCCAACTATCCCGGCCGCGACGGCCGCTTCGGCAACGCCGTCGGCCTCGACACCGGCGAAAGCTGCGTGCGGGTCCTCGATGCCTTGGCGAAAGAGGGCTACGATACCGGCGGCTTTCCTCAAGATGCGGCGGACCTCATGGCGCTGCTCTCGGCAGCGGAGCGGAGCTGCCGGGGAGAGCAGGGCGGAGGCGAGGCGGCCTTCCTGCCGCTTGCCGACTATCGTGCCTTTCACGACGCCCTGCCGGCGGCGTTGCGCCAACAGCTGGCCGAGCGCTGGGGCGCGCCGGAGGCCGACCCGTTCCTGGCCGATGGCGGCTTCAGGCTGGCCCTTCTCCGCTTCGGCAATCTCGTCGTCGGTGTGCAGCCGACCCGTGGTCATGGCCTCGACGAGAAGGCCAGCTACCATGATCCGAACCTGCCGCCGCCGCATCACTACCTCGCCTTCTACGCTTGGCTCAGGACGTGCTTCCGCGCGCAGGCGGTGGTGCAACTCGGCAAGCACGGGAATCTGGAATGGCTGCCGGGCAAGGCGGTCGGTCTCTCGGCGGGTTGCTGGCCGGAGGCGGTGCTGGGCCCGGTGCCGCTCGTCTATCCCTTCATCGTCAACGATCCGGGCGAGGGCGCCCAGGCGAAGCGGCGCAGCGCGGCGGTCATCGTCGACCATCTGATGCCGCCGCTGGCGCGGGCCGAGGCGCACGGGCCTTTCGCCGAGCTGGAAACGCTGATCGACGAGTATCACCTCGCGCTCGGCGCCGATCCGCGCCGGCGCGATGATCTGGAGCGCGACATCCTCGACCGCGCCGCCCGGCATGGCATCGACCGCGATCTTTCGATCGGCGGGGCGGATACCGGGGAGGCGCTCAGGGCCATCGACGCGCATCTTTGCGACATCAAGGAAATGCAGATCCGCGACGGGTTGCATGTGCTCGGCACCAGCCCGGCCGCGAGCGCACGGATCGAGACGCTGGCCGCCATCGCCCGCATCCTGCGGACGGGCGGGCGGCCGGCGGATGCCTCGCTGGTCCGGGCGATCGCCGAAGATCTCGGCCTCGCCGGCTTCGACCCGCTGCTGCCCGACCGAGCGGCGCCATGGACCGGGCCGAAGCCGGAGAGCCTTCGGGCGCTCGATGACGCGCCCTGGCGGACGGAGAGCGATACAGCCGAGCGCCTCGAGACGTTGGCGCGGCGCTGCATCGAGGATGCGCTCGCCGGGACGCTGCCGCAGGAGACCGGGGCGGCGACGCGTGCGGTGCTCGATTTCGTCGTCACTGAACTGGTGCCGGCGCTCGATCGCTCGGGCGCCGACGAGATGAGGGGGCTGCTCGCCGCGCTGGACGGCCGCTTCGTGCCGCCCGGTCCGGCGGGCTCGCCCTCGCGCGGACGGCCGGACGCCCTGCCGACGGGGCGCAATTTCTACACCGTCGATACCCGCGCCGTGCCGACCGAGGCGGCGTGGCGGATCGGCCGCAAGGCGGCCGAGGCGCTGGTGATGCGCTATCTCCAGGACGAGGGCGCCTGGCCGCGCTCGGTGGCGCTGACAGTCTGGGGCACCTCCAACATGCGCACCGGCGGCGACGACATCGCCGAGGTGTTGGCCCTGATCGGCGCGGAGCCGGTCTGGGAGGCGGGGACCGGCCGCGTCACCGGCTTTCGTGTCCTGACGCTCGCCGATCTCAAGCGCCCGCGCGTCGATGTCACGCTGCGCATCTCGGGGCTCTTCCGCGATGCGTTTCCGGAGCAGATCGACCTCATCGATTCCGCGATCCGCGCCGTGGCGGCGCGTGACGAGCCCGACGACGCCAATCCGCTCGCCGCAGCGCGCAGAAGCGGCGAGGCTTCGGCGCGCATCTTCGGCGCCGCGCCGGGGGCTTACGGCTCCGGCATCGAGGCCATGATGGCGCTCGGCGCCTGGGATGGCCGCGGCGAACTCGCGGAGATGTTTCTCGGTGCCAGCGGCTATGCCTATGGCAGCGGCGAGGAAGGCGCGGACGCCTCAGATGCGCTGCGCTCGCGGCTTTCCGTGATCGATCTCGTCGTGCAGAACCAGGACAATCGCGAGCACGACATCCTCGACAGCGACGAGTATCACCAGCATCAGGGCGGCCTGGCGCTCGCGGCCGAGTATCTTTCGGGCGCTGCGCCGCGCCTCTATCACGGCGATCACGCACTGGCGGAGCAGCCGGTCATCCGTCCTCTGACGGAAGAGATCGGCCGTGTCGTGCGCGGCCGGGCCACCAATCCGAAATGGATCGCCGGCGTGATGCGGCACGGCTTCCGCGGCGCTGCCGAAATGGCGGCGACGGTCGACTATCTCGCCGGTTTCGCCGCGACGACGCATGCCGTCGGCGACCACCATTTCGACGCGCTTTTCGATGCCTATCTCGCGGATGAGGGCGTCGCGGATTTCATCGCCGAGGCGAACCCCGCCGCTTTCGCGGCGATGCTCCGCCGTTTCGAGGATTCCCTCGCGCGCGGCCTCTGGTCGCCGCGCAGGAACAGCACGGCGCGCCGTCTGGCCGAGCTTTCGGCGAGCGCCGGCTCGGCCATCAGGGAGGATGCATGAGCAAGGACGAGATCGAAGGCGGAACGGCGAGCGGCGCTGCGTTGGACCCTGACGCCCGCCATGCCGAGAAGATGCGCAAGAAGAAGGCGGTGCGCGACAAGATCCTCGCGACCAAAACGGTCGAGAAGGGCCTCATCATCGTCCATACCGGCAAGGGCAAGGGCAAGTCGACCGCGGCCTTCGGCATGGTGTTCCGCAGCCTCGGCTATGGGCTGCCGGTCGCCGTGATCCAGTTCGTCAAGGGCGCCTGGGAGACCGGCGAGCGCTTTGCGCTGGAGCGCTTCGGCGACCTCGTCTCGATCAATGCGATGGGCGAGGGCTTCACCTGGGAAACGCAGGATAGGCAGCGCGACATCGCCGCTGCCCGCAATGCCTGGGAAGCGGCCAAGGAGCTCATCCGCGCCGGCGAGCACCATCTCGTGCTGCTCGACGAACTCAATATCGTGCTCCGCTACGACTACCTGCCGCTTCAGGAGGTGCTCGACTTCCTGACTACCGAGAAGCCGCCGCATGTCCATGTCGTCATCACCGGCCGCAACGCCCCCGACGGGCTGATCGAGATCGCCGATCTCGTCACCGAGATGGAGCTGATCAAGCACCCCTTCCGCTCCGGCGTGAAGGCGCAGAAGGGCATCGAGTTTTGAGGGGCGGCGAGGCCTTCACCCCATGACCCTCGCGGTGATGTTCCAGGGCACCGGCTCGAATGTCGGCAAGTCGACCATCGTCGCCGGGCTGGCGCGGCTGCTGGTGCGACGCGGCCTCAGCGTCGCGCCGTTCAAGCCGCAGAACATGTCGAACAATGCCGCCGTCACCGAAGATGGCGGCGAGATCGGGCGGGCGCAGGCGCTGCAGGCGCGCGCGGCGCGGCGTCCGGCCAGCGTGCATATGAATCCTGTGCTGCTGAAGCCGGAAAGCGAGACCGGGTCGCAGGTCATCGTGCAGGGGCGTCGCATCGGCACCATGCGGGCGCGGGAATTCGGCAGCCGCAAGCAGGAACTGCTGCCGAAGGTGCTGGAGAGCTATGTGCTCGTTGCCGCCGATGCAGATATCGTGCTCGTCGAAGGCGCCGGCAGCCCGGCCGAGATCAACCTCCGCGGCGGCGACATCGCCAATATGGGCTTCGCGGAGGCGGCCGACCTGCCGGTCATTCTCGTCGGCGACATCGACCGGGGCGGGGTCATCGCCAGCCTCGTCGGGACGCGCGCCGTGCTGCCGCGGGCCGATCGCGATCGGATCGAGGGCTTTATCGTCAACCGCTTCCGCGGCGATCCTTCTCTGTTCGATGAAGGCGAGCGTGCCGTCGCCGCTGCCACAGGCTGGGCCGCGCTTGGCGTCGTTCCCTGGTTCGCCGGTGCGGGGAAGCTGCCCGCCGAGGACATCCTCGATCTCGCGCGGCATGAGCGCAGGACGGACGGCGGCGTCGTGATCGCCGTGCCGCGCCTGCCGCGCATCGCAAACTTCGACGATCTCGATCCGCTGGCCCAGGAAGAAGGGGTCGAGCTCGTGCTGGTCGCCCCGGGCGAGGCCATCCCCGTCTGCGATCTCGTGCTGCTGCCGGGTTCGAAATCGACCATCGCCGACCTCGCCTTCCTGCGAGGGCAGGGCTGGGACATCGACATTCTGGCCCATCGGCGGCGTGGCGGACGGGTGATCGGGCTTTGTGGCGGCTACCAGATGCTCGGTCGCAGCATCGCCGATCCCGATGGCGTGGAGGGCCCGGCAGGACGCGTCGAGGGCCTCGGCCTTCTCGACATCGAGACTGTTCTGACGCCCGACAAGGCCGTGCGGCCTTTTGCGGGTCGCGACGCGGAAGCCGGTCATGCCGTCGAGGGCTATGAGATTCATCTCGGGCGCAGCGACGGGCCAGATCGAACGCGCCCGTGGCTGCTGGGGAATGATGGCGGGGAGGGCGCGGTCTCGGCCGACGGGCGCGTCAGAGGCTCCTATATCCATGGCCTCTTCGCCGCCGACGGCTTCCGCCACGCCTTTCTCGCCGGGCTTGGGGCGGCATCGGCCCATGGCTACGAGGATGGCGTCGAGGCGGCGCTCGATGCGCTCGCGGACCATCTCGAGGCGCATCTCGATATCGACGCGATCATCAGGATCGCAGCCAGAGGGCGATGATCACCACCAGGACGCCGGTGAGCGCCGTCGCGATGCGCAGGACCTTCAGCGCTTTCGCGATGTCGCCCGGCGCCGCGTCCCGGCGGCCGGTGGCGTTGAGAAACGGATCCTCCACCATGTGGCCGGCATAGCGGCGCGGCCCGGCAAGGGCGAGGCCGAGCGCACCGGCCATCGCCGCCTCGGGCCAGCCGGCATTGGGCGAGCGGTGCTTCCCCGCATCATCCAGCATGACGACGAAACTGTCGCGGATCGACGTGCCGACGAAAGGTGCCGCCATCACGATCAGGCCGCCAGCGAGGCGGCTGGCGGGCAAGTTGACGAGATCGTCGAGCCGCGCCGAGGCCCAGCCGAAGGCGCGGTGCCGCTCGGAAAGATGGCCGATCATCGAGTCGGCCGTGTTGATCATCTTGTAGGCGAGAAGGCCCGGCAGTCCGAGCAGGGCGAACCACAGGGCCGGGGCGACGAAACCGTCGGAGAAGTTCTCGGCCGTCGACTCGATCGCCGCCCGGCAGACGCCGGCCTCGTCGAGACTCTCCGGGTCGCGGCCGACGATCATGGCGACCGACCGCCGCGCGGCCGCCAGACCGCCCTCGTCGAAAGCGTCGAACACGGCTCGGACATGGTCATAAAGGCTGCGGCTCGCGAGAAAGACCGAGGCGACCACGGGCAGCAGCAGGAAACCCCATTCGAAACCGGCGAGCAGTCTCTCGACGAAGAGGCCGGCGGCGAAGGCGAGGGCGGTGAGGACGATGATCGTCGCCAGGCCAAGGATGCGGCGGGGGATGTCGGAGCCCATCGGCGGCGCGGCGTTGAGCGTCCGGTCGGCCCAGCCGATCAGCGCGCCGAACCAGGCGACCGGATGCGGAATGCGGCGCCAGATGACATCGGGATCGCCGGCGACCGCGTCGATCGCGATGGCCGCCAGCAGCAGCCAGAGCCGCGCCTCGAGATGAAACGGCGTCACGGCGCGCCAGCCTTCGCAAACGTCAAGGTTGCGACGCAGCATGCCGATTGCCCCACGGCAACCATTTGTAACAATTCGATCATCGGATGTTCATGGATCCCGACTTAACATTGTTGCCCTCAGGCGGCGCGGGGGCCGGCCTTCGTATCACCGGAGCGTAGCATGGGCGACTTGCGGCCGTTCGATCCCGCTGTGAGCCAGTACCCGTTGCCGATGAGCGCCAAGCGCGCGCAGTTCGAGGCGCGGAACGCCCGCCGGCAGAAGCTGGTGCTGCCGAAAGGGCACCCCTACCGGCGCCTGCCGCCCTGGCTGCCCTATGGCGTGGCCAAGATGCTGTCGCGCGTCGTCGGCTGAGGCGACCGGCTCAAGCGCTGCGTCCATAGTAGGATCGATACCACTCGACGAAGGCGCTGACGCCGCTGGCGATCGGCGTGAACTGCATCGGCCCGATCAGCGCCGCCAGCAGTGAGGCGTCGGCATGTGTCGATCGCATGTCGCCGGGCTGCATCGCCATGGGCGTCATGCTGATGTCGACCTTCAGCGTCTCCGCGATCACGCGCACGAAGTCGAGGAGTTGAACCGGCTTGCCGCCACCGATATTCACCGTCCGCCACGGGGCGACGGGCGAGAGCGAGTCATGGGCGCCGAGCCGCTCGCCCTTCGCCGGAGGCTTTCCGGACAAGAGCGTGATCGCCGAGACCAGATCCTCGACATAGGTGAAGTCGCGCTGCATCTCGCCATTGCCGAAGAGCTGGATCGGCTCGCCGGCGAGGCCAGCGGCGACGAACTTGAACAGCGCCATGTCCGGCCGGCCCCATGGCCCATAGACCGTGAAGAAACGGAAGCAGGTGGTCGGCAGGTCGAACAGATGCGCATAGGAATGCGACATCGCCTCCATGGACTTCTTCGTGGCGGCATAGAGCGAGAGCGGATGATCGGCGGGATCGTCCTCGCGAAAGGGCTGGTTCTCGTTGCCGCCATAGACTGACGAGGTCGATGCCAGCATCAGATGCCGCGGCCGTGCGGCGCGTGCGAGTTCGAGGAGATTGTGCGAGCCGACGACGTTGGAGCTGACATAGGCTTCCGGGTCTTCGAGCGCGTAGCGCACGCCGGCCTGCGCCGCGAGATGGATCACAATCTCGGGCTCGGCGATGTCAAAGGCGCGGGCGAGGGCGTCGCGGTTCTCGAGCTGCGCCTCGATCGAGGTGAAGAGCGGCGACTGTTCTAGGATTCGGTTACGGGCCCGCTTGAGTGCGGGGTCGTAGTAAGGCGTGAAGGCATCGAGGCCCGTCACCCTGTGGCCCTCGGCGAGCAGACGCCGTGCGACGTGGAACCCGATGAAACCCGCAGTGCCAGTGATCAAAACGTTCATGCGAACTCCGGTTCGGGCGACCCAGGATCGACGGCCGCGCACGGCGGCCTGCTTACCGCAACTGACTTCGCCGTAGAAGGGCGCGCCCACCGGCGGATATTGCGCCGCAATCGGCCCCGGTCTGGCGCGCGGGGCACAGTCGGCGGAAAAAGCTGGGGCCGGAACGAGCCCGGGCGATTGGAGGTTGCGAAACCTTTCCCGCATTGCAATAGGTTCACGTGGGCAGGTCGGGTACTCGAATGACGGTGGCGGCGCGGTTCGGGGACCGGCAGCGGTCACCGTGAGTGCATGAACCTGTCCGTCCGGAGCCGCATCACAAGTGTCAGACCAGAAAGCCTCTGAAGCGCATCTCCAGGAACTGCGGAAAATCCATTCGATGCTGCACGCATCGATGGACGCGCTGATCCGGGACATGAACGCCAACGAGGCGGCGCGGCTGCTCATTCTTCTGGATGACCGGCTGACAACCCTCATCAACACCGCGGCGACCGAGCGCGAGCCGAAGCCCGACCGCAAACGCCCCGATCGTCCATTCAGCGGCGTCGCGCCGACATTTGGCGAAGCGCTGCCGGCGGAGGCGCCCGCAGAGCAACAGTCGACCAAGGCTGCCGATCCCGTCGCGAAGTCCGTGGCCAGCGAAGCCGCATCCAGCAAGGACATGCCGGGAAAGTCTGCGGCTTCGGTGGCCGAGCTGCCGTCCGATGCAAAGCCTGACGCCTCGGATTCAGCGGGTGCCGTAAAGCCGGAACCCCTTGGCGCGACATCCGTGGCGTCGACTGCCGGGTCGCCCGCCGCAGCCAAGCCTTCGGTTGCTGAGCCCCTCAAGCCCAAGCCGCTCACTCCCAAAGCGACGACTCCATTGCCAACGCCGCTCGCGGATGAGCCCGAGCCTCAGCTGAAAGCGGCCCGACCCCCGGAGGCCGAAGCGCTTCCCGATACCGGGCCGATCCTCTTCGTGCCGCCGCCACCGCCGCCGAGACCGGTCCGGGTCGAGGATCGCTCGGCGACACCGACCGGTCCCCTGCCGCCGGCGAAAGCCCCCGCAGGGGAGGCGGCGACGCATGGATCGGTTTCGCCGGCCGCCGGGAAGGCGGAAGCCCCCCCGCCAGTGCCGCCGTCTGTGCCGAAGGCGGCGCCTTCACCCGCGCCCCTCGATTCGCCCAAGGAGGCGACGGCTGCTCCGTCCGTACCGTCGCCCGACCTATCGCGCCCGATTCCGGCCCTCCCGCCCGTCGTCCCAGTCTCGGAGCGGCCCGAGACGCTTGCCGAGCCGGAGGACGCTTCCGACGAGCCGGATTGGGTCGAGGAGGATTTCGAGGACGGCGAGGATCTCGAGGAACGGGCCGAGGCCGGGAAGACGGCCGATCCGTTCGACGACGCCACGGACGATGTTTCGGAAGCGCCCGTCGAGGCGGCTCAGGGAAGTCCCGCGTCGGGCGGCGGCCTTTTCGGCAGTGGCCTCTTCTCCAAGCTGAAGCTACCCGGATTCGGCCGGCGGAAGGCCGAGGAGAAGGCGCCGCAGCGCGCAGCCGACGATGCCGATGATCTTCAGGATGATGATCTCGACGAGGGTCTCGACGACGATCTCGAGGAGGATTTCCTCGAAGAGGAGGACGAGCCCGCGGCTGCGGCGGCCGAGCACGAGCTCGATGTCCGCCGCCTGCACGCCGTCATTGACCAGCTCGCCGCCGACAATCTGCTCGACGAGGCCCTCCGCCGGACTGGCAACCGCATCGAATTGCGCAAGGTCGAGGAAGGGCTCGATATCGTCGTCAAGGGCCTGCCGGCGGCGCTCGGCACCGTCCGGCTGGACCAGACCGACGGCCATGTCGTCTATCAGCCGCGGTTTGGCCTCGATCTTCCCGAGCGCGAGCCCAACCGGGCTGATCTCGAAATCTGGCTGAAGGCGATGGGCGACGTGGTGGTGCACGTTCTCGCCGATATCGCGCAACGCCGTTCGAAGACAGGCGCTGCGGACAGCGAGCCGACGGCCTGAGCCTCAGCGGCCGGGCTCATTGACCCGCCGGCGCCCCATTTTTTGAGAACAGGAAACCCACCACCGATGAAGACGACGGCCAAGCTCCGACCGCATGATCCCATCGTCAGCGTCTATCCGCTGCCGCTCGCCGCCGAGGAGGCACGGGACGAGGCTCGCAAAGCCCGCCGGCTGCGCAAGCGCCTGCCGATGGGGCATCCCTATCGACGCCTGCCCCTGTGGATGCCCTACGGCCTCGCGCGGCTGATCTCGGGCTCCGACCCGAGTTCTCGGCCGCGCAACTGATGCCTCGACGGCCGCTCAGGTGCGGATCGGGTTCTCGAGATACCAGTGATAGGCCTTTTCGAGGCCGACCGGGAACGGCGTCGTCGCCTTCCAGCCGAGTTCGTTGATCCGCGAGACGTCCATCCGCTTCAGCATGGTGCCGTCGGGCTTCGACGTGTCCCAGGCGATGTCGCCGTTGAAGCCGGTCACCGACTTCACGGTCTCGGCCAGTTCCTTGATGGTGATGTCGTCGCCGGTGCCGACATTCACATGCTCGTAGCCTGAATAGGATTCGAGCAGGAAGACACAGGCATCGGCGAGGTCGTCGACATAAAGGAATTCGCGCCGCGGCGTGCCGGTGCCCCAGCAGGTGACCGTGGCGTCGCCTCGCTGCTCGGCTTCGTGGAACCGGCGCAGGAGGGCCGGGATCACATGGCTCTTCTCGGGGTCGAAATAGTCGTTCGGCCCATAGAGATTGGACGGCATGGCCGAGATGTAGTCTACGCCGTGCTGCTTTCGATAGGCTTGGCAGAGCTTGATGCCGGCGATCTTGGCGATCGCGTACCACTCGTTCGTGCTTTCCAGCGGGCCGGTCAGCAGCGCATCCTCGGGGATCGGCTGCGGCGAGACCTTGGGATAGATGCAGGACGAGCCGAGGAACAGCAGCTTCTCTGTTCCCGACTTGAAGGCGCCATGGATGAGGTTCGCCTCGATCATGAGGTTTTCGTAGAGGAAGTCGGCCGGGTAGGTGTCGTTGGCCAGGATGCCGCCGACCTTGGCAGCGGCCACGACCACGACGTCGGGCTTCGTGTCCTCGAGGAATGCCGTCACGGCGGCGGGATCGCGGAGATCCGCCTGCTGGCGTGTTGCGGTCACGACCTCGACGCCGTCGCTCTCCAGCCGTCGGACGACCGCCGAGCCGACCATGCCGCGATGCCCGGCGACATAGACCCGGCGGCCAGCGAGCGAGAACTCGGTCATCGGACGAAATCCTTCAGTGCAATGGAACTTGTGCGGCGCAGCATTGCCCGAAACCGGCAATGCTGTCGAGAGGCGAGGGGCCGGCCCCGCCTGAACGCTCTGTCTCTGCAAACGATCCTTGCGGAGATGGTGAGCCCGATGGGATTCGAACCCATGACCCCATGATTAAAAGTCACGTGCTCTACCGGCTGAGCTACGGGCTCGTCGCTGCGCCTTGCGAAAGTGGGCGGAACCTAGTCGTCGCATGGCGAGGGGTCAATAGCGGGCCGCGCTCGCTTGACGCTTCGGAGCCGGCCACCCGATAAACGCCTGTCCTCTCGCAGATGGAGCCGCGTGTTGGCCCGAGACGCCCCTAGCAACACCCTTGTTCGGCCATTGGCTGGCGTCGCCCCGGCCTTGGCGGCGCTGCTGGCTCTCTTTCTGATGGTCGTCGGCGTGTCTCCGGCGACAGCCGCGCCTGTGGCGCCGCCGGTGGACTTCACCGACAACCAGATCGCGCGCGGATTCATGCTCACGGTGTTCGGGCGGGAAGGGCCGGCGTCGAGCCAGGCTGCCGGCCACTATGTCAACAAGTTCGTCGATCCGGTGGGCGTTCAGGTTCTCGATGCGAGCGGCGTCGCCGGCCGGGCCGAGGAGGTGGCTGGATTCGTCGGGCTGCTCGACAGGATCGTACCCAACCTCAAGATCCGCATGGCGGAAAAGCCCGAGAAGGCGCGCCTCTTCGTTTTCCTCGTCAATCGCAGCAATTATCGCAAGGTCATCGCCGATGCGCTGCCGCGAGGGGCCGAGGCGACGTTCATGGAGCGTAGCCGCTGTTCGGCGGTGATGTGGAACCGCACGACCGGCGTGCTCGACCGGGCCTATATCTTCATCCTGGCCGACAAGGGTCAGAAGACGTTCACGAGCTGCCTCGCCGAGGAACTGACACAGGCGCTCGGGCCGGCGAACGACAGCTCCAAGCTGCCCTATTCCCTCTATAACGACGACAACGATGTCGGAACGTTCGGTCTCTTCGACTGGTACATTCTCGCGACGCTCTACGACGACGCGATGATGCCAGGAATGAATGCCGACGAGGCGCTGAGCGTCCTCCCCGGGGCGATCGCTCGGGCCCGCGACTTTGCGCCTCGCGTTCGGCCTCTGCTTGGTCCGCCATAGACGAGCGCGGGCGCAAGGCGCAATTAGGCCATAATTTGACTGAATGAAGAGGTCATTCAGCGAAAGTCATGACTGGCATGGAACGCGTCGGCGCTGCCGACGGAGGCTTGCGGAGTCCGCCGATTGATCGATCTTCACTGCCATCTCCTGCCCGGCATCGACGATGGCGCGGCCAATATCGAGCTTTCGGTCGAGATGGCGCGGGCATCCTTCGCTGACGGCATCACGGTGACGGCCTGCACGCCGCATATCATGCCCGGCGTCTACAACAACAACCGCGCCGTCATCGAGGAGGGGATCGCCCGCCTTGAAGCCCGCTTCGCCGACGAAGGCATCGGGATGAGGCTCGTCGTCGGCGCCGACGTTCATATGGATGTCGACCTCGTCTCGGGCCTCAAGACCGGCCGCATCCCATCGCTGAACAACAGCCGTTATTTCCTGTTCGAGCCGCCGCATCATGTGCCGCCTCCGCGGATCGAGGACAATGTCTTCAACATCATGTCGGCAGGCTATATGCCGATCCTGACCCATCCCGAGCGGCTTTCCTGGATCGAGAGCCACTACTCGGTGATGGAGAAGCTCGTCCAGATGGGCATGCCGATGCAGATCACCGCCGGATCGGTGACCGGCCAGTTCGGCCGGCGCGTGCGCTACTGGGCCGAGAAGATGATCGGCGAGGGGCTCGCCCATATTCTGGCTACCGATGCCCATAACCTTACCGGCCGGCCCCCGAATCTCTCCAAGGCGCGCGACTTGGTCGCCGAGCGTCTCGGCGAGGCCGAAGCCATCCATATGACGACGACACGGCCGCAGGCCATCATCGACAATGCCGCGCCTGACAGCTGGCCACCTCTCGCCGTGCGCCGTGTCGCGAAAAGCGAGGCGCCGAAAGGGTTCTTCGCGCGTCTGGGGTTGGGTCGGCGCTAGATCGCCGGTCAGAGACGCTGGTTATGTTGCATTGCGAGATCATCCCGCGTTGCATCATTCGTTAAGGCTGGTGTATCTAGTCGGTGCAGAACGGCTCGCCGCAAGGCCTGGCGCGACAGGAGTTTCAGTGTCCTTCAGAATTTCTTTCGCGATGATTCTGATCGCCGGTCTGTTGTCGGCCTGTTCGTCTGTATCGACGCCCTCGAACGAGGGCATGCGCTATGCGTCGACCCCGGCCACGACGATGACTCCTGCCGGGCCGCAGGTCGTCGCGCCCGCCAGAGTCGGCGCCGGCCTGCCGGCGCCAACCTATGGCACGGCGTCCATGCAGGAATATCGCCTGGGGCCGCTCGACACGTTGAATGTCCTCGTCTTCCAGGTTCCCGAGCTCTCGGGCGATTTTCAGGTCGGCTCCGATGGCTCGCTGGGGCTTCCGCTGGTCGGGTCGATCCGTGCCGCTGGACGGACGGTGCAGGACGTCCAGAAGGAGATCACCGCCAAACTTTCGGCCTCCTATCTGCAGCAGCCGCAGGTCACCGTGAAGGTGACGGGCTTCAACAGCCAGAAGGTGACCGTCGATGGCGCCGTCGCCAAGCCCGGCGTCTTCCCGGTCAGTCAGGGCGGCGGCACGCTTCTCGATTTCATTGCCCAGGCCGGCGGCATGCCGCGCCAGGCAGACGACAGCAATGTCGTGGTGTTCCGCGATATCGACGGCAAGAAGATGGCCGCACGGTTCAACGTCGCCGATATCCGCAAGGGCAAGGCGTCGGATCCGATCATCTATGGCGGCGACCGGATCGTCGTCCCGGTTTCGGGTGCTCGCAGCGCCTGGGCCGACTTCCTGCAGGCCGTGCCGGCAGCGTCCTTCGTCGCTCGAATCGGCGGCATCTGATAGCCATGAAACGGATTTCGGGAGGATCACATGAGCGGTGAACCGAGATCGGACAATGCCGTAACGACCTGGAACGCGACGAGCGCTCCGGCCCGCGCGTCGCAGGCTGTATCGGCAAATGTCTACGGCCCGGCTCCTGTCGAGAGCCATTCCGAGCGCATGCCGCTTGATTTCGCGCGCCTGCTGCGCATCGTCGTCAAGCACCGGCTGGTCATTGCCGGCATCATCGGCGCCTGCCTCGTGCTCGGCACGATCCTCACCTTGACAACGACGCCGCTCTATATGGCGAACGTCACGATCGAGACGTCCGGCGAAACGGTCAAGGTCTTGAATGACAAGTCGCTCGATCCTGAGACCGGGTCGAACGATCAGGCCGAGATCGCAACCTATGTCGAGCTGATCGGCAGCCGTTCGCTCGCCGAGCGCGTCGTGAACGAGCTCAACCTCGCCGACGATCCGACCTTCGTCGATCCGGTGAACCGCTCTCTGATCCAGCGCGCCAAGGCGCTGATTTTCGGCGGTGGCGCCGAAAGTCCTACGCAGCGGCCGCTCGAGGCGCGCAAGCGGACGGCCATCGGCACGGTGCTCAGAAACACCGATGCGAAAGTCGTCAGGAATTCGCGCCTGCTGACGATCTCCTACAGCGATGCCGACCCGCGCCGGGCACAGAAGATCGCCAACGCGCTGGCGACCGGCTTCATCAAATCCAATCTCGATCGCCGCTTCGAGGCGACGACTTATGCCCGGCTGTTCCTTGAAGATCAGCTGCAGCAGATGAAGCAGAAGCTCGAAGACTCCGAGCGCAAGGTCGTGGCCTATGCCGACAAGGAGAAGCTCGTTCAGCTCGACGACCAGAAGTCGATCCTCTCGCAGAAGCTCGAAGACCTGAACACCGCGCTGGGCAAGGCCTCGGTGGAGCGGGCGAATGCCGAGCAGCTCTGGCTCCAAGTCAAGGACGCCAATGGCTATGCTGATCTGCCGGCCGGCGGCGATGCGAGCAGTATCATCAGCGAGCTCCGGTCGACGCGCTCTGGCCTCGTAGCCGATTATCAGTCGAAGCAGCTGACGTTCAAGCCCGGCTTCCCCATGATGGTGGCGCTGAAGGCCCGCATCGACGACATCGATTCGCAGATTGCGGATGAGGTCACCAAGACCAAGAACAGCATCCGCCTCGCTTACGAACTCGCCACCCAGCGCGAGCAGGCGATCGCGTCCGATCTCGATGCGACGCGCAGCGAACTGATCGATACGCGCAACCGCAGCGTCGAATACACGATGCTTCAGCGCGAGGCCGATACCAATCGCAGCCTCTATGACGGCCTCCTGCAGCGCTACAAGGAGATCAGCGTCGTGGGCGGCGTCGCGGCCAATGGCTTGTCGATTGTCGACGACGCTGTGGTCCCGACCGCGCCTTACTCGCCGCGCCTCCTCGTCAATGTGGCTCTCTCGATCGCCATCGGAATGATGCTCGGCTTCGGCGCCGCGGTCGGCCTCGAATATTTCGACAACACCATCAAGACCCCCGACCAGATGGAGGCGATACTCGGGATTCCGGTGCTCGGCCTCATCCCGATGCTGCCACCGGACCAGTCGGTGCAGTCGGTGCTGGAGGATCCGCACTCCGCGGTGTCAGAGGCCTATCGAAGCGCGCGGACCGCGTTGCAGTTCTCGACGGATCGCGGCGTCCCGCGCAACTTCGTCGTCACCTCGGCGCGCCCCTCCGAAGGCAAAACGACGACCGTCACAACGCTCGCCCGCATGTTTGGGCAGATCGGCATGCGCATCCTCGTGATAGACGCCGACCTTCGCAACCCGTCGCTGCACAAGATCATCGGCATCGACAATTCCGCTGGCCTCAGCAACTACCTCATCGGCAGTGCGGAGGCCGAGGATCTCGTGCGCGATTCGGGCGTGATGAACGTCTCGACCATCACCTCCGGTCCGATCCCGCCCAATCCAGCGGAGCTTCTGTCTAGTCCCAAGATGCTGACGCTGCTGACGGAACTGCGCGACAATTTCGATCTCGTGATTGTCGACAGCGCGCCGGTCATGGGCCTCGCCGATGCGCTGCTGCTGTCCAGCGTCGCCGACGGAACGCTCATCGTCTGCGCCGCCGGCGAGACTCCGGTGGAGACCGTCAAGGCCGCCACCAAGCGGCTTTCGATGACCAACAGCCAGCTTCTCGGCGGCATACTGACGAAGTTCAACTCGCAGAAGGCTGGCTACGGCTATGCCTATTACGGGTATGACTATTACGGATATGGCAAGGACAACCAGAAGTCCCTGCCCGCCGCTTGAGGCGACAGCGTCCGAAGAGTACCGGCAAGGGTGGCGGAGGCGGTGCGCATCGTTTAGCTTCTTTCTCCGGCGTCATGGCGCCGACGAGAATCGGGCGGCGAGGATGAGTGTTCACAGGATCGAAGGCGTACGGAGGGGGCGCTCCCTCGGTAGTCGTGTGGCTCTTGCAGCCCCGCGCTTTCTGGGCGCCGTTCGCGAGCCTGAGGACGCGCTTGGGGTCGCCGTGCGACTCTATCGCTCGCCCGGCGTTGCACGCAGCATTCGCCGCCTGCCGCTGGCGCCGGATGTCCTGACGGTGATTCGCATCGCTGCCGGCTGTCCGGTCGCCTCTGCTCATGCGGTAACCAAGACCGGTCTCGATGAAGCGACGCTCACGCAGGTCGCTGGGCTTTATCTTCTCGTGGCTCTTTTCGGCCAGGACAATGACGCTCATCGGACCTTGGGCCTCTCCGCCAACGCGAACGCGGCGGAGATCCAGGACCACAGGAACTGGTTGTTGAAATGGCTGCATCCGGACAGAAACCGCAACCAGATGCTGTCGGGTCTGTCGGTGCGCGTCCTCGATGCTGCCGCGCAGGTGATCTCCCTGCTAGCCGGCAGCGGGTCCGACACCGCCAAGGCGCCGCAGCCGGCGGGCGACGATCGCGCATCGAAGCGACGGCGGCAATACCGCCATGTCTGGGCGCCTCAACGGCATCCCGATTGACTCGTCCGCCACGCTATCGCTGGATCTAGGGGGGTGACAGGCCATGGCTGAGGATGTCCGCCGCAAGCGGCGCCGCAGTTCGACCCGGTCAGCCTCGCGCAGATCCTGGTTCCCCGCCTTGAGCGGCCGACTGGCAGGCCCCGCGGCCAGGCTCGTGATTGGCGGCGCCGTCTCGCTCGGCCTCGTCTGGCTGATCGCGGGTCATTTCGGCGCAGACGATATCGGCAACGATGCTGCCACAACGACCTGGTTCACCGACGGCATCTCGGCCGAACTGCGCGAGGCCAATGCCGCGCTGGCCGCGAAGCCGCCGGACGTCGCTGATGCCAGGCGAATCGCGACGGAGGCTCTGGCCGAGAGCCCGTTGAGTATACGGCCGCTTTCGGTCCTTGCCCGCGCCGCGACAGCCGATGAGGACGCTGCCAAGGAGGCCGAGTTCCGGACCCTCATCGCCGAGCGGACCCTGCGCGATTTCCCGACACTGCTGTGGCAATTCGAGCAGCAGGCGAACCGGCAGGACTATCCGGCGATGATGGAGACGGCCGACGCGATTCTGCGGCAGAACATGGCCGTGCCCGGCGCGCTCTATGTCATGGACCGGATGGCAGTTCTCATGTCGGATGAGGCAGCGCGCGGACCGATGGCCGCCAAGCTGTCGACATATTCTACCTGGCGACGGACCTTCCTCGACACGGCCGCTAGAAAGGGCGACATTAATGCCTTTCCCGAGCTTATGGCCTTGATTCAGCCGGATAATCCGATCCGCACCGGCAGCAGCTGGAACCTCTATTTCAACCGCCTGATCCCCAATGGCGCAAGTCGGATGGCCTATGCGGTCTGGGTCGGGCTCATCGATCTCGATCCGTCCGGCGCGCTGGGGCTGATCTATAATGGCGGCTTCGAGCAGAACCCGACCGGGCTTCCCTTCGACTGGACGATCACTCCGGCCCGGGGCATGGAGATCGTGCACGACATGAACATCCATGCCGTTGGCGATGCCTCGCTGAGGGTCACGTTCGGCGGCGGCGAGACAAATTTCAACAATCTTCAACAGACTCTGATTCTCGACCCCGGCCGCTACCGGTTCTCGGGCCAGGTGCGCATGGACGACCTGCGCAATGCCCGTGGGATGCGCCTCGCGCTCTACTGCTACCGACCGGGTTCGGGCCTGCTGGCGCAGTCACCCCTTTTCTCGGGCACGAGCGACTGGAAGAAGTTCTCGGTCGACTTCGAGGTGCCGCCACAACTCTGCGAATACCAGACCCTCCGGTTCGAACTACCTGCGCGGAGCAATATCGAGAAGCGCATCGAGGGATCGATCTGGCTCGATGATCTCGATATCGTGCCGGTGCCGCTCGCCGATGCTGCCGCGGGACAGTCGGCAGGCGGCTAGGCCTGCGTTATTTTGGTCACTGAGCGGGCTGGAGCAAGTTATGGCGGTGCCGAATTGGCCCATCCGTCTTGTTCTCGCACCTGCGAAATGCTAGTGATTATGGTGTGAAAGGGGCACTGCGGGGCGGTTTGACCGTTGGGCCAGATTATGATGGAGGTTCAGATGGTACGTGTCGCTCTGGCGTCGGCTTTGGCCTTCGCCATGGCGGTGGGAACGGCGGTTGCCGGTCCCGTCGCGACGCTTTCGGACATCTCTGGCTCTGTCCTGGTGGACAGCGGCAAGGGTTTCCAGAAGGTTTCTTCGGCTGCTGAGGTTCAGCCCGGCAGCCGCGTTCTCGTTTCCAAGAACAGCAAGGCCACGATCGCCTACGCTGCCGGCTGCTCGAAGGCCCTTTCGGGCAATTCGATCACGACGGTCGCCGGCGCCGATGCCTGCTCGTCCTCGGCTCAGGTCGCCGCTCAGCAGAGCAGCGGTCGTTTCTGCCAGACCGCCAAGCAGGACGCGAATGGCCAGTGGGTCTGCGTCGCCCTGTTCGGTGGTGGTACTCTCGCCGTTGGTGCTCTGGTGGGCTACGCTATCGGCAATGGCAACACCGAGATCCGCTACGTCGGGATCAGCGGCTAACGCCGTCGGCTAGGATGTTCGACGCGAGTGCCCTTGCGTCTTCTGGGCGCGGTCATAGCCTCTATGATCGCGCCTTGTTCTTTTGGGCGAGTTTCGTCGTTGTCATCGCGGTGCTGCTCGGCGGCGGAACGCGGGTCGGGCTTCAGTCCGACGAGATCGTCGAGATCCTGAGCGTGCCCTTGCTGGTCGCCGCGACGATCAGCCTGTTCGAGGCTCGTTGGAATGCGTCGTGGCGTGTGCCGCTGGCCATTCTCTTCTTCGCCCTCGCGCTTCCGCTCCTCCAACTGGTTCCTCTGCCGCCGGCGATCTGGACGGCTCTGCCTGGTCGCGCGGCCGTCGTCGAGGTCTATCAGGCCGCCGGCATCGCGCTCGACTGGCGGCCGCTAAGCCTCGCGCCTTTCGCGACGCTCTATTCCTTCCTCAGTCTTCTCCCCGCCACGGCGATCTTCGTCTACGCGCTGCAGCTCGATACGTCCCGCCGCTATGCCCTTCTCGTGGGGCCGCTGGCCCTTGCAGGCATCGCGGCGCTGGTCGGCGTTGGGCAGTTCGTCGGCAGGGGTACGAGCGGCTTCGGGCCTTCGACCGGGCCCACTGCCGGCTACGCGATCGGCTTCTTCGCCAATCGCAACCATTTCGCGGCGCTCATCTATGCCGCGCTGCCTTTCGCGGTGGTCTGGACGGCGCGGCATATGCGCACCGGGCGAGGACGGATGCGCCTCGTCGGCAGCCTGTTCGGCGGCGCCGTCGTCGTGTCGCTGCTGTTCGGTCTCTCGGCAGCCTTCTCGCGCGCCGGCGTCGCGCTCGGCATCGTTTCGCTGCTCGGATCGGCCTTCATCGTCTGGCGTTCGGCCGACACGTCCCGCATCGGGCGCTGGCCGGTGGTCATCGCCGGCGTGCTGATGGTCGGCTTTGCCGTCATCCTGCAGCTCGGCCTCGTTGACCTGCTGATCCAGAGAACCGCGGCCGACAGCGCGCGCAGCACGATCGCCAGTCTGACGCTGGAGGTCATCGGCCGCTTCAACGTGGCCGGCTCGGGATTCGGCACCTTCGTGCCGCTTTTGCAGACGGCCGAGAAGCCGACAGACCTTCTCGTCTTTTTCATCAACCACGCGCATAACGACTATCTCGAACTGGCGCTGGAAGGCGGCATCCTCGCAATGCTGCTGATAGTCGCTTTTCTCTTGTGGTATTTCGTTCGCTTCTGGTCGATTTGGCTGTCGGCGAGGCAGAGCGGTGGACAGGATGAACGGGCGCTGATGAGCGCTGCGAGCCTCTCGATCGGGCTTATTCTGTTGCATTCTCTGCTCGATTATCCGCTGCGTACGCTGACGCTGATGTGCTTGTTCGCTTTCGCTGTTGCGTGCCTTTGTCCGCCAGCTTCCGAAACGGCGCCAGTTCACCGCAGGCGTCGTGTTGCAAGCAGCGACTGACCGAAGGATCGACGCCGCGAGTGATATCCGGCGTCGATGATGGTTCGATCCGAGGTGTCGCGCCCGCGCCTTGTGCATTGCACCATCTTCGTTCAGAGTCCGCCGCGATCGAGTTTGGAGCGCCGGGTGAACCCATTCTTCGCAGCCTCAGTCGAGGAGAATTCGCCGTGAAGATAGCGATGATCGGATCGGGCTATGTTGGCCTGGTATCTGGCGCGTGTTTTGCGGATTTCGGCCATAGTGTCGTGTGCGTCGACAAGGCTGTGGCGAAGATCGAAGCGCTGGAGCGGGGCGAGAT